>JAJEIO010000061.1 GCA_022827835.1 Candidatus Latescibacterota bacterium
AATGATAGGCTCGCCACAGGCCTGAAGGGGTTCACTCGCCGACCAAGTTCTTCCACGATCATTAGAGTAGCTAACGTTCAGTCCCGACCAAACCAGCATCCAGCGCCCATCCTTTAATTCGACCATACCCCCGTGCGCTTGCGGGGCGCGGCCTGCAAACATCTCGGAATTTGCCATTATGAGTATCCTTTCTCGAATGCTAACTTAAGAAGTTACGAGCCGAGCCACCTACCGCCAGATTAGCCTGAAGCCGACAAGATTTCTAAAAACGGTATTTTCCAATCGGATTCCCATAGTACTCTCGTTAGCACTCGCTATTTCCATTCCAGCAGCATCGACCGCAGAAGAACCCCCTCCTCCAGGGTACAAAATCCACCGCTCTATCCCTCCACCGGGTGCCAAAACCCACGTGGTGGTTCCAGGGGAAAGGTTCCGCGCCGGCGGGTTCAAACGCTGGCTCTACGGCCGCGATTACCGCGATCTCTGGGCTACTCCCATTGAGGTTACAGTCCTCGACCTCGACCGCGTAGGCGGAGGCTTGACGCCGCTTCGCACCGGCGGAGCCGGGCAGTCCATCTCTCTTCACTTTACGGGACAAGATGGCCGCCGCTATACGGTTCGCTCCTTGGATAAAGATCCGATGAAAAGGAAATGGGACGAGCTCAAGAATACGGTCGTGGAAGACGTCCTGCAGGACATGATCAGTGCGCTGCTACCAACAGCGGGGCTCGTAGTCGATCCGCTGATGGAGGCCACCGGGATCCTCCATGCCAAGCATACGCTTGTAGTTATTCCGGATGATCCCCGACTGGGAGAGTATCGCGAGGAATTTGCCGGCCTTGTAGGCATGCTGCAGGAACACCCTTCCGAAGGGCCGGACGATACTCCTGGCTTTGCTGGTTCCCGCAAGATCAGCGGCACGGAGAAGTTGTGGGAGCGCTTGGAGAAAACGCCGTGCAATCGCATTGATGACCGTGCCTACCTGAAGGCGAAGCTGATGGATTTCCTCATCGGGGACAAGGATCGCCATTACGGTCAGTGGCGCTGGGCGCGGTTCCCTGCTGGCGATTGTTATACTTGGGTTCCAATACCAGAGGATCGCGACCAAGCCTTTATCGACTTCGACGGGTTTGCTATGGCTGTGGCGCGCAGAGGGCTCCCTAGACAAATCGAGTTCCACGACGCGTATCCGAGTCTGGTAGGTTTATCGACCACGGGTTGGGAGATGGATCGCGAGTTCCTCGTTGAACTCGATAAAACGGCATGGGATTCGGTCGTAACGGCATTTCGCAGAGATCTGCCGGACCCGGTCATTGAGGATGCGGTACGGCAGCTTCCGCCGCCGTATTACAAGCTAGTAGGGAAGGCTCTTACACAGGCTCTCAAATCGAGGAGAGATGCATTACCTAAATTTGCCAGCCGATACTATGCGTTGATTACCCGCGAGGCCGAAATCCAAGCGACAGATCAGGACGAGTACGCCCACTGTGAACACCTGCCGAGCGGCGATCTCTTGGTCCGCATCGGTCTCACGGAAGGTTCGGATGAAGCAAAGAAGACGCCTTATTTCCAGCGGACGTTCCACCCCCAAGAAACCCGGGAAGTCCGCATCTACCTTCGCGGGGGAGACGACCGCGCGGAGATAGCAGGGGCCAAGGGACGAATTGCCGTCCGCATCGACGGCGGAGGTGGAGACGACACGTTTACAAACTCATCCCAAGCTGGTGCCGCAGAGACCCGGTTTTACGACTCTCGTGGGGAAAATCGGTTTGCGAAAGGCACGGGAGCGAAAGTCAACGAGCGCCCCTACAAGCGTCCTCCCGCACCGATTCTCCGCGCGCGGTATGCACTGGACTGGGGCCAGCAGATGATGACTTTCCCGGTCCTTGTGGCCAATCCAGACCTAGGTGTGTTCGTAGGCGGTTTCGGCAGCCGACAGTATTTCGGCTATCGCAAAGACCCGTTCTCTTCGAGTCATTCCTTCAACGCCGGGCTGGCGGTCAATCGTCTCAAGCCATCTGTTTCCTATACCGGAACCTTCCGCCAACTGCTGCGCAATCTCGACGCGAGAATCCATCTCAAGTACTCCGGCATCCAGATGATCCGGTTCAACGGGTTCGGAAACCAAACTGAGATCCCGCGTCCATCTTCTTTTTATGAAGTAGAACAAAATTACTTCGCTTTCGCCCCAGCCCTTGAATTCCGAGTGGGTGAGCGTGAAGGGAATGTGCATGGTGGTGGTATGGGACCGTTGCGCTCGGCATTAACCATTGGCTTCGGGCCGATTATCAAGTATTCAGACACGCCGCTGAGTGCCAATAAGGACAAATTTATCGGCCAGCACCCAGAGTACGACTACGGCACGGATTCCTTCGGCCAAGTAGGAGCACAGGGCGAAATCGCCTACGACACGCGGGACAATCCGGGATATGCCACTCGGGGCGTTCTGGTCCGGGTGGCCGGAGCGGTCTATCCGGGCGTTTGGGATGTGACGTCGGCCTTTGGTAGCCTAGATGGAGAAGCACGCGGATATCTGACCGCTCCTATTCCGACCAACCCGACCCTTGCCTTAAGAGCGGGCGGCAAAAAAGTGTGGGGAACCTTCCCCTTCCACGAGAGCGCCTTTCTGGGTGGCCCCGGCTTAACCGGCGGCGATGTATCCAACGGCAGTTTACGTGGCTTTCGGAAGAACCGGTTCGCAGGAGACACCGCACTATATGGCAATTCCGAACTGCGCTTGGTGCTGGCCAAGATTAAGCTTTTGGTGCCGGGTGAGTTGGGCTTGTTCGGGGCGGCCGATGCTGGCCGGGTGATTTATGCCGCGGATTCAGATGATGTGGATACATGGCACACCGGAGTCGGAGGTGGATTGTGGCTGTCTTTTCTCCAGCGCCGACAGACCTTGAGCGTGGCAGCCGTACAAGGCGATGACTTGACAGGAGTGTATCTGCGCGCTGGTCTCACGTTCTAGCCAATAAAGGAGAATACCCATGCTCAAAAACATCATCATACGTCTCCTCATTTACTACGCTGCGTGGCTTTTAGCCCTCAGCGGGATTTTTCATCTTTTCCCCCAGATCCTCCAGTACGTCGCCCAAGAACGCGAACGCATCTTCGTAGCAAAATCCGTGACAAGTGGAGCTGACGCCATTCCATTTCCACTTGGCAATATCGAACAGGGAGTTGGCCGGCTCGCCGATCCGGCACACACCATTCCGGTCATGGTCGCCCTAGTGCTGGCCTTTGGGGTTACTCTTCCTATTACTTGGGTCTATCGCTGGACGCGGCCACGCAAGAAATACAGTCAATCCTTCGCACAAACGCTGCTCGTCGTGCCTATCTCCATTGCGCTGGTTGTTTTTCTTGTCAAGGGCAGTCTGGCCTTGGCGTTCAGCTTGGCGGGCATCGTAGGTGCCGTCCGTTTTCGCACCTCACTCGATGAGCCGATAGATGCTGTGTATATGTTTATGGCCATCGGCATCGGGCTGGCGTCTGGTACCCAGCTTACCACGGTGGCCTATCTCGCATCGTTGACTTTCGTCATCATAGCACTAGGCGTGTGGAAAAGCAATTTTGGCGCACAGCCGGCCGTGCTATCTGGATGGAGCATTGTTAGTCCTGAATCGGACCAAGCCTCTGAAAAAAAGGCCGTTGCCACTGAAAAGCCCTATAATGCCCAGATCGAAGTGCATACGACGAAAGTCGAGGAGGTTCAAAAAGCAACGGCTCCGATCCTGAAATCCAGTGCCAAACGGTGGCAGGTGGCAAATGTGATCAAGAATGCGGATGGAACGGCCGTCGTCGTGTTTGATGTTTGGTTGAAAAAATCCGTTGATCCATCCTCCTTAGTACGGGATATTGAAGCAAGCGGAAAAGGCCATATCAGCAGCGTAATCGTGAAGAAACAATAGGCGTCGGCAGAGATTGCGAAATATTTGAAAGGTGAGTGCAATGACTGCTCAGACCCAGATCAAATGGGTCGCATGGGCGCTTTGGCTCTTGCTTCAAGTGGCCATGCCCTTGGGTGCCGAGGAGAAGGATACTCTGGCTGACTCGCTGATGTCCATTTCTCTCACCGACGGCACCCAACTCGAAGGCATCATCATTCAGGAGACTGAAACCCACATCCTCGTCGAGACGCTGTTGGGCCTAGAAATAAAGGTGCCGAGAACGGCCATTGTTGCGATAAAAAAGCGCCACGCTGGTGCTTTTTCCCGTCCCGACCCCAACTACACCCGCCTGATGTTCGCACCTACTGGCAGGCCATTGCGCCGAGGAGATCGCTATTTCTTCGATTACTACGTATTCTTCCCCGGCATGGCCTACGGCTTCACCGACCGCTTTGGCGTGGCAGGGGGCCTGTCCGTTATTCCGGGGTTGGGATTGAGCGAGCAGATCCTGTCAGTGGCCCCCAAGTTCGGCCTCTACGACAGCGGCGATGTCGCTCTTTCCGCAGGCGTGCTCTATATGAATGTCGCCGACGAAGGGGCTGGAGGTATGGCCTTTGTGGTTGGGACAAAAGGTAGCCCCGACAAGAGCTTCACTTGTGGCATCGGCCTGGGCTACATCGCCGAGGAAGGCGAAGACGTGGATTTCGCCGAGCACCCAGTCCTTCTCCTTGGCGGCAATATCCGCCTCTCTGAGAGCATGGCCTTAGTCTCGGAAAACTGGCTCATTACCGGCGAAGATTTCGGGCTAGACGAACAGCCGTTGGGCCTCGCCCTCCGCTTCTTTGGCCCTAGGATAGCTGTTGACGCCGGTGTCATTATCATCGGCGAAGTTCTCAAAGAGGGATTTCCCATCCCTTGGCTCTCCTTCGTCTATAACTTCGACGACTAAACTACAGTCAGACTAGCGACCATAGGCCAGATCGGCTACCACATCCGCAGCGGGGGTCACGATCTCGCCGAGTGCGATTGGGAGCAATACTTGGACTTTGCCGACCGCCACTTGGGGAGATAGGAGGCATAGAGAAAAGCTGGCCGATTGAATGTACAACCGGCCAGCTTTACCCTCGCTTTCGCTATCTCGCCGAGTGGGCGAGTTGGCAACTATGAAATTTCACCCGCTGCCGCCTTCACGGCCAGCGTGGCTTTCACCACCTTCTCCACCACCTGCACCGCTTCCGTGCTCACCGCCGCCTTCGCTGCCACCTGCACCGCTTCCGTGCTCACCGCCGCCCTCTCCGCCTTCGCCAGAGCCGACCTCCACATGAGGCGACCAGCCAGCAAAAGTCTGGCCAGCGGCAGGTAGGACGATGAGTAGCTTCTTACCCGGCGCGAGATTCGTTGGCGTAGTGGGTCCCAACTCCGCGGTGATCGCGCCGGACTGGTCCGTCAGATGTATTTCCACCCGCACCCGGGTCAACGTTTGGTTGGTCGTATTCTCCACTGTGCCGTAGAACGCATTCTGGCTGGGGCTATACGACATGATCAACCGTGCGCCGTTGCGCGTCTGGTCGTAGGACTGGTCGGGAGCCAGCTGCTGCCCGGCGTCGCCGCCTTCGCCACTTGAGGAGGTGGGAACGGGGCAGTTGCAGTCAAACACCTCTGGATGGATCTCCCAGGCGTCGAAATCTACTCCCGCCGCCTCCGGCTCGTCGTCGACCAACAGTTCAGTGGTCGCACTGGCACCCGGTGCTAAATCGCCGACTGGGGACGGCCCCAACTCGACGACCGTGCGCGTACCCTGCTTGAGGTTGAGTTCGATCTGGACGGAGCAGGCGGTCAGCGCCATAGTGTTCTCGACGGTACCCGAGAACGAGCGCCTGACCGGGTCATAGGACATGGCCACGCGCACGCCGTTGACGACGCCGTCAAACGACTCGTCGAGCGCGAGGATCGGACTCGATGGATCGCCTCCGCCGCCTTCGGGGCCTTCGGCATGGCCGCTGGTCTCATTACCCTCGCCTCCGCCGCCTTCGCCACCACCTGCACCGCTCCCGTGCTCACCGCTGCCTTCGCCGTCACCACCTTGGTTGGCGACTAAACGGCCTGCTCCGCCTTCACTGCCTTCACTGCCTTCGTGGCCTTCACCGCCTGCGTTGCCCCTGTGTTCTCCGGCCGACTCAGACCTGCCGGATTCGGCGTTTTCGCCGGCGGACTTCATTGGATTATCAGCACAGCTAATTATGCCAATAAATGCGGGAATAAGCACCGCAACGATTGGTTTGCTCATGTTGAGTTTCATGATATTTCCTCCGAGTTAAGCGGGTAGTTCAGACTATGAACACCGCGTTGCTGCATTGTGCATTTTTTGCCATGGCATTGGACACCTTTCTGTTGAGCAATTTCCGTGCCAACGAAAAAGGCACTGAATCAAAGGGGTTTTGGGGCAGATCTTGGAATGGGACGCGGCAAATTTTTGTCGAGGACGGCAGAAATTTGCCGGGGAAGGGATTTTTCCGATAAATTCAGTGGAGGCTCAACACACGGCCCACGCTATGGACCAATTTTTTATCAGGTCGCTATTCATTGATTACTACGTGCGAAAAAGCGCATGAAGATCCGACTCCAAACCAAGACAACCCTCACCATTGCGCTGCTCGTGGTCTTGGTTTTGACGGCTAGTAGTTATCTATTCTACGACACGGCAAAGCGCGCGCTCGACGCCGAGATGGGCGAACGGCTCGTGGCGGTCGCCAAGACCTCTGCAGCGCAACTCAACGGACTCAATGGGAGCTACTTGCGCGTGCTCCAGCCGGGCGACGAAGACACGCGGTTGTACCGGAGGCTGCAAAAGCAGCTACAGTCTATGCGCGATGCTTCCGAAGCGCGGGCGATGTACGTGCTTGACCTCGAATACAAAAGCCTCGTTGATTCCCGCCTCGATGTGCCCATTGGCAGTCAATACCACTCACTGGGCGAAGACAGAATCCATATTGATCAGGCCAAGCGAGGGATAGGGGCTGCCTCCGTCGCCTTTCACGGCAAAGACGATGCTTTTTACCGATCGGCTTATGCGCCCATTCGCGACGAACAGGGTGGTATTGTCGCCATCCTCGCCGTGGATGCGAGTGTGCTGTTCCTCGAAAGCCTTGCGAGGATGAGCCGCAACATGGTACTCATCGGCGTCGTTGGTACGGTTTTTGCAGTCGTTCTCAGCATCTTTCTAGCTCGGTCGATCGTCGTGCCGATTAAAAGACTCTCGCAAGCGACCCAACAGATTAAGGCCGGGGCGTTCGGGACTCAGGTTGAAACGCGCAGCAAAGACGAAGTCGGCGAACTAGCCACGACATTCAACGAGATGAGCACCGCGATTCAAGAGCGGGACCAGCAGGTGTCGCGCATGGCCGAGGAGCTTCGACAGCTATCGGCTGGGCTCGCCCATGAGGTTAGAAACCCGCTTAACGGGATGCGGATTTTTCTAGGCTTGCTCAAACGCCAAATCCCCGCCGACCCAAAGGCGGAGCAACTGATTGAGCAAGTAGATGGCGAAGTGCAGTCATTGAATCAGCTAGTCAGCGAGTTTCTCGACTTTGCGCGTCCGACGCCGTTACAGACCGAGGCGGTGGACTTGGCAGATGTAGTAGCTTCAGTACTGGCGCTGCTCGATGCGGAGTTGCGTGCGTGCGCTATCGAGGTTCAAACGATAAACTTGGATACCTTGCCCGCCATCGAAGCAGACGCCGACCAACTCAAGTGGGTGTTCACCAATCTGGTCAAGAATGCCGCGCAAGCAATCGACCAAGGCGGCACCATCGCCATCGAAGGTTTTGTCGATGCGGATTCCGATACTATCCGCGTCGAGGTTCGGGATACCGGAGTGGGTATGTCCCCCGAGACGGCGGAACGCGCTTTTATCCCGTTTTTTACCACGAAAGACCAGGGCACGGGGCTGGGGTTGGCCATCGTCAAACGGCTGGTCGAGCATCACCAAGGCACGATCGAATGCACGAGTAAGCAAGGCGGCGGTACGACGTTTGCCCTCAGACTGCCGACGACTATGGAACGAGAAAGACAGGCATGAGCCGGATACTGATTGCCGATGACCATAAAAGCACCCGAGAGGGGCTCGCCCTCGCGCTTGAGGGGCTAGGGCATTCGACCCATGTTGCATTTGACGGAGAGGATGCGATCGCAGCGATCGGGAAGTACTCTTTCGATTTGGCCATGGTCGATATCCAGATGCCAAAGAAGACCGGGATTGAAGTCCTCGAAGCCTTTGCTGAGATCTCGCCCGAAACGAGTGTCGTAATGATGACGGCTTTTGGCACGATCGAGTTGGCCGTTGAGGCCATGCAGAAGGGAGCGGTGGACTTTATAACCAAACCGTACACGCTCGAACAGATCGAAGTAAAAATTGAACAGGCGCTTGCCGGACGCCGTCTCAGTCAAGAAAACGCCTACCTGCGCCGAGAGGACGAGCTGCGCTACAGCTTTGACGAGATCATGGGTGAGAGCCCGCAGATGCAAGCGGTCTTTCGCAGGATACAAACGGCCGCGCCAACCCATTCGACCGTGCTTATCGGCGGGGAAAGCGGCACGGGGAAAGAGCTGGTTGCCCGGGCGATCCACCAGCACAGTCCGCGCCGGGAAAAACCCTTCGTCAAGGTCAATTGCGCGGCGCTGGCAGAGGGCGTGCTGGAAAGCGAACTCTTCGGCCATGAGAAAGGCGCATTTACCCAAGCCGTGAAGATGAAACCCGGACGTTTCGAGATCGCCGATGGCGGTACGTTGTTCCTCGATGAGATCGGCGAAAGTACGCCGGCGATGCAGGTCAAACTGCTGCGCGTCTTGCAGGAACGGGAATTCGAGCGGGTCGGGGGAACCCGCTCGATCGCGGTCGATGTCCGGCTCGTCGCCGCGACCAACCGAAACTTGCCCGACCGCATTAGGGAAGGGGCATTCCGCGAAGACCTGTACTATCGCCTCAACGTGGTGCCCATCGAGGTTCCGCCCTTGCGCGAACGTCGCGAAGACATTCCGCTGCTGGTGGCCCATTTCCTGCTCAAGTACAACGCCGAGATCGGCAAGAAGGTGTCGTCAGTGCATCCCAGCGCCATGGAGTTGCTGACGACGTACGCTTGGGCTGGCAATGTCAGGGAACTCGAAAATGCCATCGAACGCGCCGTGGTGTTGGCGCAGGGCAACGAGATTACGTCCGATGACCTCTCGCTAAACGCGCAATCGCCTGAACACCACCTAGAAAGCGGCACATTGACAGAGCGCGTCGAGGCTTTTGAAAAGCAGCTTTTGTGGGATGCCTATCTAAAGGCAAACAAGGTCAAAGCGGACGCCGCGAAATTGCTCGGTATCGAACGAACCACTTTCCGCTACAAATTTGAAAAATACGAACTGTAGTCTCTCGACGAGCGTTCAGGACCATGCTTTTTAGCCGGCGGTGTCTCCTGCTATTTTGCGCCATCTCAATCGGGGCGGTGCCAGCGGCGTTTGCGCAGGAACCAACCCTACAAAACTTGAGAATACAGATTGAACAACTCGCCGCACAGGCCGCAGGCATCTCCGCGGAGAGCAACAAGCTGCTGCGCGAAAACAAGCAGTTGACCGATAGGATCCGCACGGCCAAACAAGACCTGCAACAAGGCGGCGACCGACTGCTTGAGCGACAGTTGCAGGACGACCTACAGGCGTCCCGGGAATTATCGGACCAGATCCAGGCGCTCGACGACCGGATCTATGCACTCACCGAGGAATCGGTCGCCAAGCAACGCCTGCTCGTAGGCATGCTGAATGACGAAATCGAGCGGCTTGCTGGGGAAGCCCGCGCCGCTAAAGACGCCAAGACCAAGACCCGGATCCTTGCCGAGGTGCTAAAACTTCAGGAAGAAGCAGAAACCTACCGAGAGCAAATGGCCAGAGAGTCCAGCGAGTTGCTGTTGTCGTTGGATGTCTCCCCGGCGCAAACCGACGGCCCCGATGAGATCCAGCAGAAATTGGCTGTGCTGCAAGACCAACAGGATATTATACGGAGTAAAATCGAAGAGCTTGACCGGCAGATCCGCGAAACCAGTAAAGCACTCGATTTGCGGCGCAACATGCTGGAGTTGCTCCGCGACATTCGCCGCGGTGAAGAAGACGAGTTTGATCTCGACCGCAGCCTCGATATCGCCGAGTTGGAAGGAGAAATTGCAGATGCGGAATCGGCGCTGGAAATTTGGCGAGCCGAACGGGAGAGCTGGGACGCCAAAGAAAAAATCCACGGTGAGAAAGCGGTACATCTCGCCCAAGAACTCGAGAATATGCTCCAAGGAAAGTGACGGTATTCCCACGTGTCATTGAGAATTGCAGTTGTGATATGGTTGCTCGCGCTGAGCACCCCGTGCCTAGTTTTCGCCGATTCATCGCTGCGGGTCAAGCCCTTTTTTGACTTCCGCTACCAGTACGAAGACAATGTCTTGCAGGTGCCGAAGGACTTGGGCGAACAACGGGATTTTGCCGCGTATATATGGGCAGGGGTCCATGTCAGGGCCGCGCTTGATCCTCGTACGCACATCGCCGTACGCTATGAGATGGCTCCGCGTCGCTTTGCCGACGTAACCGAGAAGAATCGCTACGATCACCTACTGTCAGGTCTTTGGCACCGCAGGCTTTCCCGCGATGTCACGCTTCTGACCGTCGCCAACCTCGGCCTGCGGCACCAACCCAACGACCGCATCAACGAGTACTTCAAGCAAGACATCAGCGGTCAACTCCAGATGCGGTGGAATCCGTCGTGGTCGTCCAGGTTCGGGGCCGAGCTGCGGAACAAGTACTTTCCAAACAGCAAACACAGCAGGTATAGCAGTGTCATGGTCCAAGGCGGGCTCAGACGACAGCTCAGCGCGATTGCACATGTTTCCGCTGGCTATCAGGTGCGTGCGTACCGGGGCGTCATCGATCCGAGAATCATCATATCCGAACTCAACGAGAACGTGGGCGGGATCCGCCAGACCGCCAGCCTTGGGTTTGAGGGCATGGCCTTGGGGCAGGTGTTGCTGAATTTGAAATATCAGTTCGAAATCGATCTAGCCACCGGCGAACTCCCACGCCAGGAACCGCTTTCTCGCGAGCCTGAGCAAAGGGGTGAATTGGGCCATCACGACGGCGATGAGGACGATGTTGATTTCAACTTCGCCAACCACCGCATAGGATCTTTTTTCATCTGGCGACTCGCGCCGCGTTCCAACGCGAGCCTTGCTGCGCGCCATCATTTCAAGTCATACCGAGATTGGATCGTATCCGAGACCGGCACCAAAAGGCGCGACAACCTCACCCTGTTGCGCTTCGGCTTTAAACAAGACCTCCGCGACAATTTTGCGGTGCGGCTGGAATACGCATTTGCGACCAACGACTCGAACGACCCCACCCAGAGCTACACCGACAATATCTACTCGATGCAACTACAATACTCCTTTTAATGCCTGACCGCGCTGCCAACCTTGCTGTTACCAACGCCCGGCGATATAATGTATCCCCCCTACGTAGCGAAAAACGCCCGATGTAGATTTGAAAAGGTTTAGACGTGCAAATACAATCCATCCGCGTAGTTGACCTCAAAATTCCACGCAACCCGCCCAAAACCGCACCGCGCCGCCCCTCTTGGAACCAGAGTGCACCGCGTTCGTTGCCGATCAACAAGTATCCAGAATTTTCGCGTCTTCCCGGCCAGATGCCGGGCATGGGCGGTGGCCCCGTCTGGGTGCAGATCACGGCTGAAGACGGCACTTGGGGTTTGGGCAATTGCTCCTTTGGTGCGCCGGTAGCCGCCATCGTCGAGCAGGTCTTCGCGCCTTTGCTGACAGGCCGAGATTGTCTGGCCACGGAATTTCTCAACGACCTGATGTGGCGCGCCGCTCAGCGCCTCGGTCATGCTGGGACCGCAGCCGTTGCCCAAAGCGGCATTGATCTGGCGCTCTGGGACCTCAAGGGCAAGCTGCTGGGCCTGCCCGTGTACCGCCTGCTCGGCGGCCCCTGCCGCGACCATCTCGAACTCTACGCCACTGGCGACGACCTCGACTGGGGTCTCGAACTGGGGTTTAGCGCCTTCAAGGTTACCAATCCGGTTCACTACCGCGAGGGGCAGGAAGGGCTCAACCGCCTCGAAGACAAAATCGCCCAAGTGCGCGAGACCATCGGCCCGGACTGCGAGCTGATGCTCAACGCGGTCATGTCCTACAACGTCGAATACGCCGTCCAAGTCGCCGAGCGGCTCAGGCCCTATCAGATGCGCTGGATTGAGGAGCCGCTGATTCCCACGGATCTCGAAGGCCACATCGCGCTCAAGCGGGCTGCTCCGTACGTGCCCATTGCCACCGGCGAGGACCACCACGGCCGTCAGGCCTTCCGCCAGCTAGTGGAACACCGCTGCGTCGATGTGCTGCAACCGGATATTAAGTGGTGCGGCGGTTTCTCCGAAGCCGTCAAGATCTACTACATTGCCGAAGCTGCTGGCCTTGTCACCATCCCCCACGGCGGTGCCAACAGTGCCTACGGCCAGCACTTCGCCTTTGCCTTTCCCGAGTCGCCGATGGCCGAGTTCTGGCTCGGCTCGCCTCCGGGCATTCCCCTAGAGGAAGTTCCCACCATACCGGGTACGGCCGTGCCTCAAGATGGGCGCGTGGTTCCTTCGGACGCGCCGGGTTTTGGCATGGAAATAGCAGACGAGTGGATCGTACCGCGCTGAGGCATGGCTGAACCGATTCAAAACCAGATAAAGCGAGCCCTCGAGGTCGCCGATAGCTTGTATCACCGCTTGGTGTTGCTGGTGGGGGAGAGCGGTTCCGGTAAGACCGGCGTTCTGCGCGAGGTCGCCGATGCATTCGGTACGCAAGTTATCAACGTCAATCGAGCACTTTCATACGAGATGCTCGAACTGACGGCTCGGCAGCGGTTGCTGCGGCTACCGCGTATCCTCGATCAACTCGCCACCCAAGCTCAGCCGCCGGTGGTGCTTGATAATCTCGAAATCCTCTTTGACAAGGACCTCAAGCAAGACCCGTTGAGTCTGCTACGAGACATTTCGCGGAACTGTGCCGTGGTGGCTTCTTGGAGCGGATGCTCTGCTGGCGGGAGGCTTTTCTATGCAGAGCGGGAGCACCCAGAGTACCGGGAATATGACTCGGTCAATGCACTCATCGTGAGTATGGATGGGACGACGACGGTCAATGGGGTGCCTATCGACAGTACAACTAGCCCCCTATATTAAATGAATATGCGGAGTAGTTCGTTAGGATGGTCCGCGAACCACCAATAGAGAAGCAGGATCAGTAGGACCAACATGAAATACGGCGATCTTATTCAATTCGACCCTATTGAGTCGGTTATTCAGTTGCGCGACGCGGACGAATCCAGTGCCGCACAACATCTTGTGAATACGTACGTCATTTCCGAGGAGATGGCCGACCGGCTTACTGAGCTTGTCATCCCGCAGATGCAGTTCGACCAACCCGTCGATAACAAAGGGATTTTGGTCGTCGGTAATTATGGTACTGGTAAATCGCACCTGATGTCGGTGATTTCAAGCCTTGCCGCAGACGCCTCCCTACTGGAAGAATTGAATCATCCCGGCGTCCGCGATTCAGCCACACAAATCGCCGGGCGCTTCAAGGTCATCCGCACCGAGATCGGGGCCACCACTATGTCCCTGCGCGACATCTTGGTCTCTGAGTTGGAAGAATATCTCGAAAAGCTCGGCGTGGAATACATATTTCCCGATATGGACGAAATCACTAACAGCAAGCGGGCCTTTGAAGACCTGATGGACAAGTTTGGAGAGGCTTTCCCCGAACATGGTCTGCTGCTGGTAGTCGACGAGCTACTGGACTACCTTCGTAGCCGTAGGGACCAAGAGCTAATCCTCGACCTCAACTTCCTCCGCGAAATGGGCGAAGTGTGCAAAGACCTGCGTTTTCGCTTTATGGCCGGGGTGCAGGAAGCCATTTTCGACAGCCCCCGCTTCGGTTTTGTTTCCGAGAGCATCCGTCGGGTAAAAGACCGTTTTGAGCAAATCCTGATTGCCCGCAACGACGTCAAGTTCGTAGTGTCCGAGCGTCTGCTCAAGAAGACTCCCGAGCAACAGGCCCATATCCGCGAGTATCTGATGCCCTTTGCCAAGTTCTACGGCGGGCTCAATGAGCGGATGGATGAATTCGTCCGTCTCTTTCCCGTGCATCCCGATTACATTGACACCTTCGAGCGGGTCACTGTGGTCGAAAAGCGCGAGGTGCTCAAGACTCTGTCCATACGCATGAAAGACATTATGGACGAAGTGGTGCCGCAGGATCAACCCGGCCTAATTGCTTTCGATAGCTACTGGAACACGCTCAGGAAGAACGCAGCCTTCCGCGCCATTCCCGAAATCCGGGCAGTCATTGATTGTAGTCAGGTACTGGAATCCCGCATCGAAAACGCCATCGCCCGCAAGCAGTACAAACCGATGGCCCTGCGCTTGATTCATGCACTGTCCGTCCACCGCCTGACCACTGGAGACATCTATACGCCCATGGGAGCATCCGCCGAGGAACTGCGTGACCGCCTCTGCCTTTTTGACCCCCTGATTGAGGAATTGGGTAGCGATGAACCAGATAAAGACCTGCAAACTCATGTGGAAACCGTTCTGCGCGAAATCGACAGAGCGGTCAACGGACAATTCATTTCGTTCAACAGGGACAATCGCCAATACTATCTGGACTTAAAAAAGACCGAGGACTTCGACGCCATCATTGACAAGCGAACGGAGAGCCTCGATAACACTCAGCTCGACCGCTTCTACTACGAGGCCCTCAAACGGGTCATGGAATGCCAAGACGCTACTTACGTAACCGGCTACAAAATCTGGCAACATGAGCTCATCTGGCAGGAGCACAAAGCCGCCCGCACCGGATATCTGTTTTTCGGAGCACCCAACGAGCGCTCCACCGCCGTACCTCAGCGGGACTTCTACCTTTACTTTATCCAGCCAAATGACCCGCCCCGCTTCAGGGATAACAAAGCGAGCGACGAGGTCTTCTTTCGCCTGAAAGGCACCGATGAGGAATTTCAGACCGCGCTGAAAAGCTATGCGGCGGCCTTGGACCTCGCAGGTACTTCCTCGGCTCACGCCAAAGCTACTTATGAGGCCAAGGCTAACGGCTTTTTGCGCCAGCTAGTCCAGTGGCTACAAACGCAGATGACCAGTGCCTTTGAGGTTACCTATCAAGGCCGCACGAAATCCATCCCCGAGTGGGCCAAGGGCAAATCCATCCGAGACTTGTCGGGCCTGTTGCCCCACGAAACCATCAACTTCCGCGATCTTATCAATACTATAGCGGGCGTCTGTTTAGCCCCGAATTTTGAAAATCAGGCCCCCGACTACCCATCCTTTTCGGTGCTGATTACTGGCAACAATCGCGCTCAAGCCGCCCAAGATGCTCTGCGGGCTATCGCCGGACAGAACCTTACCAAGCAGGCCACTGCCGTGCTGGATGGACTGGAACTGCTAGATGGTGAGAGGATGGATCCCTACAAATCAAAGTACACCCAGTTCATTATCGATGCTGTACGGGCTAAGGGCCAAGGTCAGGTAGTAAATCGTAGCGAGATCATTCAAGACGACCACGGGCTAGAATTCATGGACCCCAGCGGCTCCCGTCTCGAGCCCGAATGGGTAGCGGTCATCTTGGCTGCGTTGGTGTACTCCGGCGACATCGTACTTGCCATTCCGGGTAAAAAATTCGACGCCACCGAGCTACCGCAACTTGCCGCCACCGGCATGGACGAATTGATCCGCTTCAAGCATTTGGAGCAACCCAAGGAATGGAACCTGCCCGCCATCAGGGTGCTGTTTGAACTGCTCGGATTGCCGCCGGGCATGGCCCAGCTTGTTGCCCAAGGCAACGACGAACCGGTCCAGAACTTGCAGCAGACCGTTGAAAAGATGATCCAGCGTGTCGTCATGGCCCAACAGGATATGCAGAAAGGGCTTTCCTTCTGGGGACAGGACCTGCTCGTCAGCACTGCCCTTGCCAGCCGAGCCAGTGCTTTGGATAAAGCCAAAACCTTCTTTCAATCGCTTCAGGCGTATTCCTCTCTCGGCAGGTTGAAAAATTTCGGCTACAGTGTGCCGGAAATTATGGCGCACGAAGAAGCCCTAACGGCTCTGGATGAGTTGGACGCTTTGCGCAAGTTCGTCATAGACCATGCACCCACTGCCTCCTATCTGGCCACGGCCGAAGCGGTACTGCCCACCGAACATGACTGGGTGAGCCGCATGAAGAAGACCCGGCAGAACGTCCTGAGCACCCTCAACCAAGTGCCCCGGATCGAGGTACAACAGTCCCAAGCCATTGGCGTAGAAATACAAAAGCTCAAGAGGGACTACATGGTCGCTTATATTGACCTGCACACTAAGGCCCGCTTAGGCGCGAATGACGACCGGCGCAAGGCGGCATTGCTCAACGACCCGAGGTTGCAAGCCTTAGTCAAACTAGCCGAAATTGATCTAATGCCTCGGCAACAACTTACCGATTTTCAGGATCGTCTAATAGATCTGAAAAGCTGCTTTGCTCTGACCGATCAGGAGTTGGATGCAACGCCGACTTGCTTGCACTGCGGATTCAAGCCCTCTACCGAAATAAGCATGGTTACAAGCCCTCAGCAGATCAATGAGATAGATGTTCAACTAGATGAGATGGCTGAGGACTGGACTTCTATCATCCTCAGCAACTTGGAGGACCCAATCACTCAGGACAACATGGACTTGCTGAAGACGGATGACCGCGAGTTGCTGGAGCCTTTCATGCAGTCGCGCGAGTTGCCGATACCTCTAAGCAACAGCTTTGTACATGCCCTCAAAGATGCGCTTTTCGGTCTGATCAAAGTCCCCGTCCATGTAAAGGACCTACAAATTGCGCTGAGGGTGACCGACGGCCCAGCAACTCCAGCGGAGATGAAGAACCGATTTGACGAATACATCGATAAGATCACCAAGGGCAAAGATCCGGCAAAGGTGCGGATCGTGGTGGAGAGATAAAACCAGAAATACCATCTGGCCGAACAGGAAGCCGTCTTTGGAAAGTTTGAGATGAACCAAGAACAGCAGGCCATAAAGTTTGGATTGGCAACCGAAGGTATGCGGCGTGAAGATTCGGTAACTTGCCTCGGTATAACCTTTGAAAATGACGAAGCCCGTCGTGCTTACTTTACCGAGGAACTCCGCCAGAAACTAAAGGATCCCGAGTTTCGCAAGATCGAAGGATTCCCGATTGGTGAGGATGAGGACATTCTGAACCTGAGTGATCCTCCGTATTATACTGCCTGCCCGAATCCGTGGATTGCGGACTTCATCGCCAAATGGGACGCACAGAAGCAGGAACAGACTGAAGACTATCATCGTGAGCCTTTTGCAGCAGATGTGAGCGAAGGCAAGAACGACCCCATCTACAACGCTCACTCGTACCACACCAAGGTGCCGCACAAAGCCATTATGCGGTACATCCTGCACTATACCGAACCGGGCGATATTGTTTTTGACGGGTTTTGCGGGACGGGGATGACCGGTGTCGCTGCTCAGTTATGCGGAGATGATAAAGAAGTTGAGACTCTTGGGTACCGTGTCAAGGATGATGGAAATATTCTCAATGAGCACAGCTTAGCTATTTCTACGATTGGGCAGCGCCGTTCGATACTTTCAGATTTATCTCCAATTGCTACGTTCATCGCTCGAAATTACGTCGATCTTTCTGACCTTGAACATTTCAAGAGAGAGGCAATTCAAGTCGTTGATAGGGTTGAGAAATCTCTTTCGTGGTTATATCTAAGCGATTCTGGTTCGATATTGAACGCTATTTGGTCCGATGTCTTTCTCTGTCCATACTGTAGCAACGAGCTAATTTTCTGGGAAGCCGCATTGAAGGATGGCAAGATGCAAAGATCATTTCCATGTCCTGATTGTGGCTCGATCGTTGGGAAAAGTGCTTCAAAAGCAACCGGGGTCACAAAACTCGAACGGGCATTTGACACCAATTTTGATTCTATTCTAAATCGAGTTATTCGTGTCCCAAAATTCGTGCTTGTAGAACAGACAGTTAGCTCTGGTTCAAAACGCATGAGGGTCAAGATTTCCGATGCGGACAGAAAGGCGTTTAACAAGCGTTTCGAGAATCGCCAGTGGCCGAACGTTCCCACTGAAAAATTTTTTTCGGGCCGGCAAACAAATAAGCTGATAAATGGTACTGGAATCTCATATATCTGTCATATGTACACCCCCAGGGCTCTATTCGCCATGGGAGAATTATGGCAGCTTGAACTGTCATCATCGCGTCACACATCAATTTTCCGTTTCTGCCTGAGTGCAATTAATAACTACGTATCTAGGAAACAGGGCTTTATGGGTGGTGGTGGCGGTGTGTCAGGGACACTATTTGCACCGTCCCTTCATCTAGAGCGAAACGTATTCGATGTTCTGCGTAGGAAGATACGTAAGATTGGCGATCTATCAAGGGTTGTGAGTAGATCATGCGCCATCTCCACGCAGAGCATTACTGATCTAAAAAATGTCCCCAGTAACTCAATTGATTATATCTTTACGGACCCTCCATTTGGGGAATCTCTTCAGTACTCAGAACTGAATCTTTTTGTTGAATCGTGGGTTCGTGTAAGAAGTCGAAAGGAAGATGATTGCGTTCTAAATTACGTTCACAAGAAGGACCTTCCGTTCTATTCCCGTATGATGGGGGTGGCATTTCGGGAATATGCGCGTGTTCTAAAGCCAGAACGATGGATAACTATTGAGTTTCATAATAGCCAAAATGCTGTTTGGAATACCATACAGCAATCTATCCAATCATCCGGTTTGGTCGTGGCCGATGTTCGTGTTCTTGACAAACAACAACGTTCGTTCAATGCCGTCAACAGGGCTGGGGCAGTTGACCAAGATTTAGTGATCTCTGCATATAAGCCAAATGGGGGGCTTGAAGACCGCTTCAAGCTGGCTGCTGGAACAGAACAGGGCGTCTGGGATTTCATCCATACACACCTAAAACAACTCCCAGTGTTCGTTTCCAAAGACGGTCGAGCCGAGGTTATTGCCGAGCGTCAGAATTTCCTCCTCTTCGACCGTATGGTTGCCTTCCATGTCCAGCGTGGTGTGACAGTTCCCTTGTCCGCTGCCGAGTTTTACGCCGGTCTAGAACAGCGATTTCCTTCACGTGACAGTATGTATTTCCTACCCAACCAAGCTGCTGAGTACGATAAGAAGCGAATGACGATCAAGGAAGTTCTCCAACTTCAGCTCTTCGTCTCCGATGAGGCATCGGCTATCCAGTGGCTTAAGCAGCAGCTCACCAAGAAACCTCAGACTTTTCAGGACATCCATCCTCAGTTCCTGAAAGAGATTGGCGGCTGGCAAAAGCACGAGAAGCTGCCGGAACTGTCCGAAATGCTGGAGCAGAACTTTCTGCCCTATGATGGCAAGGGCGAAGTACCCAGCCAGATTCATAGCTATCTTTCGTCGAACTTCAAGGAGCTACGCAATCTGGCCAAGGATAACTCATCGCTTAAGGCTAAGGCCAAGGATCGCTGGTATGTGCCCGACCCAAATAAGGCAGACAACTTGGAGAAGCTGCGCGAGAAGGAGTTGTTCAAGGAGTTCGAGGAGTACAAGCAGGCTAAAAGAAAGCTCAAGGTCTTCAGGCTAGAAGCTGTCCGTGCGGGCTTCAAAAAGTCCTATCAGGAACGTGACTATGCCACGATTATAGCGTTGGCCGAGAAAATCCCTAGCAACGTCCTTGAAGAAGACCCAAAGTTGCTTCTATGGTACGACCAAGCGGTAACAAGAATGGAACGATGAGGAGCTACTAGCATGGGAGAGATACAAGATGTACCTATTAAGATCCGGCATATATCAATCAGGGACTACAAGGGAATTGATAGTATTGATTTGGAGATTCCTTCACCGTCGATGCTTGACGATCCTGATATTCTTGTCATGGGCAGTAAAAATGGTTTGGGGAAAACCTCCGTGATCGAATGCTGTGCACTTCTACTCTTGGCTCATACTCTTCCTGAAAAACGAATCAGACTCAATGATCGCTATTCAGAGATTGATGTTCCAGATCTCCTCATCAGAGCCGGATCAAAGTCGGCTGAAATAAAAGGCGAAGTTGTTTTGGGGGAAGAAGCGGCAACCTTGCAGATGCGGATTGATCGACGGGGCAATGTGGGTATATCTGACCATCCCTTGTTAGAAGAGCTAATTGGTAGCGGTCGGTTTGATCCAGAACGCGATTCTGCTCAGATCGTCAAAGCCATTTGCGGCTTCTCGCCTAACCCAGTTATCGATAGTCTTTTTTTGCTTTTTCACAGCTATCGAAAAATCCAGGAGGGAAACCCGGAATTGGGAATGATGGTCCAAGATCATACTCGTAGAAGATCATACAGGCATGATGTACATTCAGAATTTCCGGTGAGTGCCTTCAAAGTGAGAATTCTCCGGTCTCTTATGGCTCAGGCAGGTCTGTTCGAGTTGGAAGAGTCTGAATCAGATGAAGCAATCAATAAGTTGAATGAACTAGTCAAACTCTATGCCGGTGGTATTATTAGTAAACTTCGCCCGTCCGCGGACAATACGGTTGATTTCCGAATAAGTCTGGTTAATGGGGGAAAGTCGTTTACCTTTGATGGGCTAAGTTCTGGACAAAAGGAAATTATCTCGACGCTGTTCCTAATTTGGTATCACACTAAAAACAAACCGTCAGTAGTGTTTATTGATGAGCCAGAACTACATTTGAACGTTCAATGGCATCGAAGATTTGTTAATAGTCTTCTATCCCTTGCACCAGAGAATCAATACATAATTGCAACTCACTCAGAAGATGTTATGGACTCCGTTGACGAAGATAGGCGTATTCTATTTTTATAACGCTAACAGACTATGGGAAAAATCGAATTCAAGAGGGGAATACGATCTGAAGAGGTACGTCATCAAGGACAACATGTTCTGTTCGTAGAGGGCGATAAGGAATCAGTAGACCCAGAGGTGCTCAATAAACTTTTTTCCAATAAAATTAGCATTGAGCCGTTGGGTCCGTCGTTCTCAGTGAAGAGCGTTGCCAAGGCATTACAAACATACCATCCAACGTACTATTTTCTGATTGATCGAGACCACTATGATGATAGCTTTATTGAGAAATGTTGGGATAATTTCCCCGATCCAGAAACCAATAATCTATTAATCTGGAGACGCAGAGAAATAGAGAACTATTTTCTTGACCCTGAATATCTTTCTCGGTCGGATTTTTGCAGAGTCAGCCAAGCCTCCCTTGAAAGGGAAATCCTCCGGTTTGCTAATGAGCGGTTATTTTTGGATGTTGCAAATCATGTCGTCATTCATATACGAGAAGAGCTGAAAGAGAATTGGATTGATAAGTTTACCAACCCGGCAGAGTTCCCTACCGAACAAGACGCTCGTCGGAAATTACAAGAAACAAGTGCGTTTAGCCGGTACAGCAAAAAGGTTCAAGAAAAAGTGTCGCCTGCAGAGTTGGAACGTCGCTTTTCGGAGTTCCTTGAAAGGATGACGGGTGGACGGAAACAGCTTAGTTTTGGTGTAGGTAAATGGCTCGATCTAGTTCAAGGAAAAAAAGTATTTAATCGGGTTATTAATTCAGCCTGTTTTCGGGATACTACGGACGATGGTACGGTCTTATCTGGGAAAAAAAAGATAAACAAGATCGTAGGGGATCTTCTGCAAAAGGATGATGTAGTCCAGCCAGAAGATTTTACTAAATTGAAGAGTCTCATAACAGAAAGAATCGAGGAACCGACATGAGTATAGATAGGAATGGCAATACAGCGCGATCCATGATAATGCCCACAGGGGCATAGAATGAGTAGCTGGCGAGACGCCATCCTGAACGAATTTGTTCCCAAGGTTAGCAAACTTACTTTAGTCGCCGACCCAGACAGCCTATTGGCCGAAGAGCAACTGGCACTGGAGTTGCGTCGGCGTGGGTTTGAGCTCATCGAATTCAAAGATTCGGTCGAGTTCAGATATGTCTATGAGTCGAAATATCGTTCGCTCTGGGATCGCGGTGAGTACACGGATCTGGTGGTCATTCTCCGCCTGCAAGATACCAAACTGACATCATTGCCCTACGACCTTCTGCAAGCGGGAAGGAAACTATCCTTCAATCTTGGCAAGCTCTTCCCTAACCTAAGCTATCCCGTCGTCCAGAAGTTGGACCTAAACCTCCTTGACTCTCTGTTTGATGCACAGCGCAGATTGTCGCCAGACCGCCTAGGCGACAACGCCACCAAGGACTTTATTCTTAGCCAAGCATTCGACATCGTAGCAGAGCAGATTAACAACGAGGTAGGACTTCTAAGTACCTTGCTCCGAATGCATTACGGCAAAATCCAAGTTCCTCACGAACTGGTTGATCGGCTTGTGCAGGTACTGCGACAGCAAGATGCGTTTCATTCATGGCCTTTAGATGAAATCGTACCAGACGATAAGGCGTTTTTTGCGTTCCTACAGGAGCGCTGGCCGGTGTTTCTAAATAGGCTTGGCAAAGCTGAGCAGATCGGAGAAGGTAGCCGCGAATATAGACTCAGGTATGGAGGGCCTGACCTTCTGCCATTCGACCACCAAAACTTCTGCCATTCGACCACCAAAATATCAAGATATACGTCGACAATCTGTTCGTCGAAGGAATACTTGTTCCTGTTCAAGTGGCTAACCTTGATGTGGATGCGAGTTCGTGGATTCGATACGGGGTTGTCGAAGCTGATGAGGATGATGACGAGGTACGTATTAGCCGTCTATTTGAACTCGTAGATCAGAAGCTACCGACAGTAGAATCTCGCTATGACGACTGGACGGACCTTGCGCTAAAATGGGCCGAACTCTCTGCCTTGATCCACTATGGAAGTAGTAGTACGCACCGATCCCAATGGCGAGAGATAGGCGATGCTTTGAACGAGACCTTTGCTACTTGGTTGAGGGAGCACTACGCCAGCCTTATTACTCTGCCGCCAATCCGTCCTGCGATGGGACATCACCTAGCGCGACGGTTGGCTCGCGAGATGGAAGACTCTGACGAAAAGCGCGTTGCACTGATTGTGGTCGATGGCCTTTCCCTTGATCAGTGGGTGACTGTACGCTGGGTTCTAAATGGACAAAACAGTGATTTCGTCATGCGGGAGTCCGCGACCTTTGCCTGGATTCCGACGCTAACTTCCGTATCTCGGCAGGCGATCTTTTTCGGCAAGCCGCCACAGTTTTTCCCTGCATCCATTAACTCGACCGATAGCGAAGAAAAGCTCTGGCAGCAATTCTGGACGGATAACGGTCTTTCTCGTCCTGAGATCGCCTATAAGCGCGGATTAGGCAGTGGTGACGTAAGTAAAGATCTTGATGAAACGGTTAATCCCGGCCAGACCAAGGCCGTGGGCTTAGTTGTGGATATGGTCGATAAGATAATGCACGGTATGCAGCTAGGGGCAGTGGGTATGCACGGTCAGGTCGCGCAGTGGTGCCAAGGCGGATACCTTGGGAAGCTCATCGACTATCTATTGGATCACGACTATGATGTATGGCTGACATCCGATCACGGCAACATCGAATGCGAGGGCAAAGGGCGGCCTACTGAGGGAGTCCTCGTGGAAATACGCGGTGCGAGAGCTCGTGTGTACCAAACGCCCGAATTCCGCTCACAAGTAGCATCTGCCTTTACATCAGCCCGCGAGTGGGAGCCGGTCGGCCTACCCGACAAATACTTCCCCTTGGTAGCTGGCGGTCGAGATGCGTTTGTGAATCCCGGCAATTCAATAGTTGGTCACGGCGGAATCACCCTTGAGGAAGTCATCGTGCCCTTAGTGAAATTTGAAAGGAGAACGCGGTGATGGGCAAGCGACATCAAGCCATTGGAATCAAGCAGGTCATACGTTATGAGTGGATGCAAAAGGCCGCTCAGCTACTGCTCGCCGGACTTGACGCCAAGTCAATCCGCCAAGAACTGCACGAATTTCTAGCTGATCGAAAAGGTAGCGGATCTAACGAGGAGCGGAGTAAGTATACTCGGAGCTTCGTCGTTAATAACCTGATGAATATTTGGATCTCTCCAGCCCCCGAATTAGTTGCTTTTAGAGACTCAGCTTTAGTCCTTCTTCGCACACATCCATCAATGGGGCTGGCCGTTCACTGGGGAATGATCTCGGCAGTCTATCCTTTCTGGTTCAACGTAGCGTGGCAGACAGGACGCCTATTGACACTGCAAGACCAAGTCACCCAAGCGCAAATCGTCCATCGCCTCAAAGAGCAGTATGGCGACCGGGCCACCGTAAGCCGGTACGCGCGTTACGTCATTCGCTCCTTCGTTGCTTGGGGAATCCTAAAAGAAGCCGCGTCTAAAGGTTGCTACGAAAAATCAGCACCAATGAACGTGATCGATCAGGATCTGGTCATACTGATGTTTGAGGCCGCTTTGCACACGACCCCCGAAGGCCAAGGAGAGCTGAGCTTATTGCTGAAGCATCCAGCGTTTTTTCCGTTTCAGCTTTCGGTAACAACAGGTGCCTTCATTGCTCAGCGCAGCGACCGGATCGATGTGGTCCGATATGGACTAGACGATGAGATGCTGAAGATGTGTACTGCGCCGAGGCATGGCTGAACAGTTCGACCTATCCACCAGCCCCGGCACCAGCCAGCGCCTAGTTTTTGCCCTATTGGGCATCAGCCAGTTGATATTGAGTACCATCGCCTTCCAGCGCGGCGGCTTCGCATATGGACTCGCGGTGCTCGGCGGTGGGATCGCGGCGTTTTGCGCGGCGGCGTTCTTCGTCCACCGCCTCCATCGGCGCTTGGTTTGGCTGGGACCGGAGGGTGTGACTGTCGAGGAGGGCCTGTTTGGCCGGCAGACGCTGGCGTGGGCCGAGGTCAAAAAGGTGAGCCTGTCGTCGGCCGCGACCGTATTCCACGCGGAGACAGGTGAAGATATAGTTCTCCACAACGCGGCCAATCAACCGTCGGATATCGACCCGTTTTTAGCGCGGGTGCGCGTCTTGGTAGAAGAGTACGAGCTGAACGGTTAGCCTACTCGGCAGACTCTTCCTGCTTGGCTTGGGCGGCAAGGTGGGTTTCGATTTTGCCGACGATCTCAGCGGCGGAGTTTTGCTTGGTTACTGTTTCCAGCAGGGTGTGGTCTTGGGCGTTGATGAGCAGGACGAGGCCGGTTTTGTTGTTGGCCTTGAAGTGGTCTTCTACGTTGAGGGCCGCGGCAAGCAGGCGGGCTTGGGATGTCAGCGTTGAGTCGGTGACGTCCAATTGGACGAAGAGGACGGGCTGTTCGGCCACTCCGGCTTGGACTTCTTCGAGGATGGGCACGAGGGCTGTGCAGGAGCCGCACCAATCGGCGTGGACTTTGACTACATACAAGGCCGGGTCGCCTTCGCCTTCTACTGGGACGGTGCCGGCGAGGGTGGGGGCCGGGGCTAGTAAAAAGGCTAAGACGGTAAGGGTAAGGACGTATTTCAGCATGATTTGCTCCCTATTTAGAGAAGTTGTGGTGTGGTCGAGTTAGGTCAGTCCGTCGAAAGACGCCCTGACTTGCCAAGGGGTTCCTCGATCTTAGGGTAATTCTCGATTGCATTCAACTGTGGCTAGGCAACGAGCGTGCGCAAGTAGTCGCGGAATTCGACGGTGTCGGTGATGTTGTTGCCGCCGAATTCCAATTCGAGCCAGCCGTCGTATCCCGTTTGATCCATGATGTTCAAAATGTGCGGCCAGTCGAGCTCGTTTTCCGCCAAGGATGTTCCGCCGCTCTGGCTGTTGACGCCGCGCACGTGGAAGTGTGTGGCGTGCTGGAGCAGTGGATCGACTTCGGCGGCTGCGAAGCCGCGCGGGACGAAGTGGCCGTAGTCGAGCGTCAGGGTCAGTCCCGGGACGGCTTGTACTAGCGCGGCGGCGCGCTCGGGGGTGTTGGCGAGTGAGCCGATGTGGGGCTCGATGGCGAAGACGACGTCGTGCGCCTGCGCCTGTTCCACCCGCCACGCTAGCTCCTCGGCGGCGCGGGCTGTGGAGTCGGACTTTGGCTCGTGATCGAAGAAGGCTCCGGGCAGGCCGGTGACGTGTTTGCCGTTGCACTCGGCCGCGTAGTCGAGGACCTTGAGGAAAGCGTCGCGCGCGTGGTCGCGGATCTCGGGCTGTGGGTTGTTGACGGCGCGGGATTCGTAGTCGAGGGCTAGTTGTAGGAATAGGTCGGCGGCGACTAGGCCGTTGTCCGCTAGTTTCTGCCCGAGGGCGCGCCCGGAGCGCTGGACGTTTTCGAACTCAGTGGAAGGCTGCAAGTGCGAGCGGTCCTCGAAAAGCCCAATGTCCACGCCCTTCAGCCCCAGCATGGATATGAGCGCCAATACTTGCTCGTGCGGCAGGATGGGAAAGGTAAAGTCAGCGCACGCTAGTTTGAGTTGCATGGATCCTCCATTTTTCGTCAAGGTGCGTACACATTGTGCGACCTGTATTGGAAAAAGATCATCCGCCGATTCTGTTCACCCGTCCACGGATACGCCCCGTGCGCCTGCGCCGACGCGAGGAACAGCAGCACATCGCCCGCCTTCATCTCTACGTGTTTGACTAGGCCCATTTCATTCTCGCAGGTGCGAATGCCGTCGGGCATGGGATAGGCGGTTTTGTGCGAGCCGGGCACGCAGACAAAGCCCCCGTCGGCCCGCGTCACATCGCGCAGTTGCCAAGCCACGTTGAGGTATTCGGCGTACACGCGGCCATTCTGCTGGCGGTAGTGGTTGGCTATTTTGGCTGGCGTGGCGGGCGAGTGCAAAAAGTGCCCGGACGATCCTTTCCCGGACAGGAAGCCGTTGCACATCATACACTCGAAGCCGCTGCCCATGATCCAGTTCAGGCGCTGGACGAGCGCTGGATTGGCGATCATGCGCTGGAACGGCTCGCCGTATGGCGCGGGCAAGGCCCATGGGTTGCCCATGGACGAGCGGCCGACCCCGGTGCCGGCCAGCGGCGTTGAATCGCCGGCAGCCGAGCCGCCGTGGCTTATGCGGTCGGGATTTTTGTCGATGGCTTCGTTGGCCGCGGCCAGCCATTCCTCGTCCATTACGCCCCGCAAAACGAGGTGGCCGCACAGATCCCAGTGGAAAAATTCCTGCTCGTCAATCTCGGAATCCGGGTCGCGGATGTAGATTGAGGGATGGAAAACCCCAGGCTCCTCCGCGAACCAAACCTTTTCGCCGTCCGAATGCACCACCGGCGGCGGGTACGGGCGGTTGGGATTGTGCAAGACGGCGCGCTGGATATCGGTCAGATCGTCGGCCCACTCGGGCAGCGCGCTGTCTTCGCCGTGGATTTCGGACGCTGCCCCTGGCCGCACGCCCGTGCTGATGTACCCGCATTCGAGCAGGCGTTGCGGCCCCGCGCCCTGCCAAGGCCGCACGCCGCGCATCAGCGAGTCGGTGCAGAGCAGGAGGTCGCCCGCCTGTAAGACTGGCTGCTCGACGAGTCCCATCGGGTCGGTTCCGTCCACTAGGTCTTGCGGGGCCGGGACTGTGCTGTTGTGGCTGGCTGGCACTACGACTAAACCTCCGTCTTCTGCGCCCACGTCCGCCAGCGCCCAGAAGGCCCGCACCCCCTGGCAGAAGCGATGCCCGTTGTACTGACGATACGCCCGCGACCAATCCACCCACTCGTCGCCCCCCGACAGGTCCGTCGCCTCGGTGCATGACTCGACGAGTCGCGGCGATTGGTCGAGCCGGACCCCTTCGCCGCAGATCTGCTCCAGATACTGCATTAGCACGGGATGCTCGCGCAGGGCGCGCAGGGGATTGCAAACGGGCGACGTCCAGCGCAGCGGCCCGTTGTTAGACGCTAGCTGGTCCAGGGCCTGATTGCAGGCTCTTAGTTCGGCTGCCGTCAGGACGCCGGGGACGATCATATACCCCGCCACGTCGAAGCGGTAGTTTTCTTCGTTGGTCATCGTCTTGTCGTCCATGAGGTTCTCCTCGCGGTTTTCGCGGAATCGGCGGGTCCCTTTGTGGTTACCCAGCAATTTGGTATCATTGTAGCCCTTCGACAAACGGCGCGCAACGGAAACCTTATCGCAGAGGAGGCCCCCTGTGAAAATCACCCAAGTAGAGCTGTACGAAGTCGAAATCCCGCCGATCCCAGTGATCGCCCGCTACTTCCCCAAGATCTACGACATCACCCTCTGCCGCGTGCAGACGGACGAGGGCTTGGAGGGCTGGGGCGAATTCCTCAGCAAAAAGTCTGCTGGTCAGGAGCAAGCCGACGCCCTCGTGGGGCAGGACCCGCTGGCTTTGGATCCGTACAATCGTCCAGACGCTTTCACCTGTGCGCTGCTCGACATTGCGGGCCAAGCCTACGGCATTCCGCTGCATCGCTTCTTTGGGGCGCAGGTGCGCGACAAGGTGCCGGTGTCGTACTGGTCGTGCCCCATGACGCCAGAAGAGACTGCGGCCGAGGCGGAAATAGGGGCCGGGCTGGGCTTTAGCAACCACAAGCTCAAGGCGCGCTCGTGGAACATCGTCGAGACGGTGCGGCTGATGAAAGAAGCGGCGGGAGCCGACTACACGGTCGGCGTTGATCCTAACACTGAATTCGGCCTGCTGCCCAAGGCCGCGCGCTTGGCGAGCGAATTGGAGCCTTTTGGCACGGTGTCGGTCTTTGAAGATCCGCTCCTCAAAAACAATCTCGAATGGTATCGCATCCTGCGAGAGAAGACACACATTCCCATCGCCCTGCACTTGGGAGCGCCATCGGGCGTGCTGGCGGCGCTCAAGGCCGAGTGCATCGACTACGTGAACTTGGGCGGCTCGGCGCTGCAGGTGCGGAAGGCGGCGGCGTTGGCGGAGGCTGCGGATGTGCCCTGCTGGATTCAGATGGGTGGGTTGTGTACTGGGGTGCTGGCGACCTACTCGGTGCATTTGCAGGCGACGCTGCCCAACGCGACGTTGCCCTGCGACGAGTTGCCTTTTACGCGGGAGGCCGATGTTGTGGCCGAGGGGTTGGCGCTGGAGAAGGGGCATTTTGCTGTGCCGACAGGGTCGGGGTTAGGGATTAAGGTTGATATGGAGGTGGTGGAGCGCTATCGCGTCGCTTGAGAAAGAAAGACTCATGAAGCCGTTCGAGAAATGCCCAGTATGCAGCGGGGAGTTGGTGAGAAAGGACTAGGTATGTCTTCTTCTTTTTGGACTCCCGTAGAAACGCAGTTTCATATTCCATGTCACCCTATAGCCATTATCGACATTATGGGTAGTAGTGGTGAAGCTAAATCAATTGAGGGATTTCTTTATCATTTAGATGCCGTGACCCGTTATTACGGGGTAGGATGCCCTGGTGACTTTCTAAGTGTGCTGTCTGATCCTAGTGAAATGCCGAGAGATCTAGTTATTTGCGGCCACGGCGATGAAACGGGTTTTGTCTTTGGCGATTTCGCTGATGAAATAGATACAAGTATGCTGAGAGATGGTAGTTTACCCTCGGAGTGTATCGCGAAGGAAGCCCGGCTACCAGATCGGCTCGTTGTAAATACGTCCTGTGATGGCGGCTTAGAGCATATGGCTCAAGCTTTCAAGACTGCCGGAGTTCAAGCATATATTGGAGCGATAGATGCTGTTGACTTTGCTTCGGGTCTGCTTTTTGTCTTGATATTTTTCGACAATCTGTGGAGAAAACAGCTATCTATATACCATGCCTGGGAGAAAGCAGCATCCTACGACAAAGAAACCGCGCTGTTCGTCCTATATGACAGCCAAGGTTGTCATCGTCTAGATTAATCTTATTGGACCTTATTCCACTTCCATACTTTAAGAAATTGAGTAGGATTTTCAGGTTTGAGACCAGTTCTTCTGTTTGACCTTGGCGACACCCTTGTCCAGTACTACCGCAGGGAAGAGTTTCCTCCTTTGCTGCGGGCAGGAATTCACGCAGTCAAAGAAGCACTGGAGCGTTTGGGACACGATTTGCCTGCGGATTCTGAGATCGAGCGCGGTGTCGCGGCTGAGAACTACGAAGCCAAAAACAGTCGCGTTCGCCCACTCCACAAGAGGCTTGGTCGTATCTTTGCGGTCGCACCTTGCGTTTCGGAGGAAGAGTGGTTGCCGATCTGTCGTGCCTTCCTCGCGCCCATCTTTTCTATTGCCAAGATCTATGAAGACACCCTTCCGGCTCTGGATGCATATCTGGAGGATGGCTACCGTATAGGAATCCTGTCGAACTGTCCCTGGGGTTCACCGAGTGAGCCTTGGTTTGAAGAACTGCGGCGACACGGCCTTTCGACGCGATGCGAGGTGGCTATCTTTTGTTCGGATGTGGGATGGCGGAAGCCCGCCCAACCTATGTTTCGCCGCGCATTGGATCATTTCGGATGCAAACCAGAGGAATGCCTGTTTATCGGAGATAATCCAAGGTGGGACACTGTGGGCGCGAGACGAGCGAAAATGATTCCCGTGCTCATCGACCGCATGGGCCACGGGGATGTGAGTTCGGAACTGGTTATCCGATCCTTACTTGATCTAAAGCTAGTTCTCAAACAATTAGATTGGACGCATTTCTCTTAACAAGACCATGCTCGGCTTCAGGCACGGTAAAACGTTATCTGACATGGAGAAATGGGAACGGGTGCTCCCACAGCAGGGCGTTGATAATGAATAAATCAGAAAGTTCCGGGCCCGACCCCAAGCCGAGCATGCTGCTGTCACCGGCGCAGTTGGACGAGTTCAAAGCAGAGGGGGTGCTTGCGATTCCGGGATTGGTACCTCCTGATGTGCTTGACGGGTGGCAGGATCAGATGCGCGCCGCTTGCTCTGGCGGCGTGGACTTGGACGACCCCAGCACTTGGCCTGCCGGGCGGTACACACCCGAGGATGGTTGGCCCAAACTCAGCCCTAACCTGTACGATTTACCGAGCCTACAGTCCATTGTGGAGCAGATCGGTGGCGGTGCTTTGGCTCCCACCCACCCGGCGGGGCAGCCGTGGACGCCGCAGATTCCAATGACCCGGGTGATCTTACCGAGCGCTCCGGGCACGGAGTGGGCACCTCCTAGCGACGGTCACCTCGATGGGTATGCAACAGGCTGGGGCGGTGGGTTCATGGCGTTCTTCGCCGTGCTGTTCTGGGACGTCAGCAGTCCCATGGGCGGAGGTACGGCCTACTGGCCAAGGTCGCATCTAGCGAACCACCGATACTTCCTCGATCATCCCGAGCAAATCGACGGCTCGTACCTCTTCACAGAGCCAGTGCGGAGCGGTGGGCACCGGGCGATCCTGGAGGGGGATCCCAGTGTGGGCGAGGTGGTGTGCATGACGGGGCAAGCTGGCGACGCAATGCTGCTCCACGGCCTCACTACGCACGTTGGTTCGGCTAACGCGGCGGGGTCAAAGCAACCGAGGGTGGCGCAGTTTGCACGGTACTCCCATAGGGAAATGCGTGAGCAGGCACCCATGGTCATGTTTCCCGACAAGGATGGCACGCCATGGTCGCCCCCGAAGCCGTCACCGCCCGAGTACGTAGGCAACACCCCGACAGGCTTTCTACCGCCGGGGCATCCAGGCCGGGAGCTCAAGCGATACGACGTACCGCGGAACCTCTGGAAATATTGGGGCTCTGCTCTCAACACCTAATGCGCCTTGTTGCCCACTGGTGCGCGCTTGGCGAGCGAATTGGAGCCTTTTGGCACGGTACTTGAGACAATTATCTGACGTGAACAGTATTTGCAGGAGAAGGCATGGAATACGTTATCAAACATGGAACCGGCTTTTCTGTAGAAGTCGGCTCCCCAGAAGAGCCTGAAATCACGCGGTGGACTTCATGGGGAAATGGCGACTTACAGCAGTCTTTTATGTTGCATACGCCTGAAGGCACGCTTATCACAGACCCAGTGCTCCCACAGCAGGGCGAAGCGCTCAAGATACTCAAGCAGCGTGCTGGTAGGGTAGCTGCCATTCTCAGCCTCTCTCCTTTGCACGAACGGCATATTTCTGAAGCCGCTAGGCGCTACAGAGCACCGGTATATGGTCCTCCCTCGGCTAAGAAAACCACGAAGTATGGTCGTAAGCTCGATGTACGCTATGGTGCAGACCAACCACTACCTAGTGGGATACAGACCATTGAATCAGGTGATGAGAACGGCGAGATATGGTTGTATTGGCAGACTCCCAAAGGCAAGAAAGTACTAATCAATGCCGACACCATTTATGGCCAGAATGAGCAAGGTGGTATGGGGGGACGCAATGTTTCGTACTGGATGCAGGAAAAGGGTATACGCCTACGAGCCACGGGCACGCCATCACGCACTGAACTGCGCCGGAGATACGAACGGCTCGACGCACTCGATATAGACCTTATTCTCAATGGCCATAACCCACTCCCCCTGACTAATCCCAAGGCGGCAATCAACGAAGTACTTTCTAAAGGTACATTTGAGGTGCACCCCAGTGGTGTATGTACTTTTATGTATTTGGACTTCAAATAAGCAATGCACAAGACTATCCATCTGTAGGAGTTAAAAATATGAAGCTGTTGACTAGTGACTCATTCGAGAAAGCAAGGACTTTCGTGATGGATCAGGGCCGGGAATTAGAAAGACGGCTTCTATCGTATTATTTCGACGATGGAACTCCAGCCGCGGTCTTGGACGAACTTGCTAACTATCAAAATCAGGACGGAGGTTTCGGCAATGGCCTTGAACCCGATATCCAATTGCCCGATTCGTCCGTCATCACGACGACCATTGCGCTGCGCATTCTCAGAGAGGTCAAAGCGACTAGCGAAGATGAGATCGTCCAGAAGGCAATCCAGTATTTGCTGGCCGAATACGATTCGGCCCAGAACAGATGGCCTATCGTCCCGCAAGCGGTGGATGAATACCCCCATGCGCCGTGGTGGAATTTTGAGAATACGGCGGAGACTTTTGGCAATTTCTTGGCCAATCCTCGTGCAGAGGTCGTGGGCTATCTACATGAGTATCACGAGTTGGCACCTACAGACCTGACTAAACAGCTCACGGTAGAGGTCATAGAGCATATAAAAACGTTATCAGATGAGATGAACATGTACGATTTTATCTGCTGTGTTCATCTGGTTGAGACGGCTGCCCTGCCCCAATCCGCGAAAGATACGTTGGCGGAAATAGTAATTCAGAGAGCGCACCACGTCGTCGCTCATACGCCGGAAGAATTGACGCAACCCTCTGCCAGGCCGCTCTGGTTAGCTTCCACGCCCACCTCGTTGCTAGCAGAGACACTGAAGAGCGAAGTAGATATGAATTTGGATTTTGATATTGAGCATCAAAATCCAGATGGCTCTTGGTCGCCTACTTGGACCTGGTATGGCCAGTATCCAGAAGTTTGGGAGCAAGCCGAACAGCATTGGAAGAGTTGTTTGACCGTTGAGATACTAAAAGCGTTAAAAGAATTTGGGCGGATTGAAGGTCTTTAGGGACGATGCTGGCAATCTCACCTCAGACCGTCTTATGAAACGAGAAGACTACTTTCGCTGGGCTGAGCGAGCTGCCCAATGGGGTGCCGAATACCTAGACACGCTCGATGAGCGGCCCGTTCGGGCGCAGACCGCACCGGGTGAGATCGCTGCGATGTTGCCGTTAGCGCCGCCGGAAGAGCCGGTGGACATGGAGACGATCTTCGCCGACTTTGAGCGCATCGTACCCGACGGCATGACGCACTGGCAACACCGGCGTTTCTTTGCGTACTTCAGCGCCAACGCCGCGCCGGTTTCGATGATCGCCGAAAATTTGACGGCGGTTATGGCGGCCCAGTGCATGCTCTGGCAGACCTCACCTGCCGCTACGGAGATTGAGACCCGGATGGTCGATTGGATGCGGCAGGCCCTCGGACTACCGGAAGGGTTCCAGGGTGTTATCCAAGAGTCGGCAACGTCGGCAAATGTCTGTGCCGTACTGACGATGCGCGAGCGAGCGCTAGGCTGGCGCGGGATCGATTCTGGCATGGTGGGAGAGAAACAGGTCCGGGTCTATGCCTCACCGGAGACCCACTCGTCGGTTGACAAGGCGATCCGCATCGCCGGTATCGGCCAACAGCATCTCGTCAAAGTCCCGACCGATGGTTATTGGGCGCTCGATCCAGAGGCGCTGCGCCGGGCGATCGAGGCTGACCGCGCGGCGGGATTCCTCCCGGCTGGCGTCGTCCTTTGTGTTGGGGGCACGTCGATTGGCGCGTCCGACCGCGTGCGCCAGACCATTGAAGTTGCGCGAGAGCACGATCTCTACGTCCACGTCGATGCCGCTTGGGCTGGTTCCGCGATGATCTGTCCTGAGCTACGGGCGTTGTGGGAGGGCGTCGAGGGAGCCGACAGCATTGCCTTCAATCCCCACAAGTGGCTCGGTGCGCAGTTCGACTGCTCGATCCAGTTTCTTGCAGACCCAGAACCGCAGGTTCGCACCCTCGGCGTCCGTCCAGATTACCTGCAAACCCTCGGCCAAACCGAGATCACCAATTACAGCGAGTGGACGATTCCCCTGGGACGCCGGTTCCGCGCCCTCAAGCTCTGGTTCCTGCTGCGCGCGCACGGTCTCGAAGACCTCCGCCAGCGCATCCGAAACCACATTGCTTGGGCTGAGGAAGCCGCCGCGGCGATCGCATTGCTGGACGGCTTTCGCCTGACGACGGACTGCCACCTTTCGCTCTTCACGTTCCAGTATGCCCCGGACGGCGAGGATGCCAACGACGCCACCGAGCGCCTGCTCCGCGCGGTCAACGACGACGGCCGGATCTACCTGACGCAGACAATCCACGAAGGACAGTTCGTCATTCGCTTCCAGGTCGGGCAGTTCGACTGTAGAAGGGAAGACATGCTTATGGCGGTCGATGTGCTGCGGGAACTAGCCCACGCGATCCATTTGGAATAACATGACAGGAATAGATGCATCCTGGTATCAACGGCCAACCGATATCCCAGAGCGTGTAGCCAGCGGCGGTGTAGTCGTTCGACTTCACGATGAGCAAATTTTTGTTGCTCTGACACGTGAGGGCGATATGGAAGAGTATGTCTTACCCAAAGGCGGTGTCGAAGCGGGTGAGGGCCTGCTAAAAGCCGCGTACCGTGAAATAAAAGAGGAAACGGGCCTGACGGACTTGGCCCTCGTCAACAAACTCGAAGTCGTCGAACGCTTAACCTATGACAAAGACTTTTGGGCCGTGATCCATCTCTACTTATTTCACACCGAACAGATTGAAGCTACACCAACCGATACAGTCTATCACTATGAGATGAAATGGTTCCCGATTGATCGGCTTCCCGGCTTTTTATGGCCTGAGCAGAAAGCATTATTGGAACTTCATCAAGAGGATATTATTCGCGAGATTAAAGCGATATCTGACGTGAATAAAAGAAAATCTACATCTCTAACAGAGTAGAAGAAGTTAACCTTGATGGAGAAGCTGACTGAACGCCTGCTTCTGAGGGAGTTCACCGAACAAGACGTGGACGCCGTCGCCGGGTTTAGGAGGGACCCAAGGTATCTGGAATACTACTACCGGTCCCCCTACACTAGAGAGGAGTGCGCCCGCTTTGTGGACAAGTGCATCGCATGGTCCAAGGAAAGTCCGAGATGCAAGTTCCAGTTAGCCATCACGGACCGCTCAAATGGGGTATTACTCGGTGACTGCGGGGTGCGCACAGAAAATATTGAGAGTCGGCGGGGTGACATCGGCTACGAGTTGTCGCCCGTTTATTGGGGTCAGGGCTTTGCGTCAGAGGCGGTCCGGGTCATCCTGCAGGTAGGTTTTGAAGATTTAGACTTAGACGAGATCGAAGCCAGATGCGTTGTTGCAAACAAGCGGTCTGTCCGGCTTCTCCACCGGCTAGGTTTCGAGGAGACGGAGCGCATATCGCCTGGACCGGGTAGAGGCGAATTTGCAGACCGCATATTGCCCGAGCGGTGTGTATTTCTTTTGCGTCGAGATAAATGGATTGAGCGTACCCATGTTTTCTAGTAGGCTACTTTCTCTAATTGTTTTATGCAGCGTCTTCCTCGTGTTTCCCAGTGCATGTAACGGCGAAGATCCTATGAGTGGTCCAGATAAAAATCAAGTGGATTCTCCGTATATCGTAGGCGTCTATTATTACCCCTGGTACAGCGGCGATTTTCACGGTGGCCGCTATATGCGCAAAGAGCTGATACCGCCGCAGTTGCCGATGCTGGGCGAGTACGACGATCGCGATCCTGCGGTGATCGCACAGCATCTCAAGTGGAGCCGACAGGCCAATATATCGCTGTGGGTGGCGAGTTGGTGGGGCCCCGATTCTCGCGAAGATCAGACTCTGCTACAGCAGATTCTGCCGCACGATGAATTAGGCGATATGCAGATTGCGCTGTTTTATGAGACTACAGGGCGCACAAGGGAGTTTTCAGCGTTCGACCGTGTCGCACCGGACATCGCCCATATTGCCGAACGCTATTTCGACCATTCTAACTATTTGCGGATCGATGGACGTCCGGTGCTCTTTGTCTATTTGACGCGGGTACTCTCGCGCAATGGGACGCTGACTGAGGTGGTGGAGGTGATGCGAGCAACGGCTAGAGAGGCGGGACACGATATATATCTCGTCGGCGATGAGGTTTTTGGACAACCGCCGTCGTCTCATGATGCTACTGGGCTGCTGGATGCCGTGACGAATTACGATGTGTACGGCAGTATGGGAGCGAAGGGTTATGCCGGACAGGCGGCAGTGGATCGGTATTATGCGGCGCAGGCGGGTTGGCGAGAACTGGCTCATGCTGAAGGGGCCGCGTTTATACCCGCTACGACGCCGGGATTTAACGACAAAGGTGTGCGTAGTGGACATGCGGCGGTCTCGCGGAAGTTGAGTGAGGAGGCCGAATTTGGATCGCTATTTCGGGCGATGCTGGCGCAGGCTGTAAAGTATGCGGATGAATCAACGGGGCGAATGCTGATGGTTACTTCGTGGAATGAGTGGCACGAGGATACGCAGATTGAGCCGGTTGCAAAGGGGGAAGTGACTCGGTTGGATGGCAGCGAGACGGGGGAGGCGTTTAGTGAAGGGTTGGATTATGAGGGATATGGGGAGCGGTATTTGGAGATATTAAGGGAGGAGACGGAGTAACGCGTAGGCTGCACTATCCCCGGCGCAGAACCTGCCCGCCCCGCGCCCCGGTCCACTCCCCGTCTTCGAGTGTAGGCACGCCGTTGACCAGCACGTGGACCATGCCCTCGGCAGTGAGATTGGGCGCGGCGATTGTGCCCCGCTCGCGGAAGGTTTGACCGTCGAACACCGCTAGGTCGGCCCAAGCACCCGGGCGGATCGTCCCCCGATCCTTCAGACCCAAGCGTCCGGCCGGCAGCCCGGTGAGACGGTGGACGGCCGCCTCCGGGGACAAAAGCCCCGTATCGCGCACAAAATGCCGGAAAAACCAGCCCGCCCAAGTATAGGCCCCGTGGAAGACAGCCCCCTGTAGCGGACCGTCGGGGCACAGGGCCGTGGCGTCCGAGCCGACCATGCAACGCGGGTGGGCGAACACCCGGCGCGCCTCGTCTTCACGGTAGCAAAAGGCTAAGATCATCGGCTCGTGGACCCGGTCCTGCGCCGCTAGCAATAACTCGCAGATAAGGTCGATGGGCTCCAGCCCCATATCCCGGCCAATATCGGCCAGACTCTGTCCGGCCAGCTCGGGGCGAGGCCTGTACTGCGACAGGAGAATCCGCTGCCAATCGCCCTGGGCCAGCCCCGCCACAATACTGCGGTACGCCCCCACTCGCCGCCGCACCTCGGGATCGCGCAGCCGCGCCGCCACTGCGGCCTGATCGCCCTCCAGCACCTCGGGCGGCAGCGCCGCGCTCAGATTCGTGGTGCCGAACAACCGCGTGTGCATATCGAAGTCCACGTCTAGCCCGGCTCGCCGCGCCCGGTCCACCTGCTCTAGGGCCCCGTCCACGGCTCGGACGCCGTCTGCGGCCAGCCGCGCCACCACCGAGATATGGGAAATCTGTAGGGCCACGCCCGCGGTTTGAGCCGTGCGGACGGCCTCGGCAATGGCTTCCTGGTCTTCGCCCGCCCGATTGCGCGTATGGGTGGCGTACAAGCCCCCGCACTCGGCCACCACGCCGCACAACTCGGCGATCTCCTCCTCGGGGCAGGCCCGCTCCGGCCCGTATTCCAGACCCGTGGAAAAGCCAAAGGCACCCTCCTCTAGGCTCGCCTGCAGCAGCGCCTTCATGCGCCTCAACTCATCCGGTGTGGAAGGCCGATCCACCAGACCGGCCACGGCTAGGCGCAGCCGGCCGTTGGGTACTAGGGTCAGCACGTTGACCGCTGGCTGGCGCTCTTGTAGCCGTTCGAGGTACTGGCCCACGCTGCGCCAGTCAATGGGATAGTCGGCCGCGTACCCGTACATGTTCATCCGGGCGGTGGTTGGGTCGGCTAGGGGGGCGCAGCCGTGGCCGCAGTTGCCCACCACTTCGAGAGTCACCCCTTGGGCAACCGAACTCATCGCCCGAGGGTCGGCCAGCAAAGTAAAATCGGAATGACTGTGGATGTCGATAAAACCCGGCGCGACCCATAGACCCGCGGCCTCCAGCACCCGGTCTGCGGTCCCAGGCCAGCGAGGTCCCACGTACGCAATGCGGCCGTCTTTGATCGCCACATCCGCGCTCAGGGGCGCTTTGCCCGTGCCGTCGATTACGGTGCCGCCCCTGATGAGCAGATCCGCTGGTGCCGGGCTCATGTGTTCTCGGCTGCTCGCTGTGCCCGCAGGGCGGCCGTGGCCTCGCGGTCCACGGTTAGGGACTCGTCGAGCACCACTCCGTACTGGTCCCGGGCCGCGGCGCGCGAAACCTTGTCGTTGCCCACGTCTTGGGCCACGGCCTCGGGGTCGCGCTCCAGCGGGTCGCCCCAGCCGCCGCCGCCGGCTTGGCGGTGGTAGATCACTTCACCGGCGGCCATGGTGGTGGATATCATCGTCGGCAGGGTCTCGGCCTCGCCGTCGCGGTACAGCGTATTGATCGAAGCCGTGCCGGGTCCGCCTCCGTACAGGCCGTAGGGCAGGTGATCGCGCCGGTCCGAGCGGATGGCCAGATGTGCTTGGCCATCGAGCAGACGCCACGACCGCTCGATGGCTAGACCACCGCGGAAACGGCCCGGCCCGCCGCTGTCGTCCACCAGCCCATAGCGCTCTACCCGCACTGGGTACTCGGATTCGGCCTGCTCGACGGGGATATTGCTGGCGACATTGGCCGGATTGCACAGCCCGTCGTTGCCGTCGCGGTCCGGCCGGCCGCCCCAAGTTCCCGACAGCAGCTCGTAGTACACGTAGGGCTGGCGGTCGGACCGCTGCCCCCCGATAATCACTAGGGTATTGCCCCCTTCGCCGGCGGCCAGAACCCGATCGGGCAGGAGTCCGGCCAGCGCCCCGAAGATCGTATCGGCCAGGCGGAAGCCGGTGATGCCGCGCATGGACGAAGCCGCAGGCATGACTCCGTTGACCACGGTGCCGGGCGGGGCGACAATTTCGAGGGGGCGGAACATGCCCGCGGTGTTGGGGATATCCTCGCGCAGCACGGACCGCACGCACAGGGCCACCACCGAAGACGTGAAGGAGAGCGTGTTGTTGATGGCCCCGCTCACCTGTGGGTCCGTGCCGGTGAAGTCGGCCCGCAGCTCGTCTCCAGCTACGGTGATCTCCACCTGCAAACGCACCGGCGGCCCTCCCACCCCATCGCTGTCCATATAGTCGGTAAAGGTGTGGCTGCCGTCGGGCCAAGAGGCGATTTCGGCCCGCACCAGCCGCTCGGTATAGTCGATCAGATCCGCAGTGCAGCGCGCAAAGGTGTCGGGGCCGTAGCGGCCGATCAACTCGCCGATGGCCTTGGCACCGATGTGGCAGGCCGCTAGCTGGGCCCGCAAGTCGCCGATGGTCATCTGCGGCACCCGCACATTGGCGCGGATTAGGGCGAACAGAGCCTCGTCGGCCTCGCCCCGGTGGTAGAGCTTGAGCCAGGGGATGCGCAAACCTTCCTGAAAGATCTCCGTATTGTCGCAGGCCGAACTCCCCGGCAAACGGCCGCCCAGATCGAGGTGGTGGGCCGTGCTCACGGCAAAGGCCACGCGCCGGCCCTCCGAGAAGACGGGCTGGACAATGAAGATGTCCGGGATGTGCATGCCTCCTTCAAACGGATCGTTGAGGATGAAGACATCGCCCTCTTCCACATCGTCGCCGTACTTGGCCAGCAGGGTCTCCATGGCAAAGGGCACCGAGCCCAAATGCAGCGGAATGGTGACGCCTTGGGCGATCATCTGCCCCTCGGCATCGCACAGGGAAGTCGAGTAGTCCAGACAGTCCCGCACAATGGTCGAATAGGCCGTGCGGTAGAGCGCCATGGCCATTTCGTCGGCCGCTGAAGCCAGGGCGTTGCGCACGATTTCGCGGGTGATCGGATCTATGGCCGTCATTGCTTCACTCCTCGCTAGTTGGAGCGCACTTCGATGAGGAGGTGGCCCAGAGGGTGCCGCCGGGCGCGCGTATTTGGCGGCACTACAATGGTGGAATCGCGCTCGTCAATGAGCAGGGGCCCCTCGGTTGTTTGGTCGAGGTCCTGGCGGTTGACTAGGGGGACGGCCAAGGTCTCGCCGGCGAAATAGGCCGTCCGACTGCCCTCGCCCGCAACGGGTTGGACCGCTGTTTCTAGGCCATGGCCCAGACCTCGCACTCCGGCTTGGCCGACTAGGCGCACGGCTACCACTTCCACGGGGTTGTCCGGGTCGGAGCGATGCCCGTACAGGCGCTCGTGCTCGCGCACGAAGTCGGCGCGCAAGCGGTCCACTCCCTCTGGGGTTATAGGCCCGGAGGCTAGGTCGATGCCGATCTCCGAGGTCTGCCCTCTAAAGCGCACGTCGGCGCTGCAGCGCAGCCCAACCTGGTCGGCCTTGAACCCCTCAGCGGCGAACTGGGCCAACTGTTGCTCCTGCATCTGGGCCCGGATCTGCTCTAGGGCCGGGGCTTGAAGATTCTCTCCCCCCAGCAGGCAACTGCGCACATCGTGGTGCTCCACCCCGGAACACAAAAGCCCCAAGGCGCTGAACAGACCCGGCAGCGGCGGCACCACGACTTGGCCAATGGCTAGGTCCTGAGCTAGGCCCGCGGCGTGGATGGGGCCGGACCCGCCAAAAGCCATCAGAGCGAAGTCGCGCGGATCCCGCCCCCGCTCGGTGGACACGGCCCGCAGGGCCCGCATGGTGCGGGCATTGGCAATGCGGTGGATGCCCTCGGCCGCCTGCAACAAATTCAGTCCGAGGGGCGCGGCAATGCGGTCGTGTACCGCCCGCTGCGCAGCCTCCACGTCGATCGATACTTCGCCGTCGGCTAGGTCTCCGGGACGGATATAGCCCAGCACTACATTGGCGTCGGTGAGCGTCGGCTCGAGCCCTCCCCGCTGGTAGCAGGCCGGCCCCGGCACGGCCCCGGCGCTGCGCGGCCCCACCCGCAAACCACCGGCCTGGTCCAAAAAGGCGATGCTACCACCTCCTGCCCCCACTTCGGCGATGTCGATGCTGGGTGCTCGGATCAACTCGCCCCCGCCGCCGATGAGCCGATTGCCCGCGGACAGCGAGGCACCCACCTCGTACTCGGGGCTGTGGGCGATGCGGCCCTCTTCGATCATGGCCGCCTTGGCCGTGGTGCCGCCCATATCGAGGGTGATGACTTGGTCCAAGCCCAGTTGACCAGCGGCGAAACTGGCACCGAGGACCCCGGCCGCGGGACCCGATTCGAGGGCAAAGACCGGCCGGCGGGCCGCCTCCCAGTCTGGGGCCAGCCCGCCGGTTGATTGCATGATCAGCAGCGGCGCGTCCACGCCGCGCTGCTCTAGCCCGTGGCGCAGAGCGCCCAGATAGCGCTGCACTACGGGCTGGACATAGGCATTGACCGCGGTGGTGGCGCTGCGCTCGTACTCGCGGCGCTCGGGCAGCACTTCCGACGACAGCGACACCGGCACCTCGGGCAAACGCTCGCGCAAATACTGTCCGAGGCGGAGTTCGTGTTGTGGAAAGGCGTACGCGTGCAGCAGGCATACGGCCACGGCCTCTACCCCCTCGGCCTCGAGCCGCTCGCCGAGCCGCTCGAGTTCTGGCTTTTCGAGGGACACTAGGACCTCGCCGTCGGCCGCCACCCGCTCTTCTACTTCGAGGCGCAGGCGGCGCTCGACTAGGGGCCGGGGTTTGTCGAAGAACAAATCGTAGAGCTGGGGGGCCCGGACGCGGCGCAGTTCCAGCACATCGCGGAAACCCCGGGTGGTAATCAGGGCCGTGCGCGCCCCCCGGTGTTCGAGCACCGCGTTGGTGGCCACTGTGGTGCCGTGCGCCACCTCGGCCACGGCCCGGTCCGGGGCGCTGAAGTGGGGTATGAGCTGATCGAGGGCAGATAGCACGGCGCGCTCGAAATGAGGCGGGGTCGATGGCACTTTGTGGGTCCAGATGCCGCCCCGGTCGTCGAGGGCCACCACGTCGGTGAAAGTGCCTCCCACATCGGCGCCAATGCGGATCATGGGCGCGGTATCACCGGCAGGATCAGGTAGGAGGGATGGGCTCGGTCGTGGTAGATCCGCTGCTGGGCCACTTGCATCTCGTCGTCCAAACCGTGCGGATGGCCGGTATTGAGGTTGCGGTCAAAGCGCGGGAAATTGCTGCTGGAGACCTCCAGCCGGATGCAGTGCCCGGCCCGGAAGAGATTGCTGGTCTCCCACAGCTCGATCCGATAGACGTACACCTGATCTGGTTCGATGGGACTGGGGTCACGGTAGGAGTCGCGGAAGCAGGTCCGCACGATGCCCTCGCACAAGTGGATGGCCTTGCCTCCGGGATGAACGTCGACTAGGGTGGCGGTAAAATCGGTCTCCACTGCGCTGGAGGCTGCGTGCAGCACCAATTCCACTGGCCCGGTAACTTCCACGTCCTCAGCCAGCGGCTCGGTGGTGTAAACCAGCACGTCGTCGCGCTGCTCTACCGGCCGGCGATCCTTGGGTCCGGTGTTGTCGATGAACATGCTCTGTCCCCCGAGGGTGGGCACGGGGTCGTCTGGATCGTAGGTATAGCTGTCGCACGGCTCGTCTCTAGGCTCCTGGCGGCTCAGCCGTCCATCGCCGTGCATTGAGTTGGCCCGCCCTCCGCTGTGCAAGAAGAAGCGGGTGTACTGGGTCCGCTCTAGGGGCCACGTCTCTTCGCCCCGCCAGACATTTTCCCCCATGACGAACAACTGCACCGGCGCTTCCCGGTCGATGCCGCTGTCTATGCCCTTGAGTCGCTGATCGTACCAGCGCAAATGCGCCTGCGGCATGTCCACCCGGGCCGCGGGGCCAAAGTCCACATCGCCAAAGGGATCGTCGCTGCCGATCTGCGTATGGGTCCACGGCCCCACCATGAGGCGCGAGAGCTCGCGGGCTTCCCGCCCTTTGGCCTGTTGCCGCCAGCCCTTGAAGCACTTAAAACCTTCGTGCAGCAAATTGTCGTACCAGCCCGTGATGAAATACGCTGGCGTTTCTACCTCGCCGTACTGGTCCTTCATGCTGTACGAAGCCCAGAACTCGTCGAAGCAGGGGTGGCGAATGATCTCCCGGTAGAAGGGCCGTTCGCCTAGGTCGTCGAGCGCCGTCAACAGCGGCAGGCGGCGGTAAACCTGATCCCAGTCGATCAGATCCCTCGGGGCGTTCTGGTTGGTGCGCTGGCCCAGCCAGATGAAATTCATGGCGTTCTGCAGTTGCAAAACGCCGTTGTAGCGCATGTGGCCGTAGTTGTCCTCTTGGTTGGCGATGGGCACGAGGGCTTTGACAAAAGGGCTGCGCAGCGGCGCTGGCAGGATTTGGGTGAAACCCGGATAGGACACCCCAAAGGTGCCGATGGTGCCGTCGCACCAGGGCTGCTGGCCGATCCACTGCTGCGTATCGTACCCATCGTCTCGCTCGTCGACATAGGGGCGCCATTCGTCCTCCGACTCGTACCGGCCCCGGCTGTCCTGCATGAGCACGGCGTACCCTTCGGCCACAAAGCGCCGGGCCCACTCCACGTAGCGGGGATGCTGGGTGCTGTAGGGCGAGCGGATCAGCAGCACGGGGAAGCGCTCCCCCGCGTCCGGCCGGTACAGGGCTCCGTAGAGCCGCACTCCGTCGCGCATGGGTATCGAAATATCGAGCTGAATGCGCATCTTCTCAGTAGACCTTGTCTTTGTCGAGGAACTCGCTGGCGAGAAAGCACCGCACGGTCTGGCGTTTACGGCGATTTAAGGTAGTTTAGCAGAGAAGTTGGGACAAGATAGTCCAATGGACACCAATCGCGAACTAGGGAAAATCATCCTTATCAACGGCGCGTCGAGTTCGGGGAAGTCGACGCTTGCACGCCAGCTACAGCAGACGCTACCACTCCCATTCTGGCACTTTTCGTTTGATCATCTCCGCGATTCCAACGCCCTGCCGATGGCACGCGTTCGCAGCGGTGAATTTGATTGGTCCGCTATGAGGCCTGCCGTCTTCGATGGGTTTCATCGGTGTTTGCCAGTTTTAGCTGAGGCGGGCAATAATCTCATCGTCGATCACATTATTGAAAATGAGATATGGATGTGGGATCTGGTGAAATTACTCATCGGCTTGGACGTATTCTTTGTCGGCGTGCACTGTCCGCTTCCCGAGCTTGAGCGCAGAGAGCGCGAAAGAGGAAATCGGCGAGTCGGGGAAGCTCGAACGGACTATCAAGTAGTACACGGTTTCGCTGAATACGATCTGGAAATTGACTCAATGCAGCCGTGTAAGACCAATGTAAACACGCTAATCGATGCTTGGGAATCCCGCCAACATCCTAGCGTTTTTGAGCGAATGGCTGCGCGAAATGGAATTGCATGAATCGCTACTCGGAGCCTGAGATGCTCAAAGTTCGTGCCGCGACTGTCGCTGATGCCGACATTATCTCCAGCTTGAACGACGAGGTTCAGAATGTTCATGCTGAGGCTTTGCCGCATCTTTTTAAGCCGGCATCAAGGGAGACCTTTTCAGCAAAGGAGGTCACCGAGATTCTAACTCAGCCGGACAATCACATATTCTTGGCCTATTTTGATGAGAAACCTGCGGGATATATCTATTGCGAAATTCGGCGTCGCGGGGAATCACCTGCTATGTATGAACGAGATCAGGTTTACATCCTCCATGTGTCGGTCAATCGCTCGCATCGGAGAAAGGGGGTTGCTACGGCACTGTTTTCTGAGGTTATGGCGCTGGCGAAGGACGTTGGTATTCGACGATTGGGGTTGGATGTCTGGTCTTTCAATGCAGATGCGATCTCCTTCTTTGAGCGCGAAGGATTCGAGATCGCTAGGCACATTATGGTGAAGAATCTGTGACCGGACGCTGCCTTTGGCGGCTTGGCCTTCGGCAACCCGTGAGACGTTTAGCTGCCATGCAAGTCAGCATCAGAGACAGAGAATATAGCTTCTTATGTCCAGAGTATTCAGAAATGCCCATTCCGATGATGTGAGGGGGATCGCTGAAGTGCATGTTCGTTCTTGGCAGGCCGCTTATCGAGGACAGGTTCCTGATTCGTACCTCGAAGGGCTGTCGGTTGCGAAACGGGAGCTGATGTGGACAGAAATTCTAAAGGATCAGATTCGTGGTGTTCTGGTAGCAGAAGATGAGGCGAGAATCGTTGGATTTGCGAGCTTTGGTCCTGTCCGAGATGAAGGGGAAAACAGACTTCTGACTGGAGAGATATATTCGATCTATGTACTAGAAGAATTCTGGAATCTCGGAATAGGCAGAACACTGATGGAAAACTCTTTGACAGCTCTGGAGAGAGGTGGTTTTGGCTCCGTGAAAGTCTGGGTCTTGGAAACCAATCAAAGAGCCATATCCTTCTACGAGAAATTCGGATTCAAGACCGACGGTTTGAGGAAGACTGAAAAGCGAGAGGATTTCGAACTGCGAGAGATTCGGTACAGTTATCAGCAACAGCAATAATGAGGAGAGGATTTTGTCGCGATGATGTTCAGAATTCGAAGGTATCAGGTCGTCCCCGGCAAGATAGAAGCGTTCAACGAGTTTTTCCTGACGAGACTGTTTCCCGTTCAGAAGAGGTACGGGGCCCGTCTCGTCGGTCGTTTTCAAACAGACGATGGGCTCCAGATCGTCGCTGTATGGGTTTACCGGAGCTTTGACCATTACAAAGAGGTGCAGAGCTTGGTCGCCGAGGATGCCGACTCGATCGTGGCTCAAGAGTATCGACGCCAGGAGTTGGATCCGCTTTTTACGGAGACGGATGAGTCCTTCATGACTTCGACGGTGCCGATGGCATTGACGGAACTCTTTCACTTGGAATCATGAACACATCTCAAGACACAACAAGAATATGGTAGTCCTAGAGCCATTCACTGAAGCAGACTTCGACAGGTTGATTGGTTGGATTCCGTCCAGTGATTTTCTTCTGCAATGGGCGGGGCCGGACTTTGAGTATCCGCTTAATCGCGAGCAGCTAAGTGAATATTTGACGGATGCTCAGGGCGACTTGCCAAGCAAACTGATCTACAAGGTCGTGGACAGTGAGAATGGGACGGTGATCGGGCACATTGAGCTGGCGGCGATTGATCGTCGCAACGGAAGTGTCCGCGTGTGTCGGGTGCTCGTCGGCGACCCTTCTTACAGAGGGAAGGGCATCGGGACGGTTATAATGGAGAAGATCATTGAGATCGGCTTTTGTCAGCTTGGTCTCCATCGCATTGAACTAGCTGTGTTCGACTTCAACACAAGTGCCATACGCTGCTACGAGAAGGTCGGATTTGTGAAGGAAGGACATCTCAGAGAATGCCGAAAGGCCGACGATGGATACTGGAGTTTCTATATTATGGCTATTTTGAGACGTGAATGGGAAAGCAGTAGAAATGAACTAGGGATAAAGTAGGTGTGATGTAGAGGTCGGTCGTACTCGACCTATACGCCACACTCTTCGCAGTGCCCGAAAGGTCGGGCTAAGATTTCAAACGATATGATCCAAAAAGCGAATACATCAGGAGGTGCAGCAGGGGCTGGGGGATTTAATTTTCAAGCGGCAATCACTGCCATTGCCTACGTCCACTCCCTACGGGGGATACCTGTTCAATGGACGGGAGGTCTTACGGCCAGCCCCCCTGTCGGCGTTTTGTCTGAAACAGGAGGGCCTGGTGATGACATCTCATTGGAACTTGCCGATGGAAGTACCGTCGAAGTTCAAGTCAAGAAAGGGCTAAGGGCCACCAAAGCCTTCTGGTCTGTCATCGATTCACTCTGCGAAGGGATTCACTCAGGGATCAACTCAGACCGGTGCACTTGCGGAATTCTGATTGTCTGTCCGTCTTCCAGCAACACCATTCGCCAAGATTTTGCCAACGCCATCAGAAAAATCGGCGAGGAAAATTATAACAATCCATCAGATCAACAGAACGCACTGACAGAGCGACTCAGGAAAAAGGGATACGATCCAGCAAAGATTTGTGCACGCCTGCGGATTCAAACAGTTACTGCCCTGAACGAACACGGCGATGCCATAGCGGCTGCGCGTGCTGAGCTCGGTCATATCTGTGCCGATACGTCTCAAATAATGTCCGCTTGGAGTGTTCTTTATAAGAACGCCTCGGAGGCAATAGAGAAGAAAGGTCGGCGCACCACCTCCTCTCTCGTCTCTGTCCTACAGTCGTCTAATATCTCGATCAAAAGCGATAAAAATGATTCACCGGCGGCAATTAGTCAGGCTCTGCTTAAATGGATAGATACTACAACAGAGCAGTTTGGTGTGCTCGGAATTGACGAGCCTCTGCCTATAGACACTGCTTGGTTACAGCTCCAAGCATCGGTTGGTTATGACTCTAGTAAGCACGGTTCCTCCATTGAAGATGCTTTGCATGCGTACCATGAGCTTAGTGAGAAATCAGCAAACAGGGACGAAAATGTCATTGATGCTAAAACGATAGGGACCTTTCGCAAACACTGTGTCGTTGTTGGTGGTCCTGGCAGCGGTAAGTCGCTTTTGCTGAAGGTGCTCGCACGCGAGTTCGGAAAAGATGCTTTCGTCAGTTTGCGCGTCAATTTTCGATACTTGGCTAAACGGATCGAAACTACAGGATGTACGGTAGAAGAGGGCTTGTTAAGCCTAGGCCTTGGCGAATCCAGGATATCACCCGAGCAATTGCGTTCCGCAGGCATCCCGGAACTGGTATTTCTCTGTGATGGGCTCGATGAGTGCGGCAACTACCAATCGTTCATCGCGTCAGGTCTGAAAGATATCGCCGCATCATCCCCATCCTATCGGATTATCGTAACGACGCGGCCAATTGGCTATTCCACAAGCGAACTTCGGGATTGGCGGCATTACGAAATTACGCCTCTCAATCCGGGCAAAGTAGCCGACCAGTTGGAGACCCTCTGCCGAGGTGCGCTTGGGACGGTTTCTGATAGTGAGGATCAGCTACGCGCCGACATCGACACTTATGTAAACGCGAGCGGAGTACAAAAATTCATCTCAAAGAGCCCACTACTCTTAGCGTTCGCAGCAGCACTCATTTTGAAGGGGAAGACACTAGGAGAGTCAAAGACCGATCTCTATTCACGCATCTTTAAACTTATCGACGATGCCCTCGTTCCTCGCAAAGACAGCGCTCCTGCTGCCTCACAAGAGGAAGAGATTCGCAACAGCGTATTAAACCATCTAGGGTGGTTGGTAAGCACTTCGCCTCTCTTAACGGCAGAAAAGATCAAGAAGCAGTGTGCGAAAAATATAGAACGCGACGTTGGCGAGCCACATCTGAAGTCATTACGGTTAGCTCGAAACTCAATCACCTATTGGGAAGAAGCCGGTCTAATCGAACGGATAAGTCATAGCGGACAAGACTTAATAACGTTTATTCATAAAACGTGTGGGGAGTTTGCTGCCGCACGCTACCTCGACACGATCAGTGATGCTGAAGCTCGACAGTTGATAGAGAAGGAGCTTGATAATCCTGAATGGGAAGAGATTCTTGACTTTGCCACTCAAACCTCAGTAGCTGAAATGATCGCCGATGCGATAATTGCCAGAGCTAATACTGCGGAACTTTCGTCGCGTCTTATAGACCGTGCTTTCCATGTCTTAGCCCGTCCCGAAATTCGTCTTGCTCCTCCCAAACTGGACGCGTTTTTGGAACGGATGTTTGCACTGGCACAAGCCGAGGATCGCCAAAAGGCTTACAGGGTCGGTGGCTGTATGGTGAATAACAATATGAGCCACGTAATCAAGGTCGCCGAACGCTCAAAACAGTTGCTTATGGCGCAAGCCGAGTGGTCTAAGCTGATCGGATGGACGGTCCTTGTCTGCCATTTTCCTGACAGACTGGACCATCCTAAATTGGAAAATGCGGTTCTTTATTATGCCGAGCGCGTCAATGACGACAACTTATTCATTAAACGCGTTAATGATGATAGCTTAATTCTTCGAGCAAAGGACTTAATAGGCGAACATCCAGACAGAAAGATTTATGAATTCTTCCTGATTAACGCGTTAGAAACGCTTCTGGAGGATCAAACAGTCGAGCGCCAAGACGAATTACTTGCCACCGTAAGCAAGCTGCAGGTGTTTCGAACTTTCGGCTTCCTGTTTCGCCTAAAGAGTTTGCTCCACCGAATCGGCCGCATAGATGCATTGTCGATGTTCGGGGAGGAATTAGAGACCTTTAACTGGAGCTGGTCGGAATTCGATGCCAGTCATCGTACGCTTTTTCAAGACGTTTTGGCTGGCGCATTTGTTGCCGAGGAAGTATTGACTCCGCCCAACACCGGCATGAAACACTTTGGAGCTTTTCTTGAGTTGGCACAGATAATGAAAGTTCCAGTAGCTTATGAGACAAAAGCTTGGAAAGATGTTGGCGATCTTTCTCGTGTACGAGAACTGATTCGGGTAGCAGCAATTATTTTTGGACTTTCGTTAGAGCGACTAGCAGCGGAGATGCAACATTTTTATGAAGATGCTGGTGCTCAGGAGAGATTCAGAGAACGTTTTTATATTACTGACATGGTTCCTTCTGTAGATGCTCCTGAAGTCAATTGGGAGCATGCCAAGCAGGTCAAATTCGACAACATGGTTCTCGAAGAATTGGTTCATCATCCGTCATCGTGGTTGAAATCCCTAGCAGCTTATGTACTGTACGTCCGCATGAGCGGAACCGAACGCTTTGAAGCCTACAGACGTATATTGGAAACAGGTCAGAATCAGACACTCCGTATTGCCGCGATAATGGCTGCAGAACTTCCCGACCATAAAGGGCATGAGCTTATTTTAGCAAGGCTGAGAGAGCCACTGAAGCCTGGAGCCCATTATCTCTTCGAACAACTCGCCAAAGATGAATTTCCGATCAAGTGCTCGCATAGTGATGTATTGGAGTTGGGTCTTATGTCGTCATCCGCGAAGGTAGCTGAATCCGTAGCAAAATGGTGCAGCGCCAGTGCGGATGGATCCGAGGTGTGGCTGCGGCGACTTCTTCGGCAGGCGTTTGAACACTGGACTAAAGAAAATGAGAAACCCCATCCAGAGAATGGCGGCATTGTGCCCGATAGTCCAAGGGAGGCGCTCTATTGCGTATTGCGAGCTATCGACAGTTTCAAATTCAGCGGGCTTGCTAAGCTCGCCATGAATAAAAGGCGTGACATATCAGAACTTGTTGTGCAAGATATAGTCAACCTCGTTTCCAGATCGGATGATGATCGGAATCAATTGGTGGGCAAACTTTGTGCAAAGTGCTTCCCGCCAGCTCATTGCGCCAAATTCTTTGATGTCAGTATCCCGTACTCCCAGGACAACATGACAGCACTATGCGTACTCCTAGAAGACATTGATCCGGCTTATCGGCGCGTTGCAATCCGAGTATTATCCCATCCAAACATGGACCGAGCGGAGGCTCTGAGACTGGCAACCCAAAGGAAAGACGATGATGACCGCACCGTTTGCGATGCTGCACATAGATGTCTTGATACTTTACGAGCAGATTCGCTCGCAGCGACAGAGTGAAGCTTACGCAAGCTGTGTCATAGCTTCGGCTTCGATTTCCGCTCGCTCTACCTCGTACCCTGCCGATTTCACATCTGTGATGGCTGAACAAATAGCTGCTTCGAGGGAATCGCCCTCTCTGTGAAAATCAATCGAGAAGACGCCTTTGCATATCCCTGATGTTCCATCGTTGCAACCGGCCTCAAACAATTCGTCCGCAATTTCTTCGGTCAGTTCGAATTGTCCTTTGAGAATCAAGGCAAACTCATATTTGGCCATTGGGCTTAATCTTCCCAATTCACAACTCTCACGCATAAGGATACCACCAGACGGGATTTTCTAAAGACCCTTCCTGTCTCCGTAGCTTGTCGTTGTAAACCTTCGTTTTGTCCGAATCTGCAAGCGATTCCACGTCTCCATCCTTTGCTACGCGATGCAGAGGGACCTGAGTGTCATGACTCAACAGGCCATAGAGATGTTTTCGTAACCATGCGACATTCCGCGGTATGAGAGTATGGCCAAAACATTGGTTGGCAATTTCCGTAATACATCCATAGGTGGCTAGATGGCCTGGCGGAATTTCCGTGATGATTCGGGTTACGTGCCATTGCCACTCATCCTTAGAATTTCGCAACTGTTTTTCAAAACGCTGTAATTCTCTTTTCATTTCTATATTTTTATTTTTTAATTTTAGACTTGTACTGCAATGTTGTGAGAGCTTTTTTTCTACACCATCTCCAAATTCTTCTAAACAGGATTTTAAGTGTTCTCTAATCTTCTGTATCGTCTCTTGTAACGTCTCTATACGCCGACGAATATGCGGATGAGGCTCCAGTAAGTACAATCGTTTAGCTACTTCTAAATCCAACTCAAGCCGACCTATCGCATTATAAAAATACGGAATCTTCTTCTTATATTTTTCTACATCATCATCTACTAATTCATTAAGTTCATCCCAATCAAAAATAATCTGCTGAGAGTCTTCAGGAGAAACTTCCTTGAATCCCCTTTTCCATTCCCTGGCTTGTTCTCGTAGTACGGGCAACCGTTTCGGCCAATTATAAAGTGTATCTGACGAAAATTCTGCCCCATTGGGCCACGTCAACAGATTATCCTCTATGGTGACTTGTTTAAATAGGGAAGGGTCTTTCAAAGGGCTAAAGATTCGACCAGTCAAGACGGGGCTAAAGTCTATATCTTGACGCGTATCGTCCTCAAAAAAGACACGCAGATGGTACGGACCTATAACTTCAAATCTAATCACACTATGGAGGATAGATTCCATTTGTATTACTCCAGCGGTCCAATAGGATCAGGGCGTTCGCCTTTTTGTAACAGATCCCAAGCGGGTTCAAGTTCTATTCTATGCTCCTCTGCCCATTCCATTACTTGCCGATGTCTATTTATGGGAAGTGAACCCACAAGCTGCTCTATCTGATCAATCGTATAAACAGCCTCATTACCTGAGTATCTCGCATGAAAATGTGGCCGATGGTGGCGGCTACCCGATACCGGTTCCGAAAACATTCGGATAATAATTCCATCAAATTTCGCAAGTTTCGCCATACACTCCTGTTAAATAGAATCGATTTAATGCGTACTTTATCACAATGACAAGTTATAGGGAGTTTCAAAAAAAAGTACCGACAGAACCATAGACTTGCATTCGAAAAAATATTATCTGCACAACTCGTTGTCGTACAGTAAATTATAAAAATTATAGAAACTTAATTCTGTCGTTTTTCAAGTAATAAAGGGCATTATCGAGAGTCGGTCAAGAGACGGAGCCTAGGTCGCCCCTCGACAGGAATAGTCCAAGTTGCGACCACAGGCGGTACCTAGGACGACAAACCGACGACCGCTAGGTAAAAATCGTTTGATTCTCCCTATGATATGTTCTTATTTATCCTACACGTCGTGAAAATCTTGTCAAGGCGATATATAATGAAACGCAACCACCGCCTCCGGATAATTGCCTATCTGACGATCACCTTCTGGGCGGTCATTTTCCTGCAGGCACCCATTCCGCAAGACCCGGCCTATCACCAGTTCGCCGATCAGCGCACCCTGTTGGGCATCCCCCATTGCCTGAACGTGATCTCCAACTTGCCCTTTCTGTTGGTAGGGCTGTGGGGATTTAGCGTCGTGTTCCGCCTCGCCACAGATCCCGCGCAGCAGGCGTTCCTGGGCCCGGCGGATTCGCTGGCCTATCAGATCCTCTTCCTTGTGGTGGCGCTAGTTGGCCTCGGCTCCACCTACTACCACTTGGCTCCCAGCAACGAAACGCTTCTGTGGGATCGTCTGCCGATGAGTATTGCCTTTATGGCGTTTCTTGCTGCGGCGATCACCGAGCGCTTGGACCGGCGCGCTGGCATCATCACCTTGCTGCCGCTGATCGCCTTTGGTCTTTTCAGCGTGTTGTACTGGTACTATACCGAGCAGGCCGGGGCCGGCGATCTCCGTTATTACATCGTCGCCCAAGCCTACCCGATTCTGTTCGTGCCCCTCATGGTTCGCCTGCTGCCGTCGGCGTACACGCGCGGATCTGATCTCTACGTCGCCGGTCTGTTTTATCTGCTCGCAAAAGCCGCCGAGGTATTTGACCAAGCCCTCTACGCGGTCGGGGGAGTCATCAGCGGTCATACTTGCAAGCATTTGTTCGCTGCCTTGGGAGCCTATTGGGTGTTGCGGATGATCCGGCTGCGGCGGCTGAACTGATTGGTTAGTTTGTCAGGAATACCATGGATACCATTCGCCCCATCCGCGAGTCGGAACTCGACGAACTCATCGACCTGCTTTGCGCCGTGCACAACCCCGAGGGCCACGAGCGCTACCGAGGGTACATGGAAGGCGATCCGACTTGGTGCCCGTCGCAGACGCCGGTCATCGTCGTCGAGGGCCGCATTGTATCGACGTTGCGCATCTGGGACCGCTGGGTCCACCTCGGCGCTACGCCCGTCCGCATGGGCGGCATCGGCGGCGTCACCACGCATCCCGACTACCGGCAACGCGGCATAGCGACGCGGCTCATGGAGCATGCGGCTGAGTACATGCGCGACGATGGCTACGATCTGGGTTTGCTGTTCACGATGATTCCGGCGCGCTTCTACCGGCGTCTCGGCTGGAGTTGTGTGCCGCTCATGGGATTTCACGCTAGGCTAAGTCGTCCTCCGCAGCGAGGGCGGTCCGCGCTTGAGGTGCTGCCGTTTGACGAGAGCCGCGACTTGGAGGGGACGGTAGCGCTCTATCAGCGATACAATGCTGGTCGCAGCGGCAGCCTGTTGCGTCCGCGTCCGTACTGGGACTACGCTCCCTCCCGCGTGCGGGGCGTGTTGCCCACTACCGTCGTTCGTGGCTCGGCGGGACTCAGCGGGTATATAAACTGGGAAAGTGATGATGACGGTGCCGAGGTGTATGAAGTTGCTTACGAGAGCGGCCCGGCTCTTGATGCCCTCGTGCAGCATCTGCTTGACGAGTGCGCGGCGGCTGAGGTGACGCAGATCCACGGTGAGATCCCCTACTCTCACCCTTTTGTCGATGCTCTAGTCGCTACTGCTGACGCTGATCTGGAGCTCACAGGCGACAGCTCGATGATGGCCCTGCCCTTCGACCTCGGTTCTCTGATCGCCAAGGCTGTACCCGAAGCGGTGGAGTCGGTCCGTGGGCTGCCGGACGATGTGATGTGTCGGCTCCTGTTTGGCGAGTCCTCTGGCCGCGACATAGAACCCATCCTCTGCGCCCAAGGGATCTCGCTGGAGGCTGGGGAAGTCCGCCAACTTGAGGAATGGTTTCCACGCCGCGAGGTCATCTTCTGGGAGCCCGACCACTTCTGATGCCCGTGCGATCGTCTAGCTCTCCAAAGCAGGCTCCGATCATACATGCAAGCATTTGTTCGCTGCCTTGGGAGCTTATTGGGTGTTGCGGATGATCCGGTTGAGGCGGCTGAACTGATTGATTAGTCTGTCGGGGATACTATGGAAACCATTCGCCCCATCTGCGAGTCGGAACTCGACGAACTCGGCTACCGAGGCTACATCGAAGGCGATCCGACTTGGTGCCCGTCGCAGACGCCGGTCGTCGTCATCGAAGGCCGCATTGTATCGATGCTACGCATCTGGGACCGCTGGGTCCATCTCGGCCCCACGCCCGTCCGCATGGGCGGCATCGGCGACGTTACCACACATCCCGACTATCGGGGTCGCGGCATAGCGACGCGGCTCATGGAACATGCGGCCGAGTACATGCGCGACGATGGCTACGACTTAGGTCTGCTGTTCACGGAGATCCCGGCGCGCTTCTACCGGCGTCTTGGCTGGAGTTGTGTACCGCTCATGGGATTTCACGCTAGGCTGAGCCGTCCGCCGCAGCCGGGGCGGTCTGCACTTGAGGTACTGCCGTTTGACGAGAGCCGCGACTTAGAGGAGACGGTAGCGCTCTACCAACGCTACAATGCCGGTCGCAGCGGCAGCCTGTTGCGGTCGCGTCCGTACTGGGACTACGCCCGCTCTCGCGAGCGGGGCGTGCTGCCCAACGCTGTTGTTCGTGGGTCGGCGGGACTTAGCGGATATATCAACTGGGAGAGCGAAGACGACGAAGCCGAGGTGTGTGAAGTTGCCTACGAGAGCGGCCCGGCCCTCGATGCCCTCGTGCAGTACCTGCTCGACGAGTGCGCGGCGGCTGGAGTGACGCAGATCCACGGCGAGATCCCCCACAGCCACCCCTTTGTCGATGCCCTAGTCGCTACTGCTGACGCCGATCTGGGGCTCACGGGCAACAGCTCGATGATGGCCCTGCCTTTCGACCTCGGTGCGCTGATTGCCAAGGCCGTGCCCGAAGCGGCGGGGTTGGCACGTAGGCTGCCGGTCGATCTGATGTGTCGGCTTCTGTTTGGCGAGTCCTCTGGCCGCGACATAGAACCCATCCTCTGCGCCCGAGGGATCTCGCTGGAGGCTGGGGAAGTCCGCCAACTTGAGGAATGGTTTCCGCGTCGAGAGGTCATCTTCTGGGAGCCCGACCACTTCTGATGCCCGAGAACTCCCAGAAGCAGGCCCAGTTCCCGGTCATCCGCCAAGAGCGGCCCCGACTACTGCGGCCCTTCGACGATCCCGACTTCCGCTTTGAGCCGCCGACCGATCCCGTGCGTCGGCGCATTCTCGCCAACCTCCTAGACGACTGTGAACTGTATGCTGGACAGCGGCCGTGGACGCGGATTCCGCGACGGCCGGACAGTCCTCATCCCTACCATCAGCTTTATTTGACTTTCTACACTGCCATGCAGGCCACGGCCTTGATCGAGAACTACGCCTTTGCTTGGCGGTTGACCGGCGATCGGCGCTGGCTCGACCGGACCCGCGCTTGGCTGCGGGCGGCGGCTGGTTGGGACCACGACGACCGGGTGGAGGAACATTTCTACACGGCCAATCGCTACATGCAGGCCTTTGCCTTGGCCCTCGATCTGTTGGACGGAGAGTTGACGGCGGCTGAAAAGCGTCAGGTCCGCGCCTGTCTCGTGCGGCAGTTGGAGCGCTGGTGGCTGGATGTGGAGGAGCAACGCTCCTCGGAGGAAGGTGGGCACCACGCCGTTGTGGACAACGGGCACTTTGGCGTGGCTGCTCTGCACCTGCTGGGCGAACACCCCAAGGCGGAGGTATGGGTACAGGCGGTCATTGATCGATTCCGCGCCGCCATCCTACCCCACGGCTGCGGGCCCGCTGGCGAGCCAGTGGACGGCCCTTCCTTCTGGCCCTGGGAGAACCTCTGGCTCCTGCAGTTTGCCGACGCGCTGTGCAATGTCACTGGGATTGATCTCGGCCGCGAGGTTCCGACTCGGCTGCGGCGGCCGCTGACTTGGTTCCGCGCCCATTGGGCAGCGCCGCGCAAGATTCCCGACCAGCTCTACTATCCCGCCAACGCCAACGTGCTCGGCACCCAACTCAACGCTTGCTCTCCCGCTCTCCTGCGGCTGGCCCAAGAGGCTGGCGACGAGATGCTGCGCGACGCTGCCCTCGCCGACCCGCGCCTAGGCCGGATTTACCGCTTCGGAGGCGGTGTCAAAGGTTCGACCGCGGAGTGCATGATCTCCTACGGGCCTTACGCCTACTGCTTTTACGATCCCGACTTCCGGGCGGCCAAGCAACGTCGGCCAACTCCGCTGGCACGTCGTTTTGCGGCGCGCGGCGGTCGCTCTGCTGTGATGCGCACTAGCCACGGACCCGACGCGGCGATCCTCTGCGTCAGCGGGTACGATGGCGATGTGGCCCACGGCTTTATGAACTTGCACGTGCAGTGGGCGGGGTATCCCGTGCTGCGCGCGATCAGTGCGGCCGAGGCCCAGCCGGTGAGTTGCGGCAGCCTGCCCTGCGTGGACGGCCAGAACGAGATCGTCGCCGTGCCGGGCGGTTTGGAGAGCACGCAGGATTGGCAGCGGTTGCGCGTCTCCGCTCGGCGCACTGAGCAGGAATACTGGCTGTTGACCGGGGAACACCCGGTTGTTCTCGTGGCGTTGCGACGTCGGCCGCGCGGTCTCCGGATCGTCGATGGCATCGTCCGGCTGAGTGGTGGCGACGCCTTGCAGTACGAGGCCCGGCCTTGGTTCTGTTCCAATGGAGGACGTCTGCGCTTGCGCTTTCGATTGCGGGGGGACGAGGATGGTCCTTGGGTGTTGTTCAATACGGGGAATGGCGTCGGCGGGATCGGTGGGACGAGGGTCAACACCTTTGCTCTCGTCGTCGAAGCGGACGGTAGGATGCGCTTCAGCGTACAGAATCAGAACGGCCACGAAGTTACCGTGTATGCACCGAGTAGAGTGGACGCTGGGGTTTGGCATGAGGTTGAGATCGGATGGGGTGGCTTTAACCGGCGTGCGGGCAAGCCGTGGATGGAGGTCGCTGTCGATGGCGAGGCTCGGCGTATCGACGATCCCGCCACCTTCGGCGAGGTGGGTCGCGACTCGCAGGGACTCGCCTCGCGGCAGGAACCGCGCACCTTTTACGTGTGGCCTCACTCCACCCTCGCCTTCGGCGGTGCCGTGCAGACGCCCGGCGTTTCCGCAGACTGCGATATAGCTCTCATTGACCTCCGCTGTCCGGGGCGTCGGCGGCTGACCGTAGATCTTGCTAGGGGCTTAGGACCGGAGATGGGTGGTGGTGAGTTGGCTTATAAGCTGAATCCGGTGGACCTGCGAGGTCTGAGTAAGGCACGCGCCCGTCTTGGTGCTGGACCGCGCGTGGTGGAGGTGATGACGGCGTTTGGAAAGGGTCTTCAACTGCGGACGGAAGAGGTGCCCTTTGCGCCTTCTGGACTGGCTGCCGGTAGCCTCGTCAGTTTCCTCCCGGGTGCTGCTGAGGCGTCAACGCGTATAGTGGCGGGCACGGATGACGACGTTCTCGTCCTCGCCTTTTGCAGCCGCTCGGCGAAGGCTCGGATCGCACAGGGGGGCGACCGGTTCCGGCTGCGCGCTGGTGATCGGGAGTTTTCCTTCGACGTGGTCCGGCGGGGTGGTACCATCCTGCGCCCCACGTAATTGTTGCTCTGCTAGTGCGCCAAACGCAGCATTTTCGAATCGCCAGACCGAAATTCGAAGGACAGTGGAACAAGCTCAACGCGTGTTGACGCTCGCAGTGTCTGAATGATGTCTTCCAAATGCGCGGAAGGGTTACCATCCATGTCAAGCAATGGAAATACGCGAACCTCTCGACCTACGCGAAGCAATTCCCGCAGGAAGGAGATGTGGGTTTCTGCGTCGAATTCGGCAGAGTAGAGAAATAGTAGATGAGAGCAAAGCACAAGATCGAAGGATTTCGACAGGAAAGGCAATTCCGGTAGGCAGGCAGATACGTAGCGACCACTCCGAGTCGCCGACTGAAAATCGGCAATGAAGGCGGTGAGGACGGCTCGCCGGCGTTGGACGACATCTTCTGGGCTGCCGTAGTAATCCCACTCGAACCGGTCCCGCGCCTTTTGCATTCCCGCGAGCATCTGTGCCGCTGTGAGATCGAAGTCGGCTAGAAAATCCCTGGCAGAAAACCTATACATGGGGTCAGCGGCGACAACGTATCGTCCATTTCTACTCCATTCCGCAGCGAACGACGACGGTCCACCCCCGCAGTCCAATATGCGCGCAGATGGCGGAACGTCAGATAACGCGAAGAACGCCTCGTATTCGGCTGCGCTGCGGCCCCACGGGGGGACGCCTCCGCCAAAATCAAAATCGTCTGACACGAGTTCTACTAGTCAGGAAGCCCTGATAGCGGCATCCGCCATGCGCAGAATCACTATTTCTACTTCGCGTACCGCCGACTCGACTTTGATGCCGTACTCCTCTTCTAAAGCTCGCCGTGTCTGATCAAAGGCTCTAACCGGCAATACAAAGTCATATTTCCCTGCCAAGTGTGTTTCGTTGAAAAATATGCACTTCATCGAACTCTCAAGGTAATCGGCAAGCTGATCTATCGTGAGATTGGAGCCGGTAAACTTATTATTGAACCCGCCCGTGGACATGCCGCCGCCCAAGTCAGACATATCCGTCAATTGAGGGCTAGAACAGGTTAGCGTCCATCCTTCCTTTTGTTCCACAACGCGACAAATCGCGATGCCAAACATATCGCACAGCACGTCCACCGCTCTTTCTCTTGCCGCCTTTACTTTCAGGGGATGGAAAGAACGCAACTCAATGTCCAACAGCTCTTCTGGATCTTTCCCTTCAATCCGTATCCGGGAGCGGGGAATATCCAATAGCGAGCAAATCACATCGACTACTCGAAACCCGTAAAATTCTGCCTCGAATTGCTCGTCGCCAATACCCAAACTGGCTTCTCCACGATCTGACGCATTTCGATCAATTTTTAGAAAAAACAGGGTGTCTGGAGTGACCGCCGGCACGGTTTCTGAAGAAGTGGTTGGTTCGGCTACTTTGGGCACGTTGTCCGTCTGGAGAAACTCCTCTAACAATTCCGCAGTAAAAAAATTTGGATGACCGTGCCAACGAAGTAGGCCTTGTGAGTCTATGAGAAAGGTATGAGGGATACTTCGTATGCCATAGGCATCGAACGTCGTGCCCTCTCGATCTGTGGCGACCCCGCCCTTTATCGGCCTTTTTTCCAAGAAGCGTTCTATGATGTGGGGCTCTTCACGGGTCAACGAGACAAAAAGGGTGTCCTTACTGCCATACGTGGCGACGAGTTCATTGAGATGGGGAATGGCGGCGATACACGGTCCACAATGAGTGCCCCAGAACTCAAGGATTACATTCTTGCCAGAAAATCCATTTTCCTTTTCTGGCGTACCGCTAATCCATTCACTGACCTCAATCGCGGGGGCCGGTTGGTCAATTGCGGGATAACCCATTCTGAATCCCTTTCTTTTTGCTGCTTTCAGTTAACTGCTTATATCCGAATAGTTAGTTCGGATAACGATGTTATGTTATTAGAAAGTGAAGGTACGTCTCTTGGTAGCACAGTCGCAATCGCAACGAGCGGTCAGATCCTTATATGCAGTGGACTACGCGGTGGATGGTTGGCGCAGGTGCGCCCGGGAGAGTAGAGAAATCTGTCAAGGGCGCGGCGTAGCCCGAACCTCGACCTGAGTTCCGTCGCGCACCGGCGTCGTCACTCGCAGCACGCTGGGTCGCACGACTTCCGTCGCCAGTTCCTGTCCGTCTACTACTACTCGGGGGTCGCGGCACCAAGCCGCTGGCACGCTGGCCTCCAGCGTCAGGGTGCGGTACGGCACCTGATCAGGCAACTCCGGCAGGCCGATGTGAAAGCGCTGAGTTTCGTCATTGCCGTCCATGGTTTCGATCTGGGCGTGACGCCGCATCAGATGGTAGCTGAGTGCCTCCTCGGGCACTGCGCACCAGACCGCATCGCCCCCCTCGGACAGCACTGTCTCAAATCGCTGCCGTAGCTGGGCCTCGGAGCAGTCCTTGTTCGGATGCACGGCTGTTTCCAGCGGACAATGGCAGTAGTCGATGAGCCAGCCCTGTACGGCTTGGGCTTGGCGGATGTTGCGGTACGGGTCGTAGGCGCTGTAGAACGGCTCGTAGTAGTGGTCGTGCAGCGCTGTGCGGTTGATCCAGAACAGCTCGTCTTCGGGCCGGTTGAGGGCGTCCGTCAGGCTCATGGCACCTAAGTAGCCGTAGCGGCGGCAGGCTGCGAGGACGTGGTCGGCCATATTTGTGTTGTTACCGGGCGAGCAGTAGAGGATTATCGACTCGCCGAGGGCTTCTTCCAGCACTTGCTTGGCGTGGCCGATTTCCTGGTCCACCATTTCCGGCGTGATGATTTCGTGGGTCCACGAGTGGTTGCCCACGCCCCAGCCGCGGGCGAGCAGGTCGCGCAACTCGGCCGCGTTCATGTGGCGATAGCCGTTGTAGCTGGAGTTGCCGGCTTTGCGGATCTCGCCCATCTGGCCGACGAGCAGTTCCACGTGGCCGGGGATGGCGTACTCTTCGTGCATGGGGACGGCGAAGCGGTGCAGGTCGGCTAGGGCTTCGTCGTAGGTGATGGAGTAAACCCAGCGCTTGCCGTACTTCCACGGACAGATGCTCAAGCTCATGGCTGTTCACCTCTCATTTGATCGATGGCTTGTTGGAATTGCGCGAAGGTGCAGCCGAAGCCCAAGGTCCACTCGAAGATGTGGAGGGCGTAGTTGGTCGATAACCGCTGCGGGAACGATTCTGGCGTCTCCACCCCAACGGTCGCATCGCGGATCACCACGCAGCGATAGCCGCGCGCCAGCATGGGCCGCGCTCCGCCCTCGGCACCGAGCAGGCACATGTCGGCTGCGAACCCCATGTAGATGAGTGTATCCACGCCGCGACTGCGCAGGTATTCGTCCAGCACGTCGGAGTAGAAAAAGAGAGGTTCGTCTCCGACCGGGGAGACGATTTCGGCGCGCTGCATCTGCGCTAGCGGCGAGCGCTCCATGTAGCCGACGCCGTGGGCTCGTTCGAGCATCTCCTGTTGGCGTGGGTGCACGGATCCCGACTCTCCCGAGCGCCGCGACTCGATGTGGGGATACTGGTGGTCCATCCAGTCCGTCTCGACGTGGCAGACTGGCATCCCAATCTCGCGGGCTGCGTCCATGGCCGGGCGGATGACCTCGGCCATGATGCGCCCGGCCTCCTCTGCTGACTGGGGCCAACCCATGCCGACGCAGTAGTTGACGTCCACGGGCGGCCCGTCGGGGCAGCCGATGTTCCAGCAGTGCATGCCCACTAGGGCTGTCTTGTCCACTGGCAACGACAGGGTGACCTGTTCGTATCCGGGACGGTCAATCGGCAAGGCCCGGTAGTAACGGGCGGCGAGTTGTAGCGCGTTCTCTGTCATAGCCGGTACTCGTCGGCAACGCGGCGCACAATCGCGGCCACCTGCTCGCAGTGGTGGGGCTCGTACTTATCGCAGAAGGTGCTCCAGCGGATGAAGCGCTCCAGCAGCTCGTGTGCGTTTGGACAGCAGGCTGCGTCGTAGTGGTAGGTGCGCGACGCTGGGGGCTGCGAATACGGGAAACGTTTTTTCTCGGCCGCTTCCGTGAGGTAGGGCAGGGCCGCTGGCAGCAGATAGTAGCGCGCTTGACTCGCTCCTAAGATGCCAGCGGCTGCTACCTGTGATCCGAATTCCTCTGCGTCACATCGGAACTGCTCTAGGTCGATAGTGAATCCTGCCATCCAGCAGGAATAAACCTCGGTCTCCGGTGGGATCGGCAACGCCGAGACGCCTGGGATTTCATCGAGGAGGGTGCTTAGTAGACGGATCATGCGATCGCGCTTCTCCACCTGCGGCTGGATAATCTCTAGCTGGGCCAAGCAGATCGCCGCGGTGGACTGGGTCATGCGATGGGCAAAGCCGTTGACCGTGTGTACGCGGCCGAAGTGTTCGACCATCTCTCCGCCGCGACTCTGGCCGACGAAGCGCGCCCGCTCGGCGAGGTCGTCGTCGTTGGTGAGGATGCAGCCGCCCACGTCGGAGCCCATGGTTTTCTCTGCGTCGAAGGAAAAGGCACCCGCTGTCGATAGGGTGCCAGCGTAGCGGCCCTTGTAGCGGCCAAAGACTGCTTGGCAGGCGTCCTCATAAACTACTAGGCCGTGGCGTGCGGCGACTTCGTTGATGGCGTCCATGTCGCAGATCAGGCCGGTCAGATGTACGACGAGGATCGCCCGCGTGCGCCCGGAAATGCACGCCTCAATGGTCTCAGCATTGACGTTGATTGTGCCGGGTGCGGCGTCGGCGAATACGGGGATGTAGCCAGCGCTGATCAGGCCCTGCACAGTGCCGTAGTCGCTGACCGAGCTGACTACGATTTCGTCGCCGGGTTCGAAGCCGAAGGCTGCGGCCAGCACGGCTAGGGCTGGCGTGCAGCCCGGAGTGGCGATGCAGTGCGCGACGCCGTGGGCCTCGGCGAAGGCTTGCTCGAACCGGCCCACCATGTCGCAGGTGAGACCGGAATCGACTACCTCGGCTAGATACTCCATGGCTCGCGGGCCGATCTCGCGGGGAAAGGGCTGGGGCAGCGGTCCGTCGAATTCCTGCTGGGACGCGGCCCCGTAGCGCGCGTGCTCGCGTCGTCGGACGGTAGCGGGGTTGGATGTCATGGGCGGCTCCGATTTGCGGAAAATAGGTGCTCTAGTGTTTGATATAATCTGGCAGGTGTCAAGCTCTAGAACTAGCGGGTATTGAGCCGATGGCGCGGCCCCTTGGATCAACGGCGCATTGAGCGGCCTAGCCAGCACTTGATAAAGTCCCCATTTGGCATAATTTGTGGCATTATTTCACCTGCATTGGGAATTGCGGAACTATGGCCACCGAGACTGCTGGACGCGCCAAAGATTACAAGGCGATGATAAGAGAAGCTGTTTCCTGCGGGGAAACATTCCTCAGACTCACTATGAGTGGCGGGATTCGAGGCGAGTCCATCCCTTGGATTAAGGCTGTGGTACGTCCTGTCGAGTTGAGAGGTGAAAGGCACTACCAATTTATCTACTACGAAAGCAAAAAGGGAATAACCAAGAACTACAGCGGCGCAGAGTTTCCCCAGAGACTCGAAGCCTTGCTCTCCATGCCGTTCCGCCTCATCCACGTGCAGACGACGAGCGGCGACCTCCATATACGCATCACCAAAAAGGGGAAAGTGCTACTCACAAAAGCTAGACCTTCCCGAACTGAACCGCGGCCACATCTGGCACACAACCGCGTCAAAGGTTATCCGATTCCCCGGGATACTCCAGATCGATTTCTCCAGGGCATTGGCATCATGGATTCGTCTGGCGAAGTAAAGCCCACCATGCAGAACAAATTCCGCCAGATCAACGAGTTTATCAGGCTCATGAGTCAGGCCATTGCGAGGAGTGGTCTCGCCGGCCGAGAACTGACGATTGTCGATTGCGGCTGTGGGAATGCCTATCTGACCTTTGCCGGGTACCACTATCTGCATCACATTCAGGGCGTATCGGTCCGAGTCATTGGGATTGATAGAGAAGTCGAACTCATTGAGCAATGCAACGAGTTGTGCGATTCTCTGGGCTGGAGCGGGTTGGAGTTTTTCCAAGCCCGGATCGCCGATTATGCGGCTGAGGTCGCTCCGGATATCGTCCTGAGTCTACACGCGTGCGACACTGCGACCGATGAGGCGATTGCACAGGGAGTAGTCTGGCAGAGCCCCATCATTCTCGCGGCCCCTTGCTGCCAGCACGAATTGCGTCCCCAGATTGAAGCTTCTCCGTTTGAGCCGGTGCTGAAACACGGCATTTTAAAGCAGAGAACCGCCGATATCCTAACGGATGCCTGTCGCGCACAAATACTGCGCATTTTGGGCTACCGCACAGATGTGGTCCAATTCATAGACTCGAAACACACGCCCAAGAATCTGATGATCCGCGCCGAGAAAACCTCAAACCTGGGAAATCGGTCGGCCATAGCGCAGTACAAGGCCCTCACCGATTTTTGGAAAATTGAGCCGAGTCTCGAAAGGTTATTGCAAGACGAACTCGCACCGTATTTCGAGCGCGATTGAGCATGACTGAGGCGCGGGATCGGACGTGTTAAGCGCCGATGCAATCCAGCCAATCCCAACCCGCAATTTTTCGCAGCAACTCCATCCTCTCCGGGATGTGATAGTTCAATAGCAGTCGTCGTAGCACAGCTACTGTTAGAAACCACCGGAGGACGCCATCTTTCCCAATGGGTTCAGGCTTGTCTGTTGCCGCGATATACGCCTCGACAAAATGCTTGGCGAGATCTAGGGATACTTCGGGGAAAAGACATTCCCGACCTCCGAATTGGAGCGATGCGAATGCCACATCGTAGAGCGAGTAGTCAATGACGGCCATGTCGAAGTCCCACACTGTGGCGATCTTCGACTCCCATATTCGCAAATTAGCAGGGCGGTAGTCTTGGTGCGTGATCGACAGCATTCCCCACTCGTCGCATAGTGACTTTATAGCGGGGGCGTTGGATTGTATGAAGTGGAGTTGAGATTGAAGGAATGCTGTGTCATCCTCGCTTAGCTCGTTCCAATGGAAAGCTCCAGCTATTTTTGGCGACAATTCAGCCCATCTGGTCGAAGGTACGTAGTACCAACCCAAGTCCTCTCTTGCTGATTCGGCTCGGAGTTCATCCCCGTATTTGCGACCTGCCGAATGAAGCGCCGCTAGCGTCTGGGCTGCCGCAGTAATCAGATCACGGGAGTCCCACGGAGGATGCTCGTCGGATGGCATGTAGGGGCTCAACACCCACCAGTCTTCCCCTCCCCAGTAGCAGTACCTTCCATCTAGTGTCTGAATCGGCAATGAAACTTGTCTAAAGCCGTTGTTTTTGAGGACTTCCATTAGCTGGAACTGATAGCTCTTTACCATTCTGTCTGCTTGGAACGGAGAGCAGGATAGGACGAATTGCCCCTGAGACGATTCTATGAAGAAGTGAGTGCTGAAATGCGCTCGCGATTCAATCAGCCGCAGATTAGTGAGACCGTAAACGGCAGTGGCGATGTCGTTCCAGCGATTGTCCATGTGGGCTCGGTGAGTTGTAGCACTAGTGCCCCGATGGTATAGAGCCGGGGCACGATGTTAAGCGATTTCGCAACGCGTACGCGAGTTGGTCCCGACCATGTCCTTTTGACACAGGCCATGAGCGACAGTGTTCCATCGTCTGAAGGCACATTCGCCCCCGGTTTCCAGCCCGTAATGCACGAACACGGCACTCCGTAGCTTTTCGAGACGAGTCCTCGCCTGTAAAACCCCTTCACACAGCCGAGGGTGGTGCATGCGGCGCCAGCCATTGATGTAATATGCTGTCCACAGGTAGTCCGACACGATAGTGATTCTCTCACTCGGTAGGCAATTCTCTAGGCCCAATACGACGCCATCGAGTTCAGCAACCACGCTGTTGGACTGTGATTCGCTCCGTCCTGCTATCCGGTGCTCTTCGGTTCCCGGACGCACAATGACAGCCGAGAATCTTCCATCACCGCCACCGTCCGTGAAGACCCAAGTTCGCCCCGAATCCGCCGAGTACTTTCGGCGCAGGGAGATCGGCCAGGTGTGACGTTCGCGCTCGAAGGTGGCCAACCGCGTTGTCTGCACTCTAAGTGGAAGCTTGTTAGATGAAATGCTCATTTCGGCGGCTGTTCGATGCCGTCGAGGATGATATCGAACTGGTCTTCGGGTGCGTAGTACGCGCCGGGCGCGCTATTAGGGCCGATGTCGCCCATCAGGCGTCGCTGGCGCGGTGTCATGCGCGCTAGTACTTCGGGCGGTGCTTTCTCGTAGTCCCACGGCCGCGACCATAGCTGCCCGTAGCGAAAGGTAACGCTGCGCCGGATGTTTTCGCCCTCATTCGGAGCCACGCCGTGCCACAGGCCGTAGGTGAAGATGACGGCGTCGCCGGCTTCGGCGACTAGCTGGACGCCGTCCTCCGGCCATGCTTCCTTGGCAAAACCCTCCTCGGGAAAGTCTCGGCGATGGCTGCCGGGCACGAAGCAGAAGTTGGCCCGGTTATCTTTGGGGATGTCGGTCAGGAAATACTGGATCTTGAAGTTGAGCGGGCGGCTGTCTGGCGCGACGCGGAACTCGCGCAATGAGGCACCTCCATCGGTGTGCCAGCCGAAGGGCATGTCCCCACTGGGATAGCGGACGTAGATCACCGTGCCCATGATCTGGAGATAGGGGCCTATCAGATCGACGATGACGCCGAAGGTGCTAGGATGGTCGATCAGCGAATCGAAATTCGGGGACCGCTCGACTGTCTGGATGATGTTGAGGGCGTCCTGCTCGCGGGCCTCGGGATGGGTCTCGCGGTATTTGGCGACCACCTCGTCGGTAGCGGATAGATAGTTTGCGACTTGGTCGCGGGTGAGGGCACCCTTGAGCAGGAGATAGCCCTTTTCCACCCAGTCGCGCCTCATGTCGTCAGTGAGGCGTTGCATGGCAGTCTCGGTTTGTTTAGGAGTGGGTAGTGTGCTCAAAAATAGGATGTTCCAGCCCCGGAAAAAAGGATGACTCAGTCTAGGGTCTGCCCAGTCGAGAGATTATGTCACTTGGTCACCATCCAGTAGGTATCATCCATGTGCTCGGAACCCACGTACGGCTTGCCGTCATAGCTCCCGTATAGCTCCCACTGGTCAAATCCACCTAGGCGTAGCAGCAACTGGAATTCCTCCTTGTGGATCCATCGAGCCTGCATGGGCACTTGGACCGTCTCTCCATCATACCTGAAGATCCACGTGTAGGTCTCCGTCTGCATTGTCAGATCACAAATTTTCGTATGAGAAACCTCAATCGGTCTCCCCGTCTCGGGATGATCGAACTTGCCGAATTCTTCCTCTGCTGGTGGGGCGTCTTGGTGAAGGAGCAAGTCTTCTGTGTAGGAGGGAATGTAGAAGTTTAGGAGCAGACGTCCACCCGGCTGCAGACAGTCATGGACTCGCCGCAGACAGGTGATCTGGTTCTGCTGCGTCGATAGCATCATGATGGAACTGGCAGGTATGAGCACTGCTTCGAACGGGTGATCATAGCTGAAGTCGACGAGATCCTGTTGTGTGATTCGCGAATCTATGTCTGAAAGGCCCAATCCTGCCGCCTTGCGTCTGAGTACTTTCAGCATGGGTAGCGAGGCATCAAACCCGAAGATATCAAACCCATTCAGCAGCAAAGGCAACATAATGGAACCAGTTCCGCAGGCGGCCTCCAGGATAGCACCGCGCGTGTCTTGCAGATGTTCGCGATAAAAGTGCAGCTCGCGTTTATGCTGTTTAGAGCGCCCGCCGGCCTCGTTCCATCGGTCGTAGATCAGCGCCCACCAGCGGCTATAGTAGTTGCTTCCAGTCTCCGGCAAGAGTTCTCCTGCGTTTTGTCTAAACATCATTCCAGGTCAGATAACGTCTTCCGGTTTGCGAACCTAGTGCAGCGGACTGCCGAAGGCCAAGGCGCGAAAAGACTATTGCCGACGCTTTAGCAGGAATATCATTTCGGGTGCCTCGGGCCCGATTGGTTGCCGGTCAAAGGATCCGAATTCTTCTACGCTCTCAAGACCAGCAGCGTAAAAAAGAAGTTTAAGGTGAGGATAGGTATAGAAGCTCATCTTCAACGGCTGCGCTTCCTCAGACAGAACTTTATCACCCTCACACAATCGGAAGATGAACCTGCCCGAGAAGTTTAGATTGATTAGGTCAATCTCGTCCTTTACAAAGTACCGTCGGATCATCCGATCCGTCCCATCTTGTGTGGGCCACTCCAGGTCCAAGTATTCTTCGCCGACGCCCGTTAGAATTTTGGCGAAATTGGGATTGAATACGTCAAACGCGAGGATGCCACCATCTGCCAAGTGTCTTCCCGCGTTTTGCAGGGCCGCCAGTTGATCTTCCGTGGTGTACATGTGCTGCATGGGTCTGAATGGAATTACTACCAAGGAAAATTGATCGTCCAGATAATGGGTGCGAAAATCTCCCTCTACGACTCGTGTCCGCCGTCGTACGCCTGCAGGCTCTTTGGCGAGCTTGGCGCGCAAGACCTCCAGCATGGAATGAGAAGCATCCATCCCCGTGACATCAACGCCTTGTCGCGCCAGTGGCAAGGTAATTCTCCCAGTACCGCAGCCAAATTCGAGGACCGGGCCACCATACTCATTGGCTAGATCGAGATAGAAGTCCCTGTCCACCAAGTCTTCCTTGACGCTATATGCCGCGTCGTAATGCTTTGCTCCCGAACTGTAGGAATCATCAATCATTGTGAGTTGCCTATTGTAACTGTTAGGGTTAATCCATTTCAGGTAGGATTCGCCGGTTTGCGAACCCCAAAAGGATTGCCGAAGGCAAGTTGATTTGCCAGCCGGGTGGGGTCCGGGCGAGGCCCTGCTTCAAGAAGGCCTCTCCAACTGAATGTGAGTGTCGGTCTTTCCTACGTGCTGAAATCCATACCTTTTGTAGAATGACAGCGCTCGGTCATTGCCATTGATTACCTGCAACTGCAGAGGAACGCGTAGCTGCGTGGCCTCTTGGATCAGATGCTCCATGCAACTACTCCCGATGCCCTTGCCTTGATGCTCTGGAAGAATGAAGAGCTGAAAAATCTTCAGGGCATCAGGTGTTGTTTCTGCGGAAAGAATACCAACGTCGAGCCCTTTTGACTGAATTACCTGAAAATCCTGTGACGCAAACCGCATCTGGTGGTTGGCTCTTTCGCGTTCTTCATCCCAACCCCTCACCCTTTCTGCGTATTCTCGGAACGCTAGCTCTCGGACGAGGTAGCAAAACTCACAGTCTGCTTCCACGGCCTTCCTAAATTCCAAGGTCATTCATTGTAATCCTTGCTTGAATTGACTTTTTACTGAAAGGATCTGTAACTCCGCCCGAGTGCCGCATTCAAGATTGGACATCGACGGGCAAGTTCCATTTTTGGGCTGTTGGCGTATAACTGCTCAAAGGTACCTCTCTTGATGCACAGTCGCAATCGCAACGAGCGATCAGATCCCTAGATGCAGCGAGCTAGGCAGCGGATGGTTGACGCACAGGCACGGAGCCGTCCCCCGTCCGGTGCTTCTTAAACTCAGTACCCACCCAACGCGTCTGTTGGCACTAGCGCTTCTGTTGTATACTCATGGTAACAAAGGAAACCTTAGAGATATGAACGAAACCCGTCCCGTAATCGTGTACGACGGCGAATGCCGCTTCTGCCTGTGGAGCGTCGGCCGCATTCGCCGCTTTGACCGCAATGGCCGCTTTGAGTATCTGCCGCGCCAAACGACCGGCATCGAAGAGCGGTTCCCCATCCTCTCCAGGTCTGACTTCAACACCGGCCTGCGCCTCATTCACGCTGGCGGTCAGATCGATGTCGGAGCGGATGCTGTGTACCAGATTTACCGCCGGCTTCCTCCTTGGCACCTGTTTACTGGGGTGTACCGCATTCCGGGACTGAAGCAGCTCTTTCGCGCTGGCTACGATCTTATAGCGCGCAATCGGCATCGGTTTGGCAGGGTTGAATGCGTTGATGAGGCGTGCGAAATCCCGTACGGCGAGCGGCACAAGGGCACCTCGGCCTGATTGCTTATGACCGCTCAACGCAATGTCCTATTCCTCATCGCCGACGATTGGAGCCGCATCGCCGATTGCTACGGCAATAGCGTCGTCCGTACGCCCCGCATTGACGCGTTTGCTCGCGAAGGCGCAGTCTTCGAGCAAGCCTTCTGCACCAGCCCTTCGTGCGCGGTCAGCCGTGCCTGCATCCTCACTGGATACCACAGCCACACCCACGGCCAGTACGGCCACTGCCACGGTATCCACGGCTTCTCCACGCACCCCCACATTACCTCCACACTTTCCAGCCTGAAGGCGCATGGCTATGCCACGGCTTGCATCGGCAAAAAGCACGTAGAACCGCCCAGCGTGTATCCGTTTGACTTTGAGCCTGAAGTCAATGCCAGAAATGGCGTCGAACTGGCCCGCGCCGCGCGCGACTTTTGGGCCGCTCATCCCGATCAGCCGTTCTACATGCACGTGGGGTTTACCGATCCCCACCGCGCGGGTCGGGGTTTTGGCAATGAACGCCCCTACCCCGATGTGCCGGAAATCCAGTATAGCCCCGACGACGTGGTAGTGCCGTCCTATTTGCCCGATGTGCCCGACGTGCGAGCTGATCTCGCCGAGTACTATCAGGCGGTCTCCCGCTTCGACTTTGGCGTGGGCTGTTTGCTTGATGCGCTGGAGGAGTCGGGCCGGGCCGACGAGACCTTGGTCATCGTCACTACCGACCACGCCATGCCCTTCCCCGGGGCCAAGGCATCCTTCTTCGACAGCGGTCACCACTGTCCCTTTATCCTGCGGGCACCGGGCATCACTGCCCCCGGCACCCGTAGTCAGTCGCTCATCAATTGGACCGATATTCGTCCGACTTTGCACGACTGGTGCGGAGTTCCCGCGCCCGAGGACTTGCCGGGTCGTTCCCTCCTGCCGGGCTTAGCCGACCCGTCCGTCCCCGATTGGGAATACACGTTCTTTTCGCACTGCTTTCACGAGGTGGTCGATTACAATCCCTACCGGGTGCTGCGCGGACGGCGCTACAAATTCGTGCGCAATTTGGCCGCTGGTCTCACCACTATGTTACCCACGGATCTATTCCGCTCGACTACATGGACGGCGGTGAGGCGCGATGCAATTCCCTCCATGGGCGAGCGTCCCACCCGCCACGTGATTACGCGGGAGCCCGAGGAGCTATACGACATAGAGGTCGATCCCACCGAAAGCGTCAATCGGATCGCCGACCCCCATTTGCAGGAGTTGGCCGCTCAGATGCGCGCCCAACTCTACCAGTTCCGCCGCGACACGGCCGATCCTTGGTTAGAAGTGGACTTTCAGGAAGGGCGCATCGAGCGCCTTGACCCTAAATGACCACTTATTTAGCCTCGCCCACTTGAGTACTACTCATTCCAGAGAGGTGTCCCAATGAAAGTGTGCTGTAGCTTCACGGCATTGGTCTTCTTGCTGGGAGCCGTAGCTGTTTCGGCCCAACAAGGTTCATCCACTGCTGACAGGACCCTAGCTCCTTTCTTCTTCGTCGATACCGACGATCCGTCCGTGGATCAACTGCCGCTCAAGTCGGTGGCCGCCCAGGTCCACATTGCCGGGGTCATCGCCGACGTGACCATTGAGCAGGTGTACCGCAACGAAGGCACCCGACCGCTCGAAGCTATTTACATATTCCCGGCCTCGACCCGAGCCGCGGTGTACGGCATGGTGATGCACACCGGCGACCGCGAAATCATCGCCGAAATCCGCGAGCGCGAGCAGGCCCGGCGGGAATACGAAGAGGCGCGCGAACTGGGGCAGACCGCTTCCCTTCTTGAGCAGGAGCGTCCAAACGTTTTCAAGATGAACGTGGCCAATATCCTGCCGGGCGACTCCATTGCCGTGCGTCTGTCTTATACGGAATTATTGGTGCCCACGGAAAAACAGTACGAATTCGTCCTGCCTACCGTGGTTGGCCCGCGCTATTCCCCCGAGGCGGTCAATGAAATTCTGGGTCCAGACGGTGGAGAGCGCATTCCCCACCTGCACGAGGGCGAAGATCCCAACTACACCTATGCTATCGAGATGACTCTGGCCGCCGGCCTGCCCATCCAAGCCTACGAATGCCCCACCCACGAAGTGATTGTCGAGAAGGACACCCCAGATGAATTGCGCCTGACCCTGGATCCAGGAGGCGGTTTTGGCGGCAATCGCGATTTCATTCTGCGCTATCAGCTAGCCGGCCAACAGGTCGAGTCGGGCCTGCTGCTATACGAGGGGGAAAAGGAGAATTTCTTTTTGCTCATGGCGCAGCCTCCTGCCCGTCCAGAGCTGAGTCAGATTCCGCCGCGCGAATACATCTTTGTGATCGATGTGTCCGGCTCCATGCACGGCTTTCCCCTCACAGTATCAAAGAGCCTGATGAAAAACCTGCTCGGCCAATTGCGCCCTGAGGATCGTTTTAACATCGTGCTCTTTGCCGGCGCGGCAGCGGTCTTGAGCGACCGCTCGCTGCCGGCCACTCAGGAGAATCTCGACCAGGCTTGGGCCCTCATTGACGGGCAACAGGGCGGCGGCGGTACCGAGTTGCTCATCGGGCTTCGCAGTGCTTTCAACCTGCCTTTGGCTGGGGAGGGATATGCCCGTATCGTCTCAGTGATTACCGATGGTTTTGTCGGCTTTGAAGCAGACGCCTTTAAGCTGGTGCGCCAGCGCTTAGGCCAAGCTAGTTTATTTGCCTTTGGCATTGGCTCGTCGGTCAACCGCTTCCTCATCGAGGGCCTCGCCCGTGCAGGCCAAGGCGAGCCTTTTGTAGTACTTGAAGGGGGGCAGGCCCCCGACGAGGCCGCCCGCTTCCAATCGTATATCAGCACCCCTATCCTCACCCAAGTAGAGGCGGGATTCGAAGGCTTTGATGCGTATGAAGTGGAGCCGGCCTTCATTCCTGATATGCTGGCTGACCGGCCGATCGTCGTCTTTGGCAAGTGGCGCGGCGCGGCCGCAGGCACTGTGTTGTTGGGGGGCCGTACCGGTGACCAAGCATACAGCGCCCAATTCGACGTATCCTCCTTCCAAGCTAAGCCCACCAACGGGGCCCTGCGCTATTTGTGGGCCCGCCACCGCATTGACCAACTCAGCGACGATGAACAGGCCAATTACAGCGACGATATGCGTTCCCAGATCACACAGCTAGGCTTGGACTACAACCTGCTCACTAAATACACCTCCTTTGTCGCCATCGACCGCCGCATTCGCAACGAGGACGGGCTAGAGACTGTGTCGGTGCCTTTGCCTCTGCCCGAAGGCGTCGAGGACTCGGCTGTGGGAGATGGGTTCGGTACTACTGCGGTGGAGGACGAATTTGAAATGGCGACTTGGCTCGACCGATCTTTTTACCGTCAAGACGCCTTGTGGATTGATACAGCGTTCCGGTTGGACATGCCCATTGTCGAGGTCGGTTTCGGTGCTCCAGGCCCGGATGCGTTGGCACCTTTTGTTGGGTTGGGTCTGGATATGTTGGTGGTGATCGAGGGACAAGCGTACCGGTTGCACGCCGAGGCGGCCCGGCCCGCCATGCAGCAGAACATGCCCAACCCCTTCAATGCCTCCACGATAATCTCCTTCCAAATCCCCGCCAACATGGCCGGTCCTACGCGCTTGGTCATCTACAACTTAACTGGCCAGATCGTGCGTGTGCTGACCGATGGCCATCTTGCGGCTGGGGCGCATGTACTGGCTTGGGACGGTAAGGATGGGAATGGCGGGGAGGTGGCCAGCGGCGTTTATATCTACCGCTTGGAAGGTGCCTCATTCGCCATCACGCGCCGCATGATGTTGCTGCGGTAAAGCCATAGAACGAAGGGTCGCCCGCGACTGGATTTGCATCCGATCGCGGGCGGCCTATCGTTGTTACTTCTGTGGTAGGTAAGACCGCTTTATTCGAATTGCTGTCGGCTCTGGCTGACCGCCTTGCCCCTGCCCCGAATTAAATCCTCTCTGTGCCAAGTCGATATTGCATGGCAGATGGCGTGCGACTCGCCGAGCATGTTCAGGAGCTGGTCCTGCGTGAACCAGTCTCCAGCGCCGAGTGATCCGCGATCCACTTCGGCGTCTGCATACCCGTAGAGACGGGAGACGCCGCCATCGGTTACGACATCTTCGATGTAGGATGCCCAAGGGATATCGACGTCCAACTGATTCTCGACGAGCGACTGCAAGGACCCGATTCGAGCGCCGACGTCCCAGCCGACTTTTTCTTCTTCCCAACCTGCGCCGCCGGGCAGTTCCCAGCTTCCGTTGCCGTCCACACTAGTAAGAAAATACCGCGACTCTGAACCGGATGTCGCTTCGATGAGGAGTCGGGTATCGGTGATCGGTTGATCGAAGTGGAGGGGTATTAGCCGCTTGCCAGCGTCGCTTAGCGCGTCGTAGGCGGTGCGGTTGTATGGATAGTAGCCGGCGGCGGGCGGCGCGTTGACGGCGCAGTACTTGTTGAAAATCCCAACGCGGTCGTCAGAGGTGGTCCCTCCCGGTGCCTTGTGCCAAGTATGCATATCCATCAGCAGCAGGTCGCCGGCTTTTAGCTCGGGATCGACGAAGTCGGGCAGTTGCTCGGGATCGGGGCGCGTGAGGTCCAAAATGTGCGCATCTGGGTCGATGACTTGCGCGAGTTTGTGCGATCCGGGCGAGACGAGCAGTGGGCCGTATTCGCGGTTGAAGTCGTTTAGCGGGATGATGGCGAAGAGCCAACGCATGGAGGAACCTACCGGACGCCATCGCTTGTAGTCGCAGTGAGCGCCGCCGCCTTTGTCGCCTGGGGAGCGCAGATAGGCGACGTACGCGGTTAGATGAGCGGGTTGCCCGAGTATGGTTTCGACCGCATCGACGACCGCAGGGTGTTCGGCAATGGGAGACAATCCGGGCTCGGCGATCCGGTTGCCGCTGATGGTGTACTTGCCGGGCGTGGGGTATTTCAGAGAGGATGGGTACGCTCCTGCACGGGCCATCCGCTGGACGATCCTGCGCAGCTCGGAGGTCTCCTGTGAGGAAACGACATCGCGGATGATGAGGTAGCCGTTTGTGCGGTAATCGGCGATCTGTTGATTGGTCAGGGTACTGGTCATAATGGTCTCGCCATAAGAAGAGGGACAGACTTTAGACACGGGTATCGGTGCGAAGTTACCGAGCTAATGTTGAATGGAACTCATTGGGTCAATAGAACGAAAAAGCTCGTCTTATGCAATTATCGTCGAGATTGACCGTCTCTGGGCAGATATCTATTATTGCAACCTCTGAGTATTGAAACGACAGAAGATGTACTCTGCAAACGAAGAAAGCTGGCCACAATGCTGCTTAATTTCATTTCACTCCGATCCCTCTATCGAATAGGTTGCCTCATGGTCATTTCCGCCGGACTTACCGCGGCTGATACTTTGCCCGACGGGCCGAGTCTGCTCCTCGAAGACCGCGACGGACGAGCCTATGTCGCCGTCCTCGGCTCTGAGGGGATTGTCGCCCGCAACGCCTCTGATGAAGCCGACACTTGGGAGGTCGTCGCCGAAGGGCGCGTCCAAGGTCTGCAAATTGCTCCCGACGGGGACTTGTGGATAGCCCGCGACGACGAGGTTCTGCGCTACCCGAGTCAGGGGGGCGAGCCGGTTTCTCGGACGCCTTCCTTCCTGCTCCAAGGGTCGCCGGGACCGTTGCTGGCGACGCGGTGGGGCGATGTTTGGTGTGCCGGGTGCGGTGCTGTGCGTCGGGGTGATGCCATGTTTGAGGCCGCGCCGATCGCCCCAACCGGGTGGAAGATCACGCCAGTGTGCGACGATCCTTTCGGCAATGTGTGGGCTATTGCTGACGATGGCCAGCGGCGGGATGTCGCCGTCCTAACGGACCAACGTCCCCATAGCTGGCAGCTACTCGACCTGCCCGCGAATCAACTTGCTGGCTCTTGGCAGGGGGCTGTCACCGACGACGCTGGCTTCGTGTGGGTGGCCTTGGAGGCCTCTGTCCTGCGCGTCGATCCCCGCTCGCCTGGGCCTCATCGCTCCTTTGCCAACCCCGTTGATTCCCGCATCACCGCGATTGCGCGCGGCGGCGCTCAGGTCGTAGTCGGCTTTGCCGATGGCAGCTTGCGCGAACTGACTGTGAATGTCGATGGTCCGCCGACTTGGCGGGAGATTCAGAAGAGCGGGGATGGTCCGGTGCAGGCGCTGCTGCACGCTCGGTCTGGTAGTCTTTGGGTGTTGAGGGCGGGGCGGGTTGAGCGTCTCGCCGACCTTGAGCAACCTTGGCACGAGCACTGGGACGAGCAGCCGAAGATGCCAGCGGGTAATCACGACCACATTTTTGCTCGCATCGGCGACCGTCTGTACACCGCCGGGGGCAAGACCTTCTTCGGCTGGCCCGCGGCGGAGTGGGTAAACCTCGACCACGTGTGGTCCTATCACATCCCTTCGGGCACGTGGCGCGTGGAGCCGCCCATGTTGGAACCGGGCAAGGCTTATTCCGGCATTGCCGCTCTTGACGACGAGCTATGGCTCTTGGGGGGCCTCTTCCGCGCGGGCAGAGGGACGCGGGCGACGGAGACCGTCGAAATTTTTGATCCCCGCACGCGGAGTTATCGCCTCGGTCCGCCGCTACCGCGCAAAGCAGGGCAAGTGGTGGCCCTCACGGTCAACGACCGGTTGTACGCCGTGGGCGGTGCCGACGACGAAAGCCCGACGACAGAAGTACTGAGCATCGGAGCCGGGGAGACGAGTTGGCGGGTTGATGCCCCTGCGCCCGGCCCGGTGTTTCAGGCGAGCGGCTGCGTTCTGGACGGCAAGATCTACATTGCCGCCGGTCCCGCGTCTCAGTGCCCAGGTCTGTTCGTCTATGACCCCGAGCAGGATAGCTGGAGCCAGATCGAGCATCCGTCGCGGCCTCCCGGCGCTCCGCTGTGTACGGCCTTCAACGGCAGCGTCTGGGTCATGGGCGGACGAGGGGCCAAAAGCGGCCAGACGGCGAGTTTTGCCTATACACCGGCTACCGACCAGTGGCATCGCGCCCCCGACTTGCCCTCGCCGGTTAGCTGGGCTGCGGCTGCTGTTGTCAACGGCCGCCTGCTGATCGCCGGTGGTGCGTACCGCGACGAGCGGGTCGGCGATTACTTCAATACCGACCGCGTGTTCTTGCTGCGCGATAGATAACCCTCAAGGCTGCGGCAACCGCTTTTCGACGACGACGCCCAGCGTCAAACTAAGTTGGACTCCATTCGGTGCAACGCCGCTCGTCCGTTTGATTTTTGTTCTGGTAATGACGATTTTTGCGTTTAAGGCGGTCCCGTTAGGCTATCCACAGAAATATGAGCGGCCTGATGGTCGTTATCTCCCGATAAATCCGATAAGGAGAAATAGATAATGCGCATTATGGTCTATCTGTCGATTCTAGCGACTTTGCTAGTCGTCTATCCTGTAACAGCCCAGCCAGCGGCTCAGCTAAGTGGCAAGATAACCGACGCGGTCTCCGGCGAACCACTGCCCGGGGCCAACATTCGCCTCGTCGATACCCTGCTGGGGGCGGTCACGGATTTGGAAGGTCAGTTCGTATTGCCGGCCGTGCCTGCGGGCACCCACCAAGTGGAAATTAGTATGATTGGTTATGCCACCCGTACCGAGACCTTGCAGGTGGTCTCTGGCGAGCAAGCTCGCTTGACCGCGGCCCTGACTCCCAGCCCCGTACACATGGGCGAAATGCTGATCCAAGCCGACCGGGCCTTTTCTGCGGCCTCCTCGCGGGCGGTGCGCCAATTCGACCTGCAAACCCGACCCAGCCGCACGGCCCATCAGATGCTGCAACTGGCACCCGGCCTCATCATCGCCCAACACGCTGGCGGCGGCAAAGCCGAACAGATTTTTCTGCGCGGTTTTGACGCTGACCACGGCACGGATGTGGCCATCTCGGTGGATGGGGTGCCCGTGAATATGGTCTCCCACGGCCATGGGCAAGGCTACGCCGACCTGCACTTCCTCATTCCCGAAGTCGTCGAGCAACTGGACGTCAAGAAAGGGCCGTACTTTGCCGAATTCGGCAATCTGGCTACGGCCGGGGCCGTCGCCTATCGCACCCGCGACCACCTCGACGGCAACGTTATTCAACTCGAAGGGGGTGGGTTCAATACGGCCGAGTACACCATGCTCTATCAGATTCCGCTGGCCGATACCGAGCAAAGTGCCTATTTCGCGGGCAAGTACTACCGCACCAATGGCCCGGTCAAGCGGCCTCAGGGCCTGCAACGCCTCAATCTCTTCGGCAAGTACCACAACCACCTCTCCGACCGCTCCACCCTTACCTTGACCACCAGCGGGTTTAGTTCGGCTTGGGACGCCTCTGGGCAGATCCCACAACGGGCCGTAGAACAGGGCCTCATTGACCGCTGGGGTGCTATTGATGATCTGGAAGGAGGCACCACCGGCCGCCAAGATTTCCACGTCAATTTCCACGTTGAAGAGGCCGGCACGAGCACCTTTGATCTCCAAGCCTACTTGGTTAGCTATCAGTTTAAGCTGTTTTCCAACTTCACCTTCTTCCTCGACGACCCCGAGCGCGGCGACACCATCGAACAGACCGATGATCGCCAAGTTACCGGGATCAACAGCCGGTATTCCTTCTTCCACAAGTGGGGCCCGTACTTGGCTCATACCTCGATAGGGGGCGGCCTGCGCGCTGATAATGCGGCCGTGGGTTTGTGGAAAAGCCCCGACCGCCAACGCCTAGCGTCGCTGGTCAATGCCGATGTGGTGGAGCGCAACCTGTTCCTGTGGGTCCAAGAGGAACTTGCCCTCACCCCGCGCTTGAAAATGATCCTAGGGTTACGCGGCGATTATTTCACCTTCAATGTTGACGACCACCGCGAAGGGTTTCCCAGCGAGTTGCCCCACGCTTCGGGCTTTGCCCAAGCCTCCATACTCAGCCCGAAAGCAACCTTGGTGTATAGCCCCAGCCGCGCCGTGGATCTTTTTGCCAATGTCGGCACCGGCTTCCATTCCAACGACGCCCGCAACAACGTCATCGACGCTCGGGCCTCGCAAATCCGTCGGGTCATGCGGCGCGATGGGCACAGCGAGGCCGATGTTGCCGTTGAGTTAGCGGGACGCTACATCGATCCGGGCCACCTCGAAGAAGGGACCTTGCCGCGGGCGGTAGGAGCCGAAACCGGCCTGCGGACTCGGTTGTTTGAGCGGTTGAACGTGGGAGCGGCTCTGTGGTGGCTGGATCTGGAGAGCGAATTTGTTTTTGTCGGCGATGCTGGCACTACCGAGGCTAGCGGAAGAACCCGGCGGGCGGGGCTGGATCTGGAAGCCCGTCTGCAACTGCATCCTTGGCTGTGGGCCGATGTGGACCTCAATCTCGCCCGTGGTGAGGCCGTGGACGAACCCGACGACGCCAATGAGATCCCGCTGGCCCCCCAACGGACCTCTACCGGAGGCTTGACCTGGTACCATCCCAATGGCCTAGAAGGCGGCTTGCGCTACCGCCACATCGGCGACCGGCCCGCCAACGAGGACGGCAGTATCACGGCCGAGGGCTACACTGTCGTCGATTTCAACGGAGCCTATCGCCTAGGGGCTTGGCGGTTTAATCTGGGCGTAGAGAACGTGCTGAATACAACGTGGAACGAGGCGCAATTCGACACTGAATCGCGGCTGCGGGACGAAGAGGAACCTGTTTCGGAGATCCACTTCACCCCAGGGAATCCCGTCAATTTGTGGCTGGGGGCGAGTTTTTCGTTCTAAGTGCGGAATCCCGTAGATTCGGGCGTACTTCGATCAGGCTGTATTTTTGTCCGGTATAACGCTTGTCGTTTAACGACAAGCGTTATACATTGTACGCATGATACGATCCTTCAGAGATCGAGAAACCGAACGGATATTCCAGCGCATCCGATCGGGGAAGCTACCCAGCGATATTCAGCGGACCGCCGTTCGCAAGCTTCGCATGCTCAATCGTTCAGTTACACTAGCTGATCTTCGAGTGCCACCAGCCAATCGCCTTGAAAAACTCCGCGGCGATCGGGCCGGCCAGTACAGTATTCGAATAAATGATCAATGGCGTATCTGTTTCACTTGGCGCAATGGCGATGCCTACAAAGTTGAGATTGTGGACTATCACTAGGGAGATAGACGTATGTGTGCTCAGAAATTGGCTCCTGTTCATCCGGGGGAAGTCTTGTTGGAAGAGTTCCTCAAGCCGATGAATCTCAGTCAGAACCACCTCGCGCTTTCCATCGGCGTACCACCCCGACGTATCAATGAGATCGTGTTAGGGAAAAGAGGCATTACTGCTGATACCGCTCTGAGACTCGCTCGCTACTTCAACATGTCCCCCCAATTCTGGATGGGCATTCAGATGGACTATGCACTGGATGTAGCAGAAGACGAACTAGCGGACCGCTTGGAGCGAGAGGTGCGGCCGCGCCTAGAGAGAGGATAGGGCTATAATAGGAGGGTATTATGAGCAAGATCAACACAGCGGTGATAACCGGACAACATGCCTTTGATGTGCCGGGGTTGCACGCATTGTTCAGGAGCATTCCCGAGGTTGATTTTTATCTCCAGGATTTGGAGAACTTTGCGGCAGATGCAGGCAAAGTCCGGGAGCAATACGATGTCCTCGTATTCTATAACTTTCATCGACAGACGCCCGACGAAGGAGGAGTCCGAGAAGCCATTGAACAACTGGGTGAAAATCAGGCGGGTATATTGGTGTTGCACCATGCCATCCTTGCGTTTCCGCAGTGGCAACTGTGGTCGGATCTGTGCGGCATTCAAGATCGCAGTTTCGATTTCAAGGTTGGCCAAAATCTGCACGTTGACATCGTGGACCCGCAGCATCCGATTCTCCGGGGATTGGCTCCGTGGGAAATGGTGGATGAGACTTACATCATGGCGGATCCGGGGGATGACAGTGACTTGTTGCTGACTACCGATCATCCTGAGAGTATGAAGACGCTGGCGTGGGCTCGACAGTACAAAAACGCCCGCGTGTTCTGTTGTCAGTCGGGGCACGACAATCAGGTCTTTGCCGACCCAAATTTTCGCACGGTTATTGCGCGGGGTATTCAGTGGCTGGTGGGGAGGATTTAGGGGCGGAATGCGGACGTTGAGTATTCAAGGCCTACCTGATGAGAGAAGGCAGAAAGTCCTCGTCCACGATTGGCCTGAGCCGGAGGGCCCAACCGGCAATGAGGTCAAAACCGAGACAATCTACTCTGGGATAACAAACGGCACAGAACGCAATCAACTGATTGGCGGCAACTACGCTCCCAAAGATGAACAACTGCCCACTGGTGGAAGCGGCTACCAAAATGTGGGACGGGTGATTGAGGTGGGGCCCGATGTCAGCGAACTACAGATTGGGGATGTGTTGTACATGAGTGCCCTCCACGCAGAGTACGTCGTGATGCCAGAAGATGGCTTGCTCATCAAGCTGCCTGGCTCGATTGACTGCAAGGAGGCGGCGCTTTTCGGTATGACCAGTGTCGCCATGCGCACCTGTCGCAACGCCGAGTTGAAGATGGGAGAACGGGTGTTGATTGTGGGGGCTGGCATCATCGGTCAGGTCGCCGCACAAATTGCTACCGGCATGGGAGCGCGCGTCGCGCTTTGCGACATCAATGCCGACCGTCTGAAGATTGCCGAGCAGATTGGTGCGGCTGAAACTGTTGTGAATGTTGCAGGGGACGGATGGGGAAAAGAGATCGCGGACGGGACGTTCGATGCGGTGATTGACTTTGCTGGCGTGCCGGGCATGGAGGATCAGCTTATTAGTGCTGTGCGCCAGCGCGGCCGGGTGGTATTCATCGCTGGACGGGACAAAGTGACCTATACCTTTAACCTCGGTCAGGGACGCGAGATTCAGCTAAAACAAAACAGTCATTTTGATCGCGATGACCTGCAGAATCTGTGTCGTCTGGTCGATCAAGGCTTGGTGAAGATTGCGCCTTTAATCCGCGATGTCGTCCCGGTGAGCGAAGCCAAGCGCATCTATAACACATTGCGGGATACACCCAATGAACTGTTGGGGACGGTGTTTGTATGGTGAGCGAATTTGGTTGGCTCGCCTCTGGAAATTCATGCCGTTATGATTGAGCTACCTTCACACGAGCCGACTGGTTACCGCTGCCCGTTCTGCACAATAGCAGGCGGCGCGGAATCCGAGTTCACGGCGTGGCGGGACGAGCATGTTATGGTGCAGATTGCGCTGCACTGGAGCCCGGCTAACCCCGGCAAGGCGCTGGTGATCCCGCTGGCGCACATTGAGAACATCTACACGCTGCCCGACGAGCTGGCCGGTCGCATCGCCCACATGGTGCGCCGCGTGGCGGTCGCCATCCGCACCGGGTATCCCTGCGATGGCGTGACGGTGCGGCAAAACAACGAGCCGGCCGGCGGCCAAGACGTCTGGCATCTGCACACGCACGTGATCCCGCGGTACCTCGGCGATGGGATGCATCTGGGAGTGCCCGTGCGAGCCGATGACCGCGACCGTGCGCGCTATGCGGGCCGCTTGCGCGAGCTTCTCGGGTGGAACTCCGCCGGTGATGACGAAATCAATTAATTACTAATTTTGCCCAAATTAGTAATTAATTGGTATTTGTACCTCCAACTCACCCCACGCCGACCAAAGCCTCGCCCAATACCCGCACCTGCTCCTCGTCCTCGGCATTGACCGTAAACAGACACCCGTCGCACCCGTGCCCGGCCACTACCGCACCCAAAGCCCGTACCAGTTCGGGGGTCGCTCCCGCTGAAATAGGCGGATACAGCGGTACCACCCCACTGGTCTGCGCTTTTAAGCGAGCCACTTCCCGCTCGTATAAGGCGGAGATAGGCAAAGGTCCTTCCGCCACACCCGCCACAGTCTCCGGCAAATCCAGATCCTCCATCCCAAACATCCGCCACACCAGCGCCAACACCTCCCTCTCGTCCAGCCCTTGAGCGTGCCGGCACAAAGCCGCAGTCCACTCCCGCGCCAAGTTGGTCACCCCAGTCGCCCAACCCACCACGCCTCCGTGCGAGCTCCCGCCCGTGAGAAAATCCGTCGCCTCTTCCCACTTGCCGTACCAATGCCCGCCCAACAGCCCAGTGGAGGCGGGGAATACATCGCTGCCAAAGACTTTATCGCGGCCCCCGGCCTCCTGCACGGCGGCGCGAAATTCCCCCATGCGCTCGGCTAGTATATGGGCGCGAAACTGCACCCAATCGAGTACGGATCCATCTTGGGCTAACAAGCCCAGAAAATCCATCAGACCCGGATGTCCCGCAGCCAAGGCCCGCATTTCGGTCGGAGTCAATTGCTGTAAACGCTGACGCAGGGCCAGTACGCCGCGCCGCATCGCCGCAAAGTCGTAGCCCAAGCGGACGGCTTCGTCTTGGCAGTTGGCACAGCCGCAGGCCATTAGGCTGTGCACATTGGCCGGGGCCGGATAGCGGGCGTGATCCACGTCAAAGCCGTCGATAGCGTAGCGCTGAATCGCTTCGACCAAGCAGTCGCGCGTCCACTCGTTGACCGCCTTGTGGCTCGGACACAGGCCAATGCCCCACTCCTGATAGCGCCGATCCAACGGCCGCCCCTCCAGATCGCGCAGGGCAAATTCGGGATAGACCTCGCCGCCGTAGCTCCACAAGCCGATGTGTCCCCACACCTCAATCCCCGTGTTTTTACACGCTTCGATGACGCGCTGCAAGGGCTCATCGTCAAAACCGCTGATAATCCCCGCCACTGGCGGGTAGATGCCCTCCGCGCCGCGCGGCCAAGCGTCGAGACGCTGACGCCAGTCCTCAAAAGGTCCGCGCTGGGCCAACTCCGCCGAAGTGCTAAAGCCCGAGGTATGGCACACTGGACTTTCGGGCATAATCGTCGTCAGGCCGACGGCGTCCTTGAGCTTTTGCAGAGATTCAGGATGCTGGGCCACGTATTCTGTGTGGCAGAACCAGATGCGGCGGGATTTATGCGTGGACGTCATGCTTTGTCTGGCTCCATCCAGGCGATCAATTGGCGCACGATGCGAAAGGTCAGCCCCCACAACAGCGGGCGGTTCGGTCCCAACAGATCGAGCGCTGGAAATACCTGCTCTTCGCCGCGGCGTTGCAGTCGGTACTGGGTCCGCTTATCGGGATCGCGCAATTGGTCGGCCCTCGCCCAAAAAGCCGACTCGATCTCGTGATTGAGGGTTAAGGTTGCTGGTTCCTCTAGGCAATAGACGAAACCAGATACCACCACCGGCAACATGTGTCCGGTCAAGTCATCGACTCGGCCCCAATACTCAGCCGTGGACAGATCGAGCCCGACCTCCTCCAAGGTCTCGCGCTCGGCCGCAGCTCGCGGCGATGGGTCGTTCTCTTCAATGCGCCCGCCGGGAAAGGCGATGTGCCCCGACCAAGGATCGTCTGGGTGCTGGGCGCGTTCGATAAAGAGCAACTGCAAGCCCTCTGGCGTCGGCTCCAAGACTGCGGCCACTGCGGCTCGCGTCTTGTCCGTAGGGCCGACCAAGAGGGGTTGGTGCTGGGCGAGCCCCACCTGTACCGCAGCCCAAGCGCCTAGATCCACGGCCTCTCCAATCGCTAAATGTCGTCAAAAGGATAGAGTTTACGGCCCAGCCGCTTAAAGGCTAGCTTGGCATCGGCAGGGTCGTGTACCGACGGTTCGGAGATCACTTGGATCTGGCCGGCCCACGGCTCAAAACCAGCGCGGAAATGGGCCGCAGACTTGACGCCGACATAGCGCATCTGCTTTGGGTCCAAGCCCAAGGTGCGGGAAAACGCCGTGCAAAATGGTTGCTCGCGCTTGTTAACCAACAGCACGTGTACCCCGCCTTGGCGGATGTGGGCCGAGGGGCCCATGGTGCCGTCTAGGCCGGCGTACATCGGCCCATCGTAGCGAAAGCGGCCGTCGCTCAAGGCCACTACTTCGGCCCGCATAGAGCAAGGCTCGCCTTGTAAGGAGGACGCCTTGCCGCCGACCGCTAAATCGATCACCGCACCGACGCCTGCTTGGTGGCAAGCGGCCACGGCTGCGGGATCGACGATGTACAGGACGCAGGCGTCTTGCAGATCGGCTGCTAAAAAAGTCCGCAACAGTCCGGTGCTGTCGCCGGGCGAACCGCCGCCGGTATTGTCGTTGCGGTCGGCTAAGACTACGGGATAATGCCCCTGTTTGTCGGCCTCTTGTAGGGCTTCTGCGGTAGAAGGCATGGGGGCCTGCCAATCGGCCCGGCGCTCCCAGATCCAAGCAGCTAATTCGTCGGCGCAGGATTGGGCTAAGGCGGGGTCGTTGTCCGTAGCTACGTACACGGAAGCGCCCATGTCGGGGATGTCGGCCAGAGGGAAACAGGTGGCTATGGAGCCGCAGATCACGCCGGGCCGGGCCTCAATTCGGTGCAGGTATTCGATGGCTTGGCGCATGGGTGGATGGGCCGTCACTTGGTTCATGCCCCAGACTAAAGGCAGTTGGTGCAAGGCCATGGTCGGCCGCACGCCTTCGCGCACCATGCGCACCAGCACATCGGCGCACTCGCGGCCCCTCGGTGCCATGTCGATCTCTGGATAGGTCTCCCGCCCGATCAGGACATCGGCGACCTCGATCATGGCGTGGGAGACATTGGAGTGGATGTCTAGCTGTCCGACGATGGGCATGTCCGGGCCGACCAAACGGCGCACTGCGGCTAGGATATGCCCTTCGGCGTCGTCAATGCCCTCGGCCACCATGGCCCCGTGCAACTCCAATAAAACCCCGTCGATAGCCCCCGCTGCCTCAATGCCGTCGAGGAGTTCGCCTACGAGCCTGTCGAAAATGGGGCGGGGCGTTGGGGCACTGGGATGGGCCTCGGCTAACATCGTCGGCATTGCTTCAAAGCCGTGCGCCTCGGCTCCTTCGATGAAACCGCCGATAGGCGTATTGACCCCGGTAAAGCGCTCGACGATTGCCGCTCCGTGGAGATAACTGCGCTCCCGGAAACTGTCCAATGTGGTGGCTACGTTCGTGAAGGTGCTACTCTCGTGGGAAATGCCTCCTATGGCTACGCGCATCTGCTGCTCCTTTCCGTTTTTTGCCTTTGTCACTTCGATTCCGACAGACGGGCGAAGACTTCGCTTGCCGTCATGTCCTCAATGTGTAGCCGCTTGTTCCGCGCTTTGTGCCCCCGCAGAATGTGTACCCTGCCCTTGGCGACCTTGAGCCGCTTCGCTAGCAGCGCCACCACCGCGTCGTTGGCCTTGCCGTTTTCCGGGGCTGCTGTTACCCGTGCTGTTACTTTGTCGCCATTGACTTCGACGCTGTTGCGCCCGGCTTTGGGCTGCACTCTGATGTTGAATTCCATGCGAAGCGCTTGCTAAATCGACGCGAACCAGTCCTTGTCCACTTCCACTAGGGATGACTGAACCAAGTATTTACCGTTTCATACAACTCACTTGGACTATCATTCGACGCGAATAGCGAGAAATCACGTATAGCTTTGTGTTGGGATTTTGGAGTACTATGTGCGCGAGAAGTAGCGTCGCCAAGTGAGTCGAATAGTGTCTGTTGACTATAATTATCTTGGCGGTGTGCATCTTTGTTTACGAAATCGCCCATAGCCTGAAGTCCGCTATCAAAGCGCTTTAGTATCGTCTTTATCGCTTCAATGCTATTATCTGCACCTATCCAGTTGCGTTGCATTTCGTCCGCAACAGCAAGGGTTGTCCCAGAACCGGCAAAACAATCAAGCACTAGATCTCCGGGATTAGAAGAAGCAGCAATAATTCTTCTAATTAATCCTGGATTCTTTTCAGTTGGGTAGCCAGTAATTTTTATATTCTGATTATGTGCATCACGGAACTCCAACCATATATCCTGAACACTAACTCCAGGATGTTCATCAAGATAAACCTTTCTTCTTGGATTTCCGTTCTTTGACCAGAATATTTCTCCCCTCGCGTCCATTTCATCTAGCTTCTTAGGTGTATACTGCCAGTGTTTGCCCGGGGGAGGCATTTTCCCCCTCCATGGTTTACCAGTTTCCCCCTTGCGTGTTCCTGGGGCATGGACAGGGACTTTCATATACTTTCGTCCAGTACCCTCTTCAACGTACTGATATTCTTTTTTTCTCTCCTCAGATAAAGGAACAGTTTGTTTATTCCAGATATACTTATCTGTTTTGGTATAAAAAAGTACGAAATCTGCAATATTGCCGTATGTTTTTCTAGTATAGTTTTTAGGATTACATTTCTTCCGGACAATCATATTTTTGTAGTTTTCTGGTCCAAATACTTCATCCATGATGATTTTCATTTCGAAAATCATTTTTTCATCTAAGTGTAGGTAAATTGATCCTTTATTCGACAACAATTTATGAAGCAAAACAATTCTTTTACGTAAAAATTCAACGAATGGAGCGCCAGTCAGGGTGTCTTCATATGCTAGTGATTGCTTTCGGGAAACAAATTGACTTTGAGTAGCAAATGGAGGGTCTATGTATATGAGAGTTACCTTTCCGCATATATTGGGATCTGTCACAAGGACGCGAAGGACATCGAGATTATCGCCAAAATACAATCGCTTATGAGATGGATTAGAATGGAGTTCATCAAAAGGGACTATGGAACCATTGAAAATTTCTTTCTCAGGTGCTTTATCTCTATAATCGAGATGCACTCCACTATCTAAGAGAGTATTATTTTTTTGAGGAACACCGATTGCCATATCTAATACCCTTCCTTTCAAGAATGTAACCAGTCTATAGTGATGCGTTTAGAGAACATCCTGAGTGTTACGACTTTCACTTTTCCATGCCATGAATTCTCAATATGGGCATAATCACTCCACATTGAACCAAGGAGTAATCCTGGGCCATCGTTTAAGAATATCACTTTCACGTCTATTCCTTTTGATTCAGCATACCCGAGAATTTCGCTTGCACAATCTCGATACTGACCCGTTCTATCGTCTTCTTGTGCACCACCTCTATCAGAATCATAACGAGCCAAACCTATAGCGATCGGGATGCTATCACTGAGTAACACAAAATCGACTGGGCGCTTCGGGTTGGGATAATCTTCAAAAATTTCACCAAGGTTCACATCTTTTCCGGCACGCTCAGGTCCAATAATCTCAAGTTCAGAATATCTCTCTCGGATGATTGTGAATAAACGCTCTGTCAGATCATAACCCTTCTTGCCACGATCTTTATATTCCCAAAGAACGGCGCATAATGCCTCATCAGGCATAGGGCGTGATTGAAATGCCGAATGTACCTCATTGATTGCGCGAAATCCTTTGCCAAACTGATCGCATATATTTTGAGCATCAGATTTCTTCTTCAGCATTTCTACTGGAGTTTCTGGACTTACATATTTTCTAAATACTCGGCATAACTGTACTCGCATCCATTGCGGCGTGGTTTCAGTTATTGCAAGGAAGAGATCAGTTGAGGAATGTGAAGACTGCAATAAATATTCAAATGTAACCAATACAGGCTCATACAGCTTGCACGCTAGCGGAAGTACATCAGGATAATACTCGCCGGTTGATAACGTAATCCATAGATGACCATCCTCTTGATAGTCAGCGAATGATAATTCTCCTCGTTTAGCCAATTTTCTCTCTCTTTGTTAAAAAATATCTAATTGAGCAGTAGGGAAGTCAAATATACCTCTATACATAGGCAAAGACTACGTATGGGCGAGATACCCCACTCCCAACTGCGCTGCGGGGCTCCGCGCTGTTACCCTGTCGCCGTCAATCTCGACGCTGTTGCACCCGGCCTTGGGCTGCACTCTGATATTGAATTCCATGCAAAACACCCGCTAAATCGACGCGAACCAGTCCTTGTCTACTTCCACGACCTCGACCATCTTTGCGGACACGCCGAGTTCGAGTTCCTTCATTTTGTCCATTAGCAATTCGCCGTCAATCAAGTCTATCGGCGTCGCGCCGTCCCTAGTAGCTTCCCGTCGTGCCTTTGTTGTGAAGCTACCCGTCGTCAAGATAAGGCCCTTTTCCGCTCGTCCCATCATCGCGCCGCGAAAGTCCCTGACTACGCTCGCGCCAACGCTGCCGCTGTAGCGCTTGCACTGGAAAAGCACGGGAAAGCTAATCAGCCCCGCGAGGCGGATTATTCCATGTCCATCAATTCCGCCGTCGCCTGATTTTCCCGTAACCTCAACCTCGATAAAGCCCGATTCCCGCAAAAGCCTTTGGCACAAGCGTTCGAATGCGTCGGGAGGAATGTTCTGGAGAGTGTCGAGCAAATTCTCACGCCAAGAAGCGGTTTCATCTGCGGGGTCTTCGGCTGAGTTTTCAACTTTCTCGGTTAGAGCGGCTTCTTTCTCAGTCTGGGCTTGTTTACGAGCTTCCCTTTGTTGACGGACCAATCTCTCAATTTCTTTGGGATCAACATGTTGTGTCTCCCACCCTTTAGCAGTAAGAGACCATACGCCTCTCTCCGAATTATCAATAAAACCTAACCGTTTGAGTCTGCTTATCGAAAAACCTACGTTGTATCCTAGCTTTGTCTGATCAGGGGACAGTCCCATGTTTTCAATTACCTTATTTTTGAGTTCACCCCTGGAAGCACTGCCTCCAAGCTCGTGGAGCGTAGCAAGGATCGGATCTAGAAAATCATCACGTCTTAGACCGTCATCTGCACTGACATTCTCAGTCATCGCAAAAACTCCTTTTCAGAATTACCCGCGTCGTCTTACCGCCTAATGTGCGGCGCTTCCATCACGGTCCGCTCCTCCTCGGTCATGTCCTCGATGTACTCGGAATACGCCGTCTGGTGCGCGCCCGAGCCATAGGACAGGGTGCCTGGGCTGAACTTGTACAGCAGTGCCCGCCGCTCGTGTGCGGCCGTCCACGGCAACGTGCCGTGCGTCAAGGTCTCGGTGAAGATGATCGCGTCGCCGGCTTTGCCGTTTACTTCGAGTACGTGCTCTTGATGCTTTTCCCACTTAATCATGCTCTGCGGACAGGCGAGATTGGCCTTGTGGCTGCCCGGTATCACGGATACGCCCCCGTCGCCCGGCCCCTCGTCGGCTAGCAGATATTCGACCACGGTTAGCCCGGTGAAGATGCGGTCGTTTTTAAAGAAGTACACTTCCGATATATCCTTGCGCTCCACTCCGCCGCCGTGCAAAAGCCCGCCCTCGCAGCCCGTGTCCATGGCGATGAGACCAGGCCCGTGGTCGAGGCGGTATCCGCGCCCCAAAATTTCTTCAAGATAGGGCTTGATGCGAGGGTGTATCAGGAGCTTGCGGAACGGCTCGCACCAGGGCCGATCCCAGGCCAACATGCCGCCTAAGTCCTTGCGCCGCGAGGTGCCTTGCATCGTCTTTGAGTCGCCGGACAGCGAGCGGTCGATCTCGCTCATAAGGTCGCGGTGGTGGTCGATGCCGGCGTTGAGCGCGGCCACCTCCTCGGCGGTCAGCACGTCTCTGAGGACCAAATAGCCCGTCAGGTCAAAGAGATATTTGTCGTCTTCGTTCATGGGGTGGCTCCTTTGAAGACAGGTAGGCTGAGAAGATGGCAAATTAGCAGGCGGCAGAGTAGCCCATAATCGCTAATTTTCCGTAATTATTGCTCATGATTACGCTATCCAATGTCGGCAAGTTCTACGGCGAGCAGACGCTCTTCGCCAAGGTCTCACTCCAACTCAACGCTGGCGAGCGCTACGGTTTGGTGGGAGCCAACGGATCCGGCAAGACCACGCTTCTCAACATGCTGTCCGGCGATATTGAAGCCAGCGAAGGCGCGATCACGGTTCCGCAGCGCCTGCGCTTGGGAGTCTTGCAGCAGGATCAGTTCCTCCACGAGGACGAGTCGATTCTCAATGTCGCGCTGATGGGCAATGAGGCGCTGTGGGAGGTGACGGTCGCCAAGGAGCGGCTTCTCGCCGCGTCCGCTGAAGAATTCGACGCCGATAAGTTCGCCCAGCTCGAAGAGATCTTTCTCCACTGCGATGGGTACACCGCGCAAGCCCGCGCTGGTGCGATTTTGGAGGGCCTCGGGCTGCCGGCCCACATTCACGACGACCCGCTCTCAACGCTGTCCGGCGGCTTCAAGCTGCGGGTCTTGCTCGCGCAGGTGTTGGCCAGTGCCCCAGATGTGCTGCTGCTCGACGAGCCGACCAACCACCTCGACATCCTCTCGATCCGCTGGCTAGAGACCTTCCTGTGCGACTTTGCCGGGCCGGTGGTGATCATCTCGCACGACCATCGCTTCCTCGACAACATTAGCACCTCTATCCTCGACATTGACTACGAGACGGTCCAGCTCTATCGAGGCGACTACACGGCCTTCATAGAAGCCAAGCAGGCCGAGCGCACGCGGCGAGAAAAGGAAATTGCCAATCGCGAACGCGAAATCGCCCATCACCAGCAGTTCGTGGATCGCTTCCGCGCCAAGGCGACCAAGGCCCGCCAAGCCCAGAGCAAGCTGCGGCTGATCGAGAAGCGGGAAGAGGAGATGGTCGAGTTGCCTCGCAGCTCGCGTCGCTACCCGGTTTTTCGCTTTGAGCAGCGGCGCGCTAGCGGGCGCGATGTGCTCGCGCTCAAAGGCGTCAAAAAGGCGTTCGGCGACAACGAAGTGCTGCACGGGGTTGATTTGCTCGTGCAGAAGGGAGACCGCGTGGCGATTATGGGGCCGAATGGCATCGGCAAATCAACGCTGCTCAAGATCGCGATGGGTGAGTTGGCCGCTGATGTTGGGGAAGCCGAGTGGGGGTACGAAGCCCATCCTGGATACTTTGCTCAGGACCATCGCGAACAGCTCAGCCCTGCCAACCAAACGGCTGAGGATTGGGTATGGGAGTGCTGTCAGGACCAGGGCCTCGGCTTTGTGCGCAGTCAGATGGGGCGGATGCTTTTTACTGGTGACGACGGTAAGAAGCGCTTGGGGGCACTTTCGGGTGGCGAGGCCGCGCGGCTCGTCTTCTGTCGGCTGGCCATTGCTCAACCCAACGTGCTGGTTTTAGACGAGCCGACTAACCACCTCGACCTTGAATCCATTGAGGCATTAGTCGAGGCGCTTAAGAATTATCCGGGTACGCTGCTCATCGTCTCGCACGACCGCTGGTTCATCAGCCAGCTAGCCACGCGCATTGTCGAGATCAAACCCGAAGAAATCCTCGACTTTCGCGGCACGTACGAGGAGTACGTCCACTTCTGCGGCGACGACCACCTCGACGCGGATCAAGTCATCCTCAAGGCTAGGCAGGCGAAAAGGAAAAAAGAGGCACCGACCCGAGAACCGCGCTCCAACCGCAAGGGAAAAAACAAGCAGCGCCGCACTGCGGCCCAGCAAGAAAAGCGCCTAGCGCGCATCGAGAAAGCAGAAGCTCGGCTGGCGGAAATCGACGCCCTGCGCTGCGAGCCAACGTATTACGCAAAGACCCCGCCCGACCAGATCAAGGCCCTCGAATGCGAACACGCGGATATCGAGCGCGAGTTGGCGACCCTCATGGAGGAGTGGGCGGCGGTCGAGGAAACCATGGATAAAGGAGGCCCATGAAACGCAAAAACATACCGACTAGCAGCCCGTTTGGCGCGGAGTTTGGTTATTCGCGCGCTGTGCGCGTGGACCGTCACATTCACGTCGCCGGTACCTGTGCCCAGCCGCCGCATGACGAAGGAGATGCGTACGAGCAGGCTAAGGGCGCGTTGGGGATCATCGCCAAGGCGCTCGACGAGACTGGTGCTAGCCTCGAAGACGTGGTGCGGACGGTCGTGTACATCACGGATGTGGACCATGCCGATGGCGTCACCCGCGCTCACCGCGAGGTGTTTGGCGAGATTTTGCCGGCCTCGACCTTGATCGTCATAGCCGCGCTACTAAAGCCGCATCTGGTCGTCGAGATCGAAGCGTACGCCATTTTGCCCAGCGCGTGAACAAGGATAGTCAGGTCCTGTCCATCGGCGTGTTGGGCTGCGGCCCCATTGCCCAATTCGCCCACTTTGAGTCGTGCATCAAGGCTCGCAATACGCGCCTGTACGCGCTGTGCGACCAAGCGCCGGATTTGGTCGAGCGCATGGCTGCCGTTCACCAGCCGGAGAAGACCTACGCCGATTTTGCCGACATGCTCGCGGATCCGCAGGTGGAAGCGGTCGTCATCGCCACGGCCGATCAGTTCCACGTCCCACTCAGCTTGCAGGCGCTGGCCGCGGGCAAACACGTCTTTGTGGAAAAGCCGCTGGGAACAAGCGTGGAGGAGTGCGAGGAATTGCGCCGGGCCGTGGCCGACTCGGGCTGTACGCTCCAGGTCGGGCACATGAAGCGCTTTGATCCCGGCATTGCTTTTGCCCGGCAGTTCATCCGCGAGGAGATGGGGCCGCTGTTGGCCCTGAAGGCTTGGTATTGCGATTCGACCTATCGCTATACTATGACCGACAACCTTCAGCCTCTGCCGCTGCACAGCGAGCAGGCGCGCAAACCAGCAGGCGATCCCAAGGGCGACAAGCGGCGCTACTTCATGCTGACCCACGGCTCGCATCTCATCGACCTAGCCCGTTTTTTGGGCGGCCCGCTCGCGGCCGTGCGCGGGCGGTGCAAGGAGATGTTCGGGGCGTATTCTTGGTTTGTCGAAGTGGAGTTCGCCAACGGCGGTCAGGGGCATCTCGACCTGACGGTCGCCGTGCGCATGGACTACCACGAGGGCTTTCACATCTACGGCGAGCACGGCAGCGTCGTCGGCAAAACCTACCTACCGTGGTTTTTGAAATCCAGCGATGTCGAGTGCTTCTCCACGCGCGATGGCCAGTATCGCCGACCGCTAGGGGCGGACGCGCATTTTTATCGGTTGCAACTCGAAGGTTTTGCCGACGTCGTCCTGCACGGCGCGCCCCAGATGGGGGCCGATGTGGAGGATGGAACTCAAACGATGCGGGCCATGGCCGCCATTGCCCGCTCGGTCGCCAGCGGCGATTGGGTCCGCTTGGAGACCGTCACCGGCGGCGTATAGTGCCTATGTCTTCGACTGGTCCTCGCTTATGGCCCCTCTATCTGCTCGGCGGCGTTATCATCTTAGCACTTCTGTGGATCTGGTTGCCCGAATCCCTCCATCGCCAGCGACAGATGATGAGTACCATGGCCACCTTCATGCTCGCCATCTTCTTCGCGTTGCTCTGGTTGCTCTTTGCGTCGCGGCTAGCTTGGGGACGGCGTCTGCGCTATTTCGGTGGTGCCGTCCTCGTCATTGCGCTTGGTGTTGGACTTTTTCGCATTAAGGGTATGAGCGGCGACTTCGTACCGGTCCTCGAATGGCGGTGGAGTACTGAGGACGAAGCCACTGCGGTCGAAGGGGGAGACGCCACCGCGCTCGACGCCCGCGATTGGCCGCAATTTCTCGGTCCCGAGCGCAACAACCGCCTGCGCGGCGTTCACCTTGAGCGCGACTGGACCAAGCACCCGCCGCGCGAAGTTTGGCGTCGCCCCGTCGGTGCCGCTTGGTCCTCCTTTGCCATTGTGGGTGGCCGGGCCGTAACGCAGGAGCAACACGGCCCCGAGGAGCAGGTCGTCTGCTACGACTTGGCCACGGGCCGCAAGCTCTGGCAACACGCCGACTCGACTCGCTACGAGACCGCCGTAGCCGGCGTCGGCCCGCGCGCTACGCCCACCATCGCTGGAGACCGGGTTTTCACGCTGGGCGCTACTGGCATCCTCAACTGCTTGGAGCTGGACAGTGGGAAGTTGGTTTGGTCGCGGGACATTATCGCCAGCAATCAGGCGAAGGTCCATATGTGGGGTATTAGCTGTTCGCCGCTGGTCCTCGACAGCTTGGTCGTGGTCAGTGCCGGAGGCCCGGATGAGCGCTCGCTAGTGGCCTATCACCGCCAAACCGGCGCGTTTATCTGGGGTGGGGGCACGGACAAGGCCGGCTTTAGTTCTCCGCGTCTGGTCACTTTGGCTGGACGCGAGCAGATCCTGATTTTCAACAGCTACAGCGTCGTCGCGCACGATCCGCAGAGCGGAGCTTCCCTCTGGCGTCAGCCTTGGGATCAGGTCGAATGCGTTGCCAACCCCTTGCCCTTGCCCGGGGATCGGGTTCTGGTCTCTAGTGGCTACGGCATTGGTGCCAAGCTGTATCAAGTGAACGCCGCGCCCGACGGCGGCTTGACGACCGATATGGTCTGGAAAAGCCCCCGGCTCAAGGCCAAATTTGCCAACATGGTCTATCGCGATGGTTTTGTCTATGGGCTCGACGATGGGGTGCTGGTCTGCCTCGACCCGCAAGACGGCAAGCGCCGCTGGAAGCGCGGGCGCTACGGCCACGGCCAGCTTATCCTGATAGACGATATCCTGCTGATAATGAGCGAATCGGGCGACGTGGTGCTGGTTGAGGCCCGCCCCGACCGCCACGTCGAACTAGCGCGCATGACGGCCTTTGCTGGCAAAACTTGGAATCCCCCGGCCTTTGCCACACCCTATCTGTTGGTGCGCACGGACAGCGAGGCTGCCTGCTACGAGTTGGCGCTTGAAGAAGGTGCTCAGGCGCGGCTTTTCTGACTGGGCCGTGGATTTGCCGCTACTCTAATAACCGGGCACTTGTAAGGAGGGAATGATGGAAGACTATTCGCATATTCAGAAGCCGGATTTGGGCTACCGCTATGAGTTTGCCACTGACGAACTCGACGCGATGGACGAATGCTTGGAGGCGCATGGCTTCGCGATAATCAAAGACGTGCTGCCGCCAGAGATCGTCGCCAAGCTCAAGCAGGCGGTGTGGGATGGCACGGACCCAGAGCGCACGTTGCAGCCGGGCGAGAGCCGCACGCGGCACGCTTGGATCGAGTCCGGTCCCGGCGCTTGGGAGGTGCTCGACTACGCGCCCTTCATGGACATTCACCGGCACCTGATCGGCACGGATGAACTAACGCTCCATCGCTCGGCCGCCATCATCCGCCGGACCGGTTCCGCCCCGGTAACGTGGCATACCGATTGGTGCGGCTATTCGACCGAGATCAAAAATTCGGGCGATGTGCTCAATCGCGGGCTGTGGCCGTCGGGCAAGTGGTTCTACCTGACTGGGTCGCGGCCCGAGCACGGCGGCCTGTGCGTTATTGAGGATTCCCACGTCGAGAACTGGGAGGGGCCAGAGGGATTCTGCATGACGGCTGATCGGCGCTCCTTTTATCCAGAGGGCACGGAAGAACGCGCGTACAACGGCTTCGATATCCCCGGACTCGTCCCCTTGTTCACCAATGGCGGCGACATGATCGTCTTCGCCCATCGCACGTATCACGGCGCGTTCCCCAACCGCATCGGAGAAACGCGCCTCTCCTGCGGTATCGGCTTCCGCGACCGCAACCACCGCATCGACATCCCGTGGGAAATCCCCGAGGAAGGCCAGTGGTTTTTGGCCAACCTACCCGATCACTTGCGCCGCTATACGGACGGGTACACGAGCATCAATTTGGCGTGGCAGGGGTGAGCGGAGTTTCCCGTCCCATGACAACTGACGGGGACTAATCCTCGCGGCGTGGACGGACCACGGTTTCGCCGTCCGGTTCGATGAGGGGATGGTGGTAGATGTAGGGTGGTTCGAGTACCGCCTGCTGCGCCTCGGTTAATTCTGACACCCATTTTGGCTGCGTGACCTCGTACGTGCCGCCGTCGTAGTGCAGGTACTTCGGCGTGTACCGATAGAGCAGGGCGCGGCGGTCGTGGTTGGCCTGCCACGGCAGGGCACCGTGCAAGGTGTTCTCGCTGAAGATGACCATGTCGCCGGCCTTTAGAGGCACTTGGTACACGACCTCTTGGTGCTCCTCCCAAGTGGTGATTTTCTGAGGACAGGAAAAGTTCGCTTTGTGGCTGCCTGGGATGACGCAGAGGCCGCCGTCGCCGGGGTTTTGGTCGTGCAGAGTGTACTGGACGACGAGCAGGCCGCAGCGCATCTGGCCGTTGGTGTACGCGTAGAAGCGGGAGCCGTTGAAGAGGACATTGGTGGTGCCGTGGATGCGCAGACCTTCGATCCCCTTGGAACCGGTGATCATGAACGGCTCGTGGTCGAGCTTCCAGCCGCGTCCGTGCAGGGTGTTGAGGTAAGGCAGGAGCTTGCGGTGCGCGAGCAGGTCGCGGAAGGGCTGGCAATGGGGCTGCTCCCAAGTGAGCATACCGGTGAGGATGCTGCGCTTATTCAGCCCAGCCATGTTGCCGCTGGGGTCGCCGATTGGGTCTTCGTGGCGCTGATCCCAGTTGGCGTCGAAAGCGTCGTTGAGCGCTTTGACTTCGCCCTGCGAGAGGAACTCGCGGACGACGATGAAGCCCTGTAGGTCGAAGAGGAATTTTTCAGTGTCGTTCACGTCGATTTTGACCTCCCTTTAGTCGTTGAATCACCCACTCCGCCCCAGCCGCACGTCCTCTGCCGCTAGCCACTCGGCGTAGGGACGCGGCATGGGATCGGGTGGGGGCAGGCCGTTTTCGCGCCGCCAGCGCAGGAGGGGATGGGCGCGGTCCTGCTGGGGTAAATCTACTCGTTTGCCGTACGCGGCAGATTCGAAGATGCCCATCATGATTTCCACGATGTGATGGCCGGCTTGGCCGCTGCATTCGTGCTCGCGGCCTTCGTCGAGTGCCGCGACGTACTCCTCGACATAGGCGTAGTCGTCTGGGTGGGCGGAGCTCTGCGGATCGTAGCTCTCGCAGTAGATGGGCGGGAGCACTTCCCAAGGTTCCCTTTGGTCGTTGAGGGCGTAGTGGGGTTGCGGTAGCAGGAACGCGCCGAGGTCCCTTTTCCAGACGAGCTGCGAGAGCACTAAGCGGCCTTCGGTGCCGCAGAATTCTATCACTGGATTGACCGAGGTGGGAAAGCGGTGTTGCAGGAGGGTTGCGGTGACGCCGTCGGTAAAGCTGAGCGTCGCTGTGATGTGTTCGCCAGCGATGGTGCCCATGCCTTGAGGGGAGGGCACCACATCCGTCGGGGTGATGGGGTGGCCATCGGTGGTGGCGGTGGCTACGACGCTGTGGCATGGGCCGGCGACCTTGAGCATGTTGTTGATCATGTGCGTGCCGATGTTCATCAGGTTGTAGCCGCCGTAGTAGGTCTTGCCGTGGCCGTGGATGTGGCGCAACTGGCCGATGCGTCCCTCGGCCAAGGCTCTGGCCACGGCTTTCATATAGACGCCGACGCGCCCTTGGTGATGCACGGCGATGCGCGCGTTTTTTTCGCGGGCCTTGGCCAGCACCTCGTCGGCCTGCTGGCAATCGACGCACAGGGGTTTTTCAATGTCGATGTGGGCACCGTATTCGAGGACGCGCAGGGCCAGCGAGTGGTGGAATTCCGTACCCGTGGGAATGGCGACGATGTCGGGTTGGTGCTGGCCGATCATCGCGTCTAGATCGGTGTAGCGGGCCGCGACCCCGAGTTCGTCGCCTAGAGTGTCGAGTAGGTCTTGCACGAGGTCGCAGAGGGCGACGATTTCCGTGCGGGGGTGGGCGTGGTATGCGCGTGCTGCGGCCGTGCCGCGGCCTCGGCAACCCAGTATGGCCACGCGATAGGTTTTCATATCATCCTCCTAGGGGTCTGAGTGTTGGAAGTGGAGAAATCGACGCCTATATTGAAAGGCTGCTGAGGTGAGGTATTATAACAATAGTGGTGCTAAGGAGAAAAATATGGGACAGTTCCAAGGGGTGGTACCGGCGATCATCAGTCCGAAAAACGAGGATGGCACTCTAAACGAAGATGCCTTCCGCGCCACCATGGAGTTCAATATACAAGCCGGCGTCCACGGTTTTTGGGTTGCCGGCGGCACCGGCGAGAGCGTCCTGCTCGACGACGAAGAGAACCAGCGCATCGCCGAGATCTCTGCCGACCAGAACGCGGGACGCACTCAGGTCATTATGCACGTAGGGGCCAATACTACGGCGCGGGCCGAGAAACTGGCGGCTCACGCAGCGCAAGCCGGAGTGGAAGCTGTCTGCGCGGTGCCGCCCTTTTTCTACCAAGGCGACGACGATGGCGTGGTAGAATACTATCGGGCCGTGGGGGCTGCGGCTGATCGGCCGTTGTTCATCTACAATTTGCCCGGCTGTACCGGTCTGGATGTCAGTCCGGCCCTGATGCAGCGCCTAGTGGATGAAGTACCGCAGACTACCGGTTTGAAACACTCGTCGCCGGTATTTGCCAATCTGATCGAATTCGTCGGCATGGGGCTAGACGCCTTTATCGGCAGCGGCAAGTTGATGTTGCCGGCCATGACCGTCGGAGCCGTCGGGTCGGTCGATGGTCCTTTGTGCGCGGTTCCGGAACTGTGGATGGCCATTTGGAATGCGTACCAGGCGGGCGATCTAGCTGCCGTCCAAACGGCTCAGGAACGGGCCAATGCCTTTCACCGCACAGTGGCGCAATTCGGCTATTTCGGTAGCATCTTGGCCGTGGTCAGTCAGCGCATAGGGATGGAGTGCGGCGATCCCCGGCGTCCGTTGCGACCCGTGCGTCCCGAGGAACGCGAGACGGTGTTGGCGCAGGTGGAGGACCTGGGATTGGAGGGCTTTTGACAGTCAAGTGGGGCCGCTGCGAGCTTCAGGTGGATATAACACGAAACATTTAGAAAAGGATACTCGATGTTTAAGCGAAGAATTGCTTTGATCGCCAGTACGCTGCTGGCACTGAATGCGCCCTTAGCCGAGGCCAAGACCTTTTACTGGATTTCGCACGGTTCGCCCGCCGATCCGGTGTGGACTTACTTTCTGGCCGGCGCACGTCAGTGGCAACAGGATACCGGCCACGAGGTCAACACGTCCTTCCACAACGGCGACGTGGCTTCCCATCAGGAGGCCGTGCGCGCCGCCATTGCCGCTGGGGCCGATGGCATTGTCACCAGCAGTCCCGACCCAGGCAGTTTGGTGCAGGTCGCTAAAGAGGCCAACGAAGCCAACATTCCGATCATCAACATGAACACGCCCGACCCCACCGCTAGTTTTGACGCGTATGTCGGCGGCGACTTGGTGACGACCGGTCGGCAGTGGGCGCAGTATCTAGTCGATAAAGGTCACGTCAAATCCGGCGACTTCGTGTGGATGCCGGTGGAAGTGCCCGGCGCGACCTATGGCGTCCAAGAGGAACAGGGCGTCGCCAGCGTCTTTGAGCCGTTGGGCATCACTTGGGAAGTTACCGACGCGACTCTCGACCAGGCCGAAGTGATCTCCCGCATGGTTGACTACATGACGGCCAACGGCGATAAAATCGACGCGATCATCGGCCTCGGCGATTTGGTCACCGGCAGCATCAAGCGCGTCTTTGACCAAGCTGGTTTCGCCCCCGGCGACATTCCCGTCGTCGGCTGGGGCAACTCGCTCGACACCACTCGGGAAGTCCTCACTGGCTACGTCAACGCGGCCATGTGGCAAGATCCGCTGGCGATCAGTTACATGGCGCTGTCGTTGGCCTCTATGGCGGCTAGCGGTATTCCGCCTGGTTTTGACGTTATCACCGGCGCGCTCTATGAGGCCGACAAGGCCCAGATCTACGACGATATCCTGTCGGGCGAGTAGATGAACTCAGTCGTACAGCGTATCCTTTCGAGGCCAGAATTCGGCCCGTTCGTCCTGTTGGTCGTCATGGTTTTTGTCTTCTGGCAGATCAATCCGGCGTTTCTATCGACGCGTAACATCGGCAACATGCTGGCTTTCACGGTGGAACTAGGGCTGATCGCGCTGGCCATGACCTTGCTGATGACGTCCGGCGAATTCGACCTTTCGGTCGGCTCGTTGTTCGGGTTCTGTCCGGTGCTCATGTGGACTCTGTACAACACAGGGGCCACGTCCATTGAGGTTGGTTTTGTCCTCGCCTTGGGCACGGCTGCGGCTATCGGCCTGTGCAGCGGCTTGTTCGTCACGCGCTTGCGGATTCCCTCGTTCTTAGTGACGCTCGGCATGTTGTTGGTCGTGCGGGGCAGTGCGCTGGTGGTGACGAGTGGGTTTCCGCAGCGGACTTGGGACGCCGCGGATCTCTTGCTCGCCGAGGTTCTGGTCGGGGATTTCAACGTGGGCGGCCTGCGCGTGTACATGTCGCTATTTTGGTTTGTAGCGGCTGCGTTGTTGCTCGGCTATTTGTTGACGCAGACCAGGATGGGGAACTGGCTGCAAGCGGCGGGCGGCAATGCCGAGGCGGCACGCGCCCGCGGCGTGGCCGTGGAGAGTACCAAGGTCAAGTTGTTTGTGCTCTCGGCTGTCATGGCGGGTTTCGCTGGCATCATCAGCTCCATTCGCACGGCCGCGGCCAATCCCAACAGCGGCACGGGCTACGAGCTGGAGGTCATCGCCATGGTCGTGATTGGGGGGACGGCCCTGACGGGCGGGCGCGGCACCATTATCGGCACGGTGCTCGGCGTGTTCATCTTGCGCTTGATGCGCAACGGCATCGTGCTCATTGGCGTGCCTGGACTGGCGTACAACATCTTCATCGGCGCGATCATCTTGGGCATGATGGCCCTACATTCGTGGGTTGACCGCCGGCGACAGGAAAGGTACTAGGCGATGACAGTGCCACTAGTCCAGATGGAAAACATCAGCAAGTCCTACGGACAGGTGCGCGCCCTCGAAAACGTCCACTTGACGGTTGGCGAGCGCGAGATCGTCGGTTTGCTCGGCGACAATGGGGCCGGTAAATCCACGCTAATCAAAATTCTCTCTGGGGCCGTTCCCGCCAGCGGCGGCGACATCTTCATTCGCGGCGAAAAAGCTGACATCAAGAGCACAGCCGACGCCATTGACTACGGCATTGAAACCATTTATCAGGATTCTGCCCTTGTAGCGGAGTTATCCATTGCGCGGAATTTTTTCTTGGGCCGCGAGCCCCTGAAAGGCCCGGCGTTTTTAGGGCGCATGGACCAAGAGGCCATGGCGAATGTGGCTCGCACCTTGCTCAAGCAGGTGGGCATTGAAAAGGACATTCCCGCGACGACGCCCATCGGCGCGTTGTCGGGCGGTGAGCGTCAGTCCGTGGCCATTGCGCGGGCCATGCACTTTGACAGCGAGCTAATCATTCTCGACGAGCCGACCAACAATTTGGGCGTCGCGGAGACGCAGGGCGTCTTGCGCTTTGTCCGCAACGCCCGCGACTCGGGCCACTCCTGCATTTTCATCGCGCACAACATCCACCACGTCTTTCAAGTTGTGGATCGCATTGTGGTGCTGCGTCAAGGCCGCGTCGTCGCCGACGACATTGATCCCAAGGAGACGACCGTGGCCGAGGTGGAACAGGTTATTACGGGGATGGGTAGGGACTAACCTCGCGGTTAATCCGCGTTGTTGGCGATGGATACCTCGCCCGCTGCGGCGCGATCGGCCAAGGATTGGGCCTCGCTCGTAGGTAAGTTGCCGTTTTCGACGATGAGTACGTTGCCTCCAATGCTGACGAGATTGGCCAGCCCTGCGAGGCTTGTCAGTTTTTCGTTTTCGTAGATGTTGAGGTCTTGGGCGACCTGCTCAAGGCTTTCCAATCCCGTCAACGCAATCAGTTTTTCGTTGTTGTAGATGTTGAGGTTGCCGCCGACGCTGCTGAGACTGGCTAGCCCGGCGATGCTCGTCAGCCGCGAATTGCTGTAAATACTCAGGTCTTGGCCGACGTCCGTTAGACTGGATACGTCCTCGATCATGTCCAACGCGGCATTGCGCCCGATGCGCAAGCTGCCGCCAATCTCCTTTAGAGACGATACATCTTCTAGCACGGTGAGGACCAAGTTGTCCTCGATGACGAAGTCGCCGCCCACGCTGCTGAGATGCGAGAGGTCCTCGATGAGTTCAAGCGATGGGTTGAACGCGATGGTGAAGCTGCCGCCGACCGCGGCGAGGCCGAACAGGCCATCGATATTGGCCAATTGGTTGTTGTTGTCGATGCGCGCGTTGCCGGCGACCGCGTTGAGCTTGATTAGGCCGTCTATGGTGGTCAGCTTGTCGTTATGGGAGACGCTGAAGTGGCCGCCGATTGCGCTGAGAAAGGACAACCCCTCGATATCGACGAGCTCGTCGTTGTCGCGGATGGTGACGTCTCCACCCACAGAGGCGAGGTCGTTCAGTCCCTCAAAGTTTTTGAGTTCTTCGTTGTCGTGGATGGTGAAGTTGCCATCTATGACGCTGAGTTGGTTCAAGCCCTCAAAAAGGCCGAGGTCTAGGCGCGTAATTTCGAGGTCGCCAGCAATGGTGTAATTGCACCCTCCCTCCTTCTCCAGCGCATCCGCGTCTGCGCGCGAGCGCACGATGCGATCGCCCGGCAGAATGTTACCGGCACAGTCGCCGCCCGAGGTGCTATCCACGCCCGCGTCTTCGCCGCACCCGGCCAAGACGAGCAGCAAGACGAATAGGTTGGCCACGGTGATCAATCTAGGTACCCGAGGGCGCGCAGGCGCTCTTTGAGGATCTCGGCCTCGCCGGCCGTTGCTCCTTGAGCCTGCATCTGTTGGTACGCGGAGTGATCGCGCAGGGCGCGATATTGCGCGCGGTAGTGCGATGGGTCAGCGCAAACTAAGTCGTCGTCGCCGTGGCGCAGGTCGCGCAGGACGTGTGCGCCTGTCTGTTCGTCCTCGCGGTAGAAGTGCTGTCCATCGCACAGGCACCACTCGCGGATGCCCTCGGCATAGCGCGCTATTTCTTCGCCGTCGATAGCCGTAGGCGACGTGACGCGCTCTGCGGGTAGGCGCAGATTGTCGGCGCTGAGGAAACCAATGCCGTATAGGCTGTCTAGCTCGGATAATACCCAACGCTCGGCCAAAGTTGCGTTCGGCTCCAGCCAGTTTTGTCCGAACCCTTGGTAGTCAACGGGTAGATCGGCCAATGCCGCGATGGTCGGGAAGAGGTCGATGGCGGAAACTGGCCCATCGCTGGGAAAGGAGAAGCCGCCCGGCACGTGCGCCAGCATGGGCACGTGAACCACGTTGGGATGTAGCCGGTCGCCGTGCGCCATAACCTCCCCGCAAAACCCCTCGCCGTGGTCCCCGCAGATAAAGACCGCCCACTCGTCGAGGTCGATGCGCTTGAGCAACTCGACGAGGGAAAATTCCAATACGTGGGTCACAGCCGCTTGGTAGTAGCGCAGCGCTTCTTCTACCTGACCAGATGCCACCAACTGACCCAGATTGGGCGGATGGGGGATGTCGCCCAAGCCGTAGCCGCCGTGCGTGTACCAAAAGTGGAGGAATTTAAACTGCGGTCCGCTCGGCTCGATCAGTTCGGTGCACAGGCGTTCGAGCGACCCTAAGTGCTGTTGGGTAGCTGATGGATCGACTGGCCCGATAAAAGGCGCGAAGTCGAGGAAGCGGAATACGTCCGGCCGCTCGGAAAAACCCCGGACGCTGTACCCGGCTGCGGCAAAAAGGTCGAACAGGTTGACCACGCCGGCGAACATCTTCAGGTAGGTCTGCCCAAAAAGCCCGTGCTCAAAGGGATACAGCCCGGTGAACAGCGAGGTGTGCGAAGGACGGGTCGCTGGTGCGGTGACAAAGTAGCGCTCGGCAAAGGCGTAATCCCGCGTCAGCAGATCGAATTTAGGCGTGTTCATCCTTGGGTTGGTCCGGCTCAGCGCGTCGTAGCGCCAGCAGTCGATGGAGACAATCAGGAACTTGTCGATCTTTTCCGACATCCTCTCTCCTCGTCAATCGAGCAGTCGTGCGTTGTACTGACGCGGTGTATGTCGATAGCCACCAAACCGTCCTTCGTCGAGCGGCGCAGGTGTGTAGATGTACACGGCATCGCTATATGGATCGTAGAGCACCACTTCCTCGCGCTCGTCGCCGCAGACATCGGCCGGAAAGCAGTGATACCACCCCATCTTGCCGCCAGTCGGCGCGGGCAGTCCCGGGAAGGTTGCGACCTTGTGGCCGTGGCCGTTGAAGAGGGCCGCTGGGCTATACAGCAAATCCCCTTGTTCCGACCCGTTCCAGCGCACGATTTCCATGCCTGTGTTATTCGGCGACTCATCCACTTGGAAGCGGCTGAGCACAACACCGTCTTGCGCGACGATCATCACGTCCGCGTGGTGCCCGTTGTAGCGGATGGCCAATTCGCGGCCCGGTAGCTCGGGCCGCAAGTTGCCGCAGCGCACCTCCTGCCCGTGCGGCACCACGTCTGCCCCCAAGTGCAGCAGGTGGCGTCCGCTGCCGTTGAGCACTTGGCCGCCGCCCGAGACAATGGCCGCTAGTTCCGTGCCCCATCTATCTACTAACACGTTGTCTGCGTGGTCGCCCAAAAAGGTTTCCCATAAGACGCTGCCGTCGTGGTCGAGGCCGAAGTGCCCGCCGTTGACCTCGTCGCGCCCATCGCCGTCCAAGTCGCCGACGGCTGGGATATACGCCGCGTGCGCTGGATAGCGGTGCCACTTGCTGCGATAGTGCCACAGCACTTCGAGCCGGTCGTTGAACGCGAGGACATCGCTGCCCAGCTTGACGACAAAGTCGCGCGGCTGGTCGTGCCCGGAGAAGTTGGCGATTAGCAGCCGCTGATGCACGTAGTTGGGGATGTGCATTTCTCCGTCCGCGTAGGCGTTGCAGCGCGCTAGTTCCTCTGGCGCGGCGCAGCGTTTGACCGCGCCGGTGTGCCCGTCGAGAATGGCGATATGGATGTCTGCGAGGTTCCACTTGCTGGTGCGTTCCACGTGGGGGTCGACGAGGAAGCAGAGGACCTCTTGCTGCCCGTCTTGGTCGATGTCGCAGATGGCAACCGGCCCCGGGCGGTCGGGAGAAATGGTCGCGAGACGTTCGGGACCGTCCGCGTCGAGCGCGGTAAAATCCCGATCTCCCACTGACCAGAGCGGCTCGCCGGCGAGCGAAAAGGCTCCTAGAAAGCAGGGCTTGATGCCCCCGAGAGCATTGTACACGAGGAAATCGACTTGACCGTCGCCAGTCAGGTCGCCGATGCGAATGTCCCCGCCGATGCGGTCGCGGAGGAACTCGTCGGGCAGGGAAACTTTTTTGTAGAGTAAGGCCGCTGCGTCTTGCACGGATTGCAACTCAGGGCTTGGCGTGAGCAAAATGTTGCGAGAATATAGGCATAGAGGCGTCCGATGCGAAGATTAGGTAGATTTTAGAAGCCCATCAACGAAAGGAGCCACATGTCTTTCAAATTCGTCTTTCTGTCACCCGCTGGCGAGCTAGCTGCTGCCATGTCCGAAGCGGTCCCCACGATGGAGATCGTCCAATGCGAAAGCCGCGCTGAAGCCCTAGCCGCTCTGCCCACGGCGCAAGCCTGTTTCGGCACCTTGGATTCAGAACTGTTGGCCGTAGCCGCCGAGCTCAAGTGGTTGGCCGCTCCAGCCGCCGGCCCGCCCAAGGGGTATTACTTCCCGGAACTCATCGCCAGCGACGTGATGGTGACCAATTTTCGCGGCATCTTCAACGACCATATCTCGGCCCATATCATGGCCTTTGTGCTGGCGCTCTCGCGCGGCATGCACCGCTACTTCCGCTACCAGTTCGACGGCCAATGGCGCAGCGGAGGGGAAGCGAGTCCCTCGACCTATCTGCCCGAGGCCACCGCGCTGATCGTCGGCGTCGGCGGGATTGGCGCAGAGACCGCGCGCCAGTGCAAGAACTGGGGCATGACGACTGTTGGCATCGATCCCCGCGTTGAGTCGCCGCCTCCGGGCGTTGACGAATTATATCGCCCGGACGCGCTCAACCAGCTTCTGCCGAGGGCGGATTTCGTCATTCTCACCGTGCCGCAGACGCCGCAGACCGAGGGCTTTTTCACCAGCGCCCGGTTCGAGCAGATGAAGAATAGTGCGTACTTCGTCAACATCGGTCGCGGCGCGAACGTCAAGTTGGACGACCTCGACCAAGCCCTGCGCGAGGGCCAGATCGCCGGTGCTGCCCTAGATGTGTTTGAGCAGGAGCCGCTGCCGCCGGAGCACCCGCTGTGGACGGCCCCGAATTTCCTGATGACCCCGCACGTGGCCGCGGCCGGTCCTTATCTGAACGAGCGCCGGCGCGACCTGATGGTGGAAAATTGCAAGCGCTTTGCCCGCGGTGAGGCGCTGGTGAATGTGGTGGATAAGGAGAACTGGTTCTAGGGTAGAGTGCCTGCGATGAGCAGGTACGCGTCGGCTTTGACCTCGCCGTTGATTTCCCACTCTTTGAGTTCACCGCCGAGCTTCTCTATGACCTTTTCGCTCAGCGAGTGAAAGGGCGGGCGGCCCGGGTCGGCGATGATGATCTGCCCGACCTCGACCTCGATCGCCTTCTTGATCAGCTTGTAGAGCGGCGAGACCATGTCGTCCCAGAAGCAAATATCGGCTCCGATGATCAGGTTGGTTTGCCGCAGGTGTTTCTTTTTCACGCTTTCGAACTTGCAGCGCCAGGTCTCTATCTCGACATCGTTGATCTCAGCGTGTAGCTGCAAATAGGGAAAGACCGCGGCATCCGCGTCCATTCCCGTGACGTTGGCACCGTGGTTTTTGGCGCAGTATATCCCGGCGAGGCCCCAACCGCAGCCGATGTCCAAGACCCGCGCCTTTGGCGGTAGGCCCTGGTGCGAGAGGAAGTCCATCACGCACCAACTCGAATTCCAGAATTTGTTGCCGTGGATGCAGGGCTCGTGCTTCTTTTTTTTGGCGCGCACTTGAGGGTGAGTGGCTTTGAGTACTGTGATGCCATACGCCTGGCGCGAGGTTTTCTTTTTTTCTTTGGCCATTTCGCTCTGTTATTTCCTACCGGAAAGTTAGATTTTCTCGTTAGAATCCCCACACGCGCGCCGCGGTTTTTCCCATGACCCATTCGATATCATCGCCGTCGGCAAAGGCTGGATACTCGAGGACACCGCGCAGTGTATTGGCGTAGCCCTCTCTGCCGGCGCTGGGCGGGAAGTCGCTGCCCCACATCATGCGTTGCACGCCGAATGCGTCCTTGGCCATCTCGAAGAGTGGCGGCACGTGGTCGAATTCGAGTTCGGGCAGCAGGCGCGGCGGTCGGGCGCAGATTTCGCCCAAGCCGGGGACTTTGATGCTGGTGTTGTCGCGTTCGCCGTGTCGCAGGGCTTTGGCGTAATCGGCGTAGGGCGGCTCGGCAATGCCCACTCCTGCGAGGTGTTCGAGGATGACGTGCGTGTCGGGGCACGCATCGAGCACGCGCGAGAAGTCGTCGGCAGCGAACTGGGGTGCATTGCCGATGCTGGAGACTACGAGGCCGAGTTCGCCGGCTCTGCGCCACATGTCGTAAGGGCCTGCGTTGGCGAACTGTCCACCGGGGGCGATACGAATACCGGCGGCCCCTTGCTCTGCGAGCCGCGCAAGATCGCCGAGTGGATCGCGGGACTCGGGATCGACGAGGACTGCAACTTTGAAACAGTCTGGTTGCTTGGCGACTTCTTGGAGGAGGTAGGTGTTGTCGTAGGTGCCGCCGTGTTGGATGAGAGCGGCCTTGTCAACGCCGTTGCGGTCCATCTCGAATTCGAGGGTCTCGATAGGCTCGAACCAGTTGTTACCGGCGTGGCAGTGCGTGTCGATTATCAGCATTTGCAGCGGCCTTTCAAGCGGAGATATTTGTCAATCGCGCAGCTTTTGCAATGATTCAACTTGCTGCGAATACTCGGCCATGTCAAAGGCATGCCGTTGTTCGATCACTCATTCACTATCTGCCCAGACGGTTCAAGACATTGCGCGTGATCTGTGCCACCGGACCGCCGTTCCGGTAAAGACCGTGCGCCCACTCGATGGTTGCCGCCGTAAAGACAGTCCCCTTGAACTCTGTTTCGTTGACCGCGACGGTGGCGTAGAACCGATCTTGGTGGACCCCCAGTTCCGCGTTGAAACCGTGGTCCTCCGCGTCCCCGATCGCGATGATCTGGTAGTGCGGGCTGATTCCGTCACGGCCTGTAAATCGCGGTTTCCCATCCTTGAATTCGATGTCACCGCCGTCGCATTCGACGCCAACGATTGAGTCTTCCCGACCAAACTCGTCTCCTTCTCCCAGTCCGGTTCCTGCGAACGCCCAGTGATCGGGCTGGGTTACGCGGAAGAATCCGTATTCCCCGGACGTCGGAGCAATAATCTCGCCGGGAGTCTTGCTCTTGGCGTTGACAGCAGCCGTATAGGAAACGCCAATGGTGCGCTGACGCAGATTATCGATTGCGCGGAGAAAGGATGTTTCGGGGTCGTCTGGCGTGCCGAGCGGATGCTTTTTGTACCGGGTCTTGGCACAGTAAAGCTGGCGTCCGTCGGCCCTAGTCTCCACCAAGTGCGAGAAAGAGTTGCCGGCGAACACCATTAGGTTGCCGCCACGTGCTACAAACCGCTGAAGCTGCTCGCATTCTTCGCGGCTGGAGTACTCGCCGTGACAGATCCTGAGGTGTGCAGGGTAGTCATCTAGGAGATCCGGCTGCCGATCGTGGTCGGCGTTGACGCAGTAGTCTACTTGATAACCCTCGGCGTCGAGCCATGATGTGAAGAACTGATCCCAGGCATAAAAACCGCCCATGATGTCCGGCTGCAGGGGTCGCTCAAAGGTCAACAGGTTGCTGTGCGATCGGTCAGTAGATATATAGGGGAAGAGGCATTTGCCGCCCACGCAGTTATAGGCGGCATAGGTATTGGTCTCGATCGTCAGGAGAATCGGCGCGCTGGGAACGCACGGGCGAACGACGAACAGGATTTCTCGGATCCCCTGTGCGGTGGGAAAACTGGCGATGTAAACACCGCTCTTCCAGTCCTGAGGTACCCGGAACGAGACCGTCGCGGGCCAGGCGAATCCGTCCCGATAGCCAAACTCGGGGACCGGGGGAAGCCCGCCACGCAGGTCGTTTATCTCCTTTACCAGACGCCGTTGTGCCCCTTCGTGGAACACAAATACATCGTAGTACGATCTGGAATTCGATATATGGAACGTTACCTCATCTCCCTGACACACACTCAGCGGGGTGGCATAGCCGCCTTCTCTTAGCTTCCAGTACCGAGTTGCGTCCTGTTCGTAATGGGCAAAAATGTGCTCGCGTTTCATTTTTTATTCTCTTTGGCAGGATCACCCACGAACGACTCCTCGCCTCTTTCCTTTTGTTTCTGCCTTATCTCTGCGATTTCTTCGTCTGTCAGACGTTCTTCGTCCGTTACGATAGTCTGTTCGATGAGTTTTAGCTTCAATTCCCGGTTAGTCAGCCACTCCCAGCGATCGGCATTTGCCGGGTGGGGATGGGGATACACATCGTCGGGACCGATGTCATCGGAGACGACATAGAGATAACCGGGCGTGACGCCGTTGTGCTTAATCCTGAGTTTGTCAGATAGAGACTCACCTTCGTCAGACATAGAAACAAGTGAAGGTCTATGGGAGAATACTTTCGCCACTTTTCTATTCTGTGTGATCGAACTTCCGATCCGAAGTTTTGTCAGCTCTTGCTGAGAGCCGTGATACCACGTAAGACTGTAGTCGCAGTTTGGCATTAGATTTCCCAGTTAAGTTGTCGAAGATCGGGGGAATTTATCTAGGCCGTCAGGAATCTTGGACCAAGGGACTGCCATTTCGGTCCAGATTTCTCTGGTGGGTTGCAGATTTTCGGAATGGTCTAGGGTGCCCGCCTTGATAAATACCGTGTCGGGGTAGCGTGTGAACAATTGCGAGCCACACTCTGGGCAGAATTCACGAACCTTTGTGCGGCCCTCGTCATTTGTAGATTCGTATCCCTTGGTTTTACCGCTCAGTTGAAATGTGGACGCTGGTACGCCGACTCCAACGTTGAAAGCGCTGCCCGTAACCCTACGGCAGTCGTCGCAGTGGCAATAGATCACAGATTGGGGCTCTGCGTCGCTTGTATAGCGGACCGCCCCGCAAAGGCATCGACCTGTTAGCGGCATTGGTAGTCCTTTCTGGATAAATGAGTGTGCCGATTGTGGCGATGCGTTCAATTCACAGCGTTTGCTGATCTACAAGCCTTCTCTTTTGACGGCGAAAAAAAATGGATGGACCTCCTCCAGTGCATCAATACCTCCGAATCCTCCTCCTACGATACCTTCCTGTTCAATCTGAAACCCAGTCTCAGTGAGAAACTTCTTGTAGGTCGAGGGGCCAAAGTTGCTCCAGTACATGGTCTCGCCGAAGAAGTCATCTTCAGTATATCCAGGACCGTCGTCTTTCTCAGCAATAGTAAACAGGAGGAGGCCACCGGGCCGAAGCCACTGTGCGAACCGACGGAAGAGGTCTAGATGCTTCTGCCTTGGGATGTGGAAGATGGCGTAAAAGCTGACGATTGCATCGAAGCTAACTGCGGGGAATTCGGTCTCCATTGCGTCGGCGATGACGAATTTGGCGGTGGGGACGTTTCCCTTCGCTAGAGCTATCATGTTTGAGGAGATGTCGATTCCAGTGAGGCTGAACGTCTCTGCAAGATGTCGGGCGACGGGGATACCGGCACCACAGCCAACGTCGAGGACTTTTGAACTAGGTGCCAGACGCTCAGTTATCAAGTTGAGCTCCGCTCCAGGCGTAGTACGTTTTTGCCCCGCGTAGTCCATCGCACATCGGTTATAGGCGGTTCTTACTAGCTCTCGATAATCGGCCTGTGGATCGTCGGCGATCTTAAATGGCATGGGTTTCTTTCCTAAATCACTTCCCCTAACATTCATGCGCCTACGGCGATAGGCTTATCTGGCGGCCCGTTTTTGGATATACTCTCGAGCAGACAATGAAGATTGCGAGGAGCGAACTTTTCTGCGGACCTAGCGATGGCGTCAATTGACCACCAATGGAACCCGCGAAACGCCGATGCCTCGCCAGGAGCTGCCTCCACGTCCATTACTGGATCAAAGTAGTCTGCTTGTACGAGATAATAGACTTCGTTTTGGCTATAGGTTCGACCGTCCCAAGAGAATTCGTGATTTCTATTCCATAAGGGCGGTCCTAGACAAAAATTCCTAGCGCCAGTCTCTTCGGCGACTTCGCGCCGCAGTCCCTCTTCCTCAGACTCACCGGGTTCCAAGCCTCCGCCGGGCGCAATCCAAACGTGGATTCCCGTGACAGTCTCTACCTTCATCATCAGCACTCGATGGTCTGGCGTCATGATGACCGCGCGTACAGCCTTTCGCCGAATCATAGGTGTGTCTTTCGATGGTTAATGGCCGTTATCTGACGCGAAGGTACTTACTCATGTGAACAGTCGCAATCGGTTCCACGGGGCTAAAATATCCACTCGGCGGCGAGGGTAGGCAGACGCATCAGATCGCTCTGTGACTCGTCGCATAGCGGTCTGGCGCATGAGTTCCTTTTTTCTTTTCTTGCCCATTTCACTCTGCTGTATAAAAGCCATCAACAAAGGATTCTCCTTATGCCCGCAGACAACCGCCCGGTGCGCGTCGGCATCTACGGCACCGGGCGTTTCGCTAACCAAACGCACCTGCCCAATCTGAGTAAGCTAGACGGCGTCGAGTTGGTCGCCGCGAGTGATCCCAACCCGGATAACCTCGCCACTACGGCGCAAAAGTACTCTATCGCCCGCACCTATGCAGATCCTCACCAAATGCTCGCGGAGGAACAACTGGACGCACTCTATTCGGTCGTGCCGGCCTTTGCGCGCACGGATGTGGAAGCCACGGCCGCAGCGCAGGGGATTCACCTCTTTAGCGAGAAACCGCAAGCGACCAGCATGGCTGTTGCGCGGCGCATTGCCGATGCGGTCGCAGAGGGTGGTGTGATCTCAACAGTTTGTTTCCGCGAGCGCTATCGCCCTCTCTTTCAGGAGGCTCGCCGCCTGCTCGCGGATAAGGCCGTCACCCACATCCGCTTCCAGAGCACGGCCGGCCAGCCCTTGCTCGAAGCTGAGGTTTCCGACCCGGATAGTTGGCACTATCAGATGGACAAGAGCGGCGGCTCGGCTTTTGACTGGGGGGTACACGCCGTTGATTACGTGCGCTTTATGAGCGGCCTCGATATTACCCAAGCCCAAGCGTTTTACCACCATCCTCCTCGGTACAACACGCCGCTGTCGTGTTCGTTTAATTTTTTACTGGCAAACGGAGCGACCATGACTTCGACGTTCCTCTCCACCACGCCCGCCGCTCCGGGCGACGAGCCGCGCTTTACTGTTTTTTACGAGGGAGGGTACTTGGCGCTGTGGATGTATGACCGGATCGAGGTCAATGGCGAGGTGGTGTACGCGCCGGAGGAATTCGACCCGTGGTTTGAGCAAGACCGCGTCTTCATTGAGGCCGTGCGCACCGGCAACCGCGCCCTGCTGCTCAACGACTATGCCGACGGCCTTTATTCGCTGGCTCCGGTACTGGCGGGGTGGGAGTCGGCGCGGCGCGGCGGGGAATTGATTGCGGTGGCCGAATTTATGGCGAGCTGAGCGTGGGTCGCATCGCGAGGCGGTGGGGGGCCGCAGGTGGGTACCGAGAGTTTTTGGGGCTCGCCCTGCCGCTGATTCTGAGCACGGCTAGCTGGAGCATCCAGCACTTTGTCGATCGGGTCTTTCTCTCTTGGTATTCCACTGAGGCGTTGGCGGCCGCGCTGCCGGCGGGCATGGCCAACTTCACCTTCATCAGCCTCTTCATGGGCACGGCCCAATACGCCAACACGTTTGTCGCTCAATACATGGGTGCGCGGCGATTGACGCGGGTGGGGCCGGCCGTGTGGCAAGGGGCGTACGTGGCCTTATTCAGCGGCCTATTGGCCTTGCTGCCAGCCGCCTTTGCCGGCGAGCTCTTCGCGTTCATTGGCCACGACCCAGGCATCCGCGCCGCTGAAACCCAGTACTTCCGCATCCTTTGCTACGGCACTGGGCCGCAGGTCTTGTCCACGGCTTTTTCGTGCTTTTTCAGTGGGCGGGGACAGACGTGGGTGGTGCTGGCGGTCAACGTCGTGGCCATCAGCGTCAACATCATCTGCGACTACGCTTTGATATTCGGGCACTGGGGACTGCCTGAGTTGGGGATCGTCGGGGCGGCTTGGGCTACCAATATCGGCTTGGTGGTCTCGGCGCTGTGTTTCGCGGTGTTGTTTTTGGGGCCGCGCTATCGCAGCGAATACGCCACCTTGCGCGGCTGGAAGCCCGACCTCAAGCTGCTGCTGCGCCTGTTGCGCTTTGGCGGTCCCAACGGCGTCAACTTCATGCTCGACATCATGGCCTTTACCTTCTTCTTGTTCATCGTGGGCCGCTTGGGGCCGATCCCGCTGGCGGCGACGAATTTGGCCTTTCACATCAACAGTCTTGCCTTTATGCCGCTCATTGGTTGCAGTATTGCTGTATCAACGATGATTGGCCAGCGCTTGGGGCGCGATCAGCCCGAAGCCGCTGAGTACTGCACGTGGTCGGGCTTTCACCTAGCCATGCTGTACATGGGGACGATGTCTGCGGGCTACGTCGTGGTGCCGGAGTTTTTCCTGGCGCCTTTTGGCGAGGAGAAAGACGCTAACTTTGCGGTTGCGCATCAGATCGCCGTGGTCTTGCTGCGCTTCGTGGCCTTGTACTGCGTCTTCGACGCCGCCTATATGGTATTCGCGGCGGCCCTGAAGGGCGCTGGCGACACCCGTTTCGTCATGTGGATTTCGATCTTGCTGGCTTGGGCGATCATGGTCGTGCCGTCTTTCGCCGCTCTAACTTATTTCGACGGGGGGCTATACCTGATCTGGAGCTTTGGCTGCGCGTATATATGCGTCTTGGGCGTGGCTCTCTACTTGCGCTTTCGCACGGGTCGCTGGAAGAGTATGCGGGTTATTGAGCGGGCCGACGAGGATAGTAAGTGAGCCCTACAGCGACTTGGCCACGGCTAAGCCCGTTCCGACTTCTGACACGCGATTCCAGCCCGATCCTCTGAGACCAGCATAGATCATGTAATAGGTCCCGTTTATTGCGAACACCTGTGGGGTTAGGAGGCCGTCGCGGTCCCAAGCATTGGCATCGGTCGCGGGCGTGAAGATTGGGTTGTGTGGGTTGGGTTCGAAGGTGCGGAAGTCGTGCGTGCGGACGTGCCCAATGGTCCAAATCTTGCCGTCGTAGCCGCCGTAGAACAGATGGAAGTAGCTCGGCCCTTTGAGGATTTCGGCTTCGCGCACACCATAGCGGTCCCACGCCTGTCCCGATCCGCAGAACACGGGGTTGGCAGGATTCTTGGTGACTTGCGTCGGGTCGCTGATCGGTGCGGTGGCATGGCAGATGGTCGGCACGTTGTAGAGAATGTCGCGCCGTTCAGGAGGTGCTGGCGACTCGCCGGTATAGACCATGTGAATGACATCGCCCGACACGGCCACGGATGGATGGGAAGAGCCGTGTTGCTCGTGCGCGCCGCCGACGGCAACTACTGGTTCATTGCCAATCCGCGTCCACGCTCCGAAATCGCCATCGCTGACTAGTAGGCCGGTCTGTTTGCGGCGGGGCTTGTTCTTGCCTTGGGTGCCGAGATAATAGGCGTAGTAGCGCTGGTCGGCGGGATTCCAAAACGGGAATGGGTATTCCACGCCGTGATTGTCGAATCCGTCGGCGGAAGGAAGGAGTATGGGATTGCGCTGGTCGTGCGTCACTGCCGTAGGGTCGGCGACCGGCGCAGAGCTGTGCATGTGTACCCAGCTATTGTCCTCTCCCTTTTTGGCCCATAGATAATGCACGGTGTCGTCTACGACGATGGCGTGACTGGCAGCGGCCCACGCGGGTGGCTCGCAGTACAGCAGCGGTTTTTCGGCGGTGAGTCGCTCGAAGTGGGCGAATGTTTCAAATGGGATTGGGTCGGCGGTAGTCATAGCGGCCTGCTTGAAGCGAGATTGGCGACTGGGTAGATTGACTGAATTAGGTTGTCCAACATATCACGCGCCCCGCACTCGTTCAAGCTAACGCCAAGGAACCCTTCAATGCCCCGGCCCAATATACTCTTCATCATGGATGATCAGCACCGCCACGACTATCTCGGCGCGGCCGGTGCCGACTTCCTGCGGACGCCCCACCTCGACCGCCTCGCCGCCGCTGGCGTGCGCTTCACCCAATGCACTACCAACGCACCTGTCTGCGCACCGGCGCGGATCGGCTTGGCCTCTGGTCTGCAACCGAGCCGTCTCGGCTGTTTGGACAATTCGGGGCGGCTGCCCTCGGGCACCACCACCTACTATCAGCGGCTGCGCGATTCCGGCTACCGCGTCGGCTGCGTCGGCAAGCTCGACCTGCGCAAATCCGACGGCTACAATGGCCGCTACGGCGACCGGCCCTACGCCTATAGCTGGGGCTTTACCCATCCAGAAGAATGCGAGGGCAAAATGCACGCTGGCTCCTCGCCCACGCCGATTGGCCCCTATACGCACTACCTAGCCGACAAAGGGAAGTTGGCGACATTTCACCAGGATTATCGCCGCCGCGCCACTAGTTGGATTACCGATTGCCGCGACTCGCCGCTGGACAGCGAGGATTTTGAGGACGCCTATATCGGTCGCCGCGCCGCCGAGTGGATCGCCCATGTGCCCGACGACTTCCCTTGGCACTACTTCGTCAGTTTCGTCGGCCCGCACGATCCCTTTGACCCACCGACCGAATACGGCGACCGCTACCGCGATGCGGAAATGCCCCCGGCTATCGGCGATTCCCTCGCTGGCAAACCCGAGTGGATCAAAAAACGCGCCGCATACTTCGCGCGCGACCAAATCGCCCAAACCCGCCGCCAATACTGCGCCGCCACCGAACTCATTGACGACCAGATCGGCCTGATCCTCGACGCGCTCGAAAAACGCGGCCAACTCGACAACACCTATATCATCTTCTCTTCTGACCATGGCGAACTGCTCGGCGACCACGGGCTGTACACCAAGAGCGCGGCGTACGAGGCCAGCCTGCGCGTACCGCTGATCATCGCCGGACCGAATATCGCCGGGGGCCGCGTCTGTGACGCGTTGTGCGAACTCATCGACCTCAATGCCACGATATGTGATTTTGCCCAGCTCGCGCCGCAGCAAGACATTGACGCCCGCTCGCTGCAACCGGTCCTTGACGGCCAGACCGACACCCACCGCCAAGCGACTGTCGCCGCCCTGCGCAACTTCCGCTGCATTCGCACGGGTACGCACAAATACATCCAGAATTACAACGACTGCGACGAACTCTACGACCTTGAACAGGATCCCGACGAGTTGGACAACATTGCCGCTACTGCTCCTGATGTGGTGGCCGACCTCGCGCGTCGCTTACGTCGTCGTTTGGGCTAAAGCGGCCACAAGGGGAAACGTACGAAGGGCACCCACAAGAGGTGCCCCTTACGCAAGGTCGCTCAACAGCGCGACGAATTGATCGCGATGATCCTACGATTGGTTTGCTTTCCAGGCTTGGTACTCGGCCAAGGTCTGCTCGTCGGGGGGATAGGTGCCGACGATACTGGCTCCGGCGCGGATTTTCTCGGTGATGAAGCGCTCTTTTTGTTCCATCTCCTCGGCCTCGTCGGCGACCTCCTCGGCCAGATGCGCGGGTATGACCACGACCCCTTCGCCGTCGCCGACGAGGATGTCGCCGGGGAAGACCGCCACGCCGCCGCAGGCGATGGGTACCTGGATTTCGCTGGGGTGGTGGATGGTCTTGTTGGTGTGGGCGTTCATGGCCGCGGCATAGGCGGGCAATCCCGATGCGACGATGGTCGGCGAGTCGCGGTAGGCTCCATCGGTGACGATCCCCGTGCAGCCCCGCACTTGCAGCCGCGCCGCTAAGATAGACCCCATAGTCCCGGCGCGGGTATCGCCGCGTGCATCAATGACGAACACGTCGCCTGCTGTCACCTGCTCAATGCCGATCCGCTGCACGTCTTTCAGGTTGTCCAGTGGAACCTCGTCGAGGTCTTCGCGTGCGGGAATGTAGCGCAGGGTAAAGGCCCGGCCGACCATCTGCATGTCGGGCGCGAGAGGCGCGACTTGGTGCATAAACGTGTTGAGCAGTCCTTTGTTGCGGAGCACGGACGTCAGGGTCGCCGTGCTAGCCACCTTTAGTTTTTCGCTCAGTGTAGCAAAATCCACAATTCGCTCCTTTCAGCGTATCTGCCCGCGGGCGTCAACCGGCCAGACGGCTTCCACGTGGCCGCGGCGCACGGCAAAGATCTGGTCGTGTTCGTTGAAACATGGGCAGGGATGAACCGGCAAGACCTGCACCTGTTCGCCGATTTGGGGCTTGTCGTCGCAGGCCGATAGATCGATATGTCCGTGTTCTTCCGAGGCTCCGGAGAAGACGGCTTGGGGGTACTCGACGATGTGGCCCATGATGGACGAGCCATCCTCCTGGCGATGGACCGCGGCGCTGAGCGACTTGCTGCCCCCGTCGAGGATGGCGCGGTCTGCGGTCGGTCGGCTGACCACGGTCATCAGTACCCGACCGGCGCACTGATCGACGCTGTGAGTTCCTCGGCGGAGATGGCCGACTCCGCCAACTGGGTACTCGCCGGCCCGGTACTCGGTCAGTTCGGGAATCTCGTGCGCCATAAATGCGCCCGGCGTGCTGCCGCCGCTGACGATGGGATGCGGCAAGCCCTTGCGGTCGAAGTGCGCGAGCGTCTCTTGGATCAGCGACCGCATGTCTGGAGTCGCCGGCATGGACATGATGCCCCGGAGTTCGATGTTGGGAACTTGATCGATTTTTTCGCCTAGGGCTGCTGCCGCAGCGGGCGAGCCTACGCCCGTGCGTCCGCGATCGAGTTCGACGACCACGCCCACGGTGACACCCGCTGCCGTAGCGGCCTCGGCTAATCCCTGCACGGTGTATTCGGAATCAGCCGCCACGGTCAGCCGGGTGTGCCGCGCCAGCGCGACTAGCCGCGCCAGTTTTTGCGCGCCGATGATGTTGTAGGGAATCAGGATGTCGCTATTGACGCCGCCCTCGGCCATGATCTCGGCTTCTCCGAGCTTCTGGCAGGTGATGCCGATTGCCCCGCGACGCATTTGCATATGGGCGATGGCCACGCACTTGTGGGTTTTGATGTGGGGCCGCAAGCCAATGCCGTGCTCGTCAAAGTAGCGTTGGTAGCGGTCGAGGTTGTCCTCCAAGCCGTCGAGATCGACGAGGAGGGCGGGCGTGTCTAGGTCTTCTATGCGCATAGTGGCCTTTCCTGAATGAAGGTGGGAGCCGCGGCAATAAAATAGCAAACCAATTCCGCCGCAGAAATTGACGCGCTTAGGTTCTGTGCCTTTTGTTGCAAGATGCCCATCGATCTCCAACCCTCCACGCCCGTCGCACTAGTTTGCGCGGTATTGGCCGATTCCGCTGATACGTTCGCCGACGCCAAAGAACGCCTCGCCGAGTGCTTCGGTCCCCTGCGCGCGGCAAGTGCGATCTATGATTTTGATTTTACCTCGTATTACGAAGAGGAAATGGGCGCGGGGTTGAGCAAACAGCTCGTGTGCTTTGCCGAGCGGATCGACCCCGCTGAGCTGGCGACCGTCAAGGCGCAGACTATGGCGCTGGAGCGGGCGATGAGCCGCGGGCATTGCCGCCGCGCGAATATCGACCCAGGACTGCTGTCGATCGAGAGCTTGGTGTTGGCCACGACTAAGTGCGCTGGCCACCGGGTGTGCATTGCCCCGCAGCTCTACGCCGAGGTGACCCTGCTCTATCAGCGCGGACGCTATCGGCCTCTGGAGTGGACGTATCCCGACTACCAGGGCGATGCAGTGCAGGATTTCTTGCTCGACGTGCGACCTTGGTTGCTGGCCGTGCGCGGCTGAGATCAGCCTCGGTCGCCGAGCGCGACAAATGCGCGATGCTCTGGCCCGGTGTAGATGTGGTTGGGGCGGATGAGCCGATTGGCGTCGTGCTGTTCGATCACGTGCGCCGCCCAGCCCACCACGCGGCTGGCCACGAAGATGGGGGTGTAGAGCGGGATCGGGATGCCCATCATGTAGTAGGTGTACGCGCAGGGGAAATCGACGTTGGGGAAGATGCCTTTTTCGCGCATCATCGTCGCTTCGACCACGTCGGCTAGGTCCGGCCACTTGGTGTCGCCGATGGCGGCGGCGATCTGACGGCCAACCTTCTTCATGGTCGGCACCCGCGAGTCGCCGCTTTTGTACTCCCGATGTCCAAAGCCCATGATCTTCTTCTTTTGCGCCAGCGCGTCGAGGACCCACTGCTCGGCTGCCGCGGGCGAATCTACTCCCAAGAGCATGTGCATGGCCGCCTCGTTGGCACCGCCGTGCAAGGGGCCGTGTAGAGCGCCGATGGCCGCGGTTATGGCAGCGTACATGTCGGCGAGGGTGGAAGCTACGACCCGCGCGGTGAACGTGGAGGCGTTGTATCCGTGTTCGGCGTAGAGGATCAGCGAAGTGTTCATGGCCTCTACTTCGTACGCGGGCGGTTTTTCGCCGCGCAGCATGAAGAGCAGATTGGCCGCGTGGTCTAGCTCGGCGTCGGGGGCTACCGGCTCTAGGTCCTGCGAGAAGCGATAGCCATAGGCGAGTGCGGTGGGAATTTTGGCCAGCAAGCGCACGGATTTGCGCACATTGGCATCGTGGCTGTTGTCAGGGGTCTCGGCGTCGAAAAACGCCAGGGATGATACGGCTGTGCGCAGCAGGTCCATGGGGTGGGCATCCGCCGGAGCGGAGCGCAACAGGTCGACGACCGGGCCGGGCAGGTCGCGCTGGGAGCGCAGTTGTTGGTTGAATTTTGCCAACTCGGCAATCGTCGGCAACTCGCCGTAGAGCAGCAAGTAGGCGACCTCTTCGTAGCTGGCGTTTTCGGTCAGTTCGACTAGGTCGTAGCCGTGCAAGATCAGGCGGTTGATATCGATATCAATGCGCGAAAGGGCGGACTCGCCGGCGATTACTCCTTCGAGGCCGGGGCTATAGGATTTGTCGGTCATTCTGTAGATCTCTCTATGAAAAGTGTGAATTTGGGGCTAATAATTCAGCGGCTTTCTCCGTTCGCTGGAAAGCGGGCGGCCAGCGCTGCGTCTAGCTTGGTGTACTCGTCGTAGCCGAGTAGTTCGTAGAGTTCGTCTCGCGTCTGCATCTGTCCGAGAGCGCCTTCTAAAGTGCCCTTTTCCTTCAGTTCGCGGAACAGCCCCTCGACGGCCTTCATCATGGTGCGAAAGGCGCTCATTGGGAAAATTACGAGGCAATATCCCATGGCGGCGAACTCCGCGACCGAGAGGTACGGCGATTTGCCGAATTCGGTCATGTTGGCGAGGAGCGGGCCTTTGACTTGCTCGGCGTAGCGGGCGAATTCCTCGGTGCTCTGCATGGCTTCGGGAAAGATCGCGTCCGCACCGGCTGCCAAGTAGCGTTGGCCGCGCTCGACGCTTTGTTCAAAGCCCTCGACGGCGCGGGCGTCGCAGCGGGCGATGATGACAAAGTCCGGATCTTGCCGCGCCGCGCAGGCCGCGGCGATCTTGCGCTCCATTTCCTCGACCTCGATCAGGGCCTTGCCGTCGAGGTGGCCGCAGCGCTTAGGCATGACTTGGTCCTCTAAGTGCAACCCGGCCAAGCCCTCGCGCTCGTACGCGCGCACTGTGCGCATCACCTGCCAGACCTCGCCAAACCCGGTGTCCGCATCGCAAATGCAGGGTACTTGCACTGCGTTGGCAATGTAGCCGGCTTGGCGCGCCATTTCGTCCATGCCCAACAGGCCGACGTCTGGGTAGCCAGCCGTGCCGTTGGCTAGGCCAGCTCCGGAAATATACACGGCCTCGAACCCGGTGCGCTCGGCCAGCATGGCCACGGGCGCGTTGAAGGCCCCGGGCAAGGTCAGGGTCTTCTCGGCCATCAGGCGGCGCAGGGTATGCGGCTTGGACTCGGCGGGCGCGGGGTTGAGTAGCATAGCTCAGGCGAGAGAGATGGTGGCTTCGCGCTCCGGTCCTACGGAAATCAGGGAGACCGGCGCTCGGCTCAGTTCGGCGACTCGCTCCACGTAAGCCTGCGCTTGGGGCGGCAGATCGTCGAAACAGCGGGCGGCGGTAGTCGGAGCACACCAGCCAGCCATTTCTTCGTAAATCGGCTCGCATTGGTCGAGTACTTGCGGGTCGGCGGGGAATTCTTCCAGCACTTGGTCGCCGCAGCGATAGCCAACACCCAGTTTGAGGTGCTCGCATTGGTCGAGTACGTCGAGCCGGGTCAGGGCGATACTGGTCAGGCCGTTGATGCGCGTTGAAACCCGCAAAATGGCGGCATCGAACCAGCCGCAGCGCCGCGGCCGGCCGGTAGTGGCTCCGAACTCGCGGCCCAAGGCGCGCAAACGCTCGCCTTCTTCCCCCAACAACTCGGTGGGAAAAGGCCCGTTGCCCACTCGCGTGGTGTACGCTTTGGTCACGCCTACTACCTCGGCGATCCGCGTGGGACCGATACCAGCACCCGTGCAGGCTCCACCCGCCGTGGTATTCGAGGAGGTGACGTAGGGATAGGTCCCGTGGTCGATGTCGAGCAAGGTCCCTTGCGCGCCTTCGCAGAGAACCATTTTGCCTTGATCGAGGGCTTGGTTGAGTAGGAGCGAGGTGTCGGCGACGTATGGGGCGAGCCGCTCGCCGTAGCCGATGTATGCGTCGATGATGGGACCGGCCTCTAGCGGCTCTTGGCCAAAGACCTTGGTCAGGATTTCGTTTTTGGCGCAGATGCTGGCCCGGAGCTTGTCGCGCAAACGCGCTGGGTCGCACAAATCCATGACGCGCACCCCGTGGCTGCGCTCGACTTTGTCGCGGTACGCCGGGCCGATGCCGCGGCCAGTCGTGCCGATGGCGACGCTGTTTTCGCTCTCTTCCCCGGCCTTTTCCAACACCTTATGGTAGGGCATTACGACGTGGGCGACTTGGCTGAGAAAGAAGCGGTCGGCCACGGAAAAGCCCTTGGCCTCCAGCTCGGCGATCTCATCGAGCATGACGGCTGGATCGACGACCACCCCATTGCCCACCACGCAGATTTTACCCTCGTGCATGATGCCCGAGGGAATGGCGTGGAAGATGAACTCCGCGTCGCCGGTGACGACTGTGTGGCCGGCGTTGGCCCCTCCTTGATAGCGCACCACCACATCGGCGGCGGACGTGAGGTAATCGACGACTTTGGCCTTGCCCTCGTCGCCCCATTGCGCTCCTAATACTATTTTCGCGGGCATTGTGTACTCCCGTGCTTAAAGACTGACTTGTTTGGCCCAGGAGATGTACTCCCGAGAGAGAATATCGTCAACTACGTCGGTGGTGATCGGGTCATCGACGTTGAGGATGGTCAGGGCTTGGCCGCCCATTTGGCGACGCCCACACGACATTTGGGCGATGTTGACGTTGTGGTTGCCCATGACCGTGCCGATTTGGCCGATGATGCCCGGGACATCGTCGTTGATGTAAAACAGCATGTGCCCCTCTGGGACGGCGTCGAAAATGTACTCGTCGAGGTGCACGAGGCGCGGGTCGCTCTTGCCGAAGATCGTGCCCGCGAGCAGGCGCTGCCCTTTGCTGGTGTGATACACCACGGTGATGAGGCTGGCGTAGTCCTCGTGCTCGCTGCTGAGCCGCTCATCGACTTGCACGCCGCGCTCCTGCGCGAAAAGCAGCGCATTGACCACATTGACCGCCGCGTCCGAGACGGTCTCCATAATGCCCTTGAGTACGGCCGAGGTCAGCGGCGAGGTCGGATAGGCGGTGATGTCGCCTTGGTATTCAATGGTGATGCGCTCTAGCTGTCCCTCGCCGAGTTGGGCTTGCAGGCGACCTAGCCGCTCGGCCAGCACGAGATAGGGCTGGAGCTTGCCGTGGATTTCGGGATCGACCGAAGGGGCGTTGACTGCGTTGCGAATGACGCGGCCCATCAGCACGTCGCCGACCTGTTCGGCCACCTGCAAGGCGACATTGGCTTGGGCTTCCTTGGTGGAGGCCGCCAGGTGCGGCGTGCAGATCACGCGGTCGTCAACCAAGAGGTCCACAAGGGTCGGTGGCTCCTCTTCAAAGACGTCTAAGGCGGCACCGGCGACCTTACCCGAGTTCAAGCCGCGCAGGAGGGCCTCCTCGTCGATGATGCCACCACGGGCGCAGTTGATTAGATAAACCCCGTCTTTGCACTGCGCAATCTCGGCGTCAGAAATCAGGTGCTGGGTCTGGTCGCTGAGATGGGTGTGGACCGTGATGAAATCCGCGGTAGCGTAGATTTCGTCGAGGGATGTTAGATGCGCGCCGTAGGAGAGGGCCATCTCTTGGCCGATATAGGGGTCGTAGCCGAGGACCTTCATGCGAAAGGCTGTGGCGCGCGCGGCCACCTCCCTCCCCACGCGACCCAAGCCGATCACGGCGAGGGTCTTGCCGGCCAACTCGACGCCGACGAATTGGCTGCGTTCCCACAGCCTCTTTTTAAGCGAGGCCGTCGCCTGCGGGATGTGCCGCGCAAGGGAGGCTATGAGCGCAAAGGTGTGCTCGGCGGTCGATAGGGAATTGCCGCCCGGAGTGTTCATGACGATGACGCCGTGGCGGGTTGCCGCCTCTACGTCGATGTTGTCGAAGCCCGTGCCGGCGCGGCCAATGACCCGGAGGCGTGGCGCGGCGGCGAGCACCTCGGCCGTCACTTTGGTCGCGCTGCGCACGACGAGTCCCTCGTAGTTGCCGATGCAGTCTAGGAGCGCACTCGGCGACAATCCACTGCGCACATCTACTGCGACCCCGTCGTTGGCTTCGAGGATCTCGACGCAGCGGGGGTCCATCTTGTCGCTGATCAGTACTTTCATGGTCCTCTTTAGGTTGCGTTGCCCACTAGCGCCTCAGCGATCCACCCTGTAATGTCGTTCTGCCCGCGGCCATCGACTGCCGAGAACGCCACAAAGGAAAGGCCGGCGAGCGATCCTTGGTCATCGAGTTGGTCGAATAAGTGTTGCAGCTTGTTGCGCGACAGTTTATCCGCTTTGGTAAAGACCAGCAGGAAGGGCTTATCTAGGGTGCGCAAGTGGTCGATCATCTGCCAGTCCAAGTCGGTGGGGCCGTGCCGGGCATCGATGAGCTGCAACACCGCGCACAATGGCTCGCGATTGGCCATGTAGTTACGGATGAGCTGGCCGAGTTGTAAGCGCAAGCCCACGCCACCGCGCACGTACCCGTAGCCAGGCAGATCGACCAAGTAGAACTGCTCGTTGGCTAGGTAGTAGTTCAACTGCTGGGTCTTGCCGGGTACCGTGCTGGTGCGCGCCAGCTTCTTGCGCCGTACTAACCTGTTGATCAGCGAGGACTTGCCGACGTTGGAGCGCCCCACTAAGGCGATTTCAGGCAAGCCGTCCACGGGCAGATCGGCCGTGCGGACCGCGCCAATTATGAATTCGACCGAGGAAAAGCGCATCGCCGGGGCTTGAAAATTAGGCGCGTTTGCGCCGCATCTCTTCGTCTTCGCTGCTGTACTGCTCGATCCCGCGCTCGATCATTTCGCCCGTAACTTGCAGACGCGTCACGCCTTCTTGAGAGGGGGTATCGAACATGATATCCATCGTGGCCTGCTCTAGAACTGAGCGCAGGCCGCGGGCCCCAGTGCCCTTGTGAACGGTCAAGGCCACTATCTTGCGCAGGGCGTCCTCGGTGAACTCGACCTCGACTCCGTCCATGGCGAAGAGCCGCTGCGACTGCTTGATAATGGCGTCGTGCGGCTCGGTGAGGATGCGGAGCAAGTCGTCCTCGGCGAGCTCGTCCATAGTGGTGATTACAGGTACGCGGCCGACAAATTCGGGGATCATGCCGTAGGCGAGCAGATCTTCGGGCTGCACCAGCGGCAATACGTCTAAGGTGTCGGAATCGCGTTCATCGTCGCTGTCGGCTCCAAAGCCCATAGTGCGCTTGCCGACCCGTTGGCTGATGACCTTGTCTAGCCCCTCGAAGGCTCCGCCGCAGACGAAGAGGATATTGCGGGTATCCATCTGGATCATCGGCTGTTCAGGGTGCTTGCGGCCCCCCTTGGGCGGGATGTTGGCAGTGGTGCCTTCTAAAATTTTGAGCAGTGCTTGCTGCACGCCCTCGCCCGACACGTCGCGGCCCACCGAAGGCGTGGCACTCTTGCGGGCAATTTTGTCAACCTCGTCGAGATAGAGGATGCCCCTTTCGGCGCGGGGCACATCGTAGTCGGCCGCTTGCAAAAGGCTCACGAGGATGTTCTCCACGTCTTCGCCCACGTAGCCGGCCTCGGTGAGAATGGTGGCGTCGGCAATGGAGAAGGGAACTTGCAGGAATTTTGCGAGAGTTTTGGCCAGTTCGGTCTTGCCAGTGCCGGTGGGGCCGATGAGCATTACGTTGCTTTTTTCGAGCTCCACCTCGTCTAAGTCAACTTTGGTGCGGATGCGCTTGTAGTGATTGTACACGGCGACCGCGAGGATTTTCTTGGCCCGCTCTTGGGCGATGACGTATTCGTCGAGAAAATCCTTGATTTGGGTCGGCCTAGGCATCTCGGCGGTCTCCCAGGGGAGAGTCTTTTGCCGCTCCTCGGCCAAGACGTCGTTGCACAGCTTGACGCACTCGTTGCAGATGTGGACCTGGGGGCCGGTTATGATCTTGTCAACTTGGTTGTGGCTGCGCCCGCAGAACGAGCAGCGCGGGTCGCTTTGGGGGGGCCGACGGCGCAAAACAAGCTCCTAGATTGGGGAAGGGGCTACCTCGACGCGCGATGGAGCGATGATCTCGTCGATGATGCCGTATTCGACGGCTTCTGCGGCCGACATGAAAAAGTCGCGCTCGGTGTCGCGCTCAATGCGCTCCAGCGGCTGACCAGTACAATCGACTAATACCTCGTTGATCTGCTGGCGCATGGCGATGATCTCGCGGGCGTGGATCTCCATGTCGGCGGCTTGGCCGCCAATGCCGCCCATGGGCTGGTGCAGCAAGACGCGAGCGTTGGGCAGGGCTTGGCGCTTGCCCTTGGTGCCGCCGGCCAATAGCACGGCTCCCATGCTGGATGCTTGGCCGATGCAGATCGTGGAGATGTCGGCGGCCACGTATTGCATGGTGTCGTAGATGGCCATGCCCGCCGAAATTAGCCCGCCAGGGGTATTGAGATAGAGCGCGATGTCCTTTTTGGGATCTTCAGACGCGAGAAAGAGCATTTGGGCGATGATGAGATTGGCGATCGCGTCGTTGATGGGAGTGCCGGCGAAGATGATGCGGTCCTTGAGCAGCCGCGAGTAGATGTCGTATGAGCGCTCTCCTCGGCCGGTCTGTTCGATGACCATTGGAATCAGCGACATGATTTATACCTTTTCCTCTTTGATTTCGGCTTTGGCGATGAGGAACTCGATGACTTTTTGATCTTCCAACTCGCGTCGCAGTCCCTCCACGTTCTGCAAATCGGCAGGTTGGACGCCAGCGCGGGCGGCGGCGAATTGGGCAAACTCTTCGTCCGTTACTTCGACCTTGGCTTGTTGGCGCACGCTTTCGAGCAGTAGATAGCTCTTGAGCTGGTGCGTGGCTTGGGCTCGCTCTTCGTCGCTGTGGCTATGGTCGTGATCGTGGTCGTGGTCGTGGTCGTGACTGGCCTGCTCTCCCTCAAGCGAGTCGAGGTAATTATCGACCATGCTCTCGGGCAATTCAAAGTTGTTTTTTAGGATGAGCTGGCTGATCAACTCGCTGCGCAGGCGCTGTTGGGCCATGTATTCCCAGCGCTGTTGGATTTGTTCGCTGAGGTGTTGGCGCAAGTCGGAGAGGGTCTGGAACTGTTCGCCGAGGTCTTTGGCGAACTCGTCGTCGAGTTCGGGCAGGGTGCGCTCGCGCACTTCGTGGGCTGCCACTGCGAAATGCGCGGTCTGGCCGGCGAGCTGTTCGTTGGGCAGGTCCTCTCGGTAAGCGAAGCGGACCTTGCGCTCTTCGCCAGCGCTCATGCCGACGAGGGCCTCTTCAAACTCGGGGCTGAGGGCATTCTCGTCGCCGATGAGGATGTGGCGCTTCTCGTACTTGTCGCCAATGACGGGCAAGCCGCTGTCGTCGAGGCGCTGCAAATCCGCGACGAGCACGTCGCCGTTGGCCAACGGTCGCTCGACGACTTGTTCGGTGGCGTGGCGGCGGCGCAACTCTTCTAGATGCTCGCTGATTTCCTCGTCGGCCACCTCGTGTACCATGCGGGTGGCGGCGAGATTTTCGTAGTGCTCGGCGGTGATTTCGGGCCAGATGTCGAAATCTGCGGTGAACGTTAGGCTTCCCCCCGGCTCGTGGTCGAGTTGGGAGATTTTGGGGGGTGCGGCCGGCCGCAGGCCTGCTTCGCGCGCGGCTTCTTCTAGTAGCGAGGGGAGGAGGTCGCCGAGGACTTCGCCGCGGATGGAGCTGCCGAAGCGCGCTTCGACGATCCTGAGCGGCACTTTACCCTTGCGGAAGCCCGGGATCTCCAGCCGCTTTTGGTAGCGGCGCAGGGCCTTATTGACGGCGTCGTCAATGCGCGCCGCTTCGACTTCGACGGCCAGCTCGCGTGCCCACTGTCCCTTCTCTGTGACCTGTGTCTTCACGAAACGCAATCCTACAAGGTAGGGCGCACCACCTGTCCGGACAGTGCGCTCGTTTATTCATGGTGCGAAAGGGGGGACTCGAACCCCCATGCCCTTTCGGGCACTAGATCCTAAATCTAGCGCGTCTACCAGTTCCGCCACTTTCGCTGTACCGGATAAATCTGCGCCTGAGGAGGGTTATAGCCCAAGCGCGAAGGATAATATCAGGATTTATACTACCGGGTCAAGGGATTTGCCAAGCGTCCATGCCACTCTCAAGGTGGGTGCGCAGCTCGGCTATGGGCACCCGCTCTTGGGCCATGGTGTCGCGGGCGCGCACGGTGACGGTCTGGTCCGCTAGGGTGTCCGAATCGACCGTTAGGCAAAACGGCGTCCCCACCTCGTCCATGCGCCGGTAGCGGCGGCCGATCGCGCCGCCCTCGTCGTAAAAGACCCGCATGTAAGGCCGGAGGTCCTCGGCGATTTGCCGGGCGATGTCGGGCATGCCGTCGCGCTTGACGAGGGGCAATACCGCCGCTTTGATCGGCGCGATGCGCGGGTGAAAGCGCATTACCACTCGCGTCTCACCCCGGACCTCTTCCTCGTGGTATGCTTCGACTAGGCAGGCCATTAGCGTGCGGCTGGCCCCTATTGAGGTTTCTACGACGTAGGGCACGAACTTGGTGCGCTGTTCCTCGTCGAAGTACTTGAGCTGTTTGCCCGCAAACGCTTCGTGCTGCGACAGGTCGTAGTCGCCGCGATTGTGGATGCCCTCGATCTCGCCCGGGCCAAAGGGAAACTCGTACTGGATGTCGAAGGCGGCGCGGGCATAGTGGGCCAGTTCGTCGCCTTGGTGTTCGTGCCAGCTCAGCTTGCGCTCGGGCAGGCCGATTTGCGCGAACCACTTCCAGCGCTCCTCGCGCCAATAGTCGAACCACTCGTCTTGGGTGCCCGGCGCGACGAAATACTGCATCTCCATCTGCTCAAATTCCCGCGTGCGGAAGAGAAAGTTCTTGGTGTTGATCTCGTTGCGGAATGCCTTGCCGATCTGGGCGATGCCGAAAGGCAGTTTCTGGCGCGTCGCCGCCTGCACGTTGAGGTAGTTGACGAAGATGCCCTGCGCCGTCTCGGGGCGGAGAAAGACGCGCGCACTGTCGTCTTCGAGCGGGCCGACGAAGGTCTTGAACATCAGGTTGAATTGCCGCGGGTCGCTCAGTTCGTTGCCCTTGGGGCTTTTGATGTTGCGCTCGCGCAGTAGAGTGCCCATCTCCTCGGCGCTCAGGCCCGCTACGTCAATGCCGTTTTCTTCAAGGAGTTGGTCGAGCCGAAAGCGCTCGTTGGTCTTGCGATCTTCGACCATCGGATCGGTAAAGCTATCGACGTGGCCCGATGCCTCCCACACTCGCTGATTCATGAGGATGCTGGCGTCGATGCCCTCCACGTCCTCTCGGTAGGTCATGGCCTTCCACCAGACCTCTTTGATGTTGCGCAACAGCTCGACGCCCAAAGGGCCGTAATCCCAGCAGCCGTTGAGGCCGCCGTAGATTTCCGAGCTTTGGAAGATAAAGCCTTTGCGCTTGCACAGGGATACTAGTTTTTCCATTGCGTCGTCGGACATGAAAATCTCCAGTAAGTTAGACGGGTAAAGCGGCCTTGTTGAGGCCATCGAGAAAGTCGAGCGATTTGAGCCGGCTGTGTTCGCCCCCGTGGTACTCTAGAAAGCCGCGTAAGGCCATGCGGATCTCGCCGCGCTGGGAAGGGGCTTGGGGGAGAGCTTCCTGGCTGTAGGTCCTAAGACCCTGGAGGTCGGCGAGAAAGTGCAAGCTGCGCTGGGCTAAGCGCACTCCGTTCCCAGGGCCGCAGGCGGGGCACAGGCCGCCCCCTAGGGCTGCGCTGAACCACGACGAGGGGCCGACTAGTTCGCGTTGGCAGGTAATGCACTGGCGCAGCTCTGGGCGGTAGCCGAGAGCCGCGGCGGCGCGTAGCTGGAAATACCAAAACAGCGATTCGACCTGTTCTGGCTCTACCTCGGCGAGTCCGTGCAATACTCCAGATAAGCACTGGTAGAGTCGGCGGTTGTTTTCGCCCTCGATCGTCAGGCGGTCGACTAGCTCGCAGGCGGCGCTGCCAAAGGAAAGTCGCTCTAGGCTTTGCGATAAGTCGGGCGCAGGTTTGAGCAGGGTGCACTCGCTCAGGGTTTGCAGATCGCGGGTTTCTTTGACGTAGCAGACGGCTTGGACCTCGGTCATCAAGCCGAGCGCGGCCCCGAACCGACTTTTGGGCTTGCGGGCACCCCGGGCCATGGCCTTGAGCTTGCCATACTCCTGAGCGTACAACGTCACTAGGCTGCTGGTTTCGCCCATGCGCATGGTGCGCAGTACGATGGCGCGCGTTTTGACGATAGTGCGCGGCACGGCGTCACTCGCCTTCTTCCGTAGGTAGGGGGATGACCACCTCGCCCGGCTTGACCAAGCCGAGATCTTCGCGCGCGACTCTTTCGATGAAATCGATGTCGCTTTCGAGCAGTTTTAGCACTTGGCGCAAGCTGTCTGTTTCAGCTTCTAGTTGTTTCACTTGGGCTTCGAGTTCCGTAAGGGTCTTTTCTTCCTGCCACACCTTGTAGAACAGCCCGTTGCCAAAGGCTATGTACGCCACCAGAGCGAAGAAGGCGATCAGCAAAATTTTGGCTGTTTTAGTCACGTCGATTTTAGAATAAGACGAGGTCGTCGCGGTGAATGACCTCTTGGGCGGGACGGCCTAGTGCGCTGGCGACTTCGGGCGAGTTCATGCCTAATATGCGGCGCAGTTCAGAGGCCGAATAGCGGCACAAGCCCCGTCCCAGCTTCTCGCCGCGCTCGCCGATCACCTGCACTACGTCGCCAGCGGCAAACTCGCCCTCGCAGGAGACGACCCCCACTGGGAGCAGGCTCTTGTCCTGCTCGGCGATGGCGCGTTGGGCACCGCGGTCAATCACCGCACTGCCGCGACACTGGCTGGCAAAGCCGATCCAGCGATGCCGGCTGTTGAGCTTGCGACCAGTCGGCAGAAAGAGCGTCCCCTGTTCGCAGCCAGCGAGGATGTGGCGCAAGCGGTGTTTGCGCCCGTGCGCGATGACCGCCATTTCGCCGCAGGCCGTCAAAAGCCGAGCGGCCCGTAGTTTGGTCGCCATGCCGCCACTGCCGCGGCCGTCGACCGACCGACCGATCATTCCCTCTAGGTCGAGGCTGTCTTGGCTTACTTGGTTTACTAGCTTGCCTTCGGGGCCGCTCGGCCCGAAGGCGTGGTAAAGTCCCTCGACATCCGAAAACATGACCAGCATATCCGCCCGGATCAGGTTTGTCACATAAGCGGCGAGCATGTCGTTTTCTCCGAGTTGACGTCGGAGTTCAACAACGGCGACGCTGTCGTTTTCGTTGATTAGGGGCACGGCTCCATAGGCGAAGAGGTTGCGAAAGGTGTTTTCGAGATTTACGTAGCGATGGCGGTCTCCGAGGATATCCTCGGCGGTTAAGAGTACTTGGCCGATGGGCACGCCGCGGCGGTGGAATTTGTCCTTGTAGATATCCATCAACAGGACTTGGCCGATGGCTGCGAGAGCTTGCAGTTGGGCGATGTTGTCTGGGCGTCTATCCAACTCCATCCGCCCCATGCCCGCGGCCACCGCTCCTGAGGTGACGATCGCAACTTCCAACCCCTGTGCGCGTAGTTCGATTACGTCCTCGACGAGTTGGCTGACGACCTCGTCGTCGAGCTTGTGGCACTGAGTGGTCAGGGCGCTGCTGCCAATTTTGACTACCAGCCGCTGCACCTCGCTCATCAGTGCCTGCCGCGACACTTGGCTAGCCTCGGTCACTGGCGCACCGTGACCCCGCGCTCGCGCAGAAAGCTCTTGACTTCGGGGATCGAGTAATGCTGGAAGTGGAAGATGGAAGCCGCCAGCGCGGCGCTGGCTTCGCCCGCAGTCAGCACCTCGTGGATGTGGTCGAGATTGCCGGCACCGCCCGAGGCGACGATGGGTACATCCACAATGCGCGCCACTGCTTGGTTTAGTTCGAGGTCGTACCCAGCACGCGTCCCGTCGGCGTCGATGCTGTTGAGCACTAACTCGCCCGCTCCGCGATCGACGAGGGCCTCTACCCACTCTAAGGCGTCGATGCCGGTGGCTTTGCGGCCGCCGTTGATGTATAGCTCCCAAGACGGCGGCTCGCCGGGTGCAGTCGGACGCCTGAGCGCGTCGATAGCTGCGACAATGCACTGCGAGCCGAAGCTCTCCGCGCTTTGGTCGATGATTTCCGGCGAATACACATGGGCCGAGTTGATCGAGACCTTGTCGGCACCGGTCTTGAGAATGTGGCGCACGTCTGCGAAAGTGCGAATCCCGCCGCCGACCATTAGGGGAATAAAGACTCGCTCGGAGACTTGGCGCACGAGGTCCATGACAATGGCGCGGCCATCGGCTGAAGCCGTGATGTCGTAGAAGACGAGTTCATCTGCGCCTTCGGCGTCGTAGCGCGCAGCTAGCTCAACGGGGTCGCCGGCGTCGCGGTCGGCTGAAAAGCGCACCCCGCGCACGTTGCGGCCATTTTTTACGTCTAGACAGGGAATGATTCGCTTAGCGAGCATAATCTCTTCAGCGCAGGCGCGCGAAATTGTCGAGAAGGCGCAAGCCGTGGACTTGGCTCTTTTCGGGATGAAATTGTACGCCAAAGACGCGGCCGCTTCCGGCGATCGAGGTGTAGTCAATTCCGTAGTCGGTCGTGGCGACGCAATCGTCTTTGTTTTCGTTTGCCACGTAGTACGAATGTACAAAATAAAAAAAACTTCCTTCGGGTACGCCCTCTAAGAGCGAGACCTTGCGCTTGATAGCGATTTGGTTCCAGCCGATCTGCGGCACTCGCCCGGTAGGTGGGAAACGCACGCATTTGCCCGGTAGGATTCCGAGGCCGCGATGCCTCCCCATTTCCTCGCTTTCCTCGAACATGAGCTGCAATCCCACGCAGATGCCCAAGAAGGGTTTGTCGGCTGCGAGACCCTCGGCGATGGCCGCGTCCCAACCAGCGGTCTGCAAGTTGTGCATGGCATCGCCAAAAGCTGCATCCCCAGGCAATACGAGATGTGTGGCCGCGCTGAGGCGCTCGGGAGCTTCGACGATCTCGGCTTCATAGCCGAGGAATTCGAAGGCTTTCTGCACGCTGCGCAGATTGCCCATGCCGTAGTCGATGACTGCAATCACGATTGCCCCAGTTCAGCGGAGCGCTCGGCTGCGGCCAGCACGGCGCTGATCAGAGCGTCGCGCAGGCCCTTTTCTTCTAGCTTGTGCAGCCCAGCGGCCGTAGTCCCGCCCGGCGAAGTAACTTGGTCTCTGAGCACGGCCGGATGCTCGCCGCTTTCGAGTACGAGGCGCGCGGCACCGAGCAGAGTTTGCGCGGCAAGTGTTAATGCGGTTTCGCGCGGCAGGCCGGCGCGCACGCCGCCGTCGGTGAGAGCCTCGACGACGGTGTAAGCCCAAGCTGGGCCGCTACCGGAAAGCCCCGTAACCGCGTCCATGAGGCTTTCGGCGACCTCGACCGTCGTGCCGACTAAGTCGAAGAGAGAACGCACTTGCGCCGCCTGTTCTGCGCTGGCAGCGCGACCAGCGCAGAGAGCGCAAGCCGCACCCCGCACCTTCGCCAGCGTCTGCAGCATGACGCGCACCACGGGCATTTGCGCGGGCAGTAGCTCTTCGAGCCGGGCGGTCGATACGCCGGCCATGAGCGAGACGACTACCTGCTGGGTGCTAAAATGCGCGGCTAGTGTCTTCAATACGGGAGCGGCCACTTGCGGCTTGAGCACCAACACGACCAAGTCCTGACCGCGGACCGCATCTGCAGCGTCAGTGCTAGTGTGGACGCCCAAAGCCGACAAGCCTTCGAGCGCTTCTGGCCTGATGTCGGCTGCGGTTATCTGACCTGCAGGAAGCTGACCAACCAAACCTTCAATCAGCGCCCGACCCATGTTGCCGGTACCCACAAACCCCAATTTGCTTTTTTCGATCATCAATTTTTAGACCTCAAAATACGACAAATCCTAAGCACAAAATTAAAATGCCCGTTTTCGTAAATTATGTCAAACGTCCCTAGTGAGAGCGTTTTCCCCTATGAAAAAGCTACATTTTTGCTTGACTTATACTGCCCTCGTACTATATTGGAAAGATAATGTTGTAGCTGCACAAAACGGGTAGAATCGGCCTTAAACTTCACGAGGCGGAAGAGGCCGAGAAACCAAATTCTTAAACAACCCCCTTCGTGGGTTTTACCCCTACAGCCAAAGGAGGACTTTGTTATGGCGAAGAAGAAGCCTGTTGCCAAGAAGAAGGCTGCTGCCAAGAAGAAGGCTGCTGCCAAGAAGAAGGCTGCTGCCAAGAAACCCGCCGCTAAGAAAGCTGCTGCCAAGAAACCCGCCGCTAAGAAGAAGGCTGCTCCTAAGAAGGCTGCTCCTAAGAAGGCTGCCGCCAAGAAGAAGGCTGCTCCTAAGAAGACTGCTGCCAAGAAGAAGGCTGCTCCTAAGAAGGCTGCCGCCAAGAAGAAAGCTGCTCCTAAGAAGGCTGCCGCCAAGAAGAAGGCTGCTCCTAAGAAAGCTGCCGCCAAGAAGAAGGCTGCTCCTAAGAAAGCTGCCGCCAAGAAGAAAGCTGCTCCTAAGAAAGCTGCTGCGAAGAAAAAGGCGAAGCGCAAGCCCAATCCTGCTTTTATGAGGCCCTTGCAGCCCGACGCCGCCCTTGGGGCCATAGTCGGCAGCAAGCCATTACCGCGTACTCAGATTACCAAGAAAGTCTGGGCATACATCAAGAAGAATGGTCTGCAAGACCAGAAAAACAAGCGCATGATCAATGCCGACGATAAGCTGCGGGCCGTCGTAGGTGGCGCGAAGAAAGTGAGCATGTTTGATCTGACCAAGCATGTTAGTGAGCACGTGGAATAGCTACTCCTGAGCAAGACATCGTAGTCCAGTGCCATTGGAGAGGGATTCCCAGCGGGGAGTCCCTCTCTTTGTTACATTCCCCTCGCGTCTATGACTCCTGAATTCTTTGAGCTGATCCTATCCGTTAGTATCGTCCTCGTCGTATCCTGTGTTTGTTCGCTCTTGGAAGCTGCGCTCTACTCGCTGCCCGCCAGTCAGATCGAAATGCTGGCCGACCAAGGGCGCACTTCGGGTAAGATCCTCAAGAGCTTGCACGCGGATATCCAGCGCCCCATCTCGGCCATCCTCACGCTGAATACCTTGGCCCATACTGGCGGTGCTGCCATTGCCGGTGCCGCCTTTGTCGGAGTATTTCCGCGGTCTTGGGAGACGTACTTTATCATCGCCTTCTCGCTGGCGGTACTCATCTTTACGGAGATTCTTCCCAAGACGATGGGCGTGGTGCATGCCCGCGTTCTCGCTCGGTTTATAGCTCGCCCGATCCAGTGGCTGGTATGGCTGTTCGCGCCCTTTATCTGGCTCAACAAATTCATCGTTCGGCTCATCACCGCTGGGGCACCCGATGTGCCGGAGGTAGTGCCGGAAGAGATTGAGATTATCGCGCGGATGAGCCGTCGATCCGGTGCCATTTCTCACGACCAAGAGCGCGTTATCCAAAACATCCTCAAGCTCGATGAGTTGCGGGCGCGCGATATAATGACCCCGCGCACAGTAGTCCACTGCCTCGACCGCGACTTGACCTTGGCTGAGGCCCGCGAGCAGTCCGGTAGCTGGGACCACAGCCGGGTGCCCCTCTATCAGGGAGAGCGGGAAAACATCGTCGGCTTGGTGCTGCGGCGCGATGCGTTCAGCGCCTTGGCCGATGGCCGCGATCAAGCCAAGCTCTCCGAGGTAGGCCGCTCTATCCATTCGGTGCCCGAGTCGGCGCGGGCCAGTCGCCTACTCGAAGAATTCATCCAGCGGCGCGAGCACCTGTTTGCCGTAGTCGATGAATATGGTGGCTTCGCCGGCATTGTTACCTTAGAGGACGTGATTGAAGAAATCGTCGGCCAGGAAATCGTCGGCGAATTCGATCCGGCCGTCGATATGCAGGAACGAGCGCGGCAAGAGCGCCAAGACCTGACCGACTCTGCACCGGAATAAGGCCGCCTGTTCACCGCGTCTTTTTTTGCCTAAGTTTTTACCTGCTGTTAAAACCCTCTCAAAAGGAGTATTTACGGACGATGAAAGCGCTCGTTGCGCTCGCGGACGGCACCGTCTTTGAGGGCCGTGCCCTTGGCCGCGGGGGTGAGTGCCTCGGCGAAATGGTCTTCAATACCAGCATGACCGGCTATCAGGAAATTCTCACAGACCCCTCCTATGCCGGCCAAATCGTCACCATGACGTACCCACTCATAGGCAATTACGGGGTCACACCCGAAGACGACGAATCGGCGCGGCCTCAAGTCCGCGGCTTTCTGATGAAAGAATGCTCTCGCCTGCCGAGTAGCTGGCGTGCGCACCAGAGCTTACCCGATTATCTCGAAGAGCACGGCGTTTTGGGCATCGAGGGCATCGACACTCGAGAGTTGACTCGCAGAGTGCGCATTGAGGGCGTGATGGACGCCGCTATTTCTACGACAGATCTAGACCCGGACAGCTTGGTCGAAAAGGCGCGCGCTTGGCCCGGGCTTGTCGGTGTAGATATGGTAGCCGCTGTTAGCTGTTCTACGCCCTATGTCGAAAGTCCCGCAGACCCTCGCTTCCACGTCGTTGCCCTAGACTATGGAATCAAGCGCAATATCGTCCGCTGCTTGGTTGCCGCAGGATGCAAGGTGACGGTCGTGCCGGCCAAAACCACGGCCGACGAGGTCTTGGCCTTGGAGCCGGACGGCGTTTTTCTTTCCAACGGTCCGGGCGACCCCCGGCCTCTCGACTACGCGATCGAGACTTGTAAGGGTCTCATCGGCAAGAAGCCGATCTTCGGTATCTGCTTGGGCCACGAGATTCTCGGCTTGGCTTTTGGCGCGGAAATTTATCGCCTCAAGTTCGGGCACCGTGGGGCCAACCAGCCGATCAAGGAACGCGCCAGCGAACGGATTCTAATCACCTCTGAAAACCACGGCTGGGGCATTGCGGCTGACTCATTGCCCGACTGCCTCGAAATCACTCGCCTCAACCTCAACGACAATTGCGTCGAGGGCCTGCACCACCGCGAACTGCCCATTTTTTCCATCCAGTGCCACCCGGAGGCCTCGCCAGGTCCGCACGACAGCTTCCATCTGTTTAGCTACTTCGCCGAGCTGATGGAAGCGCACGCCTCCTAGGAAAGCACCCATCTAAAGGACTCCTCATGCCCGTAGTCCAACACGACGTCCTCAAAGACCTCTGCTGTCGCATTTTTGCCGCTACTGGCATTCCCGCAGATGACGCCCTTATCGTCGCCGACCACGTCGTCGAGAGCCACCTGCACGGTCACGACTCGCACGGCACTTGGCTAGTCTCCGGCTACGCCCGCGGGATGAAAAACAACTACGTCCGCTGGGAAGAGACCGAAGTCGTGCGCGATACCCCTGTGCTCAGAGTTATCAACGGCAAGGGGGCCAACGGCATCGTCGCCGTCAATCGCGCCCTCGACGTTGCCGTTGAAAAAGCACAAAACTCCACCTTCGGTTTTGTCGGCCTCAACCACATCACCCATATCTGTCGCCTCGGCGACTATCCGCCGCGGATCGCCGAAAGGGGTATGATCGGCATGGTTTGGCTCAATGGCGGAGGCTTATTCCTCGCGCCCTTCGGCTCGGCGGATCGCCGCCTGCGTCCTGAGCCTATTGCCTTTTCCGCCCCGCGCCAGAATGGTCCGCCGTTCATGCTCGATATGACCATGACCGTCGTGGCTGGAGGGAAAATCGTGCAGAAGAACATTCGCCAGGAGCCGATGCCCGAGGGTTGGGTTATAGATCAGGAAGGCCAGCCCGTCACCGACGCCCAGCGCTATTTAGACGACGCCGAGGGCACGGGTGTCTTGCCGTTGGGCGGCCAGCAGTTTGGCCACAAGGGCAGCGGACTGGCGATGATGGTGGAAATGTTGGTGGGACCACTCTCTCATGCGGGTTGCACTAAAGAAGGCGGCAAAGGTGGTAACGGGACCATGGTTCTGGCTATCAATATCGAGGACTTTATCGACTTGGATTCGTACGAGCGCGAAGTCGAAGAGATGGCCAAGTGGGTGTGCTCGGCTCGCCCCTTGCCCGGATTTGAGAAAGTCTATGCGCCCGGCGAAATCGAACAGCAAACTAGAGCGCGGCTACTAGTCGAAGGCATTGATTTGCCCCAACCTACCTGGGATGAAATCGGCAAAGTGGCGGCGGAACTAGGCGTGGAGATGCCCGCGCTGTGAGTAGGGGGCAGTTCGCGAACCGCCCCCTACGGATGGCGAACTGCCGACGGACGCGCCTAGACCTCGATCAACCTGCCAACACCATTCGTTAATGGAACAGTTTGAAATTTTCCGCATCCATGCAGCGCGCTTGATGCATGAGCACGGCGTTCATCAGCTCGATGGCTAGCCGCGACTCTAGGGTCGCGCCAGCGCGCACGCCTACGCAGGGATCGTGGCGGCCCTTGGCGAGTTGGAACTCGATTTCTTCGAGGTCCTTGCGCACGGAATTTTGGGGTCGGGCGATGGTGGCTGTAGGCTTGAAACTCAAGCGGCATACGAGCGGCATACCCGTGGTCACGCCGCCGAGTAAGCCGCCGTGGCTGTTGCTTTGGTAGCCGCTGGTGCGGATGGGATCGTTGTGTTCGCTGCCTCGGCGCGCAGACGAAGCGCGGCCCGTGCCTACTTCGCAGGCCTGCACGGCGTGTAGGCCACCGAGGCTGCCCATCAGGCGCAACTTCAGGCTTTGGTACAGTGGTTCGCCGATGAGGGGAGGCACGTTGACGGCCACTACTTCGAGCGCCGCGCCGATGGAGTCCTGCTCCTTGCGGGTCTTGGCAATCAATTCGGCCGCTTGGTGAGCGAAATCCGCATCTACCGTGCGGAGCGGTCCGCGCTCTAGATCGCTTTCGAGGGCGGCACACGTTGCAGGAGACAAGTGCTGCTCGTCGGTTTCGGCGACTAGTTCGGCGATTCGTGCCGCTAGGGAAACGCCGGTCTCCAGCGGCCCGACTTGGCAGATCGAAGAGAAAATGGCGGTGCCGAAGTGCTCGGCTAAATAGAGGCGGGCGATGGTGCCGCCGATAACGTCGGAGATGGTCGAGCGATAGCTGGAACGCCCGCCGCCGCGCACATCGGCAAAGCCCCGCGACTTGTAGTGCTTGACTAAGTCGGTATGTCCGGGCCGAACGTGGCCCTGCGGCCCGGCGAACTGCTTGTAATCACCCGAGCGCTTGGCGGCTGAAAGCACGGCTGCAGCGATCGGCTCGCCCGTAGTGAAGCCTGCTTCATAGGTGTGCACCGGCGTCGCGTCTTCGTCTAGATGCAAGTGCAGCGCCGGGCCGGATAGTAGTTGGTCGTGATCCTCTGAGTAGAGGCCGGATAGGAGGGCGACTTGGTCGTCTTCCCGCCGGGGGGTGCCCAGCTTGTTGCTGCCGGGGCGGCGGCGGTCGAGATAGTGCTGGATCTGGGCGCGCTCCACCCATAAGCCGGGGGGACAACCGAAGACCGTGGTGACGATTGCCGGCCCGTGCGATTCGCCTGCTCCGGCAACGCCAAAAAGCGGGCCGCCGAGTACTTCCATGCCAAAGGCTCCTTTGCCAAAGAGTGCAAAAAGGTACGGTTTTGCCCTGTGGTCGGCAATCGGCGCGCTGCAAGTTATAGGCTATACACAAGGGGCGAAAAAGCGATTTTTTTGTTATTTTTTAGCAACACAGAGAGGCGATTAATGGCAACCAACGAGAAGGAGCGCGGTGTTCCGAATGGCCGCTGCAAGAAGCTTGAAGCCGAGCTGCGCACGGAACTGATCGCGGCTCAAGAGCGGTTGCAGCAAGCTCGTTTTCCAACTCTCATCGTCTTGGGTGGCTTCGCTGGTGCTGGTACGAGCGCGGCGAGCAACGCGCTCAGGCAGTGGATGGACTCGCACGGCATTGCGGTTTGCGCCTTTGAGCCACCGTCCGCAGAAGAGCGCGAGCGTCCGGATTACTGGCGCTATTGGCTTTCCCTGCCGCCGAAGGGAACCATCGGCATCTACTTGAACGGCTGGTACGACCGCCCGCTGCGCGACTTGGCTCATGGGCGCAGCGACGAGGCGACGTTTGCACGCGACGTTGGCCGCATTACGGCCCTTGAGAACGAACTCGTCGTCGATGGTGCGCTGCTGATCAAGTTGTGGATTCACTTGGACAAAGAGGCACGTCAGCAACGCATTGCAGACTTGGAGCAGAACCCGCGGACCCGCTGGCGGGTGAATGCGGATGCAAGAGAGGGCTTAAAGTACTACGACGAGTTCAAACGAGCCGGTGATCGCTTACTGCAAAAGACCGATAACCGAGGCGCTCGTTGGCAGCTCGTCGATGGCAGCGACCCTCACTACGCGTTGGCGGTGGGTCATGCCGTGCGCGACGCCATCCGCCAGCGTCTAGGCGAAAAGAAGAGCCATCCCAAACTCGTCGAATCAGACTGGCCGTCCGCGCCCAACGTGTTGACTCCGTTGGACATGGAACAGCGGGTAGCCAAGAAGGAGTACCAAGCCCTGCTCGAGCGATACCAAGGCCGGCTCTATCGCTTGACGCAGCAGGCGCGCCGCAAAGGCGTCTCGACCGTCTTGGTTTTCGAAGGAGCCGATGCCGCAGGCAAGGGCGGGATCATCCAGCGCCTGACTGCCGCCCTCGACCCCAGTATCTATCAGATCATCCAAGTTGCCGCTCCCACGGAAGAGGAACACGCCCAACACTACCTCTGGCGCTTTTGGCGTCCCCTGCCGCGCGCAGGCCGGATGGTGATTTTCGACCGCAGTTGGTATGGCCGGGTGCTAGTCGAGCGCGTCGAGGGCTTTGCCGACGAAGCGGCTTGGCAGCGGGCGTACGGCGAAATCAACGATTTTGAGGCGCAGCTAACAGACCACGGCGTGGTGGTGGCCAAGTACTGGATTCACATAGACAAGGACGAGCAATTGCGGCGTTTCAAGGCACGGCAGGTGACTCCGCACAAGCGCTGGAAGATCACCGACGAAGATTGGCGCAACCGAGAGAAATGGGACGAGTACGAGGTCGCGGTTGACGACATGGTAGCTCGCACCCACACGCCCGCCGCGCCGTGGACCTTGGTGGAGGGCAACGACAAACGCTTCGCCCGCCTCAAGGTCATCGAGACGTTTTGCCAGCAGCTAGAGCAGGCACTCGCTAACGGTTAGTTCACTTCTCCTGCATCCGCACCGGCGATGCCGCTAGTCCGTCGGTCTTTATTACCTCTCCACTTTTGTCGATCTGCCCAAATTCCAGCACGCCTGTGGGGCAAGACTGCACGCACGCGCTACAGCGCACGCATTCCGGATCGGCCATGGGCAGCCCCTTGTTGGCGAAATTCATAATGTCGATGCCTTGGTGACACACCGAGGTGCAGACATTGCAGGAGATGCACTTTTTCTTGTCGGCGAGGATGCGGAAGCGGCTGAAGCGCGCGTACACGTGCATCAGGGCCGCCAGCGGACAGGCGAAGCGGCACCACGTCCGGCCGCTGAAATGCCAGTACAGCCCGACGCCTAAGATGCCGGCCAGCAGCAGATCGACCGACCACACGTAGTTGAGAAAAGTCAGCGGGAAGGGCAAGTTGCCCCAGTTTGTACCCTTGCCCATAAATAGCCCCATGTAGGCCCCGTTGATCCAGTGATCGTGCGGCAAAGCCCAGCCCACTAGGCGCAAGATAAGCAGTACGCTGGCCAATAGCAGCGCGACTTGCCCCACGATGTTCACCTTGTTCCACACCATGCCGTGCGGCATCTTGTGCCGGTGATTGTCGCCCATGGTTTCGGCTAAGGCACCGCACGAGCAGATCCAGCCGCAGTAGGCCCCTTTGCCCCAGAAGTAGATGATCAGCGGTATGATGACGAAGGTCTGCACGAGGCTAATGGCCAGCCACCACCACAGCGGCTCGCTGGTGAAGACGTTCCAAAAGAACAGCGGCCAAGCGAGGATCAGCCCCAGAGACCGCCAGTACTCGCGGCCGTGTTCGGCCCATTGCGACTCGGGAAACAGGCCATCGGCCATCGGCTTGAGCCAAGCACCCTCGTCGAACCAGCCATTGTACCCCGCCCAAGGCAAAAACACATAGGGCAGCAGAAAGAGCGGAATGCACTGGACCGCCATCAGCGTCAGCGTCTGCACCTTGATGTACGGCGTGCGCCGTCGCTTTATGCGCTGCAAGCCGAATAGGACGACGCACAGGCAATAGGCCAGCGAGTAGTAGAAACTCGGCTGGGTCATCGACACCTGTATCGTATCCCACAAGGTATGGGCTGTCGGTGGTGCTGCTAGGTTGAAGGGGAAGAGATCGGCTTGGTCGAACCACTTCTTGACCGGAATGCCCGCGTCGGTCTTCCAGTGATAGACGAAAACTGCCGCCAGTAGGATGAGCCCCAAGGACAGCCAACGCTTAGGGCTCCATTCGCCATTGATCTCCACGCTGCTGCGTCTGAAAAAGTCGAGCGGGGCTTCGCGGCCAATCATGGAAAACACCGCGTCGTTGGGCAGGCTCACTTCTTGGCCCTCGGCGTCTTTGAGCGCGACCGCGTCGTCCTCGATGCGCAGTACTTGGCTGGCCATCAGCAGGCGAATCGATCCCGCTTGACGGCCCTGCTCCATAAAGGCACCGCTGCTGGTCGTCACCCGTTCGGAAGAAGGAGTATCGACGGCTACGTCGGCCATTGGATCGGCCGCGAGCACGTTCAGCTTTTCGACGTTTTCGGGCTTGGGGCGGGAGAATTCGGGTTTGCGATAGGAAACGGTCACGCGCCCTCCACATTGGGCGATGGCAATGGCCGCCTCTAAGGCGCTGTCACCGCCGCCAACGACCAGCACGTCTTTGTCGCAGAAGTCAACGGGATCGTGCAAGCGGTTGAAGACCTTGTCCAATTGTTCGCCCGGCACTCCTAGCTTACGAAAGTTGCCGGAGCGCCCAATTCCGACGATCACGCGGCGCGCCTTGATGTTTTCTTGGCGCGGAATCTCCAACTCAAAGAGGTCTCCCCGCTTTTTTACCTGCTCGACTCGCGCTATGGTCGGCTCGATGCCTTGGGCGAGTGTCTGCTCGTGCAGTTCCTCGATCAGCGGCTCCTTGACCTCGGCCTTAAAGCGGATTTGCCCGGCTGGCTCCATTTCGGTGGGATAGGTGTAAATGGGCTTTCCCTTGGGGAAATTGACCAGCGTGGAAAACGGCTCGGTCGCCTCTAAAAGCACAAACGACAACCCGGCCTCCCGCGCCTCTAGGGCCGCAGACATGCCGGAAACGCCCGCGCCGACAATCGCCAAGTCCAAGACATCCTCCTGCCCCTTGCTGCGCTGGAATGCCTCGTCGGCTGCGATGTGCTGCACGGCCCGCGCACCCGTATCGGCTGAAAACTTCAACAGCGGAATCCCGGTCAAGTCGCCGACGATGTACAGCCCAGAGACATTGCTCTGCCCGTGCTCATCCACCCGCGGCAACTTCTCCACCACGCCGGCTGGCCACCGCAGGTGCAACCAGTTCAAATAGCGACTGAGAAAATTGCTCATGTAATCTCTCCCTAAGTTTAGTTGAGCAGATCAGCGCACCAAGACCATGCCCCGCGTTTGGACAAACCCGGCCGCTGGTGCTTCCAGCCGGTATAGGTACGCGCCGCTGGCCACTGGCTGTCCCGCGGCGTCGCGCCCGTCCCAAGGCTGCAAGTATAGCCCAGCCGCCTGGTGATCTTCTACCAGCAAGCGCATTCGCTGCCCGGCCGCGTTGAACACGCTGAGCCGCACTGGTCCGGCTGCTGGAAGTTCGTACTGGATCAGCGTCTGCGCGTTGAACGGGTTGGGAAAATTTTGCCGCAAGGCAAAGCCCGCAGGCGCGGCGTCAGAGGATTCGACGACCGCTGTGGCTTGCTCGATCTGCTCGATATCCTCTTGGCTGAGAATTCCCTCACCCGGCTGCCAGACCTCCGTATCGGGCCAGTAGGCGGTCCAGGCAAACCACATAGCGTTGTAGGCAGGGACTTGCGCTAACCGCCGCCCCGCGAGCGGCCCCGCGATGGCTTCGCCGAGCATGTTCCAGCGCGAACCCGTCTCCGCATCCACGAATTCCACTGGCAACGGCCCCTCGGACTCTACTCCGTAAAAGCTCAACGGTGTGTCGTCGAGTTGGCTGAAATAGGCCAAGGCCGTGCGCGATGCGTAGTCAAATAGGACGACTACGGGGTCGTTGCCGATGAAATCGTTGATTACCACCCCGTCGGGCATTAGCGCGAAGGGGTACGCCTTGGTCTGGTCGTTGCGACACAAGCCCAACACTAGGTCCTTGGTCTCGAAGCGATGGTCGAATGCGCCGCCGTTGGTCGTGGGTGGGAAAATCAGGTACTCGTGGCTGGTGCGATAATCGCCGTAAGGATAGAAAGTATATTGGTTTTCGTTGTAAGCTGGTCGCGAGTTGTAATACTCCCAGCCAGTGGTAGCTTGGACCACGGTGGTGCTTGGGTACATCCGCTGCCACAGCGCCCAAGTTGTCTCGACCACCGGCATCAGCTCCAAGCGGTCGCCAGCTCGATCACCGTTGATGGCCGTGTAAATCATCTGCGGGTAGAGCGTTTCGCCGTCGCGCCGGTCGTACATGACCAAGTTGCTGTTGATCAGCAGACCGGAGACCCCAAACTCGATTTGCGAGCCGTCGCCATCGGTGGCGTTGAAGACTTGGCCGGTACCTGTAAGCGGGCACAAAGACACTACGACTGACTGATCGCCGACGCGATCGTTGATGATCTCGTTCCACCAGCCGATGTTGTGCGGGTACGCTCGCGGTTCGCCGTTGATGACAATCCCCATAACTACGTCGTTTTCCTGTACGTAGTTTACTTCGTTCGGTGCCACGAAAGTGGGGTTTGTCAGGGCCGGAATGCCGTCTTTGGCCACTCCACCGGAGACGAGGTGGCTGGTGAGGAAGCGCGGATCGTCGTAGCGGTCAGCTGCAGCCGGTTGAATCGCTACCACCAGCAGCAAAACGGACAGATAACCATGTCGCATCGGATGCTCCTTTCGCTCAGTTCTACGAGCCTGCGCGTTGAGGTTCGTGCGGTTCCCTTCCGTATCGCTCCCGCAAAACCCGCCGCATCACCTTGTTCGACGCGGTCCGCGGCAGCGATTCTACTACTCCTACTTCGTGAATCTTGAAGAGTGGGTTGAGTTCCCGGCGGATCGTCTGCTGCATCGCGTCCCTTCGACTTCGCTCAGGACAGGCTTGCAAGTGGTCGCCGGCGTCCTCTAGCACTGCGAAGATCACCAGCAGGCTCGGCCCACCTCCCGGTGGCGGCACTGCAATCGCCGCGGTCTCGACCACGCCCGGCATTGTATTCAAGGCGCGCTCAATCTCCGCGGAACTCACCATAATTCCGCCCAGGTTCATCACATCGTCGGCTCGGCCGTGGACTCGGTAGATGCCCGGAGCCAGCCGCTCGACTTGGTCGCCGTGGCGGCGCAGTGGCACTCCGTCTCGCTTGGGTACGCCCGCGTAGTACACTTCGCGGTGGTCGCGGTTGAGCACCCGAGTTGACATGCCAATGGCTGGCGGCACCAGAAAGACCTCGCCGCTTTCGCACTCCTGCCCGTCTTCGTCCAAAATCGCCAAATCCGTTCCCAGCGCTGCCGAATTAAAGGTCGCGGGTGCGACTGGCTCGACTAGCGTACTGAGCAAATAGCCGCCCGCCAACTCAGTGCCGCCGCAGTATTCGAGTATGGGCCGATACCCCGCCAGCGCCATCAGATAGTGCATGTCCTCGGGATTGGAGCACTCCCCGGTGGTACTGAAAGCCCGAATCGCCGAAAAGTCGATTCCCTCCATGCAGCCCGTGCTGCGCCAGGTCCGTACCATGCTCGGAATGATGCCGAGCATGGTAATGCCAGCCGATTGCACAAACTCTCCAAAGTCTCGCTCCGTCGCCTTGCCATAGTAGAGCGCCATGGTCGCCCGGTTCAAAAAGGCGGCGTAGATCAGCCACGGGCCCATCATCCAGCCCAGATTGGTCGGCCAAGCGACCACATCGCCGGGGTGGACATCTTGGTGATAATGCGAGTCTGCGCCGCACTTGATCGGGTTGACATGAGTCCAAGGCAGGGCCTTGGGATCGCCGGTAGTGCCCGATGAAAACAGGACATTGGTCGTCGCGTCGGGGTCGCAGACCACGGCTGCCGATATAGCGTCGGCTTGCAAGAAGTCGTCCCAGTGCAAATCCCCAGGGCGTAGTACCTCTGTCAACCCTTCTATACGCCCCGGCAATACAATCGCCAACGGAGCCTCTGCGGCGACCAAACGCGGGTATAGCGGCAACTCGCGCCCTCCGCGCAGAATTACATCTTGGGTAAAAACGGCCTTGGCCTCCCCGATCTGCAGCCGGGTGGCGATCTGGGGGGCGGCGAAACTGTCGGCAATGGCCACCACCGCGCAACCGGCCTTGATGATCCCCAGATAGATCGCCACCGATTCGGCCGTCATCGGCATGGCCACGGCAATCCGGTCGCCGGGAGCAAATCCCAACGTGCACAACCCGCCGGCGACCCGATCGCACAGAGATTCTAAGGTGCCGAAACTCATCCGCTCAAGCTGACCACCCTCGCGCTGGAAGACAATGGCCGTCTGATCGGCGGGGGCTTGAAAGCAACTCTCGGCGATATTCATCTTGGCCCCGACAAACCACTTGGGTGCTTCGACGCCTTGGGACAGATCGAGCAACTGCGTGTACGGCTTGTGGAAGCGGATTCCCAAGCGGGAGACCGTTCGCTCCCAAAACGCCTCTCGCTCTGCAACCGACCACGCAAAGAGCGCGGCGTGTGAATCCAGCCCAAGCTCGCGTCGCAGCGTCGTCATATGCGCGTGCTCAATATCTGCTGGTTCGGGAAAAAACACCGGACCGCCCGCGCTACCGTAGATTGCCCGATAGAGCAACTGGTGCAATGCAAAGGGATGATCCGGCCTCAGAATGCTGTGGGCCGCCTCCCGCCAGCGCGCTTCTGGCGAGCCGGAGAGGGCTTCGATTTGGGCGAGGAGCTTGATGGCCTCTGGCTCGCCTATCCCGCAGCCGATGATGTCAGCGCGTTGGATCATGGCGCCACGGCCACCCGTATGCTCTGACTCAATTCTGTCGGTGGAAGACAACGAACCTCGTCACATGCCTGATACTGGACCAAGAAGCGCAAATAGCCCGCCGTCCCAGCCGCTGCTGGAGGCAGCGACAAATCCGCCCACAGTGCGACCTGATCCTCGTACACCGAGAGCGTCTCTGCTAGGGCCGGAAAAGCCTGCGAGCGGCCTGCGGGATAGCGCACGCGGGCAAAGTCCAACGGCCAGTCCGCATTGAGCGTCAGCGAGGTGGGAATGAGCAAGTCGCCCGAGGGCGGGTTGGCGTTGATGTGCCAGCCCGGGCGAATGTCTAGATGCACGGCCACGGCAAAAGCCTCGCCCGCCACGGGCGGCTGAGCGGGTAGTTCGACCCGCATGGAGACCAGTGAATCCGCTGGCGTGTCCGCTAATGCGGCTGCGGACAGCGATGCTTGCAGATGGCGCTCGACTGCGGCGGTCAAATGCACCGAGGCCGTAGGTTGTGCCCACATGGCCCCGCCGAAAGCGGAGAGGATTTGCGCCGCCCGGCTACGATAGGCTTCGGCGAGCTCAGACTTTGACGAGCTCAGTCGAGTCGCCGAGCCGTGCGCTTGGCCCGTCAGTTCGGCCAAGTCTAACAGCGCGTGGGCAGCCACTGCATTGCCCGAAGGCAGGGCCGAGTCTTGGGCGAATTTGCTGCGCACGATGAGCGCGTTGCTAACTTCCGTAAAGAAAAATCCCCCGACCTCTTGGTCCCAAAACCGCGCTACCATCTCGGCGCTCAACTCGCGCGCGGCCTGCAACCACCGCGCCTCGCCAGTGGCCCGGTACAACGCCGTCAGCCCGCGCGCCAAAAACGCATAATCGTCTAAGTACGCTTCCTGCCGCGAGATCCCCAGCCGATGGACCCGCCACAAGCCCCCGTCCTCGCGCCGCAGGTGCTGCAGAGCGAAATCGGCCGCGCGCTCGGCTGCCCGGCGATATGCGGGATCGCCCAAGACTGCGAAACCCTGTGCGTACGCTTCGATCATCATCCCGTTCCAAGCGGCTAGCACCTTGTCGTCGAGGAGGGGATAGAGCCGCTCGGCCCGCGCCGCAAGGATGCGTTGCCGCACGGGTGCCATTTGCGCTCGCAACTCGGCTTCGGCAAGCGACGTTTTCACGTAGAGGACGCCTTCCTCGCCTTCGGGCATGGGAGCTAATCCATAGACGCTCCAGAACAATTCCGCCTTGCCTCCCAAGGCATTTTCCAACTCCTCCGCAGTCCACAGGTAGTACTTGCCCTCTTCGGCCTCGGTTTCGGCGTCCAATGCCGAGTAAAAAGCGCCCTCTGGCCCGGTCATTTCCCGCGCGACAAAGCGAAAAATATCCTCTGCCACCCACCGCCAGCGGTCGTCTCCCGTCAGTTCGTACGCACGCAAGTACAGCCGCGACAAATGCGCTTGGTTGTAGAGCATTTTCTCGAAGTGTGGCACGCGCCACTCGGCGTCTGTGGCGTAGCGGTGAAAGCCGCCGCCGATTTGGTCGTAGATGCCGCCGGCCGCCATCCGCTCCAGCGAGTGCAAAACGATGCGCTGTACTTGGGGATCGGCAAAGCGCTCGGCCGTGGCCATCAGCATCTCCAAGCGCAGGCTCGGGGGAAATTTGGGTGCGCCGCCGAAGCCGCCGTTAATCGCGTCGTAGCGGACCTGGATAGCCGCTAGCACTCGCGCTACTAGCAGAGAATCTGGCGGCACGGCCGCCATCTGCTGCCCGGATTCTAGGTCGCGGATGGCCGTGGTCAAGCGGGCCGCGATTTGCAGCACTTGCTCGCGCTGGTCCTGCCAGCGCTGGCGCGTGAAGTCCAAGACTTGGGGAAAGGAAGGCCGCCCGGGCAAGGGCTCGGGCGGAAAGTACGTGCCGGCGAAAAACGGCTCTTGGTCTGGCGTCAAAAACACCGAGTTAGGCCAGCCGCCGTGCCGGGTGGTTAATTGGGTCGCCAGCATGTAAATGCGGTCGATGTCGGGTCGCTCCTCGCGATCGACCTTGATGTTGATAAAGCTGGCATTCATCTGCGCCGCGATCTCGGGATCGGAAAAGACCAGCCGCTCCATGACGTGACACCAATAGCAGGTTGAGTAGCCGACCGACAGAAAAATCGGCTTGTCCTCGGCCTTGGCTCGCGCTAGTGCTTCCTCTCCCCAGGGGTACCACTCGACCGGATTATGCGCGTGCAGCAATAAGTACGGGCTCGTCTCCTCCACCAGATGATTGGTGTACTTCCACGAGCCATCCGCGTTCTTCAGCGCATCTCCTCCGACAGCGTCCGCGCCCAAAGCCGCGGCAAAGAAGCCGAGCCATAAGCACCGGGATATGGACAAAAGACGCGCCAAGTGGCCCCCTACCCGATCATTTCCCGGGTCGCCTCCACCACGTAGTTGACGTCCTCTAGCTGCACGTGCCGATTCGCCACCAGCCGCGCCCCGTGCGGCGGACGCGGATTGCACAACACGCCTCGCGCCTTCCACTTGGCCACCAGATCGGCCGCTGACCAGCCCAAGGCCGCAAAATCCACCTTGAGGATGTTGGTCGGTCGCGGCGGGAAAATCACCTCGACGCCCTCGATTGCTCCCAACCCAGAGGCCAGTTCGCGCGCTACCGCGTGATCTTCTGCCAGCCGATCTACCATCTGCTCTAAGGCTACGACTCCGGCCGCGGCCACTATTCCGGCTTGGCGCATGGCGCCGCCGAGCCGCTTGCGCATCCGATAGGCCCGGTCGACAAAGTCCCTGCTGCCACACAGCAGTGAGCCGACCGGTGCGCTCAGCCCCTTGGAGATGCAGAACATCACGGAGTCAACGTGTTGAGTGTATTCTGGCACCGTCGTCCCGGTGGCGATGGCGGCGTTAAAAATGCGCGCCCCATCTACGTGTAGTTTTAGCCCGTGTTCGCGGCACGCAGCACTCACCGCGGCCACCTCGGCGACTGACCAAGCGTGGCCAGCGTGGTTGTTGTGGGTGTTCTCGATGCAGACGACCTTGAGCGGGGCAAAGTGCGGATTGTCGGCACGGACGGTCTCGCGTACTTGGTCGGCGGTGAGGACGCCGTGCTCGCCAGCAGCGATGCGCGCGGACAGCCCGGCGAGCGAAGCGTAGGTTCCTGCTTCCCAGTAGTACATGTGAGCCTGCTCCTCAAAGAGCACCTCGTCTCCCCAGTTGGTGTGGGTCATCAAGGCGCAGGCGTTGCCCATCGTACCCGAAGGCACGTAGAGCGCGGCTTCCATGCCCACTTTTTCGGCGGCCAGTTCTTGCAGGCGATTGACCGATGGGTCTTCGCCGTACACATCGTCGCCCAACGGCGCGCAGGCCATGGCCTCCCGCATGGCCTCGGTCGGCAGGGTAATCGTATCGCTGCGCAGGTCTATTGTCTTGTCGCTCATATAGGTAGGCTCCTCGATTGACGCTATAATTTGCTCGCCCTATTTTAGGCGGTCGCAAAATCTACAAATCACAAGGAGTTGCGTCCAATGGCCTTTTCTGCCAAAGGCACCACGCACCGCAGCACTGCCACGGGCCGCCGCGGCATGATCGCTTCGGCGCATCCGCTCGCCTCTCTCGCTGGTATGCGCATCCTGATGGAGGGCGGCAATGCCATTGACGCGGCCATTGCCACGGCCGCTGCGCTCAACGTAGTCGAGCCGTATATGTCGGGCATTGGCGGCGTCGGCTATCTGCACATCTACAGCGCTCGCGAAAAAGAGCATAAGATCGTCGATTACGTTGGCCTCACCCCGCGCGCGGCCACTTTGAATCTGTACGACAGCGACGACAAACAGGGGTTTGGTCCCCTCACGCCGTTAGTCCCCGGTGCTTGCGGCGGCTGGCTGGCCGCGCTGGAACGCTACGGCTCGATGGCCGCCGCCCGCGTCTTTGCTCCGGCCATTGAGTACGCCGAGCAGGGCTACGCCCTCACGGTCAAGAACGCCTTTTTCTACGCGGGTGCGGCCGCGAGCCTGCGCCGCTTCAAGACCGGTGCCGACACCTACCTGCTCAACGGCGCGGCCCCCGAGCCTGGGGAAGTGGTGGTGCAAAAGGCCCTTGCCGAGACCTTCCGCCAAGTTGCTGCCGAGGGCGCGGATGTTTTTTACCAAGGCGTGATTGCCGATCGCATCGTTCGCTATATGGAGGAAACCGGCGGCCTGATTACAAAAGAAGATCTCGCCGATTTTGCCCCGGCATTCGTCGATCCAGTTTCCATCAATTATCGCGGCTATGAGGTCTTTGCACCGCCGCCGCCCTGCCAAGCCGTTCAGTACTTGGAGACGCTGGCCATCATGGAGGGGTTTGACGTGACCGGCCTCGGCCACAACACGGTCGAGACCTTGCACCGCTTTATCGAGACAACCAAGCTGGCCATGGCCGATCGCATTGCCTATGCGGCCATTGACAATCCACCGACAGCGGGCCTGCTGTCGAAGGAGTACGCAGCCGAGCGGCGCGCGCTCATTGGCGACAAGGCCCAGTTTACCGCGGGTGATCATCTCGTGCCCGGCGGCCCGGTCGGGGAGGTCAAAGCGGGTGACCCGCGCGCGTGGATGAGCGAATGCACGACCCACTTCGACACTATCGACGCCGATGGCAACGCCGTCGCCTGCACCCAGAGCTTGGGCGGTGCTTTTGGTTCGTCCATGGTAGTGCCGGAGACTGGCATTGCGCTCAATAATTTCATGCGCTGGTTCGACCGCGAGCCTACTAGCCCCAACGCGATTGGTCCGGCCAAGAAAAACGAGATGTGCGTCTCACCGGCCCAGATTTGGGACGCCGACGGTCTGCGCCTGCTCATCGGCACTCCAGGGAGCTATGGCATTCTCCAGACTACTCCGCAGATGATTATGAATATTCTCGATCACCAGATGAACGTCCAAGCCGCCATTGAGGCCCCGCGCGTCAAGACCGGTAGCCCCGGCTTTGTCGTCGATGCTGAAAACCGCATTGACCGCGAAGTCTTCACCGAGTTGGAGCGCCGCGGCCATCAGTTCAATTTCCTCGGTGATTGGTCGCCCGGGGTCGGTGGTGGCCAGGGCATCATGATCGATGCCGACACCGGATCCTTTATGGGTGGGGCCGACCCGCGCCGCGACGGCTATGCCCTCGGTTGGTGAGTGGTGAGCACAGACGGCAACGGGACTAGCACCCCTCACGTCGAATTTTCCGGCGTCAGCAAAAGCTACGACGGCCGCAACTGGGTCGTGCGCGACCTCGACCTTGTGGTCCACAAGGGCGAATTCCTCACCATGCTCGGGCCGTCTGGCTCCGGCAAGACGACCTGCTTGATGATGCTCGCTGGGTTTGAGACACTCGCTGCCGGGACTATCCACATCAATGGCGTGCCGGTCGGCGATTTGCCCCCCCACAAGCGCGACATCGGCGTCGTGTTTCAAAACTACGCGCTCTTTCCGCACATGACGGTCGGCGGTAACTTGGCGTTTCCGCTCGAAGTGCGCGGCATGGACCCCAGCGAGCAGCGGGAGCGGGTGGCCCGCACCCTGCGCTTGGTGCGCCTCGAAGGTTTGGAGGATCGCCGCCCAGGGCAGCTATCCGGTGGCCAGCAACAGCGCGTTGCGATCGCCCGCGCCTTGGTCTTCGACCCGGAACTGGTGTTGATGGACGAGCCGCTCGGCGCACTCGACCGACGCCTGCGCGAGGAGATGCAATACGAAATCCGCCGCATTCAGCGCACCTTGGGCATAACGGTCGTTTATGTCACGCACGATCAGCAGGAGGCTATGGTCATGTCGGATCGGGTCGCCGTCTTTCGCGGCGGCGCGATCGAGCAAGTCGCGTCCCCAGAGGTGCTCTACGAAGAGCCGGAGCGCGCTTTTGTAGCCCATTTCATCGGCGAGAACAACCGCCTAAACGGCGTGGTGCGCACGGTTGGCGACGGCGTGTGTGAAGTGGAGGTCGGCGATGCGCTCATCAAGGCCGTGAGTCTGGGACAATGCCCGCCGGGGGCTGCGGCGACAGTCGTCGTGCGCCCGGAGCGGGTAAATATCTCGCTGGGTGAGGGCAGACACTCGTACGCCAACGAGCTTGACGCAGAGATCGAGGATATAGCATTTCTCGGCGATCACATACGTCTGCGCCTAAAGCTGTGCGAGCACTCGGGCTTCATCGTCAAGATCCCCAACGTCGTGGGCCATGGGGGTGTGTTGGAGGGAGATCGGATCCGCGTCGGCTGGACCGTGCTGGACTGCCGTGCTCTGCAACCCGATGCTGCGGACGACGAGGGAGATCCATCCGCAAGTGGTTGACCAAGTAACAGCAGAGACGGGTTTAGACGCGTCCAAGCAGCAGGCGCGGCAACGGCGGCGAGCAGGCGGGCTGGCTCTGCCGCTGATCGCCTTTGTCTTGGTGACCTTTGTCGCGCCACTTGGTTCGTTGCTCGTGCGCAGCGCGTACGATCCTCTAGTCGCGGATGCGTTGCCGGAAACGCTCGTTTTACTGCGCGCATGGGATGGGACCAGTGCCTTGGAGGAGCCTGTGTACGCAACGGCTGCGCGCGAGTTGCTGCAGGCGCGGGAGGAGCGCACCCTCGGCCAAATCGCCACGCGCGTCAACCGCATCAAGAGCGGTTTGCGCAGCGTCGTCACGCGCAGTGTGCGCAAGCTGCGCAACGCCAGCGGTGACTCTTGGCGCGAGACCATGATTGGCATCAATGCTGCTTGGGGCGAGCCGGAAGTGTGGTTGGCGATTCGCAGCGCTGGGGAGCGGTTCACGTTCCGCCACTATATCAATGCGCTCGACTTCATGCGCCAACCCGATGGTAGCATCGCTCGGCAGCCAGAGGAACGCCGCATCTATCTGCCGCTCTTGTGGCGCACGCTGGCCATTAGCTTTGGCATTTCCGCGCTGTGCTTGGTCATTGGCTACCCGATCGCCCACCTGATAGCCCACGCGCCGCCACGCCGCGCCAATCTGCTGTTGTTGCTGGTGTTGGTGCCGTTCTGGACCTCGCTGTTGGTGCGGACGACGGCTTGGATCGTGTTGCTCCAGACTCAAGGCGTAATCAATAGCTTGTTGGTAGCGGTCGGACTGATCGCGGACGACGGCCGTATCGCCATGATATACAACATGACCGGCACGTTTGTGGCGATGACTCACGTGCTGCTGCCCTTCATGGTGCTGCCGCTGTATTCGGTGATGCGTTCGATTCCGCCGTCGCACGTGCGGGCTGCGGCTTCCCTCGGCGCGACGCCCTTTCAGGCGTTCTGGCGCGTCTATTGGCCGCAGACCCTGCCCGGCGTTGGCGCTGGATCGCTGATGGTGTTCATCCTCGCCATTGGCTACTACATCACGCCGGCACTGGTCGGCGGGAGCAAGGGTCAGCTTATCTCCAACATGATCGCCTATCACATGCAGACCTCGCTCAACTGGGGACTCGCCGCCGCGCTCGCCGCCATTCTGCTAGTGGGCATCATCGCGCTGTACGTGCTGTACGACCGCGTGGTGGGCATCGACCGCATGAGGCTGGGCTGATGTTGGCGCGATGGGTCTATCTCGCGTTCTGCACGGCGGCGTTTGTCTTTTTGGTCGCGCCGATTTTGGTGATCGTGCCGCTCAGCTTCAACGCGGAGCCGTACTTCACGTTTACCGAGGGTATGCTGCGCTTCGACCCGGAGGCGTATTCGCTGCGTTGGTACCGCAGCATCTTTGAAGACGGCGTATGGACCCGCGCCTTGGTCAACAGCTTGGTCATCGGCGTCTCGGCGACGCTGCTGGCGACCTCACTTGGCACTCTTGCGGCGCTTGGGCTGGCGAACTCGGCCATGCCCGCTCGGCGGACTGTGATGGGGCTGTTGATCTCGCCGATGATTACGCCGGTCATCATCGCCGCAGTGGGGATGTTCTTCTTTTACTCCAGCCTTGGCTTGGCTCAGACCCACCTCGGCATAATCCTCGCCCATGCTGTACTCGGGGTGCCGTTTGTGGTGATTACTGTAACCGCCACGTTGTCGGGCTTCGACCAGAACTTGATGCGGGCCGCCGCTAGCCTCGGCGCTGGGCCACTGCGCAGCTTCTGGCGCGTGCAGTTGCCGCTCATCGCACCCGGGGTTGCGTCGGGCGGGTTGTTCGCCTTTGCCGCTTCCTTCGACGAGGTTGTGGTGGTGCTGTTCATGGGCGGTTTGGAGCAACGGACCATTCCGCGGCAGATGTGGGCGGGCATTCGCGAGCAAATCAGCCCTACCATCTTGGCGGTGGCGACCTTTCTCATCGCGTTTGCCGTATTGGTTCTGTTTACAGTGGAATGGCTGCGGCGGCGCGGAGGCCAAGCTCCCGGAGAAGGCGATTAAGCCCAAGCCAAAAAGACCTTGAGATACCCCTGAATTATCCGTATTACTTTGGGACGATGAATGAAATCCCAAAACAGGGAGGGGAATCATGGACAACGAACTCAGTTCGCTGAGCGTCATATTCACCGAGTTTTACTACTGGATCACGGTGGTGTTGATGTTTTTCATCCACGTGGGATTTTGCATGTACGAAGTGGGCGTTTCGCGCCACAAAAACCACGTCCACACCCTGATGAAGAACACGATGCTCATTCCGCTGGTGACCATTACCTTCTTCTTTTTTGGGTGGTGGATCTACTTTGCTTTTCCTAATGGTCCGGGCATCATCGGCGGCCTCGTCGAGGCACCGCACGCGGTGGCTTGGAGCGAGCTGATGGGACCGCATCTGGGAGGGGCTGGAGATCCCGGTGGCTGGGCGCGGCTCAACGGCGTGTTCTGGGCGGCGTTCCTGTTGTTTTCTTGGACGGCGGCCTCGATTGTCTCCGGCTCGGTCATCGAGCGCATCCGCTCCTCGGCCTTCTGGATTTTGGCGATCCTCATCGGCTCGGTCTTCTGGGTCATTGACGCGGCTTGGGGCTGGCACGCCGAAGGCTGGATGGTACAGGTGCTGGGCTACCACGACGCCTATGCCTCTGGCGTCATTCACGCCATTGCCGGCGGCTTTGCCCTCGGCGTCTTGGTCGTGTTGGGGCCGCGGATCGGCAAGTTTGCCGCGGACGGGACGCCGAGGAGCATCAACCCGCGCAACCCGTGGCTGGTGACCATTGGCCTATTTCTCATATACACCGGCTTCTGGGGGTTCTACGTGGCCTGCAACGTCCCGATGTGGGATGTGCAAAGTGGCGACGGCGTTTTTTACTCGGCCACTAACATCTACTTGGCACCTACGACCCTATCCGCCATTACGGTGAACTTTCTCATGGCTTTGGCCGGCGGCCTGCTCGCCGGGTACCTCATCTCAAAGGGCGACGCGTACTGGACCTATTCGGCCGGCTTGGCTGGCATCATCGCCGCATCGGCTGGCAACGACTTGTACCATCCGGTGCAGGCCATGCTCATTGCCGCTCTCGGCGTCGTATTCATGTATAAGATGCACTACTGGGTGGAGCGCAGGTTCAAGGTTGACGACGCCGTCGGGGCGGTGGCGGTACACGGGTACGCTGGCTTCTTTGGCGTCGTGGTCTGTGGCTTCGTGCTGTGGGGCTATCCATCGTCGCCGAGCGAGGGCTTTGCCAGCATCAACCCGCTGGGCCAAATCGCCGGTGCTTTGATCATGTTCGGACTGCTCGGCTTTCTGCCGGGGTGGGTAGCGGCTAAAATTATTCACAGCCTCGGTAGGCTGCGCATTCCACGCGAGATCGAGCTGGCCGGCCTCGACTACGGCACGACCGTTGACCGGGCCGCAGAGGAGCAGGGCATCATCGACGCCGAGCGCGAAGAAGTCGGCAAAATGTAACATCGGCTGAGCCAAACACACTCTACTAGGAGATCATTATGTCCACTGGAAACGTCGAAAGTTGGAGCGGCAACATGGCCGAGATTGGGCCTCTATACCCCTTTGTTGGCGCGGAGTTCGCGCTGTTTGTCGTGGGGATGGTACTGTGGATTCTCTGGCACGTGCGGCAGGCCCGCATCGAGACGGAGCAGTACGAAGAAGAGGTGCAGCGCTTCGGCAGCCCCGAATCCCTGAACAAGATCTTGGACGCGGAGGATCCCTATTCTCCATGAGAATCGGCGGGAACCTCTCCACGCGAACGCGAGTCAGAAAAATCCATAAACACTGGGCCTGAAAGGAAAGGTATGCTGAGATTCACCGAAGAAATTATGCTTCTTTTGCTCGACGATGAAAATGGGAGCTTCGCCCGAGTACCCGACCGGTTGGTGCGGTACGCCTTAGGCGGCGGAGTCCTGATGGAACTAGCGCTGGCAGACCGCATCGACACCGACTTGGACAAGCTGGTTCTCGTCGATAACACTCCCCTGCAAGACAGCCTGATTGACCCGACGCTGAGCGACATTGCCGCGGCGACCGAGACGCACGATACCCGTTACTGGCTAGAGCGCACTGCCGCACGCGCCGACGACATTCGCGAGGGCGCGCTCCGCCGGCTGGTGGAAAAAGGCATTCTCGCGCGCGAGGAAGGGCGCTTTCTGTGGGTGTTTCGCGCGCGCCGCTATCCGGCCCTCGACGGCAAGGCCGAAAAAGAGGTCAAGCTGCGCATCATGGAGGTGCTGTTCAGCGATAATATCCCCGACCCCCGCGACGTGGTCATTATCTGCTTGGCGGATGCCTGCGGAATTTTCGAGAGGCTCTTGGCCAGCCCCGAGCTAGCCCGCGCGACCGGTCGCATCGAACAGGTGCGCAAGCTGGACTTGATTGGCCAAGAGGTGACCAAGGCCATCTGGGACATTGAAGCGTCGCTCGCCCTCGCCGTGCAGCCGCACATGTATTAGACCTGTAGTAGTCCCATAAAAAAGGCGCGAGGAGCACACACTGTCTGTGCTCCTCGCGCCTTTTGCGTGCCGCAAGATAAGCTAATCCTCGTAGGAAATCCCAAAAAGAATCATCATCTCGTCTGTTGACAACAAACCGAAATTGACCTCTTCGTCGGTCGTGTTGTCATAGGTTGCCTCTAACCTGAAGCCCTCTCCCGGCTCTAGGACGAGAGGGGAGTCGAATCTCAGGATCGGCGGGTGTTCCCAGTCGTAAGCAATGTAGATAAGCTCGCCGTCGTGCGCTCCCCCGATCATTTCGACTCGGAATTCTACCATGAGCTGATGAGCGTGCGAGAGTAGCTGGACAATGTGGGTCCGCTCGGAGAAGGTAAAATCCCTCTCTATGGTCGTCACCTCTCCAGCCGGTAGGGAGATATCAAGATTGTTCAAAGAAAAGAAACGCGCTTCGTGCTCGACTTCAGATGGGTCGGCAAAGTGCAAGTTGGTATATACCTCGCCGGTAATGGGCTGATTGGTGTGATTGACATAGTGCGAGTTGAGGTCGAGTAGGGTGTTCTTGGGTAGCCGAACCGCCACTCCAGGCGGCAGGGAGACATCAATGGAAGGCCATTGACTGCCGGCGATTGGCAGGTGATAAAATTGCGTTAGTATGGTTGAAAGGACGTACTGGCCGGTGCCGTTGTGCAAGTCGCGATATTCATAGGGTTCCGGCATGCGCTCGGGGGGTATGTCGTCTTGGAATGTGTAGAGTAGGAAGTGATGCGAGCCGGACTTCATGAAGATCTGGACGCGCTCTAGGAATACATCTTCTTCGTTGTTCAGCGGATGCACGACAAAGATCTCGCGCTCGTTATTGGGCTGGATCTCAAAAGGCGGCAAGTGCAGTTGGACGCCGTTTTCCGGCTTGGCTAGCGGCTTGAACTCCGGCACCTCGTAGCGCGACTTGTCCTGCAAGAGGTCTGGGTCGGCCACGTGGCCTGTCTCTGGTGCACCCGCCTCGATCCAGGCGCGGATGAAAGCCAACTCGCCGTTGGTCAGCGGCTTGTCGCCAAGGGGCATTATCTCCCCGTAGTAGAGATGGTCGCCGTAGAAGTGCTGCTGGTCTGGCGCGTTGATCTTCTCCCATAAATAGCTTTTGAGGAGGCCGGGCATGCCCTGTCCGAGATCACTAACCCGCATCAGCCCATCGGCTGCGGCCGCCGCGTTTGTCGGGGTGGCTCCCACGAGCTGTTCGTAGGCCATGTCCGGGGTGAGTACGAGGCCCGACTGACGCCCAAACGAGGTTCCGGCCGTGTGGCAGCTAACGCATTGGCTGGCGAAAATTTCCGTTTGGATAATGTCCCAAGTCGAATCTGCTTCGTGCCCGATCGTTTGGACCGGCCCCGGCCCGTCGGCACTACAGCCGACGAAAATTGAGCCTATGAGCAGGCAGCGGAGGATTGTGCTGTATGCGGACGGTAGCATGAAGGGGTCAAGTACCGGCTCGGTCGATCAGGTCGGCTAGGTTCTGGCCCAAGATCAAGCGCTTGTGCTCGTCTGGTACGAACGTGCAGTGCGTGCGGAATGCTTCGAGCGCGTGCTGGTAGGTCATGTTGGTTCGCACTACTGGGTAGTCCGAGCCCCAGCACAGCCGCTGGGGGCCGAAGTGCTCGTAGAGCTGGCGCACGATGTGGTGCGTGTCCGAATAGGGGTACCCCCACGAGACGTGCGAAGCGTAGTGAAAACCCGAGAGCTTGATGTAGATGTTGGGCACCTCGGCCGAGCGCAGAATTTCCTGCAGGTTGGGGTGCGGCGCTTCCTCGCGCGCGTTGGCTCCGGCCATGTGGTGACAGAGAAAAGTCACCGACGGAAAGCGCTGCGCCAGTTCGCGCAACGCCGGCTGCCACTGCGGCCCCAAGGCCAAGCTGGCGATCAGGTTCAGATCAGCCGTGGCGCTGAAAAACGCGAGCCCTTCCTCGGACGCGAACCACTCGGTGTCGCCTTTTACGTAGTGAGTATAGCCCTTGAGTTGGTATTTTGCTGCGGCCGCTTTGAGCCGCTCGGCCGCGCCCGGAGTGTGGTATTCTGCCGACCACGAGCAATCTACATCGGCGAATTGCACCAAGCGATCTGGATAGGCGCGGATTTGTTCGGCGACGTAGTCGTTGTTGTGGGGATTGTGCTCAATGCGAGCGCAGACCAGCACGGACTTATCGACGCCGTTGCGGTCCATTTCCCACAGCAGTTGCTCGACCCGGCCGCGACTGTTGTGATCGGGCACGGGCGGCTCGTAGGGCCAGTACTCCCAAGCGTGGGTATGCGAGTCGATTATCATAAGAAGCCTAAGAAAGTGTGGTTGTTAAGCGTTAGTGACTTATGGCAAAAGATAGTTGAAAAAAGGGTGCTGTGCCAAATTGGGTGATGGACGTTGCACAAGGGCGTGGCTAGATGGATTCCACTCTCTTATAGAACTTGAACGATTCGAGCTTCGGATCGTCTTGCTTCTACTATTCTGCGTCCATCTGCGTTCATCATGCGGATTATCTTATGAATGATTTAGGACTGCTATATGACCGTCGCGGTTGTCCCTGATGGCAGCATAAAAAAACGCGGAGCAGCTAGGCCACTCCGCGTCGTGAAGGAAAATAGGAATCGACGCTTACCGCTTGCCGCGCCAGCGCCCGCCGCCGTAAAACGCCTCGTCCTTCATCTCTTCGAGCTTTTCGCGCTGCTCCTCGGTCAAGACGCTTTCCAAAGCCGTGCGGTGTTCTTTGCGCGTTTCGCGTATCTCTGTGCGGTGTTCTGTACGCAATTCCCTGAACTGTTCCTTCTGCTCGTCAGTCAGGTCCAGTCTTGAGAACGCGCCTTGGCCGCCGCGCCGCTCGTCGTGCCGACCTTTACCGCCGCGCCGCATGTCGTGCCGATCCTTGCCCTTACCGCCGCGCCGGTCGAAAAATTTGCCGCGCCGGTCGCGCATTTCTTTGAGGGTCTCCTGCTGCTCCTCGGTTAAAATGTTCATTACGGCTTCGCGCTGCTCTTTGCCCATGGCAGCCATGGCCTCGCGCTGTTCGCGCCTGGCTTCCACGTGCTCCTTGCGCAGCGCTTGCAACTGTTCCTTCTGCTCGTCGGTCAGGTCGAGACGCCCCAGCATCCACGGCATGGGCTGCCTATGCTCCCGCATCTTTTCCCCGCGCTCGGCTACGGCCACAGTGGCCAGTGCGCCAAGTGCCAGCGCGACGCCGGCTGAGATGATCCATTTCTTTTTCATTTTACGTTCTCCGCATTGGGTGGTTAGTTGGGTTCGCCGCCGCTTCGTTGGCGGCTCGTGAGAAATGGCCGTTTCTCTTCTCTACGCCCCATTAGACCACCAATTGATGCTATTCATTCCCGTGCGATTTCTTTTTTCTATGCCGCTTCCCCTCGCGCCAAGGTCCCATCAGATCCCCAAAGCGCCGCAACCGCCGATCCATTCGCCGCAGTTGCTCCTCAGACAACAAGGGAGCCAACTCGGCCCGCGACGAATCTAGCTGCTCCTTTAGTGCTTCCCGGTGCTTGGCATTGAGTTCGCGGAGCGCCGCGGCGTGTCGGCGTAGCACAGTCCGCACGGCTTGGCGCTGCTCTTCGTCCTGCGGCGAGATTAGCCGCTCGGTGCTGCGGACGAAATGGCGAGAATGCGGGATGGGCCGCAGGCGATCGCGGACGAACCACCCGGAGAGTAAAGTCCCAATCAGCACGCCGATGAGCAGGGTGCTAAAGAGAATGAGTGCGCCTTTAGTTCTCCCTCGCATGTCACATGTCCAAGACGTACGCCGCTTCGGGAGTGGCGGGCACGGCGGCGAAAATCGCGGCCAAGAACGAGGGGTCGTCGCCGATGAGTTCGCGCTCGTTCCAGTTGCTCAGCGCCAAAAAGGCGACCACTGCTATGGCGACCGGGGCGAGGGGGCGAAAGAGCCACACGAGGGCGTCGGTGAGGCTTTCTTCGCGTTCGCTTTTGATGCGCTGTGCGACGCGGGTGGCAAAGAACGGCCGGAACGATTCGACGCGGCTTTCCTGCAAAAGGCCGCTGACTTTTTGCAGGCGCTCCCATTCGGCGCGGAGCGCGTCGTCGGTAGCTAGGGCGCGCTCGAATGCCTCGCGCTCGCTCGCGCTCAATTCGCCAGTCAGCGCCCTTAGCATTTCGCTGCGATAGCTGTCAGTCATATAGGGCCTCGTCTTTGAGGATGGTCTCTAGCTGTTTCATGCCGCGCGCGAGCCGCGAGAGCACCGTGCCCTCGGCGATCTCCAACAGCGCGGCCGTTTCCTTCGTCGAATAACCCTCGATCATTCGCAGCACCACGACCGCTCGGAAGGCTGGTTTGAGCTGATCGAGGGCCGTCTGCACTGCTTGCGCTCGTTCGCTCGCGGCCTGTTCGTCGCGGCCATCGACGCTTGGCTCAGGCGGGGCCTGTTCGTCGTCGCGGCTCCAGAAGCGCCAGCGCTGACGCTTGCGGCGCTCTAGCACGTTGAGCGAGAGGTTGATGGCAATGCGCGTCAAATAGGTGCCCAGCGCCGCGTCGCCGCGAAACTTGTCCAGCGATTGGTAGAAGCGGACAAAGGTTTCCTGCCCCACGTCGTCGGCCTCGTCGCCTGGCCCCAACATGCCCACGACTGTGGCAGCTACTTGAGGCTCATAGCGCTCGATTAGGGCGCGCAAGGCCGCTTCGTCGCCTGTGCGCGCTTGGTCGATTAGGGCGCGGTCTGTGCCCACTTGCTCTGGCATATTATTAGACAATGTAAGGGGCAAAGTCATTCCCCACCTAATAAAAATGCGCAAACCGACAGTCTTGCCGTCGGTGCCCAATATCCGTTTTCTTTTTTTATGATCTTAGCTATTCTCGCGTTCCTGCTGTTGGTGGGCTGCCGTCCCGATCCCCCCAAAGCCCTCGACTTGGCGGGTAATCCGGTCGATCCCTTTGTCAACCGCGCCCCCGCTGCGGTGTTGCTCTTCGTCCAGACCGATTGTCCCATCTCCAACCGCTACGCCCCGACCATAGCGCGTCTCCACGCTCGCTTCCAGCCGCAAGGCGTTGCGTTCTACTTGGTGTATCCCGACCGCCGCGAGGATGTGGACGCCATCCGCCGTCACGGCGAAGAATACAGCTTGCCGGGCCAAGCTCTGCGGGATGTGCAGCACGCGCTCGTCAAAAGAGTCGGCGCGAGTGTGACTCCAGAAGCCGTGGTGTTAGGTGAGCGCGGCAACATCGTCTATCGAGGGCGCATCGACGACCGCTACATGGCTTTGGACCAGATGCGCCCACAGCCGACGCGGAACGACCTCGCAAACGCCCTAGCGGCCGCCCTCGCTGGTCGCCCCCCAGACCCGAGCGCCACCGAGGCGATTGGCTGCTTTATCGCCGATCTGCAATGACGCGCTATTGGGTACTCTTGGTCGCGGCCTGCTTGGGATGTAGTGAAGGAGAAGCGCCGACCTTCAACCGCGATATTGCGCCGATCGTCTTTCACAACTGCGCCCCCTGCCACCGGCCCGCTGGCCCGGCTCCTTTTGACTTACTCAGCTATGAGAATGTGAGCGCGCGCGCCGAGCAAATCGCCTTTGTCACGGAGACTCGCTACATGCCGCCGTGGAAGCCCAAGCACGGCTATGGTAACTTTGTCGGCGAGCGCGGATTGAGCGCGGAGCAGATCGCTCTGATCCGTCGCTGGGTTGAGTACGGCAAGCAGGAGGGTAGCCCCACCGATTTGCCGCCACTGCCTCAGTGGGAGAGTGAGTGGGAACTAGGCCAGCCCGATTTAATCGTCTCCATGACGTCGGCCTACACCCTGCGGGCTGACGGCCCGGATGTTTTCCGCAACTTTGCCATCCCGTTACCCGTTGATTCAACGCGCTACGTCAAGGCTCTAGAGTTCAAGCCGGGCAACGCGCGCATCGTCCACCACGCCACCATGATGATCGACCGCAGCGGCGCGGCGCGGCAGCGCGACGGACGCGACGGTGCTCCGGGCTTTGACGGCATGAGTTTTGGCGAGGCCGAGGACGCCGACGGGCACTTTCTCGGCTGGACGCAAGGCAAAACCCCGTACCCCGGCAGCGATAGCTTGGCTTGGCGGCTCGACCCGGGCACGGATTTGCTACTACAGTTGCACATGTTGCCGACCGGCAAAGAGGAATCCATTGAGGCCCGCGTTGGCCTGTTCTTTGCCGATGCGCCGCCCAAGAGACGCCCGGCCATGCTGCGCTTGGGCCGTAAGGACCTAGATATACCAGCCGGCGCGAGCGACCATTGGATCCGCGATACGTATCTGCTGCCCGTGGACGTCGAGGTTTTGACCATTTATCCGCACGCGCATTACCTCGGTCGGGAGATTCGGGCGTACGCCGAGTTACCCAACGGAGAGCGGGAGTGGCTTATATGGATTGAGGACTGGGACTTTAACTGGCAGGACGACTACCGATTTTCCGCGCCCGTTTTCCTGTCGGCTGGTGCGACGTTGGTCATGGAATACGCGTACGACAACTCCGCGCAAAACCCTCGCCAGCCTCACGATCCACCCGTGCGGGTGCGCTACGGGCTGCACTCGACTGACGAGATGGGCGATCTGACGCTACAGATTTTGCCGCGCCGCCCTGAAGACCTAGAGCGCCTCCGCCGCGACTTCTACCGCAAGTGGCTGGGGCAGGAAATCGACGGCTACAAGAAGCTGCTCGAAGCCGACCCCCAAGACTGGGACACCCGCCACACCTTGGCCATGTTCTACATGCGCTCTGGCCAGCGTCCGTTGGCGCTAGAGCATTTTGAGTTGGCGCTGGAGTACAACCCGGATTACCCGGAGGCGCACGTGAACTTTGGGATTGCGCTAGCTCAAGGCCGCCAATGGGAGCGGGCCGTCGCCCACTTTGAACGAGCCTTGCAGAGCAACCCCGATTTTGCCGAGGCCCATTTTAACTTGGGATTGGTGTTGGAGATGCTGGGCCGCTCGGCCGAGGCCAAGCCCCACTTCGACGCCGTCATCCGCCAGCGGCCAGACATGGCTGAGGCCATCCAACAGCGCTTGGCCCAGTTGCGCCGCTAGCTCCCGCCTTTTCCCAACGTCGTTGCTACCCCCAAGACGAACTGCCGCCCGGCCGGAAAGTTGCGCCCGTTGAGCGAGAATCGCACCGCCGCCTCGACCATCGTGCGCCGGCCAATGGTGTAGAGCAGGGACGGCGTGAGGTAAGTAATGCGCTTGATCTCGGCTTCAATACCGCCGAAGACGATTGCTGGACTGCTGCGGAGCACTTCGCATTTGCCCACCAGCATGAGCTGGCGCACGAGTTGGTAGCCCAGTTCGGCGTTGAGAAACCACTCGTCGCCGGGGTCGCGGTCGATCTGCTCGTTGCGGGTGCGGACGCGATAGCCGAGGTCGATGTTGCCGTACAAGGGCAGCGGCCAAAAGGAGCGCCCCACCTGCCCGACGAAGTCGAAGTCCCACTGCCCCTCGCCCACCGGGATTAACCCGTCTTCGTTTTTGAACTCTCCGGTTGGTACTTTGACGCCGGTTTTGAACGCGAGGACCAAAGGCTTGGCCAAGAGGCGGAATTTGGCCAAGGCGCGGATGTCGCTCAGGCCGGTGTCCGTGCGGGGTTCGGCAAACGCGGCGTTGGCAAAGGATTGGTCGAAATAGGGAACCTGCAAGCCGAGATCAAGGCGGTCGGTGACGCCGTATAGGCCCTCGAAAAAGACGGCCCGCGATTCGTATTGCCCGTCAAAGTCGTAGGGGGCGCGGGTACCAGGCGCGCCAAAGCGGCCTTTGCCGACGTACCACTCCTGTGTGTGCTGTTGGAAATACGTGAGCTTGCCCCAGACCTGACCTCTCTGCAACGTCCAAGCCCCGGCATCCACATCGGCTGCCGCACCTAAGAGTATCAAACCGACCGACAGGTATTTGACCATGGCCGCATTCCTTTCGCGCGTTAGGTTCGCGGTTTCTCAGTAGAATAAGTACTTTTAACGCTGTGCATATACTGACTTTAGGAATCAATCACCACACCGCGCCGGTGGAAATTCGCGAGCGGCTGGCCTTCCCCGAAAGCGACCAGCCTTCGGCCCTAGCCCGGCTCGTCGGCGACTACGGACTGCACGAAGCAGCCATCCTCTCCACCTGCAACCGCTCCGAGCTGTACTTGGCTGCCGGTGGCGACAGCGGGCTGGCCCAAGTGCGCCGCTTTCTCGCCGAATGCCAAGGCGTAGATGTCGCGGCGCTCGAATCCCACTTCTACCAGCTCAACGACTCAGACGCGGCCGTGCATCTTTTTCGCGTCGCCAGCGGCATTGACTCCCTCGTCGTCGGCGAGTCCGAGATACTCGGGCAAGTGCGCCGCGCGCTGGAAATGGCCCAGCAAAATGGCTCGGCGCGCCTGTTGCTCAACGAACTGTTCCAGCGCTCGCTGCGCGTGGGCAAACGCGCGCGCGCTGAAACGGAAATTGGCCGCGGCCGGCTGTCGATTGGCACGGCCGCGGTCGAGCTGGCCGGCCAGGTCTTTGAAAACCTGACGGGCTGCTGCGTGCTCTTGGTCGGCGCTGGCGAGATGGGTGCGCTCACGGCCCAGTACTTGGTTGACTCCGGCGTCGAGCGGCTGTTGGTAAGCAGCCGCACTTTTGCCCGTTCCCAGTCGCTGGCCAGCCAGTTGGGCGGCGAGGCCGTGCCCTTTGAGGAATTGGCTGCTCAACTCGCTGTCGTTGACATCGTCATCTCGGCGACTGCGGCCACGGACTACGTCATTCGGCCCGCTGATTTGCGCCGGGCCATGGAGCAACGCCGAGGACGCCCGCTGTTCCTCATCGACATTGCCGTGCCGCGCGACATCGACCCGGCCGCGCGCGACATCGACAACATCTTCCTGTTCGACATGGATAGTCTCGAACAAGTCGTTGCTGCCAACCGCCAAGAGCGCGAGGGGGAGATACGTTGCGTGCAAGCCATTATCGACCACGAGCTAAAGGAGTTTTTGCACTGGTTCAACGCCTTGGGCACCGGCCCGCTAATCCGCGCCTTGCGCGAGCGCGCCGCTCGCCTCCAAGAGCAGGAACTCGCACGCTGGGCCTCCCAACTCGGCCCGCTCTCCACTGACGAGCGCCAGCTTGTCGAGGGCATCTTGCGCGGTTACGCCAACAAGCTCCTGCACGATCCGCTCGTGCAAATCCGCGAGTTCGCCAACGACGACGAGGGCTACGTCCGCCTCGATACGGTGCGCCGTCTCTTCCGGCTCGACGAGGCTGAGGAGGAAGAATCGTGACGACTTTCTGCATTGTCTCTCTCGTCATCGCCTTGGCGTTCTACTTGGCCGCCGCGCTGCTGTTTCAAGGGCACTTCCTCTGGCACAAAAGCGACTGGGACGCGCTGGGACGCAAGAGTCTGAAGTTGGGACTGGCCGTACACGCGATCAGCATTGTGCTGCACTTCGCGCTTTCTGGCCAAGCTCTCTTCGCCAATATGTTGGTGATTATCGCTTCACTGGTCATGGCTTTGGTGGTCGCGGGCTTGCTCGGCGAGCGCTATGCGCGCATTCGCCATCTCGGCCTGCTGACTGCGCCCCTCGCCTTTCTCGGCCTGCTCTATCCGTTGCTGATGCCCCTCCGCTTTGAGGAGGCCGAGTCGATTCTCGTGGAATATCCCTTCCTCGGCATCCACGTAGTACTAACGCTGCTCGGGCACGTGGGTTTCGCCTTGGCGTTCTGCTCGGCGGTTGGCTACCTCGTCCAACACCAAGCCCTGAAAAAGGGCCAGCTCAACAGCTATCTGCCCGCGCTCGACACGGCGGCGGCGGCGACCTTTCGCTTTGCCGGTGGGGGCTTTTCGTTTTTTACCTTGGGTTTGGGCATGGGCGCGATTTGGCTCTTTGGCGCGCCGGGCGAATACCTCGCGGGTGGGGATACCAAAATCTGGCTGGCTTTGCCGACGTGGTTCGTCTTTGGTATCTATCTCTATTTGCGCGGCATTGGTCGGCGGCACGGTCGCCGTCTCAAATGGTTGGTAATCGCGGGGTTTGTGCTAGGGCTGATCAATCTGCTGTGGGTGCGCCACGATTTTGTCAATTTTGTTTAGTGCGCCGCCGAAATAGCAAGAATTGATCCATGTAGCGCAACCGCAACACGGCTGTTTCTCTCATACTACACTGCGTCGTCTAGCAAAGAGCCATCTTTCAGAGTGCAATGATGATTTGAGCGATTGGCCTGCATTTTGCATAAGCCATGTAGCCGATTATCTTTGACTCATTACCAAAGGATGCTCACCATGTCCACCCCACAACCCTCTCCCGAACTCACCACTCGCGATGTTTTGCAGCAGATCGACCATCGCCTGAGTCTCCTCGAGACGGATGTGCGCGAAAACCATACCAAGATCGAAGCAAAAATCGATGCGCTCGATAGTAAATTTGAGGCGAAGATCGACGCTTTTGACCGCAAGTTTGAAGGCAAGATTGACGCGCTTGACCGCAAGTTTGAAGGCAAAATTGACGCGCTCGATAGCAAGGTTGAAGTCGAAATACGCGAATTGCGCCGCGAGTTCAACGGCAAATTTAACTTGGTTATCGGCTTGGTCATCACTTCTTGGCTGTCGATGATGGGTACGCTGCTCTTCAAATTGTAGATACGGTCACGCACCCTTCCGCACCAACCCCGCCCGATTCATCCGCAAGTGCAAAATCCGCGCCGACTGGCGCACCAAATGCACGTATAAGGACCTCGCCCGACGCTGCACCGCTGGTTGAGCGCCATGCTGAACTCGATGTGCCGCTGCGAGGGATTTGTATCGCCGTCGTTCTGCTGTATCTTCTGTCGCCTACACAAATAAGGAGTCAAGATACCCGATATGCCCCGCGACCCGATGCTCACCCCGGAAGAAGCCCGCGCCATTGTCCTCGACCATGTACAAGTCCTCGGCCCTGAGCGCGTCTCTCTGCTCGAAACTACTAGCCGCGTACTCGCCCAAGACGTGTTGGCGCGCCGCGACAATCCGCCCTGCGACAACTCGGCCATGGACGGCTATGCCGTGCGCCATGCAGACGTAGCCGCAGCAAGGGATGACGCGCCCGTAGCTTTGGAAGTCATTGAAGACATCCCGGCTGGCAAGGTGCCACAAAAAGCGGTTGGCCCCGGCCAAGCCAGTCGCATTATGACGGGCGCGGCCGTGCCCGCCGGAGCCGACACCATCGCCCCGGTAGAGGACACCCGCCCCGCTGAGCAAGGGGTCGAGATCTTCGCCATTGAAGAGTGCGGCGCGCACATTCGCCGGCGCGGCGAGGACATGCGTTGCGGCGAGCCGATTATCAAGGCCGGTACCGAGTGCGGCCCGGGCGAACTAGCCGTGCTCGCCGCCGTGCAGCAGAGCTTCGTCTCGGTGTACCGCCGGCCGCGCGTTGCCATCCTCTCCACTGGCGACGAGCTGGTCGAGATTGAGGAGACGCCCGGAGAAGGCCAGATTGTCAATAGCAATACGTGCGCCCTAGCCGCCTTTTGCCACGCCCACGGTGCCGAGCCGGTGATGTTGCCCACAGTAGCGGACGACGAGGCTGCCATCCGCGCCACCATTGAGGCCGCGCTCCGCGCTGACTTTGCCGTCTCCTCGGGCGGCGTCTCAGTCGGCGAGTACGATTTCGTCAAGAAGGTGCTCGACGACTTGGGAGCCGAGACGATCTTCTGGCGCGTGGCCATGAAACCAGGCAAGCCACTGGTCTTTTGCACGGTCGGCGGTGTGCCGTACTTCGGCCTGCCCGGCAACCCGGTGTCGAGCATGATGTCCTTTCTCCAGTTCGTGCGCCCGGCCATTCGCAAGGCCGCAGGCTATCCGCAATCGGCGTGGTTCTTGCCCGAGGCACACGCCCGGGTGGAAAGCCCCTGCGACAACGACGGCGACCGCCGCCAGTACATGCGCGCCACCTTGCGCTATGAAGATGGCCAGTTCTGGGTTCGCCCCGCCCGCAGCCAAGGCTCTCACATCATCAGCTCCATGCTCAACGCCAACAGCTTTGTCGTCTTAGAACCTCGCCAGCGCGCTGAGATCGGCGACGAAGTACTGGTGCAGGTTGTTGGGGAATTAGTGATGAGATAGCGGCAAAAAATCGCGACCTTTAGCGCCACCCGGTCGCTTCACCTTTAGGATTCGTTATGGCCTCTAAAATACTCGACAATCGCGCCCTAAAACGACTGCAACCGGCGACCTCGCTGTGGAAACAGTACGATCCAGCGGCAGCGCCCCGCGCCTTTAAGGCCGAAGATCCAGCCCAAGCGCGACGCTGGCAGAAAACGACGCGTCGCGCTCTAGCCAAGCATCTGGGTATAGAATCTGGCGATGAGACGAACTTGGCACCGCGCAAAGTAGAAGAAATCGACAAAGGCGATTACACGCGGCAAAAAATAATCTTGCGCACCGGCCCCCTCGCGCAGATGCCGGTGTACATCCTGCTGCCCAAAGGTGCCGACGGTCCTCTACCTACGGTCGTGGCTTTCCACGGTCACGGGTACGGCGTCAAGGACATCGTCGGTTTGTGGGAAGACGGCGGCGAGCGCGATGAGCCAGACGGGTACCACAAGGACTTTGGCGTGGCCCTGTGCCGCGCGGGCTTTGCCGTGGCCGCTCCAGAGATTTCGGGCTTTGGCGAGCGCCAGACCGATTTCTCCTACTTAGAACGCGGCCAGGGAGCGCCTTCGACCTGTACCCACATGGCTATGCTGGCCTTCCACTTGGGCACCTCGGTGGTCGGCATCCGCGTGCGCGATGGGCTGCGGTTAGTCGATTACTTGGAAACCCGTTCCGAGTTCGACACCAGTCGCCTCGGCGCTATGGGTATTTCGGGTGGCGGTATGCACACCTTCTTCTCCACCTGCATGGACGAGCGCATCCGCGCCTGCGTGATCAGCGGGTACTACTCGACCTTCCAGCACAGCATCCTCGCGATGTCGCACTGCCCTTGCAACTACGTGCCGGGCTTGGCTGAATTCGGCGAGATGTACGATCTAGTCGGCCTCATCGCCCCGCGCCCATTGCTGGTTGAAGCTGGCACCCACGACCCCATCTTCCCTATTGCCGCCGTGCGCTCTAGCTTGACCAAAACGCGCCGGGTATATGACGTTTTCTCAGCGCGTCGGCGGGTGGAAGCTGACATTTTTTCGGGCCGCCACCAGATCAGCGGTGCCCGCGCGTACGACTTCCTCCGCGAGGCTCTCGTCTGAAGGTCACGCAAGCAAATTCTAACCTCAAGGACTCTCTATGAACCGCCCTCCCGCAGAATTCAAACGCGTACCCGTGGCCCTGCTGCGCTCCTTTACCGCCGACTGCCTCAAGGCGGCCGGGCTGCGCGCCGACCACGCCGATCAGCTAGCCGAACTGTTGTCCAACTCCGACCTGCGCGGCGTGCGCTCGCACGGCACCCGCGCCATGGTTGGCTATTGCGGCGGCCTCCGCGACGGCACCGTCAACCCCAACCCCGACCTGGGCGTGCTCCAAGATACCGAGACCACGGTCCTCATCGACGGCGACGGCGGCTTGGGCTATGCGCCGATGATGCTGGCCACCGAAAAGGCCATTGAGAAGGCCAAACAATACAAGGTCGCCCTCGGCGCGGCCTGCCATCACGGACACTACGGCTCGGCTGGGCACTACGTGCGCCGCGCCATGCAGGAGGGCTGCTGCGCCTTTTCAGTTCAGGGGCACCATCCCAATTACTTCGGCGAAGGGGGCGGCAACAAGGGCCAGCAGTCTGCCTACTGGGGCAACCCGCCGCTGTGTTTTGGCTTCCCGTCGGAAGAAGAGCCGCCGCTGGTTCTCGACGCGGCGACCTGCATCTTGGCCGACTATCATCGCGGCCCGGAATACGACGCTTTACAGGAGTTGATTCCGCCGGCTTTCTTCAAGTCGATGGGCTACACCGGCTCGGCCTTAACGCTGGGCGGGGCTTTCGTTGGTCAGAACAGCGACCGCGCTCGGGACGTTACCCAGCGGTGGCCCCGCGCAGGTAGTGGTGGCCTAATTATCGTCATGGACATTGGCGCGTTCGCCCCGCCCGACGCCTTCCGCGCTGGCGTTGACAATCTCGTGCGCGGCGTCCGCGAGACCATGGAACCCATGCGCGGGTACGACGAGGCGACCCTGCCGGGTACCATGGAGTACCGCAAGAGCGAGGAATACACCCGCGAAGGGGTGCCGATGGCCTTGGACGATTTGGAAGGGCTAGCGGCGTGCGGGCGCGAGTTGGGGGTTGAGGTGGAGTGGGATTAAATACGGACTGAGTGTTTTATCGAATTTGGCGTAAAATTGTAAGCACTACTGCAAAATTTACGCCATTTTTAGCAAATCAACGCCTACTCAATCCGCACTTCCCGCCCCTGCTCCGCCGATTCGTACAGCCCGTCCATCATCTTCTGCACCATCAGCCCGTGCTCGCCGGGCGACAGGGTTTCCGCGCCGTAGAGTACGTGATCGACGAAGTTGCGCATCTTCTGGCCGAAGCCGTCGGCTGCCGGGCCGCTGGGCAGCCAGTCGGGTCGGGTGTTGACCATGTGGTCGTTGGCGTCGTGGAAAAAACCCGGCGGGTCCCAGGTGGTACCGCCCTTCTCGCCCATCAGCGTGAAGTTCCCCACACCCTGCTCGATATGAGCGGCGAAGCTGGTCTCGATACTGAGCATTGCGCCGTTGGCAAAGCGGATGTGCCCCACGGCTAAGTCCTCTACCGTATAGGTCTTGTAATCCCAGTTGGGCCAGATCGAGGCCACGTTGGACGGCTTGTCGCCGATGTAGGTATAGGTGCTGCCGCTGGCTGCCACCGGTTGGGGCGAGCCCATTGCATAGTGCGTGGCCTCCAGCATGTGGACGCCGATGTCGATCAGCGGTCCGCCGCCTTGTAGGTCCTTGCGGCCGAAAACGCCCCAGTTGGGAATGCCGCGCCGCCGCAGGGACTGCACTCGGGCGTACAGGACTGTGCCCAATTCGCCGTCGTCAACGAGTTTCTTGACGAACTGCGTCCGCGGATCATAGCGGTTCTGGAATCCAATGATCAGCTTTTTGCCGCTTTTCTCCGCAGCGTCGAGCATCTGCTGCCCCTCGCGCGCGTTCATGGCCAAAGGCTTCTCGACGAGGACGTGGGCACCCGCGTCGAGCGCGGCGATGGAGCAGGGGGCGTGTAGGCCGTTGGGCGTGCAGACGCTTACCGCATCGGGTTCGACCTGCCGGAGCATCTCTTCGTAGTCGGCGTAGGCTGCGGGGATTTCGTATTCCTCGCAGGATTTTTGCGCTCTTTCTAAGGCCACGTCCGCTGCGGCGACCATCTCCACGTCGTCTATGTCGTGGTAATAGCGCATGTGCGCCCCAGCGATCCCTCCAGCACCGATCAGGGCGACGCGCAGCTTGTCTTGCTTGTTCTTAGCCATTGCTCTCCGTCCGTTTGAATTCGTAGCGAGGCACAAAAAAACCGGCCCGCAGACCGGTTTTTTTCTTGCAGATACTATCCTATCCCGCTTGGAACTGCTCGATTAGCTGGCGCACGTCTGGGTGCCCGTCAACGCTGCGGCCGGGGTGGATGATTAGCCGGTAGCGGAAGACGGCTTGACTATCGCCGGGGATGGTCAAACTCGCGTCTAGGCTTTCGTCGCCCTTGAAATCGTGTACTCCAAAGGGGTTGGCGGTAAATAGCCCGTAGCCGCGCACGTGCCAGTAGGTCGGATGGCGGGGATTGTCGCGGTGATCGACGACGGTGTGCCCCCACTCCTCGCCATCGGCTAGCGGCCCGGAATAATCCACCCAAGCCGCCTGCTGGCCCCAAGTAACCTCCTCGCCTTGGCCGTTTTCAAAGACTTGGCCGGCGGAATTTTCAATCCGTCCCGCGACTTTGGCATCCATGGAGGTCGGCACCCGGATCGAAAACAGCCCGCCCTCTTTGGTGTCGCCGAAGGTCACGTCACCGTAGCGGGCGCGGAATTCGCTGCGCTGGTCTATGATGCGCAACGCACCTTCGGCGCGGATGGCAATGGTGCGCCGCTCCTCTAGCAGCTTCTCGCCTTCCGGCCCGAACCAATCGACGATTCCGTCGATCTGCGCTGCGCCGTCGGCTGAGCCTACTACCGGCTCGCCCCGTTGCAGCATGGCTCCGTGGCCGGTGCCCTCGTCCCAGAGGTTGTGGCCGTTGACGAGGCCGTGGGCTGTGTAGATGCCGCGATGATGGTAGTGGTCCTGGTTCTCGCCTTCGACACCTTCCATCGGATAGGCGCGAGTGAGGCCTGCGCCGTTGGGCGTCAGCACTGGATAAAAATACGGGCGGCACACGTAGTGACCGTAGCGGTATTCGGTAAAAAGCTGGCCGTCGATGGTGACGACGGCCTTGCAGTCTGCGGGAATTAGCTCGATATCGATCATTGCTTCCTTTCGGTTATGCGGCCCGGCCACAGCAGCGCTTGTACTTCTTGCCGCTGCCGCAGGAACATGGGTCGTTGCGGCCGGGGGCCTTTTGGTGCAGGGCCGCTTTGACCGCGTCTCGTTTGCGGGTCCATTCCATCACGCCGGTAGCCGGTCGGCCGTGCCGCAGTTCGTTGGCCATAAAGCGCATGTAGGGATCGACGTGCCCGAAGTACATTTTGTACCCCTTGCACAAATAGTTGAGGCCGTCCTCGCCGCGCGGGGTTTTAGTAAAGCGGTGCTTGGGGCAGCCGCCGTTGCAGGCGAAGCGGTACTCGCATTCAATGCAGTACTGGGGCAGGGTGTCTTTTTTATCCTGCCCGAACTTGGTCTGCTGCGGACTGGCGACCATGTCGCGGATGCTCTCCTCGTGGACGTTACCTAGGCGATAATCCGAATAGACGAAGTGGTCGCAGGAATAGAGGTCGCCGTTGTGCTCGATGATCAGCGCCTTGCCGCAGGTCTCGGCGAAGATGCACAGGCTCGCATCTTGGCCCAGCCACGAGCCGAGCGTCACGTCAAAGAGTTGCACGAAGACTTGGCCGACGTCGTTGCGCACCCATTCGTCGAAGATCGCGCAGAGGAACTTGCCGTACTGCCCTGGGCTTACCGACCATTTGGAGACTGGCGCACGGCCCTCGTATTTGGGATCGACTAACTCCAGTCCGTCCTCGTCTGGCTCGTGCGCGATGCGCTCGACGATGGGAATGAACTGCATAAATCCCGAGCCTTCTTCGCGCAGGAAGCGGTAGATTTCGAGCGGATGATCGGCGTTGTGATTTTGCAGCACGGTCAGGGTGTTGAATTCCACCCCGTGCTTTTTGAGCATTTGCAGACCGGCGTACACGCGGTCGTAGGTCGGCTTCTGGCCCTTGTCAACTCGGTAGTGGTCGTGGTAGGTGCGCGGCCCGTCGATCGACAGCCCGATGAGGAATTTGTTTTCCGCGAGGAACTCGCCCCACTCGTCGTCGAGGAGGATGCCGTTGGTCTGGAAGGCGTTGGTGACGAGCTTGCCGTTGGCGTATTGCTGCTGTAGCTCGACTGCGCGGCGGAAGAAGTCCACGCCCATCAGGGTCGGCTCGCCGCCCTGCCAGGCAAAGTCCACCTGCGGCACGTCTTGAGCCTCGATGTACTGCTTGACGTATAGTTCGAGCGTCTCGTCGGACATGCGCCAGTTTTTGCGCGCGTCTGGGTAGAGCTTCTCCTTCTCCAGATAGAAGCAGTATTTGCAGTCGATGTTGCAGACCGAGCCCGAGGGCTTGGCCATTATGTGGGAAGACGCCGGAGCGGGGTTGAGTGTGGTCGCAGTTTCCATCAGGGCCTATCTTTCAAGAGTGGGGAGTATGATAGCGTTTGCCCTTCCGCAATGCAAATATAAGGAAATCAGATGCGTACCATTTTTGTCGGCGACGTGCACGGCTGCGCCGCCGAGTTTGAAGCTTTCCTTGCAAAAGTAGATTACGACTTCGCCCAAGATCGCCTGTTGCTAACCGGCGATGCCTTTGCCCGTGGCCCCGATCCGCTGGCGGTGTGGCAGTTGATTTGCGATACCGAGGCCGAGATGGTCTTGGGCAACCACGACGCCCGCCTCTTGAAGCAGCTAACCGCCTTGAAGAAGGGCCGCAAGCCCAAAGTGAAGTTTCCCGACCAGCGCTATACCCTCGCCCAGCTTAAGCCCGCCCACGGCGAAATCCTCGCTTGGCTGCGGCAGTGCCCGCTCTACATTGCGGAAGACGCCTTCCTCCTAGTCCACGCCGGCATCAATCCGAAAAAGGGCTTACAAGGTACCCGCCGCAAAGAATTCCTGAAGATCCGCACTTGGCCGCCCTCCGACGATCTCTCCAGCCCGCGCTGGCACGATTTCTACAAGCCGGAGTATCCCCTGATTGTCTTTGGCCATGACGCGCCCGGCGGCTTGGTGGTCAAAGAGCGTGATGGCTGCCCCTATCTTCTCGGCCTCGACTCGGGCTGCATCTATGGCGGTCAGCTCAGTGGTTATGTGATTGAAGAAGCGCGGCTGGTGCAAATGGAGAGCCAGCAAGTGGCGGATGTGTGGAAGCGGCTGGCTTAGGCGAAGTTGCCGCTCCAGAGCATTTGGACGAAGGTGGCTGCGGGCAGGATGTCGATACCGTCGTCCGTGCGCCGAGCGCGGGGTTCGAGACACGCGACCACTCGCCGGCCGACGCTCGGATGATCCTTTACTAGGCTACGCAGCCCTTTCAAGTGGTTGCTGACGATGTGATTGCTTGCCTTGGCCTCGACCGCTAGCTGCATGTCGCCCAGAATAAAATCAACCTCGGTACCGCCAGCTAGACGCCAATAGGTCAGTTCGCCATCGAACACTTGATAGTCGGCAAACGCGGTCAATTCGTGGAACACCCAGTTTTCAAATGCCTTGCCGTATAGCTCTGAGCCTGGCAGCAGTTGGCCCCGGCGGGCGAGTCGGTTGACTACGCCGACATCCGCAAAGTAGAACTTCGGCGCGGCAACCACTCTCCGCTTGGGACGCCTGCGGAAGGCGGGCAACCAGCGCCCGAGCAATGCGTCTTCGAGAATTTCGTAGTAGCCCCTCGCCGTGTGACTGGTGACGCCGCACTCCCGTGCGATGTTGGAGTAGTTGACCATTTCGGTATCGCCTAGCGCGGCTGAGTTCAAAAATCCAGCAAACGCGGGCAAATTGCGGACTAGGCCTTCGGCTGCGACTTCTTCCTTGAGATAGTCGGCGACATAAGCGTCGAGCAACCGCGCGGGACGGGCGTTGGCGTACATTCGGGGGAGGTAGCCGTGGTTGAGGAGGCGGGTGAGGTCAAAGTCTGCGCCGAGTTCCCGCGCCGTCAGCCCGTGCAGTTGGTAGCGCACGGCCCGTCCTCCGAGCAGGTTGGCCCCTCCGCGCCGCACCTTGCGGGCACTGGAGCCGCAGAGGGCGAAACTCAACCCTCGGTTTTCGATCAGCCAGTGCACCTCGTCGAGTAGCGCAGGCACCTTCTGAATCTCATCAATGACGATCTGGCGATTGGGATCGAACCCCGTCGCCTCGATTTCTTGACGCAGAAACTCCGGGTTGGCGACGTACCGCCTGAACTCGTCTGCCTTTAGGAGATCGAGCCATAGGCCGTCGGCGTACTGATGTTTTAGCAGGGTGCTTTTGCCTGCCTGTCGTGGCCCCCAGAGGAAAAATGTCTCGGTGCCGGACGCGGGGAGGTTCAGAGATCGTTCGTACATGGACCTAAAATTAACGTGTAAATTTGAAATAGCTATTCAAAATTACATGATAATTTGAAGTAGTGGTTCAAAATTACAGAAAAATAAAGGCACCTACATGCGCCTTTAGGGGGCGTTGTCGGACGGACGCGGACGCATTGCGGGGAGACGTCATGCCAGTGCCTCTAAGTAGGTCCGCATCACCTTTTCCACCCGATAGATTCTGGCGCATTTGAGCAGTTCGCCGAATCACAGGAAAACGGTCCCCTCCATGTACTTCACCACCCTCCCCGTGATCCCCACCCGGTTGCCCCAATCACGACAGAACAGTTCTCCGCTGCGGGCCGAGATCTGCAGAGCGTGGAGCTCTCGATCTGGGCGTCCGAGCCGTTCGGACCAGTACGGCACTAGGCTGCAATGGGCCGAACCCGTGACTGGGTCTTCGGGAATGCCATGGCAGGGTGCAAAATAGCGAAAGACGAAATCGGCGCGGCGATCCGCCGCCGGAGCCGTGCAGATCACGCCTGCGTATGCGTCGGCCTCGGCAAGCGCCGACGCGAGTTCAGAAACATCGACGTCGAGTTCGGTGACCTCGTCCTCGCTGTCGTAAACCAAGAGCCAGAAAAGCCAGTTGTTGCTCCTCAATACTGTAGCCGGCGCGGCACCTATCGCCGCGATAATCTGCTCAGGACGATCAGTGGGTCGCAGGTTCATGGCTGGGAAGTCCATGGTGCAGATGTCGTAGTCGCCCCAAACCTCAAGGCAACCGCTACGGGTCTCGAACTCGATGACTCGGGCGTAGGCGTCGATGTTGGCGGCACTGGCGACCTTGGCGGATAGCTCGGCCAAGTAGCTGGCTCCGCCGACTTCATCGAGCCAGCTAAGGCGCTTGAGCTCTTCGGCTAAGGTGGACTGATCGATGGCCACGTCGCGCACGAAGAGGCTGATCATGGCCTCGAAGATCCGGCTATGCTTAGTATTGTAAAAGCAATCTGGGTCGAGGATTTCGACGGCATACGCTGTTCAAGCATCATCGCCCCCAACACAGCCTGCTCTATCTCGATAGCCTGTGGCGGCGTCTTTTCTAAGTGCTGATTATCACCGGGTGCTTGGGTCATAGGTCCTTTTTTAGAGCGCCCCCCACACGCTGCCGATTGTGACCTGAAAGTTCGAGGCATCGAATTCGCCGTGCTTATCGATCCAGTGGTAGCGCGTGCGGACTACGAAGCGCCAAGGCTTCTTTCCGAACACGATGCCGATGCCGCCGAGTGCGCCGAGCTTCTTTTTGTTCACTTCTTCGTCGAAGCCGGGCAGGCTGAAGCTCACCTTGTATATCTGGAAGTTGAGGGACGGTCCGGCATCGACAAAGGCACGTGTCGTCTGCGCTGCATTGTTGAGGAATACCCGTGCGTGTACGGGCACGCTGACGGTCGTCACGTCTATACTGCCGTTCACCGAGGAGACCCCATCTGCGAAGAAGAAGGAGTTTTTCGCGGTGAAGCCGCCGATGCCTCCCACCAGAGCTACGCTGGGGGTGATCTGCGTACCGATATCCCAGTCGATATGAGTCCAAGTGCCGATTCCATTCAGGTCGTCGAGGCTGTCGTCGAATACGACCTTCTGAGCGTAGAGGTAGCCCCAGTTAAAGGTGCTCATGTGCTGGGCGATGGCGGGGTGTGACTCGAAGGATAGGGCCAAGCAGCAGGCGAAGATGGTGCGGATCACGATGTCCTCCTGTGGGTTGAGAGGGGTTGTTTTACTCAACATTAGCCCACAGGTGCGACAGATCGCGTCGCAGGCGGAAAATTTTTACGGGATCGGAGGTGCAGAACGCCGCTCTCGACTAGTCGGGCGGATTGTGTGCTGGGGCAGATTGAGAAGGCTTTTGTAAGGAACAAGATACTGGATGGACTAACTAGGAGCGAGGTCTGCGTCTCGTCCTTGCGAAATCAGCGGAATATAGCAGGCCGATCTTACCAGCCATTGGATTGTTGAGAGCTAGCATTTCAGGGCGAGAAACGCTCAGTCAAAGCCTCTGCGTGCGCACGAATCTCCGGCATCTTATTCCGTTTCCAGTCAGCCAGTAACTTACTGTAAGTACAGGGAATGAACCGAACCTCATCCCTATCCCTTTCGACGATATTCGCGAATCTCTCGATCTCTTCCCTGTGCCTGATTTTCTTATTCTCGTCGATTGGCCTTCCGTCCGTTCTAGGCCAACATTCTGGCTCAGCGTAAAGGTAGAAGAGGATCGGCTTTAGGCACTTGTGATCACCCTCTCGATGGACTTGCGTCCTCAGAGCGAAGGCGTGTTTGACGAGTTGAGCCGCATTGAGACAGGAGAAGTCTTTATGAAGTCCGTCCCTGATGCTCTCATAACCCTTCATGTTATCGCCCCACTTCGGTCGCCAGTAAGCACAGGAAAAACGAGTGCCGCCTTTTCCCCGAAAGGGTTCAAACCGTTTGGACTCAATGCCTATAAGTGCCGACGGCGTACTGACGAAAACATCCAGAACCGGATGTCGTCCACCTCGCCAAGGGAAGCGGACGGTCTTCTCGATATCGAGTGAACATGCCGGCCATGTTTCACCACACCCCGGAAGGGGAGGCAGATCCCCGGTCCGTTTGAGAAAGAACCCGAAAGCGTTAGCTGCAAGTGCAGCAGAGGATTCCGGGCTATCGAATTTTCCTGTCGCTATCTCGTTTCCCTGTGCGGCGTTAAAGATTTCTTCGATCTCTCGGCCCGGAACGCCGGGCAAGAATCTGTCAATCACGATTCTCTCCATGGTTATGTTATTTTAAAATTATTCGATGTACCGCAATGAGTTATGGCATAAACTAAGTGTCTACGTAGCAGAGTCTTATTATATCAATCCTTTCTCTCGACCATAAAAATCCTCCAAAAGATTAACATAATCCCGCCAATACTCAACCTCACCTTGCCAATAATCTACATCTGCCTGACGCTTGGGAATTGCCAGAGGGGGAGAAGACTTAAGTCTCTTAGAAGCTACGTCCAATCGGACAACAGACTGGTGATACATTCTATAAGCCCTCAACAAATCTTTATTCATATAGATCCTCTCTTTCTATTTATCCTCCACGCCTAGAAATACAAAACAATTCATTATCCATAATCAAAAGCCCATTCTCCGGACGTTATTCGGCTTGGCCTCGCACTCGGCACTTAGCAATTCGGCGAGTGCCTTCGCGTCTTGCAGGTGGCCGAGGATTTCGGCTTTTCGGCGGACGACGGCAAAATCGCCTGGGGTTAGAGTGGTGAGGTCTCCGATTTCGGGCGGAGCTTCGAGCGCGAAATAGGTGTGGAACGCCGCTTGCGACTGGTAGGGGGTGAGATAGTCGAGGGCGATCTTGAAGGTGAAGCGGCGCAGGGTGGCGGGGTCGAGGTTTTCGCCGAAGTTAGTCGTGCACGCGAACGGCAGGGGGTGGTTCTCCATCCAAGTCAGCATTTCGTTGACTTGGCTGACCTCCCAGGAGCGCACGGCACCCCGGCGGTCGGCGAGCAGGGAGTCGGCCTCGTCGAAGACGAGGATGGAACCTTCGTCGCGTGCCTCGGCGAAGGCGGCGGCGATTAGCTGTTCGGTTTGGCCGACCCACATAGACATTAGGTCGGAGGCTCGTTTTTGGGTGATTGGAAGGCCGAGGCGTTCGGCTAGGTAGCGGACGAATGCACTCTTGCCAGTGCCGGGTGGACCTTGCAGACAGAGAGAAAAATGCTTGCCGCCGTTTTTTACGAGGCGATCCGCAAAGCCGACTGGATCAATGTCGGCCCGGACTAGGGCGAGGTCGAATCGTTCGGGTGCTCCTTGATTCGCGGGGGGCTTCTCGCCCAAAATTACCCGGGACAAGCTGCGCACGCCGAGGCGCACTGCGGCGAGGTCGCCGCCACAGAGGCTCGCGCCGGCAATGGCACTGGACGCTACACCCGGCGTCACATTGAACTCCTTGGCTAGGGAGTGCGTATCCTCCTCTGTTGCTTTGATGCCATGACGCGCTAATTCCCTCCTCCAGATGCACTCCCGAACTCGGCACGGCGGCTGGCGCAGTTCTAGGACAAAGGTCATGCGGCGCAGAATGGTTTGACAGGTCTCCCGGGCGGAGTTGGAAGTCCACAGCGTCGGTACTGGTGTACGTTCGAGTATCCTGTGTAGGAACACCTTAGAGCCGCCGGACCGGAGATGGGAAAAGCCACCCGGCGAAAACGGCATCCAGCCCGCGCTTGGGTCCGAGAGGATGTCCTCCATCTCGTCAAAGAGCAGGATTGATCCTCGACTCGGAGCCAGTAAGCGCTGGGCGAGCCGAAGTTCTTGGAGCCGCTCGCGCCGTTCGGGATCGCGGCCTCGCTCGTCCTCTTCGCCGACACCGTAGAGGTTCGTTCCAAGCTGGGCGGCTAGCGTCTTGCAAAACTCGGTCTTGCCAGTTCCCGGTGGGCCGCACACCAAGATATTCACGCCCTGTGTGCCAGTAGATAGTGCACCTTTGATCATTTTTTCGATTTGGTCGCGTTCCTCTGCTACGTGATCGAAATCTGACCACTCTAGCTCACCCGGAGTGGCCGCGTCGAGTAGTAGCCGACACACGTCGAGATCGCTGTCGTCTGGGGCGAAGACCAGCCGGAGTAGTCGGTTGACAGCCCTGATGTCGCCGTCGTCATCGACGGACACAAGTCCCGACTTCACGAGCGGTGCATCGGCCGCAAAGCGGGCACGGAATGCGCCAGCCGGTATGCCGAAAATGCAGGGTAGGACGGGGTGCATGACGTTGAAAAATCTATGTCTGTGGTAGTAACGGCCAGATTCGAAAGCGTCGATCAGCGACCCAATGATCGGATGCGTTTCGTGGCGCAGCAGAATCTCTAGGATCGCGAGGTCCTCCGGCGCGAGGTCCATCTCCCGTCCGAGCCGCTGGAGCAGTCGCGCCGCGTGGTCTTTCCGCGCACTCTCGCAGGCTGCTGCGTGCTCTTTTTCTAGGGTGTCCCGCAGGTGCTTCCATTCTGGTGCGGACACCTTTTCGTGGTGGCTGCTCTCCCGGTGTTCTTCCGGCTCCTCGTTTTCGTCACTGAGCGCGAGGATGTCGCGGTTCTCGGCGACCCATTCGGCCAAATCTTCCTTCTTTCCCGGGAAGGCGCGGTGGAAACGCGAGGCGGCGTTGCAGAGGTAAAAGAAAATGAGCTGGCGTTCGTAGGCGTTGAGCATGGTTTCTTCTCCGAAATGACACAGGGTTTACTGGGACACTAAAATCGCTAGATCGACATCCACTCCTTCAAAAAGGGCTCCTAGCGCGACAGCCAAGAGATCCCTGTTGGGGTCCACGATCAAGAGCATACCCTCGGTGACGACGAGGAGCGGCGTCTCCAACTCGTTTTCTTCGGGTATGAGCGATACAGCATACACTATGAGATAGTCGAGCGGCATGTATGCTACTGCGTCAGGACCGAGGTTGGGGAATGCTGCCTTGAGATAAAGGGCTTGGAAGGTTGTTGGCGTTATCCGGTCATCCTCTATGAAGATGTTGCCGTCCACGTCATAGAGGGAACGGGACAGTTGCCGCTCGATGATGACTCCTTCTCTGGGCGGTCCGGTTTCACCTTGTGGTCCGACCTCTCCCTGTGGCCCCGCTGGCCCCATCGGTCCCGCCGGACCTTCGCAGGCGACAAGGCCGAAGGCCAACATAGCTACGAAAAAAGAAAAGCGAGTAAGCACTGCACACCTCCTTAATTTTTGTGGGAAAAGAGAACTTACTTAGGAGGTGCGACAGATCATGTCGCAGCATGTCGCAGGTAGAAGGTTTTTTTCGAAAATATCTTTAGTTAGGTATTCCTTTGATAATATCCTATGTTTACCGTATATTTTATCATAATCAGGATAATGCGAATCTCGGAAAACAGCCGATGCCTACTACCCAAAAGATCAAGCAGTCCCTAGTCGGAATCGAACTGGTGCGGCTCCTCGCCTACGAAGGAGATCGCATCTTTACAACGGACCGGGCTCGGGAGCTAGCCCCTCGGGTGGGTCTCAAGGATCCGTACCTTTGGGAGTCCCTCTATCACCTTCGGCAAAATGGATGGATCGTCCCCTTGCGCCGGGGACTCTACGCGCTGTCTTCTACGGTCCCCGGTATCGCGCCCGTCCACGAGTTCGAGGTCGCCATGGCCTTGGTCCGGCCTGCTGCCATTTCTTACTGGTCAGCCCTGCATTACCACGGCTTAACAGAGCAAGTACCAAGGAAAGTATTCGTCCTCACGACAACGGAGACTTCGGTTCCCCGCATGAGAAGGGCTGGATGCAATCATCCTGGGGGCGACTATTCGGTTGGGGATACGACGTACCGTTTCATTCAGGTGAGGCCGGAACGCTTTTTCGGGACTGAGAAGGTGTGGTTCGGCGATGCCCGGGTAGCTATCACTGACCTTGAGCGCACGCTGCTGGATGGCCTTTCCATGCCACAGTACTGCGGCGACTTCGCCGAGGTTCTCCACGCCTTCGAGATTGGAATGGCTCAACTAGACGTTGCACGGATCACCGAGTATGCCCTGCGGCTAGACGCGGCGACTGCCAAACGTCTCGGGTGGGTTCTCGAATCCAAGGGGGTCAATCCCTCCAAGGTTGGCCGCCTGACCTCGCTTCCGATCAAGGGCTATCGGAAGCTCGATTCTGCTGGACCGAAAAAGGGCCGTTACAATAGTCGCTGGATGGTCCAGGAGAATCTGCCGGGAAGGGTCGGCGCATGAGGCCGCTTCGTACGCGTCTGCAGGAAGCGCGCCAACGTCTCGGTATCCCGTGGGAGATACTTGAGCGGGACTACTTGCTGTCGTGGGTTCTCGCCGGCATCGGTCAGGTCCCCGTGCTCCGCGATACGCTCGTCTGTAAAGGTGGCACGGCACTCAAGAAATGCTATTTCGGAGACTATCGTTTCTCGGAGGATCTGGACTTCTCTGGTCTTGGCGACAGAGCGTATTGCGAGATTCACTCTTCCTGCGCCGGGAGGTTCTTTAGCGCCTTGCGAAAATCGGACACGAACCAGCGCACTCGCTCGGCTTTCACCTCATCTTCTGCTCGCTTCAGCCAACCATCGGCCCACTTTTGGATCGATGCTTTGGCGAACTTCCCTTTATTCTCAAGCTGTTCGCGCTCCTCGCGCGTGATACTACACTCCGAAGGGTCTTCCCCTTTCGGCGTGAGATAGATCAGTTTGAAGCGCCCGTCATACATCGATTTGAGATGACGTGCGTAGTCGCTGAGTTGTTGGTCCTGATCAACCGCCCAAGGCTTGTTCTCAATCGCTATAGCGGCCCAACCATCATCAATGCGGAAAGCGATTTCGATGTCGATTTTGCGTTTCCAGTTTTCTATTCGCGTAGTTGTAACCTCTCGACCTACACGGATACGAGACCAACCGCTTTCGGGCAACCACTTCACAGACACGTCTGACAGGAACTCTCTAAGGAACAGATCTCCTTGCCCGTGAGTCTCGTCGGGCTTGAGGAGGTACGCGAACACGTCTGATATCCGGTTTTCGTTGAAATCGATGAAGTGGAGAAAGGAGAATCTTCGAGCTAGGTGAGCTTCGACCTCGACTCGGTATTGAATCAGGAGCTCAAGACGGTCGCGCACACCTTCGAAAAACCGTGGCACTTCTTTTGCGAGCATCTCGACCCGGTCCTGAGCGAGGCTTTCGAGACAATCGCGCACACCTTCAAAAAACTGTGATATCTCCTTTGCGATCACTTGGGGCCTTCCTCAATCAAAGTAGATTTTCGGTGACTTCAACAGCCTTCAGAAGAACTTCACAGTAGTGCTCGACGAACTTTTTCCGGTCGTTCTCTGCGTTCATCGTCGTGAGAGCTTCATCACTACCAAGGTCGCGGTACGGCTGTATTATATTCCGCCACCACTCAAAGTCACCGGCATTGTATCCGCCACCGGTACCAATACCTACTAGAGCGGGTTCCAGTTGCTCGCGCGTCAACGCCGATTCGTCACAGCTCTTTCCGCCCAGATAGGTCTCCCACTCTTTCCACTTACAAAGAACGATCTTCCGATTTGATCCTTCACGTGTGATCGACAATATCAGGATCTCTCCTTTCCACTGCGACTGATTTGGGTGGGCAGTAACGCACCACGGCAGATTTCTCCGTTGTAAACCAATCTTTACGCATTCCCTCAACTCCTCTAGGAACTCTGTCATGATGGCAATCTTCAGATCCACTTGAATGGCCCCAATCGCGAGCGCTATGGGCAGGTTGTCCGGCTTCCTTGAATACTTGATCAGGCAATCTCGTTCCTCTTGATTCATGACTTCCTTCTCGTCCTTTGTGAAGATATTAATGTTAATTAACGTGAATTCGGGTTAAGCGGCCTTCTAACAGGAGTCGTGCTTCCGTTTAGTAGCATACGATTTCAATGTATTCGTTTACAAATATTGGTACGACCATTCCCTGTGTCAACCAAGACATGTTGATTTTGGGTTTGGCTATCAACTGGAAGTCAAAGCGGGTCTCAATGTTGAACCGAAAAACCATCCTGTCGAGCTTTTGCCCTTCTGTTTAACCCGAACCCACGCAAGATATTAATAAACCCCTGCGACAGATCACGTCGCACCCCCATCATCCAACCCCAGCACCGCTCGCATCTCCTCCCGCACAGCCTCCCGCAATTCCCCCGGCTCCAGCACCTCAGCCGCCGCCCCGAAACTCAACACCCAACTCTTGATCTCGTAGAACCCCCCAGCCCGCAGCCGCAGCACCACCCGCCCGTCCTCCAGTTCTTCTAACTCTTGGCTCGGATGCCAGATCCGCTCCCGTATGTAGGGCGCCTGCTCCTCGGTGAACCGAACCGCCACGTCCATCGGCTCCTCGGACGAGATGCCGAACGCATTGCTCAGTCGCTCGTCAACCGACAGGTGATCCGGCGGCTCAAACTCCTCCTCGGTCACTTTCACCGACTCAAAGCGATCCACCGCCTGCGTAATGAGCTGGTCGTAGTAAGGCATCCGCGAAATTACGTATAGACCTCCCCGGAACGGCAGGAGGTGCAGCGGTTCGATGTTGTACTGCCGGGCGCTTTCCGCCCATGGCGAGCGGTAGCTCACCCGGCACACGCGGCGTTCCTGTATAGCCTCGTGCAGATTGTCGAACACTTCGCGGGCCTTCTCATAAGACTTCTTGTATCCCCGGAGATGTGGCACGTAAGCCTCCGTGGCTCGCTCTAGAAATTGCTGCATCTTCGGGTGCATGGCATCTTTCAGCCTGCCACTCACCGATTCCAAGTACTCGCCGAATGGAGTCCCCACCAGCCCCATGCCCGTCCGCTCAGCAAAGATCATCGCCGCGACTTCCATGGACGAAAAGTTTAGCGGTAGCTTGGCGTCCTTCTGGAGGTGGTAGTAGGTGCGCTGATCATCGCGAGGTTCGTTCACCAAAAAACATGCCTCGTCCAGGTCTCTCAAATCGCGCTGTATGGTGCGCACCGATACATTGAACTCGTCCGCCAGTTCGCGTGCACTCTTCCCGAAACGACTAACCTGCAGCGTCCGCAAGATGTCCAGTTGTCGCTCAATCTGCTTCATCGAATCAGCCTCTCATAGACGCGAATCTAACCCGTGAACTACATACAGCTCGGGACGATGATTATGGCTTGACTAGGGCTTTCCTTTTTTATTACCTAAAGTCATACGGGATGCCCAAACCCGATGGCCAAAGGAGTAGAACATGACCAAAATTATTGAAGCGGTAATCGATGAGCGGGGCAATGTTAGCTTGCTGGAGCCGGTCCAATTGCCCAAACCGCAACGTGCATTTGTGACGATTCTCTCCACTGAGTCGGATATAGCTGAAACTGCCTTGCTTAGTGAAGCCGCATTAGCTGAAGATTGGAATCGCCCAGAAGAGGATGCCGCATGGGCACACCTGCAGCAAGATCAATCGTCTTAGTACCATTTCCATTTTCCGATCTGTCCCAGACAAAATTGAGACCAGCCTTGGTATTGGCCGAAGCAGATCGAGGAGATTGCATCCTCTGCCAAATTACGAGTAATCCCTATGGAGACAGTCAAGCTATCGCATTGACCAACACCCAGTTAGCTACCGGCTCCTTACATAGGACAAGCTATGTGCGTCCTAGCAAACTGTTTACTGCCAATCACAATCTCATGCAGAAAGAGATCGGAAGCCTAACAGAAGATGCCTTCAGACAAGTCGTTGAGGGCGTTATCAAGATTCTCCGTTCGAGCATGACTCAGTAGATATACTAATCCCCTATCCCACCGCTCGCGTCACTAAGTACTCAAAGAGCTTCACCCATATCGTCCCAGCCATCCGCTCCGGGTGAAACTGCACGCCAATTAAGCGGCCATCCTCGCTCTCAACCGCCTCCACAATGCCATCGCCGCTGCGCCCGCTGATGTCCAAGCCCGCGCCGGGCCGGTCAATGGCCTGCATGTGATTGGAATTGACCCGTGAAGGGCCAGCAAGGCCGAGCGCGGCTAGCACCGTGCCCGACTCTACTTGGAGATCGTGTTCGATCCAATTGTCCGCAGTCCGCTGTCGCGCATGCGGCTCAACGCCGAGTTGGGCTTCTACATCCGCCCAGATCGTACCGCCCAACTCGGCGCTGATAAACTGCATTCCGTAGCAGATGCCTAAAACCGGCAACTGGCGCTCTTGCGCGGCCTCAAAGCTCCAGCGGTCGGCTTGGTCGCGCTTAGCTGCCACCGGCGGTAGATCGCTGGGCAGGGTACCGATCAAGCCGCGCTCAATGCCCGGGCCGCCGGTGATCAACAGACCGTCGATGCGCTCGAGTACCGCTTGTAGCGCCGCGCGATCTGTAGTCATAGGCAGCACGAGCGGCGCGCCGCCCGCCTGCTCGACCGCGTCCACGTATTGGTACTCGAGGATTTGATCACCGGCGGCGTTTAGGCTGCTGGTGATGCCGATGAGCGGGCGGGACATTAGACGCCGGCCTTGAGCCTTGCGAAGGAGACCTTGTCGTCAAGCAGGGTCAGGGCCGCAAAGCTCTCGATGTCGGTGCGCGAGGGGTCGAGCCGGGAGACGGCGTTGAGTAAAAAGTTCTGCTGCCGGTCGTTGCGCGGACTGGCGGTCAGGAGCCGTTGGTTAAACTCCGCCTTGTCTTCCTCGCTTTTGTTGGATAGCCGCTCGCCCAGCCACGCTGCTATCGCCGCGTCGGTTCCGTTGGCCGAGACCGCCTCGGCGAAGGCTTCCTGGTCGACGCCGAGAAAGTCTAGGACTGCGCGGTCGAAACCCGAATCCTCGCCGCACCAGTACTCGCCCAGACAATTGCAGTGCGCTGCGCGGAATTTGTCGATCATCCGCGCTAGGCAGGCGAGGCCGCCGACGCTCAGGTCAAACGGGCTGCGCGGTGGATGCCGGCGCAAATCCGTCAGCCCAAAGCTCAACTCGTCGTCGAGGTCTTGCAGGTCGAAGAAGCTCTGGACATCTGCGCGCTCGGGCGCGATCTCGGCGCGACGCGAGGCGAGCCGTTCGCGCATTTGGTCGTAGTTACCGGAGGCGTCGAATATATCCGGGTGGTACGAATGATGGAGCGGGTGGGCCGGGTGGCGGCCGACGTTAGCGCGGCAGACGCTGAAGGCGCTTTTCTCCGCGGCCGATTTCTGGCAGCGTTCGGCGATCCACTCGCTCAGCTCGTCGTCGTTGGGGTTTTCGTACGCAGCTTGGCGAAAGGCGTCCTCTGCAATGCCCAAGAATTCTAGGATGGCCGCGTCTTGGCTGGAGTCGGCACCGAAGCGGTACTCGCCTAACTTGCCGCAGGTGACCGCCCGCGCCTTGTCGGCCATGCGCGCCGTGCCTGCCACGCCGAAGACGCTGCGGAGGTAGGGGCTGCGCGGTGGTTGGGCGGTTAGGTCTAGGTCTCTGAACGCGCCCCAATCGTCTAGCTCGATGGAGGCGAAGACCGTCTTGATGTCCGTGCGATCCGGGGCGTACTTGGCGATCCGCTCGACCAGCAGCCGCTCGTGTAGCTCGTCTTGCGGCTCGCGGGTGAGGTGTTCCTTGTTGAAGGCATCGATCTCCGATTGGCCTTTCTGTGCCCTTTCCAGAGCCATGACGCCTAAGGTCTCGTCGTCGAGTTCGTCAACGGCCTCGGCGAACTCGGCGGCGTCCATATTGATGAATTCGAGCACTTCGATGTCGAGGCCGGAGTCGTCACCATACTTGAACTCGCCGATGGTGTCGGCGTTGTGGCCGCGCGCCTTGTCGATCATGCGCGCCAGCCCGACGATGCCAGCGACGCTGGCGTTGGAGGGGCGGCGAGGCGGTTGTCTCGTTAGATCCATAAGGAATAGCTCCTAGGTTTTGGGGTGAGGGTTTTCAATATACCAACCGCAGACGGGTCGGCAATGTTTGACGCTTCTACGGGAGGCTTCTATACTCTGCCCATGCCCGAGCTACCCGAGGTAGAAACTGTCCGCAGTGCGATGGAGTGCCACCTGCTAGGCCGGCCGATCACTCGCGTCCGCGTCAGCACAAAGCGCCTGCGCGAGCCGTTGCCGAGCACCGCGCTGCGCTCCTTGATCGGGGACTGTTTTGCGGCCGCGCGCCGCCGCGCCAAGTTCCTCCTCCTCGACCTGCAAGCGGGCCAGACGCTCTTGGTCCATCTCGGCATGAGCGGCAACCTGCTCTTGCGGCCGTGGGGCACTAAGCACGACCACGTGGGCTTTGAGTTTGCCGACGGGGGTGCTGTAGTGTTCAACGATCCGAGGCGCTTTGGCTTAGTGCTGGTGCTCGACGAGGGCGAGGAGGATACGTGCCGGTACTTACAGAACCTTGGCCCCGAGCCGCTCTCCCGCGCCTTTAACGCTCGCTACCTCCAAGCCCAATGCCAACGGCGCAAAAGCCCGATTAAGAACCTCATTATGGACAATCGCACGGTAGTAGGCGTGGGCAATATCTACGCCAGCGAAGCCCTCTTCCGGGCGCGCATCCATCCGGCGACCCCGGCCGCGGCCATTGATCCGCCGCGCTTGGCCCTGCTCGCTAAGGAGATCAAAAAGGTGCTGCGCGTCGCCATTGACCAAGGTGGCACGACTATTAGCGACTATCAGGGGTCGGGCGCAGGTGGGCGCTTTCAGCAGCGGCTCCACGTGTACGGACGCCAAGGCGAGGACTGCCGCGTCTGCGACGCGCCTATCGAGAGCTTCTACTTGGGGGGGCGCAATACCTTTTATTGCCCGAGTTGCCAATGAAAACGCCGGCCCCGTTTGGGACCGGCGCGACAAGCAAGAGACGAAGGGACAGCGCTACTTTTTGGCGTACCCGTTGGGCGAGGGTGCCGTGGTGGTGATGATGTCGTCGAGCAGGCCGTATTCCTTGGCTTCCTCGGCCGACATGAAGAAGTCGCGGTCCGTGTCCTTGGAGATCTTTTCGACATCTTGGCCAGTGTGCTTGGCGTAGAGCGCGTTTAGCTCTTCGCGCAGGCGGATGGTCTCCTTGGCGCGGATGTCGAGGTCGATCGCCGTGCCGGTGATGGTGTGCATAAGGCTCGGCTGATGGATCATAATCCGGGCGTGCGGCCAGGCGAAGCGACGCCCCGGCTCGCCAGCCGAGAGCAGGAACGAGCCCATGCTCATGGCCATGCCCATGCACACCGTGGAAACGGGTGCCTGAATCGCCAGCATGGCGTCGTAGATAGCCATGCCGTCGTGAACCGAGCCGCCGGGACTGTTGATGTAGAGGACGATTTCTTCGGTTGGATCCTCTACGTCCAGTGAGAGCAGGCGAGTGACTACGGCCTTGGCCGATTCGTCGTTGACGTCGGACCAAAGAAATATCTTACGCGCTTTGTACAGGCTCTGCTCTAGGTCTTTTTCTTGCAAGGTTTTGAGTAAATTTTCTTCTTTTTCAGCCATTAAAATATCTCCATAACTCTGAAATTGTTCTACTGTGTTCGGGTTTCACAATATACGCGGCGGCCCCAACAGCGTCAATCTGCTGTGCCTCGTTCTGCTGGGGGCTTACACCCTGCTCAAGCTCAGGCTGGTCGCCGATGTGGAGCTGGGCAAGGACGAGGCCGTTTACTGGTATTGGGGCCAGCACCTCGACGCCTCCTACGCGCTCTTGCCCCTAGCCGTCTTCAAGCTAGCCCACGCGCTCTATCCGCACCAAGAGTGGTTTCTGCGGCTTCCCTCTGTTTTATTGGGCGCGCTTTCTACCGCGCTCGTTTATTGGCTTTGCAAGATGCAGGGTCTCGCCAAGCAACTGGCGCTGTGGGCTGCCGCTGCCTTCGCGCTCAGTCATTGGATTTGGCACACCAGTTCCTACCTGCATCCCGATGGCTTCTTAGTCCCGTGTTGGCTACTGGCCCTGTGCATGGCGCGGCAGGCCGAAGCAACCAATGCGGTCCGGCTGTACGTATACACGGGTTTAGCGGCGGGCTTGGCCGTCCTCTGCAAGTACTCGGGTGCCTTTCTCGTCGGCGGGCTTGGCCTGTGGATCGCGCTCGATCAACGAGGGAAAGAGCGTTGGCACCGACTCACCGCCTTCCTACTACCGGCTGTCGCCGTCGCCGCACCGCTCTCCTACGCCCAGTTTAGTACCGACTTCTATCTGCCGCAGACGTTGAGCACCCTGTCGCGCATTGAAGATCTTAGCCATCCCCTTTCGCGTCTGTTCTTCTTTGCGGTCAGTCCGCTCTTTTTTATCTCGCCGTTTTTGCTGTTCCTGCTCTATGCTGGCTTGGTGAGAGCAGCCAAACAGCGCGATCTCCTCGTCCTGCTCCCCGCGCTGTGCATCATTGGCGCTTTTTTATTTTTCGCGCTCAGCCGCGGTCAGATCAAAGGCAACTGGATTCTACCGGGCCTGCTGAGCCTGTGGCCTGTGGCGTTTGCTGTTCAGCCCAGACGCTGGCTGCTCGTCGCTGTCGTCGCCACTGGACTACTGCAAGCGCTTGCCATCGGCCTAGGACTGAAATACCCCGGTCTCTACAGCGATCTGGCCGTGCGCAGCGGGCTGGACAAAAGCTATGTTGGTTTGGTGTCGGAGGAAGACCGGACCCGCGAGCCTTCCTACTCGTGGAGCGAGCGGCTCTGCGAGTACGGTGGCTGGAGGCACTTCGCCGCCGACGCGGAGGAGGTTTTGCCACCGCTGCCGCTGCTGAGCACGCAGTACAGCATACCGTTTGCGCTGGCGTATTACGGGCGGGTCGAGCGGAAGTACTACACGGTCGATGATCCAAGATTCCGGGACTTGACGGATTTTTATGGGCAGCGCAAGGTGTCGTATCCAGAAGAAGTGCTCTTCGCCGTGCGAACGGGCGGAAAGATTCCCGAATCGCTGCGTGCTACGTATCCACGGCGAGAATTGATCGCGGAAATTGATCGCCGCCGCGCCGGCTGCCCCACAGTCTCCTATCAGATTTTCCGCCTAGGACGGTGAGCCGCTTGCCTCTTCCTTGCGCCCAAACGCCGAGGTCATAATCCGCTGCATCGCCGTGCGGAAATCGTCGAAAAAGGTGTAAAACAGCGGCACTAACAAAAGCGTCAACACCATCGCCGCCAGCAGGCCCCCAATCATCGTCCGGCCCAGCGGCGCGTACTCCAAGCCCACCATCTTGGAATTGCCCGCGGCCATTGGGATCAGCCCGAAAGCGGTGGTGAAGGTCGTCATCAGGATCGGCCGGAAGCGGTGGCGGCCGGCCTCCACCAGCGCGTCGTAGCGCGACTTGCCCTCGGCTCGGAGCCGGTTGGCTAAGTCAATCAGCACGATGGCGTTGTTTACTACCACGCCGATCAGGATCACCGAGCCGATCATCGACATGATTTCAAAGGGCGTGTCGGTCACATATAGAACCCAGTAAACGCCGAGGAAAGAGAATGGGATCGACACGATCACCGACAGCGGCAGTACGAACGACTCAAAGAGTACCCCCATCAGCAAAAAGACGAAGGTCACGGACATAATCAGGGCGAATTTCCGCGATTGGTCCTGCTCCTCTAGCTCCACAAAGCGGGTGCCCTTGTCCCAGCGGTAGCCGCGCGGCATCTCAAAGCCCTGCATTACCTGATCGACTTGGGCGAAAAGATGTTGAGCCCGGTCCTTGGAGGCGCGGGCACTGACATTGAGCATGGTCTGTCGGTTCTCGCGCCGGATATTGCCCAGCGTGCGCTCGACGTAGATGTCCGCTAGCGATTCGAGGGCCACTTCGCGGCCATCGGCGGTGGGGAAGTTTTGGGTGCGTAGATCGTCTAGGCTCTGGCTATCGTAGTTGGCTAGCCGCACGCGGATATCGACCTCGCGGCCGTCGTCGGTGTGGAACTTGTTGATATCCGTGCCGCGCAGTGCGTAGGCGATGCCGCCCGAAACTTGCTGGGGATTCACGCCGAAGCGCTGAATTTGGTCGCGGTCGAGGCGCACTTGCAGCTCGGTGCCGCCGCGATCCATGTCGGTGTTGACCGACAGTAAGCCGGGGATGCTCTCCAGCCGCCGTTCGACCTCGGCGGCCAGTTCAATCAGCACCTTGGTGTCCTCGCCATACAGGCTGACATTGACTCGAGCATCCTGCTCGGAGTTTTCCCAGTTGACCCGCAAGTTGATACCCGGCGGCAGGTAGAGCCGCTCGCGGAGATCCTTTTCGACCTCCTTGTAGGAGAGGTACTCCTGTTCCTTCAGACCCAGCGCGACGCTCAAGTTGTCCCAAGCCACCTCATACCACTGCACGTCCTCTTCTTCGGCGAAAAACAGCGTCACCCGGCCCCAGCCACGGCGGAAGTAGGTGCGGAGCGCCTCGACGTTGTACTCCGCTTGGTGGGCCATCACTGTGTCCTCGACCGCGGTCATGAACTTCTCGGCCTGGTCCAGCGACTGGCCCGAAGGCATCTCAAAGGCCAAGTCCATCCGCACCTCGTTGCGCTCCTGACTGTCGGTGCGATCCATGCCATCCATCGGGATCTTGATGCTAGCAAAAAGGACCAAGGCGATGACGAAGGCGTCGAGGCGGTTGTTCAGCACCCAGCCCAGCGAGCGTTCGTAGTGCTTGCGGGACCAGAGGATCATCTTCGACTCGCCCCGCTCCTTTTTCGTCGAGAGCCTGAGCGCAGCGAGCGGGATAAAGATCAAGGCGATGAGTAGCGACGCCACCAGCCCGACGATGACCGGCAGGCCGATTCTGAGCATCCAGAACGAAAACATCTCCTCGTCGCTCATCAGGATCAGGGGCAGGAAGACCACTACCGTCGTCAGGGTTGCCATGGTCACGGCTAGCCCCACCTCGCCGGCTCCCTCAATCGAGGCCGTGCGCGGGGCGATACCTTCCTGGCGCTTGCGGTAGATGTTTTCGACGATGACGATGGCGTTATCAACCACTAAGCCCAGGCTCAGCATCAGGCCCATCATCGTCGCCACATTCAACGACCAGCCTATGAAGTAGAGGACGGTAATCGTCGTTAGAAGCGACAGGGGGATCGCCAAGGTGATGATCAGCGTGATGCGCACCGCACGCAAAAAGAAAAAGAGCACCATGGCCGCGAACAGCCCACCCCACAGGCCGGAATTTTTGAGATTGCCAACCGAGTTGATCACTTGGTCGCCTTGGTTCCAGAACAGCTTGAAGTCCAAGCCTCCGAGCTTGGGATGATCCTTCAGCTTTTCCAGCTCCTCCTTCACGCCGGTGGAAACCTCGACAACATTGGCCCCCGAGGCCTTGGTGACGCCGAAGCCCAGCGACTCCTTGCGGTTAATGCGGTTAACCCAGTCTTGCGGCGGTCGCTTATAGGAAACCTCAGCGATGTCGTCCAGCCGTAGCTGGTGTGCGGGATCAACCACGGTGTTGGCGAGTTCTGCCACGTCTTGGAAGCGGCCCACCGAACGCACGTAGATCTTTTTGCCACCCTCGATCACCCAGCCCCCAGGTGCGGTGAGGTTTTGGGCGCGCAGGCTGTTGAGCGCTTCAAAGACGTTGATCCGGTGGCTGCTCACCTTATCGCGGTCCAACTCGACGATTACCTCTTTTCTGGGTGTGCCCCAAAGCTCAATGTTGCCGACTCCATCGACGCGGCGCAGCGCTGGCTCCACGTAGGTGTCGATAAGATGGCGCGGATCGGCGTGTTGGGTCTCAAAGATGATGGCGCCATCCATGATGGGGATGTCGTTTTGATCCCAGCGCCGGACCCACAATTGCTCGATCTCGTCGGGCAGTTCGGGCATCACCCGGTCGAGCCGGTCCTTCATCTCGGCGAAGGCCAATTGCAGGTCGGTGCCCTTTTGGAACTCGACCCGGACATTGCCGCCGCTGTTGTAGGCGCTGGAGCGGATTCGCTTGACCCGACTGACTTGGGCGACGGCCTCCTCGAGGTGGCGCACTACTTTCTGCTCGACTTCGACCGCTCCAGCGTTGGGATAGCTGGCCCAAGCGAAGAGCCGGGGATAGTCAAAGCCTTCGGGAAAAAGCGTCAGCGGGATCCGCGTATAGGCGATATAGCCCACCACCAGCAGTGCGACCAGCGACATCACCACAGTCACCGGCCGGTTGACCGAAAAGCGCGGCAGGGGGTACTGGTTTGGCTTTTCCATCGGTTCCTCCTAGGCCCGGCGATCGACCAGTGAATACACGGTCGGGATCACCACGAGGGTGAGGAAGGTGGCAGAGACGAGGCCGGCGATTACGGTCAGGGCCATCGGCGTGCGGATCTCGGCCCCCTCGCCTAGCCCCAAGGCCATCGGCAGCAGCCCTAAGACCGTCGTCGCCGTGGTCATGGTGATCGGGCGCAGCCGCACGGCACCGGCTTGAATGATGGCCTCGGTCTTTTCCATGCCGGTGCGGCGCAAGGTGTTGATATAGTCAATGAGCACGATGGCGTTGTTGACGACGATGCCGGCCAGCATAATCAGACCGATAAAAACTACCACGCTCAAAGCCACCTGCGCCAGATAGAGCGCCACCACCACGCCGATCAGCGCCAAGGGCACCGTGAACATAATGACGAAGGGGTGCACCAGCGACTCAAACTGGCTGGCCATAACCACATAAACGAGGAAGATCGCTAGTACTAAGGCGAAGTAGAGACTCTGTAACGAGGTCTCCATCTCTTCGTTCTGGCCGCTGATCATAAAGTCGAAGCCCATCGGGAAATCCATTCTGCTCAGTTCGTCGTGGATCACTCCCGAGGCCGTGCCTAGGTCGATGCCTTGGATATTGGCCGTGACCACTGCGGAGCGCTGCTGGTCAATGCGGCGGATCTCGCTCGGCCCCTCGTTGACTCGGATATCGGCCACTGCGGAAAGCGGAATCGGAATAGGCGCATTGGGATTAATCACCAGCCGCTGCAGCTCATCCAGTCCGAGGCGGTCCTCCTCGCGCAGCCGTACCAACACGTCGATCTGGCGCTCGTCTTGGCGGAAGTCGGTGGCGACCTTGCCCTGCACCTTGTGGCGCACTAATTCGGCGACGTTGCGCAGCGACAGGCCGTAGGTCGCGAGTTGGTCTCGCTTGTAGCTGATTTGTAGCTCGGGGTTGCCCGCCTGCAGCGACGATTTGACGTCAACTAGCCCGGGCAAGCTGGCCATCCGCGACTCGGCTTCCAAGCTCAACTGGCGCAACTGGCGCAGATTGTAGCCGCGAATCTCGACCTCGATGGGCGTCTTGAAGCTGAACAGCGCCGGGTGCGAGACTTCGACCTCGATTTCGGGGATCTCGTCAACCTCGTCCCGCAGATGTCGGATTAACCCGGCTTCTTGCGCGGCGCTGGATCCCTCCTCCATGCGGACCGTTACTTGGGCGGTGTGCTCGCCTTCTTCGGCTGAGGAACTCGCCGCCCGGTCGGTGCCCACGGTCGTCGCCACGCGGGCGACTTGGGGCTGTTCGCCGGCGAGTTCTTCGATTTGGCGCACGATCTCGGCGGTCTCTTCCAGCGGCGTCCCCACCGGCAGTCTGAGGTCGAGGTTGAATTCAGCTTGGTGGACTTGGGGGATTAGTTCGGTGCCCAAATCGGGGAGGAGCTTGTACCAGCAGACCAGCAGGGCGGCTAGGGCACCGCCGATAATCAGCAAGCGCTGCCTGAGCGCCCAGCCCAGCAGGGCCGGATAGATCTGCTGCACTAGCCCGAAGCCACGTTGAAAAACAAAGAGCAGCGGCAAGAAGACCGGCATCAGCAGGATGCCTAGCAGGAACAATACCAGTACCAGCACCAGACCAACGAGCATCAGCGCCACGTGCAGGACGATGCCCACCAGTCTGAGTACCGTGCCCAAGACGAAGCGCACGCCTGCCAGATAGACCATCGCCAGCGGCAGCGATAAGAATTTGAGCGTCTTCCATATGGGGTGTTCGGACCTGTTCACCCAACGCCAGTAGCGCTGCCCAGCCTCGCCGAGGATGCGCGGAGACTCAAAGCCGAGAATGCCCGGCCAGACGCGCTCGAAGAAGGTCCACTCGCCGATGCGGCTTTCCGCAGCCCAAGCACCGACCCAGCTCTGAAAGGTCTGCTCGCGCTTGAGCCAGAAGTGCTCGACGGGTTTGATTAGCCACCACAACAGCTCGGAGACGAGGAGGAAAGCACCTTTGAGCACCGCCGCCACGAGAGTTGCTGCGGCCAGCCCGATCCGCAACAGGACCTCGCCGATTAAGTGGGGCAGCGACAGGGCTACCCGCGCCGCCTTGTGCCACCGGCTCCCCGGTTCACTTAATACTGCGCGGGCCCGGCTCAGTGCCTGTAGGCGCAAAAAGTCGCTGCGACCGATCTGCTCGGCCAACCCGCCTTGGCGGTCGATTTGGCGCGAGGCCAGCATGGGGATGAAAAACAGCGCCACCCCCAACGAGGCCAACAGCGAGAACACGACCGTCAGCGCCATGTCGCCGAAGATCTGCCCGGCTACGCCCTCGACGAAGACGATGGGAAAAAACACCGTGATCGTCGTCAGCGTCGAGGCCAACACCGCGGTACCGACCTCGCGGGTGCCGCGAACGGTGGCTTGGACCAGATCGTCGCCCTCTTCCCGACAGCGGAAGATGCTCTCCAGCACCACGATCGAATTATCGACCAGCATCCCGATCCCTAGGGCCAACCCGCCGAGCGACATGATGTTGAGCGACACGTCGAACATGTACATCGGCGCGAAGGTCGCCATGATCGACACTGGGATCGTCAGGCCGACGATCAGCGTGTGAACCACGTTGCGCAAGAACACAAAGAGCACGAGCACGGCCATTGTCCCGCCGATGAGCGCATTGATTTGGACTTCTCTGATCGAATTCTTGATGAAACCCGACTGGTCGGATAAAAGCTCCAGCTTGGCTCCCGGGGGCAGGCGGTGGCCGATGAAGTCGGTCATCCGCAAATGCTCCATCGCCTTGCGGGCTTCCTCCTGTTTCTTCGCTTGTAGCTCCTTTTGTTGCTCTTCCTCTTTCTTTGTCGAATCGGCTTTTGCAGTCTCTTGTTTTTTTCGCGCCTCCTCTTGCTCTTTCCTTTTTTGCTCCTCGCTTTGCTTGGCCATTTCTTGGGCTTCGCGGGTCTTCTGCTCCACGTATGCGCGCTGCTCTGGCAAGCCGAAAAGCGCGTTGTGTACCCTTTCGGCAACGGCGACGATATTGGCGTCGGCTTCTTTGTAAATCTCGATCTCGACGCTCTCTCGGCCATTGACCCGGGTGATGATCTCGCGGTCCTTATGCGAGCGAAAGACCTCGCCGATGTCGCGCAGATACACATCGGCGTCGCCCTGCCGCGCCACGATCAACTCGGCGATCTCCTCGACGGTGGCGAACTCGTTGAGCGTGCGGATGAGATACTCGACTTGGCCCTCGCGCAAGTTGCCGCCGGGTAAATTGACGTTGTTTTGCGCTAGACGGTTGTTTATCTGATTGATATCCAAGCCCATCACCGCGATCTGGCGCTCGTTGAGCGCGACGTGGATCTCTTCTTCCAAGCCGCCCTTGATCTTGACCGCTGCCACCCCGACCAGCGCCTCCAACTCGCGCTTGATGTCGTGTTCGGCGAGGTAGCGCAGTGCGTAGAGGTCCTGCGGGCCGTGCAGACCGATGCGCATGATCGGGTCTAGGGAAGGATCGTAGCGCAGCAGAAGGGGTTTTTCGGCGTCTTGGGGCAGCCAGACGCGGTCGGCCTTCTCGCGGATTTCCTGGGACATCGCGTTCATGTCGGTGTCCCACTCGAATTCGAGGATGATGTCCGACTGCCCGGCCTTGGAGATAGAGCTGATGTTGACGAGGTGAGGCACAATGCCCAGTTCCTGCTCCAAGGGGCGGGAAAGCAGGGTCTCGACTTCCTCCGGTGCCGTACCCGGATATTCGGTGCGCACCGTCAGGGTCGGGTAGGAAATGTCGGGCATTAGGTTCAGCGAGAGCCGCTGATAGGAGACCCAGCCGAAAACGCAGACGGCCAGCACCACCATGAGAATGGCGACAGGCCGCCGGGTTGCAATGGCGAAGCGAGATGTGCTAACGGGCTGCTGCACGGGCCTAGCCTTGGCTCGCGTCTTCGGCGAGCTCAGCCGAGCCGTCGTCGGAGTTGACTATGCGCACCCGCGTGCTGTCCTTGAGGCCGTTTTGCCCGACGACGATGATCGGGGTGCCGGATTCGATGCCGGCGAGTGATTCGATAAAGTCGGTGTCCTCGAACCCGGGCTGTAACTTGATTCGCGCGGCCGTGGTGTCCACGACGGCGAACACGAATCGGTCGCCGCCGTCGTACACGATTGCCTGTTTGGGTATCAACACGGCGTTGGTGTGCGTGTCCGTGATGATGCGAACGTTGACGAAGAGGCCGGGCCGCAAGTACTCCCAGCGGTCGCGCAAGCCCACCGTGACCTTGAAGGTGCCGCTCCTCGGATCGACTACGGGGCTGATGCGCTTGACCCAGGCTTGGAACTGCTTGTCGGGCAAAAACTCCGAAGTGATGAGGGCCTGCTGGCCGTTGCCGATGGTGGTGAGGTATTGGCCGGGCGCAAATACGCGGGCGATCAGGTCGTCGAGCTTGATGAGGTCGTAGAGCTTGCTGCTTGGCCCCACCCGAGCGCCGACCTGCACGTGGCGCTCGGTGATCACGCCGGAAAACGGCGCGATGACTTCTGCGTATTCTAGCTCTAGGCGGGCGCGCTCTAGCCGGAGACGGGCTTGTTCAAAGTTGTATTTGTTGGTCTCAAACTCTTGGTCGCTGATGAGGTTGCGCTCAAACATGGCCTCGGTGCGCTTAAAGGCGGTTTGCTGATAGTGATAGTTGGCTTGAGCTTCCTCAACGGCGATGCGCAACTGCTTGTCCTCGATGCTGAGGAGGGTGTCGCCCACTTCGACGCGGTCGCCCTCCTCGACTCTGAGGTGTTTAACGAGGCCGCTGATTTGGGGATAAATCTCGACGGCCGCCTCGGTTTCGATGGTCGAGTTGAACACCAGATGGGCGGAAATCTCGCCCGTGTGGGCGAGGGCGACTTCGACGGGTATTGCTTCTATGGGCTTGGATAAGCTATCGGCGGCCGTGCTGTCGGCTTGGGCCGCTGGGTCTGCGCCGTCGCCTTCGTCTTGCCCACCCACTTGCATGCTGCAAGCCCCCAAAGTTGCCGCTAATAATAGTACACCTGCGTTGTGCCATGCGTTCAAAATCGTCTTTCTCCGGGGTCTGTGGGCTTGTAGGGGACGAAAGTAGTGCATTACCTTACCAGTTATTCAACTCTGCAAGGTGGACATTGTCAAATGAAGGGAGGCATCGTGAGCTATCAAAACGTCAGTCCTACCGAAGCGAAGGAACTGCTCGAAGGCGACGCGGGCGCGGTCTATATCGACGTCCGCTCCATCCCCGAATACGAGGGCGGCCATCCGGCCGGCGCGTTCAACATCCCCATCATGCAACGCCACGCCGTGGGCATGGTTCCCAACCTCAATTTTGTTCAGGTCGTCCAAGCCCATTTTGCCGCGGACGCCAAGTTGCTCGTTGGCTGCCAGTCGGGTGCGCGCTCCATGCGGGCTTGTGAGGCGCTCGTCGCTGCTGGTTTTACGGATGTGGCCAATGTCACCGCCGGTTTTGGTGGATCGCGCACTGAGCGCGGTTGGCAGGCTCTCGGCTTTCCGGTCGAGTTCGGTGCCAGCGACGACAAAGGCTACGCGGCCCTAAGCGGCGATTCGGGCGCGTGAGCGAGTTGCTCAATCCTTATTTCCAGGTGGGGCTCGACGTGATGGAGCAGCCCTGCTTGGTCATCGGCGGGGGACGCGAAGCCGAAGACAAGGCTGGTCGCTTGCTAGCCGCGGGTGCGCGGTTGACGGTGGTAAGCCCAAGCGCGACGCCCGCGCTCGTCGAATGGGCTGCGGCTGGCCGACTTACCCACTACCCGCGTTGCTTTGCGGAGTCTGACCTTGATGGCGTGTTCTTGGTGTTGAACACCGTGCGCGACAATGCGCTGACGGCGCGGGTGTACGAACTCGCCACGGCGCGCAAGGCCCTGATCAACTCCTACGACAATCCGGCCTATTCCAACATTGGCATGGTGGCCTTGGTGCATCCGGGCCACTTGCGGCTGAGTATCTCCACCTCTAACGCCAGCCCGGCACTGTCGAGCCGTTTGCGGCAAGATTTCGAAGAGATTTTCGACGGGGAATTTGCTGCGTATCTCGACGGCTTGGCTGAGGCGCGCCAGCGAGTGCGCGCCAAAGTGGCCGACCGCGAGACGCGCTTTGCCCTGCTGCGCTCTTTGGTCAGCGGCTTCCGCTTGGAAGGGACGCTGCGCTATCCCGCCGACTGGAAGCGTTGCGTGGATGCGCTGCTGACGTGTGAGTTGGAGTTTTGTGGGACGGAGGAGCGGTGTGCGGATTGTCCGTTGGGGAGTTGAGTTGGGAAGATCCTATGGCTGGGCTAAAAAGCCGTCAGTGCAACCTCTCCACTTCTTCCACCACCTCTCGTACCGAACCTAGCACCTTGTACGCAGGTGAAAAGTCGCCGTGTTGTGACAACTCATTCGGCACGGCTAGCACGCGCAACCCAGCCTTTACAGCGGCGGCGCATCCCCGCTCAGAATCTTCTACGACAACACAGGTCTCAGGTTCTAACCCATGCAGCCGCATGGCCGTCAAATACGCATCGGGATGGGGCTTTGCTTGTTTGTAGTCTTCCCGCGCGACGACAAAGTCGAAAAACTGGAGTAGATTCGTCTGGGCGTGAATGATGTCAAAGTGATCTTTTCGCGATCCCGTCACCACCCCCATAAGCACGCGCCCGTGTAATGTCCTGAGCGTCTCCACTACTCCATCCAAAACCCGCACGCGCTCCCGCAACAACGCGCTATACCGAGCATTGCGCTGCAAGCGCAGTTGATCAATTAATTCAGCGTCTTGATTGGGCAATAGGTCGAATACACTTTGCCCCCTTTGTAACGACTGCTCAACAAAATCCTCTTGCGTCAGTTCAACACCCTGCGTCGCCATGATCTCTCGCCCCGCTTGAAAATACAGCCCCTCGGTATCCACCAGCACGCCATCGTTGTCCCACAAAATTGCGCGAATCACAAGTTCCTCTTCTTCAACACCAAAAGTGCGTGTTTAACGCACGACTGCGATTTTGTCCCGCATGAGCAGGGTGCCTTCGGGAGAGTGGATTGTGTAAATATAGACGCCGTTGCTGATCGGTATATTGGTGTGGTTGACCCCGTGCCACAGCACCTCGTTGGCCACGGCCCCCAAGCGGCGTTGCGCGTTGTCGTCTTCAATTGCTTCCCACACTAGATCGCCGGCCGGGCCAAAGACCTGCACCGAGGATTTGAGGGGTACGCCGCTGAAGCGGAGCACGCTGCCGTTGCCAAGGCGGAAGGGATTGGGAAAGACCGCGATCTTCGACTGCGGCACTAGGCGCAGGCGCTGGAAGACGCGGTTGTCAGTCTCGTTGACCTCGCTGATTTGCCCTTCTGCATCGACTTCGATCAGAAAGACCATCTCGCCAAATCGCTGCCAAGGGATGTGCAATTCTGCGCTCGCACCTGGAGTCAATCCCTCTGGGGCCTGTTCCCGGTGTATGACCTCGCACCGGCTGGAGTCCAGCGCGCATCGCGAAACCTGCACTGAGAAGCTGCTGGCGACCGCGCCCAGCCCGATGTTGCTGACGCGGACGCGGAGATCGTCCGCGCGGTCGCTGTGAAGGTCTCCTGTGAAAACGGCCAAGTTCGGTGCGCCTTCCCCTAACCCGTACTGGGCCAAGGTAGCCACGGCTAGCTGGGTGGTGCGGCGTATCAGCTCCCAGTTAAGGCTGTCGGGCAAATCGACGACTGTGTGGTACTGCGAGTTGACCCGATAGACCCCCTCGCGCACTCCATAGGTCTTCGGGTCCGCGGGCAGGTGGTTTTCAATACCGACGATCGCGTCGTAGCCCTGCCTCCAAAACGGCGCGTGGTCGCTGATGCGCGAGCCCGGGTCTTCGAACACGTCGATAGCCAGACCGATTCCGTAGCGCTCAGCCGCGGCTACCATCTCGTTGGCCAGCCACTGCGAACCGGGATTTGTCACTAGCTCCAGCCGCTGTTGCAAGTCGTTGAAGCCGATCATGTCGAAGTTGAGGACGCCGAGAATGTTGTCGTCGCGCTCGGCCGCCAAATCCGCGTACGCTTGGCTGCCGAGCAGTCCCAATTCCTCGCCCGACCAAGCGATAAAGCGGATGGACCAAGGGAATTGCTGTCCGGCCAGCAGCCGAGCGCTCTCCAAGACCAAGGCTACGCCGCTGGCGTTGTCGTCGGCACCGGGTGCTGGATCGCGTTGCCAGTCCCAGCCGCCTTCCGAGCGCACACCTGTGGCGTCGTAATGAGCGCAGATGATGTAGTACCCGGCTGCTGGATCGGTGCCCGGCAGGGTGCCGATGACGTTGTACGCGGTGGTGTCGGTCGGTACATGTTCTGGGTTGCCGCGCCGCGCGGTGTGGGAGGTGACGCGCCACGAGTCGATGGGAAAGGAATGCAGTTTGACTGCTCTGTCGCCGAGGGCTGCGGCCAATTGCGAGCGGATGTACTCGGTTGATTCGAGGATCTCTGGATGCACGGTAAAGCGGCTGCGCATGTTGCCGGGGACGCTGCCCAAGGCCGGGTCTTTTAGGGCGAGGGCTTCGACGTGGGCTTGCAGGCGCTCGGCTGCGACTTCCTCTATGAGGGCGGCTACCGCTGGCGAGGCCGTTTGCAGGGCCTTGGGCGCACGGCGCGGTACATCTAGCCATCCTTTTAGGCTGTAGTTGTTGGGCAGTGGCCAGAGGAAATGGGGTGTTTCGTGCAAGCGTGCGGTTGGCCCTATCCGCAAGAGCGCCCATTCGCCCCTTCCATCAAAGACCAACTCAACGCCTTGGGGCAGGGGAAAATGGAGATGGTCGGCGACAAAATAGCGGTCGCCTGTGCGCGGCCGGTCGAGGCAGAGGATGGCAAATCCCCGCTTTGTGAATTCCTCGACCGCGCTTTCGCTGGCCTCGACAAAAGCCACGCTCCGCGCCACGTAGCGCACTTGCTCACTTAGTGCGGCAATCGCGGTTAGTTCGCTTGATGTCTGCCAAGACACGCCGACCAAGGGCTGATTGGCCAAGGCGGAGCTGATAAAAAAAAGAGAGGCGAACAACGCCCCTTTAACTGAGTTCATAGCTAGCTTACTTGTTGAGAAACAAAACGTTAGGGAACCTACTTTGCACGTCAGAATCTGTCAAGAGACAAATTTGTGCGCGTTGGCCGCTAAACGCCTCTTGGCGGCGACCTTATTGCTTTGCTTTATAGGAACTTTTACTCGTACACAAACGGAAACTCTTGTCGCATCTCAGTGCTTTTTTCCTCCTACCCCGGCCACTCAACGGCTTGATTACCGCCCTCTCGGTCGGCATCGGCGCTTTGACCACAGATCAGGCTCCCGCTTGGTCTGTCATTTTGTTCGCCGCTTTTTCTGCCGCGTTAATCAACGGTGCCGGCAATGCCTTCAACGACTTGATGGACATCGACGTTGACCGCATCAACCGCCCGCTGCGCCCTTTGCCTTCCAGCCGCCTCAGCCCGAATGCGGCTCGGATGGAAAGTTTGCTTCTCGCCCTCGCCGGTTGTGCGCTCGCGTTCTGGCTCAGTCCTTGGCACGGGGCGATTGTCCTAGTCGTTGTTGCCTCACTCGCCATCTATAGCATCTCCTTAAAACATAGCCTACTATGGGGCAATGTACTCGTCTCCTTTGTCGGGGCTATTGCCTTTCCCTATGGAGCCTTGGCCGTCGGCGATATCGGGCGCTCGTGGATTCCGGCGCTTTTTGCTTTTCTCTTTCACTTGGGGCGGGAAATCGTCAAGGACATCGAGGATGTGGCCGGGGATCAGATCCGCGGCGAGCGCACACTGCCTCTGTGTTGGGGACGGACCCAAGCTGCGGTGCTAGCGGCTCTCGTGTATTTGCTGTTGTTAGGGTTTACTTGGATGCCGTTTTTCGCGGGCATCTACGGCGCGTTCTACGCGCTGGCGTTGCTGCCGGTCCATGCCCTGGTCGGCTACGTCCTCTGGCAATTGTATCGCCAACGCGCAGTGCTGGCCGACGACCGCCTCGGCCGCTTGCTCAAAGTCGGCATGTTCTTGGGGCTTGTTGCCATTGTCGTCGGCGAGGCCGTCTTTGCCTTGGGCTAGTCGCGGCCTGATATTATGGAGCTATCAAAGGAGATTCTCTATGAAAATTACCGACGTCAAAACCTTTCCCATCTGCCACGGATCGCGCAATTACCTCTTCGTCAAGGTCGAGACCGACGCTGGCCTGTACGGCGTCGGCGAGTTTGGCATTACCTGGAAGGAGCAGGCCGGTATTGGCGCTATCGAACACATGAAGCGCCACATCATCGGTTTAGATCCGCTTAACACCGAGTACATCTGGCAACTGCTGTTCCGCGTCGATTTCTTTCCCGGCGGTCGGATCAACGCGGCTGCTATGTCGGCCATTGACATTGCGCTGTGGGACATCAAGGGCAAGGCGCTCGGGCAGCCCGTGTACATGCTCTTGGGCGGCAAGATGCGAGAGCGCGTCTTTTGTTACACTGGCATCGGTGGAAAGACGCCTGCGGACACGGCTCGCGCGGCTCAGGAACGAGTCGCTGAGGGCTGGAAGTACCTGCGGATGTCGGTTTTTGACCGCGACGGGATTCTCGAACCGCGCACGGCTGTCCGCGATTCAATCGCTCACTTTGCCGCTGCGCGCGAGGCCGTCGGGCCGGAAATCGAAATCTGCATTGACGTCCACACCCGCCTCGACCCACCCGACACCATCCGCCTCGGCCGCCAGCTTGAGGAGTACGATCCCTTTTTCATCGAAGATCCGCTGCGCTGCGAAAACCCTCAGAGCTATCGCCAGGTGCGCCATCATGTAAGCTGTCCGCTGGCCGTTGGCGAGCACTATGCGACCAAGTGGGAGTTCCGGCAGATGATCGAAGAAGAGTTGCTGGATTATGCGCGGATTGATCTGTGTATAGTCGGCGGATTGACTGAGGCGCGCAAAGTAGCCAACTGGTGCGAGACCCATTACATCAAGATCGTCCCGCACAATCCCCTCGGCCCAGTCTCGGCCGCAGCCTGTGTCCACCTCGACATTGCCTGTGACAATTTTGCCGTGCAGGAAGGCGGCCTCATCGGCCACACTGTGATGGAAGATGTCTTTCCGGTGCAACTGCCCTATGAGTCCGGGTGCATCTTACCACCGGAGCTTCCCGGTTTGGGAATAGAATTCAACGATGAAGCGGCCGAGCACTACGAGTTCAAATGGCTCGGCGGCCCGATCCTGCGCCGCGAAGACGGCTCCTTTACAAACTGGTAAACCTATGTCTAATAAAAGAGAACTGATTCCGCCGCGGACCCTCAAAGGTTTCCGCGACTTTCCCCCTGCCTTGGCCATGCCGCGCGAGGAACTGATCGACAAGGCCCGCGCGGTCTTCCGCTCCTACGGCTTCGCTCCCATCGACACGCCCGCGCTTGAATACAGCGAAATACTCACTGGCAAAGGCGGCGACGAAAGCGACAAGCAGATGTATCGCTTCGCGGATCACGGGGGGCGAGACGTGGCACTGCGCTTTGACCTGACCGTACCTTTTGCCCGCTTTGCTGCCCAGCACATCGGCCAACTCGGCACCCCCTTCAAGCGCTACCACATCGGTCCGGTCTGGCGCGGCGAGAATACTCAGCACGGGCGCTACCGAGAGTTCTACCAGTGCGACTTTGATACCATCGGCACTGACGCGAATGCCGCGGATATTGAAACGGTGCTCGTCATTCACGACCTGCTCGCGGCCTTGGGCTTTGAGCGCTTTGCCATCCACGTCAACAATCGCTTAGTCCTCAATGGCCTACTTGAATCGCTCGGTTTGGCCGAGGCGTCGGCAGCCATCCTCCGCGCCCTCGACAAGCTGCAAAAGATCGGCGCGGAAAAGGTCGCCGCTGAGATGAGCGAGACGGATGCGGTCTCCCGCGAACAGGCTGAGCACATCCTCGCGACGGTGCAGACTGTGGGCGCGAATGTCGAGATACTCGACCAGATCGACCGTTCCTGCGGCGATAACGACCGCGTCGCCGAGGGGATTGCCAACCTGCGTCAGCTCGTGGACGCCTTTGAGGGTGCTGGTTTTCCCGAAGATCGCTTGGCGATTGACCTGTCCATTGCTCGTGGCCTCGACTACTACACCGGCACTGTCTATGAAACCTTGCTCGGCGATCTGCCGGCAATCGGATCGGTCTGTAGCGGCGGGCGCTACGACGATTTGGCCGGGCTCTACACCAAGCAGCACTTGCCCGGCGTTGGTGCCTCTCTGGGGTTAGACCGGCTGATGGCCGCGATGGAGGGGCTGGGGCTTTTGCAGGATGCTGCTACGTCCGCGGACGTCTTCATCGTCCAGTTCTCCGCCGAAGCCCTGCCGTCCTACATCGCCCTTGCGCGCCGCTTGCGGCAAGCTGGCCTTCGCACTGAACTGTACCCAGAGGCCAAGGGCATGGGTCGGCAGCTCAAATACGCCGACCGCAAGGGCTTCCCCATCGCCCTGATTGGCGGCCCGGACGAATTGGAGAAAGGCGTCTGGCAGGTGAAGGACATGCGCGATGGATCGAGCGAAGACGTGAAGGACGACGAAGTGGTGTCCCACTTGCAGGCGAAACTGTAAGCTGCATCCAATCAAAAGAGGAATGCTGTGAATATCGGACACTACGGCGTGGCCCCCGCCGCCTCGGTGCTGGATTGGCTTCTTGACTCAGACCCCTCCATCCGCTGGCAAGTCCTCCAAGATCTAGGCGACGTCGATAACGTCGCCGCCGAGCGTGCCCGCGTGGCAGATGAGGGATGGGGCCGACGACTGCTCGATGAGCAGCGCCCAGACGGGCAGTGGGGCGATGGAGAAGTGCACCCGTTCTGGTGGACGAACCTGTACACCCTCCTCTACCTGCGTGATCTCGGCGTGGATCCTGAAAGTGATCGCACTCGACACGCGATCGAGCTAGTGCACTCGAGCGTGACCTGGGGCCCGTGGCACGGAGACTCTCCGTTCTTCGAGGGGGAGGAAGAGCCCTGCATCAACGGGCGCGTCGTGGCGCTCGGTGCCTACTTTGGGAAGCCGAGCCTCCGATTGGTGGACCTTCTGCTGAGTGAGCAGCTCGGGGATGGTGGGTGGAACTGTGAGGCGCTCCGCGGCTCCATGCGCTCCTCATTCCATACGACGATTTGCGTCTTGGAGGGCTTGCTCGCACACGAGCAGTCCTTCGGGGAAGACCCGGCCATCACGGAAGCCCGCGAGCGTGGTGAAGAGTATCTGCTAGAGCGGCACCTCCTCCGGCGGCTCTCCACGGGTGGTGTCATCGACGAAGGTTGGAGGCGCCTCGCCTTTCCTCCGTTGTGGCACTACGATGTCCTGCGGGGCCTTGAATACGCGGTGACTGCAGGCTTTAAGGACGATCCGCGCTTGGCAGAAGCCATCGAGACAGTTGAAAGCCGTCAGCTTCCCGATGGACGCTGGCGCCTAGACGTGCGGCACAAGGACACCCTCTACGAGGAGATCGCCGGTGCTCCCGGAGAACCGAACCGATGGATCACGCTCCGCGCACTCCGCGCGCTGAGACGCTTGCGCCAATGAAGGGCCCGCAGCGTCCGGCTCCTACGGCTTCGACATCTTGGAGATGTGGTCCGCCTGCCTATATTCGAACCTCCCAACGAAAAGTTCGCAATTCGGTACGCCTTGGCCACCATTATCCTTAAACGCGAATCGACCGTTGCGTTTTGCAGACCGCGCTTCTCGCACGGCTCCAAAGTTCGAAAGCGCAGTCCTCCATTTCGAGGAAGCGAAACGAGCGGCCAGATTGACGCTAGATTAGATTTGTAGTAATGTTCCTACAAATAGAGAAATGGAGGTTTGGCGATGAGAATTACAAGCATTACGAGTAGAGAGTTCAATCGAGATGTGGGCAAAGCCAAACGGGACGCCGCAACCGGGCCGGTTCTCATTACCGATCGCGGCCGTGCGGCACACGTCTTATTAACCATTGAAGACTATCTCAAGATCACTGGCAAGGAAGAAAGCATCGTCGAATTGCTGGCCATGCCAGAAGCCGCTGACATAGACTTTGAGCCGCCGCGTTTGCATTGTGCAATGTATAGAACAGCGGATTTGTCCTGATGTACCTACTCGACACAAACGTTGTTGCGGAACTGAGAAAAGCGAGGTCCCGCAAAGTCGATCAAAAGGTCTTGGCGTGGGCAAACAGCGTTTCCGCAGTGTGCCTCTTTTTGTCGGTTATCACGATTTTGGAACTCGAAGTGGGTACCCTGTTGATCGAGCGTCGAGACCCAACACAAGGAGCGGTACTACGCTCTTGGCTTAATGGGCATGTCATGTCGGCATTCTCGGACCGCATTTTGCCGGTCGATACCGCGGTGGTCCAAAGGTGCGCCAAACTGCACGTTCCCGACCCGCGTCCCGATCGCGATGCGCTTATTGCGGCTACGGCATTAGTTCACGGAATGGCGATGGTTACCCGCAATGTCGATGATTTTACTCCGCTAGGCGTTGAAATAGTGAATCCTTGGGAATACGTTCAATCCGCTTAATATCTGCTGGATTTCCGTTACCTCAATACCCGCTGCTATGAACTTCGTTTAGGACGACTATAACATGAATATCGGACTCTGCGCCTGGAGCTTTACCGGCGCTCACAAAGAAGCTGGCCGCGCCATTGATCCTCACACCCCCGAGGGCCTGACGCGCTTAGCTCGCGACAATGGCCTCCACAGTGTCGAATTTGCGTCTCAATGGCTGGGCGACTGCTCGTCGGAGGAGCGGGCAGTTTTTGCCGAGACGCGTGCCGGTCTCGATCTGTTCTTGGACACGGGTGGCGACAACTACGCCGAAGACATCGCGCCGTTGCGCCAAGCCATTGAGACGGCGCACCAAACTGGTGCCCGCGCCGTGCGTACGACCGTCAGCCGCCTCCTCGAAGGCAACCGCACTGAGTATGGTGCTGAGGGGATGCGAGATTACATCGAAGCCTTGGTGCAGCCTTTCAAGGAAGTTATGCCGCTTGCCGAGGAATACGGCATCCCAGTGGGCATTGAAAACCACCAGGATTTGAGTTCGTGGGAATTACTGTCGCTGTGCGAAAAGGTCGGCAGTCCCCAACTCGGTGCTACCATGGACGTAGGCAATGCCTTTGCCGTCGGCGAGCATCCCCTAGCGTTTGCCGAGCGGATTTTGCCGATTATCAAACATGTCCACATCAAGGACTACACGGTCCACCCTACGCCTTCAGGCTATCGCCTCAAGCGTTGCGCCATTGGCGACGGGGTCGTCGATTGGCCGGAGATAATTGCGCTATTCGACCGCGAGGTGCCGCAGGTTCAAGGCTGCATTGAACTCGGCGCGAGCGTCGCCCGTCACATTCGTCTTTTGGAAGAGGACTGGTGGGCGACCTTTCCCGAGCGGCCTCTCCACGAGACGATACATGCCATCCGCACCTTGCATCAGGCGGCTGGCGATCCAGACGACTGGCAGACGCCGCACGAGCGCGGCGAGAGTGCGGACGTTCGGGTTGCTTATGAACTGGAGCAGTTTGAACGCTCGGTCGCCTACGTAAAGAAATTCATGTAAGCCGTTCTTTAACCCTTTCACCCGAAAGCTCAAACCATGTCCGACCGTCCCAACATCGTCTTCATAATGTCCGATCAACTCATCGCCGCTCTGACCGGTGCGTACGGCCATCCTGTCGTCCAGACGCCGCACTTGAATCGCCTCGCTGGCGAAGGCGTCCGCTTTGACTCGGCCTACACTCCTTTTCCCTTGTGCGCCCCGGGTCGCGCCTGCATCACCAGCGGACGCCATGCCTCTGAGATCGGTGCCTGGGACAATGGCGCGCTTTTGGCCGCAGATGTGCCGTCGTACGCCCACTACCTCAGCAATGCGGGCTACGATACCGTGCTTTCGGGCAAGATGCACTTCGTCGGCCCCGATCAGGTACACGGCTTCCATCGTCGGCTGACGACCGACATCTACCCGCCCGACTTCTCGTGGGTCAAGGAAGAGTGGATCCGCATCAAGGAGACGAAGGGGGAGGACTACGAAGAGGTTATGGGCAACCGCCCCACGTATAACGCCGGTGGCTACACTGGCCAAGCCGTGCGCGTCAACTTCTGGCACAATGCCCTCAGCTACGACGAAGAGACGCAATTCCGCGCCGTCGAATACCTGCGCGCCCAACGCGGCGATACCCCCTTCTTGCTCTGCGCCTCCTTCCACCATCCGCACGAGCCATTCCACCCGCCACAGGCGTACTGGGATCGCTACGCCGACGCCGAGGTCGCCATCCCCGAATTTCCGGCCAATCTCGATGAGACCTACTCGGCGATGGATCGCTGGCTCAATGCCTATCACGGCACCCGCCGCTTCAACCTACGAGATCCCGAGAGCCTGCGCCGTCTGCGCCGCGCGTACTACGGCTTGGTGACATACCTCGACGATAAGGTCGGCGGTCTGCTGGCAACGCTGGAGGAAACGGGCCTGCTCGACAATACGGTCGTGGTCTTTACCTCCGACCACGGCGACATGCTGTGTGAAAAGGAGATGGTGCAGAAGCGCTGCTTTTACGAATGGTCGTGCCGCGTCCCTCTCATCGTCCGCTTCCCCGACCAGTGGCAGGCCGGTACCACTGTCGAGACGCCGACATCACTGCTCGACTTGCTACCGACGTTTTGCGAGTTGGCCGATGCTGAGGCGAGCTTGCCTCACGATGGCACTAGCCTGCTGCCGATCATCGAGGGCCAGCAAGCCGACCGCCACATCTTCGCCCAAGCCCATGAGGCGGTGGGCGCACCTTGCATCATGGTCCGCGAGGGCCGGTTCAAGTACAATTACATCCACGACCACGAGCCGCAGCTTTTTGACTTGGAGAGCGATCCCGGCGAGCGGAACAACCTCGCTGGCGCAGCGGAGCACGCCGCAACTGAAACGCGCCTGCGCGGGCTGATACTCGACCGCTTTGATCCCGATAAAATGGCCGCCGACAACCTCGATAGCCTCTACCGACGCCGCCTAATCCGGGACGTGATGTACAAGCACGACGCCTCGTGGAACCACCATACGACCTTTGATCCGAGACGAGGGGCGCTCGACCAGTATCGTCGTTAGGTGAGGATGTTGCGTCTTGGGCAGACGACGCGGACAAGCCGTGGTTGACCTCTATATTATTATGAATGAGCAGAATAAGCTGGGAGAAATCTATTGGCCTTTGAGTCGGTTGACGCACTGCAAAGAACCCTAGCGGAGACGGTCTTCCAGTACGCCGCGGACCGAAAGAAGGCCGCAGGTCGTGCATTAGGGACGCTCGTCGAGATCATTACGTTTTATACTCTTCACACGTGGAATCTCCGTGACCATGTCGTCATTGAGCGCTCAGTGCCTGAGTTCGCCAACGCCGACATATTGCACAACGTCGAATTTTCGCTTCACCCCATCCAGGCTCGGCACGAAGTCGAAATCGCCCCACTATCTCTTCCCCTCACAGCCGCAAAGATCAAGCGCCACTTGCCCTTCCTGCACGAAACGGCCGTCAAGTCAACCCAAGTGCTCAGCAGAGACGCCGTGAAACGCAACGCAACTGTCCTTGTAGAGAGCGAAACTGGCCCAGTTATTGCTAATGTTGATACATTGAATGATTCTAGTTGCAGACTCACCGTATGCCGGCTCTCCACTAATCCGTTCGCTATCTTTGAATGCAAGCGCGTGGGCGTGGAGGAAGGAATGCGAAAAGGGCCGCAGACGATTGAAAAAGCAAAACAGGGAGCTTATGTTGCGCGGTCCGTGTCTTCCCTGCAAAAAGTGCGGCTTCGGAATGGGCAGTTTCAAGGTGTCATGGAACAACCCAACGGTGGCTTCCTAACCGGCCTCTACGACGAAGTACTCAGAGAAGTCATCGACTCGTCATCGGTTGTCGAATTCGCTGGATTCATACTCACCGTTGGTGTTGTTAGCAACCATGGTAACTGGTTTACCTCTGACAATCACAACAAGGAACTTCGCGTGCTGGCTCAGTCATACGACTGGCTATTGTTTCTCACCGACGCTGGGTTGTCTCAGTTCATTGACAAGCTACTGCTCAATCCCACACCAGACTTGGCACCTGCTCGTGAGGCATTCTTGGCGAGCTACTCCGGTAGCTCTGGAGCGAATAGATTCACCAAAATACGCATGGCCGTTGAGGCAGACGGAGCGCTCCGAAGCTACTTCACGGCGCACGAGGCCGAGGTTGAGACGTGGTTTAACGTCATCTCTCCTCATGACGGTACGATTGAGAATCTACAGAGTGATCTGCGGAAACTCGCTGCAAAAAGCTGGTAGGAGAAAGACTAGGCATGACTGCAGGACGTAACAATGCCGAGGTGCTAAGTCAACATTGGTGCACTCCGCCAAAGTACGTTAACGCGATACGAGAGTTTTTCGCCGAATCAGTTGCGCTAGATCCATGCTCCAATCGCCATTCTATCGTGGGGGCGACTGTAGAATACTCTCTACCTGAGACTGACGGATTATCAGCGTCGTGGAACTATCCCACCATCTTCGTCAATCCTCCATACGGCAGAGACCGCGAGAGAGGGACCACGATTCGAGATTGGCTGCGAAAATGCACCGAGGCCCACGTACAACATGGTGTTGAGGTGCTCGCCCTTGTGCCTGTCGCTACGAATACTCGCCACTGGAAACAATACGTATTTGGCGCTGCTACTGCGGTCGCATTTCTCTACGACACCCGGCTACGCTTTCTCGTAAATGGGAGGGACGGTGGCAAGGGTGCTCCAATGTCCTGCGCGATGGTCTATTGGGGCCCGCAGTACGAGCGCTTTGAAAAGATATTCGTCCGCTTTGGGGCAGTCGTTGACGTTCGGCATCTACATGGAAAGCTCGTTGGCACAGGCGAGCATTTGGATCTGTTCGAAAGAGTGGAAAACTAACGCTATCCTCCTAATCCCTGTAGCTGCGTTGGTTCTTCGAGCGGCACCACGGGATTTTCCAAAACCCCGATGCCGCCGGAAAAGGTCAACTGCATCACATCCCCGTCCAAAAGCCCCGACGCTAAGTCGGCCTCGGCAAAGACGATGGGCGTCCCCCAATAAAACGCCATCAGGGTGCGCGGTGATAGGGGCAACCGACTGAAAAGGTGTCGCTCTAAGTGCAGGAGCCGCCCGGGCATGTTCAAGTTGTTCTGGCCGGTTGGGCCCTTTTTGTAGGCTATGGTTTGGCCGTCGCGCAAGATGCGGCACGAGACCTCGACCTCGGCGTCGTCGTACTCGTCGGCTGTAACCAACACCGGCCCTAGAGAAGCGCAGCCACCGGCCCAGTTTTTGGCTTGGGGCAAGTTGAGGGGATTGGCGGCCTCGATGCCATTGTCGGTGGCGTCGTTGCCGCCGGTGTAGCCCAGCCGCTCTAAGCGACCTTGGCGCGTCAGGCCATAGATCGACACCAACTCGGTTTCGGGCACTAAGCGCTGGGTGTCGGTGGGCCGGGTGATGGGCTGGCCGTGTCCGACGACGGAGTCCGGCTCGCCCTTGGCGAACAGCTCAGGTCGCCCGCCGCCGGACACTTCGCGGTATTTTTGGTCGTACACGTTGATGGCCTCGCCAGTGGCCTGCTGTGCTTCGATCTCGCGCAGCTTGGCGCTGACCTCGTGAGTGACGCCGGCTAGCCACACGCGCAGGGCGTGGGGATGGCCGGGTGGGCCGCTGACTGGCTTGGTGAGGTACGGGTCGTGGGTGCTGCGGTTGGCCAACAGCGCATCTAACGACAAGCGGCGCGCAGCCCGTTTTTGCAGGTTCTGAGCGGCGGCCACCAACCCAATCTCGTCGCCGCCGCCGTCGTAGTAGAGTTGATGTACTGTGCGCAGTCCCTGTTCTGCATCCGTCAGGTCTAAGACCTCGTCGCCGGTGACGAGACCCAAGCGCATGCCGTCGCCCGGCTCGATAAATTGCACTAATTTCACGCGTATTGCTCCTTGGTAATCGTTTTAAGAGATAAAGAGCGGCGCATCGGACTTAGGCGCGATGTCGGCCCGCTCGGCCCGCTCGATTAGGTCGAATATAGCGGCCTCACCGTCCGCTCCGTAGTCGAAGGTGTGCTGGTTGACGTACAGGTCGATGTGCGCCTGCATGACGCTGTCGTCCATTTCTTGGGCGTGTTGGCGGATGTAGCCCCGCACCGCGTCTGGGTGGGCATAGGCGTACTCTACGCTCTGCACGAGCGCGCGGTCGAGGTGGCCGATGAGTTCGGCTCCGAGGCTGCGCCGCGCGAGGATGCCGCCGAGGGGGATCGGGTGTCCGGTGCTTTCCTCCCACCACTGGCCTAGGTCGATGAGCGCTGCTAGCCCGCGTTGGGCATAGGTGAAGCGGCTTTCGTGGATGATGACGCCCGCATCGACTACGCCCTGCGCGGTCGCATCCACAATCTGGTCGAAAGGCATGACTGCTAGCTGCTCAATGCTGGGGTCAAAGAGCCTCAGTAAGAGGGCCGCAGTGGTCAGCCGTCCGGGGATGGCGATCCGCTTGTGCTTGAGGTTTTCTAGCGCTAGCTGCTCTCGCGCTACCAGTAGCGGCCCGCATCCCCTCCCCAAGGCACCACCCGAATGCAGAAGGCAGTACTCTTCCCGCAGGTGCGCCAATGCGTGGAAGGATATTTTGGTCGCGTCGAGTTGCCCTTTCAGCGCCATCTCATTGAGCGTCTCGATATCCGCCAGCACCTCCTCGCATACTGGCGCGCCGGCGATATGCCCGTGGACCAAGCCGCAAAAGACAAACGTATCGTTGGGACAGGGCGAATAGCCCAAGGTCACGCGCATAGCCCCTCCTCCAGAAGCTCCTGAGCCGCGGCCTGCGTCCTAGCGGCGGCTCCCGGCAAATCCCATTGCTCCCGCGCGCGTTGCTCGACGATGTTGCTCATGGCGCGCAGTTCGGCAAAAGGCACCTCGTACAAGGCGCATATGTGCGCAGCGGCCGCGCCCTCCATGTTTTCGCACAAGGCCCCAAAGCGCCGCCCTCTTTCCACCCCCAATTCGTCGGTGCCCGAGCATTCCTGCACGGTGACAAAGGGGCCGATGTGGGCTTCGGGCAAAACCGCCGCCGCCCGCTGCACCCACTGCTCGTCAATGGGAAAGCAATTGTAGTAAGAGCGCCCTTTCTCCAGCACCGGAATGCCGATCAGCTCTCCGCCCTGCCAGCCGTCCGGCGTCCGCACTCCCAGATCTCCGTAGTATTCCTCGCTGGCCAAGGCCAGATCCCCGACGCTTACGCCGCTCTCGGGATACGCTCCGCCCACGCCGATCTGAATGACCCGCTGAGGCCGTTGCGCCTGCAAGTAGCAGGTGAGTGCATGCGCTGTGTTCACCGCGCCGATTCCGGTCGCCACCAAGGTCACCGGCTGAGCGCCAATTTTCCCGCTCACCCATTCGCGCTCGGCGACTTTGCGCTGTACGCATTCGGTCACGGCCTCTCTTAGGGCATGCTGCTCAAAGGCCGTTGCGCTCAGCACGAGGATATCTTCCGTGGCCGTCATTGGGCATTCCTGTTAAAATATCGAAATAATATACGGTTGACTGCACTGAGGGCCAGCCGTACAATCCGGCCAGTCACCCTTCCCCGGATTGCCTTATGCACATTTGTCACATCCGCGTTTATTCGGTCGCCGTCCCCCGCGTGTACCACACCCGCGTAGCCCCCACGGGCGGCCACAGCAAGAATGCCTCGCGCTACTACATCCTAGAACTCGAGACCAATACCGGCCTGCGCGGCCTCGGCGAAATCTCGGATCTAGAGGATGCGTGGCAAGCGCCGTCGCCAGAAACCCTGTGCGAGACCTTGACGCCCCTGCTGGCCGGTGCCGATCCGCGCAAGCGCCTCGTCGCTTGGGAGCGCGTCGCCGAGGCGTTGCCCGCCAGCGACCACCCGGAATTTCGTCGGCTCGTCAGTGCCGCCGTGGAAATGGCCCTGATTGACCTCGCGGGCAAGTACTACAACGCCCCGGCCCACGCGCTTTTAGGCGGCCAGTACCGGGACGCGCTGCCCATCTCTTGGGTCGCGTATATCCGCAGTGCGGACGAGCTGGCAGAGGAAATTCAGGCAAAGGTCGATGTGGGCTTTACGGCCTTCAAGCTCAAGGTGGGGGCCGACTTTGAGCTCGACTGCGAGCGCGTCCGCGTCTGCCGCCGGATCGTCGGCCCGGATGCGTACCTCAAGGCCGATGCTTCGGGCGCGTGGGAAGAAGAAGAGGCCATTGAGCGGATTCGCGAATTGGCCGAGCTGGGCGTGGATGCGGTTGAGACGCCGATCCAATGCGTCGCGCGCAAAGTGGCCAAGGACCATCCCGAACAGGTCAATGCCGACCCAGACGCCGCAGCCTTGGCCTTGGCGCGGGTGCGCGCGGCCGTGCCCGCGGCCCTCATCGAACACGTCGCTGACTTTGACGACTCGTTTGCCCTCGCTCTCTTGCACCACCGGGCCGTGGATGCCTTTAACGTCGCGCCCGTCCAAGCTGGCAGTTTGCATCGCGCCCAGCGGCTGAGCCAACTCGCCGCGGCCGCTGGCGTACCCGTTTTACTCGGCAGTACGGTCGAGCTTGGCATTGGCACGGCCGCGGCTGTTCATCTCGGCGTGGCCACTAAAGCCGTCTGCGCGCCCTCGGATTTGGTCGGCCCGGGCCTGTTGGCGAGCGATGTGGTTGAGCCGCGCTTGACCTATCAGCAGGGCTGCTTGCACGCTCCGTCCGGCCCGGGGTGGGGCGTCGAGTTGATCTACGAGTTGATGGAACAGAAAGGAACTTCATGAGCCAACGCCTCTCCTATGCCAGCACGGGCGTCGATATAGACCAGACCGATGCGGCCAAGCGCGCCATGGCCGCGAGCATGGAAACCGCGGACCCGCGCGTGCTCAACCGGATTGGCGCGTTCGCCACATTGCTCGATGCCCGCTTCCCCGGCTACGCACACCCGGTGTTGGTCCACAAGAGCGAAGAGCCTGGGTCCAAGCAAAAGTTGGCCTTTGCCCACGGCCGCCATCGCGGAGTGTGTTACGACATGGTCAACCACCTTATCGACGACATCATCGTCATGGGTGCCGAGCCGATTTCGATCCAGGACGTCATCGTCTGCGGCGCGATGGATGGAGTCATTGTCAACGACCTCGTGGACGCTCTGGCCGACGCCTGCCGCCAACAGGACTGCACCCTGACCGGCGGCGAGACTTCGGTGCAGCCCGGCGTGGTTCCCGACGGTCTCTACGTGCTGACTGCCAGCGTCATCGGCGTGGTCGATAAGGACAACATTATCGATGGCCAGGCGATTGAGGCCGGCGATCAGGTTGTGGCGCTCGCTTCCAACGGTTTGCACACCAATGGCTACACGCTGGTTCGAGCGCTCTTAGACCGGAAACCCGATCTGCTCACTGCCGACGTGGCCGGCGAATCCTTCCTCGAAGCGGTGCTCAAGCCCCACACTTGCTACTTGCAGGCCGTGCGCGGCCTTTTCACCGACCGTGGCCTCCACGGCATGGCCCACATCACTGGCGGCGGCCTCCGCGACAACCTCAGCCGCATCTTGCCGCCGGGCCTCGACGCCCAGCTCGACTTGGCAACTCTACAGATCCCACCAATCTTCCGCGCCTTGCTCTCAGCAGGCGACTTAGAGGTGGAGGATATGCTGCGTACGTTTAACATGGGTGTGGGCATGGCGCTGGTGGTTGCGTCCGAGGCCGTGGAACAGGTGTTGGCTCACTTAGCAGCCCAAGACTGTCGGGCCTATCGGCTCGGGGAAATCGTAGCTGGCGAGCAAGAGGTCGCGTTACAGGGAACGCTCGCTTGGTGAACGATCAATTTTAGCAAAGAGAAGGCGTAGGTGAACGACGCGAATAGGCCTGCAAGAACTCCAAGACAGAGGAGCCCCTTTGATCGCATCCTAGGGCACCAGTACACGGTTTTCGACGGGTTGGCCGGGATGCAGGTGGAAGACATCTACCAAGATCAGCGCGGCCTGCTGTGGATCGCCACGGCCGACGGCGGCGTAAGTCGGTTCGACGGAGCGCATTTCGATACCTTTGGTCTGTCGAATGGACTACCCAGTCTCACGGTAATGACCATTGCCGAGGACGCGGATGGACGGCTACTCTTCGGTACGTTCGGCGGTGGGTTGGCGGCTTACGACGGGCGTGGTTTTCAGGTGTACACCACCGAGCACGGGCTGCCCTCCAACGACATATTGGGCCTGCAATCCCAAGCCGATGGTTCGATACGGGTTTTGACCGACGCAGGGATAGGCTGGTTTGTCGAAGGGCGATGCGTAGAGCGCGTGACAGAAATTGTGGGTCAGCCGCTAGGGCGGGTGTTCGATATGGCGACCGACGCAACGGGTACGACGTGGCTGGCGACGCTGAAGTGGGGGATCATTAGCCTAGACGGTCGGCGCATGAGTGCGGAAAACGGCGCGATGCAGTGGCCGTGGAAATTCGCCCAAGACGCCTCCGGTCTGCTGTGGATCGCCTTTCGCTACGTTGGTACCGAAGCCGTTATAGGTCGCTATGATCCAGATAACCAACAACTCGACCTGATCAATGCGGACGCAACTATCGAAGGGACGGAGGCCGTAAATCACGGCACGCGGCATGTGCGCTTGGACGATAGAGGCTGGCTGTGGATGACTCGCCGGGGCGTGCTAGTGTATGACGGAGAGGAGTGGCATCCTTTTTCCGCTGGCTTGCCGGATATTCACTTTTCGGATGCACGGCTGACCTACGCGGACCGCGAAGGAAATGTCTGGGTGGGGCTTTGGGGCGGCGGGTTGGTTTTTTGCGATCCGGTCAGTGTCCAGTTATACACCGAAGCCGACGGCCTGCCCGATAGCGGGGTCCACCAGCTAAGCGAAGATCACCAAGGCCGGATCTGGATCGGCACGATGGGGGGCTTAGCCTGTCTTGAAGACGACCGGATTCGCTCAGTGGAGACCGGGCACAAGGTCTCGTCGTTGGCGACAGACCGCGAGGGGCAAGTCTGGCGCGGGAGCCCCGAGGGGAAGGTAATCAAAGGGGTGGGGAAAGAGGCCCAAGTGATCGAGGTGGCAAAAGGCCACGACGCCGAAGAAATCATGCTGTACCCAGACCAAGAAGGGCGTATAAGGGTCGGCACTTCCGGGGGATGCTTGGGCAGGATAGAAGGCGACCGCTTTATAGCCGAGCAGCAGGGACCTAATTATTGCCGAGTCGCGTTGCAGGATAGCGAAGGCACCTTGTGGATCGGTAGCTATGGGACAACGCCGGCTCTGTACTATTACAAAGACGGCCATTTCCACGCGTCTGACATAGCCGGTATAGAAACCGTCGCTTATGTGAGTGCGTTGTGCGACTACGAGGGTGCGCTTTGGATCGGGACGGCCAACGGCCTTTTCGCCTTTGACTACCGCGCCCAACAGGTGCGTCGGTTTACGGCAGACCAAGGCGATCTGTCCGTCAATAGCATCTTGGCTCTGGTCGCTGATCCCGAGCAGGAGTGTCTATGGATTGGGACGAGCGGTGGGGGCGTACTGAAGTACGATGGTCGGGGGTTTCAGAGCATCCGTTTGGGCAAATCCACCCTGGAGAATATTGTCGAGGCCATCCTGCGCGATAGTCGGGGCCGGTTGTGGTTTGGGACGCGGGCGGGGCTGATTGCGTACCAGCCTGGGGATACACCCCCAGGTGTCGTGATCCGCCAAGTCATGGCAGGAAGACTCTTGGAGATGCCCCAAGCCGTGTCCTGCTCGGATAGCACTCCCGAGATTCAGTTCCGCTTCCAGGGTCTCAGCTTCAGAAGCGGGGCCGAGCAGATGCGCTACAGCCATCGGCTCGTCGGCCACGGCCCGGCGGAAGAATGGAGTGCATTCGCGCCTTCCAACAGAGTGTCGTACAACGGGGTCCCGGTTGGCCAATTCTGCTTTGAGGTGCGGGCCTTAGATCGGGATGGCCTCATGTCGGAAGTAGCCACCCTCGATGTACAGGTGTTCCCCGACGAAAAGAGCGCACGCCTCCAGCGCCTAGAACACATGCACATGCTGCGGGCTTCGGATCAGGAGTTTCTCAGCCAAAGCCAAGTCATGACCCGGCTCTTAGAGGAAGTCACACAGATGGCCGAGACCGATATGACGATGCTGGTGCTGGGTGAGACCGGCGTGGGCAAGGAGGTACTCGCTCAGAGGATCCACAACCTGAGCCGTCGCCGAGGGCAGCCCTTTGTCGCACTCAATTGCGGCTCCCTGCCCGCTGGGCTGATCGAGAGCGAGCTGTTCGGCCACGAGCGAGGGGCCTTTACTGGTGCCGTGAAGCGGCATATCGGCTGTTTTGAACGAGCGAACTACGGCACCTTGTTACTCGATGAAATCGGCGATCTGTCGTTGGAAGTCCAACGGGCACTGCTCCGCATTCTGGAAAATCGCTATCTGATCCGCGTCGGTGGCGAGCAGTCTATCCCAGTGGATGTGCGGGTGATTGCCGCGACCAACAAGGATCTGAAAAAGGCGATTGAGGCGGGGACATTCCGGGAAGATCTGTTTTACCGCTTGAGCGCGTGGCCGGTGAAGCTGCCGCCGCTACGGGAGCGTCGAGAGGATATTCCGCTCTTGGCGGCGCATTTTGCGCGTCGGTATGCCCAAAGTCTGCAGCGACCCGTGCCAGCTTTGGGCGACGGAGTAGTGAATCATTTGCAGCAGTACGCGTGGCCGGGGAATGTGCGCGAGTTGGAGCATTTGATCCGGCGGGCGGTGGTGCTGTGCCAAGGGGAGGTTATTCAGGTGGAGGATGTACCGCTGCCTTCTGAAGACCAGGCCAAAGAGGAGCCGTTTGAGCCGCCAGTTGAAGCCAAATTCAAAGACGAGAAACAGCAAATCGTGGAGGCGCTCCAAGCCTCCGAGGGGAGGATCTATGGAGAGCGGGGCGCGGCGCGCTTGTTGGGCATGAACCCGGAGCGACTGCGTTCCCGCATGCGCGTGTTCGGGTTGCAACGACCGAAGAAAAGGTCTTAAAGGGAAAAGTCGCGGACCATTGCGCTGTGGTGAAAAGTCGTATTTAATACGATTATCTTCGTATTTAATACGGAAAAAGTCGTATTTAATACGGAATTTTTAGATCAACTTGTAACGACGACGGACATCACGCCTGATAAAAAGAAATTTCACGCTATATAAAACTATGTTTTCCAATCCTTTAGGGCACATCCTAAAGGATTTTTTGTGTGAGGTCTGCTGTGTGGTACGAAATATGCTATATCTACTATTGATGCTTATTGCCAAACACCCAACTTTTGGGACAAATTCAATCCATTCATCCGAAAGGAGATTCGTTATGAACTATCGAGCCATACTGATCGCCTGCTTGGCGACCGGCGCTTCCTGCTGCTACGAGCGTCGAATCCACTCGTGGGGACAGGTCAAATCGCTGCTTTCAACGGGCACTCATTAATCGCGCCTCGTCCGTAGGGGCGGTGCGGAGTGCAAGCCGTTCCTACGTGCCCTTAACCTCAGGAGGTAAACTATGCACCGCTTTATCGCAGTTATTTTGCTGTTGGCAGCTCCACACGGGGCCTTTGCCGCAACAGGGGAGTTGTTCGCAGAACCCAACTTTATCCCCCTCGGCAAAGCCGGTGCCGGCATCGGTCGGGGCCCCAGTGATGACACCGGCACTTTGGGCGATGTAGATGGCGACGGGGATTTGGACCTCGTGGTAGCTTGGGCTCGTTGGGCGCCACAATGGGGCTGGATGGTGGCGTCCAACGACGGCTTGGGCGGCTTGGTCCCTACCCACAACGTCGCCCGCCCATCAAGAGAAAAACCGGGAACGCCCATCGTTAGTATCTGGGGGGACGACTTCGACGGGGATGGACTCTTGGATCTGGCCTTTCAGGAGGGATTGAACCTCGAACTGTGGCACAACCGGGGTGAGGAAGGCTTTGCCACCATCCTGCAACTATCCAATGTCGGTTTCATTGGCCTCGCTGATGGTGAAGGCGACGGCGATGTGGACCTGTTGGTCTGGGAGTATGACGACGAGGCACTGCACAGCCACGAGGGGCCATCCCAAGAGGGGCCATCCCAAGCGACCCTGTGGTCCAACGACGGTGACGCGGCGTTTGTCCGCAGCGATCAGTTCACCCTCGACAGCGAGGAGGGGTTCTGGCCTAGGCTTTGGTCCGCCGAGCGATCGCTGGGAGCGGGAGGGGCCGCGCGCCTGTTATGGCTCCGATCGTGTTGGAGGTTCGAAGAGGCTGGACCGACGGAGGTTTGGCTAACCCAGCCGTGGGCGGCCAGCGCGGAGCCGCCGCTTTTTTTTCAGTCCATGGTCAACCCCTGTTACTCCACTCCGCTACAGGCCGGTCGCGATGGGCAGGTGGATTTAGTCGGAGTCGCCGAGGTAACCGCTATCCCCTCCGAGATCTTCGTTAACGCCTATTTCTTCACCTACCACGGCTTGGTGCTGTGGCGTCTGGACGCCTCGGGCGTGGTGGCAAGCCACACCCTGCTCGGCTCGCAGATCCACGTGGAAAGTCACCCCCTGGTCAGCGACCTCAACGGCGATGGTCTGATGGACGTGGCCGTGATCGATAGCAACGAGGAAACGGGTCCGGCCTTGGTCGTCTTGCTCGGCCAGCGCGATGGCGTGCCTGTCCTCGAAGGCCGCTACCGGCTGTCGAGCACGGTCGACGAGGCGCTCGTTGGCGACTCCAACGGCGATGGAGCCATTGAAGGCCGCTATCAGGTGTCGGGCACGGGCAGCGAGGTGCTCGCCGGTGACCTCAACGGCGATGGGGCCGCCGATCTGGTCGTGTTGGGGCGTGTAAATAGCAGTAGTTTTAAGGGTGGGTCTTACTTCTATACAAAGGGTGGGGCTTTCGTCTTTATCAACCAGAACAGTCCACCCACCGCCGTAGCCGTTGAGTCGGCCACGCCGTCGGACTTTGTCTTGGGTGCGAACTATCCCAATCCATTTAATCCGGCCACGACCATCCCCCTATCGGTGCCCGACGGTGCTGAGGCTGTGGACGTAGCCATCTACAATCTTTTGGGACAGCTTGTGCGCCAAGTGTGGTCGGGTCCGTTGACAGCGGGCGAACACCTGCTGACTTGGGATGGCCGAGACGGACAGGGCCAACTCGTCGCTTCTGGAGCCTATTTGTATCAGGTACGGGTGGGCGATCAGTTGCGCACTCGAAAGATGGTCAAGCTCGAATAGGCGATCTGAAACGCACCTCGTGCGTAGGGGCGGTGCGGCGCGCAAGCCGCCCCTACGCGCCTTTCTGCACCAATCCTGCCTTACCGGTCCACAAGCGCAAAATCCACAGTAATCTCTATTCGAAAAAATCGTAGGCGGCCAACACGGAAAGCCGTGGACAACCTTGCGCTGACGGCTGAAGCTGCACATCGTAAAAAGAATCATCTCATATTTTGAGTGTTATGTTTTTCAATCCTTTAGGGTGCCCCTAAAGGATTTTTTGTCGGCGGTTGTATTTTAGGGTCGGGTCATGTGTTAAAGGCCAGGAACTCCCAATCGTCGGAAGGACGAATATGAGCGACATATCCTTTGAGCACGTGTTGAGCAGTCAGTACACCATCTTTGATGGGCTGGCTGGGATGCACGTGGAAGACATCTACCAAGATAGCCGCGGGTTGTTGTGGATATCCACTGTCGATGGGGGCGTCAGCCGGTTCGACAGCGCCCGTTTCGAGACCTTGGGCCTTAAAGACGGCTTGCCCAATCTCTCGGTTATGGCCATTACCGAGGACGCGGATGGACGGATGCTGTTCGGCACGTTCGGCGGGGGGCTTGCCGTTTACGACGGGCGCGGCTTTCAGGTGTACACTACCGAGCATGGTCTGCCTTCCAACGAAATTTTTGGCCTGCAACCACAATCGGATGGCTCGATTCTAGCGCTGACCAGTAAGGGGGTGGCGTGGGTTGCCCAAGGCCGCTGCATAAAGTCCATAACCCACATTGACGGCCAACCGCTGGGGCTAGTGTACGATATGGCCACCGACGCGGGTGGCACCACTTGGTTGGCGACATGGGGCCAAGGTGTCCTCAGTTTGGATGGGCGGCGCATGGATACTGGAGATCGGCAGGTCCAATACTCTTGGAAACTCGCCCAAGACCCCTCCGGCTATTTATGGATCGCCTTCCAGTACACGGGGACCGAAGCCTTGATTGGCCGTTACGACCCGCGGGACGAACAGCTTGCATTCATCAATGTGGGCAATGAGACTGAGGGGGCCGTGCAGCAGGGGACGCGGCACATCCGCAGCGACGAGCGAGGCTGGCTCTGGCTAGCTCGCCGGGGCGTACTTTGCTACAATGGGCAGGAGTGGCACTCTTTTTCCGCCTCCCTGCCGGACATAGACTTTTCGGATACACGTCTGACCTACGAGGATCGCGAGGGCAATATCTGGATAGGACTCTGGGGAGGTGGGGTAATTTTTTGCGATCCGGCCAGCATCCGGCGCTACATCGAAGCCGACGGCCTACCCGACCGCGAGATTCGCTGCTTGGGCGAAGATCACGACGGACGAGTGTGGATTGGGACGATGGGAGGCATGGCCTATATGGAAGAGGGCCAAATCCGCCCGGTCAGGACAGGGGAAATTGTCTCGGCGATGGTAATAGATGGCCAAGGCCAGGTCTGGAGTGGCGGGAACGCAGGCAAGGTGTATAAGTGTGAGGGCCAAACGCTACAAGCGATCTCCGTGTCCGAAGAGACCCACCCCGAAGAAATCGTCGGGCTATGCGAAGATGAGCAAGGGCGTATCTGGGTCGGCACGTTCGATGGCCGCTTCGGCTGGATAGAAGAGGACCAAATCACCTGCCTCACCGATATGTCGCTCTATGAAGGCCGAGCTATGCTGCACGACCAAGATGGAGTACTCTGGATCGGTGCATACGGAGTAATACCGGCACTCTGGTGTTATGAAGATGGGCACTTGCACCCGGCGGATATGGCCGAGGCCGAGGCCATCGCCTATGTCAACGTCTTGTGGGAGCATCAAAACACGTTGTGGGTCGGCACGGCCAAGGGGCTTTTCGCCCTTGATCTCTCGTTGCGGGAGGTGCGTCGGTTTACGGCCGAACAGTTTGGGCTGTCGGCCAATAGCATTTTGGCGTTGACAGCCGACTCACAGGGCAACATCTGGATGGGCACCAGCGGCGGCGGCGTCCTTCGCTACGACGGCCAGACCTTCCAGAGCATTCGCTTGGGGCTATCCGCTCTCGAAAACAAGGTCGAAGCCGTCCTGTGCGACCGTCGCGGTCGGCTGTGGTTTGGGACGCGGGCGGGGCTGGTTGCCTACCAACCGGGACACACCCCGCCGCGCTTGGTCATCCGCGAGGTGATGGCCGGCACGCTCTTGGCCGCGCCCGAAGCTGTATCCTGCCCAGAGAGTACCCCCGAGATCCGCATTCACTTCCAGGGTATCAGCTTCCGCACGGGCGCGGGACAGATGCGCTACAGCCGCCGCTTGGTAGGCTACGGTCCGACGGAACAGTGGAGTGCGTTTACGGCTGCCGATGTGGTCGTGTATAATACCTTGCCGGTGGGCGAGTACCGCTTTGAGGTGCGAACGATGGACCGCGATGGCTTGATGTCCGAGGTGGCTAGCCTGGAGATTCAGATTCTTCCCGATGCCAAGACCGAACGCATCCACGCCCTTGAAAACGTCCTGCGAGCTACCGACCACGTCGTGCATAGCCAGAGTTGGGCGATGCGCCAAGTGATGGAACAGACTGTGCGAGTCGCCGAGACGGCGATGACCGTGCTGGTGCTGGGCGAGACCGGCACCGGCAAGGGCTTACTGGCGCAGACCATCCACGAGACCAGCACCCGCCGCGAGCGGCCCTTCATCCGCGTCAATTGCGGGGCACTGCCGGCTGGATTGGTTGAAAGCGAGTTGTTTGGCCACGAGAAAGGGGCCTTTACCGGGGCCGCTAGCCGTCAACTCGGTCGCTTTGAACTAGCCGATGGCGGCACGCTCTTTTTGGACGAGATCGGCGATTTGCCGCTGGAGTCTCAGCGGGTGCTGCTGCACATCTTAGAGGAGAAGGCGCTGACCCGGGTTGGCGGCCAGCAGCCTGTGAGCGTGGATGTACGAGTCATCGCGGCGACCAATCGCGATCTGCGGCAGGCCATCCAAGAGGGCACGTTCCGTGAAGACCTATTCTACCGCCTGAGCGTCTTTACCTTAGAGCTTCCGCCGCTGCGGCAGCGGCAAGAGGATATACCGGCTTTGGCGGCGCATTTTGCGAAGCAGTATGCCCAACATCTGCAGCGGCCGGTGCCGACGCTAGATGAGGGAGTGGTCGCGCACTTGCAGGGGTATTCTTGGCCGGGGAATGTGCGCGAGTTGGAGCATCTGATCAATCGAGCGGTTTTGCTGTGCGAGGGTGGGGTGATACGCGCTGGAGATTTGCCGCTACTGTCGGCTGCACGGCGCAGGGATGCTGGGCTACCCACGCCAGCGGCTGGCGAAGGCTTGGACGAAAAGCAGCAGCTTGTGGAGGCGTTGCAAGTGACTAACTGGATTATCTATGGCGAGCGGGGTGCGGCGCGCTTGTTGGGCATGAATCCAGAACGGCTGCGCTCCCGCATGCGCTACTATGGACTGCGACGACCGAAAAAACCCGGTACAGGCAAGTAGAGGACAACTCTTTACAGGGCTCGGAGCTAACTACGGAAAATCGTATTGAGGATACGGAAAATCGTATGTCGCCTTGTGCCGATGGCGAGGCTGTTCATCATATTAAAGACCTATACTATAATTTTAAGTATCATGTTTTTCAAACCTTTAGGGGCCTCCTAAAGGTTTTTTTGTCGGCGACCGAATTTTTGGCACGGAATGTGCAATATATATCCTTAGTAGCGCACCCCATTCACAGCCTTGTAAAAGGAGGCACGTTATGAACTATCGATCTCTATTGATCGTCTGCTTGGCAACCTTGGGCCTGACCGTCGCTGGCTGGGGGCAAGCCGACGGCAAAATAGCATTTATATCCGACCGCGAGGGGAACAATGACGTGTGGATTATGAATGCGGATGGGAGCGATTCCGTAAATCTGACCCAAGGACGGGATTGCGCTAGTCCGGTTTGGTCCCCGGATGGCACGAAGATCGCCTATATTGCCGGCGGCGAAATCTGGTTGATGGGTGCCGACGGCAGTAATCCGCAACAGGTGACAGACGATGCCGTCGATAAAGCGCGGCTTTGGTGGTCTGAAGACGGGAGTAGTATTTACTATGTCGCCGTCATGACCGAGCCGCTGCCAGACGAGTGGGACGGCCCTGAGACGTTCGTTACGGCGCTAGACGGCAGTGGCTCGTCGCCTGCGGACTGGAGAGAGGTATATGACCGCTTCCTCCCTGGTCTTTCCCCAGATAGAACCATAGCAGCATGGCTCACGTTGATAGTGGAATACGATGCAGAGGGCCTTATCTATGCTCACTTCAACTTTTACAGTTACGGTGATCCCGATGATCACAGGCACCCAGGTATTCTCCTGCCTGAATCGCGCCAGAATAAAGATATATACGGCGAACCCTACGATCATTGGCGGACTTTTCCTATCTGGTCGCCCAACGGCATGAGCATTGCCTTCGCTGGTTTTCTCAATGTCATTGGCCAGTTCGATATTTGGGCTGCTGATGTAGCAGAAGCAGACGAGAAAGGAAGGATCAAATTGACTGACTTGATTAGCTTGACTAACGGCTTGGGGGGACGTGAGCCCGCTTGGCAACCGATTGTCCCTTCGGCTACTGCTACGAGCGTCGAGGCTCAGACTTGGGGACAGGTCAAATCGCTGATTTCAGTCCCATGACATAATATCTAACCTTCTTATTCAATCTATCCATCCGAAAGGAGGCACGTTATGAACTATCGGTCTCTACTGATCGCCTGCTTGGCAACGCTAGGGCTGGCCGTCACTGGCTGGGGGCAAGCCGACGGTACGGATGTTGAACTGCCAGCGGGGATTGGACAAGCGGTGACGAACAGTGGTGGGGAGGCTTGGGGCGTCGGGGCCATACGCCGGCTGACCAACGACTCGGATTGGGACTGGAAACCGTCTTGGTCTCCGGATGGCACGCAGATCGCCTTCTCGTCCTCCCGTGCCGGCAACTATGAGATTTACGTGATGGATTCAGATGGGAGCAACCCTCGCCGCCTGACCGACCACCCGGCCGAGGACTGGTTTCCGTCTTGGTCTCCAGATGGCCGACACATCGCTTACGTGTCCGGTCGCGACGGCAACTATGCGATTTACGTGATAGGTTCGGATGGAAGCAACCCCCGCAACCTGACCAACGACTCGTATCGGCACTATTATCCCTCTTGGTCTCCGGATGGCCGGCACATCGCCTTCGTGACTATGCGCAACAGCATTCCTGCGATTTACATGATGGATTCGGATGGGAGCAACCGCCTCCTCCTGACAATCGCCTCGGGGGTCTGGTCTCCGTCTTGGTCTCCCGATAGCCAATACATCGCCTTCCAGTCCGGTCGCGACGGCAACGATGAGATCTACGTGCTGAGTTCGGATAGGCACTACCGCCGTCGCCTGACCGATCACCCAGCTTGGGACCTGCGTCCCTCTTGGTCTCCAGACGGCCGGTACATCGCCTTCGAGTCCAACCGCGACGGCAACTGGGAGATTTACGTGATGGATTCAGATGGGAGCAATCCTCGCCGTCTGACCGATCACCCGGCTGAAGACAAGTATCCGTCTTGGTCGCCGGATGGCCGGTACATCGCCTTCCAGTCCTCCCGCGACCACGGCAACTATGAGATTTACGTGATGGACATCGCGTCTTATACCGGCGGGGAGCCGACGGCTGCGGCCGAGACCTCGTGGGGACGGATCAAATCGCTGCTTTCTCATTAATCGCGCCTCGTCCGTAGGGACAGTGCGGAGCGCAAGCCGCTCCTACGCGCCTTGCCACTTGTGCTACCACATGGAGGATACGGGTTGCGCCGACCGAAGACGTCGCAAGCGGCTAACACGAAAAGTCGTGAGCGCACCCCATTCCCAATCTTCCGAAGTGTATATCTATAAGGTCGAGGTGGACGGACAGGTGGAAGCGAAAAAAACGACCAAGCTACCATAAGGAATGAGGTCTAACCTTCTGAAAGGAGGCGCGTTATGAACTATCGGTATCTACTGATTACCTGCTTGGCAACGCTGGGACTGGCCGTCGGGGGGCAAGCCAGCGATAAAATAACATTTGTCTCCGACCGCGAGGGGGCCTCCGACATTTGGATTATGAATGCGGATGGGAGCGACCCCGTCAACCTGACCCAAGGACGGGACTGCGCTAGCCCGGCTTGGTCGCCGGATGGTACGCAGATCGCCTATATTGCCAGCGGCGAAATCTGGTTGATGAATGCCGACGGCAGTAATCCGCAACAGGTGACAGATGATTCAGTCGATAAAGCGCGGCTTTTTTGGTCTGAAGATGGGAGTAGCATTTACTATGTCGCCGTCCCGACCTTGCCGCTTCCGGACGAGTGGGCCCCTGATGCGTTCGTTACGGGGCTGGATGGCAGTGGCTCCTCGCCCGTGGACTGGAGAGAAGTATATAGCCGCTTCCTCCCTGGTGTTTCCCCTGACGGAAGCCAACTATCAACTGTCACGTTGTGGGACGGAGAGGGGGGCCATAGGCATGGCCCCCGCATTCTCCGGCCGGGGGAGCCCGGCACTGTCCGGCCGGGGGAGCCCTACACAGCAAAGCACAGGCGCTACGAAGCGGGCCGTGTCCATGCTCTCTTCTATGTCGGCACCAGTGCCAGTGATCACATGCACTCAGGTGATCTCCTGCCTGAATCACTGCAGAATAAGCTGATATATACCGAACCCTACGAAGAGTGGCGAGCCTACCCTACTTGGTCGCCCGACGGCCTGAGAATAGCCTTCGCTAGTTTTCTCGATTTCATGGGTCAGTTTGAGATTTGGGCGGCTGATACAGACGGGGACAACTGGGTCGAGTTGACCAACGGCTTAGGTGGGCGTGAGCCCGCTTGGCGACCTGTCGTCCCTTCTGCTGCCACGAGCGTCGAGTCCCAGTCGTGGGGTCGGATCAAATCGCTGCTTTCAACAGGTACTCATTAATCGCGCCTCGTGCGTAGGGGTGGTGCGGAGCGCAAGCCGTTCCTTGCTCTTAACCTCAGGAGGTAAACCATGCACCGCTTTATCGTAGCTATTTTGCTGTTGGCGGCTCCATACGGGGCTTTTGCCTCTCCCGGTGCGTTGTTCGCAGAATCCGACTTTTTCACTCTTGGCCTAGGCATCGGCTCGGGATTCACTGATGGTACCGGCGTTTTGGGCGATGTAGATGGCGATGGGGATGTGGATCTCGTGGTAGGTTGGAATCGTTGGTCGGTGTACGCAGAGGACAGAAACTCGGAAGAGCACCTTACACATTGGGGCTGGACCGTGGCGTCTAACGACGGCTTGGGTGGCTTGGTTTCCACCCGCGACGTCATGCACGCAAAAAGAGAAGCAGGAGCAAGCAGCTCACCCATCGTTAGTCTCTATGGGAACGACTTCGACGGGGATGGACTCTTGGATTTGGCCTTTGAGGAAGGATTGAACCTCGAACTGTGGCACAACCGGGGCGAGGACGGCTTTGCAACCATCCTGCAACTGCCCAATGTCGGTTTTGTCGGCCTAGCCGATGGCGAAGGCGATGGCGATTTGGACCTGTTGGTCATGGAGTATGAGGACTCTGAAGACGAGCACACCCACGATGGGACATCCCAAGCGACCCTGTGGTTCAACGATGGCGACGCGGCGTTTGTCCGCAGCGAGCGATTCACCCTCGACAGCGAGGCGGGGTTCTGGCCTAGGCTTTGGCCCGCCGAGCAATCGTTGGGAGCGGGAGGGGCTATGCGGCTGTTATGGACCCGATCGTGTTCTCAGCAGCTCCGAGAGGCTGGGCCGACGGGGATTTGGCTGACCCAGCCGTGGGCGGCCAGCGCGGAGCCGCCGCATTTTTTTGACTTTATGGTCAGCCCCTGTTACTCCACCCTTCTACAGGCCGGTCGCGGTGGGCAGGTAGATTTAGTTGGCATCGCCGAGCTAACCGCACACACTTACCACGGCTTAGCGCTGTGGCGTCTGAACGCCTCGGGCGCGGTGGCACGCCACACGCTGCTCGACTCGCAGGTACACGTGCAAGGTCGTCCCCTCGTCAGCGACCTCAACGGCGATGGTCTGCCGGACGTGGCCTTGGTCGATGGCAACTTGGAAACGGGTCCGGCCTTAGTCGTCTTGCTCGGCCAGCGCGATGGCGTGCCCGTGCTCGAAGGTCGCTACCGCCTGCCGGGCACGAGGGGGCACGAGGTGCTTGCCGGCGACCTCAACGGCGATGGGGCCGCCGATCTGGTCGTGCTGGGGCAGAATGAGGATGGCGAGCCTCTCGATGTTCTTGGCGGGGCTTTTGTTTTTATCAACCAGAGCAGTCCACCCACCGCCGTAGCCGTTGAGCAGGCTACGCCGTCGGACTTTGTCTTGGGTGCGAACTATCCCAATCCGTTTAATCCGGCCACAACCATCCCCCTGTCGGTGCCCGACGGCGCCGCGACTGTGGACGTAGGCATCTACAACCTCTTGGGACAGCTTGTGCGCCAAGTGTGGACGGGTCCGTTGGCGGCGGGCGAACACCGGCTGACTTGGGATGGCCGAGATGGGCAGGGCCGCCCTGTCGCCTCTGGAGCCTATTTGTATCAGCTACGCGTGGGTGATCAGCTGCGCACCCGAAAAATGGTCAAGCTCAAATAGCGCGATCTGACATCGCGCCTCGCCTTTAGGGTATTCCTAAAAGCTTTTTTGTCGGCGGTCGTATTTTTGTGCCTATATTTCCTCCGTAGCGCACCTTATCCTAACCTTATGAAAGGAGCCATGTTATGAACTATCGATCTCTACTAATCGCCTGCTTGGCAACGCTGGGGCTGGCCGTCGCTGGCTGGGGGCAAGCCGACGGTAAAATTGCATTTACCTCCCACCGCGACGGACACGATGACGTGTGGATTATGAATGCGGATGGGAGCGACCCCGTCAACTTAACCCAAGGTCGGCATGGGCAGTGCGTTAGCCTAACTTGGTCTCCAGATGGCACGAAGATCGCCTATCTCGCCTTCGCCTTTAGAGACGAGCCCGATTCCGATGGTGCCATTTGGGTCGATTATTCCGTTGCCGATATCTGGGTGATGGACGCCGATGGAGGCAACTCGCAACAAGTGGGATCTCTAACTCCCGGAAATGAAATGCTTTTTTGGGCTGAAGACGGAAGTAGCGTTTACTACTACCTGCGGGACCCCCAACAGCTATTCGCTGTGGCGCTGGACGGCAGTGGTTCCTCACCTATATCTCGGACGGACGGGACTGGAATAGTCCGCCGGTTCTTCGATAATCGCGATCGTTCTCCAGACGGGACTAAACGAGCAACCGTCGTGTTGCAGGACCCCGAGGGCAATGCCTATCTACGCCTAGATAGCTACGCTCCTATACGCCTAGCGGGCCTAGCTGGCTACCCCCCTACTGAGGGGCCGCAGCCTTCTGATCAAATAGCAGATTTTTCGGAGATTCTCCTTCCTGATCTACCCTATCAACAAGCAGAACTTGAACCTGGCTGGTCTAGAGTATCCCATGCTACTTGGTCGCCCGACAGCATGAGAATCGCCTTCTATGCCAACAGCGAGCAAGGATACAGGGAAGTTTGGGTTGTTGATATAGACGGGAGCAACTTGGTCAATCTGACCAACGGTTTGGGCGGAGATTATCCCGCTTGGCAACCTGTCGTCCCTGCTGCTACTGCGACGAGCGTCGAGTCCCAGTCGTGGGGACGGATTAAATCGTTGCTTGCTCATTAATCGCGCCGCGTGCGTAGGGGCGGTGCGGAGCGCAAGCCGCGGCCGCCCCTACGCGCCCTTCCGCTTGCGCCGACCGAAGAAGTCGCAAGCGGCCAACACGGAAAGTCGTGGAAAATCCACGAAAAATCGTGAATATTCCACGAAAAAACGTGGGAAACTTTGCGCCGATGGCTGAGATTGCACACGTAGAAAAGCTCGTCTCATGTTTTAAGTGTTATGTTTTCCAAGCCTTTAGGGTATTCCTAAAGGCTTTTTTGTTGTTGGTCGTATTTCTGGCACGGAATGTGCATATATTCCTTCGTAGCGCACCCCATTCATAACCTTCTGAAAGGAGCCACGTTATGAACAATCGATCTCTACTGATCGCCTGCTTGGCAACGCTGGGACTGGCCGTCGCTGGCTGGGGACAAGCCGACGGTACGGATGTTGACAATCCGGCCGATCCATCGTTGTCGGCGGGGATTGGGCAAGCGGTGACGAGCAGTGGTGAGGGAGCTTGGGTCGTCGGAGCTATCCGCCGCTTGACTGACTACTCGGCCAGCTACAGCTCTCCGTCTTGGTCTCCGGATGGCCAGCACATCGCCTTCGGGTTCGAGCGCGACGGCAGGGCTAAAATTTATGTGATAGGTTCGGATGGGAGTAACTTCCGCCGCCTGACCGATCACCCAGCTTGGGCCGCGCTTCCCACTTGGTCTCCGGATGGTCGGCACATCGCCTTCGTGTCCGAGCGCGGCGTCAGCGATATTTATGTGACAGGTTCGGATGGAAGCGACCGTCGCAACCTGACCAACGACTCGCATTGGGACTGGGCTCCGTCTTGGTCTCCAGACGGCCAACACATCGCCTACGTGTCCCGGCGCGGTAGCTACGGCAAGGCTGAGATTTACGCGATAGGTTCGGATGGGAGCAACTCCCGCCGCCTGACCGATCTCCCGGGTGGGGTCGAGTCTCCGTCTTGGTCTCCCGATGGTCGGCACATCGCCTTCGTGTTCGAGCGCGGTGCCAGCGATATTTACGTGATGGGTTCGGATGGGAGCAATCCCCGCCGCCTGACCGACCGCGGCCTGACGGACGACTCGGTCGACTACAGGTCTCCGTCTTGGTCTCCCGACGGCCAGTACATCGCCTTTGAGTCCGAGTGGTACGACAGGGTTGGGATTTATGTGATGGGATCGGATGGGAGCAACCCCCGCCGTCTGACGGACGACTCGGCCAACTACAGGTCTCCGTCTTGGTCTCCCGATGGTCGGTACATCGCCTTTGAATCCAACCGCGATGGCGACTGGGGGATTTACGTGATGGACATCGCGTCTTATGTCGGTGGGGAGCCGACGGCCGTGGACGAGACCTCGTGGGGGCAGATCAAATCGCTGCCTGCAACAGGGTCTCGTTAATCGCGCCTCGTGCGTAGGGGAAGTGCGGAGCGCAAGCCGTCCCTACGTGTCTTTCTGCACGAATCCACCCTTTGACCGAGGAGGTCAACTATGCACCGCTTTATCGTAGCTATTTTGTTGTTGGCGGCTCCACACGGGGCTTTTGCCTCGCCCGGCGCGTTGTTTGCAGAACCCGACTTTTTCACTCTTGGCCCGGGCATCGGCATGGGGTTCTTTGATGATACCGGCGCTTTGGGCGATGTAGATGGCGATGGGGATGTGGACCTCGTGGTGGCTTGGAATCGTTGGTTGGCGTACGCAGACGACGGAGCCTCGGGAGAGCACGAGCACCTTACACACTGGGGCTGGACCATGGCGTCCAACGACGGCTTGGGTGGCTTGGTCCCCACTCGCGACGTCATGCACGGAAAAATAGAAGCAGGAGCAAGTAGCGCGCCCATCGTTAGTCTCTCGGGGGATGACTTCGACGGGGACGGACTCTTGGATATAGCCTTTGAGGAAGGATTGAACCTCGAACTGTGGCACAACCGGGGCGAAGATGGCTTTGTAACCATCCTGCAACTGCCCAACACTGGTTTCGTTGGCCTCGCCGATGGTGAAGGCGACGGCGATTTGGATCTGTTGGTCACGGGGTATGAGGAGTATGAGGACGAGGCAGACCACACCCACGACGGGACATCCGAAGCGACCCTGTGGTTCAACGACGGCAACGCGGAGTTTGTCCGCAGCGACCAGTTCACCCTCGACAGCGAGGAGGGGCTCTGGCCTAGGCTTTGGTCCGCCGAGCAATCGTTGGGAGGGGGAGAGGCCGTGCATCTGTTGTGGACCCGATCGTGCTATAAGCAACTCCAAGAGGCTGGGCCGACGGGGGTTTGGCTGACCCAGCCGTGGGCGGCTAGCGCGGAGCCGCCGCTTTTTTTTGAGTCCATGGTCAACCCCTGTAGGTACACTCCTCTACAGGTTGGTCGCGATGGACAGATGGATTTAGTTGGCATCGCCGAGCTAACCGTCTCCTCTCACGTATATACTTACCACGGCTTGGCACTGTGGCGTCTGGACGCCTCGGGCGCGGTGACAGGCCACACGCTGCTCGGCTCGCAGGTACACGTGCAAGGTCGGCCCTTGGTCAGCGACCTCAACGGCGATGGTTTGCCGGACGTGGCCTTGGTCGATGGCAACTTGGAAACAGGGCCGGCCTTGGTCGTCTTGCTCGGCCAGAGCGATGGCGTGCCCGTTCTCGAAGGCCGCTACCGGCTGCCGGGCACAGGGAGCATGGGCAACGAGGTGCTTGCCGGCGACCTCAACGGCGATGGGGCCGCCGATCTGGTCGTGTTGGGGTGGAATGAGGAAGGTGCTCCTTTCGATGTTGATGTTCCTGGCGGGGCTTTCGTCTTTATCAACCAGAACAGTCTGCTCACAGCCGTAGCCGTTGAGGCGGCCACGCCGGCGGACTTTGTCTTAGGGGCAAACTATCCCAATCCGTTTAATCCGGCCACGACCATCCCCCTGTCGGTGCCCGACGGTGCCGAGGCTGTAGATGTAGGCATCTACAACCTCTTGGGCCAGCTTGTGCGCCAAGTGTGGACGGGTCCGTTGGCGGCGGGCGAACACCGGCTGACTTGGGATGGCCGAGACGATAAGGGCCAATCCGTCGCTTCTGGAGCCTATTTGTATCAGGTACGCGTGGGCGAGCAGCTACGCACCCGCAAGATGGTCAAGCTCGAATAGACGATACGCCTGTCTCGCTGCTTTCATCGGGCCTATATTTCCTCTGAATCCAATCCTCAACTATGGAGGATATAAATGAACAAATCGATGCTACGCACGTTGCAAGCCGCAACGATCCTCACGGTGCTTGTGCTCCTGCTTTCGATTAACTTGGGCCAAGCCGACCATGACAAGGATCGAATTCGTTGTGGTAGCGATGAAGCAAAATGGGACCAGTGTTTTGATTGTAGCTTAAACCCCGATCATCGTTTTTGTTCTTGGGAATATATAGATAGAAATACACCATATCCGAAATACGCTTGGATCACGTTTGCCTTAGATTGGGAGTGCAATCTGTATATAGCGGATAGGCAGTATTCTTCTACTCCCTGTTCATTGGTCGTGCCAGACAATGCAACGGATCAGAATTTTAGCTGCAGGCGCTTCCGTGGTAGCTTGTGCGAGGATTTTAACCTGGACGAACCATATACGTTAGGCACCAGTTACCATATCGACAACAAGACGCAGGACAGTCGTCTGTGTTCGTCCGCTCCTTGCTCAGAAGATCAGGCTACGGCCGTGGCCGAGACCTCGTGGGGGCAAATCAAATCGCTGCTTGCAATGGGAACTCATTAATCGCTCTTGGTTCATAAGCTCCTGCGCCTAAAGGATGCAACGTGATTCCCGCCCTACTCGACCGCATCCTCGAACTAGCCTTCGACCCCCGAGTCGCCTCCTTCTTCGGCGTCTGCTTGGGACTGTATATCCTGTGGGACGTAAGCCGTATATGTTTGCGGCTGCTGGAGGCTTTTTGGCGGGGGCGGAAGAAGAGGGGCGATGCGTGAGGAGCGGTTAGTGGATCGCTTCTGATCGCTATCCACTAACCACTTAAACGAAATGTTCGGAGTTGTCTTGGGGGGCGTAGCCCAGTTCTCGGCGGGCGTTTTGGAGGTCCCAGTAGGCGCGGGTGTTGCCCGAGATGCCGTAGTAGATTCCGTAGCGCACGTCGGCCTCAATGGAGCGCTGCACGAGTTGGACGCAGTCGCGGTGGCTCAGCCAAGTGGAGAGAATCCGGTCGCTTTTGCGCTCGACGACCGCGGAATCCGGCTGGAACGAGCCGATGCGCAGGCATACGACCTCCAAACCGTAGCGATCCACATAGTAGCGTCCTAGGCTTTCTCCAAATGCTTTGCTGGCCCCGTACAGGCTGTCGGGCCGCACGGGCATCTCCGGCGTGGTGTACATCCCTTCTTCTTCGTAAAGGCCAGTAACGTGATTGGTGCTGGCAAAGACGACCCGCTTGACGCCTGCGTTTCTGCAGGCTTCGTAGGTGCAGTACACGCCTTGGATGTTCTTTTCAAGGACCGACTCCCAAGTGGCGCTAACCTCTGGGTCGCCGGCGAGGTGGACTACAGCATCGACGCCGGTGACCGCCTCGGCCATAGCGGCCAGATCGGCGACGCTGCCTCGGACGACCTCCTCGCCGGCGGCGGCTTCCCGCACTGTGCGGTGATACATCAGCCGCAGGTCGTAGCACTCCCGCAGCCCTTGGCGCATCACCTCGCCAATGCGGCCAGCCGCCCCCGTAATCAGCACTTTCTTGCGGCCCATCATTCCTCAGTCAGCCGGTTAATAAGCCACCACGTCAGGACGGCTATGAGGAGGCCCGCCGTTAGTCCAAGGCTCCAAAAGAGGCAGGCCTGCGAGGAAAGATTTTTGCGGAGCTTCACAGCGCGGTCTCCTCAGCGGCTGGCCCAGAGCATGCCGCGCCGCTGGATCTCGCGCGCTTCGGGCACGTCAAAATCGCGCGCTACGTGGCCCAGCGACGAGTAGAACACCCGGCCCGCTCCCCACGCGCGCTTCCACACCACCGGCATGACCGTCCCGTTGACCCAAGACGCACTTTGACGGCCCTCTAGAGTTGTCGTGGCGAGCACTTCATTGCCTGGGTCGGTGTGCATGTAGTACTGCTCGGAGTGCATCTGGAAGTCGTCTAGGCCGGCGACGATTGGGTCGTCTGGGGCCGCGATGTTGACCGTGTAGTCGATGATCCCGTCTGGGTGGGCGACAAACTGGCCGCCGACCATGAACTGATAGGTGGTATTGTTGCGGAACGAATCGGCCATGCAGCCGTGCCAGCCCGCTATGCCGGTACCGCGATCGACGGCCGCGAGCAGTCCTTGTTCCTGTTCTCCTTCGATCTGGCCCATCGTCCACGCTGGCACCACCAGATCCTGCTCGGCCATGAGGTCGCGGTCTTTGTATGTGTCGAGGGTGTCCGAAATGGTTACTGCGAACCCTTCTTCCTCTAGGATAGGCGCGAAAATATCGACGCACTGCTTGGGCTCGTGCCCTTCCCAGCCGCCCCAAACCATGATTGCCTTCTTTGCCATGACGCTCCTTTTGCGTTATTCGGTGCCGCGCGCCAGTTCGTTGCCAACGAGGTATTGATAGCTTTTTTCCACGGCTTCCATCATGTCGGTCGCACAGCGGTCCAATTCGACGATCAGCCAGTCGCAGGTGCCGTGGCTGGCCTCGATAATGGGCGGGAAGTCCATGACCCCTTCGCCGACGGCGAGCATGTCCTGCGCAGGATCGCACGGGCCGTCCTTGATGTGCAAAAGCGGCGCTCGCTCGCCCAATTCCTCGACGACCTGCACTGAGTCGCCGCCGCCGGTATTGACCCAATAGGTATCGACTTGGAAGAAGATGGACTCGTCGAGTTCGTCGATTAGGTGCGCAAAGCCCGGTCGCCCTTCTACTTCTTGGAATTCCCACCAGTGGTTGTGGAGGCCCAGCTCCAACCCGTTCTCGGCGGCGATATCGGCGGCTTGGTTCCAGCTCTCGCACAGCGCCTTGAGGGCGTCGAGGCTTGCGAAGGCATCGCGCGGCGTGGAGCTCACCACGCGGGTGGCCTCCAGTTCGTAGGCTAGTTCGATGACTTGGTTTTTTTGCTTGCCCAAGGGGAGTTGGGTATGCACGCTGCATACGTCTAACCCCAGATCGGCAAATAGGTCGCTGGCTTCATCTACTCCGATGCCGGGAAATCCGGCCGTCTCGACTCCCACGTACCCTATCTCGGCAATCCGGGTGACCACGGACTTGAAGTTTTGCGCGAGGGCGTCGCGGACCGTGTAGAGTTGAAGCGCTATGGGGGCAGCCATTTCTTCCTTCCTTGTGGATGAGAGATATAATAGGGATATGAAAGGTAAAGCGATAGCTAAGGCGGGCGGGCGAATGGTCAGGCGTCAATAGTCGATAGGGGACTCGTGTGTAACGTCAGATAATTAATGAAAAAAAATAAGCTAGTGGGCAAATTAATTTGTAATGACGCTGCACTTGCTGCGCCGCTCGCGCGCTCCTACATTAGCCGCTCCAACCAAGGAGCAACGCCAATGAGCACCCAAAACAAAGTGCGCCTCGGGTTTATCGGCGCTGGCTGGTGGGCCACCAGCAACCACATGCCCGTTTTTGCCACCCGCGACGACGTCGAACTGACGGCCGTCTGCCGCTTGGGCCAAGACGAGCTAGAGCAGGTGCGGGATCACTTCGGATTCGCGTTTGCCACCGAGGACTACCGAGAGTTATTGGCCGACTGCGAACTCGACGGAGTAGTAGTGGCCTCGCCGCACCCCCTGCACTACGAACACGCCCGCGCTGCCTTGGAGGCGGGTCTGCACGTGATGTGCGAAAAACCCCTGACCACCCGCGCTGCCCACGCGCGCGAATTGGTGCGCCTCGCCGCGGAGCGGGACCGCCACTTGCTCGTGCCCTACGGCTGGCACCACAAGCCCTTTATCCAGCGGGCCAAGGCGCTGATGGACGAGCAAGCCATCGGCGAGGTCGAGTTCGCGCTCTGCCACATGGCCTCGCCGATCCGCGCCCTGCTGTCGGGGGATGAGGTGGATGTGTCCGAAATCTCCGGGCAGGACAGTGCCAGCCTCTTCGGCCCTACGCCTTCTACGTGGGCCGACCCCGCCATAGCCGAAGGCGGCTACGCCCACGCGCAAATATCGCACTCCTCAGGGCTGCTGTTTTGGCTGTCCGGGCTGCGCGCCGAGCGCGTCTTTGCCGCCATGAGCGCGCCTGGATCCGAGGTTGAGCTGTACGACGCGCTGACCGTGCGCTTTACCTCGGGGGCCGTCGGCACAGTTAGCGGTGCTGGCAATGTGCCGACAGACCAGACCTTTCAGGTCGATGTGCGTCTCTTCGGCTCGGAGGGCATGTTGCTCATCGATTGCGAGCGCGCCCGCATGCACCTGCGCCGCCACGATGGTCAACACGTTGTCGAGGAGGTGGCCGAGGACGCAGGAGCCTACGAGTGCGATGGTCCGCCCAACAACTTCGCCGACTTGATCTTGGGCAAAACCGACGTGAACTGGACCCCAGGCGAAGCGGCCATGCGCGGGGTGGAGATGCTCGACGCAGCGTACCGCTCGGCCGCTTCGGGCCGGGAAGAGCAGGTGTAACATCGGCCCTGTCCGCTTGCGGTAATGGCCTTTCTGCTCGACGTCATTGCCCCGATTTTCCTGCTCATCGGCTGTGGCTATCTGTTGGGGCGGCGGCGCTCTGTTGACCCCGCCCCCTTGGCCGATGTGGCCATATACATCTGCCTGCCCTTTTTGATGTTTGCGGCGCTGGTGCGCCACCCGGTTACTGGCGCGGCGGCCGCTCAAGCCTTCGCTTGGCAGGTTGGGATGTACGTGGTCAGCATGCCCGCCATCGCGCTCGTCGCGCGTCTCGCCGGCTGGGACAAACCCACTCGCAGCGCGGTCACTCTCTCCCTGCCCACAGTCAACATCGCCTCGTACGGCGTCCCTGTAGTGCTGTTCGCGTTTGGAGACGAGGCGCTGGCGATCGTCATGCTGCTCTTTGTGTACGGCAATGTTACGGCCGCGTCGCTCGGCACCTACATCGCCGCTGGCGGGCGGCAAAGTCCGCTGCAAGCGTTCAAGAGCATTTTCAGGCTGCCGCTGATCTACGCCGCGGCCTTGGCTTTGGGCGTCAGTGCCCTCGATGTACCGATCCCGACCTCCGTCCTCGACGCGGCCGATCTGATCGGCAAAGCTGGCCCGATCCTCGCCATCATCCTCCTCGGGGTGCAAGTCTCGCACATCCCCATCCGCGGCCGCAGTTCGGCGGCTCTGTACGGCGGCATTGGTGCCAAGGTTCTGCTGGGGCCGGCGATTGGCATCGGCTTGACGCTGCTGATCGGTGCGCAGGGCGCGGTGCGCGATGTGCTGCTGCTGTGCTCTTGCCTGCCTACGGCCATCAACGCCCTCATCCTCACCGTGCGCTTTGACGCGCGTCCCGACCTGCTCGGCGGCATTCTCATCGGCTCGACTTTGTGGAGCCCGCTCGGGCTGTCGATTCTGCTCTATTGGATCGGCCCTTAGCCCGAGCCTGATTTAGTTTCATTTCGCGTTTTCTAAAAAATTTTTCGCATCCCCTTGACACTGTTTTACGCCCCCTCGTAACTATGATTTATAGGGCAAACGACAGACTCCACGACGCTTTCAAAAGCGCCCACAGGAGAATGAAAATGATAGGAGTACATCGCTTCGACATGCGCGGGACGCTGCGCATAGACGCCGGAGAAAATCTATATGATGGGTGCGCCTATCTAGCTGCCGACGTGCAGCTCGAAAATACCCTATTCGCGCCGAGAGGAAGGGGCTGTGTCCCCGACTGAGGCTCTCCTTTGCGGGAGCTAACACGTGGCAAGAGGCCGTGGCGCGAAAAACAACGCGCTGCGGCCTCTTTTTTTGTGAAAAGTGCTTGACATTGTATCAGGTTTATACTGAACTTTTGTTCAGGTAAAAAGAGCACTAAACGGAACTGTAAAAATGAAAACCAACGACAAAACACGACACCTCAACACCGCCCCTTGGGCCTTTGCCCACGGCGGTGCCAAGATGCGCGTTGCGACCAGGGCCGGCCGGGTCATCGACGCGCGACAGCGCTTCGCCGCTTTGCGGCGCGGCTTAGACAGCGGGGCGTTGCCGCCCACCCCGGGCGGACGGCAGCGGGTCTGCGCGACATTCACCAAGCCAACCAAGGACCTCATCGCAAGGAGCAACTACACTATGCGACGCGAGATCATCAATCAAGGACTGATGTACGTACTCATCAGCCTATTTGTATTCGCGATGATACCGCTCCTGCGCTTCCTAAGCTAATGGCTATTTGACGCGCAGCGGCATTGCGAATCCGGCCTGGGGCAGCGGCAGCGACCGCTGCCCCAGGAATATCAACCCCCTCGACCTTAGGACACAGAAAGAAACATGCAAAATCGCAAGACAGACGTATGTTCTCGGCTGACCAACTGGCTGTATTGTTTGGCATCGGTGGCCTGTGCGGTTCTTGGCCCCCGCGTTCTGCACGCCCATCAAGCGCCCGACCGCGCGCTCGACGCCGTGCGTATAGAAGACGCTCGTCCGCAGATCGACGGCGTGCTCGACGATCCAGTGTGGCAGCAGGCCCCGATTTTTACGGGTTTCGTCCAGCGCGAGCCAGAGGAAGGGCAGCCGGCGAGCGAAAAGACTACCGTACAGTTGGCGTACGACGACGAGGCGCTCTACGTGGGGATCATGGCCTACGATTCGGCTCCCGAGCAGATCGTCTCGCGCTTGGTGCGCCGCGACCAGTGGACCGAAGCCGATTGGATCCAAGTTAGCTTGGACACGCATCACGACCACCAGACGGGCTACGCCTTTGCGGTGTACGCCGGCGGATCAATCTACGACGCTGTAATCAAGGATTATGGTTGGGACAACGACACTTGGAACGGCGTGTGGGAATCCGCGCATGTTATCGGCGCAGAGGGATGGAGCGTGGAGTTTGCCATCCCGTTCCACAACCTCCGCTTTAGCAGCGGCGGGGACTGGGGCATTAACGTCGCCCGCTACATCAGCCGCAAGAAGGAACAGGCCTTCTGGGTCATGGTTCCGCGCAAGGAGAGCGGCTCGGTCTCGCGCTTTGCCCACCTAGAGGGCTTGGCGGACATCGAATCTAAGCGTACGCTGAAACTTTTGCCCTACTCGGTGGGCCGCTCCACCTTTGCAGGTGCACGCGAATTATTCGGCAATGCCGGGGCGGACTTGCGCTACGGGCTGTCGTCGAATATGTCGCTCAACGCCACGATCAACCCGGATTTCGGCCAAGTGGAAGCCGACCCGGCCGAGCTCAACCTCTCGGTTTTTGAGACCTTCCAGGATGAGCGCCGCCCCTTCTTCGTGGAGGACGGCGAGGCGTTTGAGACTCCAATCGACCTGTTCTACTCGCGGCGCATTGGCCGCCAGCCCGGCTATCACTCGCTGCCCGACGGCTACGACGCGCTCAACGAGAGCGAGTCCACCACCATTCTGGGCGCGGCCAAGCTGACGGGCAAGACTGCGTCCAAGACTACCTTTGGCCTGCTGACGGCGCTTACCGCTAAAGAGTACGCGCGCGTTGAGACGACCATGGTGCGCGAGGTGTCCGGCGAGGAGTACCAAGAGCGCAGCGACTTTCTGGTCGAGCCGCGCACTCACTTTCTCGTCGGCCGCGTCAAGCAGGACCTATTTGCTGGCAACTCGCACGTCGGCCTCTTGGGTACGGCTGTGCAGCGCGACCGCGCGCGCGATGCCTATACCGGCGGCGTGGATTGGACCCTCAAGTGGCGCGACAATGGATACACCTTTTGGGGCCAACTCGCCGGTAGTCGCGCCACGGTGGATGACCAGCGCCGCAGCGGTTTGGGTAATATGGCGGTCTTGAGCAAGAACAGCGGCTGGTTGCGCGGCGAGCTTTGGTGGGAGGCCTATTCGCGGCATTTTGAGATCGACGACTTGGGCTTCCAATGGCGCAGCGACTTCTACAACCCTTGGCTCTGGATCCAACTGCGCAAGGAAGAGGACTGGGCCATCTTTCGCCGCAATTTCTACAACTTCAATCGCTGGGGCACGTGGAACTTTGACCGCACCAACCTGCAAAACGGCTTTGACTTCAACACCCACCACCAGCTTAAGAACTACTGGTGGATCCACATCGACTACTACCACATGTGGCGGTCCTTCGACGATCTCGACACCCGCGGCGGTCCTCTAATCGCGAGACCAGCGAGCGACGGCTTTGAGATTGAGTTAGAAAGCGACGACCGCTTTATGGTCAGCGGCTGGGTCGAGTACGAGTGGGACGGCAACTCGGCTGGCAGCACCCACCGGGAGGTCTCCGGCAGCATCCGCATCCGGCCGACTTCGCGGTTCGAGATCAGTCTGCGGCCGCGCTATAGTTGGGGTTTCAACGATGCCCAATGGGTCGAAAACTTCGATGCGGATGCCGACGGCGAAGACGATCAATTCGTGTACGGGGAATTAGACAGCCAAACCCTCGACCTGACGACGCGGGCCAACATTCTCTTTAGCCGCGACTTGAGTTTGGAGGTCTATGTGCAGCCTTTTATTAGCGCGGGCCAGTACGCCAACTTCAAGGAATTGGCCCAGCCGCGTTCCTACTCGTTTGTCGCGCATCCCGGCCCAGAGGAAAGCCCTGATTTTCGCAACCGCTCGCTGCACAGCAACGTCGTCCTGCGCTGGGAGTACAAGCCGGGCAGCACTCTGTTCGTCGTCTGGTCGCAGTTCCGCCACGACGACTCCGACTGGGGCGCGTTTCGCCCTGGGTACAACCTGCAGCGCAGCTTTGTAGATGAGGGAACTAATATCTTCTTGGTGAAGTTCAACTATTGGCTGAACATCTAGGACGGGGATGTAGTTGCCTTGTCATGCTGAGGGAGCCGATAGGCGGATGAAGTATCTTTTACCTAATCGATCTCCCCGGGTAGGAGATGCCTCGACTCCGCCGCGCTCCGCTCAGCATGACAGGGCCTATTCTTCTAAAAAGCTCCACAGCGCGTTGAAGCGCGCTCCTTCAATCGGCTCTCGCAGCACCGAGTTGACGTCCTTTTCCGCCATGTAGTGAGGTGTAAACGCCAGCCCCTTTTGCAGTGCCGTGCGCTCCAGCCCCATTTGCCTAGGCCGCCAGCGCACCTGACAGCGGTCCAACCGCTTTGCCAACCCTGCCGTATCCCCTGCGCAGCACCACGTGATAATCATCGCCCCCAAGGCCACTAGCTCGCCGTGGATCCAGGTCTGTTGGTTAGCCGTCTCCAGCGCTATCCAAAACGGATGGTCGCCGCTTTCCGTGGGGGCCTTTAGTTGCTGGCTATCGCGTTCCTTAATCCGCTGCGCGATGTTGGCCACGCTCGCCTCGGTCATGCGCCCGTTGGCATCGAGCGTTGCGGCAAAAGAACTGGCGATTGACTCGTGATGGGCTACCTGCTGTGCCGCCAGCGCCGGGTCGAACGCCGCCCCTTGTCCCAACGCCGCCCGCCGCCGCCACTCCTCCAACCCGGCATGACCGCAGAGGATGTCGCCTAGTCCGGCGGTGTGCAAGTAATCTGGTGCCTTGAGGACCACATCGACATCCACGAGCACGTATTGGCAGTCCACCCACGGCCAGTCGTCCAAATCGCCCACGGTCTGATAGCCGTCCCACCGCGCCACGTGGCTGTGGATGATCGCCCCGGAAGAGAGGATCGTCGGTGCCAAGATCAGCTCGGCGTCCTTGTCCAAGGCCACGAACTTGGAAGCGTCGAGGGCCTTGCCGCCGCCCAAGCCGATGACCAGCTCGATCCCGGCTGGCAGCCGGTCGCTGAGGTCCTGCTGATGCGCCGAGTCCAGCCACTCGGCAAAGACCACGCCCGCTGGCTCGCGCACGAGGTAGTCTTGGGCAGCGGCGTACGCGCTGGGTGTGGTGACAATTGCATACGCTGGCCAGTGGGCACTTTCTCGTTGCAACAAGCCGCGGGCGACGCGCATGTCGTATTCAGCAGCCGGTTTGCACTGGCGGCCCATGGACCAGCCTCGGTTGGTTTTAGGCATTTGTTCTCCGTCTCGTCGTAGGCAAAGTAGGGGCGATCGGCCGGTCGCCCCTACTTACGCAAGCATGACAAAAACTGCGTAACGTCTGAGATTGCTATTGCACAACAATATACAAGCCCTCTTTGCGCCGCCAACGCATCTTTCCAAGTCCAAAATCCTATATCTACTGCCCACATCGCCCGCGCCGCAGCGAGCGGTTTTGAGAGCCACCGCAAAATGCTGATATTATACAACATCCGCTCCTTCACAGGGTTACTACCATGCGCTCTCTGTTACTGTTCTTCGCCCTCGCTCTTGCGGGCTGCTATGCGGCCTCGCTCGGGCCCGATCCCTTGGGCCATTTTGCCGCGCGCACCGACCACCTCCACCGCTTAGAGCCGCTCGGCGAGCGCATCTTGCACGGGGCTGCGCTCAGCTATGGGCCGCTCGACCCCGAAGAGCGCACGCGCCCGCTCATCTATGCGGTGTACTACGAACTCCACGACCTGCCCTACGACTGGCATTTGGCGTTGCTCGCCAATCTGGACCAGCACGTAGGGTACGGCTTGCCCCAAATTGACCTCGGTTTTAACTCCGCCGGCCAGCCCTACGACGCGGCCATTGCCGAGGGCCAACTCGACGAGGCGATTGAGCGGCTCTGCTGGGGGTTGCAGCAGCTAGAGCGCCCGGTTTTGCTGCGGTTGGGCTATGAGTTCAATAGCTCTTGGCGCGCCTATGAGGCGACGAGCTACGTCGAGGCTTGGCGGCGCATAGCGCAAACGCTGCGGGGTCGCTGGGGCTTGGATCACGTTGCGCTCGTATGGACGCACAAGGAAGACGGCGGCTCCGATTACTTGGCCTACTATCCGGGAGATGAGTACGTCGATTGGTGGTCGATTGACGTGGCCGCGCCGCAAGATATGCGCCGCAGCCGTGCCTTTGTCGAGGCGGCGCAGGAGCGCGGCTACCCCGTGCTCGTCGGCGTGGTCACGCCCGTTACCACCGACCTAGGCCGGGCCGAGCAGGCGTGGCCTCATTGGTTCATCCCCTTCCTCCGCTTTTTGCGTCACCATCCCAACATCAAGGCATTTACCTACATAGATTGGGACTGGTCGCAGACGGAGCGCTTTGTCGATCCCATACTCTTTGCGCGCTACCGCAGCGAGTTGATGAACCCGATTTACCTACACGCGGCCTCGCCCGGCGAGTTGCGCTGGAACCTAAATCTCGATCCCTAGCTAGAGAAAGGACACAGATGGATAAAGTCGATGTGCACGTTCACGTCTTCGACCTGCCGAGCGAGCGGTTTCCCCGCGAACTGAGCAGCCTCGCACCGGCTGACCGCGCCTGTCCGATTGAGGCGCTGATAGCCGACATGGATGCTTCTGGCATCGACCGAGCCGTGCTGATCGAAATGAACGGTACCGAAATCGAGCAGCACGCCTATGTCACGCACTGCGTGCAGACGTGGCCCGACCGCTTTACGGCGACGGGTTTGATCGACATGGGCGACCCGAACCCGCCCGCCCGCCTGCGTGAGCTCGTCGCCGCCACTGGGATTGAGGGGATCCGGCTGGGGGCGTTGGGGGATTCGACCGCACAGCGGGCCGAGGACCTGGCGACCTACGCAATCTTTGAGTGTGCGGACGAGTTGGGGCTCAACATCAACATCTACACCGGCGGTGCCCAGTTCCCCTGCATCGAACTGCTGGCCGCGGCTTTTCCCGGCGTGAACATTTCCCTCGACCATCTCGGCGTGATGCCAACCACGCCCAACGAGCCAGACCAATGGGGCCGCCCCCGCTTTAACGCCGAGCCGCTGCCACCGGCCAACTATCCGCAAGTGATGGCGCTGTCTCGCTTTCCCAATGTCTATGTCAAAATTTCGGGGGAGTACGCGTTTTCCAAGGTGCCTTGGCCCTACGGGGATATGCAGTCCATGGTCGAGGATGTGTATCGGGCCTATGGCGCGGATCGGATGATGTGGTGTACGGATTCGCCGTGGATTGTGGTGGAGCCGGGGTACCAGAAACTGGTGGATTTGCTCGACTGCCATCTGCCGAATATTTCCGCGGCGGAGAAGGAGATGATTATGGGTGGGACGGCGATGAAGCTGTGGTTTAAGGGGCGATAGCAGATGGGGCTAAAGATAGATTGAGGAGCAGTGCAATGAAACGAGCGGAACTTCTCGAACTGATAGCTGGCGGAGAGAACTCTGGAATGGAGTTCAAGCGGGATGATTTGCGTCCGGAGCAACTGGCGCGGGAGGTGGTGGCACTCGCCAACTTTCAGGGGGGGCGCGTCCTGCTCGGCGTGGAAGACGACGGCACCATCACTGGCATACAGAGAGACGATCTCGAACAGTGGGTAATGGATTCGGTGTTTGGGCGGGTGGTTCATCCGATGATACTGCCGTTCTACGAGGAAGTTCCGATAGATGATGTTCGCCGCGTCGCGGTTGTCACGGTTACGCAAGGTGCTACCAAACCTTATGTCGTCCGGTATCGCGGGAGGGAAGACATCTACGTACGGGTCGGCAGTACCTCTCGGCTGGCTTCGCGCGAGCAGCAGGCGCGGCTTTTTGCTGCCGGTGGGTTGATTCACACGGAGTTGTTGCCTGTTTCCGGCAGCGGCCTATGCGATTTGAGCCGGGAACGGCTGGCGGACTACCTCACTGCTATCGTCGACGACCGGGAAGTGCCGGAGAATGATGAGGAGTGGAATGAGCGGCTTTGCGCGCTGGGGTTCATGGTCGAGCGGGAAGACGGCCCGCCTGCCTGTACGATCGCCGGGTTGATATTATTCGGCTATCGGCCGCGCCGCCTGTTGCGTCATGCCGGTATCCGCTGGATGTGCTTTGAGGGGGAGGAGAAAACCTACGATGCCCTTGACGATCAAGTGCTTGAAGGGCCGCTTGTCGATCTTTGGCAGGTGCTGTCAGGGGGGCGTGAACTGGTGGAAAAGGGACTGATTGAACGCCTTGCCGATGCGATGCGGCCGTTTGTATCCGAGGAGGCTGGCCAAGTGGAAGAGTCCATGCGCCGGGAACGACGCTGGCACTATCCGCTGGAAGCGCTGCGCGAAGGCGTTGTCAATGCGCTGACGCATCGGGACTGGACGCGGTACGAGGAAATTGAGGTGGTCCGTTATGCGGACCGGATAGAGATACTCAGCCCTGGGGCGCTGCAAAACGGCATGACAGTCGAAAAAATGATCGCTGGCCAACGGGTGCCGCGCAATCTGCTCATCTCCGAGACGTTGCGGGACTATAGCTATTCGGATGCACGTGGCATGGGAGTGCGGAACAAGATCATTCCGTTGATGCGGGCGCACAACGGCGTTGACCCGGAGTTTGAGGCGACGGAGGACTACTTGCGATTGACGCTGCGCCGAGGTTAGGGATAAAGGCCGAGGGACACCTGAAGCGGATAGGGGTTCTGCTATGAGTCAAAAATTCGATTTTGAGAATCTCGTCGAGTTGTGTCGGCGAACCCACGAGGAAACACAACGCTCGGCGGCGCACGCTGTTGACCGCTCACTTGTAGTGCGAAACTGGCTGTTTGGCTGGTATATCGTCGAGTATGAACAGCATGGTGCGGATAGGGCGGAATACGGCGGTCAGACCCTGCGAAAGCTCTCTGCTGCTTTGACGGCAACTATTGGTCGAGGCTTCGGCGAGAGAAATTTGCGGCAGATAAGGCAATTCTATCTGCGTTACAGCAGCCTACTGCAACGGCCACCACAGACTGATGGCTCCGAGATTTGGCAGACACTGTCTGCCAAATTCACAACTCCGGATCCAGAATCTCTCTCGCTACGAGCCATGACGACAGACTTGACCCACCAAATCTCCCTCGGCTGGTCCCACTACGTCACCCTACTGACCATCGACAATCCCGAAGAGCGCCGTTTTTACGAGGTTGAGGCTGCTGGCAACGGCTGGAGTGTGCGCGAGTTGGAACGACAGATCAATAGCTCCCTGTACGAGCGGCTCGCACTCAGCCGCGACAAGGAGGAAGTTCGTCGGCTTGCCAGCGAAGGGCAGGTGATTGAGAAGGCATCAGACCTGATTAAGAATCCGTTGGTGCTGGAGTTTCTCGGGTTGGAGGAAAAGCCCGGCTACTCAGAAAGCGAGCTGGAAACGGCGATTATCGACCGGCTTCAGCACTTCTTGCTGGAGTTGGGCAAGGGATTTCTGTTCGAGGCGCGGCAGAAGCGGTTTACTTTCGACAACAGTCATTTCCGCGTGGACCTCGTTTTCTACAACCGGCTCCTGCGCTGCTACGTTCTGATTGACCTCAAACGCGGCGAATTGACCCATCAGGACTTGGGTCAGATGCAGATGTACGTCAATTACTTTGACCGCTATGTGAAGACGGACGACGAACTTCCGACCATCGGTATTGTGCTCTGTGGCCGCAAGAACGATGCCGTAGTTGAGCTGACGCTACCGGAAGAAGCCAATATCTACGCGTCGAAATACCAGCTCTATCTGCCATCGAAACAGGAACTTGTAGCCCAACTAGAGAGCATCCAGAGAGAGTTGAGCTATCGGGAGTGAATAGCGGGCAAGGGACAGTGGGTAACGCCGTTGGAAATGGACGCCATGCGCTAGCGGAAGACTGTGTCTTCGCAAGGAGGAAAACGATGCCCCAACTTCTACAGGAGGCTTTCGAGCGAGCCGCCAAACTTCCGCAAGAAGAACAGAATAAATTTGCGCGTTTCCTGCTAGCCGTACTAGAGTCGGACCAGCGATGGGCCGAGTTGATTGCGCGACCTGAATCGGAGGATTTACTGGAGCGACTGGCCGATGAAACCTTGGCTGCCCACCGAGCAGGACGGACTTAGTCCGTCAAGTAGGGCATAAGGCATCACAGGCTAGGTGCGGTTAATAAGCAGATTGAGAGATGAATGACCATGTCCCATAGTGATAATCAAGAAGAATTAGTTCTAACCTCTGAGGACTTTGCCGGTTGTGGGTGGGAGGAGGTACTGGCTGGTTCGGACCGTAAAAAGTATTCCTTTATCCGGCAGGCGTTCTCCGATGCTGCAAAGCAGGCTATTGACGAAGGCCGTCAAGCTCATGGCAAGGTGCTATCACTGTTAGCTGGTGCCTGCTCGATGATGCTCTCGCCCGACAGCACCAACGAGCCTTTCAAGCCCTGGTGGTCGGATGGTCAACAACGCTCAATCATTCCAGACGACTTATCTGAAACCGATGTCGCCTTTTTCGCAGAGGTCGTCGAGACAATTGACGATCCGTGGCTAAAAGCACGTCTGTCCGATCTGGTCTGGCTCTTACAACGTCCCCGAAATGTCAAGTTCGCCTTGGCGGCTATCGATAGCTACCGGACAATCTCACTAGATCCGGAGACCTTGGTGCATGACAGAGATAAGTACTGGCAAAGAGCAATCAATCTGGCTCGCCTGCTCGGAGCAGGAGCTGGCGATCGTCTTGCCAAAATGGAAACCTCGATCATCAAGACGCTCACGTTGGTGACGAAAGAGGATGGCTCTCTTGGGATTTGGTTAGCTGATCTGCTCAAATCTAACGCCCTCGGAGGGGATCACTCGACGACAATTGCGACGAAACTTGAATCTCTGGCTCGCGAGTTTGAGAGCGAAGATGAGTTTCGCAAAGCACTCGAATGCTTCCAAGCATCGGCCTACTGGTTTAAGGAATCTGGAGACAAGGAGAAGTCAACTGAAATGACGGTCGAGGTGGCGGAGAGTTGGGTCAAAGAGGCTGTTGCTAGGTTATCGTCGGATCAACCAAGCCACGTGGTCGCCGCCAGCTTTTACGAGAAAGCGATCCAGACTTACCGCACTATTCCCCGGTCAGAGCGCGCAACGTATAGCGTAAATGAGCGGATTGCTGAGCTAAGGAGAAGTCTCAACGAATCCGGGGAGAGATCACTGGATGAGATGGGTGTTATTAGCTCTCCCGGGCAGGACATTAGCCAAATCATCAAAAATGCGCGTGAGGCAGTGAGGGGAAAGGCATTAGATGAGGCACTGAAGGCATTTGTCAACTTGAGTCACACGAACGTCAAGAAATTGCGCGAAAGCACGACTGAGCTACTTCACAAATCCCCGTTGCAGGCGTTAATTCCCGCAATGTTTATGAGCTCCGATGGTCGCGTCACTGCAAAACGGCTTGGAATGAATCTTAGCACCACATCATCTGGTGACGACGAGGAGGTTATTTACTCCAAGATGGTCGAAAACTACCGCATTCAGGTCGATCTTGTCGTTCGAGGCTGCATCTGGCCTGCACAAGAGGTTCTACTTCTGGAACACCGCTTACGAGAAGCCGATTTTGTCAATCTTGCTAGGCAATCTCCCATCGTGCCTATAGGGCGGGAATTACTCTTCGGCAAAGCATTGTTCGCAGGTTATGACCGAGATTTTGCCACGGCTCTCCATATCCTAGTGCCCCAAATCGAGCACATGGTGCGCTATCACTTGAAACAAGCAGGAGTGCAAACCACAAATATAGACAGCAATGGCATAGAGAATGAAAACGGTCTAAGCTCACTTATGGACCTTCCACAGACGGAAGAGATATTCGGCGCGGATCTGAGTTTTGAGATCAGGGCACTTTTCTGTGTTCCGTTTGGACCGAATCTCCGGAATAATCTCGCACACGGTCTGCTTGATGACAGATCCTGCTACTCTATCGAAACGATCTATGCTTGGTGGCTTGGGTTGAAGCTCGTGTTTAATACCTTCTGGAATGCTTTGTCCAGTAATGCCGAAAGTAAAGAACAGGACGAGGAGCAGTGACCACGGATGGCCAACGAAAAATTCTCACGCAGCAGAGACTAACACCAGACGACAACATGAGCGAGAACCAGACCATCGAATGGAAAGAGACGTGGCGGGACGAATACCTAAAATGGGTCTGCGGCTTCGCCAACGCTCAGGGCGGCGTCCTGGAAATCGGCAAAAATGACCAGGGTGAGGTGGTCGGAGTGAAAAACGTTCTCCGACTGCTAGAAGAGATTCCCAATAAGGCGCAGGCATTGCTCGGCGTCGTAGTGGACGTGAACCTGAAATCAGGAGACGGCGGGGAATATCTGGAAATCGCGGTTGATCCCTACCCCAATCCAATCAGCTACAAAGGCGAATTCTACTATCGCAGCGGCAGCACCAAGCAGGTGCTCAGAGGCGCGGCACTTAGCCGCTTCCTGTTGCAGAAATATGGCCGAACGTGGGACGATGTGCCCCTGCCGGGCGTCGGCCTCAAGGACTTGGACGGTCGCGTCTTTGATGGGTTTCGTCAGCGGGGTGCTGACAGCGAACGCTTACCGCAGGACATCTTGGACGAATCCGACGAAGGAGTGATTGAAAGGCTTCAGTTGCGAGAGGCGGGTTTCCTGAAGCGCGCCGCAGTCTTGCTCTTTCATCCAGCGCCGGATCGGTTCGTGATGGAAGCCTATGTGAAGATCGGCTATTTCCGAGGTTCGGAGCTACTGTATCAGGATGTAATCGAAGGTGACCTGTTCACTCAGGTCGATAGGACGATGGACTTGCTGTACACGAAGTACACGAAAGCATTGATTTCCTACGACGGCGTCTATCGCGTGGAGACCTTTCCCGTGCCGCGTGAAGCCATGCGCGAAGCGGTGATCAACGCCATCATTCACCGGGATTACGCCAGCCCCACCACGATTCAGATTCGCGTGTACGACGACCGTATCGCGATCTGGAATGCGGTGCAGTTGCCGCCGGAATGGGCCGCCGATCAACTCACCGGAGAACGTTCGTCAAAGCCGTACAACCCACGGATTGCCTATGCGTTCTTCCGAGCCGGAATGATCGAAGCTTGGGGACGGGGCATCCGGCGGATCGCGGAAATGTGCAAAGAGGCTGGCAATCCCGCACCAGAGTGGAGGCTGGAAGCAAGCGGCGACGGTTTGTGGTTGAGGTTCCCGTTCTCCGCCGCGTACCAAGCTGCCGATTCCTCTGCTGGCAGTGCTACTACCCAAGAAACTACCCCAAAAACTACCCAAGAACAAGAGAAAACTAGGGAGAAAACTAGGGAGAAAACTAGGGAGAAAACTAGGGAGAAAATCTTGGCCCTGATCGCCGCCGACCCCTCAATCACCACGGCGGAACTGGCGGACCGACTCGGAATCACGGCAAAGGGAGTCGAGTGGCAGATCCGTAAGCTGAAACAAAAGGGCTTTCTTGAACGGATCGGGCCTGCCAAGGGCGGTCATTGGAAAGTAGTGGAAACAGAGGATGAGTAAGGTCGGCCAGCGGGAAATTCAAACCCAGCGGCGGGTGGTGGCGTTCTTCCAAGACGTGCTCGACTACAAGTACCTCGGTCATTGGCAGGACCGACCCGGCAACCGCAACGTCGAGAGAGAGCATATCACCGGCTGGCTCAAGCGCCAAGGGCACAGCGACAAGATCATCGACAGGGTGCTGTTCGAGTTGAACAAAGCAGCGGGGCTCGGCGGCAGCAAGACACTCTACGACGCCAACCGCGAGGTCTATGGCCTGCTCCGCTACGGCGTGAAGGTCCGGCCAGATGTGGGCGAGCAGAACGTCACGGTCTGGCTGATCGACTGGGAGAATCCCGGCAACAACGACTTCGGCATCGCCGAGGAGGTGACGGTCCGCGGAGAGAATACCAAGCGGCCCGACCTCGTGCTCTACGTCAACGGCATCGCCTTGGGGGTGCTGGAATTGAAGCGCTCGACGGTGTCAGTGACCGAGGGCATTCGCCAGAATCTCGACAGCCAAAAGAAGGAATTCATCGAGCCGTTCTTCTCCACCGTGCAACTCGTGATGGCGGGCAACGACACTGAGGGCTTGCGCTACGGGGTGATCGAGACGTCGGAGAAGTACTGGCTGCACTGGAAGGAAGCTGAGGCCCACCCGAGTGCTGACGACAATCCGCTGCTCCGGGAGTTGAGCCAACTCTGCGGCAAGGAGCGGCTGCTGGAGATCATCCACGATTTCATCGTCTTTGACGCGGGCGTCAAGAAGATCTGCCGCCACAACCAGTACTTCGGCGTAAAGGCGGCGCAGGCCCGTGTGAAACGCCGCGAGGGCGGCATCATCTGGCACACCCAAGGCAGCGGCAAGAGCCTGACCATGGTCTGGCTGGCCAAATGGATCCGCGAGCACGTCACAGACGCTCGGGTACTACTCATCACCGACCGCACCGAACTGGACGAGCAGATCGAGAAGGTCTTCAAGGGCGTCAGCGAGGACATCCATCGCACGAGGAGCGGTGCCGACTTGGTGCGCGTGCTCAACACCAACGACGAGTGGCTGATCGCTTCGCTGATCCACAAGTTCGGCACGGCAGAGGAAGGCGATGTCGATACGTTCGTCGAGGACATTCGCAGCCACCTGCCCAAAGACTTTCACGCCAAGGGCGATATCTTCGTCTTCGTAGACGAGTGCCACCGCACCCAGTCCGGCAAGCTCCACGAGGCAATGAAGGAATTGTTGCCGGGGGCCATGATGATTGGCTTCACCGGGACGCCGCTACTCAAGAGCGACAAGCAACAGAGTGTCGAGACCTTCGGGCCGTACATCCACGCTTACAAGTACGACGAGGCGGTGAAAGACGGCGTGGTGCTGGACTTGCGCTACGAGGCGCGCGACATCGACCAGAACATCACCTCGCAGGCCAAGATTGATCAGTGGTTCGACATCAAAACTCGTGGGCTGACGGATGTGGCCAAGGCGCAGCTCAAGCAGCGCTGGGGCACGATGAGAAGAGTCCTGAGTGCGCGGGATCGGCTAGAGAAAATCGTCGCCGACATCCTATTCGACATGGAGACGCGCGACCGCCTCAAGAGCGGCCGAGGCAACGCCATACTCGTCTCCGGCAGCATCAACTCAGCTTGCCGATTCTTCGACATGCTCCAGCAGACTGAACTGGCGGGCAAATGCGCCATCGTCACCTCGTACAGGCCGGCCCCAGCGGACATCAAGGGCGAGGAGACCGGCGAGGGGCTAACGGAAAAGCTGCTCCAGTACGACGCCTACCGTAAAATGCTGGCGGCGCACTTCAACGAGCCGGAAGACGCGGCGATGCACAAGATCGAGCGCTTTGAGCAGGAGGTGAAAAAGCGCTTCATCGACGAGCCGGGACAGATGAAGCTCCTGATAGTGGTAGATAAACTGCTGACCGGCTTTGACGCGCCATCGGCGACCTATCTCTACATCGACAAGCAGATGCAGGACCACGGCCTATTCCAGGCGATCTGCCGAGTCAATCGCCTCGACGGCGAAGACAAGGAATACGGCTACATCATCGACTACAAAGACCTGTTCCGGTCGCTGGAAAAGTCCATTGAGGACTACACGGGCGAGGCATTCGACGGGTACGACAAGGCCGATGTGGAGGGCTTGCTGAAGGACCGGCTCCAGCAGGGACGAGAGCGGCTGGAGGAGACACGCGAGGCGACCAAGGCGCTGTGCGAGCCAGTCGAGCCGCCGCACGCACTGCGGCCTATTTGCACTACTTCTGCGCTGCCTACAGTGGTAACGTCGGGCAACTCAAAAACAACGAGCCGAAGCGCGTGGCTTTCTACAAACAAGTCGCCTCGTTCCTGCGTGCCTATGCCAACTTAGCCAACGAGATGTGTGAGGCCGGCTATTCCGATGCCGAAGCGCAGGAGATCAAAGCCGAAGTGGATCACTACGAGAAGGTGCGCCAAGAGATCAAGCTGGCCAGCGGCGACTACATCGATCTGAAGATGTACGAGCCAGCCATGCGGCACCTGCTCGATACGTACATCCGCGCCGAAGAGAGCGAGCAGCTATCGGGATTCGACGATTTGACGCTCGTGCAACTGATTGTCGAGCGCGGGGAGAAGGCGGTCGAGGAACTGCCCGCAGGCATCCGCAAGAGCCGCGAGGCGGTAGCTGAGACGATTGAAAACAACGTCCGGCGGCTCATTATAGACGAGACGGGAGTCAATCCCAAGTACTACGAGAAGATGTCGGAGTTACTGGAAGCCCTGATCCGGCAACGCAAGCAAGAGGCGATTGACTACAAGGCGTATCTGGCGCAGATCGTCGATCTGACCAGAAAGACCAGTCGGCCAGAAACCCAAGCGTCCTATCCCGCCAGCATCAACAGCCCGGCATTGAGGGCGCTGTTCGACAACTTGGTGGTGCTAGTTCCGACAGCCCGAGAGCCACTCGACACGGAGCCGCCCGTCGATGTCAGGGAGGCGAAGGTACTTGCCCTAGATCGCGCCATCCGTCGGGTGAAGAAGGCAGACTGGAGGGGAAGCAGGCTCAAGGAACGCGAGATCCGCAACGCCATCCACGCAGAACTCGGCGGCAACGAGAGTCTCGTGAACGCGATATTTGAGATCGTGAAGGCACAGAGTGAGTACTAAGGCTAGAGGCCACCGCATCGACATTCGCGGAATCCCGGTAGAGGTCGTCCACAAGAGCATCAAGAACCTCCACATAGGCGTCTATCCGCCGAGCGGTCGGGTGCGAGTGGCCGCCCCGCTGTGGCTCGACGATGACGCCGTGCGCTTGGCCGTCATTTCGCGCTTGGGGTGGATTCACCGGAAGCGGGCTGAATTTGCCCAACAGGATCGCCAGTCCCAGCGCGAGTTCGTGACCGGCGAGAGCCATTACTTCCGGGGCCGGCGTTATCGACTCGACGTGATTGAGCACGATGGTCCACCGGCGGTTCGTCTGCTCAGTAATACGAAGATGGCGTTGCGCGTTCGTCCGGGTACAGACCGGGACTTACGGGAGGCGGTACTGGAGCGATGGTATCGCCGTCAACTCCGCGACCAATTGCCAGAGCTGTGCGTCAAATGGGAACAGAAGGTTGGAGTGATGGTCGATGAGGTGCGGATCAAGAAAATGAAAACCCTCTGGGGCTCCTGTAATATCGAAGCCAAGCGCATCTGGCTAAACCTCGAACTGGCTAAGAAGCCGACTTCGTGCTTGGAGTTAGTCCTCGTCCACGAAATGGTCCACTTGATCGAGCGCCGACACAACGAGCGGTTTCGGAAGCTGATGGATAGGTTCATGCCGCAGTGGCGCGTTCATCGGGACGAACTGAATCAGCAGCCGCTCGCACACGAGGATTGGGCGTACTGAAGCGTCTGCGTCTAAGGCTGATCAATCGTCGCGACGCAAGCGCTCGCGCTGCATCCATTCTTGCATGACGTGTTCGGAGCGGTTCAACAAGCGCAAGTAACCGCCCTGTACCTCGCTGCGAACCTTCCCAGACTTCGGCGGTTTGTTGGGCACTGCGTTGTAGCGCCCCCTCGCCTGAGTCACCGTCCGGCTCTTGATGTCCAGCGCGACCGTCAGCACGTGCTCCCGTTCCTCGGCTCCGTCTTGCAGCGCGCAAATTGACCAGATCGCGGTGTTGCCGTCGGCGCACTGGTCTGAATACGAAACCACGCAGTGGTGCATTGCCCGGCCTTCGGCGGCCAGCTCCCAACTCGACAACAACTCCTGCACTATCCACCGCACCTTGCCCAGTTCGTCCGTCTCGTCCTCCAACTCCCACGGCCGGATCCCACACGGCTGCCAAGATTGAAAATTGACGTATTCTTCGCGGCTCAAGTGACCGTGCCAAGCCTCGACTTGGCGCAGGAGCTTGGTGGCGCTGCGGCCCTTCATGGTGAAATTGGGCTGCGGCGGTGGCCCTTCCTCCAAACCGCCGCCCTCCTGCACAGTGCGGCGCGGGGCGAATTTCATGTTGTGGACATAATCGACAAGCGGCCCCACCCAAGTCGGGTCCAGCATCGCGTTGTTGACTAGGAAAAGCACCACTGTACTCCAGAACTCGTCGTTTTCGAAATTGCGCCCCAGGCGGGTCTTGAGGGTCGCCTGCGCCAGAGGCCCATTGCCGCCCATGCCGAGGACCTGCGCCCAGCGCATGCTCTTTTCGACGCTGCCTAGTTGCGGCGAGCGCTGAAAGAGATGGGCCATGCGCCGCGTCAGTTTGACAGGCGCGTCCAAGTCGCGGATGCTACCGCCAGAGGCTATGTGAATAAACCACTCCTGCTGCCGCAACCCCTGCTCTTCGACGCCCCCGAACCAAGCCGAAACCATGGCATTGGGCACGGGGTAACGCGCCAATAAATAGCACGCCAGCGAGAAAACTTGGTCGCTGCGCCGGGGATGGCCGCCTTTGGGGGAGACGCAGCGCCACTCCTCTAGGGGGCGAATCCAGTGGTGGTGGTGACGAGCCAAGGCCAAAAGACAATGGATTAGGTGTCGATAAGGCCCCGATCTATAGATGCTTTTGGCCGTTATCACATTCATGAATCCATCGACGTGGAAAATCAGGCGTTGGAACGCCTTGTGTGCCTCTGCGTCTTGCCCGAGCCATTCTACGACAAAGCCCTTCCAGGGGAGCTCGCCGGCGGCGAGTTGCGCTAGGGTCTGCTGGCGTTTCTCCGTTAGCGGACGCTTAGGCGCTAGTGCCTCGGCCAAGTGGTGCTCCAGCCAGTTAGCGGGCTGCTCCTGATCTAGGCCGTCGTCCATGCCGCTGAGCCGACACCAGTGCTGGTAGGATTTGAGCGATTCAAAGCCCACCTTGGCCAGTTCATCCCAGGTTGGGACGACCGCCGCAAATGCCGGGTCCGCCGCATCGGCTGCTGTTTGCGTCAATCCTGTCATCTTTCACGATCCGCTATTTCTTGCCGCAGGGCCTGCACTTATCACAACTTGACAAAGACGGCCACTAAGCCGCTATAATGTCAAGTAGAGACCTATCCATTATAGCATAACAGGCTGCGACGCGCCGTTGCACGTACCTACCAAGCCAGCTAATTTTCATCTCAATGCGAAAGGAGAGCTAGTGGCGTCAGAATACAAGGTTTTGCTCATCGGCGGGCGCGGCACGATTGGCTCGGGCCTGCGGACCTATATGCCGCGACTCGATCCGCGCTACCGCATGGTGTCCGTGGATTTGCCCGGCGCGCCAGACAAGGCGACCGAGCCGGATGCCGGAGGGGATTTTATCGATCTCGATATTATGGAATCGCCGGATGAATTTCGCGCGCTGATCCCCGGGTACGACTTGGTCGTCTATCTGGCCCGTTGCGGAGACTTGGCGGCCATGCACCGGATGACCGACTTGGTTTTTGAGGCGGTATTGGCCCAAGATGAGCCGCCGATGATCGTCGGCTCCAGTTCGGTACACGCGGTGGATGGGCTGTACGACTTTAACCAGCCGGGCTTCTTTTGGACCTTGGCCGAGCGGCAGTTCGACGAGATTATCGATTGGCCCGAGCGGATTTCTGCGGCCGTGCCTGCGCATCCGATCAATGACTACGGACGCGAAAAAGCCCATGTGGAGGAGTGGGCGCAAAAGATCGCCGCCTTGGGACACAGTGCGGTTGCCATGCGCTGGGGCGGCGTCAACGCGGAAAATAACGTCCACGTAGCGGAACGGGGCTACTTTGCCGTCTGGTGCCACCAAGAGGACGCCGCCCGCCTAGTCCACGCCTGCTTCCAGCGGCATTGCGCCGGCGACCTACCCAGCGGCGCGCATTACTTTGCGATCTCGGACAACACCTATAACATCTTTGACATTGAAATGCCCCGGCGCGAAGTCGGCTACGACCCAGTGCACAACGCGGAGACGTATTACTAAATGAATGACACGGAGAAATTTCTCTTCGACCTACAGGGTTTCTTGAAGGTCCCCGGCTTCCTCACCCCTGACGAAGTCGATGCACTCAACGCGGCTTTTGACGCGAATGAAGACAAGCGCGGCGAAGACGGCAATCACAATACCGGCGGCAGCGACGCGCTCGAAGGCCGGCGGCGCGGTATGTTCACGGGGATGCTCGAATGGGAAAAACCCCACTGCCTGCCCTTCCGCGCCCTGTTGGCGCACAAAAAGCTCATCCCCTATCTCGACGCGCTGTTTGGCCGCGGCTGGAAGATGGACCACTCGCCCTTTATGCTCTGCGGCGGCAAGGGTGCCGAGGGCCTGATCCTCCACGGCTCGACCAGCCGCCACTTCAACGGCGCGCAGTACTACGCGTATTCCAACGACCAGATGCGCTGCGGCATGATCGTCTGCCAGTTCCAACTCGCCGACGTCAATGAGGGGGACGGCGGGCTGTGCGTGATCCCAGGCAGCCACAAGGCCAACTTCCCGCTGCCGCAAAAAATTTGCCACTGGCAGGAGCACCGCGAGGTCGTGTACAACGTCCCCTGCAAGACCGGCGACATGGTCATCTTCAACGAGGCGACTCTGCACGGCACGCTCCCGTGGACAGCCGAGCACGAGCGGCGCTCCCTGCTCTACCGCTACTCGCCCAAGTATTTGCACTTTGCCGGGGGAACGTACCAGACTAGCCAGCCTGAATGGGTAAGCGAGCTGACCGAGGCGCAACAGGCCGTGCTCGAACCTCCCTATATCTACAACCGGCCGCTGGTGGAAGCCGACGGCGAAACCGTGGTGCGGCCGCGCACCGGCTGAGCCAGAAAGGATTTTTTATGCCCGTCATTCCTGCTACAGATCCCCGCCTGACGTGGAGTGGAACCCTCTCACTCAAAGAGGGGCCGGGCTGGGTCAAGCCTTGGCGCATTCCCCACAGGGATTTGGACCTGTACTCGCCCGGGGAGAGCGGCCTTGCCGGGCGGGCTGAGATGCCTTCGGGCGTGCGCGTGCGCTTGGCTACGGACGCCGAGGAATTGGTCGTCGGCTGCGAGCCGCTCGCTGAAGATGGCTGTTTTGACCTGTGTATCGGAGGGCAGATTGTGGCTACCGCTTCGTATGCGGCTGGCGCGACTGGGGTGCGCTTCGAAGGCTTGCCGGCGGGAGAGAAATCCGTGGAGATTTGGCTGTCGCCAGCCATGCCCGTCGCCGTGCGCCACATTGCATTGCCCGAGGGAGCGCATTGCGAAAAAAGCGAAGACACTCGGCTGAAGTGGGTCGCGTATGGCAGCTCCATCACCCACTGCCGCACTGCGGGATCGCCCGCCACCACTTGGCCTGGGGTGGTAGCTCGCGCCCGAGACTTCAACCTCACGTCGCTGGGCTTTGGCGGCCAGTGCCACGCCGACCCGTTCATTGCCCGGCTGATCCGCGACCTGCCGGCGGACTTCATCTCGGTCAAGATCGGCATCAACATTTACGGTGCCGCTAGCCTTGGCCCGCGCGCCTTCCGCCCGGCCGTCCTCGGCACCATTGCCACCATCCGCGACGGCCATCCCCACACCCCGTTTGCGGTCTGCTCGCCGATTTGGGGCCACGATCGAGAGACCACGCCCAATGCGGTCGGCCTAACGCTGGAGCAGATGCGCGTCGAAGTTGCGGAAGCTGTGGAGTCGTTCAAAAGGCGCGGCGACGAGAACATCTATTATATAGACGGTCTCAAGCTCTTTGACGAAAGCCTCGCCGAATATCTGCCGGACAACCTTCATCCAGACGCCACTGGCTACGAGCTTATGGGGCAGAATTTTCTCGAAGAAGTGTTTGGGGTGCAGGGGGTGGAAGTGGGGAAGAAGCCTAGATAGGAGGCATTATGGAGATTGTATGGGAGTTGGATAATTTAGAGCAGTTGGGCGACAATAAACTCGACGTGAGTGGGCGACCCGCCGTAATCGCGGGTCCCTATGGACCTGCCATCGAGTTCGACGGGGTGGGGGATGCGTTGTTTATCGGGACCAATCCCCTCGCTGGGCTGGAGGCTTTTACCATTGAACTTTATTTCCGGCCCGATGAAGGTGGGTTGGCCGAGCAGCGCTTCTTGCATTTGGGGGAAGCCAACGGGGACCGCGTGCTTTTCGAGACGCGTCTGACCGGGACCGGGTACTGGTATCTCGACACCTTTATCAGCTCGGGAGACTCGGACCGGGCCTTGTTAAACGAAGGCCACCTGCATCCCGTGGGGGAGTGGTACCATTTAGCGCTGACCTGCGACGGGCGCGATGAAACCAACTTTGTCAATGGCGTTGAAGAGGCGAGTGGACCGATTGATTTTGCCCCGTTAACAGGGGGCCGGGCGTCGATTGGAGTGCGGTTGAATCGCGTGTGTTGGTTTAAGGGCGCGATTGGTCGGATCCGGTTTACGGCTGGCGTATTGGCACCAGAGGAATTTATGCGTTAAGCCTTGCAGGAGGGATACATGGCAGATCTAACAGGAAAAGTGGCGATCGTCGTCGGTGCCAGTAGCGGGATGGGTGAGGCGACGGCGAAAACTTATGTCGAAGCCGGGGCAAGAGTGGTTCTGGCTGCCCGCAGCGGCGGCAAACTGGAGGCGCTGGCTGAGGAGTTAGGTGAAAACGCCTTGGCGTGCGCCACCGACGCGCGGGACAAGGCGGCTGCAGAAGCATTGGTCCAGCGGGCGGTAGCAGCGTATGGCCGGGTGGATATCCTGGCCTATGTGACGGGGACCAATATCCCGGATCGCGCATTAAAGGTGCTCACTGAGGAGACTTGGGAAATGATGCTCGGCACCAATCTGACAGGGGCGTTTCACTGCACCCAGGCCGCATTGCCAGTGATGCGCGAGCAGGGCAGCGGATTGATCATTTACGTGTCGAGCGGTTGTGTGCAGCAGCCGGATGTCTCTGGGGTCTCTTATCAGGCGAGCAAGCACGGGATGGTCGGATTGGCCCACGGCACCTTCCAAGAGGAGAAGGAGAACGGCATCCGCACCTGTGTGATCTTTCCGGGGTTGACCGACACGCCGCTGGTGCTCAAGCGGCCGGTACCCACTCCACCGGAGGTGATGGCCCAAGCGTTGATGCCGCAGGATGTGGCCGATGCCTGTCTCTTTGTTGCGGCGCTGCCAGCGCGGGCCTATGTGCCAGAGTTGGTGCTATTGCCAGCGGGACTTTCCTAACGATCAAATGGAGGACGGAGGATGGGCGATACCTATAGAGTGCGAGATTGCTTTGGCCAACCGGCTGAAAATCACGGCCATCCCGGCGGTATCTCGCGGGTTATACTTGGCCCTGGAGTGCGTCGGAAGGAGCGACCGGCCGCTATAAATACCGAGCGGCTAGTAATCCACACCAACGAGTACGAGCCGGGTGGAGTCTCAGGTGACGGCCACGCTCACGCCGATCAGGAGCAGGCCTTTTACATCTTAGAAGGCGATATCGAAGTTGAGGTGGGAGATGAGACCTATCAACTGGGGCCGGGCGACTGCGTGCTCCTGCCGCGCAATGTCTTTCACAAGCACCGCAATGTTGGCGACAAGCCGCTGAAGTTTCTCTTTATCAGCGCGATGCTCGGCAATGGATCGCCGCCGGGAAACAGGGGCTAATGGGATATAGGGGGCACGACCCGAATCCACCGGGAGTAGCCCATCACCGAGCTAGCTCTTCTCGGTTAGTCGGCCGGACAGGTACTTGTGGATGACACTGGACAGTAGCGTCTGATAGGGGATCCCCTCTTCTCGCGCCCGCGAGTGAGCGAGATTGAAGTCGCGTTCCGTCATGCGCAGATTCACTCGCCGGGTCTTGTTGAACGTATTGCGGGCCGCCTGACGTGCCTCTTGGAGTTCGCGTTCAGCTATAGGAGCGGAGCGGAGCTCGCCCCGCTCGAACCCATCTAGAATTTCCCGCTCTTCCGCGTTCATTTTGTCCTTCACGATGGTCTTCTCCTCAGATAATCGCGCGTCGCCTTACGGCTGGGGATAATTGTCTTCAGGAATCGCGTGCCGTCCGCCTCTGTCACGAAAGGGACGAGGTAAATGTACGCCTCTATATCTACGGCGTAGATTAGCTGCCCCGGATAGCGCTCTTGGTTCGGATGCTCCAGCACATCCACCAGACCGCCTTGCTCAATCGCAGAGACGACGCGCTCGAATGAAATCCCTCGTTGCTCGGCGAGTTGTTGGTTTTTCTCCGCGTTCCAGTCGAAGCTGCTCATGTACGCTGATTATCACACAATGTGTGCATTTTGTCAACAGATCTCTAGCTGCTCACGGCCCGTAGTTGATCCGCCACTTGCTCAAATCTGGCTGATGCGCCCGTTTCCGTTCCAACTCGTACGCATAGATAACTCGGCCTAGTTCGGCCAAAAACGGCAGCCCTACCTCGTCGTACTCGTAGGCCCCGTCGTTAAAAATGCCGTTCTCGTTTACTAGCACCACGGCTGTTAGCAAAAACTCGACCCCGTGCTCGAAATCGACGATATAGGCGTTGTCCGTCACATATCCGTAAGCCAATCCCACCTTGTTGAAAATCCGCACCGAGTCGGGCATGGGTGCCTTGCTGTCGCCGAATAGGAAGAACTTTACATAGCTGTCGTAGTACTTTTTCGGGTCGTACTGGGGATGGGGACACTCGCGGGGCAACATGGACATGGCGCGGTAGAGGAAGCGGTAGTCGTTGGGACGCAGGTCAAAGCGCCTCTCTGCGGGCAACTCCTCGGGGAAAAACACCGCCACCAGTAGGTCTTGTAACACTTCCACCGACATGTAATTCGATCCGGCGAAATCCTTGGGCGCGGCGACCAACTCCCCGTTTTGGATGTGTCCCTCGCCCTTGGGAATCGGCGCGGGCGCGCGCCACGTATGCGGATTGACTAGCATCGGCTGCTGGTAGAGGACTTGGTCGCCTTGGTAGAAAGCCAGCGGATTTGTATGCCGATTTTCCTCGGGCGAGCGAGCGATGGCGAGCCGGTGCGTCAGGCGCACATCCCGGTACCCCTTCTCCCACAGCCCTTCGTTCATCCGCTGCTGCCCCACGAACTCGTAGAGCCGGTTGTACGCGTCGTTGTCGCTGACGGCGAAGAGCTTGCGGATGTAGTGGGCGATGGTGGGCAGTCCATCTGGTGCGGTTGGATCTTCGCGCACCTCGGTCTGGCCGCTGTACGCGCTGTCGATGCGGACGGGCGTATGCCGGTCCACGCCCACAATGCCCAATTGATTGAGCTTCTCCAACGCCAGCAGGGCACCCGCTAGCTTGATTGTGCTCGCCGGATAAAAATAATCCTCGGGATTGACGCGATACTCGTGCCGGATGAAATGCGGTCGGTTGGCGGCGTCGCGGTCGATTTGCGTGTAGAGGATCTGCACCTCGTGCTTGGCGGCAGCCGCGAGTACGGGGGCGCAGATGGGATTGGGGCGCAACAAGGATTCGAGCAAGGTTTCTCCGTCTCCGCGGACCGCAACGGGATAGATGAAGGTCGCCAAAACCGCAACCGCTGCCGCGACGACCGAGTTGACTCTATCGTTAAGCATTACTCAAGCCCGTGTAAAAAAACGCTTAGGATCGGCGCAAGGGAGGGTGCTGCGTTTATTGCGGAGGTGGCGGAGGGGCGCTTTGGCTGATGACCTCGATGAAGACTCCGCCGAATATCCAGATTAGCCACAAAAGCCCAAGAGAGAGGGTTGCCTTGCGCACGGGCGCGTCGGCCAGCGCACTCAAGCCGACGCCCATGATCCCAATCTGCCACAGGTCAAAGGGATTGAGGGCCGTAAGAATCCGGCCGCCAAACGTGGCTGCGGCTTCCTCGGACAAAAAGAGGCCCAGCCCCAGATGGGCCCCGATGTCGCCGGTTGCCAGCACCAGCACCACGCGCACCACCCACTCGACGGCCACCACCAACAGCGCATACGCTTTTACGACCAACATTTGCCGGTAGCTAACCTCGGCTTGGAAAACGGAGCGTGCCAGCATCAAAAGCACGCCCCCGACCACGACTAGGGAGAAAAAGAGCCCCACCGGGACCACCATCCAGCCATGCGCTTGGAGCGCCTCTGCTTGCTGCCGCTCAGTCTCGTCCAAGCCCTCTAGCTGCTCCTGGACGGCTGGTGCTCCTGCGTCGAGGGTCAGGTTATAGCAGCCAACCCCCACCGCGCAAACCAAGAGGACTGGCAGCAGCCAGTCGTGGGCGCTCTCTTGGCCGCGCACCGCGGCAAAAGCTGTGCTCGGCGCGTAAAAAACGCGCTGCATCCGTGCGAAGAGGCTTAGGTCTTCGGCGGCAAACCCCGGTCCGGTTGCGCTCATGGGCCGTTTATCTCCATTAGTGCGATGTTGATGGCGGGATAAACGGGATGGAGGTCGTCTATCCCTTTGAATTCCTTTAATATAGAGGCCGCAGTGCCAATGCCAAACGAAGGATTGGAAGAGTAGGGGTGGGTTGGATGGCCCAGCGGCCGGCGAATTAGTTGCTTGTGCTGCGGCTGAGATTGACTATATTTACCCCATCGTTTGTCTCTGCAATAGTTGTAGGGGCATTTTGAACCACGTTGGCAGTCGTTCGGATTCGCGTAGATCCTACCCCCGGGCCTGATGTAGTTCTCCTACCGAAAAGCCTGAAGCAGTAGATTCCTACTCAAAGTTATTCGCACGTTCTGCTCTAACCGCACATTGCAAAAGGATTTTACTTATGGCAGATCGCGAGAAGGGAACCGTAAAATGGTTCAACGACGCGAAGGGCTTCGGATTTATTGAGCGCGAGAACGGCGAAGATGTTTTCGTCCATCACAGCGCGATCCAGGCCGAGGGTTTCCGCACCTTGTCCGATGGGCAGCAAGTGGAGTTTGAAGTCGTCCAGGGCAAGAAAGGCCCGGCGGCTGAGAGCGTCATAGCACTTTAGGCTTTGGCCTTATATAGTGCAAGAGGGGGTGATGTACACTACATCACTCCCTTTTATTTTTGGAGTTTAGATGAAGATTCGCGTCGATAATTTATCTGCTGACACCACCGAAGACGACCTCCGTACGCTGTTTGAGTTGTTCGGGGCCGTCGCCGCTGCTACCATTGATCCGCGTCGCCGCTGGGGCCAAATCGACATGCCCAGCAAGGCCGCGGCCCGCGAGGCCATCGACATGCTCAACGGGCAAAATCTCAAGGGCTTAGACATGGTAGTCGAGGAAATGACCGACCGTCCTGCGCGCCCGCGCGGCAGGTTCCGCAGAGGCCGACGGCGCTAGCCCTTACTCGTACCACTGAGCTTGTAGGCTGAACAAGCGGCTGTATTCGCCGCCTTTGCGCATCAGGTCCTCGTGCGTCCCCTCCTCGATGAGCCGTCCTCCCTTGAGCACCAAGATCCGGTCGGCGATCCTCGCGGCACCGAGGCGGTGCGAAATCAATACCGAGGCTTTGCCCCGGGTCATCTCCCCAAAGTGACGATAGACTTCGGCTTCGGCTTTGGGGTCTAGGGCCGCGGTCGGCTCGTCTAGCACCACGAACTCGGCCGTCCGCACCAGCGCTCGCGCCGTCGCCAGCTTCTGCCACTGTCCAGTCGATAAATCTGTGCCCCCCAGTTCCTTGCCCAGTAGAGTCTCGTACTGATCTGGAAATTCGGCGATAAACTCGGCCGCCCCCGCCCATCTGGCCGCCTGCTCGACGGTCGCCTGTTCGCCCAATGCCCCGAAGGCGATGTTGTCGCGCACGGAAAACTGGAAGCGCACGAAGTCTTGGAAGACGGCCGCAAAAAGCCGCCGCACCTGCTCTCGCGGCCATTCTGGTAGCGGCTTGTCGCCGAGCAGGATTTGTCCGCTCGTCGGCTGGTACAGTCCCATCATCAGCTTGACCAAGGTAGTTTTGCCGGCTCCGTTTTCGCCGACCAGTGCGATCCGCTCGCCTGGGCGGATTGCCAAGTCGATGTCCGTCAGCACCTCTTCGCCGCCCGGATAGTGAAAAGACACCTTGTCAAAGCGCAGCGACAGGCGTTCCCCGGCCAGCGTCCTGCTCGCGTCGGTCGGCGGCCCGGCGGATTCCTCGGGGGCCACCAAGCTGAAAAACTCATAGAGGTCCCCCAAGTAAAGGGACTCTTCGTGCAGCGTGCCCAGCGAGCGCATGATCCCTTCGAGCCGCCAAGTAAACTGCTGCACCGCCCGCGTCAGCATCCCGTATTGGCCAATCGTCAGTTGTGCCCCGGCCACCATCCAAGCGAGGATCGTCAGGCAGCTTACGTAGGCCCAGCCGTCAATGCTGGAGGTCAGCCCGCCGAGCCACGCCTGTTTGGTCTCTAGCCCGCGCCGCTCTTTTGCTAGGGCGACTGCTTTCTCGCGCCACGTGTCGAGCAGATGGTCTCGCAGGGTGAACAGCCGCACCTCCATCGCCTCCTCGCGCTTGGTCATCAGGTCGCGGAAATAGGCTGTTTCGCGGTATTGCGGCGTGCGCTCGCGATAGACGTAGTGCGTCTTCTTGTTCATCCGCATCATCACCCACACCCCCGGCACCGAACCGATAACCACCAGTGGTCCCAGCGCCCAGTGCCCGGTCAGCAGCACGGCTACAATCGCCCCTAGCCCCCCGAGTGCGCCGACGACGTCTAGCACCACATTGAGCAGGCTCAGGAGCCGGCCGCTCAGGTCCTCGTTGGCCCGCTTGAGCGCATCGTAGAACGAGGGATGCTCAAAGCTGGCCAACTCGACCTTTTGCACCTTGTCGATGACTCGGCGCTGGATCCGCACGCCGATTTTTTCCTGCACATCGACCTGCAAAACCGCCCGCGCCATATCGAGCAGCATATAGGCAAAGAGCGTGCCGAAAAATCCGCCGACCCAAGGCAGGACCTGTAAAAAAGCCGCCCGTCCCTCGCCCAACACCGCGGCCAACTCATCGACGATCCGTCCGGTTAGCCACAGTTCTACCGCTGGCAGCAGGGAGCTAACCAGCGCCAGCGCCGCCAATCCACCCACCCCCAAGGGATGGACTTGCAGCGCCTCTTTGAGCATTTTGGGCAACAGGCTCATTGGTACCTCTGCGCTTGTAGTGCGAACATCCGCGCGTATTCGCCCCTACGCGCCATCAGCTCGTCGTGGGTTCCCTCCTCCAACACCCGGCCTTCGTCGAGGACTATGATGCGGTCGGCCACCCGGGCCGAGGCCATGCGGTGCGAGACGAAAACGGCTGACTTGCCCTCGCTCAAGGCGCGAAACTGGCGAAAGAGTTCCAGTTCGGCCCGTGGGTCCAGCGCCGCAGTCGGCTCGTCGAAGACCAGAAGCTGGGCGTCGCGGAAATAGGCGCGCGACAGCGCCAGCTTCTGCCACTGCCCGCGCGATAGGTCTTGTCCGCCCTCGAAGTAGCGCCCCAAGGTCGCGTCGTAGCCGGCGGCTAGCGCCGCTACTATTGGCGCACTCCCGCCGGCCAGCGCCGCCTGCTCCACCCGGGCCTGATCGTCCAGTTCTTCAGCCTGCCCATAGCCGATATTCTCCCGCGCCGTGCGCTGATATTGCACAAAGTCTTGGAATACTGCGGCACAGCGCCGCCGCAGGATTTCCGGGTTGAGCTGGCGTCCATCTACCCCATTGTAGAGCACCCGGCCCTCACTCGGCGGATACAGCCCCAAGAGCAGCTTGACTAAGGTAGTCTTGCCAGCTCCATTGGTACCTACCAACGCCAGCTTCTCCCCGGGCCTGAGCCGCAGCGAGACCCGGTTGAGTACCGAGGGGCCGTCGCCGTAGGCAAATCCGACCCCCTCGACGACGATGTCTAGCGGCCGCTCGGGTAGCTCTTCCCAGCCCACTCCCTGCTCGGTCGGCGACTCCACAAACGAGCGCAAGTCGCGGATATAGAGCGCCTGCTCAAAGACATCGCCCATTTGCCGCAGCATCTGGAAGAGGGTGCCTTGGAAGCGCACGATGGTCTCGGCTAGGGCGAAAAATCCGCCCAAGGTCAGAGCACCATAGGCCGCTTGATAGAGCAGAATGACCAGCGCCAACAGCGCCGAGCCGATCCCGCTGAGCCGCCCGCCGAACAAGTAGCGCTGCTGTTGCAAGGTTAGCCGGAAGCGCTGTCGGCGGAGCGTCTGGGCTAGATTCTCCCAAGTGCGGACGAGGAAGTCGCCTAACCCGTAGAGCCGGATTTCCTTGGCGGCGTCGCGGTCGGTCACCAAACCCACCAAGTACTCGGCGCGGCGCTGCTCGGGCGTCTGTTCGTGGAAGAGCGCGTAGATTTCGCGGCCGCGCCGCATTTGGGTGTAGAAAATCGGGGCCGTGCCCAAGAACAGCACCAGCGGGATCGACCAGTGCCCGGTCGCAAAGAGCGCGATCAAAGTGCAGAGCACAATCGCGCTTTCGAGCGTGGACATCGCGTCGCGGAAGATGCCGTAGGCTCGGAAGTACGCCGCTTGGAGCGCCCGCTGCATGCGGTCGAAAAATTCCCGATACTCAAACTCGTTCAGCCCCACCCGCGCTGCTTGTTCGAGCACTCGCTCTTGCAACTGCCAGCTCGTCTTCTCCCGCACGGCCGCGCCCGCGTGTCCTCGCACGGCCGCGAGCATGGCCTCCAACAGCCGCAGCCCAGCCAACCAAGTTAGTAGCGGCACTACGACCGCAAACCCCGCGGCCCCTTGGCCGTACACCGCGTGGACGCCATCGACGAGTTCTTTGATGACTAGGATTCTCGCGGCGGGCAAAAAGGCTGGCAGGAATTGCCCGCAGACGCCGACGGCCATGGCCCAAGGCGCGCCGCGCCATAGGACGCCAGCAAACCACGCAAGGGCTTGGCGCACTTCGCGGGGATGGATGTTGGGAGCGTTTTGATTCACGTTTAAGGCACCGCCGTTTCAATTAACGCACGAACATGCACAATTACCACCCCGAGGCTCCCAAGTGCAATTTTGCCAATGCACGCAGAATCCCTTTTTATTGTTTGCATCATCAACTGAAGCAGTCAACGCGCAGGGACTCCGCTCATGCACAATGTAGCGCTCGACTTACTCATCTTGCTCGCCGGGATTTGGCTGGTGGCCGTGACCTTGCGGCCGCTGGGCCTGCCGACGGTGATGGGCGAACTGATCGTCGGGGTCTTGGTGGGGCCGGCGGTGTTCGGCTGGATTGAGCCGGACGAGGCCATTCAGTTGTTGGCCGAGATCGGCATCTTCTTTCTGATGTTCCACGCCGGGGTGGAGACCCAGCCCAACGAGTTTTTCGCCGCGCTCAAGCGCTCGCTGGGGGTGGCGATAGCAGGGGCCGCAGTGCCCTTTGCCGTCAGCTTTGCCGTCGCCCAATTCTTCGGGTTGGATCTGGCTGCCTCCGTCTTTGTGGGGCTGATCATTGGAACGGCTACCGCAGTCGTAATCACCCTAAAAAGCTTCAAGGACTTGGGGTTGACCGATACGCGCATTGCGCGGATCGTCGTCGCCAGTTGCATCATCAACGACCTTTTGACCTTGATCTTTTTTAGCTTAGTGATCGGCGCACTCTCCGGCGGCACCTTTGCCCCTTTGGATCTAGCCGTCAACTTGGGCAAGGTGGTGGGATTTTTCGCAGTCGCGCTGCTGTTGGGCACCTTTGTCTATCCCCGACTCACCCTGCCCTTCCGCGCCGAAGGTGGCAAGGGCTTCACCTTCGTGCTGTTGGCCGCCATTGCCGCCGGCCTTTTTGCCGAGGCCATTGGGCTGCACATGATCTTGGGTGCCTACTTGGCGGGTCTTTTCTTTGAGGAGCGCGTCGCCCACCCCAATTTAGTCAAGGTGGTAAACGATCGCGCGTATGGCATTGCCTATTCGTTCCTCGGGCCGATCTTCTTCATCTCGCTGGGCTTTTCCATTTCGTTTGACATTAGCGCGTCGAGCGTGGCGTTTATCGCGCTTTTAGCAGTGACGGTCATTGCTGGGCAGGTGCTTAGTGCCGGTGGCATGGCGCTGCGCATTGGTATGCCTTGGCGAGAGGCGCTGACGGTGGGTGTGGGCATGTGCGGCCGTGCCGAGATGGCGTTTATCTTAGCCGCGCTGGCCCTGGCGCAAGGAGTGATCGGTCAGGAGACCTTTACCATTTTGATCTTCACCGCGTTCCTGTTAAATCTCTTCACGCCGCTGGCGCTCAAGGGCTGCTCGGTCCTCCTGGAAGGCCGGGTGGCGCATGGAGGAGACACCCACCTTGGGGTGTTTCAGATCGACAAGTTCAGTACCCCGCTCGTCGATGAAAACCTAGCCGACCGCGCCCTGCCCGCGGTAGAGGACGCCGTAGTCATCTATGGATACGGGCCGGAGGTCGAGACCCTAATAGAAGAGCTTGCGAGTCGGCACCTGCCAATGGTGGTGATCGAAGAGGACGAGGCGACAGCGCGGCAGCTCCAGACCAGTGCTGATGTGCAGGTCGTGCATGCGCACCTAGCAGCAGAGACGCTGGACCTGCGGCAGTTGACCAAGGCCAAGGCGCTGGTGGCCAACGGCCCAGATGACGACAATGCCCTGTTTGCGCTCAGCGCTCGCGAGGCCGGTTTTGCCGGTCCAATCGTGGCGATGATCGAACACCCCCAGCGCCGTGGCCCTATGCTGTTGGCGGGCGCGACCGCAGCCTTTACCCCCAACCACGTTCTCGCTGCGGCGATCGCCGTCCGCGCTAGCGCGAAGATCGGGCCGCGGGTGGCGGGGGTAGAGCCGCTCGACTCGCTGCTCGAAGTGGCCGAACTGCGCGTTCACGACCAAAGCTCGCTCGCCAACCGCACCTTGGCCGAGACCGAGCTGTACACTCGGACTGGTGCCCACATCGTTGGGCAGTGGGCGGACGACGCGCTCGGTTCGCCTCCAGCCGCGGCGGAAAAGCTGGAGCCCGGAACCATTCTGGTGGCGGTCGGCACGCCCGAGAGTATTCACCGGTTAAACGACATGGCCCGGCCGATTACCCAGCAGGGACCGATTGTGGTGATTGGCTTTGCCGATGTCGGGCAAAAGCTGGTCGAGATTCTCCACGCTGCGGGCGAGGATGTGCAGGTCGTCGATGAAACCGACAGCGACGGAGTCGATGTGGTCGGCGACGTGCTCGACGTGCGCGTCTTGGACCGTGCTGCCATTGCGGAGGCGCGGGTCGTCATCCTCGCCCTCGACAGCGACGGGGCCGCCCTGTTTGCCGCGGCGGTGGTGCGCGATCACGTCCCGGAGATTCCCCTATTGGCCTGCGTGTCCCACGTTGAAAACGCCGACCGGGTGCAGCGCGCTGGCGCTGATTTTGCGCTCTCGGTCAGCCAGGTCGCCGGCCAGTTGCTGGTTCATCACGTCCTCGGGGAAATGGTTTCGCACAAGCCCCGGATCAAGATGGTCAAGCTGCGGCCCGGCCCTCTCGCCGGGCGGCATCCGCTCGCCGCGCGCATCCGCGAGCGCACGGGCTGCTCGGTGGTGGCGGTCGAGCGGGCTGGCGAGGTGCTCATGGAGATTCCGGCTTCGTTGGTGCTTGAGCCTGAGGACGCGCTTTACATCTGCGGCACGCCTGCGGCCTTTGACCGCTACTACGAGGAATTTCCGACTTAGCTTTGGGGTGGATAGGCCCGGAACAAGTCTCGTTGCGCTTCTGTGAAGCGGGCGAAGGTCTCCGGGGTGATGTGCTGCTTTTCATCCATGGTGGCGATGTTTTGCGACATCATCCAATACGGGCCGTAGCCCACGTGCAGGGTTTTGCGCGTCTGCTCAGAGCGGTTGGTGAAGCCGCCGTGGCGCAAGTTCTCGGTGAAGAGAATCGCGTCGCCGGCTTTGACCTCTAGGCCGACCATGTCGGGGTCTTCATCGGGATCGTTGCTGTGGGGCGAGGGCAGGTTGGTCTTGTGCGTTCCCGGCACCACGCAAAAGGCCCCCTGCTCGTTGGTGCAGTCGTGGATGAAATAGACCATTCGCACCATCATGCAGTCGATGCCGTGGTCGGTGTAGCTGTAGCGGTACTTTTGACTGGCTGAAGCGGTGCCGCCGTGGCAGCCGGTGGCGTTGCCTCGATAGCGGATGCGGATCTCGGAGTTGTTGATCGTCGGCCGCTGTTTGACGATGCCGTGGATATAGTTCATCGTCGGCTGGTGGTCGAGCAAAACGTCAAAGGCCGGGTTGGCGTTCCAGTAGTCTTCGATCATGAGGGTCTTACCCTCGGCCCGCTCGCCGTTGGTGTGGTAGCCGCGCTCGGGATTGGCGTGGTAGTTGGCTCCCCAGCCGCTTTGCTTGCGCGGCGGTTGGGTGACGTGCGCGAGCGCGTGTTCTTCCAGCTCATCAACGGCTTCAGCCAGCGCGGCCACTTGGGTCTCGTTCAGCAGGTTCTCAATGACGATGTAGCCCTGGCGGTCGAATTCAAAGGTTTCGATTTCGTTCACGTGTTGCTCCTTATTTGTTGAACCATCGGGCCAAGTTGCCCCCTTTTACCAGCGCCCGTTCGGCCTCTCCATAATCTGATAGATGTGCATCGACGATTGCTGGCGTGCCGCTGCCCCAGACTATGCGCTTCGGCCCAAAGGCTTCGATCACGCGCCGCGTAAAGGGCTTGGCGCTTTCGTACAGTGGCGCGTCTTGGGCGAAGTGGCCGAAGCCAGAGAGCTTCATATAAACTTCGGCGTCAGCATAGCTCAGATCCAGTATGTCGGCGTACTCGACTGCGCTACCTAGATGTGGCTCGGCCAAGTGGTCGATCATCGCCACGGTCTGGGGAATGTCGCGCAGAACTTGGGCGACTTGGGCACCGTAACTAGGCTCAATGTGCAATTCGACGACCAAGCCCAGTTCCACCGCCTTTTCCCACAGGGCGCGCACCCCTTTGTCGTTGAAGCTGTGGAAATACAGGTCCCTGTCTCGGTACGCATGAAAGCGCGTGGCGATGATCTTGGGCTCGCGAGCGACTAGGTCGGCCAGCTTTTGGGGCGCGTCTGGATCTTTGGGATAAAACAGCGATGTGCCCCGCAGTCGCTCCGGCTCGCGCTTTAGGCATTCGAGTATCAGCCGGTGGTCGTCCCCATACGGCTCGGGATGGACGACGACGGCCCGGTCGATTCCCTCGTCGTCTAGGCGCTGCAAATAGGCTCCCAATGGGTCGGGGGGATGCACGGAAACATCCGGTTGGTAGGTTGCCTTGGGATGCAAGGGATAGCGCTGGGTATCGGGGCTGAAGATGTGGGCATTCCACTCGACGATCATCGGGCTGTCTCCTCGTGCAGAGCAAGAGTACCACGCCGGTCTGCGACTGTCAAACGGCTCTGCCGCAGCACCTTGACAATACAGTTGGGGAATTCTATTTTTTGAAGCTGTTAGGCTGAAAACAAACTTTAGTTGGCCCGTTCGTCTAGAGGCCTAGGACGCCGGCCTCTCACGCCGGTAACACGGGTTCGAATCCCGTACGGGCTACCAATTATTAAACCCCAGGTTGGTTACAACAACCTGGGGTTTTCTTTTGGCCAATCCGCCTTGTCTTATCCGATTCTAGCTCAACATCCACATTTGATTTCGGTCCCGGGCTGTGCCCCGTCACCGGCGGTAGCGTAGCCGTCGCGCTTCCACCAGTCGAGTCCGCCGATTAGTTCGCGCACCTGAAAGCCCAGCGTCAGTAGTTTTAGCGCCGTCTTGGTTGAGGCGTTGCAGCCGATGCCGTCGCAGTAGCAGACATAGAGTTTTGATTTGTCGAGCGACGCAGTGGAATTGAAGCAGATTTCCCGGTGGGGCAGGTTGAGTGCGCCCGGAATGTGCTCTTGGGCATACGCCTCTGCCGAGCGGCCATCGACGACGGTGATGGGTTCGTTCTCACCCAACGCTACGTAGAGATCCCACGAATCCATTTCATAAGAGAGTTTGCGTTGGTAGTGGTTCATTTGGTCAATGGACACAGTTTTCTCCATTGTTGAAGTGTCAGCGTTTTGTGGAATTATCGAAGTTATTACCTAAAAGCTACGAACACCAATAGGCGTACAGGCGGGCGTTGTGCAGTGCGAAACGCAGGCGGACCGGCTGTTCTCGCAAGGCGCTCAAATCCCGGTCGTCGCGCCAGCGCACGGGCATGGCGACTCCGTCCTCGGCGATGGCGACGCAGTCTTGGGCCGTGTGACCGGGAATGGGGTGCCCTTCCTCGTCGAGCAATTCGACGGTTAGCTGGCCGTAATCTGCTTTGACGTTTACTTGCAATTCGTCCCCGGCCAACGCAAAGGGCCGGGTCGTTATCCGCCCGCCGTCAAAACTGGCGTTGAGTGACGCGAAACCGTCGAGGCGCAGCATGGCCAAGCCAATGCCCATCGTCCCCGGGTCCTGATCGGCCGCAATCGGTGGGTCGAATTCGCGCGGGATCTTGGCGTGCCGCCGTGCCGTGCCTCGGTAGTAGATATAGAGCTTGTCGCCCACGGCAATGGGCGGCGCACCGCTGAGCATTAGCTGGAACCGATCCCACTCGCCCACTGCGCCCAAACCCACCAGTGGCTCTCCCGGCACGCGCTGCCAGCGCTCCCCATCGCGGCTGCACAAGAGCCGCAGGACTTGGGTCTGTTGGCGCGGGCGTTTGTCGAAGTGGGTCAGGATGCCCAAGTAGTGAGCGCCGTAGTTGAAGCCGGTGTTGTTGTAGAGGGCTTCTTCTTCGTTGAGCGGTGCCAAGAAGGGTCGCGGCGGCGACCAGTGGACGAAGTCCTCGCTCATACTCATCAGCCGCTCGGGCACGCCGCGCAAAAAGGCCACGTAGCGCCGACGCTCGGTATCGACCATCAGGGACTGTGCATCTCCGACCGGCCCCAAGTCGCCGGTGCCGGGCCGCGGATGATAGCGGAAAATCGGGTCCGGTGAATGCGACCAGTTGATTCCGTCCGGCGAAGTGGCGCTGTAAATGCCCGAGCGCGGGCCGTCCCAGTCGTAGCTAGACCAGCCGATGGCCTTGTAGCGGCGGGTGGGATCTGGGTCGAGGGGGTCCTTGAGCATGGTCTCCCAGTGGTCCTGTCCCTCGTGGTGGGTCGCGGGGATGACGATGTTGTTGTCCTTGGAGCCGAGGGCTTCGTGGATCCCGAGGGAGGGGCGCTCCCAGTGGATTCCGTCCGGCGACAGCGCGAGGCATTGCACGTGTTCGCACTCTGGCGCATAGTGGCCGGCCATGTACCACGCCTTGAAAATTTGTTCCTCTGCGTCGAAGATCACCGCTGCGGTCATGCCGCTGTGCTGTTCCCACGGCGCTTCCTGTTTGAGCACGGGATGCGTGCCGTACTTCTCCGCTTGGTGGAAGACTCGTACTACGTTTTCTTGGCGCTCGACGTCGTCCATATCGACGAAGAGGCGCTTGCGGTGGTCGAGTGAGTTCATTGGCGTTCCCTATAGCATCCTACATCCGCAGATGGACGCAGAATAGTAGAAACAAGGCGATCTACCGCTCGAATCGTTCAAATCTTCCCGGATTGCGATATATGCTAAGTCCGCATGCCCGACTGCGACTCGAAGCCCAGCAAGCGCTTCAAGGTCGGCGTCGCCCGCGCGACGACTTCGGGGCGCGCTAGCTTGAACTGGTCTTGCTGCGGCTTCATAAACGAGCGGCAGAAGAATCCCAACAGAATCATCCGATCCTGCTCGGTGTGGTTGGCGCCGCTGCCGTGCCACGTCGCGCCGTGGAAGACGACGATATCGCCTTTGCGGACGTCTAGCTGGATGACGTCGTCGTACTCTTTTTCTGGGTCGGGGGCGTACCCGCGTTTGTAGCTGCCCGGCACGATATGCGTGGCCCCGTTTTCAGGCGCGAAGTCGTCGAGCACGTAGATGGTATTGGCGCAAAGGGGAATGGGTGGCGGCGGCTGGGGAAAGCTGCCGAGTGGAAAATCGATGTGCAGGCGGCCGGCTGGCGCACCCGGGCCGATGTGATTGACGGTGAAGCTGCTCAAGATGCAGTTGTCGCCTAGCAGGTACTCCTGGAGCGCCAGCACCTGTGGGAGCTGGATCATCTCCTCGTAAATGCGGCCCTTGTTGACTAGGTTCCACACTCGCTGCGCGCAGCCGTCGAGATATACATGCTCTCCTCCAGCGGCCCGCTCCTGTGTTATCAGTTCAGCCGAGCGATCGCGCAGGGCGTTGGCCTGGTCCGGGGTCAACGCCTCTTTGAGCACTGCGTACCCGTATTCGTCGATATGGGCTTTGGCGTCGTCGATGGTCATGGTGGTCGCTGCTAACCTCGCCCGACAAACGGCATTTTCGTCGCCATGATGGTCATAAACAGCACATTAGTGTCCAGCGGCAACTCGGACATTTGCACTACGGCGCGGGCCACGTGTTCGACGTCAAAGCGCGGCTCGACGAGCTTGGAGCCATCGGCCTGTGGCACGCCTTCGTTCATCCGCTGCGTCATATCGGTCGCCGTGTTGCCAATGTCGATCTGGCCGCAGGCGATGTCGTATTTGCGCCCGTCGAGCGAGGTCGATTTGGTGAGTCCGGTAATGGCGTGTTTGGTGGCGGTATAAGGAGCGGAATTGGGACGCGGAGCCGCGGCTGAAACAGAGCCGTTGTTGATGATTCGCCCGCCGCGCGGGTCTTGATCCTTCATAATGCGGAAGGCCGCTTGGGTGCAGAGGAAGGAGCCCGTCAGGTTGACGGCGACGACCTTCTGCCATTGTTCGTATTCGAGGTCTTCCAACAGCACGGCTGGCGCTCCGGCCCCGGCGTTGTTGAACAGCACGTCGAGCCGGCCAAAGTGCTCGGCGACTTGGGCAAAGAGTGCGTCAACGGCTTGGGGATCGCCGACGTCGGTGGGCACCGGCAACATGCGGGCATCCGTTCCCGCCAGCGCGGCCGTTTCCTCTAAGGCATCTTGACGCCGTCCGGCTAGAGCAACTCCATAGCCAGCCTCGGCCAATGCCAAGGCGCTGTAACGGCCGATGCCGCTGCCGGCGCCCGTGACGAGGGCGACTTTTGCATGTGCTTCCATTTGTCCTCTCCTGAAAATTGAGTGGTGGTTCTAGGTGGTTTGTCGGGCGGTCTTTACTTCGCGACGCCGCTTGTGCAATACGTTTTCCGTATATCCGTTTGGTTCGGTGCGACCGTTGAATACTAGGTCCAGCGCCGCTTGGAATTCGACGCTGGCGTCGAGGTCGGCGGCCATGGGGCAGTACGCTGGGTCGCCGCTGTTTTGCGCATCGACCACGGCCGCCATGCGCGCAAAGGTCGCTCGCACCTGCTCCTCGTTAGTGATGTTGTGGTGCAGCCAGTTGGCGATGTGTTGGCTGGAAATTCGCAAGGTGGCGCGGTCTTCCATCAGGCCGATGTGATTGATGTCCGGTACCTTGGAGCAGCCAATGCCTTGGCCGACCCAGCGCACCACGTAGCCCAAAATCCCCTGGGCGTTGTTGTCTAGCTCTTGCTGAATCTCCTCGGGGCTGAGCTGGCGATCGAGGATCGGAGGGCTGAGAATCGCGCCGAGCGAGGCTCGCTCTCGTCCAGCTAGCTGGTCGAGGCGCTCGAAGACATCGACTTGGTGGTAGTGCAGCGCGTGCAGGGTGGCCGCTGTCGGCGAGGGCACCCAAGCGGTCGTCGCCCCGGCTTGGGGGTGGCCTATCTTGGTTTCTACCATCTCGCGCATTAGCTCGGGCATGGTCCACATTCCCTTGCCGATCTGGGCTCTTCCTACCAAGCCGGTGGCGATGCCGACGTCCACATTCCAGTCCTCATAAGCACTGAGCCAAGGTTGCTCTTTGATTTCCATCTTGGGCAACATGGGGCCTAGCTCCATGCTGGTGTGGATCTCGTCTCCAGTCCGGTCGAGAAAGCCGGTGTTGATGAAGACGACGCGCTCGGCGGCGCAGCGGATGCACTCGCTGAGATTGACCGTGGTGCGGCGCTCTTCGTCCATGATGCCGATTTTTAGCGTATTGCGCGCCAGTCCTAGCGCCTCCTCCACTCGCGTAAAAAGCTCGACGGTCGCTGCTACTTCGTCCGGTCCGTGCTGTTTGGGCTTCACCACATAGACGCTGCCGGTCTTGCTGTTGCGGTAGCGGCCGCGGCCCTTGAGGTCGTGGATTGCCGCTAAGCTGATGACCATGGCGTCGAGAAAGCCCTCGGGGATTTCCGCGCCGTCGGCAGTGGTCACCGCATCGGTGTACATGTGGATGCCGACGTGGCGCACGAGCAATAAGCTGCGTCCGGGTAGCGTCAAAGTGTGGCCATTGGGGGTGGTAAATGTGCGGTCGGCGCGCAGGCGGCGCGTCAGGGGTTGCCCGTCCTTGACAAAGGTCGCCTCCAGCGTGCCCTGCATCAGGCCGTTCCAGTTGCCATAGACGAGGGTCTTGTCCTCGGCATCGACCGCGGTCACGGAGTCTTCGCAATCTTGGATGGTGGTAATGGCCGCTTCTAAGAGCACGTCTTTGACGCCGGCGCGGTGGGTGCGTCCAATGGGATGGGTGTGGTCGATTTGGATTTCGATGTGCAATCCGTTGTGGCGGAGCAAGACGCTGCTTAGCTGCTCGCCCTCGCATCCATAGCCGACGAATTGTCCGGCGTCTTTGAGGCCGACTTCGTCGCCGCTTGCGAGGCGGGCGCGCAGGGTTTGTCCGTCGGCGTCCTCGCGTAGGAAGAACTCCTCCACCTCCCGGTACGCGCCCTGTTGGATGCCTGCGACCGCGTCGAGAAACACCTCGCTGCGCGCGATGACTTGGGCACCGCGCTCGGCGTCGTACTCGCCTGTCGGGACGCGGCCCTCTATTACATCAGTGCCGTACAGGGCGTCGTACAAGCTGCCCCAGCGCGCATTTGCCGCGTTGAGCGCGTAGCGCGCATTGTCAACTGGGACGACTAGCTGAGGACCGGCTAGGGAGGCGATTTCCGGGTCGGTGTTTTCCGTGCGAATCCGCTGTGCGTCGCCCGTGGGCAGCAAGTAGCCGATCTCTTCGAGAAAGGCTCGGTAAGCTGTGGGATCTAACGGCTCGCCGCGCCGCTGTTGGTGATAGGCGTCGATCTGGGCCTGCAAGGCGTCGCGCCGCTGAAGTAGCTGTCGATTCTTAGGCTCCAAGTCTTGGACGATTTTCTCCAGCGCCGCCCAAAAGTGATCGACATCCACGTCCGTCCCGGGCGCAATCTGCTCGGCGACGAGGGCGTAGAGCCGCTGGTCGATGTGCAATCCACCGCTGGTTATTTTTCTTGCTGATTCGGCCATGATGTGCTCCGTTTAATTTTGCCGAGCAAGAGTATAACCATTTATGGCGCGGGCGACCTATGGACAGGATGGACGGGATTTGGATAGCTTGTAGGCGCTAGCGCATGACAACACTACCGCAGGAGGCGACCATGCACTACGACCCATGCCAACGCACCTTTGACTGCGAGCCGACGCTCACCGACTCCGAGGTCCTCGAATTCTGCCGCGAGGGCCATCTCTTGCTCAAAGGCGTCGTGTCCGACGAGATCAACCAGCGCACCTGTGCTTGGATCGACGGCGATATTCCCGCCAACCCGAGCTACATCCCCGATGGCCTGACCGAGGCCGACCTCGACCGCATTCGCTTTACCCACGAGCCGACCTCCATCTTCTTGGAGGACTGGTTCATCGAGCACGTCCTGCTCAATCCCCAATTAGCCGGTGCCATGCGCTCGCTTTTAGGCCCCAACGTCGGCCTGCCGATCTTGGCCAGCCACCACCGGGCCGAATGCCCAATGGAAGCCCAAGGCTGGCACCAAGACGCCGATCATATCTATGGCCCGGAGCTGCGCTTTTTGGAGGTCTTCTACTTTCCGCAGGACACGCCCGTGGAGCTGGGACCGACTGAGTTGGTGCCTGGCTCGCATATCCAACCTGGTAACCGCGACAGGGAAGAAGGGGGCGTGTTTTGCGACGGCCCGGCTGGCACCATTGGAATTCACCATCAGAGCATCATGCACCGCCGCGGCGAGTCCACCGCCAAGGGTCTGCGCCGGATGCTCAAGTACAATTACTGGCGCACGGCACCTCCCCAGCGCGATTGGATCGTCGAGGAGGACTTTGATTTCCAGAGGGCGTATTACGGCGGGCACGGCACGGCGCGCTACTACGCCCACATGTTCTATTGGCTCTGCGGCAAGGGCGATCAGTTCCGCATCATCGGCGGCCAGGCTTGGCCTTGGCAGTCCGAAAACCAAATCGGACCGCCGTATGGCTTTGACGCCAAGGAAGGCTATCAGCCCAATTGGCGGCGGGACAATCCGGATGGGTATGCGCGTTGATTAGAGGGGTTCGACCTTCTCTTCAAGCCACGAGTTCAATTCGGTAAATCGGAAAGAACTAGTTTCGAACATCCGCATGAAGAAGGCATATGCCTCATCGTTGTCGCAGTTGATGAAGTGGCCGTTCATGCGCAGAAAGGTGTCGGCGACGAAAAAGGCAACCCGCTTATTGCCGTCCACGAATGCGTGATTGTTGGCAAGGCTTTCCATGAGCGCGGCCGCTTCTTGGATGAGTCCGTCGTAGTATCCAAGCTGGGGGCGCATGAGCGCGGAGGCGAGAGCGCCTTCATCGAGGATGCCTAGTGAGCCGCCAAAGGCACTAACCAGGTCGTTGTGCATGGCGATGACTTCCTCGATGGTTGGGAAGTCATGGGTCATTTGGCCAACAATTCACCTAGGCGACGATTTTTCTCGACGCTGGCCTGGAAATGGGCCATAACCGAAGCACGAAGCTTGCCTTGAGCACGGTTTTCAATGTATTCCCGCATAGCCTCTTCCAGCACTGCTTGAAAATGACGACCTTCCTTGCGGGCGATTTCGCGCACTGCGGCCAGCAACTCCGGCGAAGCCTGACTGGAGAATTTCTCTCGTAGCACAGCCATCACGTATACCCCCTTTCATATCGTTCCATATTGTGAAATCAAGGTGTCAAGAAATATCTTGATAAAAATGGGTAGAAAGTGTCGCGGCCGCAAGGAAGCAAAGCGGTCGCACTGAAGCGCCCGAAAGCGTCTTTCACTCTCGAATCGCGATATGCAATTCCCGCAACTGCTCGGGCGACACCTTACCGACATTTCGGTTTGCTAGTTGTTTTGAGCAAGCCAATGGCTTACCGTTTGGTCCAGGAGCTAGAAGACCAGGTCTTGCGTTGAGCGGTCAGGCTGAAAGTATTCGATGGAGGAGAAAATGAGTAAAATCGGCAGCGAGATTATAGACGGGTTGCACGATGCACTGCAATATGCAGAAGGTGAGACGGAGAACAACAAAGAGCATCACGTATTAATACCTGAGCGCGTCGATGTTCGGGATGTGCGTCAACGGCTCAATAACCAACAATAGTAATGTCGCCTATCGGCTAATGCGATGCACAAGCAGGAACTCGGTGGAGGAATCTATATCGCCCTTGAGGTTTGCGTACCACCTGCGGTTCGCCACCCGCCGTTGCAATGGTTCCCCCCCGAGTTCGGAAGAGCGAGTGTCTCGAAACCCCGCGTGCTCCATGGCTTCAAGGTATGCAGGTAGTTGAGACTTTATATCAGAGAAACCTACGATCTGTACCACACGTCCGTCTGGATGCATGATCCGTCTTATGGATGTAAAAGCATGCGTGATCGTCTGAAAGTAGTTACGTAGACCATTCTGCCTTCGACTTCCGCCGCAGTAATAAGTGGGCCCGTACCCATCGGCAACGTTAGCAATCCAATAAGGGGCGGGAGTTTCCCGCCTTCCGCGGTATTGCCAACGATGGTAAAGAACATGTACCCCTGGATATGGTGGCGACGTAACTACCAACTGAGGGCGTCGGATTATATGTCGAATTCGACGATCCTCTTCCAGCCCAACCGCACTTCGATGCAGCAGCAGCCTCCGGCCAGTAATTGCGTTCTTCGGAGTACCTGATTCGCGGCAATTCTCCACCAAGTCATCAAGGCCGGAGATCATCTTCTCGACGAGTTCGGGTAGCCTCTTCGCCAGGTGGCTCCGGTAAGGCATGTTGAACCCGCGGCAGTCTATGGTTGACTGCCCGAGTCGGAGTAGCACTGCGCGAGCGAAGCTGCTCCTGCGTGGAAACATATGCCGCATGAGCTCAATAGCGCCGGAGAAAAAGATCGCTGCCTCGCTCGGTAGGTTGACTATGTCCGCACGTGGCACCCACGAAAGATCTTCCTGTGTGAGTTCGCGAGCTACCCTCTGTGCCCATAGGCGAATTTGACTCTTGTCCATAGTAGATAGAGGACGGGTGCGGACATCCGCGACGAATCGCGCAAGTGAGTTGATGTCGCTGCCCACTATTTGTCGACCGAGGGTGAGAGCCTCGATAACACTCGTTCCGCCACCCATGAAGGGATCCAAAATCCATTCCCCCTTGCTGGAAAACGCGCAGATGATTTCACGGGCGATTTCTGGGTGAAAACGGGCAGGATACCGATAGAAGCCGTGCGTACTTCCCGCTATATGGGCAGTCGTGGCTAGACTCCGACGAAGGTTTGACTTGGTCTCTGCGCTTACAGAGGGGTGCATAGATGCTCTCCGTTTCCGTCGTATAAGTCGATCAAAATCTTGAGACGAAGCACTCATATGTCCATGCACCTTTTGTGGGACGACTGTGGGAATGCAGGGATATTGAGGCGCTAGTCAATTCTGGGCTTCTGGAGGTCAATCTAAACTGGAGTTGAGAATTCGCCTATCCAGTGTACGTTCCCGGCGGTAGGGCTCGCAGCTCGGTAGAACTTCTCATCCGCAGTCCACAGGTCACACTTTAGAGTTTCTGCCAAGGCGAGATAGTGTACGTCGTAGGCTGCAGATTGACGGAGCTGGTCCGCCAACTCCAGGGCCCTGCCATGGAGGTTAGGTGTCTCCCGTAACTCGATCCCTGAGGCTACCAAATATTCCATCAGGTGGGTGGCTGTCCTTAAGGTCAACTCCTCTCGCACCACCCGCCGATGAAGCGCATTCGCCACCTCCACCGGCATAAGGTGTGGGGCTACCGGTCTTATTCCCTCATCATCCCAGGACCGAGCGAGGGCGAGAGCCTTGTCGGAGTTCTTCTCTTTGACCAACCACTTGAATGCCAAGCTCGCGTCTACGACTACAAAGCTGTTCACAATTCAGCTCTGGACTCGCGGGCCTCTCGGATGAGATCAGCCGAGTCTCCGGGAAGTGTCTCATCTCCAAAAATCTCCGTCTGGAGCGCTGCAAATCGGTCTATGACTTCGCTGCCAAAGGGCAAAATCTCCACTCCCTGAGCCTCATCTCTGGCCAATTCTTTGTCGATGGCGGTCTGGCAGTACTGGCGCATGCTTATGCCCTTGAGCGCAGCCACCGACTTCAGTCGCCGCTGCATTGGCGGGTCTAGATCCAGAGTAAGTCGTTTCTTCTTGGCGTTCATACTTCCATCTCCTAGATATCCAATCTAAAAAAGATAGCGTAAATACAGAAATACGGCAAATCGTTCCACTTGAATGCTAGCGGGACCACGAACACGACGACGCGGCCGTAGTAAGCGATGAAGGAGGCCCTATCTCGCTGAAATCAGAGCTTGGAGGGCACCGGCAAGCGGATTCCCAATAGATGCCACCTCGACAGAAAGCTATTGTTATCACTGTACTATAGATATAGGAGTTAGGAATATAGAGGTCTAATAAATTTTATCTCAGCTCCTTGACAAAATAAAATAGAGCTGTATTTTATAATCAAAACAGCTCATATTAACAGGAGGTATGAGACATGCAAGTAACATTTCCGGCCATGAGAGGACGGATGGGGTCTCGCGACTATTTTGCTACTATCATGTCGCTTTCGGAGATACCGCGGTTCTTCAAGTTCAACGACTGGGAGCAGTTCAGTCCTGAGCTGCGGGCCCAGCGTGTGCTGAACGGATCGCGGGTTCCTGTAGTCGCGAAGTACATAGTGGACAACGAGAACTCTTATCTGTTCTCGTCGATCACGGCGTCTTATTCATCCGACACCATTAACTTCACTCCCACATCCGAGGACCAGCCTGACATTGGCCTCATCCAACTCGATCTTGAGGAGATGGAGTTTGTCATCAACGACGGCCAGCACCGTTGTGCAGCGATCTCACAAGCCCTAAAAGAAAACCCGAACCTCGCCAAAGATCGTATCTCGGTACTACTCTTCCCCATGGAGAACATTGAGCGGATGCAACAGATGTTCTCCGATCTAAACCGCTTTGCTCAGCGGTCGTCGAAGTCGCTCAATATCTTGTACGACCATCGCGATAGCTTAGCAGCACTCACAAACGTCGTTGTAGAGAAGGTCGATGTGTTCCGCGGTCTCGTGGATATGGAGCGTGTGTCTATTCCCATCCGATCAGAGAAGCTGTTCGCGCTTTCTACGCTCTACGATGCAAACAAGGAACTCCTAGGGAACAAGATTGATCCGGCCGGCTCGAGTCCGTACGAGAAAACATGCGATCGCGCAGTGCAGTACTGGAATGCGTTGGCAGAGATTATGACAGACTGGAAGAAGGTCTCCGAGGGGCTTGTTGCCGCAGCAGCAGTACGCCAAGAGAAGATTAGCACGCACGCGACTGTGCTCCGTGCACTGGGTGGAGTCGGTCGGGTTCTCAACGAGCAGCATCCCGACCAGTGGCGCGAGCATTTGCAACATCTCTCGGACGTGGATTGGCGCAAGAGTGTGGGTGGCAAGGTCAATCCACAGTGGGACGGCGTTTGCATCTCCGCTGGCTCCGTTGTCGCCAACCGTCAGGCCCGGCTTGCGACACTTGAGGCACTATGCCGTGCAACGAAAGTCGCACAAAACAACATCCCAGGTAAGCGCGGGCGTGGCCGGCCGCGCAAATCAGCGAAGGAAGATTAGATCATGGATCATCGAACTCTTTTTGAAAACTTACTTTATGCCGAACATGAGAGTCAGGTAATCGACGCATTGAATGCGGCTGGCTACGCCCTTGATGATGACGACACCTGGGTTCCTCTTGGCGATAACGCCGGCAATTTCAGCGTGGTCGGCAACCAACAGGAGAACGCTGCGGCGGCCTTCATAGAGAAAGTCGTTAACGGCATCGACGCGGTCTTGATGGGCGAATGCTATCAACGGGGTATCAATCCTGAGTCGGAGGCGGCACCTGCTTCCATGCAAGAAGCGGTCGAGCAGTTTTTCAATGTGCCGGGAGGCCGCCTGGATAACCTCTCCTCCACGGAACAGACTACGCTTGCCGATCGGATCCACGTCATCACGACGGGGGAGAAGAAGTCACCTTGCTATTGCGTCGTTGATCGAGGCGAAGGGCAGACACCCGATCAGTTCCCTAAAACATTTCTATCGACCAGCCGCTCGTCGCCTAAGATCCGAATCGACTTTGTCCAGGGCAAATTCAACGCAGGTGGATCGGGGAGTCTCCAGTTCTGCGGCAAGCACAATATTCAGCTCATCGTCTCCAGGCGGCAGCCGTACGCACTTCCCACAGATGATGCCTCCGCTCACCTGTGGGGATTCACCATTGTCAGGCGACGACGTCCTCGTAGTGGCGAGCGTAGCTCTGTGTTCGTATACCTAGCACCTGGAGGCGAGGTCCCGCGATTTGAAGCAGACACCATCAAGGTGCTTCCGGGCAAATCAAGTAAAAATAAACCGGCTCCCGCGTATCAGCAGAACCTCGACTACGGCACGGCTGTAAAGCTGTACAATTACCAATTGGGATCCAGAGGCCTCGCGACACTGGAAACCAGACGTCAGCTTGAGCGAGCTCTCCACACGCCCTGTTTGCCATTCCGAATCTCTGAGGCGCGTAGCTATCGAGCCAACTACTATGCCACGACAGTAGTCGGCGTGTGGAACGCGATCAGCTCAGCAGCCAATGATGAGAAAGATTCGCGAACAATGGAAGCAGGCTTCCCAGCAGCGGCAACGATCTCGCTTCGTGAGATCGGTAAGCTCCCGATTCGGATCGGTGTATGGAGGACCGAGGTTGACAGGAGTAACTTTCCGACAGGTGTATTTTTTCTCGTAAATGGTCAAGTACATGGGCAATTCGGAGGTGAATTCGTCTCGCGTCGGCTCAAGTTTGACTACATCCGCGACCATATTCTAGTAAGCGTGGACTGTACAGGAATCGAACGTAGCGTTGCCGAGGATTTGTTCATGGCATCCCGGGATCGCCTGAGGAAAAACGAACACTACAATGAGATCCGCGAGGCTCTTGCTCACGAACTCAGTAATCATCAAGGGTTGAAAGACCTGAACGCCGCGAGACGAAAAGAACGTGTTGAGAACACGGGCGATGCATCGTCCGACATCGCGAATATGATCAACAATCTGATCCGCTCCGATCCAGGGCTGGCCAGTCTCTTCGGTATTGGTGGAAACATCATTACTTCCGTCGGCCCTGGCATCGGCGAACCCTTCAGGGGTCGGCAGTTTCCTACGTACTTCCGGCTTGCAAAAGAACCAAAGAGCGGAGTCCTGAAGAAACAGTGCCCGGTCAACCGAACAGTCAAAGTGGAGTTCGAAACTGACGCCGAAAACGAGTACTTCGACCGTGCTGCATATCCGGGAGAGATTCAAGTCGAGCCTGGCTTAGACTTGATTGAGGCGTCCAATCTCTGGAACGGGAGGTTCACAGCTCGTTTCCGAGTCCCGTGGGATGCGAAATCTGGGGATGTGACGAAGGTGAGGTTCTCGGTCTCAGATTTGGAACGCATGGCAAAGGGGCCGTTCGTTTCGGAATTCGAGTTGATTGCGACGCCGGAGGTGCAAACTCAATCGTCCGGATACGACACAGAGAAGAAATCATCCGACTCACGTCCCAACTCTAACCACAGTAAATCCAACCCGTCGCTGAGGCTGCCGGAACCCATTTCAGTGAAGAAGGACAAGTGGAGTAAGGACCTAGGGATCGAAGGTCCGTTCGACGCATTCCGAATCAAATCTATGCCCGACGGGGGATACGATTTCTACCTCAACGAAGACTGCACATGGCTCCTAACGGAACTTTCAAACAGGAAGAACGACCCAGGCCAGGTAAAACACTGGTTCAAGTGGGGGCTTGCGCTCGCCGCGCTAGGAATGATCCGTCAGATGAATGGGTCAGCACCTAGTAAACGCAACGAGGAAGACGATATTGAGGAAACCGAGCCCGATCTAGAAGTTATCGGACAGGCGTGCGATGGCCTCGCTCGCGTCATTATTCCGATGTTCCGTGTGCTCTACGAGAGGCCGCCGCAATAGGGTAAGCGATATGGTCCAGGAAAGTGGCGAAGATACTGTAAGGGCGGAGTCGTGGATCGCCCAAGCACCCACTCGGCGAGCGGAGTGGCCCCGTTCAGGCAATTTAGTGTAATGCCTCTATGCCAATGAAGGTGGCAGTGTCCACTCCGGGGAATAGCACCACTTAGTCTGTCCCAACGCCGACGCACAGGTGCGCCCGAAAGCGTCTTTCACTCCCGAACCGCTATGTGCAACTCCCGCAACTGCTCGGACGACACCTCGCTCGGCGCTCCCATGAGCGGATCCTGTGCGTTCTGGTTCATCGGGAAGGCGATGACCTCGCGGATGTTCGGTTCGTCCGCCAGTAGCATGACGATGCGGTCGATGCCGGGGGCGATGCCGCCGTGGGGTGGAGCGCCGTAGCGCAAGGCGCGGATCATGCCGCCGAACTTGCGATCCACGTCCCGCTGCGAGTGCCCGGCAATCTCAAATGCCTTGTACATGATGTCTGGTCTGTGATTGCGGATGGCACCGCTCGACAGTTCGAGGCCGTTGCAGACGATGTCGTACTGATACGCCTTGATCTCCAGCGGCGGTTGTGTCTCCAGCGTAGCCATGCCACCCTGCGGCATGGAAAACGGATTGTGCGAAAAGGCCACGCAAGCGCGTTCCTCGTCCCATTCGTACATGGGAAAATCGACGATCCAGCAGAATTCATAGCAACGCTCCCGCCGCAAATCGAGCCGGTCTGCCAGATGCAGGCGCAACCGTCCCGCCAGGGCCGCTGCCTCGGCTGGCGGTCCGGCGATGAAGAAAATGGCTGACCCCGGAGCGGCGGTGCATTCCTCGATAATACGACTGCGTACGCTCTGCTCTAAGGCCGTGGCGATTGATCCTGTGGCCTGCGCTCCGTTGATGAGGTACGCCAACCCCTTGCCTCCCGCTTCTTTGACGAATGCTTCAAGGCCGTCGAAAAACGAGCGCGGCTGCGCTTCCATTGCGGGAACGCACAGGGCGCGGACGACCCCACCTGCTGCGACGATGTCCCTGAACAGCCTGAACGAGGAGCCCGCGAAGATCTCGGAGAGGTCTTGGATTTCGAGCGCGAAGCGCAGGTCTGGTTTGTCCGTGCCGAACCGCAGCATGGCGTCGGCGTGGGAAAGACGCGGGAACGGCGGCGCAGGCACTTCCCAATCGGTGAACTCGCGGAAGAGACCGGAAAAGAGTTCCTCGACTATAGCGAAGACGTCTTCCTGCTCGACGAAAGCCATTTCGAGGTCGAGTTGGTAGAATTCGCCGGGGGAGCGGTCGGCGCGGGCGTCTTCGTCGCGGAAGCAGGGCGCGATCTGGAAGTAGCGATCGAAGCCGGATACCATCAGCAACTGCTTGAACTGCTGCGGTGCCTGTGGCAGCGCGTAGAATTGGCCGGGATAGAGCCGGCTCGGCACGAGGTAATCGCGCGCGCCTTCGGGCGAGCTGCTGGTGAGAATGGGCGTCTGGAACTCGGCAAAATCCATGTCCGTCATGCGCCGTCTGATACTGGCGATTACTTCTGAGCGGAGCTGAATGCGACGGTGCAATCCGGCCCGACGCAGGTCCAGAAAGCGATAGGACAAGCGAGTACTCTCCCCCACGTCGGGGTCTTCCGCCACGGAAAAGGGGAGCGGTTCCGCCAGCGAGAGCACTTCCAACTCACGGACGGCGATTTCTACCTCTCCAGTCTCCATCGCGCTGTTGATGGTCTCAGGCGAGCGTTCGCGCACGTCGCCTAGGACGCGGATTACGGATTCGCGGGGGATCTTTGCCGCGGTCTCCGCAGCGGCATTCTCTGGCGAGATCACGAGTTGGGTAATGCCGTAGTGGTCGCGCAGGTCTAGGAACAATATGCCTCCGTGGTCCCTTTTGCGATGAATCCAGCCGCTCAGGTGGATGGTTTGGCCGGCGTGGCGCTTGCGAAGTTCGCCGCAGGTGTGCGTGCGATAGCGGTGCATGGTAGCCTCCAGTTTTGGGATGTACATGAAAAAACCCGCCGTCGGCGCGAGGCTCAACGGCGGGTTGGGGTGCGGGTAGAATCCGATCACGGCCAACGCCATCGAGCCCGAATGGCGGGGTTATTGTCGTCGTTGTTATGCGAAAAGGCGCGTGCCGTGTGCTTGTGCCGGAATGTCATTTCAGTAGCTCCTAAAAACAGAAAACCCGCCGCGAATGCGTGTTCGCGACGGGTTGTGAATTCGGATTGGGTTGGAGTCAGTCGTCAGAACACGCGCAATGGGAGTAGCGGGTTATTATTATTCTGCGTGTGGTCGTTCTGACGGGTCATCATAATCGTCTAAGATAGCGGAACGCCGAATCCCGTCAAGTTGGGCTAGGCCTACAGCCCGAACCAGCGGTTGAGCTTGATCAAAAAGATGCTGTCGCCATCGTCGGTGAAGGCGCGGCTCAAGTCGCCGGCCGGCCGGAACCTCGGGTCGCTAACGTCGTCGAAGGCGTGGTCGCGGCTCTGCTGCCAGACCGCGAAGAGCGTGCTGCCGGGCCGGTACTCCCAGCGCAACACTACGTTGGAGCGCAGTGAGCGGCTGTGGAAGTCGGGGTTTTCTTCTAGGCCGGCGTAGGGTGAGAATTCGTAGGAGCGCGGGCGCGCTAGTTCCTTGATGGCACCGTAGTCGCCGGTTGTCACAAAGGGCTGGACGAATAGCTGCAAGCTCAGGTTCGGGGTGAAGGCATAGGTACCGCGCACGCCGATCTCGAAGACGCGGCTTTCGAGCTCGCCGAAGATGAAGTGGTCGTCCTCGCCATCGCCGTCCTCGTCCTCGTTTTCTACCCACTGGGCAAAGTTGCGGTTGAAGTTGTAGCCCGGCTCGATCTCCAACTCGAACTGGGAGACGGGGCGCAACGCGATCTCGAAGCCGACCCACGACCCGAGATTGTCGCCTCCTTGGCTCCCACTGATGTTCCAGCCGAGCCAGCTACTGATGGGCTTGCGGTCGTCGGTCCACACGTCCATGCCAAACCAGGTGTGGGCGGGCGAGCGCATCAGGGGTCCGCCGCGAGTGGCCAAGTCGTCGAAGGTGGCGAAGTTGCGGCTGAGGCCCATCCAGAATCCCCAGTAGTTGTGCAATTCGTGCCAAGTGTTGAAGTTGACGCCGCGGGACAGCCGCTCGCTGGCGAAGTTCCAGTGGTTCCAGACGTTGAAGTTGAACCCGGAGCGGCGGGCGAACCAGTAGGGGTCGAGCTTCTCGTAACGGATGTGGGTGCCGGCCTGGATGCGGTCGTTGCGCTGCATAAAGCCGAGGTCGTTGGCCTCAAAGTCGGGCGACTGCGCGTCCACGTACGCTTGGCCGCCGAAGGCACCGCCCGTTTTCTGAAAGTAAAGCGCGCCCTCCCAGCCGGTGTCGCGCTCCTCCTCTTGGCCAGCGCGACTGATGGCGAGCCGGCTGTAGAGGCGGTAGGCATTGTCCCACCACTTGACGTGTAGATCGCCGGCACCGACGTAGGCCGGGTCAAGGCCGCGGCCGTTGACCGCGGTGAGTTGGGCTCCGGCGGTGGAGTTGGTGAGCAGGTCCTGTTGCACGCGGCCGATGAAATAGTTGGTGATCGGCTCGATCTCGACGTCGCGGCGCAGCGTGTCGGTGCGGCCTGTCTCGGGGCTGGTGATGCGCTGGTCGATGCGCGCTTCCTCCCGGCCGGTGACAGCGTTGAGCAGGCCAAAGGCCGTACGCCCGGCGGTCTTTCCCGAGACCTTGACGGCACCGAGGATGGTGGTGTTGTCGGGACGGTTCACTTCATCGCTGTCTTCGGGCAGGTCAAAGCGCGAGGGCGGGCGGCCAATGCGCCGCGAGTGGAACAGGCGCGTGGGCCGGCGGATGCCGACGATGTACGGCGTCGGCGATTCGAAGATCTGGATGCCCTCCAAAAAGAAGGGCCGGCGCTCGCGGAAGAAGGTCTCGAAGACGCCCAGATTGAGCACGGCTGGGTCCCCCTCGATCTGGCCGAAGTCCGGGTTGATGGTGGCGTTGAGGGAGATGTTTGACGACAGGCCGTAGCGCAGGTCGAGGCCGGCCGAGGAGAACAGGTCGTGCTCGCTGCCGCTATCTCCCGGCGACAGGGTGCTGCGGCCTAGCGCAAAGGGGAAGATCTCGAGGCTGCGCTGCGGCCGGATGCCTTCGATCCCTTCGAGATGGCCGAAGCGCGAGACGTAGCCGCTGACGCCCCGGGGAGTAAAGCTCCACTGCGACCACTCGGCGCGGCGGGAGATCTTGCGAAAGACGTTGATCCCCCAAGTGTAGCTCTCCTTTTCGCCAAAGCGCAGAACGTGATAAGGGATTTTCAGCTCCCAGCTCCAGCCGTCGGTGCGCCGAGCCGTCTTCATCTCGGCCACGCTGTCCCAGCTATCGTCGAAGTCGTCGTCGTTGTAGATGATCCCGTCCTCGATCCAGCCGGAGGGCCCCACCACGAAATACACGCCCGTCTGATGGTCGTGGTGGGGGTCGAGATTGATTTCGAGCAGGTCGCGCTCGCGCCACTCGTCGCGCCGCGCCAGACGCGCAGTAATGCTGTCGGGGCGGGTGTCGTAGCACATACCGGCGATGTAGAGCGCATCGTCGTCGTAGGCCACCTGAAAGGTGGTGCGTTGCGTCGAAGGCTCGCCGTTGTCCGGGTCGTTCTGCGTGAACCCCTCGTGCAGAGGGGCGCGCAACCAGATTTCGTCGTCGATGACGCCGTCGAGGCGCGGCGGCACCTCAGCCCGCACGGCGCGGGCAGTGCGCTGGGGGTGCGTCATCCAAAACTGCATCTGAGCATCGCTGGTGTCGGTATGGGCGGGTTGCTCATCGGCTCCGGCTGCCCCGGAGATGAGAAAAACGGCGGCCAGCACGACCGCAAACATGTGCATTGTCCTTCCTTCTTGGTTGAGGATAACAAAGGGCTCCACTTAGAATTCAAGCTCCCCTGCCGATTGAACAATGTCAAAAGTGGGTGTGGGCGTACTGCGGATGCTTGCCTCGATAATCCGATGTGACTACACTTGCCCCAATGTAATCGGCTCTCGTCAAACTGTACGTCAAAAAGGACAATTCCCATGAGCGGCCTCACCTCCGACCAACTCGACTTCTATCGCACCGAAGGCTACCTCCTCGTCGAGGATGCTATCGACCCTGCTGTTTTCGACCTGCTCATCACTGAAATCGACGCGATTGTCGATAACGCCGCCCAAGAGGCTCACGCTGCCGGCGAACTGTCCGAGTTGCACGCGGACTTGCCCTTTGCCAAGCGCCTAGTCCACATCCACTCCCAGTTGGCCGATCCTTCCCCGCTGTTGGGTCAAGTCAACGGTAAGCTCAAAACCGAGGGCATGTTCGCCATTTTGACCCAACCGGCGCTGCTCGATATTGTCGAGTCTGTGATCGGCCCTGAGATACTGGCCCATCCGCAATTCAACTTGCGCGCCAAATTGCCCAACCAAGACGCCACTGTGGTGCCTTGGCATCAAGACTTGGGCTATTTACAGCCCGACGCGGAAGAGACCTTCATGGTCAATTTTTGGATTCCCTTGGTCGATGCTACTCCTGAAAATGGCTGCATGGAAGTCATTGCCGGTAGCAACCGCGCCCCGCTCATCGGCCACGAGCACGGCTTAGGCCCTGGTGCCAATTTCAAAGGCATCACCGAACAGTACTTGCCTCCCGGCGAGCAAGTTAGCTGCCCGGTCAAAGTCGGCGGCGTGCTGCTCATCCAGCACAAGACCATCCACCGCTCCATTCCCAACCTCTCCGACCACATCCGCTGGAGCCTCGATCTGCGCTACAGCGACCCGGCGCAGCCCAGCGGCCGCGACGGCGTTCCCGGTTTTATCGCCCGCAGCCAAGCCCACCCCGAGTCGGTGGCCCAGAGCCTGGACGACTGGTTGGCGTTGTTCGAGACCTCCTCGCCAGAATTAAAAAGACAGGTGCAGGCTATCTTGGACAAAGTGCCTGAACGTCCGGTGCCCGAGTGGGACAGCAAGAGCGAGTAGGCCCAGAGTAAACCTGTTTTCAGATAGCTGATTCACCTCTTCGCCGTGCTTTTCGTGGCTCGGTACATCTGGCTCGTTGGTTAGTGTCAGGAGACCGCATATTCCCCAAACACTTTTTCGGAGATTACCATGCTCTACGATCTGCTTCTCAAAGGCGGCACCCTAGTTGATCCAGCCCAGCAATTGCACGCAGTGCAGGACGTAGCTTTTGCCGACGGCAAAGTCGCTGCGGTTGGGGCCGACCTGCCTACAGACCAAGCGCGCCAAACGCTCGATGTCGCGGGCCATGTGGTGGCCCCTGGCCTCATCGACTTGCACGTCCACGTGTATTGGGGGGTCAGCCACTTCGGCGTCGAGCCTGATCCCACCTGTATAGCCCGAGGTGTCACCACGGTGGTCGATGCTGGTTCGGCTGGTGCCGATACCTTCCCCGGCTTCCGCAAGTTCATCATCGACGTCAGTGACACCCGCATTTTGGCCCAGCTCAATATCTCCTCGCAGGGCATGTTGACGCAGGAAATCGGCGAGTTTGAGATCCCCGAGTACGCAGACGTGGACAAAGCCTGCCGCATGATCGAACAACACCGCGATCTCATCTTGGGCGTCAAGGTGCGGCTCACCCGCAACAGCATCGTCAGCGAGCGCTCGGGAATGCTGCCCCTGCACCGGGCTCGCGAGGCCGCGGATGCCGCTGGTCTGCCCATTATGGTCCACCCGCAAGACGCTTGGTGCGACAGCCTCGATGATGTGCTGGCCGTTATGAAACAGGGCGACATCCTCACGCATTGCTTCCACGGCATGAAGTGCGGCGTCCTCGACGAGGCCGGCCAAGTGCGCCCTGCGGTACACGAGGCCGTGGAGCGCGGCGTGCTCTTTGACGTGGGACACGGCGCTGGCTCTTTCTCTTGGGAGGTGGCTGAGACCGCTCTGAGCGCTGGCCTTGCGCCGCATACCATTTCTTCGGACCTGCATGTGTACAACCTCCACGGACCGGTATATGACTTGGTCAACGTCGCGTCCAAATTCCTCCACTTGGGCATGGACCTCGACGCCGCCTTGGCCAAAGTAACCGCCGTGCCGGCCCAAGTCATTGGGATGCCGGACGAGATCGGCACCTTGGCGGTAGGTGCTTGGGGCGACGCCGTAGTGCTCGATGTGCGCCAGGGTCAGTTCCAGTTGGCCGATTCGGGCGGGGAGGTGCGCACGGGCGACCAGCAATTGGAACCGCTGATTGTGGTCAAGGGCGGTCGAATCTACCGCCAGTATTGAGGGAGACTGTATGAACGTTTCGCTCAAGGAATTCAAAAACCACGAGTTGTTGGCGGAATTTGCCGCATTGCTGCTCGACGCTGATGTTTTTATGAACAGCTATAGATGAAGGTGAGGGCCTTTATCATCGTTGGTGCAGCTTTGCTCATTTGGCACGGACTGGCACCAGCCCAAGAGCATCCGAAGCACCCGAGATCCGAGCAGCCCAAGGTAGAGTCATGGTTCGGCGAGTGGGAAGTCGGGGGCTGGCTCGACGCGGAGGGGGTTTACCGGCACCTGGACACGGGAGATAACACCTCGGGTGTTGGCGTGGCGGAAGCCGTGCTTGGGGTTGAGGCTGCGATAAACGACTGGATTGGCGGCGAGGTCGGCTTGCTATACGAAACCGTGAATATTGGGCTAGACGACGGGAAAGATGGAACAAACACTAGGGTCGATGTCGCAATTTTGACGATCGGAGCGCCGGAGGGCACGTGGTCTTTCGCGGTCGGTCGGCAATACGCGCCGTTCGGCGTGTTTGCAACTAACTTGATCTCCGACCCGCTGACGCTCGAACTCGGCGAAGCAAACGACCTTGTTTTGCAATTCGGATTATCGTCCGGCAGGTTGCACGGGTCCATCTTCGGCTTCTACGGCGATAATGACTCAAATGGCGGCTACGGTGCCGTGACCGGCTATTCGCTGGAGCGCCGCGAGATCGAGTTCGGTCTGCACTCGTCCTACATCAGCGACATCGGCGCTTCAGACAACCTACAAGGGGTGATCGCCGATAGTCGCGGTGTCAACGCGGACGTGCCCGGCTGGATAGCTAGCACCGAGTTGGGTTACAAAGACCTATCGCTGATTGGCGAGTACGTCGCCGCGCGGGAGCGCTTTGCAGACCGCGAAGTGGAGTTTGCCGGTCGCGGTGCGCAACTGTCGAGTTGGTTGCTCGAAGCGGCTTGCGATGTTGGGATTGCGGGCAAAGAGGCAAGGGTTGTCGTCGGCTATCAGGGCACGAGTGAGGCACTGGCATTGGAACTGCCTGTGCAGCGGTTGCTCGCCGGGTTTTCGGTGGGACTGGCGGAATGGTTCACATCGACTGTCGAATGGGCGCGAGACGAGGACTACGCAAGCAAGGACGGCGGCAGTGGCGAGCAGGTCAACACGATTACGGTTCAGTTCGCCGCAAAATTCTAACGGTCTGTATCCAAGGAGGGACCTGTGGACTCATCTGAAAATCAGTACGACGCCATCGCCGAAGCCTATCAGGATTCAAAGCAATTGCCCTTTCGGGAATATATCGAAGCGTATTCCCTCTTTGAGATCTTGGACGATATTCGCGGGGCGACGGTTTTAGACCTGGCTTGTGGTGATGGGTTTTACACGCGCGAGATCAAGCAGGCCGGGGCGCTGGAGGTCACGGGAATTGATCTTTCCGCAGAGATGATCAAGTTGGCCGAAGAAGAAGAACGCGCCCGTCCCTTGGGCTGTAAGTACTTGCACCGCGATGTGGCCGCGCTCGAGTTGGCTGAACCGGTTGATCTCGTGGTGGCTATGTACCTTTTGAATTACGCCAAGACGAAAGAAGAACTACTCAGGTTTGTCGAGGTGGCTTATAACATGCTGCGGCCTGGGGGACGATTCGTCGGCTTCAATGACAATGTTCAGTGCGTTCCCAAGGGGACCCTTTCCTTGGCCCAATACGGATTGGAAAAAGTGTGCGCCGATGACCCGCGAGAAGGCGATGTTGTTTTGTACAAATTGACAAATGAAGATGGGACGCAGTTTGAGTTTAAAAATTACTTTCTCAAATCAGAGACCTATCAATGGGCCTTTCAAAAAGCGGGATTTGCCGATTTTCAATGGGTCGGCCCCTATTTGCACCCATCCCAGCAGCACAATCCATTTTGGGATGCCTTTATGTCTCGTCCCCCAGTCATTGGCTTTAGAGCGGCGAAACCGTGAACGATGGATTATACTAGCGAAAGATACGGACTATGAACGCGAGATACGCATTTTTGCTAGCCCTCGTCTGTACTATGGGCGCATTCGCAGAAGAGGAAACGGACGAACGGAAGATATACGAAATCGAAGAGATCACGGTGACCGGCTCTCGCATCAAAAGCGCGGAGACGCTCGCGCCAGCGCCGATTGTAGTTCTGTCAGCCGAGGAAATCAGGGCGCAGGGCTTGGCCTCTCTTGGGGACGTGTTGCAAACGCTCACCGTGCAGTCCAATGCGATCAACACCCAAGCCAACAACGGCGGCGACGGCTCTACCCGCGTCAGTCTGCGCGGCCTCGGTTCCAATCGCACCCTCGTGTTGGTCAATGGCCGTCGCTTTGTGCCGGGTGGGACGGGCGCGAATTCATCCGTTGACTTAAATGCCATTCCGGCCTCCGTCATCGAGCGCATTGAGGTACTCAAAGACGGGGCCTCGGCGGTCTATGGGTCGGACGCCATCGGCGGCGTGGTCAACATCATTACCAGAACCGCGATAGAGGGGATAGAGATCGACTATTACGCGGGGACTTCGGGCGCGGGCGACGGCGAAGTTATGGACCTCAGCGTAACCACTGGCCTCCAAAGCGAAAAAGGCCACATCGCCTTTTCGGCGGGCTATCACAACCAGCGGCCGGTTTGGACCGGCGACCGGAGTTTTAGCGAGTCGGACAAGGCCTACGACTGGGAATTGAACGACGGATCCTATAACAAAAACGGCAGCTCGGCCACCCCGGAAGGCCACATTATCGACCGATTGGGTGCCGAGGGGAACGAAGCTTGGCAGGCGGTCGTGGAGGCGGCCGGCGACGAGGCTGGGGACTACCATCGCGACCCGGATATTGGCTGGCGTCCCTTTAATTGGGCGGGGATCTCATCGGACGTGAGCGGCGATACGTACAACTACCAGCCAGAGAACTACCTCTACACCCCGCAGACGCGCTACAGCTCCTTTCTCAGCGGTTCCCATACCGTCGCCGAGGACGCGAAGGCGTATTTCGAGGTGACATACACCAACCGCCAGTCCGACCAGAAGCTAGCGCCAACGCCGCTGTTTATCATCTCCGAAGGGATCTCGGTGTCGGCTGCTAACCGGTACAACGAATTCGGCCGCGATTTCATCGACGTGCGTCGGCGCTTCGTCGAGGCAGGGAATCGCAATTTTCTCCAAGACATCGATACCTACCGCATGGTGTTGGGATTGGATCACCGGCTCGGGCGCTTTGACGCTGACTTGTCTTTTTCCTACGGCCGCAGCGAGGGGACCAGTATCAACGAGGGCCGTTTTATTCGCAGCAATGTCGAGCAGGCACTGGGTCCAGACGAGGATTGCACAGGCGACTGCGTGCCGCTGGACCTTCTCCATGGCCCCGGCACCATCACCGAGGAGATGCTGAGCTACATCCAGTACACTGGTATCGGCCGAGGCTATTCCCGGCAGCAGATCCTGCAGTGGAATCTGACCGGTGAAGTGGCGCGCCTGCCTGCCGGTCCACTGGCGGTAGCGGCTGGTCTCTCCTCGCGCTGGGAGGCGGGGGCCTATCTCCCCGATCCCATGACCGCATCGGGAAATACGACTGGCAGCAAAGCGTTCCCCACCGAGGGCTCGTACTCGGTTAGGGCGCTGTACGCAGAAACCCAACTGCCGATCTACCAAGCAGGAGCTGTCAGCCTCGATGCAACGGCCGCCGGACGCGCCTTCGACTACGACACCTTCGGCGGGGGCTTCACCTATGAAGCCGGAAGCCGTCTCCAGCTTTCCCAAGGCCTAGCTTTCCGGGCCACTTCCTCTAATGCCTTTCGCGCGCCCAGCATCGCCGAAATGTTCCTCGGAGTCAGCGATGCCTTTCCCTTGGTCAGCGATCCCTGTAGCAGGGTGGACGAAGCGGGCAATGCCCGGGAGTTGACCGAACAGCAGGAGCGGAATTGCGCCGACCAAGGCATCCCGGACGGCTTCGAGGACTCGCGCGCCCAGCTATTGGCCAAGTTAGGTGGCTCCACGGATCTCGATCCGGAGAAAGCCGCGATGATCACTGCGGGCGTGGTGTATCAGCCGGATTTCTTGGGGGGATTAGACCTGACTGTCGATTACTATACCACCAAGATCGATGATGAGATCGGCACCCTGCCAGCCGGCCTCATTCTGAGCAACTGCTACTCGCAGGACGCGCCATCCGACTGCGATCAAGTCGTGCGCGACCCGGACAATCATCTGATCACCCAGATTCTGGCGACCAATACCAATATTGGGGAGACTGAAACTAGCGGTGTGGATTTTGGGCTTAACTACATTGCAGATGCGCCCATTGGTGTTATCTCGGCGCAGTTCGAGAGCAACATGCTCGTTAAGTACGAGCAAACGCTGCCCTCAGCCGGTGGTCCCGAGTTGGTCAAGGGCTTGGGTTACTACGATTTGGGCGTGTTTCCCAAGTGGCGTCACACCGCTTCCATTAGCTTGGCAAAGGAGCGTTTTTCCGTTGGGTTGACGTGGCGCTACATCGGTGGATTTGAGGAGTGCGAAGACGACGACTGCAAGGGCAAGTACCGCGAGGACGTAGAAGAAGTGCCCCCGAGCCGCAAGATTGATCCGAACAGCCTCTTCAACGTGCGTGGATCGTACGAAGTGGGGACGTCCCTTGGACTCTCCACCCTGACCGTCGGCATCAACAATCTACTCGATCAGCCGCCGGCGGTGATCTTCAATGGGTTCCTCGGCACTTCTGATTCAAGCACTTATGACTTTATGGGTCGCTACCTATACGTGCGCCTGTCCCACGCTCGGTAGGGCTGGGACCCTACCGAGACGAGGCAAGTGGACTGCTGACCGCTAATAATCGTACGTCAGTGAAATATTCCAGCGGCGTCCCAGCCCGAGGAATACGCGAGCACTTGCGGCGTCGTGGCCATCGCCGTCATCGGCATCAGACACGTAGGTTTCGTCGAGCAAATTGAAGACGTGCAGGCGCAGCTTCATATTGCTAAACGAAGCGCCGGGCAGTGTGTAACTCGCGTGTAGATCCACCAGATTGTAATCTGGGAGTTTCCACGACTGTGCTCGGTCGGAGGGGTCGGTGCGGTTGGCGGGATCAAATTTGGCGTAGTGATCCATGAACCGCCGCACACCTAGCGAGGCGTAGAGGCCGCGCGTGGGAAATACCGCGCCGCTCAGGCGCAGGGTCTTTTGCGCTGCATCGCCCACCTTTAGCCCTTTAGCATAGACTTGAAATTCGCCGATCGTCTCTGGATCCTCTTCAGGTGAAAATGTGGTACTGACATCGTTGAGCCATTCCCAATTGCCCAGCGACACCATGCCGCGCACCTCAAATTTGTCATGGGGCCGCGCCTTCAGGTCGAACTCTACGCCGGTATGCAGCGCGTCAATGCCGTTCAGCAAAAATCGGAAGCTCTGTTCGAGCTCATCGCTATAAATACTTTTAGGCCACGAGCGGTCTATCCACTTGGTGTAATAGAAGTTTGCGTTGCCAGTAAACATACCGCGTTTGAAATAACCGGCACCCAGTTCAAAAGAAGCGACCTTTTCATTAAACGTGGGATCGTACAGGCTGTTGTCGTAGTGGTAAACCGAGTCGAATTTGGGCGCGGTTGAAAGCCAGCCCACGTTGGCATACACATTGACTGTGGGCGTGGCGTTGTAGTTGCCACCCACTTTCATGGTGTAGCCGGGGAAGTTTTCCCAGGCTGTCTGGTCCCAGTCACCATCGACCTTGGCGCGGAAATAGTCGATACGCTTGTAACCTGTCACCGATCCCGAGGTGCTCAAAAAGGCCGTGAATTTGTCAAACTGCCCTTCGAGCTGGGCAAAGCCGCCACCCCAGCGCGTCAGGCCATCGTTGTGGTAGGCGACTCGGTCGCCGAGTCGCTTGACAGAGGTGGTGGCATTGTTGTCCCATTCAAATACGTAGTAATCGGCCCCGAGCAAATTGCGCACTTCGCGCCAATGCTCCCCTTTGTAATAGCGCAAATCCGTGCCAAAGGTCAGCTTGTACATGTCGCTCAAATGGTATTCGGCCGTGCCCAAATACCCATACCAGAAGTGCTGATTGACCGAGTTGCGGATAATAGTTGCTGCCGCGATTTCATTGGCACCTACTTCGCCGGCATCTACCAAATCAGAATTGGCTTCTGATGCTGGTTGGGTATTCAACTCGTCGGCAACCCGTTGCCAATTGATAGTGCCATCGTCTAACGCGCCTGGATTGGACCCCAAACGCCCGGTGCCGCCGCCTTTCCCGCGCGAGAAATAGAATACATTGGACAACATGAATTGCGCGCTGGGAGTCCAGTACCAATTCAAATTGGCTTGGGGTTTGTGGTAAAAGTTTTCGCGCTCCATGATGATTTCACTGTCGCGCGCATCGTGGACGCTGCCGTTGTAATACTCTTGATAGGACGAAAAGGGCGAGCGTCCCCAGTTGGGATTGTAATCGACGCCGTAGTTTCTTGCGTCCGCAACGTCAATGCCCAAGGATTGGGCGTAATCGGCGTCAAAGGTTGCAATGGATTGTTTGTAGAGACGGTGTCCGTGGCGCTGCGGTGCGCCGGTGACGAACAGATCAATTTTGTGCGTGTCGGATGCCAAAAAGCTCAACGCACCAAAGTAGGCCCACGCCGAAGACCATGCCTGAGCGGGTAGTCCCTCGCTGCTCTTGCGCGTCATGCCCACGGTGAAAGCGGTCTTTTTGTCGACCAAACCCGAGGAAAAATTGAGCGTGGTTTTGTAAAAGGCGTTGTTGCCAGCCTCCTGTTTGATTTTGAAGCCGCGCCGTTGACTGGCGATATCGGTGATGATGTTCATCGTGCCACCCACCGAGGCAATCGCCAGATTGGAAGCTCCCAATCCGCGCTGTACTTGGATCGACGACGTGACGTCGCTCAGCCCATCCCAGTTGGACCAATAGACCCAGCCGTTTTCCATGTCGTTGACGGGTACGCCGTTGATCATAACGGCGACATTGCGCTGGTAAAAGCCGCGCACATTGATGCGAGAGTCGCCGGCCCCCCCGCCTTGCTCGGTCGCATAAACGCCCGGCGTATCATTTAAAATCAGCGGCAGATCGCGCGAGCCGAGTTTGCGCTGCATG
>JAJEIO010000022.1 GCA_022827835.1 Candidatus Latescibacterota bacterium
CCGAGAATTAATTATTCAGAAATTTGCCACCTTGGGTATGTGGAGAAGGGCGGGAGAAAGGGCACCGCACAAACCTCTGCTGGTTCTATATGCAATTGGAAAATTACTGCGCGGCGAAAGTCGACTCATTCCATATTGCGAAATAGATGAGAGACTTGGGGAATTGCTACAGGAGTTTGGACCTAGACGATCAAAGCAAGGATCTCAGTATCCATTTTGGCGGTTGCGTAATGATAGTGTTTGGGAAGTAACCGATGCCGACCAAATTGTACCAAATGCTTCTGGGGATGCCAGAAAAAGCGATCTTCTTGCTCTCAGTGTTTCTGGTGGCTTCCATGCAGCTATTGCCAAACAGCTTCAGAACGATTCCAAACTAACTTTTGAAATCATTCACAACCTATTAGACTCTCATTTCCCCCCTTCAATGCACGACGACATCTTACAGGCTGTTAACATTGGACCTACTCTACGGGTTTTTGATACGAGAAAGCGCGATTCCCATTTCAGAGAAAATGTCCTCAGAGCTTATGAATACAAATGTGCCATCTGCGGCTTTGATGTGAAATTAGGACGTTCTCCCATTGGGTTAGAAGCATCTCATATCAAATGGCATGCAGCAGGTGGCCCTAATCAGGTGGTGAATGGACTGACTCTGTGCGTACTGCACCATAAACTATTTGACCGTGGAGCTTTTACTCTGTCTAAGGAGTGGGTGGTACTGGTATCAGAGGACGCACATGGGTCAGTTGGTTTTCGGGAATGGCTGCTGCGGTTTCACGGCAAAAAAATCAATTTTCCGCAAAGACGGGCCTATTATCCGAAAGTAAGTTTCATAGGCTGGCACGTTAAAGAGGTGTTTCAAGGAACGTATCGCGAATTGTGAACCGATGAAGATTGGACTCACATGAGCCGATATTAGTGACTCGCCTACCTCGTACTCTCCGTCTTCCTCAAGCGGCACACGAAAAACCCCTCCATTCCCTCCAGTGGCAAAATCCGCTTGGCCTGTTGCACCTGATCGTCAAACGCCTTCCCTCGCCACTCGCTCAGACCCGGTGCCACATTGGCAAAAGGCAGCGCGATATCCTCGACGGTTAGGGCACCGGCGAACTGACGCAGTACTCGGTTGATGATGGCCTCGTTTTCTTCGGGCGCGAAGGTGCAGGTCGAATAGACCAACACTCCGCCCAGCTTGAGGCATTGCACGGCCGCGTAGCAGAGCCGCCGCTGTTTGCGGCTGGCCTCGGCGATCTTCTTTTTGCTCCAATAGGCATAGGTTTTGGGTGCATCGGCGCGGAATCGCCCTTCGGATGAGCACGGCGCGTCGAGGAGCACGCGGTCGAAGCGCTCTGGGTGGCGACGCCAGAAGCGGGTTCCGTCGGCGAGATGGGTTTGCACGTTTTCGGCTCCGTGCCGCGCTAGGTTGTCCCGCAGGCGAAAGAAGCGGCCGCGCACGGACTCCACTGCCTGGATGCTCCCTTGATTGCCCATTAGTTCGGCGAGCTGCAAGGTCTTGCTGCCTGGGGCGGCCCCGAGGTCGAGAATGCACTCCTCACTTTGCGGCGACAGGAGGATCGGCGGGACCATGCTGGAGGGGTTTTGGATGTAGAGCCGGCCTTCGCGGTAGGCCGTGCATTCAGTGAGGGCGCGGCGTTGGGTAGCCGGGACGACAAAAGCGTCGGCCTTCCAAGCGAGCGGCGTCAGCGCAAAGCCCTCCGCCGTTAGCTCGGCTACAAGTGCGTCAGGCGTGCCCTTGAGCGCGTTGGCGCGGAAGGCCGTGGGCTGCTCGGCGGCTAAGCTTTGCCAGCAGGCGGCAAAGTGCTCGGCTGGGAGGATGGCCTGCAAGCGGGCGCGAAAGGCTTCGGGTAGGGACACGGAGGCTACCTCGGGGGCATCTTGTCGCCAGTCGGCACGGGATGGTTGATCCAGTAGCCGCTCGGGTCGGTGCCACGGCAGATATAGCCGTGGGCGCGCTTCTCCTCGCGGGTGCGCACCTCGGGCGGCATGTAGCGCAGCGTCAGGCCGCAGCGGCGGCGCGTGGAGCGGTTGGGGGCCGAGCCGTGCAACAGCAGGTCGGTGTGCAGGGACATCTGGCCGGCGCGCATGGTAAAGGCCACTGGCTCGCCGCCCCATTTGAGCGGGTCGTGCACGCTCTGCCCCAAGACGTTTTGCTCCTCGGCGGTGCTGTGCTCAAAGGGAATCTGACCGTGTACATGCGAACCGGGGATGACGGTCATTGGCCCGTTTTCCTCATCTACATCGTCAATGGCCAGCCACGCGGTCACTACCTTGCTCGGGGTCAGCGGCCAGTACGAGGCGTCTTGGTGCCAGACGACTTGTTTTTGGTCGCCCGGCTCCTTGCAAAAGTAGTGGGTCATAACGCTGACGAGGTTGGGGCCGAGGAGATCTTCGACGTAATCGAGAATGCGCGGCTCGTGCAACAAGTCGTAGATGCCCCGACAGTGGCGATGCCAGCCGTTGATCGAATAGCTGTTGTGCCCGTTGGCCTGGGCCTCGGCCATGAGTGCGTCGAAATAGCGGCGATTGGCTGCGGCTTCCTCGGGCGTGAACACGTCCAAGGGGCAGATATAGCCCTGTTCGTTGAACTGGCGGATCTGGGCGCGGGTGAGCTTTTGTGGGTTGTCGTTGGTGGCGCTGAAAAATTTGAGTTCGCGCTCCATGTCGGGGAGGGCGTCGGTGATGGGCATGGCGTTCTCCTGTTGGGTTTTGGCGAGACGATGAAAGCTCTATTTTACAACGCGCAAATTTTACGCAAACTCATCGGGAGCACAAAATGACTCAGTATAAAGTCGGCGTGATCGGCTGTGGCAATCGCGGTCGCCGCCACGCCGAGGGCTACCAAGCCTCCGCCCAAGTTGCAATTGTCGCCTGTGCCGATCCAGTGGAAGCAGCCCGCGCGTCCTTTGCCGAGGACTTTGCCGTGGCGTCTTCGTACGAAGATTACTGCGCCATGTTAGAAAGCGAAGCCCTCGATGTGGTGAGCATCTGCACGTGGACCGGCCTGCACCGCGAGATGGTCGAGGCCGCGGCCGCAGCCGGCGTCAAAGCCATCCACTGCGAAAAGCCCATGGCCAGCACATGGGGCGATGCCAAGGCGCTGGCTCGGGCCTGCGCCGACCGTGGCGTGCTCCTCACCTTCTGCCATCAACGCCGCTTTGGTGCTGTGTTTGTCAAGGCCAAGCAGTTGCTCGACGAAGGAGCCATAGGCACACTCCAGCGGCTCGAAGGCGCGTGCTCCAACCTGTTTGATTGGGGCACGCACTGGTTTGACATGTTCTTCTTTTACAACGACGAAGTGCCGGCCGAATGGGTCATGGGCCAGATTGCCGTCGAATCCGAGAGCTCGGTGTTTGGCGTGCCCCTAGATACCAGCGGGCTGTCGTGGATTCGCTGGCAAAACGGCGTCGAGGGCCTGCTCTGCACGGGGGCCGCGCACGTGCAAGGCCCGCGCAACAGGCTCATCGGCAGCGAGGGCATCATCGAAGTCGGCGGCATGGGTCGGGCACCGCTGCGGCTGTTGCGCGCGGGTGCGGCGTGGCAGGACTTTACGGATGAAGAAATCGCCGATATTATCCCGCCGGGTGACGATACCGTGCTGTCGGTGCTCGATTTGATCGACTGTCTCGAAAGCGGTGCGGAGCCGCGCTTGTCGGCGCGCAAGGCCCTGCAAGCGACCGAACTGATTTTTGCCACCTATGAGTCGAGTCGTCGCCGCGGCCGGGTGGTGCTGCCTCTTGACGTGGAGGACTCGGCCTTGATTACCATGCTAAGAGAGGGGCAGATCGGGTCGGGCTAGTCGGTCCCGTGCCGGATGGCCGAGGCTGCAAAGCGAATCTGGAAGCGATAGACGCGCTTTTGCCGGCAGGTGATTTCGTGCGTGTGGGGATCGATGCGGTGGGGGACTTCGATGTGGTTGACATCGACGAGGGCCTGATAGCCGCGCTCGGAAAAGATGTCGATCAACATGGCCAAGGCCAAAGGATTGTCAAAGAGCACATCCTCGGAGTTGACGAGCGTCATGCCGGTAATGGCATAGCGAGTGACAATGGGCATGAACTTGAAGTTGACTTTGTCGATGACCCGCTGGAACAACTCGGCATGATCCTCGTTGTAGATCTCCAGCCGCTTGACCAGCTCTTGGCGGGCGTAGAGTACGAGGCGGCTGGCCGGCGTGATGGTGCGGACGCGGTCGAAGGTCTTGTGCGAAAGCTCTAGCGAACTCTGGTAGGAAAACTCCTCTTCAATCTCCTGTTGCACCTCGGCGAGCGGCTGGCTGGCGTCGATGAAGCGAAAGTGGAAAATGGCGCGCAGCGAGCGCAGCGCCTCAAAGGTAGTTTCCTTGAAAACTTGGTAGCGCTTGCGCGCGGCTGCTGGGTCGAGGTCGGTGGCGCGGATCTCGGCGAGCTGGCCGACGCCTGACTCTGTGGCTTTGCGGTTGCTCTCTTGGGCTTCTCGGCCGCGGTGGAGCTGGCGCTCGACGCTGACTTCTTCATCGACGAAGAGCAACACGGTGCGGAAGAGGGGGCGCGGGAAGTTGTGATTGCGGGATTCCTCGCGCAATTCGGTCATTTTGTCGTAGAACAGCTTGAGGCACTCGACCTGCACCTGGGTGCGCGGGAAGCCATCGACGATCACGCCGCGCTCGTATATTGGGTCGAGCAGCTTGTGCAAGAGTAGATACGTGACCTCCTCGTCGCCGACCAAGCCGCCAGCGTCCTTGACCTGTTGGGCGCGGGGGCTGTCGAGCAAGTCGCTGATCACTACGGCTGCGGCCGTAATGCCCCGCGCTTCGAGGATGAAGGGGGTATTGGTGCCCTTGCCCGCGCCGGGCGCGCCGCCGAGCCAGATGATTTCCCCGGGGAAGCAGAGCTTGGCGCGACCGAATTCTTGCTCTAGGTCGCTCCAGACGCGGTCGAAGATCAGGCTGGCGTCCTTGATCTCGAGGTCGATGTGTTTGGATTTGAATTTTGCCATGCGCTTTTATGGCCGGCTGCTATAGGCTGCGGAACGGTTCCTTATTGACCAGGTCTTCTACGACTTGCCCGCCGATTAAGTGCTCTTGGATGATGCGCTCCAGCTTTTCGACGGTCATGGAGTGGTACCAGACGCCCTCGGGATACACCACCACCGTCGGCCCGACCTCGCAGACGCGCAGACAGTCGGCTTTGGTGCGGTGGATGCCCCCCTTGCCCGGATGGCCGTAGCCCAATTCGGACAACCGCTTCTTCAGGTAATCCCAGCAGTCGGCCCCGGTGCCGTCGCTGTGGCACTTGGGCTTGGTGGGCGTGGCGCAGAGAAAGATGTGGCGCTCCACAGGAGTGTAGGTCGGATCCGTGGTGTGCTCGCTCATGTTATGCCTGCCAGTGTTGGTCGAGGGGGCGATGGGTGAAGGGGCGCTGCTGCTGGCCGTCGTACATATCGACGATGTGGCCGTCCCCTTGGAGAATATACTTGTAGATGACGAGGCCCTCTAGGCCCACCGGGCCGCGGCTGTGCAGGCGGTTGGTGCTGATGCCGACCTCGGCCCCTAGCCCGTATTTGAAGCCATCGGCAAAGCGCGTCGAGGCATTGTGGATCACCGAAGCTGAATCCACTTCGCGCAAAAAGGTGAGCGCAGCCTCCGAGTCCTCGGTCACGATCGCGTCGGTGTGGTGGCTGCCGTACGCGTTGATGTGCTCGATGGCCTCGGCCGTGCTATCGACGACTTTTACCGCTAGCATCAAGTCTAGGTATTCGGTGGACCAGTCGGCTTCAGTGGCTGGTTTGACTTGCCCGTTGGCATTGGCGAGGGCGAGGGCGCGCTCGTCGCCGCGCAACTCCACGTTCCTTGCGAGCAGTGCCGGCACGGCCCGCGACAAAAAAGCCGGGGCAATGCCACTGTGGACGAGCAGGGTCTCGGCTGCGTTGCACACAGCCACGTACTGGGTCTTGGCATCGACGGCGATTTGTACGGCCTTGTCGAGGTTCGCGCTGGCATCGACGTACACGTGGCAGATCCCGTCGGCGTGGCCCATGACCGGGATTTTGGTATTGTGCATGATGTATTGCACAAACTCGTTGCTGCCGCGCGGGATGATGAGGTCGATCAGTTCTTCCTCTCCGAGGAGGGCGCGGACTTCCTCTCGGCCGGGTAAGAGCGCCATCCACCCCTCTGGCAGGATACCCTGCGTGGCTTGGCACATTATTTCGGCGAGGGTTTGATTCGTTATGGTGGCTTCACGTCCCCCCTTGAGCAGGGCGGCATTACCGGACTTGAGGCACAGGGAGGCGATCTGCACTAGAGCGTCGGGTCGGGATTCAAAGATCACGCCGATCACGCCAATGGGCACGGTCACGCGATAGAGGTGGAGTTGGTCGTCTAGCTCGGTCGCGCTCTGGGTCCGGCCGAGGGGATCGGGCTGGGCGCAGACATCGCGCACCATCTCCACTATGCTGGCGAACTTGCTTCCGCTCAGGTCGAGCCGCTTGAGCAAGGGCGAGGCTAGCCCATCTTGCTCGCCGGCTTTTAGGTCTTCGGCGTTGGCTGCCAAGATGCGCTCGCGATTGGCTTCGAGGGCCGCGGCAATGGCTTCGAGGGCTTGGTTGCGCCCCTTCTCGGACGTTGCGGCGAGCACGCGCGACGCTGCGCGGGCTGCTAGGGCTTGTTGGCGCACTTGATCGGACATGTCTAACTCTCCTCGGTCGCGTGCTCTGTGGCCGCGCCCATGATGGACTGCAAGCTCTGACTCAGCCGCTGTGGATCTTCGACCGTGCCCTCGCCTAGCAATACGAAATCAACTAGAAAATGCGCCCAGCTCTCCAATTGCGCGGAGTCGCGGTCGCGCTTGAGCACGGCGGCCATGTTGCGGATGATCGGGTGTTGGCGATTGATTTCTAGCGTGCGCAGCGAGCCTTTGAACTCTTGGTCGGTCATTCTCATCAGCCGCTCCATGTTGCGGCTCAAACCGCCTTGACTAGCGACCAGCAGGCAAGGGCTGTCAGTCAGCCGCTTGGACTCGACCACGTCTTCGACCCGGCCGGCGAGCTTGTTCTTGAGAAAGGAGATCAGTTCGATGGTCTCGGCCTTCTGCTCATCGACTCCTTCCAACTCAACTGCGTCCTCGTCCAAGTCCAGTTCGGCCGCATCCACGCCAGCGAACTCTTTGTCGGCGAACTTTTGCAGCCCTTGGACGACCCATTCATCGACCGGCTCGTCGAGGTAGAGCACCTCTAGGCCGCGCTTGCGGAAGGCCTCCAACAGGGGACTTTGGGCGATGGCTTCTTTGTTCTCGCCGGCGAGGTAGTAAATTTTGTCCTGATCGCTCTGCATCCGATCGACGTAGGTCTGCAACGAGATGTAGGGCGTGTCATCGTCGGTCAGCGAGGAGCGGTAGCGCAGGAGCTTGGCGAGCTGGGCTTGATGAGCGGCATCGGTGGCCACGCCCTCTTTGAGGATGGTGCCGCAGGCGTGCCAAAAGGTCATGTACTGGTCCTCGTCCTTCTTGGCCATGCCCTCTAACATGCCGATGATGCGCCGCACCAAGGTGGCGCGGATTTTGCCGATGATGGGGTTTTGCTGGAGGGTTTCGCGCGAGACGTTGAGCGGCAAGTCGTCGCAGTCAACCACTCCGCGCACAAAGCGCAGCCACAGCGGCAAAAGCTCTTTGCAGTCGTCTTGGATAAAAACCCGCGCGACGTGCAGGTTGAGCGAGATCGTCGGCTCTGTGTGCAGCCATTGGATCGGTGCGCGCTTGGGGATGTAGAGCACGGCGTAGAACTGGATCGGCACATCCACGACGATATGCTCGCGCGCGAGCGGCTCCTCAGGGTCGCCGGTTAGGTGCGTGTAAAATTCATTGTATTGCTCGGGGGTGATTTCGTTGCGCGGCCGGGTCCACAGCGCGGCCGGGTCGTTGACTTGTTTGTTGGCGACCTTGATGGGATAGGCGACAAAATCCGAGTGCTTGCGGATGATTGCCTCTAGTCGGTGGGCGTCGAGAAATTCCTCGCAGTCCGAGCGGATGTAGATCTTGATCTCAGTGCCTCGGTCGGCTTTGTCGGCGTGGGATAGAGTGTAGGCTCCGTCGCCGGTGGATTCCCACAGCACGCCGTCGGCGTCTGGGTCGGCTGAGCGCGTGGTGATCACTACTCGGTCGGCGACCATGAAGACCGAGTAGAAGCCCACTCCGAACTGGCCGATCAGTTTGAGCTTTTCTTGCTCGTCGTCGGCTTCGGCCAGCTTGGCGGCAAACTCGGCCGAGCCTGAGCGGGCAATGGTGCCGATATTTTCACTGACCTCGTCGCGGGTCATGCCGATCCCCCGGTCGCGGATGGTCAGGGTCTTGTTGCTGCTCGACACCTCGAGCTCAATGTCCAGTTCGGCGTCTGGGTCGAGGATGTTGCGGTCGGTTAGCGAGCGGTGATGGATTTTGTCTAGGGCGTCCGAGGCGTTGGATATCAGCTCGCGCAAGAAAATTTCTTTTTGGGTGTATAGCGAGTGAACCAACAGGTGGAGTAGCTGTTGGACCTCGGTTTGGAAGGCCCGTTTTTCGACCTGTGGATCTTCGGTTTGGACGTCTTCGGACATCTTGTTGTAGCTCCTTTGGTGCTTGTGTTGACGAAACCGAAAATGTAAGGAAGATCACCTACAAAGCAAATTCGGCCCGCGCCCTTGTAGCGGGGGCCGGACGAGCTATTTTCTGGCCACGTGCAAACTTACGACCTCATCATCGTCGGCGGCGGTCCGGCCGGTGCCACGGCCGCGCTGTATGCGCAGCGCCACGGGTTGGCGGCTCTGCTGCTGGACAAGCAGTGCTTTCCCCGCGACAAAATTTGCGGCGACGCCCTCTCCGGCAAGACGGTGGCCATCCTCCACGAGCTAGAGCTGTTTGAGGAGGTGTGCGACCTGCCTGGGGCGGCTGTTACCCGCATTGTCTTTGGCAGCCCAGACGCGACCGCCGCGTCTATCGACCTGAGCCGCTACGACCTACACAATGCCCTGACTGGTCGGGTGTTGCCGATGGAAGGCTTTGTCATCCGCCGCGAGATTTTCGACGACTTTCTCTTTGCTAAAGCGCGGGCCGCAGCCGCCCACACTTTAGAGGGTTTTGCTGTGCGCGAGCTTCTGAGAGAGGGCGAGCAGGTCTGCGGGGTGCGGGGGCAGGCAGCCGACGGCACGCATTTGGAATTTCGCGCGCCCTTGGTGTTGGGGTGCGATGGCTTCAACTCGATCGTCGCCCGCAAGAGCGGGTTGTATCGCCACGAGGGCCGCGATTGGATGGTGGCCCTGCGGCAGTACTTCGAGGGCGTGGCGGGCCTGAGCGATCAGATCGAATTGCACTTCATAGACGAGGTGCGGCCCGGATATTTTTGGATCTTTCCCCTAGAGGGCGACCGCGCCAATGTCGGCATCGGCATGGATCATCGAGACATCAAGGCGCGCGGTATCGACCTCAAGGACGCGCTTGCAGCCGCGGTGGCGAGCACGACCTTTGGCGCGCGCTTCCGCGATGCCCGTCCCCTCGAAGCCCCGGTCGGCTGGAATTTGCCGGTTGGCTCGCGGCGGCGACCGGCGCACGGGGATGGCTTTTTGCTCTTGGGGGACGCGGCCGGTTTGATTGACCCATTCACGGGCGAGGGCATTGGCAATGCGCTGTACTCGGCCCGCTTTGCCGTGGAGACTGCGGCTCAAGCGCGGGAGGCCGGGGATTATTCGGCTGGTTTTTTGCGGCGCTATGAGGATCGGCTGTGGGATGCGCTGGGCAGCGAGTTGAAGCTGAGCACCAAGCTGCACAATTTGGGCCGTTGGCCCTACCTAATGAATTTGGTCATTCGCAAGGCTGCCAAAAATGCCGAGGTCAGCGACATGATCTGCGGCATGATGGCCGATGCTGTGCCGCGCAAGATGCTGACGAATCCGCTGTTTTACCTACGGTTGCTGTGGAAGTAGGCGTTAGATTGTCGTCGCCACGTTGCGATTGCGACTGTGCATCAAGGGACGTAGCTTCGCATATAGCGGCTGTTACCTGAATTACTTGTTCAGGTACAAGCCGCTAGCTGAAATGGACTTAAAGAATACAGCAAGGAGTTATTGCTGGTGAGGATTCATATATATGCGGCACTCCTAATTTCTATGATAGCAAGTACTGCGTACACACAGACCAACTTTCAGAGCTACATGCCCTATCGAAGTTTTGAAAATAGCCCTTTCAAAAACAGCCACTATCTCTATTTCTATCTGGAGGATTTTGAAGATGGAAAACTGAATACACCTGGGGTCAGTGTTAATCAGGGTAGTCTTGTCATTGGCGATTTGGGATATAAGTCGCGATTTGTTGACTCTGTTGATGCAGATGATGGTCGGCTTGATGAATCGGGCTTGCAAGGACACCTAAAAGGAGATTTAGTGCTTCGCCCTGATCTCAAAACCACTTTCAATACCGTTGCCTCGCTCTATGACGCAGTGAGGCCCGGATACCCTGATGAGCTTGTCAGGGATGTCTTGGACCTTTCCGGAATGGATAGAAACGGAAAGATTCTGGAAGTGGGGTGTGGAACCGGACAGGCTTCGAGATTATTTGCCCCCCTCGGTTGCGAAATGACCTGTTTGGATATTGGCGAAAATTTGATCGAGATTGCGCGGGCGCGACTCAACAACTACAAGAACGTTCACTTCGTCCTGTGTTCTTTCGAAGATTGGGACTCGGCTAGCAAGTTTGATCTTGTGATCTCCGCGACTGCATTCCGCTGGGTGAGTCCAAAAGTCAGATTTATTAGAGCACGTGACGCCCTGAAGGCTAGGGGATCATTGGCGATCTTCTCCAACCAACACGTAAGAAAAGACGAAGGTTTCTTTGCGGAAGTCCAGGAAGTTTATAGCAAGCATTACGTAGTTTCGGATTCCCCTCGGGATCCTAGTACTCCGACGATATCGGAGTCCCCAGAACCCGGAATTACCGCTTTTGCCGATCCTATCCACCGAGTGTACGCGTGGACGGCGAACTATTCTGCGGAACAGTACATCAAACTCATTGGCACCTATTCTGACCACATCGCGCTGCTCGAACTCAATCGTACACACCTATTTGACGGTATCGCTGACCTGATAAACAAGAACTATGGAGGATCGATCACCAAGTACTACGAAACTGCTTTAGCATTTCGTCGGAAGAAAACCTGATTGAAGGAACACGAAACCATAAAGCACATATGCTTATTCGGAACGGAAACAGTCATAAGGAAGGGCGGCAACGGGGTATTTATAGATACGTAGTTTCAATAATATCTATTTTGTGCTTCACCAGCGGCGTTATGTCCGATGCTCCCAAGATTGGCTTTTGGGAAAAGCAGCGTAAGGGAGCTAATCAGCAAAACGAGCGACATCGTCCTGAGTGGTACAGGGCGGCAGGTGAACTGGGACTGGATTATGTTCGGATTTTACCCGATGCATGGCCCGCCGATAATAGAGACTTCCTAATCGGCAACGCAGATAATTTTGAAGCAATCAATGAGATCGATCTAGCCCTGTTGATAGAAGCACTCAATGAAGCCGAGAGCAATGGTATTAAAGTTGTTCTTGCGATGGCTAGCTTGCCCGGTGTACGCTGGAAGCAGCTAAATGAGAACCAAGATGATGGCCGGCTCTGGCGTGACGAAAGCTACCATGAGCAAGCCTTCAATTTCTGGCGTCAGTTAGCAATGCGTTTGGAAAAGCATCCTGCAATCGTAGCTTACAACCCTCTTAATGAACCACATCCAGAGAAGGTATTCGGCTTTGAAGAACGAGACGAGAATTTCAGCCAATGGTTTCAGAGTATCCAGGATACGCCAGCGGACCTCAACCGATTCAACCAGCGGATGGTCGAATCCATCCGTTCAGTAGATGCAGATACGCCCATCATGCTCGATGGCTGGTTCTATACCGCTCCTCAAGCGTTCGACTTCAATCGCCCTGTAGATGATGACAAAGTGTTGTACGCTTTTCACAATCCCGGTCCGTGGCAGATGGTGACTTATCGAGTCAATAAAGGCCGGTACGCCTATCCAGACCGAGTTCCGAAATGGTGGGACGGTCCTGTAGAGTCGTGGACTATCGATCGTCTTGCGGAGGAGCTCAATGCGGTGCAGCGGTTTGCTGAGCGATATGAGATACCTTCTCACCGAATCATAGCTTCAGAATTCTGGTACGACCGCCGGCTCGAAGGCGCTGCGGCCTACCTGAGCGACCTAATAGAAATCTATAACAGCCGAGGTTGGCATTGGGCGTTTTACGCCTTTCGCGGTGATGGGTCATGGACGGGGTTAGATTATGAAATCGCATCGAATTACAAGCTGGATTGGCATTATTGGCAAGCGGTCGAACAGGGCAAAGATCCCGAGCAATTCAAGCCACGAGGAATGAACCCCTTGTGGAAAATACTACAACGCCAGTTTAGCAAAAACAGTAAGGGGCATGATTGGATCGAATAGCGAGCTATTACAACAGAAAGAACGAGACCCAACGTCTCTTTAGTGGCCGGGGCGAGCTAGAATTCTTTCGCACTAAGCAGATCATAGAGCAGTTTCTCCCCGATGAAACTGGTTTGTCGATAGTAGATGTTGGTGGAGGGTCTGGACCGTACGCGTTCTGGCTTGCCGAGAAGGGGCACAAGGTCGCCTTGTTTGATTTGATGCCTAACCACGTTGAAGAGGCCGCGTCGATCAACAAGAAAGCGCCAAATCCGCTCACTCGGATTGAAACTGCCGATGTACGATCTCTCGAACTTGAGTCTCAGCAGTATGATGTAGTGCTACTTTTGGGACCCATGTACCATCTCACCGATGCAAACGAGCGTAGCCTAGTGCTGAGGAAGGTCGCCGATTGGCTTTCCCCCAACGGTATCGGGTATGTGGCATATATCTCGAGGTTTGGGTCGATGTTCGATGGTTTCATAAGCGGCTTATTTGAGGATCCGGAATATCTGGATATTGTGCGACAAGACTTAGAAACAGGTGTCCACCGTCCCAACAAGGACAATACCAAATATTTTACTGATGCCTATTGCCACCACCCGGATGAGATCGAACGAGAAGCTGAGGAGGCACATTTACAGATCGTGGACCATGTCGCCGTTGAGGGTGTGGGGTGGCTTTGGCAGAATTTTGATCAAATTTGGTCGGATCCGCGACAACGGACTATCATGCTCGAGATGATAGACCGAACCGATCGAGATCGCTCTCTCTTGGGTGCGAGTGGCCACATTCTTCTTGTTGTGAAGAGGCGAGACATCGAATAACAGCACGGTTCGCGTTGCGGTGCCTGTGGCGTCTTGGCCTTCGGCAACCCGCATACGCAGGGTCGTAAATGGTGAGAACGTTAAGCGAAAGCCAAAAGGAGAGAAGCATTGCAGAGGCATAAACGACAAACCCACTCGACGGAAATCAAGGGTAAGCGGTACATCTGGTACACGGATCGGCTATGGAAGCTAGCCCAAGACCTACCTGAATTTGAA
>JAJEIO010000057.1 GCA_022827835.1 Candidatus Latescibacterota bacterium
CGCTGCCGAGGAATAGCTCGCCATTGGCCTGCTGGGCAAAGTATTGATTGGAGGCAAAGTCCGCGTCGCCGATGACCACCAGTCGCGTCCGTCCCTCGGGTGCCAAGCTGGTGTCAGCATCTGCGGAGACGGCCACACCCAGCGGCACCGGGCCACGCATATCTACTTCTGGGTCGAAATCCACCTCGCCGCCCTCGCCCATTATGGGCGCTAGGTCCGCTTCGCCCCAACTGCTTTTGTGGGTGTACGCCAACGCGGCGATATCTGGCTCCTTGAGCCGGTGTTCGGTCATCTGCACCGAGCGCGCCAGCGGAAAGAAGCTCATCGTACCGCCGGACAACTTTTCGGTGATCGGGTGATCGCCGTAGTTGATGACTACCGGCACTGAGACATCCGCGCCAAAAAGCTGGCCCAAGCCGCTCAAATCGACGACGAAGTCCTGCCCTAGCTCAACTGAGTACTCGTTCAGCAGTGCTTCAAGCCCGGTCGGCTGGCCCGGATCAAGCAAAAACAGCGCGCTGCCCCCGCGAGCCAAGTATTGCCCCAGTACTTCGGCCTCAGCCACGGCAAAGCGCTCCTTCGGCCCCAAGACTACCACTAATGTAGCGTCGTCGGGCACCGGCTCTGCGAGCGTCAATCCCCCTTCGACCGCGAAGTTTAGCTCCTTGAGGCGGCCTTTGAGGGTGGAATAGCCAAGCTCATCGACTTGGTCGAGTTCGGCCTCGCCGTGGCCGCTGGTGAAATAAGCCCTTAGCTCGCGGCCTTTGAGCGCCTTGAGAATGGCATTGCTCAACGCCTCTTCGCTTTGGGCGGTGATGCGCTCCGTGCGCACTTGCCCTTCGTCGATCACTTCAATAATCGAAGTCCCGCGCTCGCGGATATTGTTCTGCTCGACGCGCAGCCGGTTTTTCTGCGGATCGAGCAACTCGTAGTCGAAGTTGGACGACACATAGCTGTACTCCTTTAAGAGATCCTCAAAGCGCATGTTCTCCATCTCGCCCATGAAAGTCTTGACGCTGACGTACTGACCGTTGTCTGCGAGGGGTGAGAGAAGTCGGTGGGTATCGTCCGAGAGCGTAAACAGCGCGTCAGCCGTCATGTCCTTGCGGAGGTGGTAGCGGTCGCCGAGGAAGTTGACCAGCGCGGCAATGCCGAGCGAAATCACAATGCCCAACCCGGCCGCGCTCAAGTCGGCCAAGCTCCAGCGCCCCTTGCGCGATACTACCACAATGCCGACTAAGGCGATCAGCCCTGGGTAGAGCACCACGCTGAGCCAGAAGATCCACTCGCCATCGCTTTCAGTCAGGGCGATGGGGTTGTGGCCTGGCTCGCGGGGACGGATCGAGATCAGGGCCTCGTCCTCGGCCAGCCAGCTCAGGGCGTTGAGCGCCAAGTCGCCGTTGCCCTGGACGCCGAAGTACTGGTTGGTAGCAAAGTCCGAATCCCCAAAGACCACCAAGCGTCCCCCCGCCTCGGTGTCGCGGGCTGCAACAGCCAAGGACACCGGCCCGGGCTGATCGACGCCCTCGTCGAGCTTGACCGTCTGATTGCCCTCAGTGGTGAGCACGCTCAAGTCGGTTTCGGCCCAACCGGCCTCCGACGTCATAACCAAGGCCCCTCCCTCGCGGCCGCTGCTCTCGTCAAAGCGCACTGAGCGCCCGAGTTGGAAGAAGGTCATCAAACCCTGGTGCTTGCGCGTGACCGGATGATCGCCGTAGGAAAGAGCGACCGGCGTGGTAAAATCAAGGCCGAAGAGCGAGCCAATGCCGCTGGTGTCGATAACGAAGTCGTCGCCGACCGCCACGCCCCACTCATCCAACAGCTCTGCTAAGCCACTGTCGGCGAGCGGGTCCAAGAGCAACAACAGGGCACCGCCTTCTGCTAGATAGGAGCGTATGGCCTCAACCTCCACCGGGAAGAAGGGCGTGCGCGGGCCAGCGATGACCAGCACGACACAATCTTCGGGCACCGCCCCCTCGCGGGCGAGAAAAAGCGAATCCTCGACCGCATAGTCGATCGCCCCCAATTGGACCTTTAACTGCTCTAGCCCATCGGGCTGACTGGCAAGCCGGCGCTCGCCGTGCCCCACCGTCAAATAAATCCGGTCTTGGCGTTCGCGCGTCAGCTTGAGCAGCGAGTTGACGATCTCGCGCTCTTCAAGCTCGGTGATCTGCTGCTGTTTGTCGCCGCTTTCCAACACCAGCGTGTCGTAGCGGCGGATGCCGTAGGCCTCGGTGCGGCGCGGGTCGCGGTCCGGGTCGATGAATTCGTAGCTGAAGCGAGTGTTGTACGTCTCCAACTCGGCCAGCAGCAGTTCGAGTTCGGCGTTTTCTCCCCCCTCCATAAAGGCGAGGGCATGAACATCCCGGTCCAGCGCCTTGAGCGTCTCCACCGTCAAATCGGCGAGGCTGTGTAGCTGACCCTCAGTCAGGTCGAAGCGCTCGGGATAGCGGTTGCCCAAAAAATTGACCATGGCCACAATGCCAAATACCATGATGCCGCCCCAAAAGGCGTTGAGCCAGCGGCCGTACTGGCGGAAGAGCGCCGGATTGAGCAGGCCGGCCGCGGCCACCATCAGGGCACCGAGTGCCAGGTTGAAAAGCCCGATTGAGCCACTCTCGGCATTGAGCAAATAGGCTAGGCCACCCGCGACCATCAGCGCCGCACCGACGAGCCCCAAGGGCGTGGTATATGCCTTCATGCTCAGCGCCTCCATCTCCGCGATTCAATGACGCGCGTGGTCAAAAACAAGCAGAAAAACGTAAAGCTCAGGTAGAACACCACGTCCTTGGTGTCGATGACGCCGCGCTGGAAATCTTCGAGGTGTGCTATAAAGGAGAGGTACTGCAGGATTTTAGCAGCCGTCGGACCAGCAAAGCTAGCCGACCAGTCGATGAGCCAAAACAGGAGCAACATGCCAAAAGTCAGTAACACGGCGACGATCTGATTTTCAGTCAGCGCCGAGGCCAAGATGCCCACGGAGATGAAGGTCGCGCCGAGGAACAAGTAGCCTAAATAACCGGAAAAAATCGGGCCCCAGTCGGGCGAGCCGTACACTTCGAGGATGAGAAAGTAAATCAGCGTCAGACTCACAATGATGCCATAGAGCGAAAAGCAGGCAAAAAACTTGCCCAACATCACCTCGATGGTGCGCAGCGGCGAGGTCATCAGCAATTCGATGGTACCCGACTTTTTCTCCTCGGCAAACAGCCGCATGGTCAGCATCGGGATGACCAAGAGCCAGATGAAGTCCATGACCGCGAAGAATTGGGTGACGACCATCTCGTTGAGATTGAGCGCCGGCATCCCCCCCATACCCATCTGCGCCCGCTGGCCAAACTGCAAGCACCAGAGGTTGAACTGCATCAGGATGTTGCGAAACAGATAGCCCGAGAGAAACAGGAACACGCCAGCGATCACATAGGCGACCGGCGAAACAAAATAGGAGCGCATCTCCTTGGTGTACACAGCGGCAAAATTACGCATTTTAAGCTGCTACCTCCTCGCTAGTCAGGCTCAGGAAAATGTCTTCGAGGGTCATGTCGAGCGGCCGCAATTCGCGCAGACTGAAGCCGCTTTCCACGACCTTGCGGGTCAGGTCGTCGCGCACGTCGGCACCGGGTGCGCTCGTCACCACATACACGCCCTCGTCACCACCGGCTTCCACCTCCAGCACGCCCTCTAGCTGGCCGATCATGCCCAGCACCTGCTCGCTGGGGCCGTCTATATGGGCGCGCAGCACTTCGCCCTCCTTGAGCTGGGCCATGAGACTTTCGGGCGTGCCTTGGCCGGCGATGCGGCCGTTGTTGATGATCGCCACGTGCCCGCAGGTCATGCTCACCTCCGACAGGATGTGAGTGCTGAGAATGACCGTATGGTCGCCCCCCAGCCCCTTGATGACCTCGCGGATTTCGATGATCTGCTTGGGGTCGAGACCCACAGTCGGCTCATCGAGGATGAGCACCTCTGGCTCGTGGACGAGGGCCTGGGCTAAACCGACGCGCTGCCGATAGCCCTTGGACAGGTGGCCGATCACTGTGTGCCGCTGGTGGGCAATGCCGGTTTTTTCCATGGTGTCGTCGATCCGGCTGTTGAGAGCCGCACTGGGCACGCCCTTGATTTTGGCGACAAAGCGCAAATAGGCATCTACCGTCATATCGTGGTAGAGCGGCGGCTGTTCGGGCAGATAGCCAATGCGCTTGCGCACCTCCATAGACTCTTCGATGATGTCGAAACCAGCAACTTTGGCTTCGCCCTGCGAAGGTGGCAGATAACAGGTAAGTATGCGCATCGTCGTAGTCTTGCCCGCGCCATTCGGCCCGAGGAAACCGAGGACGACGCCCTTGTCAACATTAAAGGACACATTCTCCACGGCGACGACATCTCCGTAGTGTTTGGACAGTTCGCGTACTTCAATCACCGTAACTTCCTCCTTAGTGTCGCTGCATCCGCGCGCGAAAAAAGTGAATGAGAGGTTCGACATAAGGGCGCGACAGATCAATCGCGATTTCGTCAACGCCCGCTTTGTGCAATAAAGTGCTGCGGCGCTCGGCCGTGGCCCGCTGTTCGGCGGCGAAAAACGCGCGCACGCCTTCGTGGCCGCTATCGACGAGCACCTGTTGGCCGGTCTCGGCGTCTTGCAAGTTGATAAAACCAACATCGGGTAGCTCCCACTCGCGCGGGTCGCTCACCACCACGGCGATCAAATCGTGGCGCTGGCTCAAGTGCCGCAACGCCGGCTCGTAGCCTTGGTCGAGAAAATCGGAGATGACAAAGATCACGCTGCGGCGGTGCAAGACGCGGCTGAGGTATTCCAAAGCTCCGGCGATGGAGGTCTTGCGCCCCTGCGGCTGAAAGTACAGCAGTTCGCGCAGGACGCGCAGCACATGCTTGCGCCCCTTTTTCGGCGGCACGAAGACCTCAACCTCGTCGGTGAAGATGAGCAGTCCCACGCGGTCGTTGTTCTTGATCGCGCTAAAGGCCAACAGCGCTGAAACTTCGACCCCTATTTCCCCTTTCATCTGCTGCTGTGAGCCAAAGGCCCCAGACGCGCTGGCATCTACCACCAGCACGGCGGTCAGCTCGCGCTCTTCGTCGAATATTTTGATGAAGGGTGTTCCCACCCGTGCCGTTACGTTCCAGTCGATGTGGCGCACATCGTCGCCGGGCTGGTATTCGCGCGCCTCGGCAAACTCCATCCCCCGCCCCTTGAACGCCGAGTGGTATTCTCCGGCGAAGAGGTTGTTCACCATGCTGCGGGTGTGAATCTCGATCAGGCGAACTTTGTCGAGTATCTCTTTGGGAATCACGGTTCGGCTCGCCTTGGCTTCAGGGAACTTCGATGTGGTCGAAAAGCTGCTGCACGATGTGATCGCTGTCGATTTCTTCGGCCTCGGCCTCATACGAGGCAATGATCCGATGCCTGAGCACATCGGCCCCCACGGCCTTGACATCTTCCGGGGTGACGTAGCCGCGCCGCTGGATGAAGGCGTGGGCGCGCGCCGTGCGAACGAGGAAAATAGCAGCCCGCGGCGAGGCCCCGTACTCGATCAGCGGTGCCATGTCGGCCAGCCCGTAGTCGGCCGGTCGCCGGGTGGCTTGGACGAGATCGACGACGTAATCCTTGATCTTGTCGTCGATATAGACGATCTCCACCACCTCGCGCAGGCGGCGTATTTCGTCGATGCCCACCGTTTGCTCTACCTCAATCAGATTGTCGTTGGCCATGCGGTCCAATATCAGCCGCTCCTCGGCACGCGATGGGTAATCGACTTTCACCTTGAGCATGAAGCGATCGACTTGGGCTTCGGGCAGCGGGTAGGTTCCCTCTTGATCAATCGGGTTCTGGGTGGCCATGACCAAGAACGGGTCGTCGAGCGCGTAGGTTTCCTCGCCGATGGTCACCTGCCGCTCCTGCATGCACTCCAAGAGCGCGCTCTGCACTTTGGCCGGTGCTCGGTTGATCTCGTCGGCCAAGATCAAATGGGCGAAGATCGGGCCTTTCTTGGGAATGAAGACCCCTTGGTGCTGGTTGTAGATGGTGGTCCCGGTCAGATCGGCGGGCAAAAGATCGGGGGTAAACTGGATCCGCTTGAACTGGGCCGCTACGATCCTCGCCAGCGTCGCTACCGTCAGGGTCTTGGCTAGTCCAGGCACCCCTTCGAGGAGGATGTGGCCATTGCACAATAGCCCCATCAGGATTCGCTCTACCATGGTGCGTTGGCCGACGATGACCCGGTCCATTTCCTGCAAGATGCGCTCTACCACCGCGCTCTCGCGCTGGACCTGCTCGCTAATGGCGTGGATGTCTATTGTTGTTTGCGTCATCGGCTGTAATCTCGACATGCTTAGGCTTCAGCCAATAAAAAACCGCCCTGCGGATTCGCAAGCGGCTGGGCCCATCTGCCTCAAACCTCTATGGCAACTTCTAACGTGTTAAGGAGCGGCAGCTTCGTCCTGAAATTGAACCCATTCTTGAGGAGTGCGTCCAACGTTGGGCAACAGGTGCCGGGCGCTGGCCGCGAGTTCGGAATCTGGGTAATTCTCAATCACGCGCTGATAGGCCCGCCGCGCTTGCGCTAGGTCGCGGATGTGCTCCTCGTATATAAAGGCGATCATAAATTGGGCTTCGTCGCCGTGCTCGCTAGCGGGATATTCGGCCAACACGCGTTCGTAATAGCTAATGGCCTCCTGCATCTTCCCTTGCTGCTGGGCCAAGCCGGCGAGTTTTCTCAGCGCCTCCGGTGCCTTGGGAGATTGGCCAAAGCGTTCGATAAAAGCCGTAAAATGCGCGACCGCTTGGTCGGCCGTGGCGGGATCAACCGCCGCGGCCTCGCCGGCCGCGAACAGCTCTTCAGCGCTTTGCTGACCGCAACCTGTCCACCAAGACCCGGCGATAAATATTCCCAGTAATATCCTCGACCACATCTATAATTTAACCGAGCATCGCGCGGGAAAGTTCCTCAATCGGCTTTGGCGACATTCGCTTTGCTATCGCCCTTTTTGTCGCCTGCCTTGCTGCTGCCGCTGTCTTTATCGGCCTTAGCCGCCTTCTGGTATCCATCGCTGCGATAGTCCGTTATGTAAAAGCCCGTCCCCTTGAAAAGCAGGCCGCCGCCCATGCCGATGAGCCGCTTGACCGGGCCTTTACAACTTGCTTCCGGGCAGATTTGGCGCGGCTCGGCCGTAATGCTTTGAAACTCTTCAAACCGGTGGCCGCACTGCTGACATTCGTATTCGTATGTGGGCATGGCGTTGGCTCTCGTTATAACTAAAAATACAAACTTATTAATATAAATTCGGTCAACTAGGGACGCAATACTTGGCGATGCATTGAGTCCCATCCGGCGGCACCCATTTCCGGGAGATCGCCCGTGCCGAGGGAGCGCACCTTGTCGTGCTCGATTTTGAGCAAGGTCAGCGCGCTATTGGAGCGCACGTCCGGGGACAGAGAAATGGTGCCCGAGGCTCCTTGGTAGAAACGGACCGTAGCCAACCACTCAATTAGCGCGGCTGGATCGCGGTGCCCCTGCTCCCACCCGTCAATGAGCAAGCGGGTGGCGTCGTAACCAGCCGCCGCGTAGTGTGGGTCGCGGCGGAATTGCTTGCGAAAGTTGCTGACAAACGACTGCTCAGCCGCGGACTCGGCCGGCCACGCGGAAACGAAAATGACCCCGTCGAAATTTTTGCGCTCGCCCGGGCGCATCTGCCGGATGGCTTCGGGATCCCACCAAGCATCGTTGCCGAGGACTTGGGTCTGCAAGCGGTGAAAATGCACCTGCGGCGCGATCGTCTTGGCGTCCGCAAAGTTCTCGACCACCACCACCACCCCGTCGATGGTGTCGATAAACATGTCCGCTTTTAGCTCTTCCTCGACTTTTAGCTCTTCTTCGACCACCTCAAGCGTGTCGGGCGGCGGCGGTCTCAGCGCAAAACCAGCCTTGCGAATCTCCTCGAAGACGTAGCGGAAATCCGTGGTCTTTTCGGGCACATACCAATCGCTGTGCGCGATCTGGCCGCCGTTGCGCTCGGCAATGCGGGTAAACTCGCGCGCGAAATCCCAGCCGTAGTCGCTGAGAGGGGAAATAATCGCCAAGTGCTCCAAGCCGAGGACGAGAGTCGCGTACTCGCCCAACAGACGCGCTTGTGTTTTCGAGACTGTGCTCAACTGGAAAATACTGTGGCCGAGCGAATCCAAGCCGCTCTGTCGAGCCAGCGGCACCAGCAGGGGAACGCCAGCGCGCCCCGCGACCGTGGCCGCCACCACGCTTTCTCTGCTCCAGAGCGGGCCGACGATGGCCACGACGCCTTGATCCAGCAGCCGCTGGGCACCGTACGCCACGCGCAACAAACCGCTGGCCAGGCTTTCGCTAATGTCGCTGCTGTGATCGGTAGCGATGGGTAAATTCCCGTAGTCAATCCCGGTATCGTCAACTACCAGTTCAAAGGGACTGTCGGCCTCCCGATTGGCCAACAGTACGCCCTGGCGGAGTTCCTCGCCGTACTGTTGGTCCGGCCCAGTAAGCGGCAGCAGTAAGCCCAACCGGGGCGATTCCGAACCAACGCGCGGGCTATATGCGGTCAGATCACTCCCCCAGACGGCGGCTATCGGAGCGAATATGCCACTGACGACGCTGTCGCGATAAGTTTGCATTGCCTGAGCGGCTTCCTCTTGCCAGCCGAGGCGCTGATACCAGCGCGCCCGGCCGAAGAACAGAGCTTCGCGCAGACGCCCAGCCCCTACGGCCTGACGCAGACGCGTCCGCTCTTGTTCTTTTAGTTGTCCGTTCCAATACATGGCCGCCAACCGCTCGGCTGCTTGGGCTTGAATGCCAAGCGGGGCTTGCGTGGCCAACAAACGACCGTACTGGGATGCGGCCTCAAAGTAGTGCTTGCTGTTGAAAAACGAGTCGCCAATCAACAGCCGGGCATTGGGCAGGTAGCGGCTGGTAGGAAACCTACGCTGCAAGACCAAGGCTGCGTCGATGGCTTCGGCAAAGCGCCCTAAGCGGTACATGGCTTTTCCCACGAGGAACTGACCGGCACTGGACCGCTGATTAATTGGGAACTCCGCTAGCTGCCGCAGATGATTGAGAGCTTCGTCGAAACGCCCCTGTTTATAAGCTGCAAGCCCATTGCCAAAAACCTTTTCGGCGTCGGCCGAATACGTCCACGTGCGCGCCTGACCTTCGGCGAAGTTCGGCATCAGCACCGCCGCAAAGACCACGCATACGTAGCGAGCAATGTACTGCCGACAACGGGGCCTAGGTTGTCCGCATCTGAGAGGACGAGTATATTTTTTACGCCACGGCATTTCCAACCTTTCCTTTAGGTTAAATATATGCAACCGCGTGCTGAAAAAGTGGAGATCGACCCAGAAAAACTGCGCCGTCTCCTAGCTAGACAAATCGAAGAACAAGAGCAAGCGCCTGCCCAACCCGAGGCGTCCTCCACCGAAGGCGAAGGCACGCAGACGGTCGAGTCCGAGGCTATCCACTTCGACCTCAAACCGGAAGAGTTAGAGGCCTATCTCGATCAATACGTCATCAAGCAGCAAGAAGCCAAGGCCATTCTCGCCACCAAGATCTGCACGCATTTCAACCGCCTGAAACTGCCCCCGGAAGAAGACGAGGGATTCGTTGGCAACATCAAAAACAACGTGCTAATGATCGGCCCTACCGGCGTGGGCAAAACCTATCTAATCCGCCTCATTGCCCGCAAAATCGGCGTCCCTTTCGTCAAGGGCGACGCCACTAAATTCAGCGAGACCGGCTATGTTGGCGGCGATGTCGAAGACTTGGTCCGCGATCTAGTCCGCGAAGCCAACGGCGACATCGAACGCGCCCAGTACGGCATCATATACATCGACGAAATCGACAAAATCGCCTCCGCGCAGGGAGTACACGGCCCAGATGTCTCGCGCTCGGGCGTCCAGCGCAACCTGCTCAAGCTGATGGAGGAAACCGACGTCGATCTCAAAGCTCCGCACGACATTGCCTCGCAAATGGAATCCGTCATCCAAATGCAGCAGACGGGCAAGATCGAACGCCAGAAGGTCAACACTCGCAACATCCTCTTTATCGTTAGCGGGGCCTTTTCCGGGCTCGACGAAATCATCGGTCGCCGACTCAACAAAGGCACCATGGGATTTCGCTCCCAAGCCGACCCGGCCCATCTCAATGCCGATCAGCTTCTGTCGCACGTGCGGGCCGAGGACCTGATCGGATACGGATTCGAGTCCGAATTCATCGGCCGCTTGCCCGTCATCGCCGTGCTGCACGATCTCGGCCCCGAAGATCTCCTCGACATCCTCCGCAATCCCAAAAGTAGCGTCATCCTGTCCAAAAAGCGCGACTTCCGCGCTTATGACATTGAGATCGAATTTGCCGACGAAGCCCTAGCCCTGTTAGCTGAACGCGCCCACGCCGAGCACATCGGCGCTCGAGGCTTGGTCAGCGCTATTGAAAAGGTACTGATCAACTACGAAAAAAAGCTCCCTTCCGTAGGCGTCGAACGCTTTACGGTCGAAGCCGATACCGTACTCGATCCGGCGACCGGTCTAGAGCGCTTACTCCAAGACACCTCGCTGCACCGTTTTATCGACAACTTCCAACGCGACTACGACATCGCCTTAGAGATCACGCCGGAAGCCTCTGCGCAAATCGAGGCCCTAGCCAGCACGCGGGACATCGCACCCGGCGAATTGTGCGAAGAAATGTTCAGCGACTATGGACACGGCCTCAAGCTAGCCGGTTTGAGCCAGTTCTGCATTGACGCCGATGTAGTCGCCAATCCCCAAGAAGCACTCAACGCGCTCGTCAAACACCACTACAATCAGCGCAGTTAAGTCCCGCCGTATTGCTTTACCTTGCGGTAGAGTGTACTGAGGCCGATTTGCAGAATTTCGGCCGCGCGTCGTCGGTCGTTGCCAACCGCCTTCAAGGTTTCGGCAATGGCCATCTGCTCGATCTCGGCCATGCTCATGCCGACGCGAAAACCCAACCCGGAAAAAACGCGCTCTTGGCGGTTTATATAGCGCGGAATGTCTCCTACTTCGAGCACCCCTTCGCGGGCGCACATTACTACCATGCCTTCGATGCAGTTTTTTAATTCCCGCACATTGCCCGGCCAATCGTAATCGCGCAACACGTCTAAGGCTCGCGGCCGGATGCCTGCGATACGCTTGTTGTTCTCGGCGGCGAACTGCCGGATAAACGCGTCGGCCAGAAGGGGTATATCCTCGCGGCACTCGCGCAGGGGCGGCACTTCGATCTTAATCACGTTGAGCCGGTAGAACAGGTCCGCCCGGAAGGTGCCCTCCCGCACCATGGCTTCTAGATCGCGGTGCGTCGCCGCGATCAAGCGCACATCGACCCGCCGGGTCTGGGTGCCACCGATCCGCTCGAAGCAGCCGTCCTGGATCACTCTCAGGAGCTTTACTTGCGTCGGCAGGGGAATGTCTCCGACTTCGTCGAGGAACAAGGTGCCTTGATCGGCCAGTTCAAAGCGCCCTTTGCGCGCGGCTACGGCCCCAGTATAGGCCCCCTTCTCGTGGCCAAAAAGCTCGTTTTCAACCAAGCTCTCCGGCAGAGCACCGCAGTTTATTTCGACGAAGGCGTTTTCCCGCCGCCTGCTCCGCTGGTGGATGGCCTTTGCTACCTCGCCCTTGCCCGTGCCGGTCTCGCCGGTGATCAAAACGCTAGTCCGCGATTGAGCCACCTGTTCGATCTGGAGGTAGATGCGCTGCCACGGCGACGAACGACGGGCGATGTCGTCAAAGCGGTAGCGCTCGTCCAGGCGGCGCTGTAGGTCTGAGACTTCCCCCACTAGCTGCTGGTAGCTCAGACCCTTTTCCAACACCGCGCCGACTTTGGCAAAATTCAGTGGCTGGAGTTGAAAGTCGTACGCCCCTTGGCGCATCGCTTCAACTCCCAACTCAATGTCTTCAGGCCCGGCGATGGCAATCGCGCAGATGGCCGGATTGCGCTTGTGGGCAAGTTGCTGGACCCGCAACCCATCGATGCGCTTCTCGCGCAAGGCGTAGATCAGCGCATCAACCGCATCGGCGTCGAGGATGTCGTACGCGCTCTGCCCCTCGTGCGCCCAGAGTACTTCATATGATCGCTGTTCTAGATAGAAAATCAGCGCCCGGGCCTGCTGGGATTCGGGCAGCACGACCAAGAGCCGTGGCTGCGTATGGCGCTTCTCGCTCACGAGACGACCTGCTTGCACAACTCGACGACCACTTCGCAGTGCGGCGTTTGGGGAAACATATCTACGGGTTGCACGCTGCGGACGCCGTATCCAGCCTCGCCCAAGGCGCGCAAATCGCCGGCTAGCGCATGGACGTTACAGGAGACGTAAATAATGCGCGGCGGTGCCAACGCACACAGACTGGCCAGTGCCTTTTTGTGGATTCCAGGTCTCGGGGGATCGACGACGGCTAGATCAAAATGCTGGCTTTGTACCGCCAATTCCCCCAGTGTGTCCTCGGCTGCGCCGACCATGAACTCGCAGTGTTCTATCCGATTGCGCACGGCGTTGCGCCTAGCGTCTTCCACCGCTTCAGCCACCACTTCGATGCCCAACACGAACTGGGACTGGCGCGCCAAAAGCAGGCTGATGCTGCCGGTACCGCAGTACAAATCTAACACCGCCTTTTGCGGCCCGGCCACGCGGGCTATGACCTCGTAGAGCCGCTCGGCTTGCAGCGAATTCGTCTGAAAAAAGGACTGGGGAGAAATGTCGAATTCGAGGCCAGCACACACTTCAGTGATGCGCCCGCTTCCCTTGAGCACAAACTCGCGCTCCCCGGCTGCCACTTGGGCCTTACCGGTGTGTAAGGTGACGAGTAAAACATCAATTTCAGGTACAGCATCCAATAATTGCTCGGCGAGCTGTTGGACGCCTAGGTCGGGATACGCAGACACGACGAGGTTGACCATTACTTCTCCGGTCCGCTTGCCCTCGCGGACGACCAAGAAGCGCAATAGCCCTTGGTGCCGCTTCAGGTCGTACGCGCTCAGACCCAACGCTTGGCTGATGCGGCGGACTGCTCCGACGATGCGGTTGGACGTGTCAGACTGTAGATGGCACTCTTCGACATCGAATATCCAATTGAAACGCCCGCGTACGTGCAAGCCCAGTTGCAGCAAGCCCGCGCGATCCGTACCAAAGGAAAATTCCATTTTGTTTCGATAGAAAAAGGGAGTCGGACTGGGCAGAATCGGCGCTACGACCGGCAGCGCTAGCCCACTAGTCGCCAATGCGCTAGCGACCATCTGCTCCTTGACGGCAAGTTGGGCCGCATACGACAATTCCTGCCAGCGACAACCACCGCAACGTCCAAAATGGGTGCAGCGAGGCTCCTCGCGTTTGTAGCCCTCTGTAAGGAACTCCTCCACCTCGGCCTCAAAGCGCCCCTTGCGCTTCTTTACGACCCGGGCGGCGACCCGATCCCCGGGAACAGCCTGACGCACGACGACCTCGCGCTGCCCGACATAGGCCAGCCCGTCTCCTTTGGTGGTGAGGGCGGCGACCTCGATCTCGATGCGATCTCCTCGTTTCACGTACTTCCTATCCAAAATGCAAACGGGGCAAGATGGTCATCATCTTGCCCCGTCGTTGCTACCCTTTGAACGCCCATCTTATTCTTCGGCCTTTGGAGCCTCTTCTTCCGTAGCCTCAGCCTCTGGAGCCTCTTCTGCGGCCACCCCTGGGCGATCGACAAGCTCGACGATGCTCATAAACGCTCCATCGCCACGCCGCGGGCCCAACTTGATGACGCGCGTATAGCCTCCGTTGCGGCTTTTGTAGCGCGGGCCGAGTTCGTCAAACAGCTTGGCGACCACCTGCTTGTCAGCTATGACGCGCAACACTTGGCGGCGGGCGTGCAAGTCGCCTTTCTTAGCGCAAGTCAGCACCCGCTCGGCCGTGCGCTTGAGTTCTTTGGCACGCGTCTGGGTGGTGGTGATGCGCTCGTTGATAAAGAGCGAGGCCATCATGTTGGACAACATCGCTTTGCGATGCGGAGCCGTGCGTCCCAGTTTAGCTATTTTTTTTCCGTGTCTCATGGCTAGAATTCTTCCGCCAGCGAATTGTCCGCTGTTTGGTCGATCTCAATGCCGTCGTACGGAGTCAAGTCCATACCCCAGCTAAGATTGTTTTCCTCGAGTATTTTCTGCAACTCATTGAGCGATTTGCGGCCGAAGTTGCGATACTGCAACATCTCGGCCTCCGTGCGCGACACCAAGTCCCTGAGATGGGTGATCCCTGCGGCTTTGAGGCAATTGGCCGAGCGCACCGTCAACTCAATCTCTTCGACGGGCGTTTGCAAGAGTTGAACGATCTTCTTGGCCTCTTCGTCAACTTCCTTTTCCTCAGTACCTTCGGGCTCTTCTGTAAAATTAATAAAAAGGTTTAGGTGTTCAGTCAGGATTTGGGCGGCTTGGGACATGGCATCTTCGGGATGCACTGAGCCATCGGTCCAGACTTCCATAATCAGCTTGTCGTAGTCGGTGCGCCGCCCGACGCGTGCGTTCTCGATATCGTAGTGGACCTTGAGAACCGGCGAATAATTCGTATCGAGTGGAATAGCACCAATAGGCTGCTCGGGGATTTTGTTCTCCTCGGCGAACTGATAGCCGCGACCGTAGCCAACCGTCAGTTCCATTTTCAGAGAAGCCCCTTTATCCAAGGTGGCAATGTGTAGGTCGGGATTCAGAACCTCGACGCTAGGGTCCACTTCTATATCCTTGGCCACCAAGGCTCCTCCTGTCGTGCGCTCAACGCGCAAGACGCGGTCCTCTTCGCCACTATAGCGAAGTGCCACTTCCTTGAAGTTGCGTACGATCTCCGGCACATCCTCACGCACCCCTTCAATTGTGGAAAATTCGTGATGCACGCCTTCGATATTGACTTGCTTGATCGCGGCACCTTGGATAAAGGACAGCAATACGCGGCGCAGTGCGTGCCCTATAGAGACGCCAAAACCGCGCTCGAGCGGTTGGACGACAAACATGCCATAAGTATCGCTGAGGCTTTCTTTTTCGACCTCGGCCAGCCTCGGCATCTGGAGACCTTCTAATTTCATACTTTAGCCTCTTGCCCCCTTGATGGATTGGGCGGAGTAAAACTTTAGACGCGAGAATAAAATTCGATGACCAATTGTTCTTCGGCGACCGTGGGGATGTCTTCACGGCTGGGAACCTCTGCTACAGTCCCAGTCAGGTTGACCTTATCTATGGCCAGCCAAGGCACAGTCTCCCGCGAACGGCGCAGCGATTCGTGAATGGCTTCTAGCTGGCGGCTGCGTTCGGCGACCTGTACCACATCGCCCATCCGGGTCAGGTAGGAAGGAATATTAACCCGTTTGCCGTTTACCACGATGTGGTTGTGGCGCACTAACTGGCGCGCGGCCTTGCGCGACGGTGCGAAACCGAGCCGATAGACAATGTTGTCGAGGCGGCGCTCTAACAGGCGCAACAGGTTTTCGCCACTAACGCCCGGCACGCGCGACGCCTCCTTGTAATAGCCCCTGAATTGGCCTTCGCGGATTCCGTAGAGCCGAGCTAGTTTTTGCTTGGCCCGTAGCTGCACGCTATAGTCGGACTGCTTGCGCCGCAAGCCCTGACCGTGTTGGCCCGGGGCATAACTGCGCCGCTCAAAGGAACATTTTTCGAGGTTGCAGCGCTCGCCCTTGAGGAAGAGTTTAGCTCCTTCCCGGCGGCAGAAGCGACAATTGGGACCTGTATGCCTGCTCATAACGTGGTTAGCTCCTCTAAACGCGGCGACGCTTGGGCGGCCGACAGCCGTTGTGCGGCATGGGCGTCACGTCGCGGATGGCGGAAATCTCGAGCCCGGCGTTTTGCAAAGCGCGGATGGCGGACTCGCGCCCTACTCCCGGCCCCTTGACCCAGACCTCCACGCGGCGCAATCCCATATTCATGGCTTCTTGGGCGGCCCTTTCAGCGGCGAGCTGGCCGGCAAAGGGCGTAGATTTGCGACTGCCCCTGATGCTCATTTTCCCTGGGGTCGCCCAAGAAATCACATTGCCTCTGGTATCGGTAAGAGTGATAATCGTATTGTTGAACGTGGCCAGAATGTGCGCCACGCCCACAGCCTCCACCTGTTTTGCTTTCTTGCGTCTCTTGCGTCTTTCGGGCGGCAAAGGTCAATCCTCTCCGTTTGGGTTGATCTACTTGACGGGGGCCTTTTTCTTGCCAGCAATAGCTCGCCGCGGCCCCTTGCGCGTGCGGGCGTTAGTCTTGGTGCGCTGGCCGTTGGCCGGCAGCCCGCGGCGATGCCGCAAACCCCGATAGCAGCCGATGTCCATCAGCCGCTTGATATTCATGGTGGTTTCGCCGCGCAGACTACCTTCGACCTTGTGGCTGACCTCAATGATCGAGCGCAAACTGCTGACCTGATCTTCGCTCAACTCGTTGATGCGGGTTTGGGGCTCAATCCTCGCCTGAGAGGCGATGCGATTGGCCGTCGTATGCCCAATGCCAAAGATATAAGTCAATGCGATGGCGACTCGTTTGTCGCGGGGTAAATCTACACCTGCTATGCGCGCCATAGTGTTATTCCTCAGCCTTGTCTCTGTTTGTGGCGGGGATTGCGCTTGCATATAACGCGCACGACCCCGTTCCGACGGACGATTTTACACTCGTTACAGCGCTTGCTGACGGATGCTCTAACTTTCACGGTACTCGCTCCAAGTGGGGTTTAGCCACGGCGTCCCTGGATCTTGCCTCGCTTCATAAATCCCTCGTAGTGGCGCGTCATTAGCTGGGACTCTAACTGCTGCAAGGTATCTAAAGCCACGCCAACGACGATCAAAAGCCCTGTCCCACCAAAAAACTGGGCAAAAGAAGGAGCCACGTTGAATTGCCTGGTGACGAAGAAAGGAAAGATGGCCACCATAGCGAGGGCAATAGAACCCGGCAGGGTAATGCGCGTCATAATGCCATCAATGTGCTGGGCAGTCCGAGGACCGGGGCGGACGCCAGGGATGAATCCTCCGTGCTTTTTCATGTTGTCAGAGAGCTGATTGGGATCCATGACGATAGCAGTATAAAAATAACAAAAGAAGATGATCATTAGCCCATAGACAAACCAATAAAACATGGATTCGGTCGAGAAAAACGAACCAATCGCCAGCATGAACTCATGGCCAGGGAACATCTGCGTGATCGTGCCGGGCAGAAACATGATCGACTGGGCAAATATGATTGGAATCACGCCTGCGGTGTTGATCCGCAGGGGAATATGCGTGGTCTGGCCACCGTAAACCCGGCGCCCGACGACGCGCTTGGCGTACTGCACGGGAATTTTGCGCAGGCCCTGAGTCAGCAAGATCACAAAGGCCACTACGGCAAACATGAGCGCGATGAGGAGGAGCTCTTCAATGATATTCTTGCTGAAACCGCGGTTGATGATAAAGAGATTGTATTCCTGATTGATTGCGTAGGGCAACTCGGCGATGATGCCGATGAAAATGATCAGGGAAATGCCGTTGCCAATACCGCGTTCCGTGATCTGCTCGCCCAACCACATGATAAAGATCGTGCCAGTGGTAATCGTCAGCATGGTCGCCAGCGTAAAGCCAATGCCTGGGTCGGCAACGGCTGGCTGACCCGAGTACGGAGCTTTGATACTGGTAATGAAAAAACTGACGCCGTAGGACTGAGCGGCCGCTAGAAAGACCGTACCATAGCGCGTGTACTGAGTAATTTTCTTGCGCCCCTCTTCGCCTTCGCGCTGCAATTTCTGGAAGTAGGGAATAACCGCGCCCAGCAACTGCAAAATAATCGAGGCGCTGATATAGGGCATAATGCCCAGCGCGAAGATCGTCCCACGGGTGAAAGCACCACCCACAAACATGTCGTACAACCCAAAGAGGGTGTTCCCAGCGCTTTCAAAGTACTCCTTAAGCACGACCAATTCGACGCCGGGGACCGTGATCTGACCACCAATGCGATAGACGATCAAAATCCCTAAAGTGAAGAGGATGCGACGGCGCAAATCGGGAATTTTGAAGCAGTTTTGGAAACTCTGCACGAGTTGCATCAAATCACCTCGGCTTGGCCGCCCGCTTTGGCGATTTTCTCTGCTGCCGCAGCGGAGAATTTGTGCGCCTTGATTGTCAGAGGCTGACTCAGCTCTCCTTCGCCTAGGATTTTCAATAGCCCCGATGGCTTGGCGATCAATCCGGCAGCAGCCATTTGCTCTGGCCCGACTTCCCCGCTAAGTCCTCGCTCTTCGAGATCCCGCAGATTGACTACCTGATAGGTCGTTTTGAATTTGTGGTTGGAAAAACCCACCTTGGGGATGTGGCGATACAGCGGCAGCGAACCGCCAGTAAACCCAACGCGATTACCGCGTCTAGCACCGGACCTAGCCCGCTGACCTTTGTGGCCTTTGCCCGCGGTTTTGCCCGTCCCCGAACCTGGCCCTTGCCCCAACCGCTTGCGGTTCCGCTTAGACCCTGGAGGGCATTTTATGTTTTCTAGACGCATGGCACACTCTCGCTTAATTTGCTACTTCTTCAACTGAAACCAGATGTTTAACTTTGGCGATCATACCCCGGATCTGCGGCGTGTCGTCGTGGACGACCTGTTGATATAGGCGCTTGATTCCCAAGGCCGCGATCGTCGCCTTTTGACCTTTGGCGCGACCGATGGCACTGCGCCGCTGCGTAATGACCAGTTTCATTGGCTGTCAATCCCAAGCGCGGAGCGATTCCACCGGCACCCCGCGTTCCCGAGCGATCATCTCGGCACTGCGCAGTTGCGTCAGTGCTTTGACGGTTGCCTTCACTGAATTCTGCACGTTGTTGGATCCAAGGGATTTAGTCAGAATATCGTGGACGCCGGCCAACTCCAGTACGATGCGGGTGCCACCGCTGGCGATGATTCCGGTCCCTGGAGTAGCCGGCTTAAAAAGGACTTTAGCTGCGCCGAAGGCCCCGACGACTTCATGCGGTATGGTCCCATCGGTCACCGGGACTTCGAAGACGTTCTTTTTGGCCGCCTCGGCCCCCTTGCGGATGGCCTCGGCGATCTCACCGGCCTTGCCAGCACCAAATCCCACTCGGCCATTGCGGTCGCCAACTACGACCATCGCGCTAAAGCTGAAGCGCCGACCGCCCTTGCGCACGTGCGAAACTCGCTTGATGCTGTTTTGGACGACAACTTCGCTCAGCTCTGTACCGCTGGGATCGGATTTCGCTTTGCTATTATCTGTTTTCGCCACGCCGTTCTCCCTTAGAAATTCAAGCCAGCTTCCCGCGCTCCGTCGGCCACGGCTCTGACTACCCCGTGATAGAGAAATCCGCCGCGGTCAAAGACGACCTGCTCAATGCCTTTTTCGCGCGCCTTAGCAGCGATCATTTTGCCAACCTCATGCCCTTGCGCTACGCGACTGTCAAACTGCCGTTCCCTTAGTTCCTGAGCCTGAGTCGAAAGCCCTAAAAGGGAATGACCCGCCACGTCGTCGACTAGCTGCACCTCGATATGGCGCAAGGAACGATGCACCACCATGCGCGGACGCGTGGGCGTACCGGAGACGATCTTGCGCAGCCGGTGTCGCCGCCGCTGACGCCGCTGGCGATTCTCTACCAAGTGTTTTTTGTCTTTCATTAGCCTACGGCCGCCTTGCCCTGTTTCCAGTGAATGGTCTCGTTCTCATAGCGAATCCCCTTGCCCTTATAGGGCTCCGGGCGACGTTTGAAGCGGATATCGGCGGCCACCTGACCCACGAGCTGCTTGTCGATGCCCCTGACGACGATGCGGGCTTGTGCCCCACCCGCACCTGGGGACACTTCGACTTGGATCTCCTCGGGCACCTCGTAGATCGCTGGATGCGAATAACCTACGTGGAGTACAAGTTGTTTGCCTTGGACCTCAGCCCGGTACCCTACGCCGAATAGATCCAAGTTCTTGAAAAAACCCTCGGAGACTCCTTCGATCGCGTTGGCGATCAAGGTTCGGGTCAATCCATGTAGGGAGCGAGCCTGTTTGCTTTCGCTTTTCCGCGTCACCGTTAAAACGCTGTCTTGCTGAGCCACAGCGAGGTACTCAGCGACAAACGGCACCTGTAACTGGCCTCTTGGCCCTTTTACGGAGACCTTGGCAGGAGCCAACGCGACTTCAACACCCTGCGGTAGGGGAAGGGATTTGTTGCCTATACGCGACAATCTAACATTCTCCCAGTGGCTTCATTTACCAGACGCTACAGAGGATTTCGCCACCTACGCCGTTCATCCTCGCTTGTTTATCCGTCATCACTCCCTTAGAGGTGGAAACGATGGCGATGCCCAGGCCACGGAGCACACGTGGGACATCGGCTTTACTCGCATATTGACGCAACCCGGGCTTACTGATGCGCTCTAGCCCGCGAATGATGCTATTGTCATTCTGATCGTAGCGCAGATAGAGCCGCAAAATGCCCTGCTTGCCGTCTTCGATAAAAGCGAAGTTGTCGATAAAACGGGACTCGGCTAATACGCGGGCCACTTCCCGCTTTAGCTTGGAGGCGGGGACATCAACTCTCGAATGCTTGGCGCTACAGGCGTTGCGAATGCGGGTCAACATATCCGCTAGGGGATCTGTCATGCTCATATTGATTTCTCCAACCTACTACCAACTCGCCTTGCTAACACCCGGAATCTCGCCCTTGAGGGCCAACTCGCGAAAACAGATGCGGCACAGTCCGAATTTGCGATATACTGCACGCGGACGTCCACAGCGGTGGCAACGGGTATAGGCTCGCGAGGAAAACTTGGGTTTGCGCTGCGCTTTGGCTATCAAGCATTTTTTTGGCATTAGCAGGTTCTTTCCGACTCTATTGACTGAAGGGCATGCCCAGCAACTGGAGTAACTCTCGACCTTCCTCATCGCTTTTGGCCGAGGTGACAATGGTGATATTCATGCCTCGGACTTGGTTGATCATATCGTAGTTGATCTCTGGGAATATGATCTGTTCCTTGATGCCTAGATTGTAGTTGCCTCGTCCGTCGAAGCTTCTAGGAGAAACCCCGCGAAAATCTCGCACCTGCGGTAAGGCGAAACTGATCAAGCGGTCGAGAAAATCGTACATGCGTCCCCCCCGCAAGGTGACCATGCAGCCGACTGGCATACCGACGCGCAACTTGAAGTTCGAGATCGCCTTCTTGGCGTGGCGAATGGCGGGCTTTTGACCAGTGATCGCCGTCAATTCGGATACCGCACCTTCGAGCACCTTAGGCTCCTGAACTGCCTCACCGACACCCATATTGACGATGACCTTCTGCAGGCACGGTACCTGCATGTTGTTTTTAAATGAGAAGCGGGACTTGAGCTGAGGCAGCACCTCTTCTCGGTAATGTTTTTTGAGTCTGGCTTCGTACATGGCTTATTCTGGATCAATCATTTCGCCGCTGCGCACAGAGACGCGCACGCATTTGCCATTGTCCAATTTCTTGTGACCGATGCGAGTTGGTAAGTCAGTCTTGGGGCAAACGATCATGACATTGGAAACGTGAATGGGTGCCTCGCGCTCAACGATACCCCCTTGAGGATCACGCGATGTGGGGCGGGTGTGGTGTTTGCGCATATTCACGCCTTCGACGATGACCCGCCTCCGATCCTTAAACACACTAAGTACCGTCGAGCGCCGTCCTTTGTCGTTGCCGCTTATGACCTGTATTGTATCGCCTTTGCGAATGTCCATTGCGCTCTTCCTCAGACTACCTCGGGTGCCAGCGATACAATGCGCATGTATTGCTTTTCGCGCAGTTCGCGAGCCACAGGCCCAAATATGCGAGTACCTGTTGGCTCTTTGTCGTCGTTGACCAATACAGCGGCGTTGTCATCAAAGCGAATATAAGAGCCATCGGGACGGCGATATTCCTTCTTGGTCCGCACGACTACGGCCTTGACCACTTGCCCTTCCTCTAAAGGCCCGTTCGGCGCTACACCGTGAACGGCGACTACGATCAGATCGCCAATACTGGCATAGCGCTTGCGAGAGCCGCCGAGTACGCGAATGCAGCGACCTGTGCGGGCCCCGGCGTTATCTGCCATTTTGACTACGCTGTATTCCCGAATCATTTTGGTTCCTAAAAGCCTAAATTTACTGCCGCTCTAATATATCAACGAGCCGCCAACGCTTGGTTTTGCTCATGGGGCGGCATTCCTCAATGCGCACGAGATCGCCAACCTGCGACTCTTCTCGCTCGTCGTGGGCGACGAATTTGGCGGTGCGGCGGATGATCCGGCCATACAGGGCATGCGGAATGCGCTGTTCGACCGCCACGATCCGCGTCTTAGTGTTGTTGGCCTTGAGCACTCGGCCTTCGGCCTGACGCCGGTACCTCTTTTCTTTAACCATCTGCCACCTACTTCCCGCCGGCCAAGGAGCGAATGCCGAGTGCGTGCTCTTTGAGCACGGTATGCGCCTTGGCAATATCGCGCCGCACTTGCCGCAACCGAATGGGACTAGTCAACTGGCCGGCTACGTGCTGAAAACGCAGATTGAAGAATTCCTCGTGCAGTTCTTCCAACCTGTTTTGCACTTCCTCTGAACTCATCTCGCGTAATTCGCTGACCTTCATAACCTCATACTCGTTTGACGACCTTGGTCTTGATGGGCAGTTTGTGGCCAGCACGGCGGAATGCCTCGCGGGCCGTGTCTTCGGGCACCCCAGAAAGCTCGACCATCACCCGCCCAGGTTTGACCACCGCAACCCATCCCTCGGGCGGCCCCTTGCCTTTACCCATGCGGGTTTCGGCCGGTTTTTTAGTGATCGGTTTGTCGGGAAAAATGCGGATCCACATCTTGCCCGTACGGCTCATTGCCCGACTAATCGCCACGCGCATAGCCTCGATCTGGCGGCTGGTAATCCAACAAGGCTCAAGGGCTTTGAGGCCGTATTCGCCGAAGGAGACCATGTCCCCTCCTTTGGTTTGGCCGCGCATGCGGCCTCGCGCCTGCTTCCTCCACTTGGACTTCTTGGGCATCAACATAAGAGAGCCTCGCTGTAATCAGACCGCCTGAGCGGCCCCTTCTCCTTCGGCCATAACTTCGCCGTGACAAATCCAAACTTTTACACCCACAGTCCCCGATACAGTATAAGCCGTTGCCATGGCGTAGTCGATATCAGCGCGCAGCGTGTGCAACGGGACCCGACCGGCTGGCTCGGAACGCTCGCGCCGACCCATCTCCGAACCACCGATGCGCCCGGAACAGACGATGCGGATACCCTCAGCCCCCATGCGCATCGACGAGGCTACAGACTTCTTCATGGCCCGGCGAAAGGAAACGCGTTGTTCTAGCTGGCGGGCCAGATTGTCGGCCACTAGCTGAGCATCTAGTTCGGGCTTCTTGATCTCTTGGATATTGAGAGAAACATCCTTGCTGGTCAACGCCTTGAGTTCGTCGCGAATTTTATCGACTTCGGCCCCACGACGACCAATGGCAATACCAGGACGCGCTGTATGCACTTCAACAGTAACTCGCTTGGGCTGGCGTTCGATATTAATCTGAGATACGCCAGCTCGCTGTAGGCGCTGACGCACGTAGCGCCGCAACATCAGGTCTTCCTTGAGCAACTCGGAAAAATCTTTTTCGGCGAACCAATTTGAACGCCAAGGTTTGATGACCCCGAGACGGAAGCCGTATGGATGTGTTTTCTGACCCAAAGTATCCCCCTTAATTGACCTCGTCGCTGACGACGACCGTGAGATTGCAGTGGCGCTTGCGAATGCGATCGGCTGAGCCTCGGGCTCGCGGACGAATGCGCTTGAGATCGCGTCCTTCGTCGGCGAAGACGCGCGTTACGTAGAGATCATCGGCGTCGACCGGATTTTCCTCGTCTTGATTGATCCCATTCGATATGGCCGAACGCAGGGTCTTTTCGACTAGCTTGGCCACTGGGCGAGGCGAGAACCGGAGAATGGTAAGCGCCTCATCGACCGGCTTGCCGCGAATCAGGTCGATGAGCTGGCGCACTTTAGTGGTCGGTACGCCAATTTGTTTTAGGACGGCTTGGGCTTCCATGCTATTGAATCCTCGTGCCGCGCTCGGTCAACCGGCCTCCGTGACCGCGAAAAGTGCGGGTCGGAGCAAACTCGCCGAGCTTGTGCCCGACCATGTTCTCTGTGATGTACACCGGAATGAATTTATTACCGTTGTAAACGGCTAGCGTATGGCCGACGAAGTCGGGCGTAATGGTCGAGCGCCGCGACCAAGTCCGCACGACTTGCTTGTCGCCCGTGCGATTGAGGTGTTCGACCTTTTTAGCTAAATGCCCGTCAACAAAAGGGCCTTTTTTGATTGATCTTGGCATAATCTCTCGCTACTTCGCGTTGCGCCGACGTATAATCCACTGATTGCTTTGATTTTTGCGCTTGCGCGTCTTGTAGCCCTTGGTGGGCTTACCCCAAGGGGTGACCGGGTGCCGTCCACCTGATGATCGGCCTTCACCCCCCCCATGCGGATGGTCAACCGGATTCATAACTACGCCTCGCACCTTGGGTCTGCGCCCCAACCAACGGGAGCGACCAGCTTTGCCAATTACAATATTGGCGTGTTCTATATTGCCCACCTGCCCCAAGGTGGCCATGCACTGGACGGGTACTTCGCGATTCTCCCCGGAAGGGAGACGCAGTTGCGCCCGCCCCCCCTCGCGACCAAGAAGTTGCACTTCAGCGCCCGCGCTGCGCGCTAGCTGCCCCCCGCGGCCGGGATTGAGTTCGACATTGTGAACCGTTGCTCCCAAAGGAATATTGGCCAACGGCAGGGCGTTGCCGACCCGAATTGGAGCATCCGGACCAGCGGAGATCTCGGCCCCAACCTTCAGGCCCAAAGGCGCGAGAATATAGCGCTTGTCTCCATCGGCATAGACAACCAGAGCAATAAACGCCGAACGGTTGGGATCGTATTCAATCGCGGCGACCCGACCCGGCACACCAAGCTTGGTGCGCTTGAAGTCGATGACGCGATAGCGCCGCTTATGCCCCCCTCCGCGCCGACGCATGGTCATGCGGCCCTGATTGTTGCGCCCGCCCGATTTGCTAACAGCCGCAGCAAGTAACGACTTCTCGGGCTTGCTGCGCGTCAGTTCCTCAAAGGAATTGACCGTCTTGTAGCGCAGCGTCGGAGTTGTGGGGCGGAATTTCTTGACTGCCATCTCAAGTCCAGTTTAGCTAGGTATTTTCTGCAAATTCAATGGTGTCGCCGGCCTTAAGAGTCACGTAAGCCTTTTTCCAACCTGCACGTCGCCCCAAGTACATTCCTTGCCGCTTGGGCTTGCTGGGGACTTTGATGGTGCGGACGGATTCAACCTTAACCGAAAAAATGGATTCTACTGCCTGACGGATCTGGAGTTTGTTGGCCTTGGGATGGACGCGAAAGGCGTATTTGTTGCCCTCGCGCAACATGGAGGCTTTTTCAGTAATCACCGGCTTTTGAATAATCGCTCGCGGATTCATTTTCTCAGCCCCTTTGGCCACGGTTTTCTACGAGTCGGTCAAAGGCTTGGCGCGTAAATAAAACCACGTCTGCCGCCAGCAAATCATACGTAGATAGCGCCCCTAGATGAGCCATTTTCACCTTGGGCAGATTGCGGCTCGATTTGATCAATACTGGGGAACTTTCCAAAGTAATGAATAGAACCTTCTGGTCTTTGAGGCCGCACGCTTCAATAACTTTCTGAAAGGAACGGGTACTGGGAGCGGGAAAGTCGAATTCAGTGACGATCTTGACCTGCCCTTCCGTACCTTTGAGCGTGAGTGCCGAGCGAAATGCCAAGCGCTTGAGGGACTTGGGCAGCTTGGAAGAATAAGAACGGGGGCGGGGACCAAAGGCCACGCCACCACCGCGCACTAAAGGCGAGCGCAGTGAACCCCGACGCGCCCAACCCGTACCTTTCTGGCGGTGGTGCTTCTTACTCGTACGGGCTATTTCAGAGCGGGTCTTAGCCGAGGCCGTCCCCTGCCGCTGATTCGCTCGGGTGGCTACAACCGCTCGGTAGAGGGCGTACTCCGAAACCTCAATGCCGAACAAATCCTCGGGCAATTCCACTGAGTCGTTTGCTTGCCCTTCGCTGTTTAGCACTTCTACCTGCACGCCCATGATCCAATCAAACCTTTATGTCGATGCCGATGCCCGCCGGCAGATCGAGCTTCATCAGCGCGTCCACGGTTTGCGGCGTTGAATCGTAAATGTCGATGAGCCGCTTGTGGATGCGTGTCTCGAACTGTTCGCGCGATTTTTTGTCCACGTGTGGAGATCTCAGCACGGTGTACACCGTGCGAGCCGTCGGCAGTGGCACCGGGCCGGCGATGCGGGCCCCGCTGCGCTTGACCGTCTGGACGATCTCGTCCACGGATTTGTCCAACGCCATGTGGTCGTAGGCTTTGAGGCGAATGCGTATTCTATCAACTGCCACTGGCTCGCATCTCCCTAACGCGGCTTTTCCTAATTGGAGACCTCGGTGACGACGCCGGAGCCGATGGTGCGACCGCCCTCGCGAATGGCGAAGCGCAGCTGCGGCTCAATGGCAATCGGCTGGATTAGCTCTACTTCCATGTTGACGTTGTCGCCGGGCATGACCATTTCGGTACCCTCGGGCAGCGCAATGGTTCCGGTAACGTCAGTGGTGCGGAAGAAAAACTGGGGGCGATAGCCAGAGAAAAAGGGCTTTTCGCGACCACCCTCCTTGGGGGTCAATACCACAACCTCGGCCTTAAACTTGGTGTGCGGCTGAACAGAAGCGGGTTTGCAGACGACCATACCACGCATTAACTCAGCCTTCTCGACGCCGCGCAGCAGCAGGCCGACATTGTCTCCGGCCTCGCCCTCGTCGAGCAACTTGCGGAACATCTCGACGCCAGTGACCGTGGTCTTGCGCGTCTCCTTGATGCCAACAATATCCACCTCTTCGCCGACCTTGACCCGACCGCGCTCAATGCGCCCCGTGCCAACCGTGCCACGTCCTTGGATCGTAAATACGTCTTCGACCGGCATCAAGAAGGGCTGATCGACATCGCGCACCGGATCGGGAATGAACTCGTCAACGGCGCTCATCAATTCGTCAATCGACTGAGTGCCGGTCGGCGAGTCCGTTCCTTCCAGCGCCTCGAGGGCCGAACCGCGGATCATCGGAGTATCGTCGCCATCAAAGCCATACTCAGAGAGCAACTCGCGCGTCTCTAACTCGACTAAATCCAAAAGCTCTTCGTCATCTACTTGATCGACTTTGTTGAGATAGACGACAATGCTGGGTACGTTGACTTGGCGGGCCAATAGAATGTGCTCGCGGGTCTGGATCATCGGCCCGTCGGCGGCGCTGACGACTAAGACCGCACCGTCCATCTGGGCAGCACCGGTAATCATGTTTTTGATATAGTCGGCATGGCCGGGGCAATCAACGTGCGCGTAGTGGCGCTTCTCGGTCTCGTACTCCTGATGGGAGACATTGATCGTCACCCCGCGTGCCTTTTCCTCCGGGGCGTTGTCGATTTCATCAACGCCCCTAGCTTCGGCCAAGCCCTTGTTGGCCAAGTGTAAGGTGATAGCCGCTGTCAAGGTCGTCTTGCCGTGATCGACATGGCCAATGGTGCCGATATTGACGTGCGGTTTGTTGCGCTGAAACTGTTCCTTAGCCATTTCCTTAATCCTCTCCTTTCCTTACCTGGGAAGGCGGTTATAGCTTTAACTTTGAGTGTTGTCGACGATTTCTTCAGTAATGTGCTTTGGGACGGCTTGGTACTTGGAAAACTGCATGGTAAAAAGTGCCCGTCCTTGGGTCAGCGAACGCAGGCGAGTGGCGTAGCCAAAAGTCTCGCTCAGCGGCACGAAGGCCTGGACGACTTGGGCATCGGAACGGGGATTGATACCCTGTATCTCGCCGCGGTGCGAATTGAGATCGCCCACTACATCGCCCAAATATTGATCGGGGACGACGACCTCCAACTCCATAATCGGCTCCATAAGATAAGGAGATGCTTTCGCGGCACCATCTTTGAAGGCCATGGACCCGGCGACCTTAAAGGCGACTTCCGATGAGTCAACCTCGTGATACGACCCATCTACCAACACGACTTTAACGTCTTCAATCGGGTAACCGGCAACAGGACCGGTGCTCATCGCTTCAATAATGCCCTCGCGCACTGGATTAATGTATTCCTTAGGAATGTTGCCGCCGATAATTTTCGACTCGAATACCAGCCCACTGCCCGGCTCGCCCGGCTCGATTTCCAACTCGACGTGCCCGTACTGGCCGCGACCTCCGGTCTGTCGCACGAACCTACCTGTAATCTCGACGGCCTTGCGCAACCCTTCTTTGTAGGCCACTTGGGGCTTGCCGACATTGGCTTCAACCTTGAATTCGCGGAAGAGGCGGTCGATAAGAATCTCTAAGTGCAATTCGCCCATGCCCGACATGATCGTCTGGCCCGTCTCGTCGTCGAGCTTGATCTGAAAGGTTGGATCTTCCTCGCTGAGCTTGGACAGGGCAATGTATAGCTGCTCCTGGTCCGCCCGCGTCTTTGGCTCAATTGCCACGTGGACCACCGGCTCGGCGAATTCAATCTTTTCCAAGACAATGGGATGCTGTTCGTCGCAAAGCGTATCGCCAGTAGTCGTGTTTTTGAGGCCGACCACCGCGACTATGTCACCAGCATAGGCACGAGATAACTCGGTGCGGTCGTTGGCGTGCATCTCCAGCAAACGCGCGGTGCGCTCGCGACGCTCAGTCGTCACATTGTAGAGATAAGTGCCCGAGCTTAGTACGCCTGAATAGACGCGAACAAAGGTGAGACGCCCGACAAAGGGATCCGTCATAACCTTAAAGGCCAATCCGGCAAAAGGCGCATCGTCGAGGGCAGGACGCACTGCTTCCGCGCTAGAATGGGGCAGCATACCCTTGACTTCGCCGACATCGGCTGGAGACGGCAGATAGTGTAGTACCGCGTCGAGCAAACGCTGGACGCCTTTATACTTATAGGCACTGCCGCACGTTACGGGCACGGCCTTCAGCGAGATGGTGGCTTGGCGCAGCGCAGCTCTGATTTCGTCGGGGTGAATTTCCTCTCCTTCGAGAAATTTTTCGAGCAGCCCATCGTCGAATTCAGCCACCGACTCTAGCAGCTTTTCGCGGTATTGCAAGGCCCTCTCTAGTAAATCCGCAGGAATCTCGTCCTCGAAAAACTTGACGCCTTGACTAGCCTCTTCGTAGGTAATGGCCTTCATCTCGACCAAGTCTATCAAGCCGTTGAACGTCTCGCCAACGCCGATGGGCAACTGGACCGGCACAAAATTGCTGTTCAATCGCTCTTGGAGCATGCTGAGTACCTGAAAAAAATCAGCTCCGTTGCGATCCATTTTGTTGACAAAAGCAATGCGCGGGACGCGGTATTTGTCGGCTTGGCGCCAGACAGTCTCGGACTGCGGCTCAACTCCGCCGACCGCGCAGAAAACGCCTATGGCACCGTCAAGTACGCGCAGCGAACGCTCGACCTCGGCAGTAAAATCTACATGGCCGGGCGTGTCAATGATGTTGATGCGGTGATTCTTCCACTGGCAAGCAGTAGCGGCAGAGGTTATGGTAATTCCGCGCTCGCGCTCTTGCTCCATCCAGTCCATCGTCGCTGTACCGTCATGGACCTCCCCCATGCGGTGAACTCGGCCAGTATAGTAGAGGATCCGCTCGGTCGTGGTAGTCTTACCAGCGTCAATGTGGGCCGCAATCCCGATATTGCGCGTGTCTTTTTGTGCAAACTGTCGTGCCATTTGGCCTAGTAACTCCCTAAAATCTGTAGTGGGCGAAGGCTTTGTTCGCCTCGGCCATGCGGTGGACTTCTTCCTTCATTCGCACAGCCCCACCTTCTCCCCTTGACGCAGCGATAAACTCGTTGGCCAACCGCTCGGCCATGGTGCGTTCAGAGCGCTCGCGGGCGAAGCGAATCAACCAGCGAATAGAACGCGCTGTGCGCTCGTCTGGCCGCATTTCGACCGGCACCTGATACGTTTGACCACCGACTCGACGCGATTTAACCATAACGATGGGCTTGGCATTTTCCAGCGCCTTCTGGAAGACATCAATCCCGTCTTGACCACTGCGCTCGACTACCAAATCGATCGAGTCATAAAATATGCGCTCGGCCACGCTCTTCTTGCCTTGCTTCATCAGCGAATTTACGAACCTCGCCGCCAAGACATTGTGGAATTTCGGGTCTGGCAGCAGCTTGCGTTTGACTGCTCTTTTACGCCGCGACATTACTTATACCTAGGTTGGCCGCCGGGTGCCATACTTGGAGCGCCCCTGGCGACGGTCGGCCACGCCCGTCGCATCGAGGACGCCGCGCACGATGTGGTAGCGCACACCAGGGCAGTCCTTGATACGACCTCCGCGCACTAAGACGATGGAGTGTTCCTGCAGCGTGTGGCCTTCGCCTGGCACGTAAGCCGTAACTTCAATCCCCGTAGTCAAACGCACGCGAGCCATCTTGCGCAGAGCCGAGTTGGGCTTCTTGGGCGTCTGGGTGTAAACACGCGTACAAACGCCACGGCGCTGGGGACAACCTCTCAGCGCTGGGGAATCCGTCTTTTTTAGTGATTTTTGCCGGCTTTTGCGGACCAGCTGGCTAACCGTTGGCAAACGCTGTTTCTCCTCGTCATTTCGTAATAAATAGCAAGCTCATAACTTACATACAAATCGTATAACTGTCAACACTACTCGCCCAAAACACCTGTTTCCGCAGCCGCCACTTCGGTCAACTCGGCTTTGCCATTGCTTTCGGGCTCCAAGTTCTCATAGGTGCCATCTTGGTAGTGCCCTGTACCGGCTGGAATCAAGCGACCGATGATGACGTTTTCCTTGAGGCCACGCAGGTGGTCTATCTTGCCTTGCACGGCTGCCTCGGTCAACACGCGCGTTGTCTCTTGGAAAGAGGCGGCAGAGATAAAGCTATCCGTGCGCAGTGAAGCACGGGTAATGCCCAAAAGGATCGGCTGGCAGGTGGCTGGGTCTCCCCCCTCGTAGAGGACTTTTCCATTCTCCCTGTTGAAGCGGATTTTATCCACTTCCTCACCTTCGAGAAAGTTCGTATCGCCTGGGTCAATGATGCGCACCTTCTGTAGCATCTGCTTGACAATCACCTCAATGTGCTTGTCGTTGATCTCCACAGCTTGGAGGCGATAGACATCCTGAATCTCGTTGACTAAATACTCCTGCACCTTATTCACGCCTTGGACCCGCAAGATATCGTGCGGGTTGACCGACCCTTCGGAGAGGCGCTCGCCGGCTTCAACTTTGTCGCCTTCCTGCACGCGCAAGTGCTTGCCGTAGGGGACCAAGTATTTCTTTTTTTCGCCATCCTCCGGGGTGACGAACAGTTCGCGGTTGCCGCGGATTAGACCGCCAAAGCTCACCGTACCGTTAATTTCCGATATGACCGCCGGTTCCTTGGGCCGACGTGCCTCAAAGAGTTCAGCAACGCGCGGCAAACCGCCGGTGATGTCACGCGTCTTGGAACGCTCACGTGGGATTTTGACCAACACCTGCCCCGGTGCGACTTGATCTCCATTTTCGACCAACAGACGCGCTCCGACCGGAATAATAAAAGAACGGGGCCCATATTCTTCACTCTCGATCTCGATCTGCGGACTCAGCGAGCGGTCGCGCTGTTCGACTATACTACGGACGCTCAGGCCCGTGCTTTCGTCGAATTCCTCGCGCATAGTTTCCTTGGTGATATCTGTGAACTGGATCCGGCCCGGGCGGTCGGTGAGAATCACATTGTTGTATGGATCCCATTCGTACAGCACATCCCCCATCTCGACTTGCTCCCCATTTTCGACCTTGAGTACTGCGCCATATGGGGTGGCAATAGACGAGCGAACTCGATTCTGTTCGTCGAGCAAGCCAATTTCGCCGTTGCGACCGACGACCGTGACGCCGGCTGTCGGGTTTTGCACCGTATCGACGTTAGAAAATTGAACGCGACCAGCTCGGCGCGCGGTGATCTGCGACTGCTCGGCGATGCGACTCGCCGTACCGCCGATGTGAAAAGTTCGCAGCGTGAGCTGAGTACCTGGTTCACCAATACTCTGTGCGGCTACGACCCCAACGGCCTCGCCCACATTGACCTCGCGGCCAGTACCCATGTTGCGTCCGTAGCACTTGATGCACACGCCGCGCTCGGACTCGCATGTGAGCACCGAGCGAATGCGCACTTCTTCAATGCCGGCTTGAGCAATGCGATTGGCGTCTTCTTCTTCCAACAGGGTACCCGCGTGGGCCACCACATTTTGGTCGGCATCGAGAGCGTCATCTTGCAATACGCGGCCGACGATGCGGTCGGCCAGCGGCTCGATTACCTCCTCTCCGTCCTTGAGAGCGCCGATCATCAGCCCTTGGCTAGTCCCGCAGTCTTCTTCGCTGATCACCACATCTTGAGCCACATCGACCATCCGCCGCGTCAGATATCCGGCTTCGGCCGTCTTCAGAGCCGTATCGGCCAAACCCTTGCGCGCTCCGTGGGTCGAGATGAAATACTCGAGCACCGACAGCCCTTCTTTGAAAGAGGCGATAATTGGCGTTTCGATGATTTCGCCGACGGCACCGGTCAGCTTTTTCTGCGGCTTGTTCATCAGGCCGCGCATACCACCTAGCTGTTTGATCTGATCCTCGCTGCCGCGCGCACCGGAATCCTTCATAACGTAAACCGAGTTAAAGCCCTCTTCGGCGTCCTCAAGCGTGCGCTGCACCGCGCGCGAGACCTCCGATGTAGTATGAGTCCAGATGTCGATGATCTTGTTATAGCGCTCGCCATCGGTGATGATGCCGTTGGCATACTGATCGCGGACTTTCTCCACTTCCTTGAGCGCTCCGTCAATGAGCTTGATTTTTGTATCGGGTACGACTACGTCGTCAACGGCGATGGATACGCCGGCCAGCGTCGCGTAGTGATAGCCCATATTCTTGAGCTGATCGACGAACTCGGCCGTGCGCCTGTTGCCCAGCAGGCGATGCACTTGGGCGGTAATCCTCTTGATATCGCCCTTGTCAACCGTGCGGTTGATAAAGCCGACTTCCTCCGGGAGCACCTCGTTGAAAAGCAAGCGACCGACAGTTGTATCCATCATCTCACCATCAATACGCACTATAACCGGCTGGTGCAAGGTAATGCGACCCGCTTCAAAAGCCGCAACGGCCTCGGTCTTGTTGGCAAAGGTGCGCTCGACTCCACCTGATTCGCTAAAACGCACCTTGGTCAGGTAATAACTGCCGAGCACAATGTCCTGAGGGTTGTCCATAATGACCGGCTCGCCATCAGCTGGCTTGAGGATGTTGTTAGTAGAAAGCATCAGCAGCCGTGCCTCGATCTGAGACTCGAACGAGAGCGGGACATGCACGGCCATCTGGTCGCCATCAAAGTCGGCATTAAAGGCGGCGCAAACCAACGGGTGCAGGCGAACGGCCTTGCCCTCGACGAGAATGGGCTGAAATGCCTGAATGCCCAACTTGTGCAACGTCGGTGCCCGATTGAGCAATACGCAGTGGTCGCGAATGATCTCCTCGAGAATGTCCCAGACCTCTGGGCGCTCGCGCTCGACCAACTTCTTGGCGCTCTTGACGGTTTGCACTAGCCCTTTTTCTTCTAACTTTTTGATTACAAATGGCTTAAACAGCTCTAGGGCCATTCCTTTGGGCAGACCACACTGATACAGTTTGAGTTCTGGACCGACGACGATGACCGAACGACCCGAATAGTCAACGCGCTTACCTAGCAAGTTCTGGCGAAAACGGCCCTGTTTGCCCTTGAGCAGATCGCTGAGCGACTTGAGCGAGCGATTGCCGTCGCCGCGCACGGCCCGCGAGCGACGCCCGTTGTCGAAGAGGGCATCAACGGCTTCCTGAAGCATCCTCTTCTCGTTCCGCAGAATGACTTCGGGAGCCTTGATGTTGATCAGCTTCTTCAAGCGGTTGTTGCGATTGATAACTCGACGGTAGAGGTCGTTGAGGTCGGAAGTGGCAAAGCGCCCCCCCTCTAAGGGCACCAAAGGACGCAAATCTGGCGGAATGACCGGAATGTTGTCGAGAATCATCCACTCGGGCCGGTTTTCGGACTGGCGGAAGGCTTCGACGACCTTGAGCCGCTTGAGGGCTTCTTGCTTGCGTTGGATCGAACTCTCCATTCGAACCAAGGTTCGCAACTCGGCCGAGAGCTCTTCAATGTCAATCTCCTCTAAGAGCCGCTTGACTGCGGGTGCTCCCATCTCGACCTCGGGATCGCCGCCTTCTTCTTGTATCTCGACAAGCTCCTCCTCCGTCAAAAGAGCCAGCTTCTCCACAGGTGCGTCCCTCGGGTCAATGACGACATAGGACTCGTAATAGAGGATGCGCTCAAGGTTGCGCATCGAGATGTCGAGCAGGGCACCGATGCGCGAAGGCAGCGACTTAAAATACCAGATGTGGGAAACCTGTACGGCTAGCTCGATGTGCCCAAGGCGCTCGCGGCGAACCTTGACCTGCGTGACCTCGACGCCGCAACGGTCGCATACTACGCCTCGATAGCGGATGCCCTTGTACTTGCCACAGTGGCAGTTCCAGTCCTTGACCGGACCGAAGATGCGTTCGCAGAACAATCCGTCGCGCTCCGGCTTAAAGGAGCGGTAGTTGATCGTTTCGGGTTTGGTAACCTCCCCTTGCGACCAAGCGCGAATGGTCTCGGGAGAAGCGAGCTGAATGCGGATGGAATCGAAATCAGTCGGTTTGCGCGATGCATTGGCAGTCTGTAACACTGGCACCCCCTTTGTGCTTTATGCGAATGCTCTGCAATTCAATATGTCTCGACGATCCTGCTGTCTTCGAGGATCACATCCAGACACAAACTCTGTAATTCCTTGACCAGCACATTGAACGATTCTGGAATACCTGGTTCCGGCGGATTCTCTCCTTTCACGATGGCCTCGTAGATCTTGGAACGCCCAGCAACGTCGTCGGATTTGACCGTCAGCATCTCTTGGAGCGTATAGGCCGAGCCGTAGGCCTCCAGTGCCCACACTTCCATTTCGCCGAAGCGCTGGCCGCCAAACTGCGCCTTGCCGCCCAAGGGCTGCTGAGTGACCAGCGAGTACGGCCCGATGGAGCGAGCGTGAATTTTGTCGGCGACCAAGTGCGAAAGCTTTAACATATATATGTAGCCTACCGTCACTCGCTTATCTAGCTTGGTGCCGGTTCGCCCATCGTAGAGCACTTGTTTTCCGTCGTTGGGTATCTCGGCCTCATCGAGCATGGCTCGCACCTCGTCGAGGGATGCCCCGTCAAAAACCGGGGTCGCCACATGCACGTCTAGGGCATGGGCGGCCATGCCTAGATGGGTTTCAAAGATCTGGCCCAAGTTCATGCGCGAGGGCACGCCCAAGGGGTTGAGAGCAATATCTACAGGCGTACCGTCTTCGAGGAAGGGCATATCCTCCTCCGGCGCGATATACGCGACTACGCCCTTGTTGCCGTGGCGACCGGCCATCTTGTCGCCGACCGAGAGCTTGCGCTTCTTGGCCACATAGACCTTGACTAGCTGCGCGATGCCCGGCGGCAGTTCATCACCGCGCGTGATGCGCTCTATTTGGCGCTCTGTTTGCTCGTCGACCAGCTTTAGCTGCTCTTCGGCATAGCGCAACAGTTCGACGACTTCAACGCTGACTTCGGGCTCTGCGGTCCAGTCCTTTTCGGGCTGCAGCGCAGAGAAATCTTCTCCCACCCGTTCGAGCAGCCGCTCGCTCAGTTGAGTGCCTTTACGCACCTTCAACTCGCCGTCTTGAGAGTATAAGCTGCCCAACTTGACATTCCCCACCACCTCCAGCAACCTAGTGTTGCGCTCGGCAATCAGGCGTTCCTTGCGCTCGGCTGCCTCTTGCTCACAAGCGGCGATGCTCTCCCGACGCCGGGGCGAACTGCTCCGCTCGCGGCGCGAAAAAACCTTGCGGTCAATGACCACGCCTTCCATGCCGGGAGGCGCTTTCAGCGACGCATCGCGGACATCTCCGGCCTTCTCACCGAAAATTGCCCGCAAGAGACGCTCTTCGGGCGACAGCTCGCTCTCCCCCTTGGGCGTCACTTTGCCGACTAGGATATCGCCGGGACCGACCTCGGCCCCAATGCGGATAATACCCTCGTCGTCGAGGTTGCGCACTGCTCCCTCACTGACGTTGGGAATCTCGCGGGTAATCTCCTCTTGACCGCGTTTGGTGTCGCGCACTTGCAGTTCAAATTCCTCAATGTGGACGGAAGTGAAAATGTCCTTTTTGAGGAGGCGCTCGCTGACGACGATAGCATCTTCGAAGTTGTAGCCGTTCCAAGGCATAAAGGCAACTAGGACGTTCACACCTAGAGCTAAGTCCCCTCGGTCCGTAGCGGCACCATCGGCCAAAGGCTGACCGGTCTGCACCTTGTCACCGACTTGGATCAAGGGCCGCTGATTGATACAGCAGTCTTGGTTGGAACGAGCAAATTTGGTCAACTTGTACTCGTCGGCGTCTGCTGTGTCCAACGGGGTCAACCGCGTGCTGTGCTTCTTGTCGCGGCGCACAATAATGCGCTCGGCATCGACGCTGACGACCACGCCGGGATTGCGGGCTACGACGATCGCCCCCGAATCGCGCGCGACCTTGTTCTCCATGCCAGTGCCGACATATGGTGCTTCGGTAAAGAGCAACGGCACAGCCTGGCGCTGCATATTGGAGCCCATAAGCGCTCGGTTGGCGTCGTCGTGTTCGAGGAAGGGGATTAAGGCCGCCGCCCCGCTGACGAGCTGATTAGGCGATACGTCCATATAGTCGAGCTCGTCAGGGGTTACCATCGGATAATCATCCCGCTTGCGAGCTTTGACCAATGGGTTGACGAACTTGCCCTTGTCGTCGATGGGCGCATTGGCTTGGGCGATGATGTATTTGTCTTCTTCGGCCGCCGTCAGAAACTCGATCTCATTTGTCACCTTACCGTTTATTACCTTGCGGTACGGCGTCTCCAGAAAGCCGAAAGAATTGACCCGTGCATACGTACTCAACGAGGAGATCAGGCCGATATTGGGGCCTTCCGGCGTCTCGATGGGACATATCCGACCGTAGTGCGTATAGTGCACGTCCCGCACTTCAAAACCAGCGCGGTCGCGGCTTAGCCCCCCCGGACCGAGGGCGCTGAGGCGGCGCTTGTGAGTCAGCTCGTCGAGCGGGTTGGTCTGCTGTATAAACTGCGAGAGTTGGCTCGAACCGAAAAACGCTTGGATCACGGTGGAAACCGTTCGCGCATTGACTAAATCGTGCGGTGTGATCTGATCTTCGTCGCGTAGGTTCATGCGCTCGCGAATCGTCCTCGCCATGCGCGTCAGGCCAATGCTGAATTGTTGGGCTAGTAACTCGCCGACCAAGCGCACGCGGCGATTGCCCAGATGATCGATATCGTCGGTATTGCCCTGCCCCACTCGCAAACCCAACAGGTAGTGGATTATCGCCATGAAATCCTCGAGATGCAGCACCGTACTCTCGAAAGGAATACCCACGTCCAAACGGCGATTGATGCGATAGCGGCCCACATCCCCTAAGTTGTAGCGCTTGGCATTGAAAAAGAGCCGATCCAGCAATTCGCGCACAGTCGCGATATTGGGTGGATCGCCGGGACGTAGGAGGTTGTAGATGCGCGTGAGGGCATCTTCCTCGTCTTTACTCGGATCCTTAGCGAGCGTGTTCTCTATGACCCCGGGATCCTTGTCCGGTGGGGCGGCCAGAACCTTTAACTTCTCGATATTGGCTGCCTGTAGCTTCGTTAGGTTTTCGCCGCTTATCTGCTCGTAGGCATCTAATAAAATTTCACCGCTGTCTTTATCGACGATATCCTCGCCGCCGTTGTAGCGGTCGATCAATTCTTCGTCTACAGCTTCCTCGACCTCCTCGCGGAACAGACTGAGTATTTCGCCATTCTTGGAGAAGCCGAGCGCCTTCAAGAGCGAAGTCACCGGCAGCTTGCGCTTCCGATCGATATGCACGTACATGATGTCGTTGATGTCCATGCTGAACTCTAACCACATCCCCTTGTAGGGCAGAATCCGCGCCGAGAACAGCCGCTTGCCATTGGGGTGCAAGGTCTCGTCGAAGAACACTCCAGGCGAGCGGTGGAGCTGGCTGACGACTGTGCGTTCAGCTCCGTTGATGATAAACGTCCCCTCGCTAGTCATCAGGGGCAGTTCGCCTAAGAATACGGCCTGTTCGACCACGTCCTTGACTGGAAGGTCCTCGCTTTCCTTGTCGCGGGCTACGAGGCGCAGGGTCGCGCGCAGCGGGGCGGCGAAAGTCATGTCCCGCTCGCGGCATTCCTCTTCGCTGTAGCGGGGATTGCCAATGGAGTAGCTGACGTATTCGAGAGAGTATATCCCGTGGACATCGGTGACCGGAAAAATACTCTGGAAGACTAAGTGCAAACCGCGCCGCTGGCGCTGATGGGGCAAGACGGAAAGCTGCAGGAAGTCCTCGAAGGAGTCAAGCTGAACCGAAAGCAGGTTTGGCATCTCTGAGGCTTCTTTGATTTTGCCAAAAGAGCGCCTTTTAATACTGCCGTTCGTCTTTGCCAAAGTCCAACTCCTCAATTTGTGGTTTTAGCCAAATGCTCATGGAGCTATTGGCCAATAGCTCCATGAATGCGCGCTGCAGCAAAGCAGGTATAAACGAATGAGCTACTATATCAGTAGTAGTCCCTACTGGAGTTCTACCGTGGCTCCGGCATCCTGCAGTCGGCTCTGGATTTCTTCAGCTTCTTCCTTGGTCGCTCCTTCCTTGACCGGCTTGGGTGCCTCGTCAACGAGCGCCTTGGCCTCTTTCAGCCCTAAGCTAGTGATCTCGCGGACGACCTTGATAACTTGGATCTTCTTCTCGCCAGCGCTAGTAAGTACTACGTCAAAGGAATCCTTTTCTACGGCGGCCTCTTCGCCAGCACCATCGCTGGGCATCGCACCAGCCATCATCACCGGTGCTGCAGCCGACACGCCAAACTTGTCTTCGAGGGCTTTGACCAACTCGGCTAGTTCTAGGACCGTCAGGCCGCCGATGGTCTCAATGATTTCACCTACCTTACTATTGGCGGTGGTGGCAGTGGTTTCTTCGGTCATGGGATACAGCCTCCTGTATATCCGTATTTGAGTTTGTTAAAAGGGACGAATGGGAATCAGGCGTTTTCCCCGCCTTCTTCCCGTTGCTTTTCGATGGCAGACAATGCGCCGACTAGGCCTCTAAGCAATCCACTCAGGACACCGCTTAACCCGTAAAGCGGACTCTGGACGCTGGCGGCTACTTTACCTAGCAATTCTTCCTTAGAGGGCAGCTTAGCCAGTGCCTCGACTTTGTCGGCAGCGAGGATTTCACCCTCCATAAAACCGGTTTTGATCTGAATTTTCCCGCCATCGGCGACGAAGTCTTGCAGAATTTTGGCCGGTGCGATGGGATCTTCTTTTGAATAGGCCAAGGCCGTAGGACCAGAGAAATGCTCCTCGAGGCCGGCGATGCCCACTTCCTCAGCCGCGCGAATGGCCAAGCGATTTTTGATCACTTGGTATTGGACGTCGGCAGCTCGCAGCTTGTTGCGCAGCTCGGTCACTGCAGCTACGTCAATACCCGTAAAATCGGCCAAGTAAAAGCCTTTGGCCTCGGCCATAATGGTCTTCAATTCTTCTACTTTCGCTTCTTTCTCTGCCGTCGCCATAGTAGTAGGGAGCTTTCTTTACGCAGCGAGTTGAGCACGGTCAATCTTGATACCCGGCCCTACTGCCGACGAGAGGACTAACTTGCGGATGTACTGCCCTTTTGTCGCGGCCGGCCTAGCGCGCAAAATGGCGTCAGTAAACGCCTGAGCGTTTTCGATCAGCGCCTGCTCGGTAAAGGACAGCTTACCAATGGAACCTTGGGCGTTGTTGCCGGACTTGCTGTCGGCGCGATATTCAATGCGACCGGCCTTGGCCTCGCGGACGGCTTGGGCTACCTCGCGCGTTACCGTGCCGGTTTTGGGGTTGGGCATCAAGCCTCTCGGCCCTAAGATCCTCCCCAGCTTACCTACCTGCCCCATCATATCTGGAGAGGCAATGACTAGGTCGAAATCGAGCCAACCGCTCTGGATTTTCTCGGCCATATCGGCTCCACCGACGAAATCGGCCCCAGCGTCTTCGGCTTCCTGCACTAGCGGTCCTTGGGTGATGACTAAGACCCGGAGTTCCTTCCCGGTACCGTGAGGCAACATCACCGTCCCGCGCAGCGATTGGTCGGCTTGACGGCCATCAATCCCCAAGTTGCAAGAAAGCTCGACGGTCGGATCGTAATTGTACGCCGGGAATCCTTTGAGGATCTTAACCCCTTCTTCCCACGAATAGGCCCTGTCGCGGTCGAAAGACGCCAAGGCGTTTCTGTATTTTTTTCCTCTGGCCATATCTTAAACCTCTTATGAGGGTTACAATGCGAAGCAACTACTCGATCAAGAGCCCCATACTGCGAGCCGTCCCCGCGATCATCGACATCGCGGCTTCCATTGAGGCCGCGTTCAAATCGGGCATTTTCAATTCGGCGATTTCGCGCACTTGATCCGAAGATACAACGCCGATGTGATCCCGGTTGGGCACGCCCGACCCCTTGTCTTTTCCAGCAGCCCGCAACAGCAGCACCGCAGCCGGCGGCGTCTTGGTGATAAATGAAAACGTGCGGTCGGCGTACACCGTAATGATTACGGGAATGATCAACCCTTGTTGGTCTTGGGTCTGGGCATTGAACGTCTTGCAGAATTCCATGATGTTGACGCCGTGTTGCCCCAGCGCCGGCCCAACAGGAGGCGTCGGATTCGCCTGACCGGCTGGAACCTGCAACTTGATTTGGGCTATTTCCTTTTTAGCCATTTATTTTTTGTCCCTCTGAAAATCAGCCGACCGTCTCTTGGACCGGCTCGACCTGCAACACGTCCAACTCCACCGATGTACCGCGCCCAAAGATGCTCACCATGATTTTCAATCTGCGCTTCTCCGGCAGCACTTCCTGCACGGTGCCAATAAAATCCTTAAACGCGCCGTCGTTGACCTTCACTTGATCGTCAACGGTAAAGGGAATCTCCTCGACCTCTTGGTCTTTGCGGCGATCGACGTGCCCCAAGATGCGGTCGATTTCCTCCTGCCGCAGCGGTTGCGGCTTGCGCGCTGGGCCGACGAAGTTGGTCACTCCGGGAATGTTGGTTACCTGATACCAAGCGTCCTTGGACATTTCCATTTCCACTAGCACATAACTAGGCAAAAACCGCTTCCTAGTCTTGGTTTTCTTGCCGGCGCGAAGTTCGACTACTTCCTCGGTTGGCACGACGACTTGGGCAATCGCACCGTTGGCAGCCCCCGACTCAATGAGCGCCTCCAAGTAGGTCTTTACTTTATTTTCGTGCCCCGAATAGGTATGTAGAGCATACCAGCGCTGTGCCATGGCTTCAATCCGGTGTTAGCTCCCATTCGCCGAGCATAGATAAGGAAAAGAAGCGGTGCATGTTGCATGCCGCTTCCCTTAGATATGCCCAGCGGGCATTACTGGCCTAGAAGTATTCCCCAAACAAAAGAGATGATCAGGTCGAATATGCCAATAAAAACCGCAAAAATCGCCGAAAAGACTAATACCACCCCAGTGGAACTGACCAAGTCCTCGCGAGTAGGCCAACTCACTTTGGAAAATTCGGTCCGCACATCTTTGATGAAATTAGTAAGTTTATTCCACATCCCGTTCCCTAATGCAGAAGCCTGGCAGGGCAGACAGGACTTGAACCTGCAACCGCCGGTTTTGGAGACCGGTGCTCTACCAATTGAGCTACTGCCCTATGCCTAGCGGGCTTCCTTGTGAGCCGTGTGTTTGTGGCAAAAACGGCAATATTTTTTGTACTCCACGCGGCTTGGCTGGTTTCGTCTATTTTTGGTCGTCGTGTAATTTTGCTGGCTGCACACTTCGCACTCCAGCGTTATTTGATCTCTTGGCATCAGAACTTGTCGCGTTTAGATGGAAGCACTTAGGAAAGTGGAGCCGATGACCAGGATTGAACTGGTGACCTCATCCTTACCAAGGATGCGCTCTACCGACTGAGCTACATCGGCTGCAATCGTTTTGGTGATCTGGAGCGGGAAACGGGACTCGAACCCGCGACCCCGAGCTTGGAAGGCTCGCGCTCTAGCCAACTGAGCTATTCCCGCTCGAGCCGGATTAATGCCCGTTTAATTTACAGAAGTCTAAATATATAACAGCTTCTTTAATATGTCAAGAATACTGGGCGCAGCCTCAAAACGCGAAACTCCCGGAAAGACGCGGGCCTTTCCGGGAGTCGCCAAGTAAACTAGATACTTGCGCTCAGCGCGTGATTTTGACAATCCTGTAATGCAGCTTGCCAACAGGTACTTCAATCTCGATTTCTTCTCCTACTTCGTGCCCGAGCAACCCCTTGCCTATCGGCGAAACCGTGGAGATCTTCCCCGCTTCAAAATCCGCTTCCTCGGGCGCGACGAGCGTATAGGTGAGCTGCCGCGCCTTCGCGAGGTCCTCTAGCTCTACAGTGGCCCCGATATAGACCTTGTCTTCTGGAATCGCCTCGTTTTCTAGCAGGCGAGCCCGGCTGAGTGTCTCTTCGAGCTTGCCAATGCGCTGCTCTAGGAAGAGCAACCTTTCTTTGGCCGCCGAATACTCGGCGTTCTCGGATAGATCGCCAAACTCCCGTGCCCGCTGCAAAGCTTGGCGTACTGCCGGGCGTTCGGTCTCCTTGAGTCCCTTCAACTCGCCCTGAAGTTTTTCGTAGCCTTCTCGCGAAAGATATACTTCACTCATACAAAGCCTCTAGCAGGAGAGAACAACATGCGCTATTCAATACAAAAAGCGGAAGCGCGCTACCGCTTCCGCTACTCAAGCAAATTAATGTACTAAAAACGATGCCTAGGTGCAAGCTAAGGGACTTGCCCAAGTTCGCCACCCTCCTTTTAATAAATTTATAACCTGAAACACGAGTCATCCCTTCCCAACAACGCACTCACACGTCTCATGGCATTGACAATCCTGCACTTTGCCGATCTTCATCTGGGCGTCGAAAACCACGGCAGCCTCGACCCAAGCACCGGCTTGCATTCGCGGGTGCAAGATTTTGCCGCCAGCCTAGAAGCGGTCTTTGACCTAGCCGTTGAAAAGGCGGTCGATTTGGTCCTCTTCGCTGGCGACATGTACAAAAATTGCGATCCGACCCCGACCCATCAGCGCGTCTTGGCCCGCCAACTCCAGCGCCTACAAGCGGCCGGTATCCCCATCGTGCTAGTGGTGGGCAACCACGACGCGCCGGGCGCTTTCGGCAAAGCCACTTCGGTTGACATTTTCAGCACTCTACAGCTAGAGGGCACTCACGTCATCCGCCGCCCGGAGTTTCTGCACATCGAAACCGCCAACGGTCCCGTGCAAGTGGCCGGCCTACCTTGGCCGACGCGCCATGCCCTACTCACTCGCGACGAATACCGCGACCGGCCCCTAGAAGAAGTCCGCGTCGAGATCCAAAAGATCTGCGCAGCCCAGATCGATGAGTATGCCCGGCAACTCGACCCCAAACTGCCGGGCATACTCGTCGCCCACCTCGCCGCGGCCGATGCCGTCTATTCTGGGGGCGAACGCACCGCCATCATCGGCCAAGACCCCGTGTTGCTCACCAGCACCCTTGCCAATCCCGCCTACGACTACGTCGCCTTGGGGCACATTCACAAATATCAAAACCTCAACCCCGGCCAACATCCGCCCGTGGTCTATTCGGGTAGCCTTGAGCGCATTGACTTTGGCGAGGAAGGCGAAGACAAGGGGTTCTGTTTCGTACGCATCGCAGAGGACGCAACCGCACCGAGGAGCCGGGCGACCACCTATGAGTTCATCCCTATTCCAGCGCGGCGCTTTGTGACCATCAAGTTAAAGGTGCTTGATGACCAAGACGCGACCGAGCGCATCGTCACGGCCTGCGCCCAAGCCGACCTGACAGACTCCGTAGTCCGCGTCCTCTACGACCTGCCCGCAGGCTATGCCACACCGGTGGACTTACAACGGGTGCGGCAAGCGCTCGAACCGGCCTTCCACGTCGCCTCCATCCAGCCGCGCTTTGCTCCAGAAGTGATCCAACGCCGCGCCGAAATCAGCGAGGAGGCCGAACTAGGTGATGCTCTCGACCGCTATATTGATAACAGCCCAGACCTACAAACACACCGCGCCGAGCTCAAAAGCTATGCGCTCCATCTAGAGCGCGAGCTTGAAACTGGCCAACGCGACGAAGACGACGGATGATCCCCCTCTCCCTTTCGCTGCGCAATTTTCTCAGCTACGGTGAGGAGGTGCCGTCGCTCGACTTTACTCAGTTTCACGTCGCCTGCCTTACAGGTGGCAATGGCCACGGCAAATCCGCTCTGCTCGACGGGATTACCTACGCTCTATGGGGCCAAGCCCGCAAAAGCCGCAGCGACGAAGAACTGTGTCGGATCGGAGCCAGAGAGATGCGGGTTGACTTCGACTTCGCCCTCGGCGAAAAGCACTTCCGCGTCATCCGCAGTTGGCGCCGCACCAAGCGAGGCGTTCCGGCCCTAGACTTACAAGTAGAAAGCGATGGCATTTTCCGCACTCTCTCCGAAGGCGAAGGCATTAATCCCACCCAGCGGCGCATCAATGAGCTCCTATCCATGGACTACGACACCTTTGTCAACTCGGCCTTCATCGTCCAAGGACGCGCCGACGAATTCACCCAAAAAAACGCTAGGCAGCGCAAAGAAGTCCTTGGGCGGATCCTCGGCCTAGGGCGCTACGACCAACTCCAAGGCATGGCTCGGGTCCGCTATCAAGAGTACCAGCGCCAGAGCGAGATCCTGCAGACCCGCCTCGGCGAACTTGAGGCCGAATTGGCCAAGCGCGAAAACTACGAATCCGAGCTGTGCGCCGTCGATAATCACCTTGCTCTACTCGGCAGCGAAATCAGCAGCCGAGAAAAAGCACAAGCCGAGTTGGAGGCCCAGCGCCTAGAACTGGTGAAGATCCGCCAGCGCGTCGCCGAGCTAGACCGGGAGCAGCAGCGCGTCGCCGAGCGGAAGCAGCAGGTCTCCGCCGAACTCGAGAACCTGCTAGAGCAGCAGCGTCAAGACGGTGAAATCCTAGCGGCTGCCGAATCCATCGAGCGAGACTTTGCAACCTACAATCAGCTCCACACCCAAGTCGGCCTGCTCGAACAAAAAGCTCAGGAGCACGGCGCGTTAGAAACCCACTGCCGCCAGCTAGCAGAGCGAATCGCCCAAGCGCGCCAAGAAGTGGAGCGGCAGCAAGAACGCTGGGCAGCCACTTTCGGCGAGCGCCAGCGCCAACTCGACGAGCACCAAGCCTTGCTCAATCGAGAGCAGACCATCGCCATCCGCTACGCCCAATTCAAAACTCTCAGCGAGCAGACCCAAGCTCTAGAACATGCTCGGCTCCGCTACGAAGAGCTCCTCAGCGAGCGCCGCGACCTCGAAAACGTACTATATCGCGCAGAGCAGGACCGCAAAAGCCAGCACCAAGCACTCGCCAAGCAATTAGATCAGTTGGAGCGAGCCACCGCCGAGGAGAAAACCTTAGAAGCCCACATCCATCAGTTACAAGCGCACCTAACCCAATTACAGGCCAAAGCCGAGGAACGGGACCGCCTCAAGGACGAGGGCAGCGAGCTCAACACCCAGATCGCCGAGCGGCAGCAAAAACTCCGCGCCGAAGAAGAAGAATTAGCCAACGAGCGCCAGCAGGCTCAGGCCTTGGCCGGTCCCGACGACGCCAATTGCCCGCTGTGCGGCAGCGCACTCGACGCCGAACACCTCCAGCAGGTCGCGGCAGAACTGGCACAGCGGGAAGAGCGCCGCCAAGAGCGCATCGCCGTTCTGGGCAGCGAGCTGGCCAGTCTCGACGACCAGTTGCAAAAGATGCGCACGGACTACAAGGCCCTTGGCGAGGAAATCGCGCCCCTCCAGCAAGTGCATCAAGAGCTAGCCGCCGGAGAAGCTCGTCTCGGGCAATTGCGGGAATCGGCCGCTGAGGCCCAGTCGCTAGCCGAGCAGTTGGCCGCCCTCGACCGAGAACTCAGCGACCAATCGTACGCTCCCGGCGAACGCGAACGCCTGCACAAGCTAGTCGGAGAAATCGAGCTATTAGGCTACAGCAGCACCGAGCACGAGACACTGGGCCAAAAGCTCGCCGAGTTGCGCCCGGTCGAAGCTGAGCACGCCCGCTTGCAGGACGCTAAAAGCCAAGCGGACCGGCTCAAAAACGAGCGGGCCGAAGCCCAGACCCAACTCGAGCGGGCCAACCGCCAGCTCGCCGAGGCCCACTATGCCCAAGAGGAACGGGAGCAACTCGACCAAGTCGAGCAGCAGATTGCAGCCTTGGGCTACGATAGTGCCGAGCACCAGCGGTTGCGCCTGCAACACGACGACTTGCGCGACAGCGCGCGGCAGTTCGAGCGCCTGCAACACGCCCGCCAACGCCGCGCTTCATCCGGCGAATCGCGGATGCGCTACGAGGCCGAAGCCTCTACTTTAGCAGAACAATTGCAGACTATAAAAAAAGAAAAGGAAACGTTGCACGAGCGGACCGACAAGTTAGAAGATGTCGATAGGCAGCTCGGCGAAAACCAAGCCCAATTGGAAAAGCTGCGGGTAGAACGAGACCAACACCTCCAGCGCCGGGGCAACCTAGAGGCCCTGTGCACACGCTGCGCCGAGTTGGCTCAGGAGCAAGACCAACTACGCGAAAAGCTCCAAGGCACCCAGCGACAGGCCTGGATATACCAACAACTCGATAAGGCGTTCGGCAAGGACGGGATCCAAGCGCTGATTATCGAAAACGCCGTCCCGCAGATCGCCGAAGAGGCCAACGCCATCCTCGCTCGCCTGACCGACAACCGCATCCAAGTCGCCTTTGAGTCGCTGCGCGACCTCAAAAAAGGCGGCACCCGCGAAACCCTCGATGTCAAGATCGCTGACGAGGTCGGCGAGCGCTCCTATCACCTCTATTCTGGGGGTGAGGCATTCCGCACCAATTTTGCCTTGCGCATTGCGCTCTCCAAAGTGCTGGCCATGCGCTCGGGTACCCGTCTCCATACCCTCTTTATCGACGAGGGCTTCGGCACCCAAGACGAACAGGGCCTAGAACAACTCATCGAAGCGATCCAAAAAGTCAGCGAGGATTTCAAAAAGGTATTGATCGTCACACATCTCGACCAACTCAAAGCGGCCTTTCCAGTGCAAATCGAGGTCACTAAACATCCCGATCTAGGCTCGCTTTTCTCCGTGACGCAGCACGCCTAGCTTCTTGCTCATTATGGCCCACTACGACGACTATCACGCCGCCCGCACCAGCGCGGCCCTACGCGACGCGCAAGCCTCATTTCGCTTGTACATGTGCGGTGCCGATCACCTCGACTTTCTGCATCGCATGACCTCCAACGACTTCCACAATCTGCAAGTAGGATACGGTCTCGAAACGGTCTTTATCGAACAGCGAGCGCGGATTCTCGATCTCGCCACTTGCTATCGCGGCCCAGATACCACCGCCTTGATTTTGAGTCCCGATTCGCGCGCCACAATCCCCGTTTGGTTGGACCGCTTTATCTTTGCCGAGGCCCTCGAATTGGCAGACCGCACAGACGAGACGGCCATGTTCGAACTCATCGGTCCGCACACCTCCCAGCTAGTCGCTCACACATTGAACGCGGATCTGTCAAGGCTTCAGGACCACCAAATACTCGACCCACAGGTCGCCGACAGTCTGTGGCTGGCGCGCACGACCGGGCCGGGGCTACGCGCCTTCGGGCCGCCCGCAACCGTAAAGGACCTTTGGCAGCGCCTTGCCGCCGCAGGTGCTCATCCAATCGGGTCGGAGACGTGGGCAATTTTGCGCGTCGAACAGGGCCTTCCCCTGCTCGGGCGAGAGCTGACCCAAAATTACAATCCCTGGGAAGCAGGGCTTGGTCGCGCCATTCATCTAGATAAAGGCTGCTATATCGGCCAAGAAGTCATCGCCCGCCTAGATACCTACGACAAAGTCAAACAGCATCTAGTCGGGCTGCGGCTTTCCACCGCCGAGTTGCCACCAACGGGGCAACCGCTGCGCGATGGAGCGCGTGAAGTAGGGCGCATCACTTCGGCAGTCCACTCCCCCAGCCTCGGCCCAATTGCCCTCGCCTATGTGCGGCGGAGCGCTTGCGCCGAGGGCACTGTGCTAGACGCGGATAGAGCGCAAGCCACCGTAGTCTCCCTGCCTTTTTTGTCGCATGAGTCCCGCTAGGACCAGCGGACGCCGCAAGATAGTCCACATTGGCCTCGATAGCGGCCCGCACCACAACACCCGTGCCTGCGCCGAATTCGCCGCGCTCCTGCGCGAATACACCGATTGGATCGAATGGGGTGACGGCTATGCTATTCTCGACGTCACCGATAACAAGCTCGACATCCCCTTTGGAATGCGCGTCGCCAAAATGATCAAGAGCGACATCAAGCGGCAGCTAGGCTGGAGCGTTTCCGTTGGGTTGGCACCCAGCAAATTCTTGGCGCAACTAGCGATGGAACGCCAGCGGCCCAATGGCCTAACAGTCGTGCTGCCCGAACAGATAGGGGATTTTCTCGCCGACGTGCCCATTGACCAGCTTCCCGGTGTGGGGGCCGTTACGCGCCAGCAGTTCGCAGCCATGCAAATAGAGCACATCGGTGCGCTCGCCCAAGTGCCACTGAACGAACTCGTGCGCCGCTTTGGCCAGCGGGGTAGCAGCTTTTGGCACCTCGCCCAAGGTTGGGACGACGACCCGGTCGCCCCAGCCGAACAGCTCGACCAAATTCGCGAGGAAACCTCTTTTGCCGCCCCGCTCTATACCCGTGAAGAAATGTGCGATGCCTTGCGCGAACTAGCCGCCGCTCTCTGCGGGCGCTTGCAGCGCAGGGGGCTACAAGCGCGCGACGTAACCATCGAAGTGCACTACCCGGATTTTCGCACCGCGACGCGCACATCGCGCTTAGCCACCTTTACCGACCGCGCCCAAGCCGTCTTCACGACTGCCTGTGAGCTATTAGAGCACACAGAAGCCTGCGACTTGGGCACGCGCCTGCTCGGCATTGGGTTGGGGGGATTTGACGACGAGGAAATTGAGCAGCTCGATTTGTTTGCCAGCGAAAAACCCTAGGCTGCGGCCTGCGGCAATACCGAATCTCCATAGGGCAGCGCCCAGATCCGGGCCTCGGAGCCAACCACCTCGTGCGCGGCTGCTAGAGCTTGGCCTAAGTCGTCAAAAGGCACCAAGCCGACGCGGCCGATGACCTCGGCCGGCAGCGACGAGACCAAATGCACGCGGGCCTTTTTCAGCACCGCGGCAATGGCAGCGGCCTTGTGCCCGCCCAAGACGAATTCCCGTTCTATGCGCGCGAGAATCTCGTCGGCCGAACCCGCCTCCTGCAACCAAGAGGCAAAGGTAGCACTGCCCAGCCCCTCTCGGCATTCAGCCACCCAGACGATGACCCCTCCTTCGCGCACGGCATGTACGGCGTTGTCAAGGGCTTTTTGCGCTTGGTACATATTGACGTCTAGCGGATAGCCACCCGCACTGACGAGGACAATATCAGCGCATTGCGCGATCGGCACGGCCCCGCGTTCAGCTACTCGCTCGCACCCTTTACGGTGAGCCGCTCGCACGTGTCCGGCAAAAGCGGCGACGATGCGATGGCGATCATCGACAATCGCATTGAGGATGAAGTCGATCCCCAACATGGCCTCCCCCTCTTCTAAATCTTCCCGCACCGGGTTGCCCTCAAGCCGCCCAGTCTCTGCACCGGAACGAGCCATCAGACCGTGATTGGCCGCTATAGTGCTAGGAGAAGCACAGCCGGGCAAGACTGCTTTAGCCCCGCCCGAAAAACCGGCGAAGTAGTGGAATTCCAAGTTGCCCAAACAAATCCGCACATCGGCCTCCACCAAGGGACGGAAAAGCTCCACGGGCGTACCGCGAGAAGTGACGCCCAACCGCACCACGTCTTGCGGATCGTGGTTCACCACCCGCACCCGATCATAGACCGCCGGCCCCACCAAGGCAGCCAACTCGGCTTCGGTCTGCGCCCGATGCAGTCCCAAAGCCACGACCACAGTCACGTCGACGTCCGGCACGCCAGCCTCGGCGAGTTCTTCCAACACCGGCGGCAACAGGCGATCCGTCGGGCAGGGTCGGGTCATATCGCTGACGACAATCGCCACCTGCTGGCCGGGTCGGACCAATGCACGCAATGCCGGCGTACCTACGGGCCGGGCCAACGCATCCCGCACCAACGTGCGCTCTGCTCCGTCGCCACTTTGTTCTGCCCTGGGCAAGACGACGCCTAGCAGACGCTCGCTAGGTACGTCAACTTGCAAGTGGGAGTCGCCAAAAGGCAGTTCGATTTGCGTCGCAGCCATGGGGCCTCCTCAATTGTCGATAGCGCAGGCACCAGCACCGCGCGGATCGCCACAGGTACCACACGGTCCTATTGGCTCGCGCTCGCTGGCAGCGCGACCAGCGACGGCAAAACTCGACAGCTTCTTCTCCAACTCCACACCCTCACAAGACGGGCAAGCGACTGTCGCCGCCCCTTGTATGAGCGCGTCGAACTCCACGCCGCACTCCTTGCAGGCGTATTCGAAAATCGGCATGGCTCAAGCTCCGTGCAGGGCCGGCTGATACAGACCCACGCTGTAGAATTCATAAGAAGCCGCTTTGTCCGGGAAATCAACTACGTGTACCGTAAAACGAGCCGGCACCCCGGTGTCGGGCATACAGTCGCGGAAAAAGCTGCTATAGGCTTGGGCGTATTCTTGGTAAATGCGCTGTTGTTCCTCGTGAAAGCGCTGCGGATCGGTCAGTGGGTTGACGTCCTTGGGTTGAGCGCCAAAGGCGTGAACCTCAATGAAATCTATCTGGGCAATCGAATCGCAAATCCCAGCTTCTTGCAGCCACTTCTCCCAACAGCGGAAGACCAGTTCGACCTCGACGGAAGGCGTCATCCTCACCAATTCGTCGCGACCGAGAATCCCATGCGCCGAATGCCCTCCAGTCAAGCCAGCGAAATAAATCTTCAAGTCGCCATTGTCCAGTGCCTCAGTCACCAAGGCCGATAAGGTTGGGTGGTCCCCGCCGTAGTAATAGGTCAATCGGCCGCGTTGCTTGACGTTAAATGCCATCATAATCCTTTCACTTCGTTAAAGTGCTTCGACGAAAATTTCGGCCCAATGCCGCGCCCTCCGCCCAGTGAAATCGGCAATCTGGTGGCGACACGAAGTGCCCACGGCCGCGATCTCCACATCCTCTGCTGCCTCCTCTAACACGGCAAAGAGCCGCTCCTGCCCCACTGCACGCGATATTTCAAAGTGCTCCTTCTCGTAGCCAAAGCTACCGGCCATGCCACAGCAGCCCGACGGGATTTCCTCGGCGCAAAAGTGGGGCGGCATGTTGAGTACGGCCAATGTCGCGGCCGTTCCCGTCAGGGCCTTTTGATGGCAGTGGCCGTGCACCAAAATATGGCGGGCTGTCTGGGCAAACTCCAAATCGAGCGGCGACTCGCGGACGAGAAAATCCTCGAGCAGGACGACCTGCTCGGCCACGTGCCGACTTTGCGGATCGTCAACCAAGTCTAGGTAATCATCGCTGAGAGCCGACGCGCAACTCGGCTCCAGCCCAATGATCGGCACCCCTTCTTCGATCCAAGGCGTAAGAACCTCCACATTGCGCTGCGCCAATGCGCGGGCGCGATCGAGAAATCCCTTGGATATAAACGGCCGGCCGCAACAGACCTTGTTTGCTACCAAGACGACCTCGTACCCGGCGCGTTCCAAGATGATCGTCGCCGCCATGCCGATGGCCGGCTCGTTGTACTCGACGAAGGTGTCGTTGAACAGCACGACGCGGCCCTTGTCACCGCGAGTCGGACGCCGCCCGGCAAACCAGCGCGAAAACGGCTGGCGGGCAAAGGCCGGCAGTCGCCGCCGCCGGTCAATGCCCAAAAACGCATCTAACAGCCAGCGAGTGAACCCGCTGTGGCCGATCCAATTCGACAGCGGTGCCAACGCCGATCCCAAGCGACTGATGTGAGCTATGTCGGCAAAGAGCCGCGACCGCAGTGGATAGCCATGCTCGCGATGGTAGTGGGCGAGAAATTCGTATTTGAGCTTGGCCATATCCACGCTCGAAGGGCACTCGGCCTTGCAGGCTTTGCACTCCAAGCAGAGGTCCATGACGCGGTGCACCTCTTGGCTGTGCAAGCCGTCGGGCAACGTGCCAGCAAGCGCGGCGCGCAGGGCATTGGCCCGGCCGCGGGTGGTGTGCTCCTCGTCCAAGGTCGCCATGTACGAAGGACACATCGTACCCACCAGCTTTTTGCGGCAGTGGCCCACCCCGGAGCACATTTCAACGGCTTCTTGAAAGCCGCCTGCCTCACTAAAGCTGAAAAACGTCTCCACCTTGGGCGTCTGATAATCCTCGTGGTAGCGCAGATTCTCGTCCATCCGAGGAGGGCGGGTGATCTTGCCGGGATTCATAATCCCCTGTGGATCAAAAGCGTCCTTAACCTCGACAAAAGCCGCGACTAACTCCGGGCTAAACATCTTGGCGATCCACTCGCTGCGCGCCAAGCCATCGCCGTGCTCACCCGACATGGCTCCGCCGTATTCAAGCACCATATCGCTCATCCGCTCCTCCATCTGGCGCAGGAGCTTTATGCCCTCGGGATCCTTGAGGCTGAAAATCGGTCGGATGTGCAACAGGCCGACGCTCGCGTGCCCGTAGTATTCGGCCTCAATCCCCAGTTCCTCCATCAGCGCGACCACTCGGCGGATGTAGTCGGGTAACTTGGCGACCGGGACGCTGGTATCCTCCACCCCGGGTTGGGGCTTGGGATCGCCCTTCATGCCCATCAAAAGCCCCAACCCGGCCTTGCGTATCCCCCAAATAGCCTGTTGGTCTGCCGGGTCGACGGCCCGCACCCAAGCGTAGCCCATCTCCCGCCCCCGCAACCGCTCCTCCAACCCGTCCAGCTTGCGCTCCAGTTCGGCGGTCGAGTCCGCGTAGTACTCGACCACGAGCAGGGCGGCTGGGTCGTCCTGTAGAAGGCGGCGGCTCGGGGCGTGTTCGGGCGAGTCCTTGGTCTGGTCGAGCAAAATTTTGTCCATCAACTCGCTGGCGACTGGAGAGGTCTCCAACGCGGTCAGATTGGCCTCCATGGCCTCGATCAAGTCGTGGAAGTGGACGGCCACCAAGCCTTTGTGCGCGGGCAATTCGACCAAGTTCAACCTCGCTTCGACCACCGCACAAAGCGTGCCTTCCGAGCCGACGACTAGCTTGCTCAGATCAAAGGGCGCACCATCGATAAATTCGTCGAGATTGTAGCCCGAAACGCGGCGCATCACCTCGGGAAAGCCTTCGCGGATCTGCGCTTCGCGCTCGCCGACGATGCGGCGCACTTCGTGGTAAATGCGCCCTTCGAGGCTGTCCAAGCCCGCGCGGCGTTCACACTCCTCCTCGTCCAGCGGCCCGAATACCGCTTGCGAGCCGTCGGCCAGCACCACCTTTAGCTCCAGAACGTGGTCGATGGTCTTGCCGTATATCATGGAGTGCGCACCGCAGGAATTGTTGCCGATCATGCCGCCGATATTGGCCCTGCTACTCGTGGAAACATCGGGCGCGAAAATCAGGCCGTAGGGCTGCAAGTAGGCATTGAGTTCATCGAGCACCAAGCCCGGCTGGGCCCGGACCCAGCGCTCGTCCGGGTTGAACTCCAAGATCCGGTTCATGTATTTGGAAAAATCGAGATGGACCGCCGCCCCCACCGACTGACCCGCCAAACTCGTCCCGCCGCCTCGCGGCAAGACCGCCGCCCCCTGCTCAGCGGAGATTTTTACTGCGGCGACCACATCGGCCTCGTCTTTGGGCACGACCAGCCCCAAAGGCTCCATCTCGTAGATGCTGGCGTCAGTGCGGTAGAGCATCCGCGAAACCGCGTCAAAGCGCACTTCGCCTTGAATGGCCTGTTGCAAGGCCATTTCCAATGTATTTCTATCCATATTTAGGCATTGATCGGCAGCGCGCACCTTCTTCGCCCGACCGAGGGCCTAGCGCGCACTTTGGTCAACTTGGTAGGGACACTTCAATAGTAAGAACGCACACTACGGACCGTCAAATTTCCGCACTTGTCGCTTTCTTTATTTCTGCAAACGAGTGGTCTATTTTTTTTGAAAAAAATATCCAACATGTTGTTGACAATCATTCTCAACCCCAATAGATTGGTTAATCACCACGTGGTTAGCGCGCAAAAGAGGGGGCTTCCGGGACAAGGGGAGATCGCGGAAGTCCCCACTTTTTATCTCACAAAATCTCATGTCGCAATCACAGCCAGTCACTGTCCGCATCTACAATAAGACCTATCATCTCGTCAACAGCGACGATCAAGATCCTGAGTACGTTCGGCTCGCTGCGGCCTACCTCGACGAGAAGATGCAGCAGACCGCCGCGACGATCAAACATCGAGCTGAGTTCGACATCGCCATCCTAGCCGCGCTCAATATCGCCGAGGAAGTGCTCCGCGCTCGTCAACACAAAGACGCGCTGCTCAACCGCACTGATGCCCGCCTCGACTCCTTCAACCGCTTGCTGTCCGACGCGCCCTCCACCACAGACAGCCCTTCCACCGACGCCAAGCGGTTCTAATTCTCTTTCATATATAATACTCGATTTCCCCATCCTGCGACTCTTGGGAACGAGGCACATTGAGCGGACACCGCGCCTTGTAGTCGGGATGGAGCCGTGCCCACAGGTAATCGAGCGCGTGTTGGTTCCAGCGAAAAAAGTGATCGCGGCCAATCTGCTCCATCAGCCCCGACCGCTCCAGCGCGTCGGTAAGCTGCCGTTTGGCCCGCGTAAAGTATAGGTCCAGTCCGACTTCGCGCAGGCGTTCTACTACGTTGCGCAGCGCCTGTTCGCCAGAAGCATCGATCCGGTTGATCCCGTCCGCGTCGAGAATCAAGTACCTTAGTTCAGGTGCTGAGGCGATCGTTTCGAGTACCTTGTCCTCAAAATAACGGCCCGAACCAAAGTACAATTGGCCGTCAAAGCGCATAATCGCGAGTTGCTGGTCCGGCCGCAGGCCCGCGTCGCTTTCGCGCATTGTGCCATCGAGGTGCCGGGCGAGAAAAACCACGCGGGGCCGCATGGTGCGGTAGAAGTTGAGCACCAACGAGGCTCCCACGCCGAGGGCAACCCCCAAGTGCAGGTCCGGTGCTAAGGCCAGCGTGCCGACAAACGTCGCAATCCCGATCAACCCATCGTGGGCCTTGATGCGCCAAGCTGTTACTAGCGGTTGGATGCGCACTAAGCTGCACACCGCAGCGATGATGACAACGGCGAGGGTCGCTTGCGGCAAATAATACAACAGCGGCGTGAGCCAGAGCAGGGTCGCGGCGATGACCAGCGACGCCACGACCGAAGCAAAACCCGTCCGCGCCCCGCTTTGGTAGTTGACCGCCGAGCGCGAAAACGAGCCTGAAGTCGCATAGCTTTGGAAAAGTCCGCCGACCACGTTGGCCATGCCTTGGCCGATGAGTTCCTGATTGATATCGAGATGCTGCCGCGTCCGCGCAGCGAGGGTCTTGGCAATGGCCATGGCCTCCATCAGGCCGAGCATGGTCAAGGTCAAGGCCCCCACGAAGAGCTGGGATAAGATATCCACGTCTAAGTCCGGTACCAAAAGCCGTGGCAAACCGCGCGGGATCTCTCCGACCACTTCCCCGCTAAACCCGGTCAGCCAAGAAACGAGCGTGGTAACCACCAGCGTCGTCAACATACTCGGCAGTTCCCAGCGCACGCGGCGCAAAACCACTAGCAGTCCTCCAGCCAACACCGCCATCCCCAGCGTCGGCCAATGGACCGCTAACAGTGCCACGTCGATGACGCGGAGGGCCGCCAGCAAATGTCCTCCCTGCTGAGACTCCACACCGAATACCTTGTGCAATTGGGAAATGGCGATGATAAAGGCTGCGGCATTAGTAAAGCCGACGACTACCGGGCCGGACAGCAGGTCGATCAGCAAGCCCAAGCGCAACGCGCCCAAGGCAATCCGTATCAGACCGACGAACAAGCCCAAAACCAGCGAATAGGCGATATACAATTCGCCGCTTTCGGGAGCAAGCCCCTGCACGGTCGTTGCGCTAATGAGCGAAGCTATGGCCACCGGGCCGGTGGACAAGTGCCGGGAAGAGCCAAACAGCGCGGCCACAGCCGGCGGCAGAAAGGCCGCATACAACCCATAGACCGGCGGCAGCCCCGCCAACTCGGCGTAGGCCATAGCCTGAGGCACGAGGATCGTCGCCACGGTCAGGCCCGCGAGCACATCGGCGCGTAAGACGGATAGACGACCGAGTTCGGGCAGCCAATGGATAAATGGAAAAAATCGCTTCATGCGTTCGCTAGGGATCGGTTGACACCGAGTCGGCGACCAGTGTACACTTAGCGGGTCCTCACCTCAACAGCGGGAGTGCCGCATGGAACCCCATGAGCAGCGAGCTTTTTTCGAGCAGCAGGGCTACTTAATCGTCCCCGACCTGCTCAACAGCCGCGAAGTCGCCGAATGCCAGCGCGAGATCCAACGCCTGCACCAACTAGCCGCCGACCTAGAGGCCAGCCAAGACCCGCTCAGCCGCCACTTTCAGCGCGAGCCTTTTTCTAAAGACCAAAATCGCAACGGCCTGCCGGTGCTGCGCAAAATCGAGAACACCCGCGCCCTGTCGCCGTGCTTTGCCCAACTAGCAGCCCATCCCCACCTCGTCGCCATCGTGCAATCGCTACTCGGGGACGACCTCCTTCTCTTCCGCAGCACCCTCATGCTCAAACCCGCCTTCCACGGCTCAGCCCATGCCCTGCATCAAGACTCGGCTTATTGGCCAATGGAGCCGCCCGCTCTCGCAACTGTAAGTATCGCCCTCGACGACGCCACCCCAGACAATGGCTGCATCAAAATTATTCCCGGCAGCCACCATTGGGGTTTGCAGGAATGGGGGCACATCGCCCAACAGCAAGGGGCACCGCTGACTAGTCGCGAAGACATCGACAACTCGCGCCAGATCGACGTGCCGCTCGCGGCCGGGTCCGCCGTGCTGTTCCACAGCTTGATGGTCCACGGTTCCGGCCCCAACCAAACCGATCGGTCGCGCAACACCGCGCTCTACGCCTATTTCTCGCCGCATGTGCGCTACGTACCCGGTGACAATGGCCCACAATCGAAGACCTTCCCCGTCATCGCCGGCCTCAATGGCACTACCGAACACGTGCTGGTCGCCTCTTGAGCAACCTAAAGAAAGAGATTATCCCCCTAAGTGCCAACGAAGGGAGGTCGCGTCAATCATGCACAAACAAAAAAGGCCGACGCCCGCAGTGCGGACACCGGCCTTTTTGCGTTGTTCGGACCAATCTCAGATGGGTCTGAGAATGAGCGACATTTCGCGGCCTTCCATCTTGGGAGCCTGATCGACGACGGCTACGTCCTTGAGCTTGTCGGCCAGATTTTGCAGTAGCTCGTATCCTCGATCCTGATAGGCCATCTGCCGCCCGCGAAAGCGGACGCTAACTTTGACCCGGTTCCCCTTTTCGATAAACGTGCGGATGTGGCTCGTCCGGTATTCGAGATCGTGTTCGGAAATAGTAGGTTGGGCAATGCGAATGCCCTTCATCTGCACGTTGTGCTGCTTCTTGCGCGCTTCCTTGGCCTTTTTCTCTTGGTCGTAGCGGAACTTGCCGTAGTCGATAATCCGGCAGACCGGCGGGCGCGCTTCAGCGGCCACTTCTACTAGGTCGAGATTGGCTTCCTCCGCCATGGCCAAGGCACGGGCCGTTTCGATGATCCCCACCTGCCCCCCATCAGACCCAATGAGCCGGATTTGGGGCACGCGAATATCATCGTTTACTCTCGTAAAACTCTTTTTCTTTGCTGCGATTGCATCAACCTCCGTAAAGGGTGGAAAGCGCGGGCGTCTCCCGCAGAGTTTTTAATATATTCTCAGCGCGAATTAAAACAAGCAAAGATTTGCCCCTGCCCTTTTTGGCAGCCATGAGCGAATGGGTTATTTTGCCTATTTTCCACTCAAAGGAAAGCCCATGACCCGCACGTACGACGTCTATGGAGTCGGCCACGCCCTAGTGGACATCCAATATCAAGTCTCCCCGGAGTTCCTCGCCGAACACCAAATCGAAAAGGGGGTTATGACCCTCGTCGATGAGGTGCGGCAGCGCCACCTCACAGCCGCGGTCCATGGCGAGCCAGTCGCCTCGGCTTCGGGCGGCTCGGCAGCCAACACCCTCATTGGCGTCGCCCGCTATGGCGGCCGCACCTATTACGCCTGCCTGACTGGCCACGACGTTTGGGGCGACTTTTACCAGCGCGACCTCGAAGCAGCCGGCGTGACCACGCATCCGGCCAACCGCGGCGTGGGCAAGACTGGCCAGTGCTTGGTTTTTGTTACTCCAGACGCCGACCGCACCCTCAACACCTTCTTGGGCATCAGCAGCGCCATCGGCCCGGCTCAACTCCACGAGGAGGTCATCGCCGACAGCCAGTACGTTTATATAGAAGGCTATCTCCTCGGCTCGGACGACGGCTTTGCCGCCGCGCGCCGAACACAGCAAATAGCCCAACGCCACGGCACGGCCGTTGCCCTAACCCTGAGCGATCCCTTTGCCGTCCGGGCCTTTCGGGCGCGCTTTGACGCGCTCTTGCAAGGCGGTGTCGATCTGCTCTTCTGTAATGAGGAGGAAGCCCTCGCCAGTACCGGGACCGACGACCGCGAGGCAGCCGGTGCGGCCCTCGCTTCCCAAGTCGGCACAGCCTATGTAACGTGCGGAGCCGACGGTGCCCTAGTGTATGCCGACGGCACCCACCACCAAGTGCCCGGCGTTCCGGTGCAAGCTATCGACACCAACGGTGCCGGCGATCTCTTCGCCGGTGGCGTGCTCTACGGGCTATCCTATGGGTACAGCCCCTTAGACGCGGCGCGCCTAGGCTGCTATGCGGCTGCACAAGTGGTAACCCGCTTCGGGCCGCGCCTAGAACAATCGCTCGCCGATCACATCGATCGCATTCTATCCCATTTCTCAACCTAGCTTGGAGGTCCGCGTGAAGATCCTAGTCCACTACCCATTCACTGACGAACAGCACGATCACCTGCGCCAAATAGCGCGCGACAACGGCGGTCACGAAGTCTTTGTAGCCAACGACGAACAAGAAGCCCTCGCTGTGGCCAGCGGGATCGACGTCATCGTCGGCCACTTCCCGCCTGCGGTCTGCGCTGCCGCTCCCAACCTGCGCTGGGTCCAGTCCTTTAGCACCGGCATGGACAAGTTCCTCTTCCCCGCAATCATCGCCCGCGACGAAGTCGCCATCTCCAACGTGGCCGGGCTATACGCCCCCCAAGGCGGCGAACACGCCTGGGCTTTGCTCCTCGCCTTGACTCGAGGCATTGATCAGTCGATTCGCCATAACGACCAGCGCAAATGGGCTGGTGGCGCTACCGTCGAGTTGACCGGGCAGACGTTGGGTCTTGTGGGACTGGGGGGCTTTGGGCTTGAAATGGCCAAGCGGGCCGCTGGCTACGACATGCCGATCATCGCCATTGATCCGGTGCGCCGCGATATGCCGCCGGGCATTTCTGAACTCAAAGACAACACCCGCGAAAACCTGCACAGCCTCCTCCGTCGCGCCGACGTGGTGATGATAGCCTGTCCACGCACCGAGGAGACGTACCACCTCATCGGGCGCGAGGAACTGGCGCTGATGAAGGAGAGCGCCTACTTGATCAACGTGACGCGGGGCGGAATCATCGACGAGGACGCTCTCTCCGAGGCACTGCACGACGAGCAGATCGCCGGAGCCGGTATCGACGTCACTGAAATCGAACCGCTGCCCGAAGAATCCCCACTGTGGGACGCGCCCAACATCATCCTCACCCCGCATCGAGCCGGTGCCTCACAGCACCGACCGCGCAAGGTCTATGAGTTCTTCTGCGCCCAATTAGAGCGCTACCTCAAGGGAGAGCCAGTACTCAATATCATCGACAAGAAGAAGGGATACTAGTGCATCAGTCCGTTTCTAATGCCGTTATTGCCAATATCAGACATGGAACTGACTGAATTAACGTTAATTCAGTCAGTTCCATGTCCACAATTAGACAATGAGCACCCGATGGAACTGGAAATAACCTCCCTGCACCAAGAGCAGTACGAACGCGACGGCTATACAATCGTCCGCGGCGGCTTTACCGCCGACGAATGCGACCGCTTTGTCGCCTACATGATGGACCTCCACGCCGGCCGCTTTAGCGTCGAGGGCTATCCCCCGCGCCATCCGGACGATTGGAGCCGCTTAATTAGCCGCAGCTTGCACCATCCGGCCGGCCTAGCTTGGATGCTCGATCCCAGACTGCGCCAGCCGCTGCGCACCTTCCTCGGCGACGAGCCAGACGGAGTCCAGAGCATGTATTTTTACAAGGGATCCGAGCAACGCCGACACCAAGATGCCTTTTTCCTGCCGGGCTGCATGTCGGCTTGGGTCGCTCTCCAGCAAGTCAGCGCCCGCAACGGCAGCATTCACATTCAGGTAGGCTCCCACAAGGGAGAGCTAATAGAAAAGCGCCATTTTCGCCGCGATGAAAACGGCGAGCCAAGCCCTTGGTATGGCTGGGAGCCGGACGAGGCTTTTGACGCCCTTTTCGCGCGCAATGGGTTGCCGGAAATTGCCATTGAAGCGGACAAAGGCGACATCGTGTTCTTCAACGGCCGCATAATCCATCGCGGTGGCCCCATTTTGGAAGAGGGCGCTTTTCGCCATAGCTGGGCCGGCCACTACATTCCCCGTTCCTACAATCCGTGGCCCTACGAGAGCCACCCCCGGTTGCGCGTCTCCTTTGACGGCGTGTGCCGCTTTACGCCTACCCACTGAGAGGCGCTACCAAAAACAAGGAGGTTTGACCATGAAGCTGTGGATGGATGTAATGCGCGATCTCGAAAGCGTAATGAACGATCACGAGCGCACCCTCGATGCTTGGGCGGAGGGCGGTGTTGACGGCGTCGTGTTCGGTCCACTCGTGTTCGGCACTGCAAAACTATCGAAAGATGCAGTATCCGCTCCCACCGACGACATCGTGGCGGAAGCGTACGATCCGAACCCAGCGGTGTACGCGCGACTCGGCGTCGAGCCACCGCCGCCGCCGGAACACAAGCTGCCCGAAAAAAGGGCCTTGTTAGAAAAGACCATGAACGCCGCCAAAGATCGCGGGATGCAGGTTTACTGCATGTACGCCGACGGCGGTGCCGGTCCAGGCGGGCCGGGCCACCACCTGCACGACGACCAGACGCTGGCATCGCGAGTGGCGCGCATGGTCGATACGCTAGAGCACTTCCCGATGGCGGACGGTGCCGTGATGGACGGGCCGGAGTGGGGGTACGAAATCGCCCCCCATCACATGAATCACCGCTCTTACTTCTTTCACGACCTGCCGGAATTTGTGGCACCGATGGCCGAGGATCTGGGGTACGACTACGAGGCTATGGTGGCCGCCAAAGACAGGCTCCTATCCCTGTTCCACAACCTCGACCCAGTGCGCATTCGCGGACACGCCCACGGCGGCCTAGTCGGAGCCTACCGCATGCTCGGAGCCGATCCCGATCTGATGGCTTGGCTGTCGTTTAGGGCTGACTCGCTGACTCGCTATTTTCGCCGCATCCGCGAGGGCGTCGCCGCCGAGTTGGAACGCCCGGTACGCCTAGGATGCGGCCCGCGCTCGGCCGCCTTTGCTCCTTTGTGTGGGTATGATTTCGTCGATCTGGCCCAGTTCATGGATTTTCTGCTGCCGAAGCACTACTTCTTTCACCGGGGCTTTGACGGCTTTCTCGGCACGGTCTATCGCTACTCGCAGACGCTGTTAGAGTGGAATCCGGGGATCAGCGTGGCCGACACCCTCGATGTCGTGCAGGCTCTCTTCGGCATCGTCCTGCCGGGCGTGGGCGACGACATGCTCGATTTCGAGAGCGCCCTCAATCCAGAGTTTTTCGAACAGGTGGTAACGCAAGAGACGAGGCGGGCGATAGCCTCAGTCGACGACCCGGAGCGCATCGTGCCTTGGCTCGACACCGGTCGCTTTCCCCACGACGGCGACCCAATGTCGGCGCGCGACCTCAAGATGTTACTCGACACCGCCGAGGCCGCAGGGCTCAGGCGCTTCAACTATCACCACCAAGGAAATCTCAGTTCAGGTGAATGGGTGGTCATCAGCGACAAATGCGGCACCCGCTGGGACCCGCGCAAAAGCGACTACGAGCCACCAGACAAGTTGGTGTTGTAGGGGCTACTCCTCCTCGGGACCGATGACGCGGCGGGCGCGATCGCTCAGCCGCTGCGGAGTCCATTTCGGCTCGCGAACTAGGCGAACTTCAACCTCTCCGACGTCCCGCAAACGAGCGCGGAGTTGCTCCTCAATACCATCGGCAAACCAGTCGAACCAGGTCTCGCGCCCCGCGTACGGCATGACGATATCGACGCGAATATCGCTTCCTTCGATAACGACCTCCTGCACGATGCCGATATCGACGAAGCTGAGCTGGCGCTGTCCCCAAGGCGACCCTTCGACGTAGAGCTCAAATTCGTTCGTGGCCCGCAGCGCGTCCATGACATTGTCGAGGTCGATTGGCCTAGGAGCCGGAGCGGCTTCCCCTTGGGTGATCGGGCTGGTAAGGCGCTCTTGGTGGTCAACGAGGTCGGCAAGCCCGCCGTGCTCTCCCCCCTCTTCGTATCGATGCAAAACGTAGGCGTTCTTCTCGTACACGTGCTCGCCAGCGCGCATCGCCGCGAGCTGCACCGGATAGCGGACCCAAGTGCCGGTGTGCGAGAATCCGGCGTGGGCCGGCTGCGACCAGCTCGGATTGGTATTCTCGAATTCGAGGTGAATGCTGCCGAATCCTTCGCCGGTTTCGCGATTGAAATGAGTCACCCAACGGGGGTCCTCACGCTGCCAGCCCCGGGGCCCCAAACCAATCTCTCCATCCGGTCCCATCCAAGCTCGTTCGGGTAGCTGTTCACCGATGACAAACTCGTCGTTGCGGCAATCGCGGAAACGCACATCTTCGAGAACCTCGAGCTTCGATTCCATGATGACGTAGGGCTGACCGGCCCAAAAGCTGTAGGTCACGGTAGCCATGACCTTGTGGGGGCGGCCGACTTGGGGGCCGATTGACAGAATCGGGTGGCCCCAGCGGCGGATGCGCACGCAGACCGGTCCCTTGATCACATCGTAGTCAAACAGAGGCGGGCCGTCCCAGTTAGTGAGCCGGTAGCGGCCGACGCGCTCATCGCTCCAGTCGGGGCCCCAGTGAATGGTGCCTTCGACCCCGTGGCCTTGCCGGTGTACGAGTTCTGCCGGCCCCCTTTTCGAGTAGTGGTCTTGCCAGTTGCCGTTCATCTTCCCGAGGACCGCGCGGTAATGCTCGTTTTCCACCTCGAGGGCATACCCCTCGCCCGAAACCTTGAGGTCGGTGTCGTAGTGAGGTTCGGGTGCCTCCGGATTGCCGTATAGCAGGAGATAGGTCGCCGAACCTTCGGCAGCCACATCGGCGAGGAAAAACAACCGGCAGCGCAGCAGCTCATCCTCGCGGTCCATGAGATGCACTTGACTCGGCACGACTTCTAGCGGACCGGTTTCGCTGTGGAGACGGACAACGCGGACTTCGCGGTCGAGGTCAGTAATGTGGCCAGCGTGAATGTCCACATCCGCTTCGACCGGTTCGCCCCGGCGTTCGTGTACCGTGTCGTTTGCCAGCACTAGGCGCTTGGCATACTGCCAGCCAAGAGGCGGAGATCCCCAAGACTGCGGGAATGATGCGGTCGAATCCCAGTCGCAGGCGGGAATGTAGATCGAAGAGTTCTTCATCCGGGTTCTCCATGTCAAAAGGTGTTATCTTGATGTCCCGCACGAATATGCAGCGGACGCGACCGACGCACAATGATAGCTGTTCGGCGACAAAAAGCAGGCCAGAATCCTCGTTGATACTAGATATCCCAATGTCAGCCGAACTGGCGTTGGACGTAGATTGGGCTGCTCCAAGCGCGGTGCTGATCACACTGGGTCAGTTGCACCCAGTAGGGGCATAGAACCTGTACTATCCGCGTGTCTCGGAATGAGAGCTCTACTCGCCGCGGCAGGTTCGGGTTCGGGACCGGTCCGACGATGACGTGCCGACTGGTGCCCCCCGCATCCACTTTCATTGGTTGTTTCCGCACCTGAGCCAAGCCAAATTCAAAGGTCGCAGGGCCGGACTCAAAGCGGCATAATGTCTCCGCGTCTGCTTCGATTTCTAGGCACATCCCCATGCGGTTGCCGGCAGAGACCGTGTCGAAACAGACCGTTTGGTCGTCAACCCGTTCGAGACGGTCGTAAGGAGTGACCAAAGCGACTGGCTCGACGCTGGCGATGCGCCCCTTTTCAACGGCAAACCTGCCCTGCCAAAAGACGCGCTGGTCGGGAGCACTGCCGCGCCGTTCGGTTCCTCCCCACAGGATGCGCAAGGCACCTTCGGCAGATGCCATCGTCGGTCGCCATGTCCACAGCAAGTCGGGACCGCACAGCAGGTCAATTTGCTCAATCGCCGCTGTCCCCTCTGCCTCAATCGACACAAGAGGAGATTCGGTTGTTGCGTATTCGCTGCCCATGAGATAGCCGTCGGCGCGGACGTCGAGCAGGATGCGAGGTCCGTCAGTGGCGTAACACCGCCTCGCTGCAATCGCTTCCCATAGCCCATCCTGAGTGAGTTCGGAGGCCAGAAAAGCAGTGACACCGCTGCGCGCGTTGCGGATAAGCCGACTGCCGGGGTGGTCGCATCCGGGCCGACCGGCAACGCCGTCGGTTCCGGCGGTTATCCCGACGCGATAACCGCGACGCAAGGCATCGAGCACGAACCAGTCCGAAGTACCATGGGTGGAGTGTACCTCGGCGAGAGTTTCGATTCTCGGCTCGTGAAAATCGAGGTTGGTCGGCCGGCCACCAGCGTGCATGTTGATGAATACCTCTTCATCCCGCATGACAGCCAAAAACTCGGTCGCTGTTGCGAGGTCGGGTTCCGGATCGGACACGTCTTCGGTGAAGAAGCGACCCGAACGCCGCAAGCGCGGCTCATCGCGTCGGTACATGACGTTGCGGTCGCCGCCCTCCGGTGTGTAGGCACTCCATTCGCACCCGAGAAAGGCTATGAAACTCCCCTCTTCATTGGCGGCGACCGACTCGCGGCGCGTCTGCTCCCACAGGTCCAGGCTCACGTGGTGGTCATTTGCTTGGTGCGAGCAGACCTGCAAACCGGCTACGTGACGGGCGTAGTCGAAGTGGTGGCGCACCGAGCCGACGCCGCAGCCGATTTGGCCTTGGCCAGCATGCAGGTCGCCCCAGAAGATGCGCAATGGAGGGGACTCAGCAGCAATGCGCACTGGATTGCTCTCTACCCGCAGTTGGAAGCGAGGAACAGCAACCTCAATGCGATGAATCCCCGGGCTGTCGATACGCACCCGCGCCCGGTAAGCAGGCATGTCCCCAGCCCTTTCGACAGAGACTACTCTGACTCCGTCGGCAGGAACTACCTCTGGGACCAAACCCTCAATGAGCAAGGGATTTCCCCATACGTCCTCAACGCGCAGCGTCAGTGCGAGATCTTCGTCGATGAGTCCATCCGCCGGAGCGAGGGCGAATAACCGCGCCGGAGTACCCGCTACAATGGGGAATCCTCGCACGGGCGGTAGCTGAACCCAGCGGTCACCGCCATCCAGATTAATTAGAAAGAGCAATTCAGCATCGGGCACGATAAAGGTGGGAGCACGCCACTCCCGACAGGTCAGTTCAACCGCATCTCCCTGGGTCAGCACGCCGGAGAGAACTTCGACATCGATATGGTGATTCCACGGGATCAGGTCGCCCCGGAAGGCAAAGGTTACCCGCAAGGCGACTCCACGCCTTGAGCAGAACGCGTGAACGTACCCCGGAGCGCTGGGATCGCTCGTCTGCAGCATAGCCCAGTCGAACGGCCACAGCCAAGCGACCCGTAAGTGCCCACCAGCAGGGATTGCTGTCTCGCCGAGTTCAAATCGCAGAGTTAGATCGATATTATCTCCCGCCTGCACCGCGGCCGACCGCATGATGCAACCGCTGCCGTGCAACCGACGGCGTTCTGCGAGGTCAATACCGGGAAAGTGGTGGATTTGAGGCCGCTGGGGAAAACCGCTGCTCACCAACATGGAATGGACTTCGTACTCATAAAGTTAGATGCTCATCGAGAGCAGCACTGAGCCGGCGCAAAACCTCGGGGAACTCGGAGGACACGTCGTCCCTTTCGTTGTGCTCAAGATCGTACAGTATTTGGGGCCGGTCGCGCTGCAGACGCTTGGTCTCGTCAGGCGGAATGTGCATCGGCTCGAAGACATCCCCTCCGATGCGCTTCCCTGGGTCGTAGCCGCGCACCAACTTGAAACGACCATCGAAAACCATGCGCCAAGCACTCAGGCCAGAAAACACCAAATCGCGGTGCCTGTACCCTCCTCCTCCGAGATAACCGACAAGGGAGCGACTATCGAAATCTGCATCAGGCGTCAACCCAGCCCATTCGAGGAAACTGGCGGTTAAGTCGAGAGTCGTCATCGGAGCGTCGTCGCGACCAACAGCAGCCACTCCTGGACCTGCTATTACCAAGGGAACCCCGACCGAGGCCTGTAGAGGGGACAGTTTTTGCCACTGATTGTAATCCCCGAGCATCTCGCCGTGGTCGCTAGTAAAGACGACGACCGTATTATCCAAATCCCCCCGCTTGCCAACGCGCTCTACCAAGCGTCCGAGACACTGATCGAGGTGTTCGACCGTGGCCGCCCAGTTGCGGCGCACCTCCTGATGCGTCTCGGGAGAAATATCCTCGGTGTTGAACAGAGGAGGAGGAAAATCGACCGGTGGTTCGCGGTACCACTGGTGCATCGACTCGGTGATGTCCCAAGGATGATGGGGATTCTGCAGATTCACCTCCAAGTACCACGGCTTGTCGTTGGGTGCCCGATCCAGCAAGGCGAGGGCGTTGGTGGTAATCCAAGTATCGAAGTAAGCGTCGTCGGGCAGCGTCGTCGGGAAAGTAGCAGTCCACACCCCCTCTTGGTTGCGGCGCGCGTAGTCGGCAATGTGCTCCTGGGCCAAGCCGCGCTCGTGCAGAAACGCCATGTACGAATCCTGTGGAACCATGTCGTTGCGGCGCATCAGGATGGTCGCTTGGTTCAGGCCGGCGTTGAAGATAGCGTCGGAAAATCCCCATTCTTCCAATCCCTGTCGGCCATCAACTCCCCGGTGAAACTGCGGAGGGTTTCCAGATTGATTGCTGCCCACGTGGTGTTTGCCTGCCGCCATGACGTGATATCCAGCTTCGTCGCGCAGGCGCAGGTGGTACTTGGGCAGATCGTCAGGGGGATAGGTGTCGTTGCCCCATACTTGGGTGCGATCGTACTCCTGCCCGGCCACCAAGCAGGAGCGCGAAGGAGCGCAAACAGGCGACGGGCAGATGGCGTTGGCGAGCCAGATCCCGCGATCGGCGAGTTGCCGCAGATGCGGGGTGCGCACCGGAATATCTGGGTTCATCTCGACCCATTCCGGCCGCTGCTGATCGGTGAGGACGAACAGGATGTTGGGGCGTTTGTTCGGCATGGAAGTTAGACGGCCTTCTCGGCAGCGAGCAAGGCGGCGATATTGGGCCGACCCGGATTGTATGGCGGCTCCATGATCGCCTGCTGCAGCGGTGTGAGTTCGTCGTAGAACGGACAGTATTCTTCGAGGCGGTTCATTCCCTTGGCGTTGACGAAGGGACCAGCAGCGTAGCGGTAAAGGAGGGTGCGGCGCTCGTGTTTGCCCCTCCAAGGCAACGTGCCATGCGTGAGTCCCTCGGTGAAGATGAGAGCATCTCCGGCTTGCATGGCAACCTGGTGGTAACAGCCAAGATCGTACTCCATGGTCAGGACATCTTGCGGAGTATCGAAGTTCGCCTTGTGGCTACCGGGAATGCAGACAAAGCCGCCGTCTCCGGGATTGACGTCGGCAAGTTGATAGCAAACGCCGACGAGATTGTTCCACATGCGGCCATTGACGTAGCGATAGGTGTGCTTGTGTACGAGCGTGCCACCCCCGTGCAGCACACAACCTTCTGCGCCCTCGGTCATGCTGATACCGTTGGCATTGCCAAAACGAAAATCGTCGCCAATTAAGTCGAACATATAGCGCAGTGCCGGTGGGTGCGAAAGCAGCTCGCGAAACGGCTGGCACCAAGGTTTTGGCCAATTGAGAATTCCCATGATGTCCCCGCGGCCGAGGTCCCCTTTCAGCACTGGAGAACTCGCCGACAGCAACTGCTCGCCCTCGCGCAGTCGCACCCTGTTCTGGTTGTGATCGATCGCTTCGTTCAAAACGGCGACTAGACCCGGGCTCAGTATTTTCTGCACGACTAGATAGCCATTCACATCAAAAAAGTATTTCTCGTGTTCGTTCATAGCAGCTTCCCCGCGTTATTCGATTTTCAGACGAACGAGCCGCCGATGGGCTGGTTGCCAACCATGCCGGTGAAGTAGTCGATGATCAGCCACATCCCCGAGACGAAGATCTGTCCCATGATTAGACCTAGGAAAAACGGTCTGGTGCTGTTGTACAGCGCCGGGCCTCCGTATTTGAGCACCACTGATTTGATTGCCCACGCAATGAATACACTAAACCAGACATAGTTCATAATAAAGAAAGTACTGGTGGCAAACCCCAAAGGATGCACGGGCCACCACACGAACCGCGCCCTGACATAAGCCAAAAGGCCCATCACCAACGCTCCTAAGCCGGTGAACAACCAGCCCCCTATTTGGGCGGAGGTGGGGTTGGACAGGATGACGGCCATGTAGTTGGCCGCGTTGCGGGGTACGCCAATAAACCAGAATCCGTGGAGATTGACGCCCCCATAGGTGTAGGACAGCGTCATGACGCTCCAGATGGAACTAGCTAAAGCAATCACCACGGCCAAAGCTACACCCCAGATCAGCGTCCTCCTATCTCCTTTGAGCAGTTCGGCGATTTTTAAGGCGTTGGCAAAACAGGGCATAAAAAAGATGCGGATATTGGCCGCCCATACATAGGTAAAGCCCAAAGCCACGATGCCCGAGGCACCCAGCACGCTGGTGCCCAAGCCCGACACGACGAAATCCGCCGGTGTCAGCGGCGTGCGGATAACTGCCACTCCCCCTTCTACTACGGCCCGAGTCAAGGCCATGAAGACGACAAAGACCGCAAAGAGAAAAACCGGGACGACCCACAGGGGGAGACCTGACTTCCACAGCCAAGCACTGATGACCAGTAGGCCGACGAGCATGCCCCAGACTGCGGTTCGGTAAGACAAAATTTCGTCCCTGTCGTCTATCTCCTCATTCCCTTTGAAAGCCTTGCTGAATACGCCTTTGAGGTGACTTCTACCCATCCACAAGCCGGACAATACCAGCACAATCATGGCCCCCATAGCTTGGTGCGCTAAGTAGGGGCCGCTGGAATTGGCAAAGCGGCTCAGCTTTTCAGCGCTCTGGATGCCCAGAATGTTGAAGACGCCCCGCTCGATATTGGATACGAGAAAAAACAACCAGAGTCCCAAGGCTACGTCGCGGCTGAGCAGATAGGCAAAGCCGACCAAGCCCAGATTGAACATGACGATGAGCACGGTCGTATTCCTGAAGATGGTAAACTGGCTCGTCAGGATGCCTTGGTCGCCGAACTGGCTCATGCCCGGGATGAAGGGAAAATAGTTGTACAGGGCGCTGTAAGACCCCAACAGGAAGGGGATGGAAAAGCCTATCCACATGACCGGGTTTTTGAAGAAAGGCTTGACCCAAGAACGCTTCTCGCCATTGCTACCCCCTCGCTCTTCTTGTATCATCGCGAGCGGGACCTGCACCAGCGGATAGAGTAGCTTTTCGTGTTCAATCCACTGCCGCCGCACAATGATCATCAAGCATATAGATACCCAGTAGCTGGCGATGATGAATATACACCAGTACAGAATGGGCTCGATCCAGACGTCCCAAGGCACGGAGAGGCCCTGGGGCAAACCTTCGTAGAAATACCTGATGGCCTCGGGGTCTTGGGGGGCTATCCACTTGGGCACATAGGGGTGGATGATCTCTTCCCACTTATTTTCAGGCGAAGCATAGTAGTAGATTCCGGCGACAATGGGCAGCAAGTACTCGGAAAAACCAATAGTCGGGATGGCCGTGGCCAACATCGCCATGATATAGACCACGGCTAACTCGGGAGGCGAAAGAGCATACCGCCGTCTGATGAAGCCCAAAACCACATTGACAATGCCGACAAAAACAAAAAAGACAAAGATGGCAGCCGGTGTATTGAGATTGTGGGCTAGCAGCGAACCCTTGATGATCATATTGGTGTAGGGCAGCACGATGCCAATAAAAAGGGCCATGAGTGAGCCGATTAGCAGAGACCGGAAAGTCACACCTCGCTCGCCCATCTCCTCGCCATCTAGAGAGGCGGAGTGTCCTGCTTGGATATCTTTTCGCATGTCTTTCAGGATATAGATGTTCGCCCAAGGCTTACAAGTAGCCTAAGACATTCCCCGTCATACCAGTGAAGTAGTCAATCACCAACCACATACCCGCCACCACTACCTGCCCTAGGATCAACCCTAGAAAAAAGGGGCGGGTCCGGCTGTAGGCGGCTGCTCCCCCGTATTTGAGGGCGATTGTTTTGAATAGCCAAGCCAAAAAGATACTAAACCACACCCAGTTCATAATGTAAAATGTGCCGGTCGCAAAGCCTAGGGGATGGATCGGCCACCACACAAAGCGGTAGCGAATGTAGGTGAACAGACTCATCAAGAAGGCTCCTAAGCCGGTGAAGGCCCACCCCTCCAAGCTAACAGGTACGGGGCTGTCGAACTTGGGGCCCACATAGGTGAAAGCTACCTGCGGAACGAAGATGAAGAAGAAATTGTGCAGATTGATCCCACCGTGGGCATACGCCATTTCCATAACCAGATAGATGGAACTAGACAAGGTGAGGACAATAGCTAGCAATACGGCCCAGAGCAGCTTCCTTTTACTACCTTTGATCTCTTCCGCCAGTTTGAGGGCATTGGCGAAACAGGCCATAAAGAAAATGCGCACGTTGGCGCTCCATACGTAGGTGAAGGCCACGCCAATCAAGCCAGAGGCCCCCAAGGCGGTCGTACCTAGACCGGAGATGGTAAAATCAGCAGGGGTGATAGGCGTGCGCAGTACGGAAATTCCCCCTTCGACCACAGCCCGAGTAAGTGCGATGAAGACAACAGCAGCCCCAAAGAGAAACACCAAGACGATCCACAGCGGGATACCCGACTTCCACAACCAGCCGATCATCACCGCTAGACCTGCCACCAAGCCCAGTACGGCGTTGCGATAGGATAGCACCTCTCCAGAATCGTCAATGCGATCATCCCCCCGCAACGCCTTGATGAAGACATCGCGCAAATGCCCTCGTCCCATCCACAGTCCAGAGAGCACTAGCACGATCATCGCCCCCATCGCCTGGTGGGCCATGTGCGGCCCAACTAGATTGGCGAAACGGCTCAGGTCTTCCGTACTGTAGATGCCCAGTACATTGAAGGCACCTCGCTGTAGCGAGGATAGCAAAAAGAAAAACCAGAACCCCAAGGCAACATCCCGGTTCAATAGGTAGGCAAAACCGATCAGCGCTAGGTTCATATCTAGGCGGAGGTAGGTAGTGCCGCGGAAGAGGTGGAAGTCGGTCGAGGTAGTGATGCGGGGCACAAATTCGTAGTAGCTGTGCAGGGCATTGACATGGCCGATGAGGAAGGGAATGGCAAAACCCAGCCACATAGCCGTACTAGAAAAAAAAGGGGCCAGAAGCGTTCGTCTCCCATCGTTCTGAATCATCTCTAGAGGAACCTGGGCCAAGGGATAAAGTAGTTTCTCACTTTCCATCCACTGTCGGCGCACGATCACCATGGCGCAGATGGATACCCAGTAGAAGGCGAGGATGAACAAGCACCAGTAGGCTAACGGCTCAACCCAAGCACCCCAAGGCAGTGGCTGCCCCTCCGGTAGCCCTTCGTAGAAATAGCGAATGGCGTCGGAGTCTTGGGGGACCATCCACTCGGGTACATGGGGGTGAATCAAGTCTGCCCAGTTGTTTTCAGGAGTGGCAAAGTAGTAGAGCCCTGTGGTGATGGGCAGAACGTATTCGGTGAAGCCGATCGTGGGAATGGAAGTGGCTACCATCGCCATGATATAGACCACGGCCAACTCCCCTCTCGACAGAGCCAAACCCCGATGGAACAAGTGCAACAGTGGATTGAGGAAAAGGACGAGGACGAAGAAGATAAAGAGGGCGACCGGCGTGCTGAAGTTGTGTGCTAGCACCGTCCCCTTGATGACCATATTGGAGTAGGGTACGGCAACGCCGATGAAGATCGAGGCCCCACCGCCGATTAGCAGGGCTTTGAAGGTGACGCCGCCCGAGTTTTTCACCTCACTTGCCATGTCCCAGTCCGTTCCGGCTACCGGCGATGGACTTCGCCGATAGCCGGGGTGCCACAGGCGGGAGACAAGGGACCCAAACCCGCCTCATCCCAGGCCCAGTGATATCAGAGGCCAGATCGACCGCTGACTCAGTCGGCGTAGTAATAGCCGTAGAGAATCATCATTTCATCGGCGCGCGTGAACCCGAAGTTGAGATTCCGCTCGGTGTCATTGTCATAGATGGCCCTAATCCTGAAGCCTTGACCCTCTTCGACCATGAGCGGCGGATCGAATCTAAGGGGGGCCGGGTGTTCCCAGTCGTAGCTGATGTAGATCAATTGCCCATCCCGGGGGCCGCCAATGAGTTCAGCGGTGAATTCCTCCATGCGGTCATGGGTGTGGGAAACAAGTTGGAAGATGTGCCTGTCCTCCTTAAAAATGAACTCTTTCTCCAGGGTGGTGACTTGGCCAGCGGGCAGATCGATATCGAAGTTGCTCAGGGCGAAGACCTCGGCTACCCGTTCCACTTCCGAGGGTTCAATAAGATGCAGGTTGACAAATACTTCGCCGATCGCGGCCTGATCAGTGGCATTGGCATAGTGGGAGTTCATATCGAGTCCCGTTCCAGCGGGCAGACGCATGGCCACGCCGGGAGGCAAGCTGAGGTCAAGGCGCGTAGATTGGGCGATTACGATGGGAACCTGGTACTGCATGACCCGCCAGTCGAACAAATCGTACCCTTCGGCGTCTTGGTAATTACCTGCTACGTCGCGCAGGTCGCGGTAGAGCTCCGGCTCGGGAATGACATCGGCTGGGGTATAGTCGGGAAACTGGTTGAGAATGAAGTGGTGACTCCCCGACCGCATGGACAATTCAAAGCGGTTGACGAAGAGATCCTCAGCGTGGTCGAGAGGCTGGTAAAAATAGACTTCGCGCTCGTACTGAGGTGCTACCTCAAAGGGACCTAAGTGGAGCTGGATGCCATTGAACGGCGGATTTAGCGGCTCAAACTCCGGTACTGCATAGCGCTCCTCGTCCTGCAGCAGGGCCAAGTCTGCTACCATCCCTTCTTCGGGGGCTCCGGCGCGGATCCACTGGCGGATGAATTCCAGTTGGCCGTTAGTCAGCGGCGGACGACCCAGCGGCATCTGCGAGCCGTAGTTGGGATGATCGGCGTAGAAGTGCTCTTGATCGGGCGCGTTGATCTTTTCCCATAGATAGCTCTTGAAAAGGCCTCCAGGTCCCTCATTGCTCAGCAAGACCAAGCCGTCTTGGGCAGCCGCGGCATTGCGCGGTGCACTATTGATCAGTTGGCTATACGCCAAATCTGGTATCAGAACCAAGCCTGACTGCCGAGCAAAGGAGGTGCCGACACTGTGGCAGCTAACGCAGTTGGAGGCGAAGATATCGTGCTGAATCACGTCCCAAGTCGATGCTTCCTGAGGCTCTACCGAGCGGCCGGAATCGCAGCCGCTCAGAGACCAACTCATAGCGCTGAGCAATGCGCTTAGGACAAAGCCGATTCGCCGCATAGCTATCCTCCACAAGTGCGGGGATAATAAGATGATAGGCCCCATGCCACAGACGTGTGAAAATACCGACGACCACGCTGCGGACCTATTATATTCCAGATACCACCATTTTGCGCGATTGTCAAGTTTTACTGCGCACCTAGGATGTCTGGGTGCCGATTTCCCACAACTTTTTAGTTGGCTTAGGTGAGGTTTTTGTTATCTGTGTGTAGGTAGAGCGGGCAATTTTTGATTGATATACTCGTTGATTTCTTTGTATAGTTCTCTCCTCTGCATGGATGAGCGCTATTTTTTTGGAACATTCAACTGTTCGCAATCTGGGCCGAATTGGGGAGCCGAGCCATTGCAGATGCCATCCATCGCTCTGCAATGGTTCCGGTGATTTTCGCCCTACCACAATAGCGAGATCATGGCTGTCTTATTCCGTTTGTCGATCTGGAGCCTCTCTTTGTGGGCTAGTTTCGCAGCCAGACCGACCTCTGGGTTGGTCATCTACCGATTGGGTGGCGAAGCACTGGGGCCGCCTCCAGAAGCAGGCCATGAAGGCGTGGAATTCATCCAGCTAAGCTGGACCGATCTCGATCCTTCCCTAGGCGGAGAGACAGTCGATCTGGATATAGACACCGTCGCTATCCAGCCTCTTGAACGCGATCCAAATTTCAATATCGCCCCCGGAATTGAAGAACACGGAGGAGAGCACGTCAGACCCAATGTGAATGTGGAAGTGTGGGATGGAGATACTAGTATGCCTTGGGTGGCGGCCAGTTATCTGTGCGGCGCACTCAGCAGATTTTTCTGCGTAGACGATTTTGGCCGGCAAGGCACGGCTAATATCAACTTAGGCAGCCCCTATCTTATCGACCGGGTGCGGATTATATCCGGCCTGACCGATCCGAGTAAAATAGTGCGGACCTTCCGCATTTACATCGCGCCAGAGTTGCCTTGGAAGAATAGATCACTCATTGATCATCCCCCGCCGTATTCGCCTTGGGTCGTCGAGGTGCGAGACAATCGAGAGCAGATCATCGACATCCCCATCCCGCCACAAGAGGGAACGACCTTTGTGCAAGTGGCCATCAGCGAGCACCGTGAGGACTGGGAAGTCAACGAGATAGAAATCTACGCTAAAGGGCTGGTCAAAAAGGCCAGCTACATCTCGAACATCCTCGATTTTGGCCAGCCCATGGCCTGGGGCGACCTGCGCTGGTCCGGACGACAAGACCCCAAAGCCCGCGTCCTCATCCAATCCCGATCCGGACAAGACGACGACCCCAACCTGTTCTGGCGTTTCACCGGACGAGGCGACGAAAAAACACTCGTCAACCGAACCGACTACGCCAAGTTAGCTATAGGCGAAAAAGCCGGTACCAGCTACGATCATGGTAATTGGACGTTCTGGTCGGCCCCCTACGCCTTTGCCAACGGCAACGGTACCCCCATCGTGTCGCTCAGTCCAAGACGCTATCTCCAACTTAGGGTCGATTTCCTACCTCAAGACGACGACGGCGGACAGGTGGACTTTCTCGAAGTGCGTGCTTCCCCGCCGGTGGCCACGCGATTGGTCGGCGAGGTCTGGCCTGTGGAGGTAAAGGTGGGACAACCGCAGCAGTTTACCTACGCGGTGCGACCAACCCTTGGCACCAGCGATGAAGGCTTTGACCGGCTGGCGATAGCCACCTCGTCGATTGTCGAGGGGGTGGCTGCGGTGCGCATTGGCGATGAGCCGGTGTCCTATGCGGTAGAGGTGTCTGAGCCACACCGGGTGGTAGTGAGTTTTCCGCGGCTGACGGTCGAGGACTCAGGAGCCTTGGTGGAGGTGGTTTTCCAAGCCCAAGTATTGCGCTACGGATCGACTTTTGCCGCACAGGTATGGGATAGCGCCCAGCCGTTGGAGGTGCATCAGGGGGTTCAAGAGGGCGATGCCAGTCCAGCCTATGAAGGCAATCGGGTGTGGGTGGCCACAACAGCCCGAGAGCAGGCAGTGTTACAGGTACGGACGGCGTCAGCAATCTTGACGCCCAATGGAGATGGGCGCAACGACACAGTAGGACTGGGCTACGATTTATTGGAACTGACGGGAGCGGCGTCGGTGGAGGTGGCGGTGTGGGATTTGTCGGGACGGCTGGTGCGTCAGGTGTATGCAGGGCGGGACGACGTGGGGGCGTATGAGCGAATGTGGGATGGGCGCAACGAGTCAGGACGGCTGGTGCCTCCGGGCCTTTACCTCTACCGCGTCTCCGTCGAAGCCGACCACCAAACGGTCCAGCAAGCCGGGCTCCTACACGTGGTGTACTGAGCAACTTCTCGTGTGCCTTTGACCGTCCGCAGAAAAGTCAACTTTTGCAATCTGAGCCAATATTCGTATCTATAACAGAAGACATGTAGTGATGTGGTGATCGCAGGACTGTTTCTTCTATAGGTACCCTAGCCCCAATGTCCATCTTATGAGCGACCTATTTCGTTCGTTGCCCTGGGCTCTCTTCCTGTGGCTTGGCTTCGCGCTTGGAGAAGCTTCCGGGTTAGTCATCTACCGTTTCGGCGGTGAAGCGCTAGAGCCGCCGCCCGAAGTAGACCACGAAGGGGTGGAATTTATCCAGCTGAGCTGGACCGATCTCGATCCTTCCCTAGGCGCAGAGACAGTCGAACTAGATATAGACGCCACTGCCATTCGGGCTCTAAAACGAGATCCTACTTTCAATATCGCCCCCGGGATTGAGGAAAAGGGGGGAAGCCACGTCAGACCCAACGTCAATGGACAGGTCTGGGATGGGGACGAGAGCACTATCTGGTTGGCAGACAGGTATCTGTGCGCCGAGTTCGAGGCCTATAATCTCCTCTGTATTGACGATTTCGGCACCCCGGGCACGGCTAATATTTTTTTAGGCGGTCGCTACCTCGTCGACCGGATTCGGGTGAAATCCGGGTTGGACGACCCAGGCAAAATTGTGGGATCCCTCCGCGTTTTCATGTCCCCCCTTCTTCCCACCATGAGGATTACTTTCAATCCTCCGCCCTTTGCCCCTTGGATCGTCGAGGTGCGCGACAATCGAGAACAAATCCTCGACATCCCCATCCCACCGCACGAGCAAGTGGAATTCGTGCAGGTGACTGTCGGCGAACACAACGAGGACTGGGAAGTCCACGAGATAGAAATCTACGCCAAAGGCTTTGTCGAACAAGCGACGTACATTTCAAACATTCTCGATTTTGGTCAGCCCATGGCCTGGGGCGACCTGCGCTGGGCCGGACGACAAGACCCCAAAGCCCGCGTCCTCATCCAATCCCGATCCGGACAAGACGAAGACCCCAACCTGTTTTGGCGCTTCACCGGACGAGGCGACGAAAAAACACCCGTCAGCCGAACGACCTACGCCAAGCTAGCTCTCGGCGAAAAAGCCGGTATCGGTTACGATCACGCTAACTGGACGTTCTGGTCGGCCCCCTACGCCTTTGCCGACAGCAGTGGCACCCCCATCGTGTCAATGAGTCCAAGACGCTACCTCCAACTCAAGGTTGACATTCTCCCCCAAGACGACGATAGCGGACAGGTGGACTTTCTCGAAGTGCGCGCTTCCCCGCCGGTGGCCACACAGTTGGTCGGCGAGATCTGGCCTGTGGAGGTAAAGGTGGGACAACCGCAGCAGTTTACCTACGTGATGCGACCCGCCCTTGGGGTGGACAGTGGCGGCTTTGACCGGTTGGAGGTAACCACCACGGCGCGGCTGGGTTCCGTAGCCCAAGTGCGCATCGGCGATGAGCCAGTAGATTATGCAGTGGAAGCGGCTGAGCTGCACCGGGTGGTCGTGAGTATTCCGCGGCTGACCGCCCAGGATTCGGGTGCTTTGGTCGAGGTGGTCTTTGAGGCGGAGGTGTTGCGCTATGGCTCGACTTTTTCAATGCGGGTGTGGAATAGTGCCCTACCGTTGGAGGTGCCCCAGAGCGTGCAGGAAGGCGATGCTACGCCTGCCTATGAGGACAATCGAGTGTGGGTGGCCACCAAGGCGGAACATCAGAGAGTATTGCAGATGAGCCGGAAGCCGGCGGTTTTGACGCCCAACGGAGATGAGCACAACGATGTGGTAGGATTGGGATATAGCTTGGTGGAGTTGACGAGTCCGTCCTGGGTGGTGGTGGCGGTGTGGGATTTGTCGGGGCGTCGGGTGCGTCAGGTGTATGAGGGGTTGGATGGGGTTGGTATCTATGAGCGGGTGTGGGATGGGCTGGATGGGGCGGGGCGGCTGGTGCCGCCGGGGC
>JAJEIO010000030.1 GCA_022827835.1 Candidatus Latescibacterota bacterium
CGCGGTCGGCGCAGCCGTGGGTGTGTTACTGGCCCCGAACAAGGGCGAGGACACCCGGCGCTTGATCAAGGACCAAGCCGAAGAAACGCGCGACCAAGTGGTGAAGGCTGTGAACGGGGTGACGGCGCGGTTCGAAAAGAAAGCCCCACAGGAGGAAGAGGCAGCCTAAGAGCGGCCGTAGTTGAGGCGGTAGAGGCGCGCGTAGATGCCGTCTTGGAGCAGTAGTTCCTCGTGGCGGCCCCGCTCGCGCACCTCGCCGCGGTGCATAACCAAGATCTGGTCGGCGTTGCGGATGGTGGAGAGGCGGTGGGCGATGACGATGGAGGTGCGCTCGCTCATCAGCTTGGCAATGGCGTCTTGGATGAGCAATTCGGTCTCGGTGTCGATGCTGGAGGTGGCTTCGTCGAGGACGAGGATTTCCGGGTCGAAGGCTAGGGCGCGGGCAAAGGCCAACAATTGGCGCTGGCCGGCCGACAGGGTTGAGCCGCCTTCGGCCACGGCGTGGGCAAAGTCTTGGGGGAGGCGTTCGATAAAGGGCGCGGCGTTGACATAGCGGGCTGCGCGCTCGACCTGGGCGTCGTCGATGGCGTCGTCGCCGAGGCGGATATTGCCGCTGACACTCCCGGAAAATAAGAAGACCTCCTGCTGGACGATGCTGATGCGGCGGCGCAACTCGGCCGCGTGCCACTGGCGCACGTCGCGGCCATCGACGAGGATTTCCCCGCGCTGGATGTCGTAGAAGCGGCAGAGGAGGCTGACGATGGTGGTCTTGCCCGAGCCGGTGGCTCCGACCAGCGCCATACTCTGCCCGGCCTGTAGTTCAAATGAGACATCCTTGAGAATCCAGTCTTCGGCTGCTGGATCGTACTTGAAGAACACGTTGCGGAACTCAATTGCGCCGCCGCGGCTGGCTACGGGCAGCTTGCGCCGCGGCTTCGACCTGAGCTCAGCCGAAGGTCCGCCGACGGGTTCGCTGGGGACGGCCAACATCTCGAAGATGCGCTCGGACGCGGCCATGGCGCTCTGCAGCAAGGCATAGCGGTCGGAGATGTCCATGATCGGGCGGAAGAAGCGGCGGATGTACTGGAGAAAGGCCACCAGCACCCCCAGCTCAATGCGGTCGTCAATCACGTCCGAGGCCCCGTACCACAGCACCAGCGCCATGCCGACCGTGCCGAGTAATTCGGTGAGGGGAAAGAAAACGGCAAAGCAGTGGATTTCGCGGTCCTCGGCGTGGCGGTAGGGCAGGTGCTCGGCGTCGAAGTCGCGCAAATTGCGTTGCTGGCGGTTGAAAAGCTGCACCACCTCCATGCCGGTAATGTTCTCCTGCAAATAGGCATTGAGCCGCGCCAAGCGCGTGCGCAACTCGCGATAGGCGCGCATGGCGAGGCCCTGCAGGTAGAAGGTCGAGACGGCGATGATCGGGACCACTGTGCAGCAGATCAGGGCCAGCTCGAAGTCGATATAGGCCATGAAGCCGACGATGGCCAGCAGGGTGAATAGGTCCATAAAGACCGAGACGATGCCCTCGCTGAAAAACTCGTTGAGGGCATCGATGTCGTTGGTGGCGCGGGTCATAATACGGCCCAGCGGCGTGCGATCGAAGTAGCGCAGCGGCAGCTTTTGCAGATGGGCAAAGAGATCGCGGCGCATGTCGTACATGACGCGCTGGCCGATCATGCCGGTGACCAAGGTCTGGGCGTATTGAGCGCCGTACTGCACGGCGACGCTGCCAAAAAAGGCCGCGATCATCCACCGCAACCCCGCCCAGTCGCCGACGGCGATGTGGTCGTCAACCGCTACCTGCGTGATATAGGGCCCGACCTGGCCGAAGCCGGCGGCGAGGGCAATGGTGCCAAAGGCGAGGATCACGTGCCCTCGGTGGGGTTTGAGATACCCCAACAGTTGCAGCGTCAGCCTCAAATTGAAGGCGCGTTCTTGGATTTCTTCTTCTTTGTTGAGTTCGGTGCTCACAGCGTTTCTAGCTCGGCGCGAAGCTGCTGGTGCTGGTACAACTCGGCGTAGAAGCCGCCGCTGTTGACCAACTCGGCGTGGGTGCCTAGTTCGGCGATGCGACCGTCTTCGAGCACGGCGATGCGGTCGGCGTGGCGCAGGGTCGAGATGCGGTGGGCGATGATGAGGGTGGTGCGGCCCTGCATGAGGGCGTGCAAATGGTCGAGGATCGCTTCTTCGGTGTGGGTATCTACCGCGGAGAGCGCATCGTCGAGGATGAGGATCTGCGGTCGGCGAATGAGCGCGCGGGCCAAGGTCGCGCGTTGCTTCTGGCCGCCGGACAGGGTGACGCCTCGTTCGCCGATGAGGGTGTCGAAGCCCTCGTCGAACTGGTCGATGTCCTTTTTGAGCTGGGCCTCTTCGGCCACAGCGTGGATCTGGGCTTCGGCGGCCGAGTCCGCGCCATAGGCGAGGTTGGCGCTGAGGGTATTGGAAAACAGAAAGGGATTTTGCGGAACGTAGCCGATGGCGTCGCGCAAAGTCGCTAGGGGCCATTCCTCGATTGGCACCCCGTCGATGAGGAGCTGGCTTGGCCCGGCTTGGATCAAGCGCGGCACGAGGCGCGCCAAGGTGGTCTTGCCCGAGCCGACCCGGCCGATGATGCCGAGGGTCGTGCCTTGGGGAATTTCGAGATCAATCTGATGTAGGACTTGCTCTTCGCCGTAGGAAAAGCTGAGCTTGCGGAAGGCGATGTGCCCGGCGATTGGGCGCGGATTGGCTGGGGGCAGGCTTCGACCTGAGACTTCGGCGAGCTCAGTCGAGTCGCTCAGCCGAAGGGCGTGGTCTTGGATCTCAGGCTCGACGGCGAGGATTTCGTTGATGCGCTGCATGGACACGAGGGCGCGCTGAGCGCGGTCGATGACCCAGCCGATGTACATGATCGGGCGGATGAGTTGGGTCAGGTAGGCGTTGAAGGCCACGAAGGCCCCTAGGCTGAGTTCGCCGTCGATGACTGCGCGCCCGCCCAGCCACAAATTTAGTCCCAAGCAGAGCGAGGCGATGACATAGGACAGCGGTCGGTAGTTGGCGCGGGTGCGGATATAGGCGCGGTTTTTTTCGAGGTACGCCAAGTTGAGTTGGTCGAACGCGGCGTTTTGCGCGGGCTCTTGGGTGTACGCCTTGACCACGCGGATACCGGAGAGGTTTTCTTGGATGAAGGTGCTGATGCGGCCGAAGTAATCTTGGATGGCCTTGTAGCGGGTGTTGATGACCGCGGCGATGCGGATCATCACGATGCTAAAAAGCGGCATGGGTATCAGCACCAGCAGAGCCAGCTTCCAGTCGAGCAAGCACATACAGGCAAGGGTGAAGGTCAGACCCAAGGCGGTATCGACGATGCCGCGGACGCCGTAGATCCAAAAGAGATGCACCGAGTGCAGATCGTTGGTCGCCCGCGCCATGAGGTCGCCGGTGCGGCGCTGCTGGTAGTACGACAGCGGCAGCTTGAGTAGGTGGGCGAAATACGCGACGCGGATGTCGTATTCGATGCGATTGGCGGCGCGGCCTAAGAATATCCGCATGGCGTAGCCACACAGGGCCACGCCCAAGGCGTAGGCGAGGATGTAGAAGACGTAGGTTGCTATTTCCTTGGAGGCCGTGTCCGGCGCGGAGACCGCATCGACGGCATCGCCCACCAGCAGCGGGATGCGCGCGGTCGCCGCTTGCCCCAGCCCAATGCAGAGCGCACCGAGCAGGATGTGACTTCGATAGGGACGGACGTATTGGGAAAACGGACCAAACATTAGCGGGCGAGGGCTAGCTCGGGAAAGGTGTTGGCGAGGAGCGGGCGCATGGCTGCCAGGGCCTCGGCGCGGTGACTGAGGCGGTTTTTTACCTGTGGGTCGAGCTGGGCCATGGTCTTGGCGTAGGCGGGAACAAAAAAGACCGGATCGTAGCCAAAGCCGTTGGTGCCGGCAGGGGCAGGGGCGATCCGCCCTTCACACGTGCCTTCGGCGCGGCACTGGCGGCCATCGGGACTTACTGCGCAAAGGACGCAGCGGAACCTAGCACGGCGCTGCGCTGGCTCGGGATAGGGCGCGAGCTGGGTGAGTAAGAGCTGGCAGCGGCCGGCGTCGTCGAGGTCGGGGCCGCCGTAGCGAGCCGAGTAAATCCCGGGCGCGCCGCCGAGGGCATTGACCTCGAGCCCAGAGTCGTCGGCAAGGGCGATCTGGCCGCTGGCTGCGGCATAGGCGCGGGCCTTGAGTTGGGCGTTGGCGGCAAAGGTCTGGCCGCTTTCCTCGACGTCGAGTTCAAGGCCCAACGCGGCTGGCGCGACGACCGCGATATCGGCGAGTAGGGCGCGGACTTCGCGCAGCTTGCCGGCGTTGTTCGAGGCCAGAAGCAGCGCCATTGCGGCTATTGGGGCTGCTCGTCAAGCTCTGCGAGTTTGCTCGCCGCGTAGTCTTTGAAGCGGCTGTCTTTGACTGCTTGGTTGTACCAGCGCCGCGCCTCCTGTCGTTGGCCGAGTTGAAAATGCGCGTCGCCCAGCAGCGCTTCGGCGGCTGGGTAGTCGTCCTGGCAACTGGTGGCGCGCCGACCGAACTCAATGGCTTGGCGAAAATTGCCCATGCCGTAGTGGGCCTCGCTGAGCCGGTAATGCGTCTCGCAGTAGTCTTTGTCTAGATCGGCTGCCTTGTTTAGCGGGGCAATGGCCTCGTGGAAACGGCCGAGCTGGTTGAGCGCAATGCCGAGCAAGCGCTGCCCTTCGGCGTACGTGTCGTCGATCTTTAGGGCGTTTTGCAAAAGCGGCACGACGCTCTCTATATCTTGGGTATCGAACTTCAACCGCGCCAAGTCGCCGTACGATTCCATGTACGTGGGGTCGGCCTCAATGGAACGCTCGTAGGTGACAATGGCTTTGCCGTAGTCGCGGCTGAGGCGCTGGATGTCGCCGAGGGCATTGTAGGGTCTGGCGTCGGTGGGATCGGCTGCGATGGACTCGGCAAAGGCCACTTTGGCCTTGTCTTTTTCGTGCAAGCCACTGTGGGCAAGGCCCATGACGTAGAGGGATTGGGCGCTTTGCGGGCCGTAGTCGCGCGCTTTGTTAAAATAGTCGATAACCTCGCGGTATTTCTTTTGCCGAAAGCTGTTGAGAGCAGCCTTTTGATAGAGTTGGCCCAGGGCTTTAGCGGACTGCTCTGGCTTGGTGCCGAGGGCATGGGATGCGGCAAAACTATTGATGGCTTTGTCGTACTCGTTGAGGGCCTTGTAGGAAATGCCGAGGACGTAGTGGGCATTGCCGTAGGAGGCATCGGTTGCCACGGCCTTTTCTAGCTCGATGACGGCGTTGCGAAAGCTGCCCTTTTTGACCAAGTCGTAGCCCGCGCGAAAGTAGTCGAGGGCTTCGGGCGACTGAGCGAGGGCCGGGGCGCTCAAAAGCGCGAGGGCGAGACTGAGTAAGCGGCAGTACTTCAAAGCGAGATCTCCTCGTTGGAAGAGGCGTGGTCGGGCGTTTAACGACGGCCGTCGATCAGGGCTTTGACTTCGCCGTCGTCGGGAAAGCGGCCTTCTTGCAGCTTGGAAAAGATCAGTTCGCCATTGAGGCTGACTTCAAACCGCCCTCGATCTGAGGGCACCAGCGAGAAGGCGTCAATGTCGGTCTTGTAGGCGACGAGTAGTTGTTCCGCCAAACTGGCGGCTCTGGTTTCGTAGCCTCAAGCAGAGCAGTAAATGAGTTCCAAGTTCACGGGAAACCTCCTTGGGAATAGGGGTTGGAAAAGTATAAAAGTCCCTAGGCGCGTTGTCAAAAACGGCAGGCGGGTGCAGTGGACGAGGTTATAGACGGCTCTTATCTTTATATACATTCTCAAATAAGAATCAGCCTCCGCAAATTCCTTAGACGGTTCCACAAATATCTATCTCATTGAGAGAAAAAGCGGTATGGCGGGCACTTTGTTCGACAAGCAAAAACGTGGCAGTGCGCGGCTCGCCCTTGGGGCCTTGCTAGTAGGCGCGAGCTTGGGTATGGCGTGCGGGGGCCCCACGCCGGAAGAGTATATTCAGCAGTTCAAAAGTCTGCAAAAAGCCGAGCGCGTCAAAGCCGCCAACCAGCTCATCCGCTTTGACGCCGACGAGGTCGTCCCCCTGCTGATTGAGGAAGCCGACTCCGAGTACATCCGCGTGCGGTTTGAGGTAATACAACTGTTGGGCCGCTTTAAGGACGAGCGCGCCGTGCCGACATTGATCGCGGCCCTAAAAGATAAGTCGCCGCGGGTGGCGGCCGCCGCGGCATGGGCGTTGGGCCAGATCGGTGCACCTGCCGCGCTCGCCCCGCTACTCCAGTACGCGCGCGATCCCACGGTGGAAGTGCGCCAATACGTGCTTGGTGCGCTCGGGTCATGCCATTCGTACGAAGCTGAGCCAGCCTTGAGCGACTCGGCTTTCCGCGTGGTGCGCCGCGCCTTGCGTGCCCCCAAGCCCAAGTGGCGAGTCGCCGCCTTACAGAGCCTGCGCGCTTACCAGTACCGCGACGCAGTGGAAGAAGTCATTCGCATGTCAGTGGACCCCTCGAACGAGGTGCGTTATGTCGCGGTGCAGGCCCTCGGCCAGATCGGTAGCGCCGCGCTCCGTCGGCCCGCCCGCAACGCCATCTACGAGGCCCTGCTGGTCGCGCTCGACGCCGACGAGTTGCAGAGCATCCGCGGCAAGGCCATGCACGCCCTCGCCGAGATGGGCGATAAGCGGGCCGTGCCGCACTTGCAGCAGCTAATGCGCGAGGGCACGGAAGAAGACCAAACCGCGGCGAGGCTAGCCCTGTACAAGCTAAGCCCCGAAGTCGCTGAAGTGATGAGACGAACTGAGTTAGGAGCGAAATGAAGGAATTGAAGATCGGCTTTCCGTCCGGGAGCTTGCAGGAGTCCACGTTTGACCTGTTTGTCCGCGCTGGCTATCGCGTGCGGCTCGCGCCGCGCTCGTACGTGCCCGACATCGACGATCCCCAGCTTGCGGGCCTGATGTTTCGAGCGCAGGAAATCGCCCAGTACGTGGCGCGCGGCGTGGTCGATGTGGGCCTGACGGGCCGGGACTGGATCCTCGAAAGCGAGGCCGAGGTGATCGAAATCGGCGAACTGACCTATAGCAAGAGTACGGCGCGGCCCTTGCGCTGGGTCATTGCCGTGCCCGAGGATTCTCCCATCCAATGCGTCGAGGACCTGCAGGGCTGCCGCATTGCCAGCGAGTTGATCGGCGTGACGCGCCGCTTCTTGCAGACGCGCGGGGTGAAGGCCGAGGTGGAGTTTTCGTGGGGCACGACCGAGGTCAAGGCCGGCATTCCCGGGCTAGTGGATGCGGTCGTCGAGGCGACCGAGACGGGCACATCGCTCAAGGCCAACCGGCTGCGCATCGTCGATACGGTCTGCGAATCGACCCCGCGCTTGATTGCCAACAAGGCCGCATGGGCCGATGGCTGGAAGCGGGAGAAGGCCGAGAATTTGCTGATGTTGCTCAAGGGTGCGCTCGAAGCCGAGCACAAGGTTGGCCTCAAGATGAATGTGCCGCGCGCCCAACTCGACCGCGTCATCGCCCGGCTGCCAGCCCTGCACACGCCCACGGTCTCCAGCCAGATGGACGACGAATGGGTGGCGCTGGAAATTGTCGCTGACGAGCGCGTGGTGCGCGAGTTGATCCCCCAGCTCAAGCGGCTCGGGGCCGAAGGCATCATCGAATATCCGCTCAACAAGGTCGTGTATTGATGGTACCCCTTCGACAAGCTCAGGTGCCGATTGTGTCCTATCCCGCTGAGCCGCTCGCCGCGCCGCTCGCTGCCCTGCTGGCGCGCCGCCCCGAATCCGACCCTGAAGTCGAGGACGCGGTGCGGGACATTCTGCGGCAGGTGAGGAAAGAAGGCGATGCCGCGTTGTGTGCGCTGACGCAGCGCTTCGATGGCGTAGAAGTGTGCCAGTTGCGGGTGCCAGCGTCTGTGCTCGCCGAGGCCGAGGCTGCGCTCGATCCGAACCTGCGCGCTTCTATGGAGGCGGCGATAGCTAACATTCGCGCCTTCCACGAGCGGCAAAAGCTCAACTCGTGGTTTGTCGAAGACGGCGACGGGGTGATGCTGGGCAAGAAAATTACGCCCATCGAGCGGGTGGGACTGTGCGTGCCGGCTGGCGAAGTGCCGCTGTTTTCGAGCTTGCTGATGACGGCCGTGCCCGCGCAGGTGGCTGGCGTGGACCAGCTCTGCGTGGTTTCGCCGCCAGTGGAAACCGGCGAGGTGCATCCGACTATTGCGGCGGCCGCGCGTTTGTTGGGCATTGACGAAGTGTACGCCGTAGGTGGAGCGCAGGCCGTGGGTGCGCTGGCGTATGGCACGGAGAGCATTCCGTCGGTGCATAAGATCGTCGGCCCGGGTTCCCCCTATACGGTGGCTGCGCAGCGGCAGGTTTTCGGCACAGTGGGCATCGCGCTGCTGCCTGGCCCGTCGGAAATTGTGGTGCTCGCCGACGCGGGAGCCGACCCGCGCTTGGTGGCTGCGGATTTGCTTTCACAGGCTGAGCACGGCTGGGGGGTGGCGTGCGTGTGCATCACGGATTGCGCGGCCTTGGCGCGCCGGGTGCAGGAGGAGCTTGAAGCGCAACAAGCGGCGCTCCCGCGCTATTCAATTATAGATAGTGCTTTAGAAGAATACGGCGCGATTGTCGTGGTGCCTAGCCTTGAAGTGGGGATTGAACTGCTCAACCGCCTAGCGCCGGAACACGCCGAATTGCAGGTGGCCAACCCGTGGCGCTGGGTCGATTCCGTTCGCCACTGCGGCGCGCTGTTCCTCGGCGCGGCGGCCTCCGAGCCGGTTGGCGATTACTTCGCTGGCACCAACCACGTGTTGCCGACGCAAGGCGCGGCGCGCTACGCCTCGTCGTTGGGATGGGCCGATTTCGTCAAGACGACGAGTATCATCGCGTACACGCCCGAGCGCTTGGCCCACACAGCCGAGCACATCGTCCGCATGGCGCAGGCCGAGGGCCTGGAGGCCCACGCGCACGCCGTCCGCATCCGCCAACAAGGGACCGCATCATGAGCGCAGATCAACGCACGGCGCAGATTGCGCGTCGGACGACTGAAACCGAGATCGAGTTGCGGTTGTGCCTCGACGGCAGCGGCCAATGCCGCGCCGACACCGGCCTCGGCTTTTTCGATCACATGCTGCACGCTTTTGCTCGGCACGGCCTGTTCGACTTAGAGGTCCAATGCCGCGGCGACTTGCATGTGGACGCCCACCACACGGTGGAAGACGTGGGTATCTGCCTCGGCCAAGCTATTGCCCAAGCCTTGGGCGACAAGGCCGGTATCCAGCGCTACGGGCACAGCTATGTGCCCATGGACGAGGCGCTAGCGCGGGCGGTGGTGGATTTGTCGGGTCGGGCCTATTTGGTCTTTGCCGCGGCTTTCAGCGAGGAGCGGGTCGGCGCGCTGGATGTGTCCTTGGTGCGCGAGTTTTTCTACGCGGTGGCAGACCAAGGCCGGATGAATCTTCACCTCGACCTCGTGCGCGGCCACAACGCCCATCACGGCATTGAGGCGCTCTTCAAGGCATTCGCTCGCGCCCTGCTGATGGCCGCGCAGCAAAGCGAGCGGGTCCAGGGCATTCCTTCGACCAAGGGCGTGCTCTGAGGCGCGGGCTTGCCGCCCATGAAAATTTGCCATCTGATGTACGACGACATTGCCAACCCGTGGCTGGGCGGCGGGGGTGCGGTGCGGGCGATGGAGCTCTACCGCCGCTTGGCCAGTCGCCACGAGATCACCGTCGTCAGTGGCCTGTTTCCCGGAGCTGAGTTAGAAACCGAACGGCACGGTCTGCGCCTGTTGCGCGTTGGCTCGGCTCGCAGCTATGCCCTGAGCCGCCTAGGGTATTGCCGCGCGGCCGTGGCGCAGTTGCAGCGGCTAGAGTGGGATTTGTGGATCAATGAGTTTTCGGCGTTTGCGCCTCTACAAGTTCCGGCTGTGCTGCGGCGGCAGGGTTTGCTTTTGTTTTATCACTTCATGGGACTTCATGCGCTTGCCAAGCATCCGCTGGTGGGGGGCGTGGCGTGGCTATGCGAGCGGCGCGCCCTGCGGGCTTATGGTCGGATACTGACGATTGCTCCTAGCGTGCAAGCGCGCGTTCAGCGGCGTGCGCGGGATGCGGAGGTTGATCTAGTGTATAGTGGCGTCGATCGGCGTTTTTTTGGGCTGGTGCCCGAGGAAGCGCCGTACTTGCTCTACTTTGGGCGCATGGATATCCACACTAAGGGGATTGACCTGTTGATCGCTGCGTTTGCCGAGATTGCTGACGAGCACCCGGATATTCGACTCAAGTTGGCTGGGCGCGGCACTCCGCAGCAACTCGCTAAGGTGCGCGACTTGGCGCGGCGGGCGGGACTGGAGAGCCGGGTAGAGATAATCGGGAATGTAGAAGAGGAACGACAAGGTGAGCTTTTGCGCCGTGCGCTCGTGGTCTGCGTCCCGTCGCGCTACGAGGGTTGGTGCATGGTGGCGGTGGAAGCTGCGGCGGCTGGGAAAGCTGTGTTGGGTACGGACATTGACGGCCTGCGGGATGCCGTGCGCCACGATGAGACTGGGGTGTTGGTGCCGCCCGAGGATGTGGGGGCTTTGGCGGATGGGATGCGGGCGTTGATTGCTGACGACGCAAGGCGGAGGGCGTTGGGATCGGCGGGCCGGGTGTGGGCTGGGCGGTTTAGTTGGGATCGGTTGGCCGAGGATTTGGAGAACGTATATTTGCGTACGGTTGAGGAAATGGGACGAGATTAGGCCGCTGGAAGGATTCTATGGTCAAAAAAAATAAACGCGCCAAAACCCAAGCGCCGGCAAAGGCCGAGAGGCCGCCTCTGTGGAATCACCGATTTTTTCCGCTGGTCTTTTTTCTTGCCTTGAGCCTGTTGTACTTCTACGAGTTTCCGCTGTCGGACAAGATTGTCTTTGGCATGGATGTGGGGACGGATTACCACAAGGGCGCGGACCTGAGCTTCTGGGACAAGGTGCAGACTGTGGACCAGCCGATGTGGGATCCCAAGATGGGCGGCTTTCCCCAGTCTGAGGCGATTCGTCCGCAGTACTTTCCGGCCTACGTCTTGTACTTTTTTACGAGCTTTCAGCGGTATATTGGCTGGCGCTATATTCTGACGATGTGCGTGGCTGGTTTGGGGATGTACGCGTACTTGCGGCAAATCCACGTGGGGGGGCGCGCTGCGCTGTGGGGTGGGGTGGCGTTTATGTCTGCGCCGACCTTTTTGGCGTTTCCGTTGGCCGGGCACTATGCCAAGATGGGGGTCATTGCCCTGTTCCCGTGGATTATCTGGGCGTTGGAAAAGGCTCTGGCGCAGAGGCGGCTGATTTATTGGGCGGCGGTCGGGGTGCTGATAGGGGCGTGTATTTACTCGCATCCGCCGATGACGTACTTCGCGCTGTTGGGCCTTGGCGTCTATTTCCTATTTAAGTTGTACCAGATGCGGCGGGAGCGGGCCGCTTTGGTCCGGCGCTTTATTCATTTTATAGGTGCGGTGGTGCTGGGGTTGGCGTTGGGGGCTGAGGGGGCCTTTCCGGTGATGATGTACACTCGCGCTGAGTCCAAGCGGGCGACGGGCGATGAGGTGGGGGGTAAGACTGCGGAGGAACAGCTCGCGTATGCGCGGAGTTGGTCGTTGCATCCGGAGGAAGTGGCGTCGTTGGTGGTGCCGGAGTTCGGGGGGTACGACGACGTGCTGGTACAGGGCGGCTCGCGCTATTGGGGGCGCAATGCGTTTAAAATTAACTCCGAGTACTTTGGCGCGTTGGCCGTGCTGTTGGCTCTGTTGATGGTGCCGGAGTGTCGGCGACGACCTCAGGTGGCCTTGCTGGGCGGCGTGTTTGTGTTGGCGTTGGCGTACGTGTTGGGCGAGCATACGCCTGTGCATTGGCTGGCGTTTCACTTGCTGCCGGGGGCGGATGTGCAGCGCGCCATTGGCATGGGGTCGTTTGTGTTTGCGTTTGCCGGGTGTGCGATGGCGGGGTTGGGGTTGCAGCGGGTGTTGGACGCGGACACGGATGAGCGGGCGTTGCTGCGGAAACGCTTGGCGTATGTCGGCGGTGTCCTTGCGGCGCTGGCTTTGCTGGTGGCGCTTTTTCCGAAGGGGACGACTGACGCTTGGATAAATTTGTTTTATGGCGATATTGCGCCGCAGAAGCGGGCGGTGTTGGCTGGGAGCTACGATTGGATTGCTCGTGGGGGTTGGTACGTGGTGGTGGCAGTTGGTGCGGGTTTGGCGTTGCTTTATTTGCGGCTGGGGGGGCAGCTTTCGGCGACGGTATTGGTGGGGGGGTTGTGTGCGGTGACGCTGTTTGATACGTGGCGGGTTGATCGGGTTTATTTGCACTATCGGGATCCGGGGCACTATGCGGATATTCGCCGGGAGAATCCGCGCGCGGTGGAGTTTTTGCAAAAGGATGAATCGCTCTTTCGCGTGTTGCCCTTGCCTAGCTTTCGGGTGTTGGAGGAGCCGGGGTATCACTTGCACGGCGTTTGGTCCATTACGGGTTTTCACGATTTGACGGTGGGGCGCTACGATCGGATGCTGAAGGAGTTTGAGCCGTTGGTGCAGCAGTTTATGCGCTCGGGTGTGCCGTCGGCTGGGTTTCAATCGCTGTTGAATTTGCTCAATGGGAAGTATTTGGCGGTGCCTAAGCTGCTAGAATTGGATATGGCGGCGTATCCGCTGCGATTTGAGGGGGCGCGCTATCGGCTGTACGAAAATCCGCAGGTGTTGCCGTGGTTTTACTTGGTGCCGGAAGCGGAGGTGTTGGACAGCGGTGAGGCGGTGTTGGCGCGGCTGTTGAGTGGGCGGGTGGACCCGCAGAGTGTGGCGTTGTTGGAGAGTGCGCCGACGGTGCGGCTCGATGGTGCGGGGGATCGGGCGGGGGACCGGGTGGAGCGGCTGGCGTACGATCCAAAGGAGGGGTTGATTCGCTTGCGGACGCAGAGTGCGGGGGCGCGGGTGTTGGTGGTGTCGGAGAATTACCAGTCGAATTGGTCGGTGTGGGTGGATGGGGAGGAGGCCGAGATGTTGCGTGTACATTATATATGGAAGGGCGTGGCGTTGCCGGCTGGGGAACACGAGGTGGAGTTGCGCTATTTTTCGCCGGTGTTGGCTTGGGCGCGGGGCGCGGGGTTAGTGGGGTTGGTGGTGGTTGGGGGCGTGGTTGGGGGGGCTTGGCGGCAGCGGCGGCGGGCTGGTTGACATAGGGATGGGGGTAAGTGATATTTGCTGATGGTCTTAGAGGAGGTGCCTGCTATGGAGGGTATCGTAACTGTAGTTGGCTTTGTAGGCATGGCTTTTATATTGGCCATGATAATATTGAATGAAGTGTGGGGCACCCGATTCGATGGAATGCGCCACGAGATAAGGGAGCTGTCGAATCAGGTGGATCGTTTGGAGCGGGAGCAGGAGCGTATGAAGGGGTCAATTGAAGGGATGCGTAAAGAGCCTTTGACCGGGATAGAACCGGGAGGACGTTTTCGTGGATAGTGGCGCGATAGATTGGACTTTTATAAGCGTCGGCATCGCTTTGGCGGGGCTGATACTGGCAGCGATACGGGACTCTCGCGTCACCGCACGGGATATTCGCGCCGATATGCGGGATATTCGCGCCGATATACGGGCGCTTTCAGATCGGTTGGACAAGCGGATAGATGAGCAGGACGCTAAGTTGGAGCGTCTGGATGAGCGGCTGGGGCGGCAGGAGCAGGAGCAGGCGCGGATGAATGGGGTGCTGGAGACGCTGCCGGAGCGGTTGGGGCGGTTGGAGCAGGAGCAGGCGCGGATGAATGGGATGTTGGAGACGATACGGGCGGGGCTATCGTATCGGGTGGAGCGGGCGGATGCGGGCGAGCGCGTGGCGGAAGATTCCGAATCGTACGAGCCAGAGGGCTGAACGGCGGGAGAACTTCAATGCAGCAGACCCCCAAACGAAACCCAGACCCCACATTTGTTGCTGGCCGCCCTGCAACTCACGTAAGCCATTGGCCAGCTTCCGCGCCTTTCCTAAATGAAGGCTTTACAGGGGGGATAGGGTTTTTTTACATAAGTATTTTAATAGGTAATTTACACTTGACACTTCTATTTTTTCTCGGTATAATTAGCTCTATTGTAGAGGAGAACGCGTATGCGTTATGGACGAGAAAGCCGCGAAAGGGGGCATATGAAACACGCAAAAACGCAAATTCTTAGTGGGTTTGAAGCAAATCCATCTTTTCATATCACTTTCTTAATCAGGGACGCGATCCCTGGGGAGGTTTCATAATGATACACATGAAGTCGCTAATCCGGCGTTTGGATTGCGTCCCTTGGTTGCTGGCTGCTTGCTTCTTGGTATGGGCCGGAGAGGCGCAGGCGCTGTCTGTAGGTCAGGGTGGTCGGCTTGAGGTGTTTGCGGGGGATACCGATGCTACAACTGATGGCGATCAGTTTGATGAGATTGCGCTGTCATTGGACGTGACGGAAGTAAGCGAGGGTGAGTTGGGTGCGCTTGGTTTGCATAAGGATGCAGCATTCGTCCCGATCGTGGTCACAGCTACCCGTCTCAACGCTGATGGTTCGAAGATGAACGACGACCAAGCGAAAGCGGCGGGGGCGGCACTGACGCGTATCTCCTTGGGATCCACTGTCGGTGCAGGTGCGTTAGTGGCTGATAGCGATCCTACAACGCTGACTGTGCCAGCCGATGCCGCCATACCAACCAACGGTGCCACTCCAGCAGTACCTCGTTACGTCATAGATATGCCTCTACTCGTGATTCCGAAGGAAAAGGCATCGGCATCGGCAACAATTCAATTCGTTCCCACGGATGATGAGCAGCGAGGTGCTGTGGCAGCCGGTACAGACGAGACTGGAACAGGACGAGGCACGACAGGCGACGATCTTCGGATCTGGATTACAGGCGATGATAACGATAACGACGCCACCACCACAGTTCGCCCGCAGTATTTTATGCTGCGTGACAACGACAGGGGCAACAGGGTGGTCACCCTCTCGTTTGATAAGATTTCTCTAAGCAAAGAGTCTGATAAGGTTGATGTCACAGTGACGGCGACCTTGGACGCAGGCGCACCAAGAAACGCTCTGACGTTTTCTTTCAAGGATGTTGTAGATGTCACAGGTCTTCTTGGTAGCACTACTGGTGAAACTGCTGCTGTTGATGACGAAGGCTTTAATGCCCTCAAAACCACCGATAAGCTTGCGCGTCGTGATGCTTTTTATACGGGCACCGGCTTTGGCAATATAGTCATCGCGGCAGATAAGAAGTCGGCGACCAAGACGTTTTCCATTGATCCTATAAACGTACCCGAGTCGCTGTTAGCCCCGGAGGGAAGCAGCACTTGGATCGCGCTAGGATCAGAAGATGTGCTTACAGGGCAGGGGGCGCAGACAGGCGGTGCAGGCACTGCTGATGATGCAACTGATGATACATTCGCCGACATCACTATAGTCCCCGGCTTCATTAAGCTAACGGCAGAAGGGCTGCCTAAGGTGGACAAGCTGGCAGAGGTTTCTCCCGCGCTCTACGAGGATGGTGGGGCTGAGCAGGCCGCTCAGATAGACATTACCTTGAAGGCTGCTGCCCCAGCTGGGGGGACGACTGTGAGCGTCAGGGTTGACGGGGTAGATAATAAGGGGAGACGCGATATAGATTACGTGGCAGAGGTAGCGGAGAGTAGGGTGGCCATTGCCGAAGGCGAGAAAACGGGGAGGGCCGTTGTCATTGTTACTCCCGTCGATAACGATGCAAAGAATGATTGGCGGTTCCAAGTGTATGCCACGGTCGGAGACGTGACCGAGGCGGCTCCACTGGAGGTCTTGATCAACGACGACGAGGCGGATCTCTCTCAGATCAGGCTGAGAGCTACGATTGGTGAGAGTACTGAGAGTCCTCCGACGATCTCCGAGATCGACGGTCCGACAGAAGTTACGATCACCGCGTACGTAATCGGCACAGCACCCGCCGCCGCCGTGGATATACACTTGACTACGGTTGATGGTAGTGCGACCCGCGAAGTTGACTATCAGGCATCCTATCGTACTCTGACGATTCCCGCTGACGCGACAGAAGCCACGCAGACGATTACCATTATCCCAACAGCAGATGAGACAGATGACGGGGATGGTAAGGCGGCGGACGAGACGATTATAGTGGGGTCGACGATAGCGAAAGCTGATACCGATGGAATCGTCAAAATCGGAGATAAGGATATCGAGGTTAAGCGGGCGACGATAAATCTGAAAGATGAAAAGACGCCTGCTGACGATCCACCGACTGCCGAGGAAGCAGCTGCCGCTATCATAGGGTTAGCTTCCGACGATCCTACCATCTCGGGCACGGTTGGCAAGGAGGTGGAGGAGACACTGCCAGAAGCGACAGGGACGGCCGTGGAAGACGAGGACACTGAAGTGACGTATCTCGTCTCTGGAGATCTTCCTGCTGGCCTGTCGTTCGACGCGGCTACGCGGACGATTTCAGGTACGCCGACGGCGGCCGGAGAGGCCGAAATCGCTTACTACGCGACGGACGGTACCAACCTCGCTAGCCTGACCATTACCATTACTATTGAGGATGCAGCAGCGCCCGAAGTTAATCTCGAGGGCATCTCCTCGACTCATAACTCGGTTCGCGAAAACGGCGGTGAGGTTACCATCACCCTGACCGTGACGTTGGAGGATGCCGCTGGAGCTGGTGGAGAGGATGTCACTCTCACCATTGTCACTCCCACAGAAGGCAAAGCAGCCATGCGCGATGTGGATTTCGACGCGAACTTGGACGGAAGCATCACTATTGCAGAAGGTGCGACCTCCGGGACGGCGACGCTGACCGTGACGCCCGAGGACAACACGACGGCGGATGGTCATAAGGCCTTCGGTGTGCAGGCTACTTCGTCGAGCGGACACTCGGCCATAGTCAACATCGGGATCTCCGATAACGAGTCGGACAGCCAGGGTATCGCGCTGTCGGTGGATCCGGACGAGGTAAGCGAGGGTACTTCGACTGATGTCACAGTAACCGCGTCCTTGGACGGCAAGGCATCGGAAAGCGATGTAAAGGTGTCCATTTCCATAGATAGGTCCCAGTCGTCAGCGACCCGCGATGTAGATTACAGCGCGGTGTTCAACGGCGGGGCTGAGGTTACGATTGCGGCCGGAGACATATCTGGTACGGCGACCGTGACCATCAGCGCAGTATCCGACGATGACGGCGACGAGACCATCGTCCTAGTGGGTTCAGCCGACGGCTTAGGTATGGGGTCGGCAGCCATCACGCTGGTAGAAGGCATGATGGATGACGACGACATGGCTGGCGACGACGGCGAAGGTGCCGGCGACGACGACATGGCCGGTGATGACGGCGAAGGCGACGACGGCATGATGGCGAGCCTCCATTTCACCGAGGAGGTCACAGCCCCGGCGTACACCGCTGGTACGGCGATCACTGATTTGGTCCTGCCGGAAGCTATGGGTGGTGATGGCGATATAACGTATCAGGTCTTCGGCTTGCCTGCTGGCTTGACGTTTGACGCGGCCACTCGGACGATTTCGGGCACGCCCGAAGCCGCCGGGGTTTCCGAGGTCAATTACTTGGCGACAGACAGCGCAGGAGAAGACGAGGCGTTGCAGTTCTCCATCACGGTCAACCCGGCGCTGAGCTTCGGCGACTTGTTTGGCGCTGGTAAGATCGTTCCGGATTCGCACGGTTTGACTGAAATCCGCGAATTCGTCATTGGCCAGCGCGTGGAGGGCCTCACGCTGCCGGAGGGCACAGGCGGTACTGCACCGTTGACGTACAGCCTCTCGCCGGCCCTGCCGGCGGGCCTCGCGTTCGACGCGATTACGCGGACGATTGCGGGCACGCCGAGAACGGCGAGCGAGACCGTATATACGTACACGGTCACGGACGCCAACGGCGCGATCGCATCGCTGGCGTTGCAGACGCTGCCGGCTGCATTCTCCTTGGCGGACAACTTTCCGAACCCGTTCAACCCAGCGACGACGATTCAGTATGCGTTGCCGCAGGCGGCGGACGTGGAACTGACCGTGTATAATGTCCTCGGTCAGCCGATTCGGACGTTGGTAGCCGAGCATCAGAATGCGGGTCGCTACGTCGTGGAGTGGGACGCGACGAACGACAGTGGTCACAGCTTGTCTTCGGGGATGTATTTCTACCGCTTGCAGGCGGGCGGTGAGTTCCACGAAGTCAAGAAGATGCTACTGCTCAAGTAAGCACCCACTGCACAGCGAGTTAAGTGAAATGGGACCTCAAACCTCAGATTTGGGGTCCCATTTCACTATCTAAAACAGGATTAAAAATAGAAGGAGAAGCAACTATGCAGAACAGCGTGCGCAAGACGTTTCCTCTTGCCATCGCCCTGTTGCTCGCACTCTGTGGTGCTGCTGTCGCCGGGGATAACGCGAACGTCGTCATTTCGCTAGATGGGGAACATGCCGCCGCCGGTGCTGGTGAGCAAGTGCAGGTGGCAGTGTCGGCCGCTGGGATGGTCGGGGTAAATCAGTTTGAAGTTACCCTGACGGTATTGCCCGCGGATGCCTTTGATCTAGCGGCGACGACCTTTACCCCTGCTTTTGGTTTTTCGCCCGGCGTGGAAGAGTTAGGGGATGGGCAGATCAAAAGTGGTGCGGCTGCTCTCGGCGAATCGATAGATGGCGATGGTGCTTTGGGTTTTTTTACTCTCACGACGTCGAGTAGTTTTAGCAGGAATTCCCCGGCCGAGGTTGTGGTGAGCAGCGTGTCCATTGGGTCGTCGTCTGTGGACCGGGATGTCCTTGGTGCCGAGGGATTGTTTATCGTCAACTGGGCCGTGCCCCCGCCGAATATGTTGGCGACCTCATCCGTTTCCCTTAATCCGGCCTATTCCTCGATCGGCACAGGTGCGGCCACGGATGGCAGCCCCGGCGAGATCGAGTTCTCGGTCAATTTTACCGATGATGGTGCTCCCGCCAAGGGCCAGACCATTGCTTGGGACATCACTAATACCGGCTCGCGGTCGGTCTATCTGCTCGGTGTCGGCGAGGTTCCCTCCGGCGTGTACGTATGCCTGCGGAATGTGACCGATGAGGCTGGCGATGCGGCGGTGCAGTTTGACGCCGAAGGCAACTTAAAAGCGGCTGCGACTTCGCTTGACGTTCGGGCGCGCACGAGTGCTGTAAATCCGGCCGGTGACACCATTGATTTGGCGATTGACTTCAACGCCACATGGGCGGTGCCAGATCCGGATCAGTTGATGTTCGTCTCGCAGGTTTCCCTGAATAACGATGACAATGCCCGCAACGAGCTAGTCGCGGGTGCGGGCGCGAAAATCCCAGTCGTGCTGTCCGCGGCAGGGCTAGCCGGCGTGAAGCAGGTTGAGGCCATTGTGACGGTGTCGCCCGCGGATGCCTTTGATCTGGAGGCCACCACGTTTTCGGGTTCCTCTGCGTTTATCCTGTCGGCACCGGGCGTGGAAGTCTCCGGCAATCAGGTGCGGGGCGGCGCAGTCGTTCTCAGTAATGCCGTAGATGGCGATGCCGATCTGGGAACTTTCACCCTCGTCACGTCGGACAGCTTTACCGAGGATATGGAAGCGGATATTGTGGTCCACAGCGTGTCCCTCGGCCCGTCGTCTGGTGTGCGCGATTACTTGGACACCGAGTTGTTGAGTCGCAGCATGCATCTCAACCGGCCGGATCCGGTGCTGGTGGCTACCGCGTCGGAGGATGGCAACAAGGTGATTTCTAAGGTCAATTTCACCAATCTCTGGGGCGATCCGGGCGAGGGTCAGCTCATCAAGTGGGACGTGTATAACCGGAGCGCGCTGTGGGTGTCCGTGCTCGGTATTGGCACGATTCCCCCTTATGGTAGCGCGTTCGTGCGCAATACGACCGATGCCGACGGCAATTCGTCGATTGAGGTTGATACCGAGATCATGTCTCTCCTCAGTGTTACGGCGAGTACCGCCACGGAGAATGCGGCCGGCAAGGCCCTCGACTTGGCGATTGACTTCAGCGCGGTTTGGGCTGCTGCCAAGCCACTAGCCGCCCTGCCGTTGGCTAGCTCGCTGAGTCAGAACTATCCCAACCCTTTCAATCCGGAAACCACGATTCCCTACGCTCTGAGCAGCGATGCGATCGTCTCCCTGACGATTTACAACATCGCGGGTCAGGTCGTGCGCCGGCTGGTTGACGGCGAGGCGCTGGCCGCAGGTCAGTACCAAGCCGTGTGGGATGGCCGGAGCGAAAGTGGCGCTAGCGTCGCCAGTGGCATGTATTTTTACTTGCTCCACGCCGACGACTACGTAGCTAAGCGCAAGATGGTGCTGCTAAGGTAGTTTTCTCAGCGGGACAACAGCAACAATCAGTGAGTGAAATGGGGCCTCAATGAGGGGTCCCATTTCCTTTTTTGGCCGTGGCTCGTTGCGTAAGGCTGCGGCGTTATTTGCGCTTGGCTATGAAAATCAAGGTTTTATTTTTTGCCTCCTGCCGCGATGCCGTGGGCCTCAGAAGCTGTGAGTGGGAGATCGCCGAAGGCTATCGGGTCGCGGACTTGCAGCGCGAACTCGTGGCCGCATATCCGCAACTGGCCGCGGTGCAGCAGGTGTTGTCGATTGCGGTCAATTCCGAGTACGCGGGGAGCCATACCGCGTTAAAAGCCGGCGACGAGGTAGCCCTTATTCCGCCTGTAAGTGGGGGCTGACGTGTTCAAAATTACCGAAGACCCAATTGAACCCAGCGATTTGTTTGCCGACGTGGTGCGCGATGAAAATGGCGCGGTGGCCACGTTTGCCGGCGTGGTGCGCAATCACTCCGGGGACAAGCAAACCGAGTACTTGGTGTACGAAGCCTATCCGGCTATGGCCGAGAACAAGATGGCGGAGATTGGCAAAGAACTGAAGGCTCGGTGGGGCGTCGTGGACGTCGGGATGATTCACCGCGTAGGAAAGCTCGAAATCGGGGAGATCAGCGTGTTAATTGCCGTCGCTAGCCCGCATCGAGCCGAGGCGCTGGCTGCGTGTCAGTACGCCATTGATCGGCTCAAGCAGATCGTGCCGATATGGAAGAAGGAAGTAGGGGTTGAGGGTGAAAGCTGGGTTGAAGGACCACAGGCAGCCTATGAAGGCCGCTAAGTATGGTGTTCAACTTTGGTTGGCTATTAGAGGGCCGGTTGGCAGGTGCCGGGCAGATTGGTGGTTGGGGGGAGGACGAGCGGCTGGAGGACGATCTCGATTGGCTGGCGGCGCAGGGCGTAAAGGCGATTGTGTCGCTGACCGCGAATGCCCTGCCGGCGGGCGAGGTGGCGGCGCGCAATATGGTGTACTTGCACTTGCCCGTACAGGATATGCAGTCGCCTTCGCTCAGGGACATACGAGCGTTTGTCCAATTCGTTGACGAGGCAGTCGAGCAAGGACGGCCGGTGATGGTCCATTGCAGTGCGGGATTGGGGCGCACGGGCACGATGTTGGCGAGTTATTTGGTAAGAATGGGCAGCAGTGCAGCAGATGCCCTAGCACAGGTGCGGAACCTGCGTCCCGGCTCGGTGGAAACAGCCGCCCAGGAACGGGTCGTATATGAATACGCCGTGCATCTTGGGCAATTGACATAGTGGGGCGGCACCAGTACATTGAAATAATAGTGTAGTCCCGAGTGGCTACACGCTAAAACCGGAGGAGAGGGTCGGATGGAAAAGGCTGATTTTCCTGAGTGTTTGAAGTGCAAGGAAGGCGTTTTGATTCCGCTTTCCGACTATGGAAGAGATGGCGCAGCCATTCACTACAAAGCGTGGGCCTGCACGAATCCAAGTTGCGGATACCATATAAGAATTGACAACGGCGAGTTGAGTATCGGCGAGGAACTCAAGAGATCGTTTAAGTAAGCGGTCCCGTCCTTCGCCTTTGGCACGCGGTAAAAGTAGTAGATCACGAGAAGAGGCCCCTTTTTGCGGAGCCTCTTCTTCTTATGGGGTCTATTGTTGGCCAACATCAGTGTAAGTAGTTGGGGAATCAGGGCAGGTGCTTTGGTTTTATCTTTTGCGCTGTGGCTTCACGCAGTTACAGAGAAGTACTACGATAAAGAAGTTGCAGTGCGCCTCTGGATCGAAGTCCCTCCGCCGGGCGAAGGTGTGGATGGGGATATGGTGCTGGCCAGCGAAGTGCCTTCCACGGTTCGCGTCTTGGTCACTGGCGGGGGCAAGGATCTGCTGTTTGACTTGGACGACGATTCCTTTGTCTTGAAGTTGCGGGCCGAAGGCAAGAATCGGATCCATCGCTTGACTCCTTCCCAAATCACCAAGCGGGCGGCCGACTTGGATGTCGAAGTCAAGGAAATTCTCGAACCAAAAGAAATTGCAATTGCCCTAGCGCCAAGGATGGAACGGGATGTGCCCGTGCGGGTGCAAGCGAGTCTAGAAGTGGCTGCTGCCCACGTACAGGTGACGCCGGTGCAAGCCGATCCCGCGCTCGTCCGGGTGATCGGCCCGCAGCAGCAGGTCGCAGCATTGCGTTATGTGGATACGGATTCGCTGGTTTTGCAGGATATCCGGGAAGATGTGGATGTGAAGTGGTCTTTGCGACATCCCGAGCACACGCAACTCGCGTTCGTACCGGAGGCTGTACGCGTGCGTGCCACCGTGCAGATGTTAGCCGAGGACGATTTAATCGGAGTGCCGATTACCGTGCGTCATGCCGACGAGGCGCGCCTGCGGCCCGAGCCGGCCACCGCCCAAGTCAAGGTGCGCGGCGGGGTTGGCGTGATCACCCAACTCGACCCGGCCCGCGACATAGAGCTGTACGTAGATTACGCCGAATATCAAGGGAATGCGCTGCCAGTACACAGCGCGGAGACATCGCTTTTTGAGGTGCGCCAGATCGCGCCGGCATACGTCGATTTGGTGAGCTACTAGGAATGTTAGTACTGGGGCTAGAGACCTCCTGCGATGAGACAGCCGCGGCAGTCGTCGATGAGTCGTACGCCGTGCATTCCAATATCATCTTCTCGCAACAAGATCACGCGCCATACGGGGGCGTAGTGCCCGAGCTGGCTTCGCGCGCCCATATGCGCGCTTTGGTGCCGGTCGTGCGCCAGGCCCTAGCGACCGCCGGCGTTGGATGGGAAGAAGTAGATGGGGTGGCAGCGACGCGCGGGCCTGGCTTGGTCGGGTCGTTGATCGTGGGGCTATCGCTGGCCAAGGGGTTGGCGTTGGCGCGCAACAAGCCGCTGGTGGGCGTCCATCATCTAGAGGCCCACGTGTTTTCCAACTTGGTCGCTGCGCAGGTCGAGGTCCCCTTCCTAACACTGCTGGTGTCGGGCGGACACACCGAGTTGATCTTGGTGCGCGAACTCGGCTCATACGAAGTGCTGGGCCGCACGCGCGACGACGCGGCTGGCGAGGCATTTGACAAGGTCGCCAAGCTGCTGGGCCTACTGCCCGGGGAGGGGGTGGTGGCCGGTGGTCGGCTCATCGCCGAGTTGGCCGAGGATGGCGATCCCGAGGCCATTGACTTCCCTCGCGCCCTCGTGGACGAGATGGACTTCAGCTTCAGTGGCCTCAAAACCTCGGTGTTACACTACGTCCGCTCTCTTACCCCGCAAGCGCGCACGGCCCAGCTCGCCCATATTGCTGCTAGCTTCCAAGAAGCCGTAGTAGATGCCTTGGTGGCTAAGACCCTGCTGGCCTTGGAGCGAGTAGCAGTGGCGACTGTATGCCTTGCGGGCGGCGTTGCCGCCAACCAGCGGCTGCGCCAGCGGCTGCGCGTCGCGGTCGAGCACCGCGGCCTAGCCTTCCATTGTCCGGCGTACGATTTGTGTACAGATAACGCCGCTATGGTAGGAGCTGTTGGGGCCTTCTACCTCAGTCGCGGCGTCTGCGACAGTCTCAATGTGGATGCCGCTCCCCGCTTGGGCTGGCGTGTCTGAGTGGTCGGATAGCCACCTCCAGCTAGCGGGACCGCGCGTATTCCTCGTCCTGCTGCCCTTCCTACTCGCATTCGTTTATTGGGTATATCAGCGGACGTATCCGCAGGTTGATCCCAAACGCCGCATGGTGCTCGTGGCGTTGCGCGCTGTGGCTGTGGCCTTGCTAACTATGGTATTGTGCGAGCCAGTTTTGACGTGGTGGCACCAGCAGGTCATCCGCCCGCTGGTGTTGGTGTTGGTCGATACGAGCCCGAGCATGAGGGTAGCCGACGGGCCTGTCACGCGACTACAACAGGCGGTGGCTGTGCTGGGCGACGAGCGTTGGTCAGCGCGCTTACAGCAGGCCGAAGTCCGCGCTTGGGGATTTGCCGAGTCGGCGTATCCGCTCGCGCTTGATACGGTCGCGACCGCAAGTACTCGCGGTCAGGCGACCAATATAGGCCGCGCCCTCGCCGCTAGCTTGGAGGTGGTCACCGAGCGGGAGCGCGTGCAAGGCGTGGTCCTATTCTCCGACGGAGGCCACAACTTGGGCCGCGATCCCGTGCAACTGGGAGCGGAATTGGGCGTGCCCGTGTACGCGCTTGGCGTGGGGGGCGCAGAGGTACCCGTCGATGTTCAGCTAGTGGCCGTGCGCACAGCCGAAACCGGATACGTCGGTCAGAGCCAGCCAATTGACGCCGAGGTGCGGAGTTGGGGATACGAAGGACAGCGCGTGGAAGTCCAGCTCTACGAGGGAGAGCGATTGCTCCAGAGACAATCGCTGCTGTTGGCCGGCGATGGACAGGTGCAGCGCGTTTCCTTTGCAGTGACGCCCCAGCAGGCTGGCCCGCGCATTTTTCGCGTGGCCATTGCGTCCGTGGCCGGGGAATTTGCGACCGCAGACAACGAGGCCCTTGCGTTTACCCACATTCTCGCCGGGCGCACGCGGGTGCTGTTGCTAGCCGGAGGCCCCAGCGAGGATTTGGCCTTTTTGCGTCGCAGTTTAAGCGCAGATTCGAGTTGGGTAGTAGAGGCCATGATTCAGCGAGAGCCGGACGCGTTCTACGGTGGCGCGTGGAGTCCGGCTGTTTTGCAGGGTCGGGATGTGGTTCTGGTGAATCCGGGCGAGTGGCTGCTCAACGGCCCGCCTGCCACTGCATTGGTCCAGCATGTGTACGCCGGTGCCGGTTTGCTCGTCGTTGGGGGGGCCAAGATGGCGCGGGCTTGGCGGGCCGACTCACCGCTGGCTGCGCTCATGCCGCTTCAGGTAGCTGGTCCTGTGCCCTTTGTGCCGGGCGAGGTCTTGTTGCGACTCAGCGCGGGCGGGCGGCACCATCCGGTCGTGCGCCAGCCTGCGGGTGCGGACGATCCGTGGCTTCGGTTGCCACCGCTGCCAGGCTACTTTCGCACGGCGCAGCAGCGGCCGGGTACCACCGTGCTGGTCGAGAGCGCAGGCGGCGAGCCTGTCGTAGTTGTGGGCGCGTATGGCGCGGGTAAGGTCATAGCGGCTCTATCCGCGTCTTTTTGGCGGCTCGACCTGATGAGCAGCGGCGTCGATGGCCAGCCGCAGACCATTCGCACGTTCTGGCGCGACGCCGCCAAGTGGCTCGCGCTCGACACTCCAGGCGGGCGGGTCCGTGCCTCAACGGAGCGACCCGTGTTCCGGGCGGGAGAGGAAGTGGTTTTCGCGGTGCAGGTTTTCGACGAACTGCTGAAGCCGCAGCCGGGGGCGACGGTACGGGTCGCGCTAGCCGGGCGAGCAGCATTCGACCTGCAATCACAGGGAGCCGGGCACTACCGAGGCGTCGCTAGTGGACTGGCCCCCGGCACGTATGAATACGAGGTCTGGGCCGCAGTGGACCAAGCCGCTGTAGGTACGGCTACGGGTCGCTTTGTCGTCGAAGAGTACAGCATTGAGCTTGGGGATTTGCGCGCCGACCCACTGCTCTTGGGCGAGCTGGCCCGCGCCAGTGGCGGTCGCGCCTATTCGCTTGCGGACTGGGAGGACATGCTAAAACAGCTTGCGCCGCGCAAGCGTTGGGTCGAAAAGGCCGAGGTTTTGCCGCTGTGGGGGCCGCTGTGGCCCGCGCTTTTGGCGATTGCCCTGTTGGCTGTCGAGTGGTTTGGACGCAAGCGCAGCGGCATGATCTGACGCGCCGCAAGATGCAAAAAGCCGCGTTTTTGTTTATTTTTTGTTAATCCCCTTTCCAATCCGATTGCTTCCCAGCCTAGTACTAGCGGAGTCTGCAGCTCTATGTCCGAGTTTTTGCATACGCCCAAAGGAGAGAAGAGACCCCAAGCGCTGGGGGTGCTCCTCCTCGGTCTCGGCGCGTTTTTGCTCGTCTGCTTGATATCCCATTCGCCGCTGGATCCTCCTAATTCGAGCCGCTCGGTGGTGGAGAGTTTGAATTGGGGGGGGTGGATCGGTGCGTATGCGTCGTATGGGGCCTTTGCGGGCATGGGACTGGCCGCGTATGTCTGGCCCATGCTCTTGTTGCTGTGGGGTTGGAATAGGGTGCGTTGCCAGCCGGTGGCTCTTGCTGTGCAGCGCAGTGTGGGCCTTTTGCTCATGGCCGTCTTCATCAGCATCGCTACCGGCCTGCCCGACTATTCGCCGCACACGGCCTACGCACTGGGCGGTGTGCTGGGAACCCAGATTAGCTTGGATCTCCTCATACCGTATCTAGGGAGGCTGGGGGCGGCGGTTTTGCTGGGCTCGTTGTTTGTGGTTGCGGTGATTTTGACCCCCGGGCTGAACTGGCGGCTGTTGGCGTGGCTGGGCGGTGGTTTGGCGGTAGTTTGGCGGTGGCTCGGGCGTTTGCGGGGACTGCTTCCCACTATGCATAAGAGCAAAGCTGCAAAAAGGAAACGGGGCGAAACCGCCATGGTGCGAGAAATGCGACCCGAGATTGGCGCGGAGTCTCGGGTCGAGGATGCGGCCCCTTGGAAGCCAATGGTTGAAGAGGTTGCTGCAGTGGAGCCTCGGGTGCAGGAACCAGCGCGCGCTGAGCGGCGAGAGCGCAAAAAGAAGAAGGAACCGGCGGTCGAAGATGCAGTTGTGCCAGAGCCGGTACGCCAACAAGAGAAGGCAGAGCCAGCCCGCAAGCCAGCCAGTGGTCGCTACGAAATCCCGAGCACCCAGTTGCTAGACGAAGTGCCAGCTAGCCAAAGTGACGTCTCTAAGGAGGCCTTGCTGGAAAACGCCAAGCTGCTGGAGAATGCGCTGGGTAATTTCGACGTGGCCTGTCAGGTCGTGGAGGTGAGTCCCGGGCCAGTGGTGACGCGCTACGAGGTGGAGCCAGCCCCAGGGGTCAAGGTCAATCGCATTGCCGCGCTTTCGGACGATCTCGCGCGCGTGATGAGCGCCAAAGGCATTCGCATTCAAGCGCCGGTGCCGGGCAAATCCGTGGTGGGGGTGGAGGTTGCCAATCAGGAGCGAGAGACCGTTTACTTGCGCGAGATTATCGAAGACGAGGTGTTCAGCCGGTCGGATTCCAAGCTGGTCATGGCGCTGGGCAAGACTATTTCGGGCGAGCCGTGCGCCGCGGATTTGGCCAAAATGCCTCATCTATTGGTCGCCGGTGCCACCGGGGCTGGCAAGAGCGTGTGCCTGAACAGCCTAATTTGCAGTATCCTCCTCAAGGCCAGGCCGGACGAAGTGCGCTTTATCATGGTCGATCCCAAGGTAGTAGAATTGACGATGTACAACGATATACCACACTTGCTGGTGCCAGTTATCACCGAGCCGAAAAGGGCCGCCGAGGCCCTGAAGTGGGCGGTAGCCGAAATGGAAGCTCGCTACCAGAAGCTGGCCCAGCTGGGGGTGCGCAATCTGTCCGACTACAACGCCAAGCTGGCGAGCGTCCAAGCCGAGGCTGCCGAAGACGGCGTTGAGCCTGAGAAGCCGCTGGCGTACATCGTGATAGTAATCGACGAATTTGCCGATTTGATGATGACGGCCCCCGCTGAGGTGGAGACCTCGCTGATGGGTTTGGCGCAGAAGTCGCGCGCTGTGGGCATTCACATCATTTTGGCGACCCAGCGGCCTTCGGTGAACGTGATTACCGGGGTAATCAAGGCCAACTTCCCGTCGCGCATTGCCTTCCAAGTGGCGTCAAAGACGGACTCGCGCACGATTCTCGATCTCAACGGGGCTGAGCGGCTGTTGGGGATGGGTGATATGCTCTTTCTGCCGAGCGGCCAAGGCGAGCCGCTCCGCGTCCACGGAGCCTTTATTTCTGGCGAGGAAACCGAGCGCTTGGTCGCGGCATTAAAAGAGAGCCAGTACGAGGCCGAGGAAGTTGCGGTGTTTTCCGAGCAGCCGGATATTAACGCGGCTGCCGATGTGCGCGACGACCTTTTCGACGATGCCGTGCGCTTAGTCTGCGAACACCAGCAGGCCTCCACATCGTTTTTGCAGCGGCGCTTAAAAGTGGGTTATTCCCGCGCCGCGCGATTGATGGACGAGCTGGAGGCCGCCGGTATCGTCGGGCCGATCGTCGGGGCAAAGCCGCGCGAGATTCTCGTCGAGCGCGCGGAAGAGGAGGACGCGGAAGAATGAGACTGTGGTTGTGGGTTGTGCTCTGTGTGGGCTTGGCGGCAAGCACGGCTTTTGGGCAAAGCGGCGAAGAAATCATCGCTAGGGTGCAAAAGCGCCTCGCTAGCTACAAGACGTTTTCAGCCCGCTTTGAAAAGCAGTTCTACTGGGCCGTGCTGGATAAGTACCGCAGCCGCGAGGGCCGGATCTATTTGCGCCGCCCGAATCGCTTTCGCATCGAACTGGAAGGCGGCGATGTGGTGGTGGCCGATGGCAAGGCCGTCTGGTCGTATGTCGTGCACAACGGCCAAGTGGTGATCAGCCCCTACGAAGCGGAAATAAAGACTCCGTGGGAAGTATTTTTCGACTATACCGAGCGCTATGTGCCCATTGCGGTGGAGGAAAGCGCGTTGAGAGGACGGCCTTGCTATTTGCTGATTATGGCACCGGAAAACGAAGCCTCTGTGGTCGAACAGATGCGGGTTTGGGTGGATCCTAGGGGATGGATTCTACTGCAAGTCGAGCAGCGCGAGGCCAATGGCAATCGCACGGCGTACGTCCTGAGGGATCACCGCGCCAATAGGAGGATAGCCGACGAGATCTTTTCTTTCGAGATGCCAGAAGGGGTGGAGGTGCTGGACACGAGGGAATCCCCTGTTGAGTAAGGGGGTGCGGTGGTGGTGCGGGGCTCTACTGGTACACGTGGGGGCCTTGGCGGTTGCAGCGGATCAGAGTATCTGGATTCTGTTGCGCGACAAAACGGATGCCGAGGGACGGCGCATCGCTTGGGTGGATTTGGGGGCTGGTCATACGGACGCGGAGTTGGACCTGCCCGTCAGCCCACGCTATATCGAGCGGCTGCGGGAGATGGGGGTGGTCGTGCGCTTCTCCTCGCGTTGGCTCAACGCGGTCAGTGCGCGGGTCTCGCCCGAGGTACAGCGCCGAGTGCAGACCGCGGACTTTGTCGTTGCAACGCGGCCCGTGCAGCGCTTATCGCGGCCCCGTCCACTGCCGTCCGCGCTGTTTGCCAGTCCTAAGTTGCAGCAAAGCCGTTATGGACTCGCCTTTGAGCAGTTGGCCCAAATCGCCGTTCCCCCCCTACATGACCAAGGTCTGACGGGTGCTGGGGTGCGCGTGGCCTTGCTCGACAATGGTTTCCACTACGCCGGACACGCGGCCTTTGCTTCTATTCGCGTGGTGGCTCAGCGCGACTTTGTCAATGACGACGAGATTGTCAGCGATGAAGCCGATCAACCCATCACGGGCGACGAAAGGAGCGGCAGCCAAAACTTGCACGGTGCGCAAGTACTTTCCCTGCTGGCAGGATATCAGCCCGATCACTTTGTCGGCGTAGCACCCGACGCTGAGTACATCTTGGCTAAGACCGAACTAAACGATGACATGCCCGAAATGCCCTCGGAGGAGGACCGCTGGGTCGCCGGTTTGGAATGGGCCGACAGCTTGGGAGCGCAGGTGGTCAACAGCTCGTTGGGCTACAATCGGTGGGACGACGGCACGGGTTACTCGCCAGCGGATCTGGACGGAGAAACCGCGCTGACGAGCGTGGCGGCGGCGCTGGCAGTGCGGCGCGGCATCGCGGTGGTGGTGTCCGCGGGCAATGAGGCCAACGGGGATTGGCACTACATAACGATGCCGGCGGACGCCGATGGCGCGATTGCGGTGGGAGCGGTAGATGTGCCCGGCAGTGGCGAGCGCACGCCGCAGATTGCCTCCTTTAGCTCGCGGGGGCCAACGGCTGATGGCCGCATCAAGCCGGATGTGGTCGCGCCCGGTAGCGGCGTGGTGGTCGCGGATCTGCGGCGCGGCGGCTATGTGCGCAGGGGCGGCACTTCCTTTGCGGCCCCCTTGGTGAGCGGGGTTTGCGCCCTGTTGTTGCAAAAAAATCCCGAATGGACGCCGGCCCAAGTACTGGAGGCTTTGCGTTCGACCGCGCTGGACTTGGGAACCGCCGGTCCCGATACGGTGTATGGTTGGGGTCAGATAAACGCACTGGCGGCCAGTGGCCTCGACGAGGTGCCGCCGGAGGAGGACCGCCTGTTGGCACCTTTCCCCAATCCAGCGCGGGACGGGGTGGTGCATTTTCCCGTGCAGCTAGCCGAGCGCGGCCTCGTCGAGTTGAGCGTTTTTGACATAGTGGGCCGATTGGTGTTCACCGAGCGTTGGGATCTGTGGCCGGGGAGCCACGACCGGCCGGGCCGCGCCCCGCGTTGGACGCCGAGCCGGGCCGTAGCCAACGGGATGTACTTCTATCAACTGCGGTTGCCTAGCCGCAGCCGCTTGGGCAAAATTGCCCTTGTGCGCGCCCCTTGAGGAAGCCATGGTAATCAAAGCAAGCGAGCGCAAGAAGCAGTTGAACAAACGCCTGCGGCTGCTCAACCGCCTCGTCTTGGGCGGCGTGACCCTCTTCGTGCCGATCTACATTGGGGTGAGCTTGACAGGCGGATCGGCGGACAAGCTGGAAAATTTGACCAACCTGTTCGCCAACATCAACAACCAAGTTGCCCTGACGGTACCCGTGGACGGGGTGCGCTACATGCACTTTTTTCACGGTCCGCCTGACGAGGGACACAAGTTCGTGCTCATCGACGTGCGGTTGCAGGTGAATTTGCAGCTTGCTTGGGCGATTGTGCCGAAGTGTTTTCAGCTAGTTGACGATGGTGGGCGGCGCTATTATCCGCTGTCGCGATCGCCGTTTTTCATTGCACACACCGACCAACTCAAGGGGACCAAGGGCGAGGTGTACGAGGGGCAGCTACTTTTTGAAATACCCTCTGAACGCAAGCACGAAAGCCTCCTTTTTGATCGCTATACAGAAACCAAGGAAGACGATAATGGCCACGATTGAGGAACAGTTGGCAAGTGGGCGGCAGCAGCTAGAGCGGCTGCGAGGGTATCTTTGACATAAGCGGCAAAAAGGAAGAGTTGGCCGCGCTAGAAAAGCGCATGGCGGCCGCGGACTTTTGGAGCGATCGGCGGCAGGCGGAATCCGTCGGCAAGACAGCGCGCATTCTCAAGGACATCATCGCGGATTGGGAGACCTTGGATGTGCAGTTGGAGGACTTGGATCAACTGCGGCAGATGGCGGCCGAAGAGGGCGATACAGAGGCGCTGGCCGAGGTCGAGGCCGAGGTCGAAAGCGCCATGCAGGGCATTGGCGAATTGGAGTTTCGCACGATGCTCAACGACGAGGCCGATCCCAAAAACGCAATTCTCGTCATTCACTCGGGAGCAGGGGGCACGGATGCCGCCGAATGGGCGTCGATGTTGATGCGCCTATACACGCGCTGGACCGAGCGCCACGGCATGGAATGTACAGTCGTGGATCTACAGCAGGCCGAGGAAGCTGGCATCAAGGGCGTAACCATTGAGGTTAGAGGGGATTATGCGTATGGCTACCTCAAGGCCGAGGCCGGCGTCCATCGCTTGGTGCGGCTCTCGCCGTTTGATACGAGTCGCCGCCGGCACACTTCGTTTGCTTCGGTTTTTGTCTATCCAGAAGTCGAAGACGATATCGAGGTAGATATCAACGACGAGGACGTGAAGGTCGAAACCTACCGCTCCGGCGGCGCGGGCGGCCAACACGTGAACAAGACCGCCTCAGCCGTGCGGCTGACGCATCTGCCCACTGGCATTGTCGTCCAGTGCCAAAACGAGCGCTCGCAGTTCAAGAACAAAGCCACTGCGTTTAAGGTACTCAAGGCGCGCCTGTACCAGCACCTCAAGGACGAACAGAAGCAGAAACAGCTCGCGGTGGAGAGCACCAAGAAGAGCATTGACTTCGGGTCGCAGATCCGCTCCTACGTGCTCCATCCATACACCATAGTCAAAGATCACCGCACCGCTTGCGAAACGGCCAACGTCCAAGCGGTAATGGACGGCGACATCGACCGCTTCATCCGGGCCTATTTGACCGAGGGACAAGCGTGAGCATTGCCTTGTTTGTCGCCGGCCGCTACCTGCGCTCCAAGCAACGCGAAGGCTTCTTTTCCGTCATTGCCTATATGGCCGTCGGTGGAGTGATCTTGGGAGTAGCGGCTTTGGTGATCATCCTCTCGGTGACGAATGGTTTTGCCGGCGAGGTCAAAAATCGGCTGATCGGCATGAACGCTCATGTCAACATTCGCCGCTTCGACGGCGGCCCCATCGCGGACTGGGACGCGCTGTTGCAGCAGGTGAAAGGCGCTGACGGGGTCGTGGGAGCAGCTCCGGTCGTGGATTCCAAGGTCATTATTGCCTCGCAGCTCGATTTGGGCCGGGTCGATGGCATCCCCGTGTGGGGCATTGATCCGGCGACCTTTCCAGCGGTTTCCGACCTGACCGAACACCTGCGCTACGCCGATCCAGAGGGGCACTTGCGCCTCGGCTTGCTCGCAGAGCTGAACAAGCGGGGGATTGTCCTCGGCGAGTACTTGGCGCGGCGCTTGCACGTGGGGCCGGGGTCTGAGGTGTTGCTGATGACGGTGCAAAATCTCGATGTGGAAGCAGCCGTGATGGATGGTTTCTCGCCGCGTCCATGGTCCTTTTTCGTGACCGATCACTTTGAAAGCGGCATGTACCAGTACGATGACAACTATGCTTTTATTCATATAGAAGACGCCCAGCGCATGCTCGAATTGGGCGATGCGATTACTGATATCCACATCCACGTCGCAGACATCTACCAAGCGCCTGAGATCCGCGACCGCCTAGCCGAGGAGTTGGGCTATCCCTATCAAGTGCGCGATTGGACCCAGCTTTTTCCCGAGTTCTTCCGCTGGATCGAGTTGGAAAAATGGGCGATCTTCCTCGCGCTGAGTCTCATCGTGCTGGTCGCTGCTTTTAACATCATGTCGATCCTAGTTATGTCGGTGCTGATCAAGACGCCCGAGATCGGCATCTTGCGGACGATCGGTTGCACCGTGGGCGAGATTTATCGCATCTTCATCTATCAGGGCTTGGTCATTGGCGGCATCGGCACCTTCTTGGGCTGCTTGATCGGTTTTGCACTCTGTTTAGCCCAACAGCGCTTTGCGCTGATTTCCATTCCCGGGGACATGTATTTCATCAGCTCGTTGCCCGTGGATATGGATGTCGTGGATTTTGCACTGGTAGCGGCTATTAGCATGGTCATCTGCTTGGCGACGTCGATTTACCCGGCGCGCAAGGCCGCGGGGTTGATGCCCGTAGAAGCCATTCGGTATATAATGTAAGATGGTGGAACAGGCCGATATCATCCTCGAAGCGCGCGGTTTGCGCAAGGTGTTCGACACTGGCGGCGCGGGTTTGGAAGTGCTCAAAGGCGTGGACTTAGCAGTGCGGGCGGGTGAGCTGGTAGCGGTCATGGGCGAATCTGGTGTTGGCAAAAGCACCTTGCTGCACCTGTTGGGCACGCTCGACCTGCCGACGGCTGGCCAATTGCGGATCGCCGGCATTGATGTGCTTAATCTCGAAGATCAGGCACTGTCGCGCTTTCGCAATCGGCACATTGGTTTCGTATTCCAATTTCACTACCTGCTGCCGGAATTTACTGCGCTGGAAAACGTCTTACTGCCGACGCGGGTCGCTGGCGTCGATCGCCGCAAGGAGGCCCTTGAGCTGATGGATTCCGTCGGACTAGCGGACCGCTTGCACCACCGGCCTGGGGCGCTGTCGGGCGGCGAATGCCAGCGGGTGGCCATGGTGCGAGCGCTGGTCAACGAGCCATTGGTCGTGTTGGCCGACGAGCCATCGGGCAATCTCGACGAGACGGCTAGCGAGTCTCTGCACCAACTGCTCGCCGGGTTGGCACGAGAGCGCGGACAGGCTTTTGTGGTGATGACCCACGACCGCAAATTGGCCCAGAGCATGGATCGCCAGGGGCGCATAGAAGCGGGTGTGTTGCAGATGGAAGACGATGCGACATGAAAAAATGCGGAGTATGCGCCAAGCGCGAGGCCGTAGTGGCCTTTACCCATATTGTTGACGATGTAAAACAGACGCTCTTACTCTGCCATGAGTGCGCTAGCGAAAAAAACATCAAGGTGCAGGTAGCCCCCGCTGCACAGGCCAAAGAAGCGCCCGTGCTGGTGAAGGAAATCAAGATAGAGTTGGCCAAGTTGGCCGGAGCCGAAGGCGACGGGGAGGTGCGCTGTCAGACTTGCGCGATGAGCTACGAGGAGTTTAAGAAAATAGGTCGCCTCGGTTGTCCCCATTGCTACGATGCCTTTGCCTCACAGCTAGAACGCCTGCTCAAACGCATCCACGGCGACAACAGGCATCGGGGCAAAGGGCCGCTGGAAGCGGCACAAAGTACTGGCGCGGTTGACGAGCTGGAGCGATTGCGCGAAGAGCTGGCCCAAGCGGTAGCGGAAGAGGCCTTTGAAGAGGCCGCTCAACTCAGGGACCGCATCCGCGTCCTCGAAGGAAAATAGCCGTGAATATTGAGGATCTCGTTTACAATGCGGCTAGCTGGCTCAGCGGAGAAGGGGATGGCGACGGCATGGTCGTTAGTTGTCGCGCCCGCTTGGCCCGCAATCTTGCAGGGTGGGCTTTTGCGCCGAAGACCACGCTTGAAGACCAAAAAAAAATCATTGAACAGGTCCTAAGTGCCGCCCAAAAGTGCCGCCCTATGTGCGATGCGGCCTTTTTCCACATGAACGCCCTACAAGCCAACCAGCGTCAGTTGCTGGTGGAACGCCACCTGATTAGTCCGGCGCTGGCCAAAAGCAAGGGCCAGCGCGGCGTGCTCTTTAATGCAGATGAGTCGCTTAGCGTGATGATTAACGAGGAGGATCACCTCCGCTTGCAGGCCATCCTCCCGGGTTTGCAAACGCACGCGGCATGGCAGCGGGTTGATGCGCTCGACGATGCGCTTAGGAGTGAGTTGGACTGGGCGCAATCGGAGCGCTGGGGCTTCTTGACGGCCTGCCCGACCAATACAGGGACGGGCTTGCGGATATCGGTGCTCATCCATCTGCCGGCTTTGGTCCTGACCGAGGATATGGAACGGGTGATGCGCGGGTTGACTAGCATGGCTTTTGCGGTGCGCGGGTTTTACGGAGAAGGTACCAACGTGGTCGGCAACCTATTTCAGATATCCAACCAAGCCACCTTGGGCGTAACTGAAGGGGAGATCGTCGAGAAGCTCTCGGAGATAACCCAACAGATCATGGGCCATGAAAAAGAGGCGCAGGCTACCCTGCTGGCAGACGCATCGGCCCAAGTGGAGGACAAGGTTTGGCGGGCGTATGGGATTTTGCAACACGCGCGGGTGTTGAGCGGGCAGGATTTTATGAACTTGTTATCGGCCGTGCGTTTAGGATGTAGCTTGGGGCTTATTGACGGCTTACCCCTCGGCTTTATCAACCAGTTAATGATCGTTACTCAGCCCTCGCATTTGCAAGCCGAAGCCAGAGCGAATCTCTCGTCGGCAGACCGCGATGTGCGCCGCGCTGAACTAGTGAGACGGCGCTGGACCGAACAGAGGGGATTATCTTGACAACAATCGGCCCATTTGGTAGGTTCAAAATCGAGCTTTATCCAGCAAAGTTTGCAATGCTCGATATTCAATTCGCGCTCTCCGAATTGTCGAGAATCAAGATTCCTTACTTACATAGACCATAGGCGGATTGTGGAGGATGACTAGATGAACAACATGTTCACCGAAAACGTAAAACAGGTAATGAAGCTAGCGCGCGAGGAGTCGGCGCGCTTAGGTCACAATTACATCGGCACCGAGCATTTGCTGTTAGGCATTATCAAGGACGGCAAGGGCAAGGCCGTGGCCGTGTTGACGAACTTGGGGTTGAGTTTGGAGACGGTCAAACAGTCGGTGGAAGACTACGTGACGACCTCAGGCGGCACTATGACCATTGGCGAGGTGCCCTATACCCCCCGCGCTAAACAGATCCTCGAGGTGGCAGCCAACGAGGCCAAGGAGATGAAGACGCAGTTCATCGATGTCGAACACTTGCTCTTGGCGCTGCTCAAGGACAAGGAGGGGGTTGCCGCGCAGATTCTGGCCGCCTTTGGCGTCGATTACAAAACGGCCCTAGAAGAGACTTTGGCCGTGCTCGAAGGCAAGACGACTGGGCGCAAGGAAAAGGGCAAGAAGAGCAAGACACCCTTTCTCGATCACTTTGGCCGCGACCTGACTCAGTTGGCGCGCGAGGGCAAGCTAGACCCAGTGATCGGTCGCCAAAAGGAGATTGAGCGCGTCACGCAAGTGCTCAGCCGCCGCAAGAAGAACAATCCCATCCTCATCGGCGACCCAGGCGTCGGCAAGACGGCTATTGTCGAAGGGCTAGCCCAGCGCATCATTGAAAAGCGCGTGCCGCAAATTCTCCTCGACAAGCGCTTGGTCACCCTCGACATGGGCGGCGTGGTCGCTGGCACCAAATACCGGGGCCAGTTTGAAGAGCGTATCAAGGCAGTGATGAACGAACTGCAGCAAAATTCCGAAGTCATCATTTTCATCGACGAGTTGCACACCATTGTCGGGGCTGGCAGTGCCGAGGGCACGTTGGATGCTTCTAATATGTTCAAGCCCGCTTTGGCGCGCGGCGAGTTGCAGTGCATCGGGGCGACCACTCTCGACGAGTACCGCAAACACATCGAAAAGGATGGGGCCCTTGAGCGGCGTTTTCAGAGTATCATGGTCGATCCACCCTCGGTCGAGGACACCATTGAGATCGTCAAGGGGCTGCGCTCCAGCTACGAGAGCCACCATCACGTGGAGTTTGCCGACGATGTCGTTGCCTATGCGGTGCGCCAGTCCGATCGCTATATAAGCGATCGCTACTTGCCCGACAAGGCCATTGATGTGATTGACGAGACGGGTTCGCGCGTGCATCTGGCGCGGCTCAGTCCGCCGGAAGAGATCGGCCGCATTGAGGCCGAGATACAGGAAATCAATCGCCAAAAAAACGAAGCGTCCGAGCGCCAAGACTTTGAGGACGCCGCCGTGCTGCGCGACAAGGCGCTCCAGTTGAATGAACAGCTACAAAACAAACGCCAAGCGTGGGAGGAAGCGGTCCGCGACGAAGTGGTCGAAGTGACCACAGACGACATCGCCGAGGTTATCGCCGGTATGACCGGCATCCCGATCTCGCGGCTGGCCAAGACCGAAACCGAGCGCCTGCTGGCCATGGAAGACGCGCTTACAAAGAACATCGTCGGTCAGCAACAGGCGGTCACCGCGATTGCGCGGGCCATCCGCCGCAGTCGCGCGGGCCTCCAGGATCCCAAGCGGCCCATCGGCTCGTTTATCTTTCTCGGCCCGACAGGCGTGGGCAAGACCGAGTTGGCCAAGCGGCTAGCCGAATTCCTCTTCGACGACGCCGATGCGTTAATTTCGGTCGATATGTCTGAGTACATGGAGAAATTCGCAGTGTCGCGCCTGATTGGCGCACCTCCGGGCTACGTGGGGTTTGACGAGGGGGGGCAGCTTACCGAGCGAGTCCGCCGCCGTCCCTATTCAGTGGTTTTGCTAGACGAGGTCGAGAAAGCCCATCCCGATGTTTTCAACATCTTGTTGCAGATTCTCGACGAGGGACGGCTCACCGACAGCACGGGCCGCAAAGTAGATTTTTGCAACACCGTGCTGATTATGACCTCTAACGCGGGTAGTCGGGATGTGGGCACAGGGGGTGTATTGGGCTTCCAAAAGTCCGATTCCGAATCGATGTACGCGCTGATGGAGGGCAAAATCAACGACGCCTTGAAAAAGACCTTCAATCCCGAATTTCTCAATCGCGTTGACGACATCATCATTTTCCACGCGCTCGACAAAGAGCACATCGCCGCGATAATAGATATTCGCTTGGAGGAATTCAAAGCGCGGTTAGCATTGCAGGATATCCAAGTGCGAGTTACGCCTGGAGCGAAATCCTTGCTTGCCGACAAGGGTTTTGATCAGGCGTATGGTGCGCGCTATTTGGAGCGGTCCATACAGAAGATGCTCGAAGATCCGTTGGCCGAGGAGATTCTCCAAGGCCGCTTTGGCGAGGGCAGTCGCATCCGCGTCACCAAAAGGGGTGAGGAACTAGTTTTTGACGAGGAGCGTCGAGAGGATACGAGCGAAAGGATGAAGAAGAAACGCGAGACCGCGAGCTGATATGAAGAAGAATTTCCGCACCATACTTTTTGCTATCGTCTCTGTGGGGTTGATGGGGAACGCGGTCGAGGCCCAAAAGGTTGTCTCGATCGAGGTGCAGGGTAAGCTGCGCAAGGTGGCCAAGTCGCTGATCCTGACCACGGTGGGCTTGGAACCTGGAGTTGAGCTATCGCAAGAGAACGTGCAGCAGGCAGTGCGCGATCTCCAAGGACTCAACGTCTTTGAGGATATCCAGATATGGGGCGACCCTGTCTCTGAGGGAATCAACCTGATCATCATGGTTGAAGAATACCCGGCCTTAGAGGGTTTGCAGTTTAAGGGGCAGAAAAACCTCAAGGAGAAAGACCTCAAGGAAGCGCTGAGCTTGGTCACCGGTCAGGTTATCGCGCCGAGGGATGTGGTGCGGGGCGAGCAGAAAATCCTCGACCTCTATCGCGAGAAGGGCTATCTGCGCGCCGAGGTCAAAGGCCAGACCTTTGCCGGCGCGGAAGAAGGTGAGGTATTCCTCCAATACGACATCAACGAGGGATCCAAGGTGCAGATCAAGCAGATCCGCTTGATCCAGCACCGCGCCGACGGCACGGTGATCGACAGCCGAGAGTTACCGGCGCGCAGTCCTCGGCGACCGCAAAAGTGGGACGGTCAAGGTCCGGAGCCGCGCCGGTTGGTGTCATTGATGGAAACCGAGGAAAAGCGCTGGTGGCGCAAGGGCGAGTTCAACGGCGATACGTACGAGGAAGACAAGCAGAAGCTGCTGGCGTACTATCGCAGCTTGGGTTTTCAGCAGGTAGCCATAGTGCGCGACAGCGTCTATTACGACTCGACGCGGCGGCACTTATTCATCGACGTGGGAATCGACGAAGGGCTACAGTACCGGTTAGGCGAAGTCGCTTGGGAAGGCAACGAGCTCTTTGGCTCCGACGAGCTGGTGGAGAAGCTGGAGTTGCAGGAGGGGATGGTATATGGGCGTTCGGGGCCAGAGCTGGCTGATTTGGCGCGCTTTGTCTATTACGAGAAGGGCTACCTAGACACGCGAGTGGTGCCGCAGGAGACGATTCGCAGCGACTCGATTGACGTGTCGTTTCAGATATTTGAAGGGCAGCCGTGGACGATTCGCAAGGTCGAGATTGCCGGCAATACCAAGACGCGGGAGAAGGTGATCCGGCGCGAGATCGAATTGCGTCCGGGCGATATTTATCAGCAAAATCTCGTTCAAGAAAGTCAGCGGCGCATAATGCTGTTGAACTTCTTCAAAGATGTGCAAATCCAGCCCCAATACAGCACCGGCGAGGACGAGCGGCTGGTGGATATGGTGTTTCAAGTCGATGAGCGGCCGACTGGGCAAGCGTCTGTGGGGGCGGGCTATTCGGATCGCGACAAGATGGTAGGCCAAATCGGCTTGCAGGTTCCCAACTTCCGCGGCATGGGCCAGAGTCTGGACTTTAACTGGGAGTTCGGCACTCGGCGCGAGCAGTTCCTAGTCGGTTTTACCGAGCCGTGGCTTTTTGACACCCCGACTAGTTTGTCGGCGCGCGCTTATACGCAAAACCTCCATTACTACGACTATCGGAGCACCAACTATCGGCTAAACAATAGCGATATCCTCTGGAAATCCAATCGCAAGTCGATCAATGTGCGCGTGGGTCGGCGGTTGAAGAAGCCAGCCAATTCCAGCCTTTCGCTGGGCTATCGCCTTTACAGCCAAGGCTATTCCGACTTTGCAGACGGCAACGCTCCATTGGCAAGCGACCCCCGCTATCAAGATCGGCTTACGAGCCGCTTTGAGTTGATCTATACGCGCGATACGCGCGACCGGGCCGAGTTTCCGACCAAGGGGACGGTTTTTAGCTACACTCCATCGGTCGCGACTTCGATCGTGGCTGGCGATGTGGACTTCCACAACCACGAAGTGAATTTCAACTATTACCGGCCGAGTTGGTGGAAGTTCGTCTGGAGTTTGGAGACCAAAGCCGCGGTTATAGATGGTTTTTCCGACGAGGACGACGGCCTCATTTCGTACTATGACCTGTTTACTCCGGGTGGTATTGATTACTGGGATGGGCAGATCCGGGGCTATCAGGATTACTCCGTGGGACCGAAACACGAAGACGAAGACACCGGGATTCCCACCGGGATTCCTCTCGGCGGTCGCTCGATGCTAGTGTTGAACCTAGAGTACCGCTTTCCGATAGCCGAGCAGCAAGTGTACGGCATCCTCTTCGCAGACGCGGGCAACGCTTGGAAGACGATTCCCGACCTCAATCCCTTAGACCTCAGGCGCTCGCTGGGTTTCGGTTTTCGCGTCCAGACGCCGATGCTGGGGATGATCGGCTTCGACTTCGGCTATGGCTTTGACCGCAAGAAGGTCGATGGTGAGCCGGCTGGCTGGAAGACTCACTTCCAGTTTGGCCCGCAGTTTTACTAGGCTCTGATCTCAGGGGCACAAGACGAAGCCCAAGATGTCGTCTGGCATCTTGGGCCTTCTTATGTCCGCTGTTTCACAAAATTCTGCCAAGTCGTATCTTATACAATTTACTTAGGGTGCCAGAAGAACGGATCGACGCAGGATTTGCTATGACCAAACAGTTGATCTGCATACTTGGCTTGATCGTTTTGATTGCTCTTGCCGGGTGTGTCCCTGGCGACGGGAAACACACTGAAGCGAATCCCGCCGGGTTTTTCTGGGGAATCTGGCACGGTTGGATCGCTCCCATATCGCTCATCTGGGGCTTGTTTAACTCGGACATCCGCCTCTATGAACCGCAAAACACAGGCTGGTGGTACGATGTTGGGTTTTACATTGCCGTTATCAGCGGCTTTGGTGGTCTCTCCTTAACGCGGCGCAACCGCAAATAGTCTAATCCTTGCTCCAATGTTGCAGTAAGAGCAGCACAGTTGAAATAAAAAATGAACGCAACTTCAATCCCATTGATTCTAGAGGAGTAGATATGAAACGTGCCCTATTGTTCGCCCTCGTCGTGGCCTGTTGCGCTACGAGTGCCTCGGCTCAGTTGAAAATAGGCTACATTGATTCGGAAGTGCTCAAAGAGCGCCTGCCCGAATTCCGGGATGCGCAGCGCACGTTGGACCAGCTACGTCAGGACTACGAGAACCAAGCTAAGGACCGCGAGGCCAAGCTGCTTAAACTGCAAGAGGATTTTCGGCGGCAGGAGTTGCTGCTGAGCGAAGCGAAAAAGGCGGAACTACAGGTCGAGTTTGATACCAAAGGGCAGCAGCTTCAACAGTTTATCCAAGAGAAATTCGGCCCCGAAGGCGAGCTGATGCGCAAGAATATCGAGCTTTCCGAGCCGATCTTCCAAAAAATCAACGATGCCATTCAGGGCATGGCCGAGGAAAAGGGCTACGACTTTATTTTTGACGCCGCCGCGCCTTCGAGTGGGCTGGTTTTTGCCAAGGAAGAGTACGATCTAACCGAGCAGTTACTGGAACTAATGGAGAAGGAAAAAGAAGAGGAGCAGGAGTGAATTTAACGGAAATTCTCGACCTATTGCCGCACCGCTATCCGCTACTGCTCATCGACCGCATCCTCGAATTGGAACCTGGGGAACGCGTCGTGGCCTTGAAGAACGTGACGGCCAACGAATCGTTTTTTCAAGGGCATTTTCCCGGTTATCCAGTCATGCCCGGAGTGCTGATCGTCGAGGCACTGGCGCAAGCGGGTTGTGCAATGATGCTGAGCAGTGTGGAAAACCCCGGATCCAAGGTGCCATTTTTCGCCGGTATTGACCGCTGCAAATTTCGCCGCCCGGTAGTGCCGGGGGACCAGTTGCGACTGGAGCTAAAAGTGTTAAGGCAGCGGGGCGGATCCTGTAAGTTGCAAGGACGAGCACTAGTGGGGGAGGAAGTGGCGGCAGAGGCGGAGATTATGGCGATCTTGGGGGAGCGAGAAGGCCGTTGAGGAGCATCTGATGGACCGCCTTTATCACGTCCTCGAAGCGCAGCAGTTCGACCTAGACTTGATAGAGTCTATTTTCTCCACAGCTCAAGAGATGGAGCAAGTAGTTCAGCACTACGGATCCAATATCCTCAATCGCCGGGTCATGGCGACGCTATTCTACGAGCCTAGTACGCGCACGCGACTGTCTTTTGAGTCGGCGATGACGCGGTTGGGCGGGGCAGTCATTACGACCGAAAGCGCACAGGAATTTTCTTCGGCCGCCAAGGGTGAGACTCTTGAGGACACCATTCGCGTCGTTGCCGGGTACTCGGACGTGATCGTGTTGCGACACTACGAAAGCGGAGCTAGCAACCGAGCTGCTGCTGTCGCTGGCATCCCGGTGATCAACGCCGGCGACGGTGCCGGACAGCACCCGACCCAAGCCCTGTTGGACCTCTTTACTATCCAGCGCGAGATCGGACGCCTCAAAAAAATTACAATTGCTCTGGTGGGAGATCTGGCCAATGGACGGACGGTGCGTTCGCTGTGCTATCTGTTGGCCAAGTACGAGGGCGTTAAGATGTACTTCGTCGCGCCTGAGACGGTGCGGATGAAGGACGACATAAAGGAGTATTTGCGGCGGCACCAGGTCCCTTTCGAGGAGGTGGACGACCTCCATGAGGTGGCAAGGCAGGCCGATGTCGTCTATCAGACGCGCATCCAAAAGGAGCGCTTTGGCGATCACACTGGAGAATACGAGCAGGCGCGGGGCAAGTACATTGTCGATCGCTCGGTGATGAACTGTATGCAGGAACATGCTGTGGTCATGCATCCGCTGCCGCGCGTTGATGAGATTGACCCGGAAGTGGACGCGGATCCGCGGGCGGCCTATTTTCGCCAAGCCCACAACGGGTTGTACGTGCGCATGGCCCTTTTGCGGATGATCCTCGCTTGACCTCAGCGGTGCCGCCGGATATATTGCCGGCAACCGCTTCTTATTCTCAGGAGGATACACCGATGGGTTCAAGTAAAGGCAGAATGCGGGATAAGGAATTGAGGAGTCGGCGGCAGCGGCGCAAAAAACGCTTGAAGCAACGCGCTCAGGAGGCCAAGTTGTCACCGCGAAAAAAGTAATAGTTAAAGCTAAAGGCCACTAGCTTTAGGAGAGCCGACAGATGGGCTGTCGGCTCTTTTTGTATTGGAGGAGAAATGGAAAGGGCCCTGCGCGTCGCCATCGCCGGTGCCAGCGGCATCGGCAAGCATCACGCCAAGTGGTTCCACCGCGCCGGTGCGCAAGTCGTTGGCTTTTTGGGCCGCAGTCGGGAAAGTGCCGCTGCTACAGAAGGTGTTCTACGCGATATTTTTCCCTTTTCGGGCCAAGGCTATTGGGACTTGGATCGGCTACTGAGCGAAGAAGCACCCGATGTGGTCGATGTCTGTCTGCCAAACGAAGCCCATTTCGACTGTGTCAAATGTGCTCTTGAATGGGGTTGTCACGCCCTCTGTGAAAAGCCCTTAGTCTGGCATTCGGATGGGCCGAAGCAGACGCAGATGCAGGCGCGGGCCTTGGTTGATTTGGCGCGGCAAACCAATCTGCACTTGGGTGTCTGTACTCAATACGCTGCCGCGCTGTCTAACTACCGGCGGCTATACGAGGAGGCCCGTGGTTCGCTCACAACCGTAGAATCCTTTTACGCGGAAATGGAGACCTTGGCGCGGGGGCGTCGCCGCAGCGCCGCAGAGGTGTGGATCGATATGGCACCTCATCCTTTGAGCATGCTCTTGGCTTGGATGCCCGACGGGGTCATTGAGCCTGAGTCGCTACAAGTGGTGTCCGGGAGCGGGGAAGTGCAGGCCTGTTTCAGTTTTGCCGACTCGTCAGGAAGTTGTCGTTGCGAAATCATCGTCCGCGATTTGCACGCAGGCCAACCCCTGCGGCGGTTCGGCGTTAATGGCTTTTTGGTCGATTGCACGGGGCGGTCTGCGCCCGATGGGACCTATTGTTCGGTACTCAGCACGGGTGAATCAGAGCTAATCGGTGATGATTTTATGTCGCTGCTTATCGCCCGGTTTACCGAGGCGGCAATACAGCCCAAACTAACGCCACTCGTGTCCGGTGAAGTCGGGTTGCGCAACCTCGAACTCCAACTACAAGTTCTGCAGAACGCCTAAGAGTGAGTACGGGAGCAGGCCCCAGCGGTTGCGTGTAACTACTGTCCCGATGTACCCGATTTGACCTACTAAAATTTATAAGGAGAGGTAGAATGGGAATTCCACAGCACAGTATAGAGGACCAATTCGCAGCTTTAGCCGAAATGCTCTCAGGCCAAGGTATCGAAGTCGAAGAAATCAAAGCCAAGCTCAAAGCCCAAGAGATCGAGACGCCTTCTTGGGGATATGGCAATTCTGGGACGCGCTTTGGCGTTTTCAAACAGCCCGGTGCCGCTCGCGATGTCCACGAGCGGCTTTCCGATGCGGCCCAGGTGCACAAGGTGACGGGTGTCTGTCCCGGCGTGGCTTTGCACATCCCGTGGGATAAAGTGGATGACTACGACGCCTTGCAGCAGGAAGCGACGGAATTGGGTGTATGTATCGGAGCAATCAATCCCAATGTCTTCCAAGAGCCTGAGTATAAATTGGGCAGTTTCGGCCATAGGGACCCGGCCGTGCGTCGCAAAGCACTCGATCACATGCACGAGTGCGTGGATATCATGCAGAAGATAGGGTCTACAGTGCTAAGCCTTTGGTTTGCCGACGGTACGAACTATCCGGGCCAAGACGATATCATCGCACGCAAGCGGCGCTTTGAAGAATGTCTGAGTGAGACGCACGCAATATTGCCCGAAGGGGCGCGGATGCTCATTGAATACAAATTCTTCGAGCCGGCTTTTTACCATACTGACATTGCCGACTGGGGTATGGCGCTAAATTTCGCCATTAAGGCCGGGCCGCAGGCCGAAGTGCTGGTCGATCTAGGGCACCATCCTCTTTCCACCAACATTGAGCATATCGTGGCCTTGCTCCTCGACGAGGGGCGGATGGGTGGTTTTCACTTCAACAACCGCAAATACGCCGATGACGATGTGACCACCGGGTCGGTAAACCTCTACGAGGTCTTTCTGATTTACCACGAGATTCTCAACGCTGAGCGGCGTGGTGCCGCAGCAGCGAATATCGCCTACATGATCGACCAAAGCCATATTATCAAGCCTAAAGTCGAGGCGATGATCCAGTCGGTGCTCAATATCCAGACGGCTTATGCCCGTGCATTGCTGGTTGACCGCACGGCACTAGCTGAGGCCCAGGCGGAGGACGACGTAGTATCATGCGAAGAAATTTTGCGCAATGCCTATGACACGGATGTGCGGCCTTTGTTAGCGATAGTGCGCCAAGAGCTAGGGGCCGAAGCCGATCCCCTAGGTGCCTATCGCCTCAGCGGCTATTTTGAGAGCATCGCCATAGAAAGGCAGGGCGAATTGAAGGGGGCTGCTAGCTGGGGTTGATGTGTGGGCGTTGTATCGGTTCTATCGTCAGTGCTGCTATTTTTTCTTGGCAAAAAGTTGACAAAAAGATAGTTGTGTCTCATATTATAAGGCCGCTCGATACTTGAGCGATTGATCTTTGAAAATCGAATAACGTACATGAGGGTCTAGCGTCGAAGAGCTTGGATTTCAGAAAGTAGTATATCAAATTTTCTCACGGAGAGTTTGATCCTGGCTCAGAACTAACGCTTGTGGTGTGTCTTAGTCATGCAAGTCGAACGAGAAAGTCATCTTCGGGTGACGAGTACAGTGGCGAACGGGTGAGCAACACGTGGGCAACCTGCCCTTGGGTTGGGGATAACACTTCCAACGAAGTGCTAATACCGAATGACAAGGCGAGTTGATGACTCGTTTTTAAAGGTGGCCTCTACTTGTAAGCTGCCGCCTAGGGATGGGCCCGCGTCGTATTAGCTTGTTGGTAGGGTAATGGCCTACCAAGGCGACGATGCGTAGCCGGCCTGAGAGGGTGAACGGCCACACTGGCACTGAGATAAGGGCCAGTCTCCTACGGGAGCCAGCAGTCTAGAAATTTGCACAATCGCCGAAAGGCGGATGCAGCGACACCACGTGGAGGATGAAGCCCCTCGGGGTGTAAACTCCTGTCAGAAGGGAAGAAGGCGCGGGCGTTAATACCGCTCGTTGCTTGACGGTACCTTCAGAGGAAGCTCCGGCTAACTACGTGCCAGCAGCCGCGGTAATACGTAGGGAGCGAGCGTTGTTCGGATTTACTGGGCGTAAAGGGCACGTAGGCGGGTATGCAAGTCGGTTGTGAAATCCTCTGGCTCAACCAGAGAACTGCAGCCGAAACTGCACACCTTGAGTCCAGCAGAGGGAATCGGAATCCCAGGTGTAGCGGTGGAATGCGTAGATATCTGGGAGAACATCAGTGGCGAAGGCGGATTCCTGGGCTGGTACTGACGCTGAGGTGCGAAAGCTAAGGGAGCAAACAGGATTAGATACCCTGGTAGTCTTAGCCGTAAACGATGGGTACTAGGTGTTGGGGGACATTGACCCCCTCAGTGCCGTAGCTAACGCATTAAGTACCCCGCCTGGGGAGTACGGCCGCAAGGCTGAAACTCAAAGGAATTGACGGGGACCCGCACAAGCAGTGGAGCATGTTGCTCAATTCGATGCAACGCGAAGAACCTTACCAGGGCTTGACATCCGAGGAACCTCTTGGAAACAGGAGGGTGCCTTAGGGAACCTCGAGACAGGTGCTGCATGGCTGTCGTCAGCTCGTGTCGTGAGATGTTGGGTTAAGTCCCGTAACGAGCGCAACCCTTGTCCTTATTTGCCAGCGGGTCAGGCCGGGAACTCTAGGGAGACTGCCGGTGACAAACCGGAGGAAGGTGGGGATGACGTCAAGTCATCATGGCCCTCACGGGGTGGGCTACAAACGTGCTACAATGGGCGGCACAGAGGGCTGCGAACCAGCAATGGCAAGCGAATCCCAAAAAACCGCTCGTAGTCCGGATAGGAGTCTGCAACTCGACTCCTTGAAGTCGGAATCGCTAGTAATCGCGAATCAGAATGTCGCGGTGAATACGTTCCCGGGCCTTGTACACACCGCCCGTCACGTCATGGGAGTGGGTTGCACCAGAAGTAGCTAGTCTAACCTTCGGGGGGACGGTTACCACGGTGTGGTTCATGACTGGGACGAAGTCGTAACAAGGTAGCCGTAGGGGAACCTGCGGCTGGATCACCTCCTTAAACCCTTAATCCTGAGCGCTTCAAGCAGTTGGCCAACTCACCTTCGGGAGAGCGGGCTTTAGGGCGCAAGATCGGATCAATGGCTTTCACGAATCCAAGTGGGCTGCGCTGGCCGGGCTGATCAGTCTTGGCCATCGGCGTAGCCGCGCCATTTCGCTCGCGGAATGGCACCCACACGAATGGCTTGACGCTGCTTTTTCACTTTGTTTGCGGGCTAGGAGGCTTTCGGCACGCCTGTTTGCGGGCGAAGCTGCTTATGGCCGCTTGAGAGGTTCAACGGGTCTGTAGCTCAGTTGGTCAGAGCGCACCCCTGATAAGGGTGAGGTCGGTGGTTCAAGTCCACCCAGACCCACCATCCTCCTTTCAATGGCTAGCCACTGGGGCCGTAGCTCAGCTGGGAGAGCGCCTGCCTTGCACGCAGGAGGTCAGGAGTTCGATCCTCCTCGGCTCCACCATCTATCGAGTTTTCTGTTGCGCCGCCGAAATGGCGGCGGCAACCGATCCTTAACAATTCAGAGACATGTAGCCGCATTGTTATTCAATGCAATAACAACGCGGGTAGCTGCCTGCCGAAAGGCGGGCGGCAAAGTAGATGCGTCTTGGTGCAGCGCGCAAGCTCCCCGTTCCGGCCTTCGGGTCGGACACCCGAGGGGAGGGCGCAGCGTTGCGCCGGCAACAAATTGCGTTACCAAAATCCAGCCAAACCGCCCATTCCATGAGCAGGCGGTGTCTGTGCCCAACCCTAGGTTGGCCGCTGGCGCTGCTGTGGCAGGGCGGATGAAGCATGCGTTGGATTATATGGTCAAGCATGAAAGTGCATCCGGTGGATGCCTTGGCAGCCAAAGGCGATGAAGGACGTCGTAACCTGCGATAAGCCTCGGGGAGCCGGTAAACAGGCCCTGATCCGGGGATTTCCGAATGGGGAAACCCACCGCTTTCGGGCGGTATCCATATCTGAATCCATAGGATATGGAGGCGAACCCGGGGAACTGAAATATCTAAGTACCCGGAGGAAAAGAAATCAACCGAGATTCCCTCAGTAGCGACGAGCGAACGGGGAACAGCCCTTAAGCCCATGAATGGTTAGTGGAAGCATCTGGAAAGTTGCGCGATACAGGGTGACAGCCCCGTACACGAAAACGATCCATGGGTGAAATCGAGTAGGACGGGGCACGTGAAACCCTGTTTGAACTGTCTTCGGACGAGGGGGGACCATCCTCCAAGGCTAAATACTCTTGGCTGACCGATAGTGAACCAGTACCGTGAGGGAAAGGCGAAAAGAACCCCTGTGAGGGGAGTGAAATAGAACCTGAAACCGGATGCATACAAGCAGTGGGAGCCCGCTGCCTCCCAGCCGTTGGAATTGTCCCTCGGGACAACTCCGTTTGGCCGGGAAGCAAAGCGGGTGACTGCGTACCTTTTGTATAATGGGTCAGCGAGTTACTTTTACTGGCAAGGTTAACCGTCTAGGGGAGCCGTAGGGAAACCGAGTCTTAATAGGGCGTTCAACCTCGCTTGCGAGGCAGTCGGTAGGAGTAGGCCCGAAACCGAGCGATCTAGCCATGGGCAGGGTGAAGGTTGAGTAACATCAACTGGAGGCCCGAACCCACTAATGTTGAAAAATTAGGGGATGACCTGTGGCTCGGAGTGAAAGGCTAATCAAGCTCGGAGATAGCTGGTTCTCCTCGAAATCTATTTAGGTAGAGCCTCTCGTATCACCGCCGGGGGTAGAGCACTGTTTGGGCTAGGGGGTCACCTAGACTTACCAACCCCATGCAAACTCCGAATACCGGTGAGTGCAATCGAGGGAGACACACGGCGGGTGCTAACGTCCGTCGTGGAAAGGGAAACAACCCAGACCGCCAGCTAAGGTCCCCAAGTGACAGTTAAGTGGGAAACGATGTGGGAAGGCCCAGACAGCCAGGAGGTTGGCTTAGAAGCAGCCATCCTTTAAAGAAAGCGTAATAGCTCACTGGTCGAGTCGGCCTGCGCGGAAGATGTAACGGGGCTCAAACTGTCCACCGAAGCTGCGGATGCCACGCCTTTGGGCGCGGCATGGTAGAGGAGCGTTCTGTACGCCTGTGAAGGCGGACCGTGAGGTCCGTTGGAGGTATCAGAAGTGCGAATGCTGACATGAGTAACGATAAAGGAGGTGAAAATCCTCCTCGCCGGAAGACCAAGGGTTCCTGCGCAACGCTCATCGGCGCAGGGTGAGTCGGCCCCTAAGGCGAGGCCGAAAGGCGTAGTCGATGGGAAGCAGGTTAACATTCCTGCACCGATCGGAGCTGCGATGGGGTGACGAAGAAGGCTAGGCTGGCCTGGCGATGGTGTTCATTTTCGGATGACGGCCAGGTTTAAGCACGTAGGCTGGGGTCTTAGGAAAATCCGGGATCTCAAGGCTGAGATGTGATGACGAACCGCTCCTATACGAGCGGGAAGTGGCTGATGCCCTGCTTCCAGGAAAAACCTCTAAGCTTTAAGGCTGCGAACGACCGTACCCTAAACCGACACAGGTGGTCGGGTAGAGAATACCAAGGCGCTTGAGAGAACTCGGGTGAAGGAACTAGGCAAAATGGCACCGTAACTTCGGGAGAAGGTGCGCCGCCGGCGGTGACGGGACTTGCTCCCTGAGCGGCTGGCGGTCGAAGATACCAGGTGGCTGCGACTGTTTATTAAAAACACAGCACTCTGCAAACTCGTAAGAGGACGTATAGGGTGTGACGCCTGCCCGGTGCCGGAAGGTTAATTGATTGGGTTAGCACTCGGACTTGTCCGGGCGCGAAGCTCATGATCGAAGCCCCGGTAAACGGCGGCCGTAACTATAACGGTCCTAAGGTAGCGAAATTCCTTGTCGGGTAAGTTCCGACCTGCACGAATGGCGTAACGATGGCCACACTGTCTCCACCCGAGACTCAGTGAAATTGAAATCGCGGTGAAGATGCCGTGTACCCGCGGCTAGACGGAAAGACCCCGTGAACCTTTACTATAGCTTCGCACTGGACTTTGACTTGGTTTGTGTAGGATAGGTGGGAGACTTTGAAGCGGAGGCGCTAGCCTTCGTGGAGTCGTCCTTGAAATACCACCCTGGCCAATTTGGGGTTCTAACTCAGGTCCATGATCTGGATCGAGGACAGTGTGTGGTGGGTAGTTTGACTGGGGCGGTCTCCTCCTAAAGAGTAACGGAGGAGCACGAAGGTACACTCAGCATGGTCGGAAATCATGCAGTGCGTGTAAAGGCAGAAGTGTGCTTGACTGCGAGGCTGACGGGCCGAGCAGGGTCGAAAGACGGTCTTAGTGATCCGGTGGTTCTGTATGGAAGGGCCATCGCTCAACGGATAAAAGGTACTCCGGGGATAACAGGCTGATACCGCCCAAGAGTTCACATCGACGGCGGTGTTTGGCACCTCGATGTCGGCTCATCACATCCCGGGGCCGGAGCCGGTCCCAAGGGTATGGCTGTTCGCCATTTAAAGTGGTACGCGAGCTGGGTTTAGAACGTCGTGAGACAGTTCGGTCCCTATCTACCGCGGGCGTTTGAAACTTGAGGGAGGCTGCTCCTAGTACGAGAGGACCGGAGTGGACGTACCTCTGGTGTTCCGGTTGTCACGCCAGTGGCATTGCCGGGTAGCTATGTACGGAAGGGATAACCGCTGAAAGCATCTAAGCGGGAAGCCTGTCCCAAGATGAGGTTTCACTGGACTTCGAGTCCCGGTAGGGCCCTGGAAGAATACCAGGTTGATAGGCTGGATGTGGACGCTCAGCAATGAGTGAAGCTAACCAGTACTAATTGCCCGTGAGACTTGACCATGCTATTTCAGACCTTCTGCTTGATTGAACGCTGTGAATCATCCAACCTTTCTCCGCCTGGTGACCATAGAGAACTGGAACCACCCGATCCCATTCCGAACTCGACCGTGAAACGGTTCATCGCCGATGATAGTGTGGGGTCTCCCCATGTGAAAGTAGGACATCGCCAGGCACCTTTCATCCGGCTCCGCCTCGTGCGGGGCCGTTTTTGTTTAATGTACCCATGACCGGACCTCCCATTCCCCTGTCGCTGGACGCCGAACGGATCACCGAGGCTTTGTCCGAGGAGACCCGTGCCCGGATCGGCCCGGTCGAAGTGGCCGACGAAGTCGCCTCCACCAACGACATCCTCTACGACGACACGACTGTCCGCGACCGGGTGCAGGTCGCGCGGCGCCAGACCGGAGGGCGGGGACGGCAGGGCCGGAACTGGGAGACGGCCGACGGAGCCCTGTGCTTTTCGGTGTTGCATGCCTTCCCGGCGGAGGCGCCGTCGGCTCTGGCCCTGTGGGCCGGCATCGCGCTCATCGAGCGCCTGCGCGAGATGGAACTCGGCCAGCCCTGCCTGAACTGGCCGAACGACCTCATGTACGGCTCCGCGAAATTCGGCGGGATCCTCACCGAATGCCGCGTCCGCGGTGGCCAGACCCGCTGCGTGGTTGGCGTGGGCGTCAACGTGGAAGACGCACCGGAACTGGATCGTCAGACGACCTCGATCGTCCGCGCCTGCGGGCAGTCTCCCGATCCGAACCGCCTGGCCGCAGGCCTGATCGAGTCAATCGTCACCTGCCTCGTTCGGCTGGACAGTAGCGCTCCCGGCAAACTTAAGGCATACTTTGAACCGTACGACGGTCTCAGAGACTGCGAGGTGCAGGTGACCGAATCAACCCAGACATACACGGGTCGCGCGCGGGGCGTGGACGACCGTGGGTTTTTGCAGGTTGAAGGAGAAGAGGGCGTGCGGCAGTTCGACAGTGCCGACGTGCGCCTGCGCCGCTTATGACCCTGCTGCTGGACCTCGGGCATACCCGCGCCAAGCTGGGCGAGGAGCGGGAAGGGCAGATCTTCCGGCTCGGGGTGGCGCCCATATCCGGTATCAGCCGGCTACATCAGACGTTGCGCGAACGCCAGGACCATGAAGAAACCCTGTATGCGGTCTCGACCATGCAGGGCGACGCCGGAGACGAGTTGCGGGCAGGGGTCGAGGAGGCGTGGGGCGGGTCGGTGTCGTGGGCCGACTCTGAGAAAGTGCGCGGGGACATCAGCTTGCACTATGCGCAGCCGGAAACTTTCGGGGCGGACCGGTTGCTGGCGATGCGGGTGGCGCGCCAGCGGACTCATTCATCTTTGATCATCGTGGATGCCGGGTCCGCGATCGCCGTGGACGGGCTGACCGAGGGTAACGAGCACTGCGGCGGTTGGATCGTGCCGGGCTACCTCCGGCAGAGAGACGGCTTGGCGATGCTGTACACGGCCGTTCACTCGCCGCAAGTGAGTCCGCGCAGCACTTCCCACACCGGTACCGATGAAGCGGTCGAGTCGGGAATCTGGAAACTCCTGTCCGGAGGCATCGATTCCATGTGTTCGCGGTTGCGCGAGGACATACTGGGCGGACATGCCTTGGTGATACTGACAGGCGGTGATGCCGAGAAACTTCAGGTCTGGTGCCACACGCCGATGATCGCGGCACCGGATCTGGTGTTGGAAGGATTGGCGCTCTGCGCCGGCAAATAAACGTACCGGCACCCCGAATCAGGCCCCCGTCAGGTCGGCAGCCCCCCAAGATGTCGCAGGAGTAACGGGGGGCTACCTTTCCGACGGTTTCGGGAGCCCCTGGGATGAAAGGCTCCCTTCCCCTGCCGGTCTAGAAAAAGTTCTCGACGCGCAGCCCGAGCAGGGCGGTACGCGGTTTGTTGGGCCGGGCTCCGTAGGGCTGACGGGCAACCAGGTCTTCCTGGTCGGTCAGGTTTTCCACGCGTGCGATCAGAAGGATGTTCTTGTTCAGGCGGTAGCTGCCGGCCAGGTCCACGGTGAAGGACGAATCGGTCTTCTCGAAGGCCCCGCAGGATGCCTGCACGCAGACCTCGTCGACGTACTTGCCGCTGAGGTTGACCGACCAGTCCGTCTCCTCCAGCCCCATCGACACGCGCAACTGGTGCTCCGGGATGTAGGGGATCGGATCGCCTTTCTCCACGTCGCCGAAAAATTCCGACTCAAAGCTGGTGTCAAACTCAGTGTCGATATAGGTGTACGACAGCGACAGCGGCAGGTTCATCGTCTCGCTGAGCGGCACGTCGGCCACGAACATCGTTTCCACGCCCTCGACGGTTGCGGCATCGCCGTTGAAGGAGTCGCCGACCTCGCAGTTGGCGCCGGACGAGGCGGTGCATTCGCCGAGCAGGTTCTCGTAGTCGCTGTAGAACGCGATCACCTCGCCGCGCAGGTAGGTGCCGGCATAGCGCACCCCGAGTTCGTAGTTGTCGGCTTCCTCCTCTTCGACACCGGGCGAGTTGCTCGGCGCGCTGAAGCCCTTGTGGTAGCCGGCCAGCACGGACCAGTTGTTGTTGACGTTGTACAGGACGCCCATGCCGGGCAGGAACACCGAGGTGTCGTTCTTCCGGGTGGAGCGGACATTCGCGCGGACGTTGTCCGGTTCCGGATCCTTCCAGCGGGTCCGCATCTGTTCGATATCCTCGTAACGGAAGCCCGGGGTGAGCACCCAGGCGCCCCATTCGATGCGGTCGTGGACATAGACCGAGACGGCCTCGGCCTCCTGCAGCCGGTTGCCGGCGCTCTGGTGGCCCCAGTCGCCCGCGTCGTGCAGGATGAGTCTTCCGTCTTTCTGGGTGTAGGCGTCGATGCGCTGGATCCGGTCTTCCTCGTCCTCGTGGTAGCGCAGGCCGACCTCCACGTCGTGATGGGCGCCGCCCAGTTCGCCTTCCCAGTCGAGACGGACCTGTACGCCGCGGGAGAAGTATTCCTGGGAGTTGTGCTTCAGTTGGATGCCGCCCTCGGCGGTGTCTTCCGTGCCGTGCAGGATGCCGGCCAGTCGCTCCGTGGAGAAGTAGTCGTGGAACTGCTGGTTGGCCTCGTCGTCGTCGAAGACCTGTTCCTTGAACGCGGTCAGGAATTCGTCCGTCTTGGCGTCCAGGGCCGTGTCGTAAGCCATTCTGGCCGCCAGGTTGGCCGCTTCGTCGGCCTGGTCGTCTTCCTCGAACGCTACCAGCCCCATCAGTTCGCTCCGAATCCGGGCTTCGACGGTGTCCTCGGTTTCGAGCTTGCCGGAGCAGGCGGTCTCGTCCGCGCCGGCCACGGTGCTCTTCGCGGTGCCGTGATACCCGACGTTGCCTGCCTTGAAGTTGTCCGTTGCGCTGATCTGGTTAAAGGCGGCCTGGTCTGCATTCGTGAAGGCGTTCAGGGGGTCCAGTTCCCCTTCTTCCGGCGCTTCGCGGAAATCTCCCACGCCCAACTCGTCCAGGTTCAGGGCGCGGGACAGGCATCGCCCCCGTTCCTTATTAATGGTGCTGATGACGGAGGACCAACTGTCCTTGCTGAACGAGTTTCCGTCGTCGGTGCCGTCAAGGTCCAGGCCCTCGGTCTTGAACCAGTTCCGCACGTGCTCGTTGTTGTAGGCGGTGACGGAGATCGCCAGCGAGTCGCTGGCCTTGAACCGGTAGCGAAGGATGTGTTGGTCGTGCTGGGTCTGGATGTTGTCCAATTGCGACAGGCCGTAGCGGCGGTAGGGGTTGGCCCGGAAGTCCGCATCGGTCAGGCCGAGATAGCTCTGGTCGGACGACTGGTCCGCGTACTGGTACTTGAAGTCCAGCTGATGGCGCGAGTCCGGGGTCGTGTAGCGGATCTTGAACGTATGGTCTTGGACGTCGAGCCCGGTGTTGCCGCCGTCGCGGTCGATCTTCTGGAAGCCGTCCGAGGCCCAGTCGTGGGTCTCGGCGAGGAGGCCGACGCCGCTGTCCGACGTGAAGCCCGCGTACGCGTGCAGGCGATGGTCGGAATAGCCGCCGCCCTCGATCAGGAGGCCGCCGTCCATGTCGCGCGGGATCGGCGTGGAGATCATGTTCAAGGCGCCGCCGATGGTGTACGGTCCTTGGGTGATCGCGGACGGGCCCTTCAGCACTTCGAAGGCGTGCATGCGGCCGGCGGTCGGGAAGTAGTAGGCGGACGGCGCGGAGTAGGGCGCCGGCGCAATCAGCACGCCGTCTTCCATCAGCGTGATGCGGCTGCTGCGCTCGGTCGGGGTGCCGCGGATGCTGAGGTTGGGGCGCAGCCCGTAGCCGTCCTCGAGCTGTACCGAAACGCCCGGGACTTCGCGGACGATGTTCTGGATGTCGGAGTAGTTGAACTTCAGCAGTTCCTCGGGCCCGACGAAGTGGGCGGATCCGGTTGTCTCGTAAGCTTCCTGGTAACCGCCGACAATGATAACTTCGTGATCGAAGTGTTCTTCCGCGGACACGGCAGCGGAGAGGAGCAGCGCGAGGCTCCCGCACAGGTGACTTGCGCGACGAGTGCAGGGCATTCTTTCTGGGTTTTTGAACATTTTGTTTCCATTTGCGTCCATAATTGAGTGGGCCCATCCCTGCGGCGGCAACAGTATATAAGAATGATTCTCATTTGTAAAGTGGTTCTCATTTAGGATTAGGTGGAAGTAAGGATTCCCTCAGAAAAATACTGGAAGTTCCTGTGATCGCAGCGGTGCCATAATGGCGACACATTGCGCGGTTTCCTGCAAACGGCTTGAAGCCGAAGCAGGCGCCTCCGCCGGAAAGCCTTGATGAATCGACGTTCCGCCTCGAACCCCAAATCCCTGCCTGCGCCGTCGCTGGACATCCACTTCGGGGACAACCTCCCCATCCTGCGCGGATTCGCGGAAGAGTCGTTCCACCTGGTCTACATCGACCCGCCGTTCAACACGGGAAAAACCCAGTCGCGCTCACGCTTGAAGACGACCCGGGACGCCAACGGCGACCGCACCGGCTTCCAAGGACGGAGATACAAGACCACCCGCCTCGGCAGCCTGGAATTCCCGGATGCCTTCTCCGACTATCTCGACTTCCTCGGGCCGAGGTTGCAGGAGGCGTACCGGCTCCTGCACCCGGCCGGCTCGCTGTTCCTTCACGTTGACTACCGGGAAGTCCATTACTGCAAGGTCCTGCTGGATCAGATCTTCGGCCGGGACTCCTTCGTCAACGAAATCATCTGGTCGTACGACTACGGGGCACGGTCCCGGAAGCGCTGGTCGCCCAAGCACGACAACATCCTTTGGTACGCGAAAAACCCCAAGGACTACACGTACCGGTACGAAGACATCGACCGGATTCCCTACATGGCCCCCGCCCTGGTGGGCCCGAAGAAGGCCGCCCGGGGCAAGACGCCGACCGACACTTGGTGGCAGACGGTCGTCAGCCCGACCGGAAAGGAGAAGACAGGCTACCCGACCCAGAAACCGCTGGCGATCCTGGAGCGGATCGTGAAGGTTCACTCCAATCCCGGGGACCGGGTGCTCGACTTCTTCGCGGGCAGCGGGACGACGGGGGAGGCCGCGGTGCGGGCGGGCCGCAGCGCGGTGCTCATCGACAGCCATCCCGACGCGGTTCGGGTCATGAGAAAGCGGCTCGCATTCGCCAAACCGGCCCTGCATGGCGTGAAACAGGCCTCTTCGCGAAAGCCGCCGAAGCGCCCCTCCGGACGGGACGAACTGGAGGCGTCCGGAAGGCCCTGACCACCCGGTCAGGCTGAAATGGGTGGGGTATAATGACACCCCGAAAACGCACTCCATTTCGGGGTTGCGTTTTTTTGATTGACTGAAACACAGAACAACAGCCAAAATCTCCCAGCATGAAAATCGGGATTCCGAAAGAAATCCGCCCGGGCGAGAACCGGGTCGCAATTTCCCCTGACACGATCAAGAAACTGACCGGCATGGGGGTGGAAGTCGTGGTGGAGACCGGTTGCGGAACCGGCTCCTGCGTCACCGACCAAGAGTATCAGGAAGCCGGTGCCAGCGTTGCGCCGGATGCCGCCGCCGTCCTCGGCGACGCGGACCTGGTCTTCAAGATCCAACGGCCGATGACGGCCGAGGAAGGGACGGACGAGATCGCCCTGATGAAAGAAGGCGCGATCCTTGTCGGCCACCTGGCCACCCTCTCCAACCCCAACGCTTCCCCCAGCTACAACGCACGCAACCTCACCACCTTCGCCATGGACCTGATGCCGCGCATCAGCCGCGCGCAGTCCATGGACGTACTCTCCTCGCAGAGCAACCTGGCCGGCTACAAGGCGGTCGTGGATGCCGCGACCGAGCACGTCAGCGCTTTCCCGATGATGATGACCGCGGCCGGCACCGTGGCACCCGCGCGCGTGTTCGTGATGGGCGTCGGCGTGGCGGGCCTGCAGGCCATCGCCACCGCCAAGCGCCTTGGCGCAGTGGTCACCGCCTACGACGTGCGTCCCGCCACCCGCGAGCAGGTCGAGAGCCTGGGCGGCAAGTTCCTGATTGTGGACGAAGAAGCGATGAAGGATGCCGAGACTGCCGGCGGTTACGCCAAGGAGATGACGGAAGAGTACAAGCAGAAAGAGCGCCAGGTCCTTGCCGACCACGTCAGGGAGCAGGACATCGTCATCACGACCGCGCTCATCCCGGGCCGTCCGGCACCGGTGCTGGTGACCCGCGAGATGGTCGAATCGATGAAGCCGGGCTCGGTGATCGTCGACCTGGCGGTCGAGACCGGCGGCAACTGCGAATGCGCCGAACGCGGCATCGTGGCCGAGCACCAGGGCGTGCGAATCATCGGCTACGACAACATGCCGGCGCGGCTTGCGCGCGACGCGAGCAACCTGTTCGCCAAGAACATTCTTAATTTCCTGACCCCGCACATCGACGCGGAGAATGGCGCCCTCAACCTCGACTGGGAGGACGAGACGGTCGCCGAGACCGTGGTGACGCGCGATGGCGAGGTCGTCAATGCCCGGATCAAGGAGTTGATGTCATGATGCTCGACGCCACCGTTTTCACCCAGGGCCTGATCCAGGTCTCGGAAGTCGCGAGCCTCGCGATGTCCGCAGCCGGCGTGGATGCCGGCGCGGCCGGAAACACCTCGTTTCTGAACCTGTTCACCGTTTTCGTGCTGGCCTGCTTCGTCGGCTTCTACGTGGTCTGGAGCGTGACTCCGGCGCTGCATTCGCCGCTGTTGGCGGTCACCAACGCCATCTCTTCCGTCATCATTGTCGGCGGCCTGTTGGCCGCGGGCCCGGCGGCCGAGTTGGCAGACATCGACCTCTCCAGTCTGATGGGCTTCCTCGCCGTCACGCTGGCCTCGGTCAACATCTTCGGCGGGTTCCTGGTGACCCAGCGGATGCTGGCCATGTTCAAGAAGAAGAAATAAGCGGGCGAGGGTAGAGACATGAGTGCAGACTGGACCGGATTCGCGTACCTCGTCGCCGCCGTGTGCTTCATCATGGCGCTGCGCGGGCTGTCGTCCCCGACCTCGGCGCGCCAGGGCAACGTGATGGGCATCATCGGCATGGTCATCGCCGTGGTGACCACGCTGTTGGACCCCGAGGTCATCAGTTACGAAATCATCCTCGCCGGCATCCTCGTCGGCGGGACGATCGGAACGCTGGTGGCGTTCCGCATCAACATGACGTCGCTGCCGCAGCTGGTGGCCGCGTTCCACTCTCTGGTCGGCATGGCCGCAGTGCTGGTGGCGGTTGCCGCGTTCTACCATCCGGAAGCCTACGGCATCGGAACCTTCGGCAACATCGGCACGGCCTCGCTGATCGAGATGAGCATCGGCGCCGCGGTCGGCGCCATCACCTTTTCCGGCTCCGTGGTGGCGTTTGCCAAGCTGCAGGGCCTGGTCAGCGGCAACCCGGTGGTGTTTCCCCTGCAGCATCCGCTGAATGCCGTGATCGGCATCGCGATCGTCGCCCTGACCGTCGCGCTGGTCTTCGGGCAGGACCCGACCTCGTTCTGGGCCATCGTGATCCTGGCGTTCCTGATCGGCTTCCTGATCATCATCCCGATCGGCGGTGCGGACATGCCGGTGGTGGTGTCCATGCTGAATTCCTACTCCGGCTGGGCTGCCTGCGGTATCGGCTTCACCTTGAGCAATATGGCGCTGATCATTACCGGCGCGCTGGTCGGTTCGTCCGGCGCGATCCTGAGCTACATCATGTGCAAGGGGATGAACCGCTCCATCTTCAACGTGCTGCTTGGCGGCTTCGGCGGCGAGACAGTCGCTGGGGCACAGCAGGCGGCCGGCAGCCGCTCGGTCACGCAAGGCAGCGCAGACGATGCCGCCTTCATCATGAGCAACGCCAACATGGTGATCGTGGTGCCAGGCTACGGCATGGCAGTTGCCCAGGCGCAGCTCGCGCTGCGCGAGATGGCGGATCTGCTGAAAGAGAAGGGCGTGGACGTCAAGTACGCGATCCATCCGGTGGCTGGGCGCATGCCGGGCCACATGAACGTGCTGCTGGCGGAAGCCTCGGTGCCGTACGACGAGGTGTTCGAGCTCGAGGAAATCAACCACGAGTTCTCGACCGCCGACGTGGCGTTCGTGATCGGCGCCAACGACGTCACCAACCCGCTGGCGAAGACGGATCCGACCAGCCCGATCTACGGCATGCCGATCCTGGATGTCGAGAAGGCGGGCACGACGCTGTTCCTGAAACGCTCCCTGGGCTCCGGCTACGCCGGCGTGGACAACGAGTTGTTCTTCCGCGACAAGACCATGATGCTGTTCGGGGACGCCAAGAAGATGACCGAGGAAATCGTCCAGGCCCTGAACTAGTTGAGCCTGCTCGACATTCTCGACCTGCTGCGTCGGCAGCATTCCGCCCCGCTTCGAAACGGCCGCTTTGGCTGGTGGCCGGCGCACAGCGCCTTCGAGATCATGGTCGGTGCGGTTCTCACGCAGAACACCGCCTGGGTCAACGTCGAAAAATCCATCGCCCGCCTGCGCGAAGCCGGCTGCCTTGACGTCGATGCGATCCTGGCCCTGTCGCCCGCGCAGTTGGCCGACCTGATTCGCTCGTCCGGCTACTACAACATCAAGCAAAAACGCCTGCGTGCCCTGTGCGAATGGTACCGGGAGCGGGGGCCGTTGCGCCGGCTGAAGCGCCGAAACACCGAAGACCTTCGCGGGGAGCTGCTGGCAGTCCACGGCGTCGGCCCGGAGACGGCGGACGACATCCTGCTGTACGCCCTTGGCCGGCCGGTGTTCGTGGTGGATGCCTACACCCGGCGGGTCTTCTCAAGGCTCGGGCTGGTATCGTCGCGGGTCGGCTACGAGGAACTGCGCCAGTTGTTCGAGCGTGAACTGCCGTGCGACGCGGCACTCTACAACGAATTCCATGCGCGTATCGTGCTGCACGGCAAGCGGGTTTGCCTGGCCCGTGACCCGCATTGCGGGGAGTGCCGCCTGCGGTCTCGATGCGTCTACGGGCAGGCGGTAGAACCTATTTGAGGTGGACGGTGCGGCCAGTGATGCCGCGGCTGTCCGAACCCAGGAAGTAGACGAACGCCGGTGCGACTTGCTCCGGGGCAGAGTGCGAATTGCCGGATTCTCCCGGGTAGTTCTGCTGGCGTAGCCGCGTTTCCACCGGCCCCGGGTCGATGCCGTTGACCCGGATCGGGTGGTCGCCGTTCAGTTCCTGGGCCAGGATGTCGACCAGTCCCGCCACTCCCGCCTTGGCCACGCCGTAGGCGCCCCAATAGGCGCGCCGCGACTGCTTGTCGAGCGTGAATGCGATCGCAGGGTCTTCCGCCTGGTCCAGCAGGGGCAGGCAGGCTTGGGTCAGCAGCCAGGGTCCCAGCAGGTTGACGCGCGCGAGCCGGGTCCAGTCGCTCGGCTCGAGCAGGCGCATCGGGCGCAGCCCGCCGACCAGCCCGGCATTGTTCAGAAGCCCGTCCAGACGCCCGAAATCCTTGCCGATCTGCTCGGCCACCCGTGCATAATCGTCGATCGTCGCACCGTTGAGGTCGAGCGGAAGGATGACGGGTTCTGGCCCGCCCGCTTCGCGGATCTGGTCGTAGGTCTGCTCCAGCCGGGGGACGTCGCGGGCCAGCAGGATCACCGTGGCGCCGGCCTTGGCGCAGGCGCAGGCGCAGGCCCGGCCGATGCCGGAACTCGCGCCGGTGACCATCACCACGCGGTTGGCGAGGGCGTCGGGAGAAGGCGTGTATTCAGCCTGCTCCGGAGCCGTCTCAGTTGGCATCGTCGGAGGGATCCTTTGAATCCGCCGTGTGGCGGGGAATCTGTGTCAGTTCCTGGACGTCGGCGTTCTTCTTGTGTGCATCGACGCCGAGATCGCGGAACTTGCTGGTGGTCGGCAGGACGCGTGACTCCCAGGAGCCGACCATCTGGTTGAAGCGGCCGACGCTGCCGCCCAGCGATTTCCCGAGCGCCGCCATGTGCTCCGAGAACACGGCGACGCGCTCGCACAACTGGTAGCCCAAATCGCGGATCCGCTCGGCGTTCTCCGCAACCTTCTGCTGATTCCAGCCGTACGCCACCGCGCGCAGGATCGCCATCAGGCTGCTTGGCGTGGTCAGCAGGACCTTCTTCTGCAGGGCATAGTCCATCAGTTCGGAATCCTGCTCCAGCGCGGCGTTGAGGAACTGGTCGCCGGGCACGAACATCACCACAAAGTCCAGCGAGTTCTCGCTCGCGAATCCGGCCCAGTACTCCTTGCGCGACAGGTCCGTGACCATGGTGCGCACCGACCCCGCAAATTCCCGTAGCAGTGCTTTCTGGCGTTCCGGATCGGATTCACGGTAGGCGTCGGAGTACTTCTGCAGGGGCGCCTTGGCGTCGATCGGGAGCACCCGGTTCTCCGGCAGGCGTACCACCACGTCCGGGCGTCGGCCGCTGTCCTGCTTCGCCTGTTCCACGAAGTCGACATGCGCGGTCATGCCAGCCAGTTCGATAATCCGCCGCAGCGTGACCTCGCCGTAGGAGCCGCGCACCTGCGGGCGGGCCAATGCCTGCGACAGGGTTTGGGTCTCCCGGCGCAACTGTTCTTGCGAGGTGACCGCATCCTGCAACTGCTGCGTCAGTCGCCCGTAGGCGGTGTGCCGATCTTTCTCGATCTCGTCGATCTGCTTGCGCGCGCGTTCCAGCGTCTCTTGCAGCGGCTTGAGCGTGTTCTCGAGCGAGTCGCGCTGGCGCTCGGCGTTGCGTTCCAGGGCCTCGACCGAAAGCGCGGAGAAACTGTCCTTCAGTGTCTGGTTGAGCTGGCCGAGATGCTGCTGGTCGCGGCGCTGCGACACCCACAGGCCGACGATGATCCCGATCGACAGACCGGACACGAACATCAGGGCCCAGATCCAGGTATTCATGAGGAGGAATTGAAGAACGACTTCAGTTCGGCAGGATGCTGGATGGTCGCGTCGCCCTCCCAGCTCGAAAGATCGGTTTCCGGGCGGATGTAGCCGAATGCGGCGATCACGCCGGTCATGCCCGCGGCGCGGGCCGCCTGCATGTCGCGAGGGTCATCGCCCAGGAACAGGCAGTGCTGGGCGTCCACGTCGATGCGGCGGGCTGCCTCCAGCAGGGGTTCCGGGCGGGGCTTGCGGTGTGGCAGGGTGTCGCCGCCGATCAGGCAGGAGGGCGGGGAGGGAAAGTCCATCGCCTCGAGGATGGCTTCCGCGAGATACCCGGCCTTGTTGGTCACCACGCCCCAGGGCGTGCCATTGCGGGCGAGGAATTCGATCAGGTCCGTCATGCCGTCGAATAACACCGTCTCGCGGCAGGGGGCCTCGGCGTACAGCTCCAGCAGCCGCGCCACCAGATGATCCTCCCGCTCGTCGCTGAGGGCTTCGCCGAAAGCGAACCGGACCATCGCCCGGGCACCTTGCGAGACGCAGTTTCGAGCGGCGTCGTAGTCGACGGGCGGAAGGTTCTCCTCGCGGCAGAGCGCATTCAGGATGGGGATGATGTCGCGCGCGGTGTCGGCCAGGGTTCCGTCCAGGTCCATGAGCACGCCTTGGATGGGAGAAGACATGGGGCAGGGCAGTCGT
>JAJEIO010000046.1 GCA_022827835.1 Candidatus Latescibacterota bacterium
ACGACGAGGGAAATCGCAATGGGCACGACGAGGAGGGTATGGACAAGGTCTGGGTTGTATTTCTTGCGGGGCCGGGTCCAGCGATACACCCAAGTCACGGGCAGGGCGTAGAAAAACGAAAACAGCAGTGCCATCGAAATCTGCAAAAACATCGCGGCGGGGTCGGAGTCACCGGACTTTTCCAGTAAGTGCCCGAACTGCCTCGGAGCGGCCCCGGAGTCGCCGGGCTTTTCCAGTAAACTCCCGATCTCTGGCCCTGATTGCAGGGGTGAAGAAATGGCTAATATGAAACTCATGGTTCTGTGGCCTAGCGACAACCGCAAAATGCCCTCAAAAAAAAGGGATATGGCAATATAGTAAGCCACGAGACGGACGATTACGTTGTCGAGTCTATCTGTTATTTTGTCGAGCCTATTAGTTATGTTGTCGAGCATTATCGGCTCCTTTTATCACTTGCAGGTCGCGTCGGGATCACGGATGCCAACAGAACACTCCGCGTCCGGCAACAACAGAGATTAAGATATACAGCAAAAAAAATTGAAGCGCAATTAAGCAATTAAGTAATGACGAATAGGTGGAATCGGACCTAGCGATCCGTGCCCAAGCCCGCGTACACCGTGATGAAGGAAAGCAGTTCGGACGAAGCGGGCGACCCGTCGAAGCTGTTGCGGATCCAGCGTGCGCCGACGTTGGTCGTCAGGGCGTAGCCCAGGTACGCGGAGTCGTTGGCGACTTGGGCGGCGAGCACCCACGTGGTGCCGTCGAGCAGGTAGCCCGAGGGTAGGGGGTCTGGGGCGGGACGGAGATTGTTGAACAGCTCGCACTCGGCTCCGGCGATGAAGCTCATGTTGCGGTTGATGCTGCGCACGGCTTGCAGCGAGAAAATTTCCGTTAGCTCGCGGATTTTGAGCGCGCTGCGCTGGGCTGGCACTCGGCTGTTGTAAAGCTGTTTCCACTTGGGCACCAAGGTCCAGCTACGGATATGGGTGGAGTACTCGCCTTTGGTCACGATGCCCAAGAAGCGCTGGTCGCGCAACTCGCCTTCCTGATCGCCCAATTGCTGATAGAATTCGTGTTTGACCTTGGCCGTCAATGGTAGGTAGCGGTCGTAGTGTACTTCGAGGTATGTGGTGTTGATGAAGGCGTTGCGCGCGGGCAAGAGGTCGCGGGTAAAGACCGAGCGGCCGCGCGTGCCGGGCAGGTCGCGCCACAGTAGCACATCGTCGGGAATGTCGTCTTTAACCCGGCGTGGATTGGCAATCAGCCACGCGCTGAAGTCCTGGACGGGGAACTCCTTTTTCGCGGTCAGCAGCAGGTAGGCGGCTTGGTTGTCCCGGGCTGTTTCCAGCAGGCTCTGGTCGAGATAGCCGACCATGAGGTTCATGCGGGGCAAAATTTCGGCGGCTGCGTAGGTGTTGAATCCTCGGCGGCCCAGCTTGTAGGGATAATCGGCTTCCCCATCGTCTTCAAAGCGGTCGATGACGCCATTGCTGTTCATGTCCATGCCGAACAAAAACTCCGGTGGATCCACGTCAAAGCGCAGAAACGGTTCCTCGTAGTCGGGCTGGGTATTGAAGTTGCGGTTGAAATCCGAGATGTCGTCGTTGTCCTCGTCAATGCCCGGGAAAACCGCGGCGTCGGTCAGCAACTGCTGCCCCTGCCGCGTGTTGACGCGGCTGCCGAATGTGCGTCGCGTCCAGTCCGGTAGCTCGTCCTGATCGTCGTTGTCATCGACGAATTCGTACAGGTGCCGTTGCTCGTTGTCGTAGTACACGTGTCCCTCGGCGTTGGGGATGAAGGCGCGGGTGGAGTAATCTGCGTCGATGCTGAAAACCTCGGCGAAAAACGTATAGGGATAGCTGCGCTTCTGCGCGGTCGCGTACAGGGCTTGGGCCTCGTTGGTCGCTAGCGTCTGGTTTGTGGCCATGTTCTCGTTGGGAAAGCGGCGGTACTGAAAGTTGCGGACGAACTCGCCGCGGAAGTCAAAGCCCTGCAGGTCGGCAATGGCGAGGTCGAAGCCCAACATGCGGGTCCCGGTCGGCAGGCCATAGCTGAACCGGTGAAATGCTTGATTCGAGCCGTCCTTGACGTTGCCGGCTGCGCGCAACACCGGCAGGAATACGGGCGTGCCGAGGTTGTTGGTTTGCTTGTTGGAGGTTACTTCGACCTTGTAGTCGTTGGCTAGGACGAGGCCGATTTCAATGCGCTCGATCTCGCGGAAATCGTCGATGGCGTCTTCGGTGCTCGGGGAGAAGTCTTCGATGTTATAGGTCAGGGTGATGACATCCGTGCCGCTGGCCACAATCGCGCCGCCGCGGCGAATGCCGCCCTCGACCACGGGAACGATGTCTCCGGTATGCTCGACGCCATCGATGAAGATGCGCCAGCGCGACAGCAGTGCGCCGCCCTCGCCGTCTTCGGGCGAGTCGTCGGAAATGCGCACGACGATGGAGCGGACAAAGTCCGCGTTCATTGGGCCGCTGAGCAGGCCGCTGAGCGAATTGTCGCCAAACGGCAGGTTGGAGTTGCGATGCGCGGCATTGACAAAGGTTGCGCCGAGGGCGGCAAAATCCCCGACTTGCACCCGCCCTCTGGCCGCCATCAGGGTGGTGAAGGTATTGGCCTGGACGCCGCCGCCGACTTCACTGGAGGAAATTTCTCCAGTGTTGCTAACCCGCGATGACAGCATGGTCAGGGCGTACTTGTCGGTGGTAAGATCCCACTGAATGCCGTCGAAGCGCGGCTTGGAAAACGTCAGGGGGGTCAAGGTGGTGCGGATGCCGTCGCCCACCATCAGGGCCGAGTAGAACTGCCCGGAATGGCTCGACGATACGAGCAGGTTGTTGAACCACGAGCGAAAGCGCGGATTTTTGGTGATGATGCTGCCGTTGTCCTCTGGGTAGTCTTCGGTCCAGTCGTACACCAGCCAGCCTTGGGTGATGTAATCGCCGTACACGTCGTAGAACGGCGAGCCTTCCAAGAAAACCTCGGTGTAGCGCTCGTAGTGGTCGCGGGCGTAGTTGGAGTATTGCTCTTGCCGCCAGTCGTATAGCGAGTACAGCCGCTGCGGCAGGTACCACTTGCGCACCGAGGGCACGAGAGTCGCCGGAGAAACTTCTGTCCCCGTGGTGTAATAGGGGTTGTCGTATGCGGTGGCGCGTTGGGCGCTGGCCTCTGGTGGCGGCGTCCAGGCGAATAGACAAATTAGTAGTGTGAAGATTCGACGTCTCACAGTGTACTCCCTCTTAATAAACGACATGTACAAGCCTGTAAACGCGGTCGGCGCGGGCGTCTGCTTCTATGGCAATGCGCAGGACGTAGATGCCGGGCGGCATTGCGCGACCGGCGCTCCGTCCGTCCCATACGTAGCGGACGCGCCGCCCCGGCGCACCTTGACTTGCGAGCTCGACTACGGGCCGGCCATCTAGAGTGAAGATCTGTACTTGCGGCGCTTGCTCGGTCTTGACGACGGTGAAATTCAGTTCGCATTGGTCGTTGGTGCCATCGCCGTTGGGGGATATCGAGTGGGTGTACTCGACGTTGCGGATCAGCGAGCCGCCAGTGACCGCTTCGGGCACAAATACTATATCGGCACCGAACTCGGCGGGGACGACGCCTTGGAGGTTCTCTGCTGCGGCCGAGTTGGCGACGAACGCGTTGAATACCGTGGGGCTATGGGACAGGCGCGCGGAAAAGGCGATGGCGACCGAATCCCGCCGGACCAGCGGCGGCGGCAGTTCCACCAAGAGCGAATCCCCCCGCAGCAGGCCAGTGGCTGCGACCTCGGCTCCCCCCACGGATGCGCTGATGAACGCGGCGTCGCGGCCACCGCCGGGCGGGAGCAAGATGAGTACGCGATCGAACCCAGCGTCTCGGCTGTTGAAGCCCACCGGCGCGATGGTGTAGCGAAACGTCTGTAAGGTGTCCATGACGGCTTCGCGGGGGAAGACGCGGCCCGTCAGCCCCGCGGTGATGACCGGCGCATTGGCCACAAACGCAAGCGAGCGCAGGGTGGGAAAAACTGAGGGATCGTCGCTGATGAGCCGCACTCGCGCCCGTAGCCACTGTCGCGGCGACGGCGAGAGGAATGCCTGCCCGGAGAACCGGTGGGGTTGGCTATACGCGCTCCAAGTGTCGTCGCGCACTCGTTCTTCGACGATGTCGCCGCGATTGCGGGATTTGGCCGACTCGTAGGCTTGTTTGGTCACTTCCTTGCCGTTGGACAGGAAGTAGCGCGTGAGGGTCTGGAAGCCATTGCCGGTTTGGGTTTCCACTTCGATGCGCGTTCCGGGCGGCAGGTCGGCGTCCCATTCGACGAAGCGCATGCTGCGGGCACCGCCGAGGGAAATGTCTTCGGACTCCAGTTCGACTTGCGCGGGATAGCCCTCACTGTGGAAGACGAAGAGTTGGGCGGCGCGGTGGAATTGCTGGGGCCGCGTCACGCGCCACAGCAGCAGCCGCAGCGCGCGCGGCTCAAACTGGAAGTCGAACAAGTAGCGGCCGGAGTTGGCCACGGACGACAACAAGTCGTAGTGGAAGGGGCCTTCGACGACTGGATCGGCGCTGTTGCTGGGGGTGCCGTCGGAGGCGAAGAAATCGAAACTAGGCCAACTGCCCTGCTTGTCGCGCTGGAAGCCGTAGAGGAACGGGCCGCGACCGGAGACGATCGGCAGCCAAATGATGCGATCGACGCGAAAGACGTTGCCGAAATCGACGACGGACCAGACGCCTGAATCGCGCCAGTTGCCCTTGTCTGAGGCCTCGATATTCCACCCGCGAAATCCCACGTCTTGGTCGATGAGGGCCTCGGCCCCGCTGCCTTTGCCGCAACCCGGGCAGTCGCGGTGTTTGGACGTCCACGTCCGGCCTCCCCAGTGTTCGGTTCGATCCTCGATCTGCACCATGGAGGAGAGGTTGAAGCCAATGCCGTCCACCTCTATTTCGGCGAGCGCGGCATCGGGCGTTGCGCCGGCCGCTTCAAAGCGCACGAAGCGTATGATGTCGAAGTTGAGGACCTCATCTGCGCTCAGGTACTCGCCTGTGGCTGAGGCGAGGCCGGTTGTGGTGAGGTCGAACTCGACTAGGGACTCGGTGTTGTTGTTGATCGGCCGGCCCAGTCGGCGATAGACGATGCGCTTGGCCCGGCCGCCGAAGACCGGAATGCCTGGGCTGACGTACACCGAGAAAAAGTTAAAGGGCTTGGCTCCCTCGCGGTTGGGAAAGCGAATGCGCACCTTGTCCGCTACGACGGAGCGCCCCAAGTCCAGTTCCAACCACCACGATTGCACTGGGGTATCTGGATCGGGCTGCCACCAGGTATTGGGGTCTTGGTCGCCGGCTAGGTCGGCCTGCTGCTGATTGGACGGCGTGCGCGCAAAGCGCTGCCCGTATTCGCCGATGGACATGCCGGAAAACTCGCGGGCGTTGGCCACTGCGTTGAACCGCTGCTCAAAGCGCTTCACTTTAATGCCCTGCGGCAGGACTTCCACTAGCCCCTGCGGATGGGCCCAAGAAGCGAAGTCGGACCCGGTAAAGCTCAGGTTTTGGCTGCTCGCCGCAGCCGCGAGCAGGAGGGAAGCAATCGCTAGTTGTAGGGTTTTCATAGTGCCTCCATTAGTATGCGACTCCTACCGCTGCCACGCGGGCAAAAGTGCCGCGATCGACCTCGACCTCGACGCGGATTAGGTATAGCCCTGGGGGCACTAGTTTCCCCCGCTCGTCCCGCGCATCCCATCGTAGCGCGTACGGTCCGGCTGCGGCCTGGGCGTCCAAGATCGCAGCGCAGTGGCGACCGCTCAGGTCGTGCACCTCCACTCGCAACGCGCCCCCAGCGACGCCGAACAAGTCAAAGCCAATAGCGACTTGCTCATTGACCCCATCGCCGTTGGGCGTGACCACGGGAGCAGACAGCCCAACCACCCCGAGAATGCCGAGGACTTCATCGCTGGATACTACTTGGATGCTGTTGCTGGCCACGTCGGCGTGGGCGTCTCCAGCTTCGATGGACTGCGGCAAGCTAGCGGCCGAAGTGTTAAAAAGGCGGCTAGCCAAAAAGACCGATGGCTGGAAGACCGCGCCTTGGAAGCGCACGCGAAACGCCTTGTCTTCTTGGAACGCCGAGGGAAAGGTGAAGCGCAACTGCTCATCGCTGGCGGCGAGGGAAAAATCCTCGCCTTCGGTCGCTGGCTGGTCGTCGATGGTCAGGTCGAGGAAGAGAGAGGCCGGAGGGACCTCTAACTCGATGCCATCGAATCCCGCGCGGTCGGTTGCACCGGCCTCTGTGCGAATGTGATAGGCAAAGCGCTGGGCGACTCCGAGGGGCACCTCGACGGCACCGTCCGCACCGGCGCGCCCGTCGAGGGCAATTTCCGCTAGCGCGCGGTCGGCCAACAGCGGCGAGACCTCAAAAGCCAAACTATCGAGCACGCCAAAGGCCAGCGGGTCTTCGGTAGTAATGGTAAAGCGAAACTGGAGGAACTCGGCCCCGTCTGAGGAGCGGATCTCGTCGCCTGACGCTTGGTAATTGACCGACCAGTTGTTCCAGTTTTCGATGTCGTCGTCGCGCTTGGCGCGGAAGCCGGCGATGCCCTCGGAGAATCGCTCTACTATGCGCGGCGAGTCGAAGTAGGTCTTTTCATCTACTTCCACCAGCCGACCGAGATCGTCGAAGATGAAGTACGTTTTGGGATTGTCGTCGAAGCCGGCGCGGGTCTGCAAGTTCAGTTGCACCGGTGCAGTGGGATCGGCGGTGATCGCGCCGGAAGGCAATAGGCGATAGCGGGTGAATTTCCACGCGACCCGTCCCAAGCTCACGGCTTGGCCAAAAGAATGGGGCGCGGAGATGTAGCGGGCCTCTTGGGGGTAGCCGCGGCCAAAGACTTCGATTTCGGCCAGCAAGGTCGTGGTGGAGGTCTCCCCGAACTTGAAGCGGAGAAAGCGAGTAAAGCGCAGGTCGGTTGCGAGGGAGACGACGCTGGTGTTGTTGGCAAAGGTGCTGGCGATGATTTCGTCGAGAGGATGGTACCCCGCCGATCCGGTTGACGTGGTCTCGTCCTCAAAGATCAGCCATTCGACCGGCACGTTGGTCCGGCTGACTTCGTAGGCGCGGGCGAACAGCTCGCGCTGGCGCTGATTGTCGCTGGTCAGCCCGGTCTGCGGCGGAAAGAACACGATGCTGTCAACGGGCACGGGCACGCCCAAGTCGAGGGTGATGAACTGCGCGCTGTTGGGGCGGCCATCGGCCCGCGCCCGGTGGGCAAAGCTCGCGGTTAGTTCGTCGCCATCGACGAGCCCGCGCATGACCTCTGGGGCGATGGCGTTGGTTCCGCCCCCCAGCCACAGGCGCGGGTGCCACCCGACCTCTAGAGTATCGGCCTCGATTTGGCGCGGCCCCTTGTGCAAGCTCCAGCGATAGCCAAAGAGATTGCGCTGAGTCGTGGCAATGCCGGTGCGCACGAGTTGGCGAGTAACTGTGTGTCCTAGAGGAATTGCCCGCGGCTGAATCGCTCCGGCGCGCACAGAGTCGTCGAGGGCGATCCAGCGCTCCGCGGCCGCAGCCCACGGCTCGCCGCTCGTGCCTCCGACGACCCAAGCCGAAGGCGTCTGCGCCGCCACCGGGCTGCTGACGAGGAGCAGCACCAGCCATCGCATGTTGCTCAGCGCGGTCAATAGGCCACCCCTATCGGCTCTACGGTGGCAAACACGTCGAAGTCGGCGTCCACGCCGACGCGGCAGAGGTACAGGCCCGGGGCCACCAGATCGCCCTGCTCATCGCGGCCGTCCCAAGTTTCGGAGTAAAAACCGGCTGGCCGCAGTTGGGAGACTAGCTGCCGCACCCGGCGTCCGCTGAGATCGAAAATCTCGACCGCCACTGCTGTATCCGCAGCGAATTGGGACAACACGAGGTCAATGGCGACGGCATCGTTGCGGCCATCCCCGTTGGGCGAGATGATGGCCGTTGAAAGCGCTAGTTGTAGCTCGGGCTGCGCCTGAGTCGCAAAGGCATTGGTCGCATTGGTGCCCACTAGTTCGCTGGCATTGCCCGGGGCGATGGGATGCGGCGGGACGCTTCCCTCGCCGAGGAGATAGGCGTTAATCGGGGTGTTGTGCACCAGCGGCCGCAGGCGGAAGGTGATCCGCAGAGGCTGGTTGTTGTCAGCGGCGACGGGCGCGAAGAAAACGTCGAAGCCGCTTTCGGTTGCCGCCCATTCAAAGTCTGCTGCAGACACAAGGGGATCGCCCATTTGCAGGCTCTCGAATACCGGCGGTGGAAATGCCTCAATGCGGACGCCGCGATACCCGGCTACGTCATCTGCGAACTCGGTGCGGATGTCGTAGGTAAAGGTTGTGTCGATGCCCCCTGCGACTTCGAGCAGGCCGCTGGCGGGAAAGGGATCGGTGGCGAGAGCGACCTCACCGACGGCCTCGCTGACTAGCCCGGGCGAAAACTCCACTTGAAAGGTGTCGATGCGCACGGCGTTTTCTGCGTCGCCGTCGAAGAAGATGCGGAACTGCATGAATTCCCTTGGGCTGGGCAGTTCTATGGGCACTTCGATTGTGCCCGTGCCGGTGATGTGCGTGCTCGGCGACCACGCGCTCCAGTTGTTGACATCGTCGCGGATGTCGCCCTTGACGAAATCGCGCACCGGCCCTTGCGCCTCGATCGGCAGATTGAGGTATTCGGCCCGGTCCAGTTCCTCTAACAGCTCGCCGGTGTCTGGGTCTTGGCGGTACAGGGCGCGTCGCGGTAGGTCGGTATTGTATTCGGCTGCGGGCACTTCCTGCTGGCGACCCGTGTCGCGGTCGCGGCGAAAGTACGCCAGCGGGCTGTCGTCGGCCCCGGTCCGCATCTGGATGGCCGCGGTCGCGTCCCCGGTTCCAAGTTGCGTGGCGTGTACGCGCAAGTGGCCGTAGTTGACCGGGCCGCCAAAGGAGTGCAGCGCTGACTCGTAGCTAGCGATTGGCACAAAGCCCTGCCCGTAGATTTCAAACTCCGCGATGTTGAATACTGTTTTCGACAGCACGAGTAGCTGGAGGAAGCGGCCCTGCAAGGGGGCAAATTCGATATCGACGGTGGATTCGCGGTTGACTTCTACCCGCCGCAAAACCTCGTATTGCGGCCGGTTGATTTCGTTGAAGTTTTCGCCGTCGTTGACCCGCAGTTCAAAGGCTTTGACAAAAGCGTCGTCGTTGGGAGCGGGAAAGAAGCGAATGCGGTTGACCGGGAAGGGCGCGCCCAAATCCCAGAAGAACGTCGCCCCGGCTTGGCTTTGGGCGGTCTTGAACACTCCCGACGAGGAGGTCGCCGGATCGCCGTCGATCAGGTCGAGGGGGCCGGAGATTTGGTTGAAGAAGCCGTCGTTGGACCACGCTCGCGGCTGGCCGCCGAGGGTGAAGTCGCGAGGCTGGCCGTTGAGAAAGCGCTGGCCCGAAGCGCGGAGCAGTTCGATGAGGTTTTCGCCGGCTTGGAGCTTTAAGGGCTGTAGGGCACCATCGACGTCCAGCGCGCCGATTTGCGTCTCAGCCTGCGAGACCCACGTAAGCCCCCCCTTGCCGATGTGCCACACCTCGACTTGCGCATTGCTTGGCGCTAGCCCCCCGAGCACCACTAGGACGATGCCGGCGAGGGATCTGGGCGCGAGAGCAATCATCAGTTGATCCGTGCCGCGGCCGAGGGGTCATACCCTTGCAGGGTGTTGCGCTGGAAGGAAAAACTCAGGTCAATCGCCTCTAGGGGGTCGTCGGCATAGTCGAAGCGCAAGACGATGTTCTCGATGTGTACTTGGATCGCTCGGACATCGTCGTCGAGGACGGGAAAGACTAAATACCCCTGTTCTTCGTTGCCGCTGAATACTAGGGCACCGCTGTACAGCGTCCGCTTGAGCGCGTCTGTACGGGCTTGAAAGGTTTTGCGCCCTTGGCCGGTGCGGCCCAGCCAAAACGAGCGAAAATACTGGTATAATTGGGCGTAGCTCAACGCCGCGTACTCCCGAGTGTTGGCCGCGGTAATGCGCGCGTTGAGCGGGTCGATCTTGACCTTGGGAAATTGATAGTTGTTGACTTTGAGCCGAAAGACGGTAAAGCGCGGCGGTGTCCACTCGTCGCCCGGAGCGGTCCACTCGCCAAAGGTATAGGGGTTGTTGGACAGGTCTGGCCCGGGGGCGAGGCGGTTTAATTCCGCGTCCGTCATGGGCCTGAGCTCAATCGACAGGCGGTCGAGGGCGTAGGTGATGGAACCGTCGTCGTTGACGGTCATGCCCTCAGCTTGGCGGCTGGCGGGCTGGAGCGGCGTATGAAAATAGCGGCCGCAAGCCATCACTAGCAGGGTTAGCAGTAAAGACCAAGCCCAGAGCCGTTTGTGCACGGTGTAACCCCCTAAAAATAATGTAGGGGCGACCGGTCGGTCGCCCCTACGATTAACGACCGGTCGGTCGCCTTGTGTTTAGAACGAGTCTTTGATCTTACCCCAAGTCGAGGACTCGACTGACGTGGGGCTGGAGTACTCGCCAATGCGCAGCAGCTTGGCAATGGAGTAGTACTGCCGCGACGAGGCTTCGGGGCCGCGGGTAGTCCAGTCGTTGCGACCGCCCGGGGTGCCGTCTTCGTTGGGCGAGAAGCTCGAATCCGGGCCTTCGCCGTCTTCGTACCACATGGCGAAAGGCAGGCCCGATCCGTCTTCACCAGCCACTGCGTCTAGCTGCCATACTTCGCTCGCCGACGGACCAGCGTCCTCTTGGAAGGCGAGGACCTTGACGCTCCACTCGTAGTACGTGGTGCCGCCTTCGGCCCACAGGTCGGCGGCCCAGGCTTCGGGCGGATCGACGCGCACGGCCATTTCGATCCACGGCGATTCGCCGTATTCGGCCCACGCTTCTTGCTCGGTGTAGCGGAAAGCGACGTTGGTCGGCGGGCTGAGATCGCCCGGTGCCATCAGCCACTCCATGGTGTAGCCGGAGGCCGGGCTGCGCTCGCGGCCGTGATCCTGCGGATCGAGGCCGACTTGCAGCATATCGCCATCCCAGCGAGCGACATTTGTGCCGGCGTGTGCCAGCACGTCGTCAACCGCTTCCAAGAAGCAGTACCAGCGGTTGTCGTCGCCGCCCTTCCAACCCATGAAGGTGGTGATGAACAGGTCGTCGCGGTCTGGAGCCGGGCGGTCGCCTTCGTCGCGCCACTCGTCCATGGTCAAGGTGTACTCAGGGTCGAACCAACCCCAGTCGTCGCCATGGGCGTCGATGGTGATAGCACCGGGATCGGGAACTTCGAGCATGTAAAACCAAAATCCCTGACTGCCGTTGCGATCTGCTAGGGCGGGGGGATCGAAAAACTGGGCATTTGCCGCCGCTACAAGGGCGAGGCTGAAAATGCCTGCGATTGTGAATCGCCGCATTATATAACTCCTTGCGTTTGAAGTGAACGCCTAGGTGGAAAACCTTGGCGCGTTGGGCGATGTCTATAATTATAAATAAACAAAGCTGATAAAATCAACACGTCTGTCTTAGAGCGCTAACGGGGCGAATAGACTGTGGATTGATTGTACGGAATAATTATCGGCTCGACCCCGGCGAGCGCAGCCGCCCATTCTTGGGGATTGTAGTTGCGGCTGACAAAGCAGGCGTAATGGGCTGGCACCGCGGCCTTGAGGCCGAGCGCCGAGGCCATTTTAGCCGAGCCAGTAAAGAAGGGGAATTCTCCTTCGTTGGGGTGATTGGTCAGCAGCCCGATGTCGGGTTTGAGGTCGCGGATGGGCGCGAGTAATGCTTCGTGTTCGGCGAACGTGTTGACTGGGTCGCCGGAGATGTACACGCGCACGCCGCTGACCTCCACCACGTAACCGAGGTGGGTCACATCGGGTGGGGCGATGTCGTCGTTGGGCAGGCCCTCCGGGGGCTTGGCGTACACTGCGTGGGCCGTCATGGTGCCCAGTTTGGCGGCATCACCAGCGGCAATCGTCGTTGTTGCAGCCGTAATGCCAGCGTCGCGGACGCGCTCGATGCTCTCTGCCGGGCCGACGATTTGCACGTCTGGATAGGCTGCGGCAATGCGCGCAATGGACTCGGTGCAGGTGTGGTCGCCGTGGTCGTGGGTCAGGAGCACGAAGTCCGTGTGCAACGACGCTTCGTGCAGTGGGGGACGGGCGTGGATGAAGCGGTCGGCCGGCCGCTCGTGGGGGTAGTAGGGATCGACTTGGACGATGGTTCCCTGCGCATCCTTGAGGCCAAACGTGCTCTGGCCAAACCAGTGGATGCCGACTGCGCCTTCGCGTACTACCAGCGATTCAAATGGGTGCATGGTTTCTCCCTGCAAGAGTGAAGCCGGGTTGCAACCCGGCGTGCGTTCTGTAAGTTTCGGTAAAAGTTATGCGGAGGCAGAATGGGGAGCAAACGATGAACAATTCCACGCTTTTTGACACTTCGTATCAGCGCCGCAAGTGGGCATTGCTAGAGCGGCTGCTAGAGCGGCTGGTGCCGATCTACACCGCAGAGGAGGTCGCCGC
>JAJEIO010000049.1 GCA_022827835.1 Candidatus Latescibacterota bacterium
AGGGGACTGTCTTCACGGCGGCAACGATCGAGTGGGCGCACGGCCTCTACCGGAACGGCGGTCCGGTGGCGCAGATCACGCGCAATGTCCTGGACCGTCTCGGCCGATAGTGGGTGAGCTCGCTGACGAGGAGCCCGTGCCGGCGGCTCTCACTGCCCTTCGGAGCACGCGCAGACCAACGCCTGCGCCGGTCACTTGCCGCCGCAGCGGTGTTTTCGGTAGGTAGAACAGCCCCAGAAGACACCATCCACCCTCCAGAAAGCAGCGAGGTCTGACCATGGGCACCGACTCCTACACAGTGAACCACTGGAACGAGGCGACGCACGCGCACGAGCCATCGATCCTCACCATAGAGCAGAACTTCACCTTCGACGCCCTCGGGTTCCTCGTGCTGCCGCGACTCCTCGGCCCGGCCGAGCTGTCCGCGTGCCGCGACAGCGGCGGTGGGCTGGGCGATTTGTGCAGCGAGGCCGGCGCCGTCGGACGCTACGTGCGCGAGCTGTGCGGCGATGGCTTTCGCCAGGACGGCCCTGCAAGGCACGTCCCTGCCGCCGCCGCAGGAGGGTACGACGAAGCCTCGCTGCCGCTGACAGGCGGGGCGCACACGCTGGACTGGGCGTACATCAACCTGGCGGGGTGGAATGGCCGCAACGCCGACGGTTCTCCGCTCCCGCGGGCCGGCGGCGCCTGGGAAGAGGTCCGCATCCGGCAGTGCCAGGGGCTGGTGGTGGCCATCGCCCTCACCGACTCCGCGGAAGGCAAGGGCCCGCTGGTGGTCGTGCCCTCCTCGCACAAGAGCGGGCTGCCGGCCCCACCGCTTCCATCCTCCAGCCGCTTCGCCGAGCGCCCGGCGCTGGCGGCGGGCGACGTGCTTCTGTGCGCCGCCAGCACCCTGCACGGGGTCTGCCCACAGGGTGATGGCGGCGAGCTGCTCGTGGTGGACTTCATCTCGCGCGCGGCTCGGCCACAGGAGCCGCCCGACCCGCAGGACGAGCAGCCCCTGCCCGAGTGGGCGGAAGAGCTGGGCGAGGCCGAGCAGACCGTGCTTGCAGGCGGAGACTCGCGTCGCCTGCTCCTGTCGGACGGCACGACCACCTGGCTCACCTCCGCCGACGATGCCGACGCGGCGCAGAGGGCCTCCTCGGCCCTCGAGTTCGAAGGCCGAGATGATCATGCCGAGCGCTGGGCCTTCGACACCCAGGGCTTCCTGCTGGTCGAGGGCGTCATGGACGATCATTGGGTCGATGCGGCTCTGGCGGGCATCGACGCCAACCTCGACCGCCTGGTGTACCGGGGCGCAGGCGACAAGGGCGGGGACGTGACGCTTGCCGACATCCCCGGGGCGCCGACGATCTCGGGCACGGCCCGGCCGGACCTGAAGGGCTTGTTCCAGCTGCCGGCGCCGCATGATGAGCCTTTCCTCAAGATGCTGGCGCACCCCGCCGTCATCGGGCGCCTGAACTGGATGATCGGACCAGGGTACAAGGTGACTCAGAGCACGGCCCTGTGCCACGTCAAAGGCTCGAGCGGGCAGATGCTGCACGCGGGGAACGCCAACCCGACCTCCGTCGGCAAGCACTACGAGATGGTGAACGGGCGCGTGCACACGAGGTCGGGCATCAACGTCGCCTGGCAGCTCGCCGACGTCGGGCCCGACGACGGCGGCTTTGTCGTAGTGCCGGGCAGTCACAAGTCGTGCTACCCCTTGCCGCATTCGGTGCGGACCTGCAACGAGCGCGCTCCGCTCCGCCACATTCCAATGCGTCGCGGGTCTGTTCTGTTCTTTTTGGGCGGGACGGTCTGTCACGGGGCGTACCGCTGGGAGGCTGAGTCACCGAGGCGGACAGCGCTCTTCACGTATGGGCACGACGGCCGGCACCCTTTTGCATGGCCCTCGAGCAAACTGTGAGCTCCTAGCACCTAATCCCGCGAGTCCGCGCTCAAGTTATAGTGCTCTCCTGACTCGTCTCCATAGACATTCAGCTTCTCGCTCTCGGTCCGGATCATCTATATCCCCGATCTGACCGAACACGGCGTCCTGCCCTCCTAGTTAGGGGCACCTTCGCGGATACAAGGTGAATCGTCTAGCGCTCCCTCTTGTCCCCCGAGCGCAGAGGGCGTATGATAAGGGCAACAGAGGGTGTTTCGACAAGGCGGTTTAGACAACCAGGCTGTCTATTATTCCCCCGGATGGCCTCCTAACCCAAAGGATCGGCCTTGATGAAACCCAAACATCTGCGCTGCGCCGTGCTGGCGCTCGTTGCGGCTGCTCCGCTCAATGCCGAGGAATTGCGCTTCGACAACGCCGCCCAGTGGCGCCAGTGGACCCTGCCCCTGGGGATCGTCGAACTAACGCCCCAAGGGGTCGTCCGCCCTTTGCCGGTTCGCAGAAACATCAATGCCGCACTTGATGCCCTAGACCATGGCGGCGGCATCCGCGGCGTCGGGTCCAACCGCGCCACTGCGGCCCTAGTCTTCGACGGCGATCCTGCGACTGGTTGGCAGCCCGCCTTGGGCGACCTCGAAGAGACGGGCTGGATCGAGGTGGATTTGGGCCGCGGCGTCCCGGCCAGCCGCGTCTCTCTAGTCTTCGATGGCGCTGCACCCCCTTTTGAGATTTTCAACCTGCTGCTGTCCACAGGGGAACAGTTCGTCGACCACGCTAGAGTCCCAGTCCCCGGAACCCTGACCTACCGCATCGCCGAGCGCTTCGGCGCAAACAGCGCCCACCGCATCGACTTCGCCATTCCCGCCATTCCCCCCACGCCGATCCAGTTCGTGCGTCTCGAAGCGCTCAAGGCCGCGCCCGATGCGCGGCTGGTCGAAATCGAAGTGGAAGCTCTGGGCGACAATCTAGTCTCGGGCTTGTACGAGCGGGGCGGGAACGTCGAGATCATCATCGGCACCAGCCGCACAGATTTCGAAACCGCGACGCTGACCAATGCCCTGCTGCTGATCGACGGCCGGATCAACACCTACTGGCGCAGCGGCCGAGTACCGCGCGCCGCCGACGATGTCTGGGCCTGGATCATGCTGGATCTGGGCGCCATCTACTGGGTCGACGAGGTGCACCACATCGGCCATATTGATCGCTGGCGGTATTTCAATATGAACTTCCACGAGATGATGACCTCGGACGGCTCGCTGGCCGCGGACGGCTCGCTGCGCTGGACCAAGCACTTTTCTGGTGTCCTACCGCGTGCCACCCGGCACCAGGGCATGGTCGCGCACCACTTCGCCCCCATCCCCACGCGTTTCCTGCGTATCCTCTTCAAGACTTGGGATGCCCAGTGTACCACCGCATCCGGCACTAGCGCGCCCGATTGCTACTCCAGCGGCCACACTGCGGAGATCATGGTCTTCAGCGAGGGTTTTCCGCGCGAGGTGCGCTTTGATTCTCCCATCCTCGATCTTGGGGGCCGGAAGAATGTCAACGCCCTCCGCTGGGCCGCCGATGTGCCCTCCGGCACCCGGCTCGAGCTGCGCAGCCGCTCGGGCGACGAACTGGAGCAGGATTTCACCTACTACGACAAGAATCTCAAAGAAGTCACCGCAAGGAGATGGGACAAGCTCATTCCCTCTTTCCGCGGCCCCATCGATACTACCACTGCGCCCGGCGGCGACTGGAGTCCCTGGAGCAATATCTACGCGACCTCCGGCCAGACCTTCCTCTCGCCCTCGCTCAGGCGCTTCGTCCAGCTCGACGCGCGTCTGGTGAGCGACTCCCCCCTGCGGGCACCCTCCCTAGACTGGGTGAGCCTAGACTTCGCCGATCCCATCGCCGAACGCGTCAGCGCCGAGGTCTACCCCTTCCAGGTCGAGCCGGGCACCGTGGTGACCTTTTCCTACTGGCTGCGCGCCCCTGCTACTCGCGCAGGCTTTGACCGGCTGGCCATAGAGGCCTCCACGCCCCTGCGCTTTGTCGACACCCACCTCGATGGCGCGCCCATCGAGGTCCAGGCGCGAGAGGACAGCGCCGGCTTCCGTTTGCAGTTCCCCCGCCGGGTGCAGAGCGGCGAACTGGTGGAGATGCGCTTTGAGGCCGCCGCTTTCCTACAGGCCACGCGTTTTGACCTCTTTCTCGAAGACAGCCAACTGGGCCCAGACGTGCGCCAGCGGGTCGAACCGGGTGACGCCAACCCACAGGTCGAAAGCAGTACCAATATCGTCGAGTTGCCCCTGGATCGCGCCCTCTTCGCCCATCTCTCCGTGTACCCCAGAGTGCTCACACCCAATGGCGACGGCATAGGGGACCGCCTCTTTATCAGCCTGAACCTGATCAACGTGCTGGAGCACAGACCGCTGAAACTGGAGCTTTTCGACCTAGCCGGCCGTCGGGTGCGCCAGATATCGGCACGAGCGCTGGCCGGTGCCCAGGAACTGGTCTGGGACGGGCGAGACCAATCGGGCGACCTAGTGCCGCCCGGCCACTACTTTCTACGGCTCAAAGTAGAAAGCGACGCCCGCAGCCAGAGCGTCAACCGAATGGTGTCGATCGTCTATTGAAATCCCGGCGGGACGTTGGGAATCTGTCCCACAGCCTTCACCCGCGGGCAACACGGGGATATTCCTGCTCGATTGGAACGGCGTCGCGCCGGTATTTGCGCTCTTGAGACTCTCTTGGATCGAGATAAACTCTGCGATTGCCATATGAGGTGATATGTGCCTTCTCTTGTACACCTCGCCACCAAATGCTCGGGATCAGCTCTTGAGATCGGGGCGACAATAGAGCGTGCACCATAGATTCAGCATGCTTTGTTCATTTTGTTAGCACCGGTTTTCGCAAAGTGAAAGACTGGAAGTGCACGCCCTCGGGCTCGACTACGTGGAAATCCAAGACATCGAAATACTCCCGTACGTATCCATGCATCTGATCGTCGGTTCGAAAAGAAAAAAATCGAGGAGGGTCGTGCCAGTCGTTAGGCGCTTCGCCCTCAAACGGGTCACCCCCGTACACGCCTAAAAAAAAGAGACCGCCTGGAACTAAGACGTTTCGGATAGCAGCCAGTACGTCAGATAAATTGACATTCGGGACATGAAGCAAGCAATTCATTGCATAGACTGCGTCGAAAGAACTCAGGGGAAAGCCCAAATTTAGAAAGTCAGCCGAGTAAGCCACGAGACCTTTAGCGCGGCAGCGTGCAACCATTTCCGGTGAAAGATCAGTCACAACTGTTTCTAATCCACCTTTCTGGAAAAACAAGCCATCCTGACCTGTCCCGGCACCGACCTCCAGAAGACTCACCTTGCCCTCGGTGCGTACGATACGGAGAAAGTCTGCACGCTCAGTCAGCTTCCACGGGGCTTTCTCACGCTGATCGCGGTCTTCTGCGCTACCGTCGTAGGCTACTTGAAGACGAGCGACGACATCTTTGTACTCGAACATTGCTTCCATTCGTCTTTTAACGTTTTGCCGGTTTGCGAACCGTGGCCGAGTGTTGCTTCAGTTGCTTACTCCTTCATCTGATTGCGGCAGCAGAACGCTGAATCTCTTCAAGAATGAATGCTAGGAAGGCGAGCGTCGTGTTCTCTTCACCTTGTGATATGTTTCCTGACCCATGATGTTTGGTAAGAGATTGCTCGATGAAACTGGCCCAAGGGTCTCCATAATTCTTTCGAGCCCACTCAGTTGCACGGGGCTTGGAGGCGACTGTTCCCGTTGCCAACGAATACCGCAAACGACAAAGAGTTTGAACTACAAATACTTGGGCTTCTGCTTGGCGTAGCCATAGCAACCACGTCGGGTCGTGTGCTGCCTGTTGTATCCATCGACCGACAATCATCGTCGCTGAGGCGTGGAGTTCCTGAGTCTCAATTGGGGCGACCAGTGTTCGCGAATCGGGTCCGATAATGCTCACGCTCTGATCGCGGATGGTGAGACATTGGAAAACCCATCCATCTTCGAGTGGAGCTAGAAACAGCGACGTTCCCTTTTCGATCTGTGGATAGTGCGAGGTATTTGCCGCGCTGTGACGAAGCGCAGAAGCAGGAACATAGACCGCTTCAACCTTCTCGGCCCAAGGGGAGTTGATGGCAGCGAATTGGGCGTGGACATGTTGCAAGGCAGTGAAGCGATCAGGATCAATCTCTGTAGAGGTCACGACAACAAAATCAATATCGCTGCTGCGCGGGTTGAAATCGCCCAAGGCGAGAGAACCGACCAGATAGATGCCCACGAGCTCGCTGTCCAAGAGTGCTTGAAGCTGTGAGTGGAAGTGGTCAAGGACAAAATTGACGTCGGTAAATGGTGTAGGAGCTAGGCGATGGTTCATTGGACGTTTCGCCAAGCATTGAGCAGAATGGAGAGCCACGTATCATACTCAAATCTTGATCGTTGGTCCCCAATCACCAGCAAAATCCTTCGTCGAGCTATTAGAGAGATTAGTCAAATTCTTTCCGTCGATATCTATTCGGTAGATTTGCTGGCGGCCTTCCCAGTCGCCTGTGAAGCTGATCGCCGAGCCATCTGGCGACCATGAGGGTGCCATAGCGCCGCCGCCCTCAACGTTAGTGAGGCGTCTAGGATCCGACCCATCCGCTCTCATGACGTAGAGTTGCGATCTTTTGCCATCGCGGTCCGACTTAAAGGCGATCCACTTGCCGTCCGGTGACCAGGCCGGATCTTCATCGTTGCCCTGAGAAACGTGCAACCGTTTTTGCTCGCTTCCATCCGGTTTCATCACATAAATTTGTGTCTTACCATCGCGGTCGGTCGTGAAGGCAATTTTAGAGCCATCTGGGGAAAAAGTTGATTCCGACTCATACGCTGGATGATTGGTCAAATTCCTCTGGTTAGAACCGTCGCTGTTCATGGCATAGATCTCGACGTTGTCGTGACGATCCGTGCAAAAAATGATCGTCTGGCCGTCGGGCGACCAGTGAGAACGAAGGTCAGGGGCCGAATTGTGGGTCAGTCGCCTCGGTTCGCTTCCATCGGCGTTGATTACGTAAATTTCGCCCTTGCCATGGCGTCGGTCGCAGTAAGCGATACGCGTGCCATCCGGCGACCAGTTTACGTGGTCTTTCTCGTAATCCGGGGTGCGCGTGATGTTGGTCTGATCTGTTCCGTCCTCATTCATGGTAAAGATATCAAAGAGTCCATCCCGGTCTCTCACAAAGGCGATTTTGGAAGTTTCCATAAAATTGTCTCCAGGGGACTGTTTGCTTGCGGCCACAATACTGTGGCCGGACTGCTAGCTGACAGGGGAATGGAGGGTGGTAACTGCTTGTTACGCGAAGAATGACATTTGACTCTTAACGGAGTTCCATGTTTATGCGCATCCGAACATCAGGAATCCACAAGGCTTTTTAATCCACTTTCCAAGTCATCCAGCCATTGCGGCGTTTTGGGGTAAAAGACTCCCAGCACTTCCCAGAACCAGCACAAATCAGCGCCCATGGTGGCTTGTCTGACTTTAAGGTACGTCTCATCTGGTTCTATCCGCACTCCACCTGCCTCCGCATACCCTGCCCAAAACTCCTGCGGATAGTGATCGCGACCATAAATTTCTTGAGGTTTTCGGGTAAACTCTGCTGCGACATGCAGTTGTTCATGTAGAAGGTCGCCAGTCGCTCCATTCTCAAAATCGTAAATGCCGACTATATGGCCATCATCATCAACCAAAAGATTGTGTATAGTTGCATCTCCCCATAGAAGCCCTTGAGGACTCGGATTCGGCACGACATCAATCTTGTCTAGAAGATCTTCGATAATGGGCAACTTGGCTTGACAATCTTCTGGCAGGTCGGCTACCAAGTCCTGATTGTAAAGGAGCTTTTTCCGTATGTCTTCTCGCCATTGGGTCACATCCTGCACGGGCAGAAGGCCGTCGGATACTCTCTGTCCATTGATGGCAGCGACCACTGAGCCAAATTCTTTGAGCAGGCGACACCGCCGATCATCGCTAGTACTGGGCCTCTCGAAAAAATCTCGTCCTTGAGTGCCGGGGAGCAGACTAGAAATCAGATAAGGATATCCGAACACATCGGTGTCCTCGCATAATACACTGATCTCCGGGACGGGCAGGGTGGTTGTAGCGCGTAACAATGCGGTAATATTGAAATCGACCGCTAGCGAGAAGGCTTTTCGATACTTGATCTTGATCACATAGCTGCCGTCGCAACACACTGCCTTGTAGACACAGTTGGTTGGATTTGCTTCAAGTTCAATCCATTCGATAACCGAGCCTAGCCCCTGTCTAGCAAAAGCCACTGCTCCCTGCTCAGCAGTAAAGGTCGGCTTTTTGGAGGCTTCTATAAATGCTTGCTTGCTGATCGCCAAATCTACGCTCTGATACACTGTAACTTTCTCGATGTGCTAACTGATGTGCGCAAGGATCTCATTTTTCTCGTAACGTTACGCCGGTTTGCGAACCGCGCAGAGGTTGGGCCAAAGGCCAAGCGCCCGGATGGGCGCGTAGCGTAAACCGTTGTGTTAAGTGTAGTTGCATATTATGAAGCTTAGGTTTTGCGAGGATGCTATTACTTGGTATTTAAAAAGATTATTGAATGCCTTAGTGCGCGTCAATTAATTCGGGTATTCGAGTTTTTGACTTACTCTGGTAACTTTTTATCGGCAAACTGGCATTCTACCTGTAGAAGGGGCTTTCCAGAATAGAAAAGAGTTGATATGGAAGAATTACAGGCACTGTTGCGGCAACCGCAGAATGGCGACGTAGATGCATATGGCCAGCTTGTCCGTCGCTTCCAGGATATGGCTGTGGGATATGCTTACACAGTACTCGGTGATTTTCACCTGGCAGAGGATGCGGCGCAAGAGGCATTTATTGAGGCCTATCACAACTTGTGCAAAGTCTATGGACCTCGCGCCTTCCCTGCTTGGCTGCGACAGATCATTTTCAGACAATGCCAACGACAACGCCGGGGTAAATGGGGAGCGTCTGTGATCCTGGGGATAGAAGATGATCTGGTTTCCGAACAGCCCAATCCTGAGGCAGTGGTCGCCCGGCGCGAGATGCAGTATAGACTGCGGTGCGCCATTGCCGACCTTCCTGAACACCAGCGTCAAGTGATCGCGCTCTTCTATGTCTCAGAGTATTCACACAAAGAAATCGCTGCTTTTCTGGATGCGTCTGTGAACACCGTAAAAAAACGGCTGTACGATGCCAGAAAGCGACTAAAAGAAAGGTTATTGATCATGGTGCAGGAAAATCTACTAGAGAATCGTCCCTCCAAGGATGAAAGATTTGTTGACAAGGTATTGCAACTCATCGCACCCGATGATAAAGAACATAGTGAAGGTATTTACAAGCTGTTAGAGAGACCGAATCACCCATTGACCTTGCAGTGGCGGCAGGGCCGGATGTCACAGAGCCACTTGGACTGGATGACTTCACGGATTGGCTGTCTCGATGGCGAGGTGGTGTCGGTTTTCGGCGTCTACGATATTTCCGTGCGGATTGGAACCGCTCGGGTGCGCACCGCAGGTATCAATCTGGATGCCACGCATCCAGACTACCAGGGGCGTGCACAGGAGCTGAAGGAGAAGACCGCTCTGGCCTCCATTGAAGCGATGCGTGCTCAAGGATATGATCTATCCATTGCGTTCGGGGAGGAAGTATTCTTCTCCGGCTTGGGTTATGTCTTCGCTTGGCGAGAGCTGGGCTGGGATGTTGATACCGACGAGTTGACTTCTGAACCTCCCGACTTTGAACTCCACGATTTCACACCAGATCACCGGGAAGATTTGGCAGAGCTTTACAATCGGGAGAACGAATTGATTACCGGTACAGCAGTGAAACCGACCTATTGGCACAATAAACATCCGGGCCAATTTCAGGGGTGGTTCTGGACCAATTCCAAGGGTAAGCCTGTCGGGTATATATCGGGCGGTGCAGGTATTAAATTCCATCTGGATTTAGATTATCAAGTGGATCTAGATCGAGGGGAGATTACCGATGCTTTGCGGCATCAAATCAACGAAGGCTTTAAAGGAATCCGGGGACTGCTCAGTCCATATGCGGTATGTGCAGTACAGGTAGAAGGTAACCGATGGCTGATCGTGGACGGAAAGGGAACACAGCAAAAGCAGCGCAGGCATCTGGTTGTGAATGCCGGCGATAAACTGAATGTCTACCTGCGCGAGCGCAGTTTGTTTTGGGTGGACGAGTCCGTCGGTGATCCAGAACAGAGAATACAGGTGTTGGGAAAATTGGCACGCCAGTTCTATTGTGACGCCGTATATTTCGATCGCCTACCTTATAAGAGTGTTTTAGGCAAACGGTTGCGGCAGATGCATTCCTGTCAGATACAGCCAGACTCCTGGGGCGGATTACGTGGGAGTCGTGCTTATGTCATCCGCATTATCAACTTGCGGTCCTTGTTCGAAAAGCTGACTAACGAGTTGTCGCGGAGACTCCACAAGTCTCCGCTCGCAGAGTGGAGCGGCAATCTGATTATATCAAGTGGAGAGGAAGAGATAATGCTTGTCATCGAGCGCTCTGATGTGAAGGTAAAGTCCGGAGGCACGGCGGAGAATTCGATTCGAGGTGGACAGGAGATTGCGCAGTTGATCGTCGGGACGGAGACGGCGGATGAAATTGTCGAGATGAACCAAATCCGGCTCAGTGGCAAGGCACAACAACTAATTGAGGTACTGTTTCCAGCACAATATCCTCAGATGGAGAATCAGGCCCTGTGATATGGAGTTGCAACTGCACTTAACGTTTCATCAGTTACCGATCACGGTTGCCGCAGGCCAAGGCGCGAACGCGCCGCAGCGTAAAACGTACTGTTTAACTGAAGTCCGCCTTTTCTTCTTCACTACCAAGATTTCCGCCTTTTTTCAATAGCATTAACGTATTCTTCTGCTTTTTCACACAATGCAAGAAACGCATCTACAGTATCAATGCGTGAGGTGCGCACAGCGAAGGCGTGATGCACAATATGATCTCCAACATGACCCAAAGATTGGGTCAATTTCTTATAAGATGGATCGAATGGAAGACCATATTCAGCTTCTACTTCCACAAACGCAAGATGAAGGATCATCTTTGCAAACCCTGGTGCCCTCAATTTACCTGTACCATTCGTTCTTCTTATGCTATGAATACTTCTCTGAATTTGTTCAATCAGATGCCGTGCCTCCTCGCTTAGTGACCAACGTTCTACTTTAAGAGTTGCCAGATCGATATGCTGCCCCCATACTCGTCTAAAAAATGGGAACTGTTTCACCCAAAGCGGTAAAGGTATGAATTGATCTCTTTCCATATCACCGGCCAACTCGGATAGTGTAATACGTGCTAATGAAGCTTTTATACCTGTTTGACTGGTGAATTCTGTTCGAAGATAGGCATCCACATCTGCTGCTTCTCTGCTATCAAAATCATCCTTGACAACCGATAGGAGATCAACATCGCTTGAAGGGAGTTCGTCTTGAGTGCCGAATGAACCACATAGGTATAGCGAAATCAAGCCTTTGTCTTTTAGTCTGGCAACCACTTCGGCGACGGAGCGATCCAATACGGTATCTGTCATCTGCTTCCGTTCGCTGTGAGGTTGATAATAACGGATTTCAGTTAACGGTTTCACGATTTGCGAACCCGCGAATGTGGGTTGGGTCGAAGCCCGTCAGGACTGAGCTGCGCACGGTCGTGTTAGATGAAGTAGGATCTACCGTTCAAACTCACCGGCGGGGATAGAAGCGCAACGGATTCCTCGTCCAGTGCAGCGTCTTATTGCTCGATAATATGGAGATATACTGCAAGGATTTGCTTCACTTTCCCTATTTCATCTAACGTTCTCGCCGTGCCCGAACCGGCGCAGCCGGTTGCGCGTAGGGCGAATGCCCGAAGCTGGGCACGGACGTATTATGCGCAGTTTGATCCCACTTCTTCACCTGCTAATATGCGACGCGCCCGCGCACACCACTCACAGCCCGGTTTGGAGCACAATAAAGCAGCTTGGTCAGATTCCAAAAGAAAGATCGCCGCCTCCACAATGCGGTCATGACGAACAAGGAACGCATGGGCTTTACCCACCTTTCCCTCGTGCAGCTCGCCTCGTGATTGAAGCACGGACAACACCGATTTGAAGTTGGCACTACATCCGTAGTCCCGGCCTTCGGGGAACTCTGACCACTCGTCATCGGCGATCTTGATACGAAGCGGAACGTCCCGTGCTAGGTACGGCATGTCCATGTGATCTTCGGCGCGATGCACCGACGTGGCGGCCTCAAACCCCACTCCGGCGTACAGGACCCATCCGTTTACGCTGCTCAGTCCCCCAAACGCACCGTTCGGGCCATAGATTCTACCCATATCCTGGTTGGTCACCAACTCCTCGGCACGATTTCCCAGCGCAACGAAAGACAAACAGGGCGAACGAGCCGCACCCGGAGTGCGCCACACAATTCTTGGAAACATCCCAAGACACGGGTCAATTGGCGCTTCGACGCTCAAAGGAGCGACCTCCCTACGCTTGGCTTCCAAATCCTCCGGCTTTGGTGGATTCCAATGACATGCCGGGTCCATCGAGTCGAAACAAAATGACACGACCATCACCGCGCCAGAGCTACCAATCGCTATCTGAATGCCTTCAAGTAGACCATTGCCGCCTCCTTGAATAGGCCCAATTTTGCGTAAAGAGGAATGTACTAGAACAGTCGAACCCTCTGACACACCGAGCTCCTGAAGCTGCTCGGCAACAACTGTTGGCGCTAGTCCCTCTGGAAAGTCGACTGGTTCCCGCAGCTCCATATCAGTTCATCAAATTGCGCATAACGCCCTCACAATGCACGACCCCGCGAATACGGGGTGGGCGAAGCCCCAAGGAGCGTAAGCGACGCCGCGTGCATTGCGGTGTTATAAGTCGTTGACTATATAATTTAGCATGCAACCCATTCATTGAAAACAGAGTAGAAAAGAGTTTGACATTATATCAGTTCCTTCGACTCATTCTCTTTATCGCTCCTATTAGTTTGATTTGCAGAAGACAAGAGTACCCAAAGCTGTGGCTATTTTTGGAGGGATTTATTATGAAGAAAACATTTCATACTGAGAGACTTATTGTTCGTCCCCTGACGTTGGATGACGCCAAGGACTTTTATCGCATCGTTGACGAAGACCCCAAGCACGCTGGACAGATCTCCCTTGAGCAGAGAATCGACCGTATTCACGCCTACCTAACCAATGACGCACTGGAACCCGGTTTGGGATGGTGGGCAGTAACTTTACAAACCGATGGAAGTTTCATAGGTAGATGTGGCCTTGACTCTTATTTGACCGATTTCTTGCAATTCGAGGATGATCCCGCCAATCTATATCATTCGATTGAAGTAGAACTTGCATATCATATAGGTATAGACTACCGGCGTCAGGGCTTTGCGTTCGAAGCCTGCCACGCCCTAGTCGAACACGCTTTTACCGAATTGAAACTTCGAAGGATTGTGTCCGTTACTAACCAGGATAATATCCCTTCGCAGAATCTGATGAGAAAGTTAGGATTTAGATTACAGAGGAACCTCCATCCTGAGTTTTCTGATAGGATGATAGGAATTCTTAACAATACAATCATATTAGCATGATCGTTGATGGAGTGTCAATACCACTTGCCTATTCTCAATGACTTATAACGGTCCGCGCGTTCCCGAACCGCGCAGCGGTTGGGCGAAGGCCGAAAGGCCGGAGCCGGGAACGCTGCTGTTATACGATTGCCACCACTAATACTTAAATGGTCAGTGTTTATCCCAGTCGCATGGAACAAGAGGGACTGGCCAGTCGGGATCTGGTTGCCACCCAGACCAGTCCTCGAAGAATGGCCAAGAGCGATTCTTGAGGGCTTCTCCGACGGTGTTGGCCTCCGACTTAGCAAATAAGGCCTCATCAGCAGATACAATGCCTTCATCCTGAGCCCATTGGAGCTCGTCCTCATCTTTTAGGCACCAAGAGGACAGATCGTCAGCGACTGTCACATCCAGAATCAGGTCCCGAGTATCGAACCCGATGGGCGTGCGAACCCACTCCGCTTCGAGGTTTACATACCATCCCGCGAAGCGTTGCTGATCCGGATCCCACGAGCGAATAACGGTGTGACCGGATCCCATCTTGTGGAGGTGCAAATTGCTTCTGCCGGTCCATTCTCTATCTGAGTAGCCACCGTCCCACCCACCCGGAAGCATGTTTCTTCCGCCTGGGCCACCTCGTTTCCCTGTCCGTTTTTTGCAGATGCTTCCCGTGTGCTGGAACAGCCCGATCACATCATCGTCGTCGCAGACTATCGTAGCAGGAAAGACATAGCCGACATTCCCTTCCGGAAGCGAGCGCCATACAACCTGGTCACCTCGACCGAATGTCCTCATTCTAATCTCCGTGGATCTGAGCAGGCTTTCGTATAACGTTTTTCAAACCCACGAACCCCGAAGGGGTTTGGCGGAGCGAAGCGGAGCCGTGGGTTTGATGTTAGCCGAAGTGAAACCTGTTCCATGCTCATGAAGTTTCCAATTCTCTTGGCCAAAGCCAATCTAGCAATGCTCCAATATCCTTAATGTCTGGAGCATTCTCTGATTCAAGGAGCGTAGCCAACTTAGGGGCTGCTTCCCAACTGTGTAGGAAAAAGGCCATCAGTCTGCGACGGTAATTTTCGTCTAAAGAAACGGTCTGTCCAAGATTTTCAATGAATTGGTGCCGCCGATTTTCATAAAGCGTATTCCAGGCCCCATATGCTTGTCCAATCTGAGATTTGCCGGAAAAATAACTACCGTGAAAACGAGCCATAACCGTGCCTAACTGTGTTGCAATATTGACGAGATCGCCAGAGCCAAATCTTCCTCGAAGCTCATCTAAAGGCATGCCCGATACCATACCCATAACTATATAAGGACAAGAGAGCAAACCGTTAAGATCGCCGACGGCTAACAAGGGGGGGATTGGCAGGGCCGGGGTTGTCGCTAAAATGCGTAAAGCCCCTTCTTCAACGCGGAAAGAGTCTTGTTGATCCGGAGCGTACAATTTTACGACGTAGTGATGATCGAGTAGAAAAACAGCGTTGTTAGAATGAAAATCCGTCCGTATCGATCTATAGACTATACTTGCACGATCGCATATCTGCTGAATAGCTGGTCACCATATATCTTCTTCTTTGACAACCTGTCGCCACCGCTCTGATTTTTCTCTCAGATCCATTAGGAAGAGTACGTCGTGGGCATCTGGAGGAAACCTATCTCATCTCGGCTAACGTTTCTGTGCCCCCGAACCGCGTAGCGGTTGGGCGAGGAGCCGCACTGCCTCGAGCCGGGGGCACAGGTGTTAGCCGACGGTCACACCCTTGCTCTTCATTTGTTCCTTAAAGCTATCAAAGTCCTCAACGCCTTGTTCTATCACCGCACGGTATATGTCTTGGCTCGTATAAGCCTTGCGATAGCCAGGATCCTTCCAACAGACCCGTTTGATACTGAGAATCTTACGACGAAATGAAGGCGTCAGAGACGCTGCGAGTCGTCGGGTGAACTGAAGTTGCCTCTCGCATTCTTGGGAATCAACGGCCCAAATATCGATCTTCCAGGCACCTTTCCTCTCGTCTCCAAGATAGACACCCCAATAAAGACCTAGCGGCAAATTCGGTGTCCGATTAATACGTTCATTGCGAAAACTCATTTTTACTGGAGCTAGGTATGATGCAATCCTACCTCCTAAAGAAAAGAACGATTCCTCAGATAGATCTGTCTGTTCGAGATAGATATCGAGATCCTTCCAGGTCATAAGTTGTAGGGCGTAACTACCCGTGACGTGGAGAGTACCGTAGTCTTCGAGTAAGCTTCTCAACCCTTTGGGTCCAAGGAGTTCATCGGCTTCCTTACGAATTACTTGATCGCGCTGAACAAGATCTTCAGTCATTACCAAATCATGAGTGTCGGCTAACGTTTATCGGTTTGCGAACCCGAGCTTGGCGAGGGGTTGCCTAAGGCCAAGGCACCCACTAGGGGATAAAAAGAAAGCCCCTGAAAAGTCAGGGGCTTAGAAGATGGTGGGCAATCGCAGACTTGAACTGCGGACCTCCTGCATGTCAAGCAGGCGCTCTAGCCAGCTGAGCTAATCGCCCTCGTGTTGTCTAATTGCAGACGGGTCAATAATATATCCCAGCACACCAACTGCGTCAAGATTGCGCGAAGAGGAGAGCACAATGCCTACTACCTACCGAGTTGGACTCATCGGCTGCGGACGCATGGGTGCCACCATCGACGACGAAGTCAAAGGTGGCCCCAATGCCCAGCTCTTTCTGCCGTATTCGCACGCCGCGGCCATCGTCGCCTGCGAGCGGATGGAACTGGTCGCCGTCTGCGACCCGATCGCGGAGAAGGCCGAACGCATCCGCGACCGCTACAGTGCCCAACGAGCCTATGCCGACTACAGGGAAATGATCGAGCGCGAAAACCTCGACGTGGTCAGCATTGCCACCCGGCCGGGTCCGCACGCCGAACAGGTGATTTTCGCCGCCGAAGCTGGCGTCAAAGGTATCTACTGCGAGAAATCGCTGTGCAACGCCGTGTACGAGATGGACGCCATGCTGCAAGCCTGCATGCCGCGAGGCGTCAAATTCAACTACGGCACGCAGCGGCGTTATGCCGCGCTCTACCGCGATGCGCGCGCCATGATCGAGCGCGGCGACATCGGCGAAGTGCAAGCGGTCGTGGCAAACTGCGGGATCAGCGTGGCGCAATGGGGGCACACGCACGCGGCCGACATGATGCTCTTTTTCGCGCTGGACTCGGAAGCGGAATTCGCCCAAGGGACGGTACAGGCAGAGGTCGCAGATTGGGAGGGCGACCGGCTGACCATAGATCCGAGGATCAGCAATGGATACGTGCAGTTCAAAAACGGGATTCACGCGTACTTAGTGGGTGCGCCCGGCTGGGAATTTGAAATCAGCGGCACCGAGGGCACGCTGCGCACCCTGAGCAATGGGATGGGCTATAGCCTGCGCAAGAAAGACGAGCACGGCGAGTTGCGCCCGGTAGCTGCGCCCGAAGCTGTCATTGAGAGCGGCACGCTGCGCGGGATGGAGGACATTGTCCGGGCCATCGACGAGGACGGCGATACGCAAGGCAATCTAACGCTCGCCTGCCGCAGCCAAGAGCTAATTTTCGCAATCGTCGAGTCGCATCGGCAGGGTGGGGCGCGGGTGGCCTTGCCGCTGGAGAACCGGGCCTTGTCGATTGCGCCAGATCACTACTAATGCCGATGCAGATCAGCATTATCTCCTACGAGAAACACCGCAACTCAGCGCTAGCAGCCGCCGAGCAGGAGTATATCAAGCGGCTCTCGCGGCAGGCGCGGGTCGCGCTCTGGTCAGGCAAGGCGCGGGGCGGCCTGCCGGACCGGCTGTTGAAAGGGACGTATGTAGTTGGGCTATACGTGGAAGGGGAACAGTTTACTTCTGAGCAGTTGGCGCAACGGCTCCAGCGGCTGATGAACCAAGGCCGCTCGCACCTAGTGCTGGTAATCGGAGAGGCTGAGGGAATGCCGACGGGAGTAGAATCTCAAATACAAGAGCAGTGGTCACTGTCGCCGCTGACTTTTTCCCACCAGCTAGCGCGTCTGCTGTTGTTGGAAGCCTTGTATCGGTCCTTTGATATTTTAAGCGGCGGGCGGTACCACAAATAGCCGCGCTTAAAAATACGTCATCAGCTTGTCCCACAGCCCCATGCGGTCGATGCTCTTTTCAGCGTGGATGGGCACCACGGCCAGTAGGCTGTCGCCCAGCGAGACTCGCAGCTTGCCCATTTCAGTTCCGGCTGCGACCGGTGCTGGAAATTCCTCGGGCAACTCTAGGTGGTGGACGAGCTGTTTTTCCTGTTCGGGGGTAAGCACGGCGACTATGGTGTCTTGGGCCAAGACGCGCACTTCTGGCTCTATTCCCCAGTTGAGCGCGACCTTGCCCATCAGCTCGCCGGTTTCGACGATGGGCACGCGCGAGAAGTTTTCAAAGCCCCAAGTTAGCAGGCGGCGAGTCTCCCGGTTGCGGGCGCTCGCAGAGGAGGCTCCCAAAATTACGGAGATTAGGCGCATGTCGTGGCGCATGGCCGTGGAAACGAGGCAGGAGCCGGCGCGCCGCGTATAGCCAGTTTTTAGCCCGTCAAGCCCTCGGAACCGCCCCAGCAGCTTGTTGGTGGCGCGAAGCGTGAAGTTGCCGTTGCGGAAAGGCTTGCGGCGGGTAGATGACCATTCTAGGGTCTCCGGGTGGCCCAAGATGAGCTCGCGGGCGACTTTGGAGAGGTCGTAGGCCGTGCTTAGGTTGCCCTTGCCGCGTGGCGTGTTGTCGAGGCCGTGGACATTGACAACACGCGTGTCGTGCATCCCGAGGCTTCGGGCACGCTTGTTCATCAGCCTGACAAAGCCGAAGGTCGAGCCGCTGACGTGCTCGGCAATGGCAACGCAAGCATCGTTAGCCGAGGAAATGGCCGCAGCCTCCATCAGTTCTCGCAGTGTAAAGACCTCGCCTTGCTTCAAGAAAACCTGAGAGCCGCCGGTGCGCGCCGCACGACGGGAGACCCAGACCGAATCCTCTAATGAGATCTCGCCGGCTTTGACCATTTCCAAGACCACCAGTTTGAGCACCAGCTTTTGGGTGCTGGCTGGCGAGCGCTGTCTGTCTGGGTGATGGGCAAAAAGGACGGTTCCGCTTTCGGCTTCGAGCAAAAGGGCAGCGGCATACGGCGGCCTCTGGCCGGGGTCGAAGTCGGCAGCTTGCAACGGTACGCAGAATAAACATACAGCAACGCATAGCGAACGAATGTACATTATTTTTCTCGCTCAAAAAGCCAATAGGGAGTATTGGGGATGGGTCTAAATGTAATAATTAAGGCACGTTAGGTCAATCAAGATGTTGCTCCGCTCATTCGAACAAAGAGGGGGACGTTATTCCGTCCTTTTGGTCAATGGGTGTTTCCTTACGAGGACCAGCAGCGTAATTTTAGACTTAGAAAGGACGACCTATGACTACGGCAACTATACCTCAACTCACGTATAGCGGCAAGCCGATCGCCATGGATCAGGTGGGCGAACTCCGCCGCTCGGATGATATAATTAATGATCGAGACGCGCTCTGGGAGCGGATGGAAGAAGATGGATATTTGTTTTTGCCGGGGTATTTGGATCGGCGCGACGTGCTGGCAGCGCGGGCCGAATTGTGCGATCGCCTCTTCAAGGCCGGGGTACTAGACCCGACGCGACCGCCGATGGAAGGCGTAGTGGCCACCGGCAAGACGGTCAATCCGGCGGCCACAGGCCCTTTTATGCCAGTTTTAGCGCGCAACAACCCGCCGCTGGACAAGGTCCTCTACGACGGCCCGATGATGGCCTTTTACGAATTCCTCTTGGGCGGCCCGGTTAGGCATTACGACTACACTTGGTTCCGCGCCAAGCAGCCGGGCACGCACACGGCGACTACCCCGCATTGCGACATCGTCTATATGGGCCGAGGCACCAAGGCGCTCTACACGTCGTGGACGCCCTTCAGCGACGTGCCCTACGAGATGGGGGGGCTAATGGTGTTAGAGGGGTCGCACAAGAACGAAGCCCTGAAACAAGGCTACGGCCAGACCGATGTGGATGCGTTTTGCGAAAACGATGGCCCCACCGCGCGCCAAATCGTCACGGCTGCTCAGCAGCAGGACCGCGAACTGACCCAAGAAGAACGCGCGCAAGTCCGCTGGAACTCGTCCGGGGCCTACTCGCACGACGCGATTGCCGTGCGCGAAAAGCTACAGGGCCGCTGGCTGACGGCCGAATACCAGATGGGGGATTTGCTGGTCTTCTGCATGTATCTGTTGCACGCCAGCTCAGACAACCAAACGGACCGCATTCGCCTGTCTTCCGATACGCGCTACCAGCGGTCCCACGAGCCAATAGACGACCGCTGGATCGGCGACGACCCGCCCGCGCACGGCATCCGCGCCAAGCGGGGCATGGTATGCTAATTAGTTGACGGACGGGTCTTTGGGGAACACGGAGATGGGGCGATATTTGCCCCCCAAGGAATACATCACGGTTTGCCACATGGTCTCAGGCGTGGACGCAAGGACTACCTCGGGTTGGCCTGGGGCCAAAAACCAAGTACCGGCACTAATCTCGGATTCTAGTTGGCCCGGCTCCCAGCCGGCATAGCCCAAGTAGAACCGCAGCCGCGGCGCGTCGGGTCGGAGGATATCGGCCTCAGCGTACTTGGTATCGAGGTTGCCACCCAAATAGAGGCCGTCGAGGATTTTCGTCCCCCCTTCGACTAAGCCATCGAGTCGGTGCAAAAAGAAAAGATAGCGCTGATGCACTGGCCCCCCCTGATAGAATATCCGCCCCAACTCTGCACACGCATCTTCGCCGCCTGTGAGTTGTTGCAGGGAATCAGTCGCATAGCGCCGGATCCGCTTGCCGAGGGGCTGGTTGATCACCAAGCCCATCGTGATGTCTGTTTCGCTATAGTGGGTAATGAGCACGACCGTGCGGTCGAAGGCGAGTGATTCGAGCGCGGGCGTGGCAACCAACAGGGTGCCGATTTGGAGCGGTGCAGGCATGACAGGTAGCAGGTGTAACGAGTGCTGATGTGAACGATAACAAAGATCGCGCGGCGAGACAACCGCGTTCAAGAATACATCAAGTAGCGGCGGCGAATAGCGTCAAAGTCTCGGCATGCCTCGTCCCAAGCGGCCTGCAACTCGGAAACTTCTGCGCCCGCGTCGAGTGCGCGGCGGATCTGGTCGGTGCCGGCGAGGCGGTCGAAGTTGTGGATGCCACCGGCGGGTACGCGCCAGGCGAATTCGCTCGGGTAGAGCCGACGCACGGCCGCGAGCGCCTCAAAGCCAACGCCGACAGGCTCGAAGGCTAAGCGATCGAGGACGTGGACTTGAACCCCCTCGCACGTCTCGCCCGCGTACTTGCTGGCCGTCGGCTGAAAAAACACCGGGCGGAAGCCCACCCCGGGCAGCGCGCGGCTATTGAGCGCATCGGCTAGGCGCGCCCCGTCGATAAACGGCGCGCCAAACTGCTCAAAAGGCTTGGCCGTCCCCCGTCCCTCAGACACATTGGTCCCCTCAAAGAAGCAGGTTCCCGGATAGATCACTGCCGTCTCTGGGCTGGGCATGTTGGGCGACGGCGGCACCCACGGCAGGCCGGTGTCCTCCCAGTAAAAGGAGCGTTGCCAGCCCTCCATGGCGACGACGTGCAGGTCCGCGCCGATTCCGTACTCTTCATTGAAGAGCCGGGCGAGTTCGCCGATGGTCAGGCCGTAGCGCACTGGAATGGGATATTGTCCGACGAAAGAGGCAAACGCTGGGTCGAGACAATTCCCAGCAATGGCTTGGCCGCCAATGGGGTTGGGACGGTCGAGGACGAGAAAGGGTATGCCCGCTTGGGCGCAGGCGGCCATGCTCAGGCTCATGGTGTAGAGATAGGTGTAAAAGCGCGCGCCGACGTCTTGGATGTCAAAGAGCATCAACTCGACGTCGGCGAGCATGGCGGCGTCCGGTGCGCGCACTTGGCCGTAAAGACTGTAGGTTGGCACGCGGGTGCGCTCATCGGTGGAATGGGCGATGTGTTCGCCGTCCTGCGCGGTGCCGCGGATTCCGTGCTCCGGCCCGTACAAGGCGACGAGCGTACAGAGGTCGGATTGGTGTAGCCGGTCGGCGGTGGATTGCAGACGCGCATCGACGCCCGAGTGATTGGTAATCAGGCCGACGCGCCGATCGCGGATCAGGTCGGCTTGTACAAGCAGGCGTTCGCAGCCGAGGACGACGCGGCTCATGGCTCGGGCAAAAGCGCGGAGGCGCGCTGGACGCGGCGGGCAAAGTACTGGTAGAGGATGCTGCCCGCATAGACGCCGTCGCGTGCAACTGCTGCGCTGCGGATGGCTTGGCTTTGGCGGCGGCGGCGATAGATGTTGCGCGGATGCACAAGGCACCAAAACAAGGCCGCACAAGGGGCCAAGGCACTGGACCACTGGCCTCGGCGAAGGTAGTAGAACACGGCCAGCACTTCCAGCCATAGGCGCAAGGGCAGCAGCCACAGCAGACGGCGCAACCCCTCGTTTTTGCACAGCGTGACGAGGCTGTTGCGGTGGTTGAAATACGTCTTGCGGAAGGTGGCCGGAGGCTGGGAAAAGCCCGAGTGGTGAAAGACCACAGATTGCGGCACGGCGCGGATTTGGTAGCCAGCGAGCTGGAGACGCCAACACAAGTCGATTTCTTCAAAGTGCATGAAGTAATCGGGGTCGAAAAACCCGACTTGGCGAGCTGCGGCAACGCGGAGGAAAAGGGCTGCGCCGCAGGCCCAAAAGAGCGGGACGGACGCATCGTATTGGCCCTCGTCGCGCTCGCAGCGGTCGAAGAGCCGCCCCCGACAAAAGGCGTAGCCCAAGGCGTCGATATAGCCGCCAGCTCCGCCTCCGTAATCGAAGCGGTCGGGCGCGCTGGCCGAGCGCAGCTTGGGCTGGCAGGCGGCGATTCGAGGATCGCTGTCGGCCATGGCGACGAGGGGAGCAAGCCAATTCGGCTCGACGCGGGTGTCGTCGTTGAGCAGCACGGCGTAGCGAGTGTGGGCGGCTGCCAAGCCGCGATTGCAGGCCGCGGCAAACCCTAAGTTGCGCTCGTTGGGCAAGACCTCTAGCGCGGGAAAGGCGGCTTTGGCCCGCTGCAAGCTAGGCGCGTTGCCGCCGTCGTCAACGACGAGCACACAGACGGGGTAATTGCTGTGTGCATAGACTGAGGCCACGCAGTCGTAGAGCACGTCTGCGCGGTAGTGCGGGATGACGACGGTGACGGCCTCGGTCATGGAGTGGTGGATTGGCGGAGGATGCCCTCGGCCTCGACCAACTCCGGCCGCTCGCCGTACTGCTCTTTGTATTGCTGGAGGACGGCCAGGGCCCCGGCAACATCGCCCTTGGCTTGGAGGGTGGCCGCTAATTCGTAGTAGCCCTCCCAGCGTTTTGGCGCGAGGGCGATGGCTTGATGATAGAGGCCCACGGCGCGATCATAGGCCGAGTAGGGTTCTTGGATCAGCACGCCGGTCAGCGCAATGATATTGTCGTAGGTGGCGGCTGGCTCAACGCCCACGCGCTCGATGAGGAACAGCACGGCGTCGTGAATGTGATCGCTTGCGATGTCGTGCTGGCCGAGGGTGCTGAAGTAATCGGCCGCCGCATAGTGGTTTTCCCAGCTTATGTAGATATTGTCCCGCGCCCACTGCATGAGTTGCGGCACTTCATCTTTGCGCCCCTGCTCCTCGTAACTGCGGGACAATTGCATGACACAAGCCCAGTAGTTGCCCAAGAGGCGCTCGGAGTTTTCGTCCTTGTACAAGGATGGGTCGTTGAGGCCGCGGAAGCGGTATTTTTTGAGCAGATTGCGCTCTAGGGCCGCGTCATCGACGCCGTCTGTAGGCTCGGGTGAGACTTTTACGCTCATGCCGACCATCGTCAGATAGGGGTCGAGATTGAGCAGATTGCTAGTGGGAACAGTGATGGCAAAGTGGATGGGTTTTTTCCACTCGTTCCAAGCCAGAATTTTGATGACCATGACGTCTTGGACGCGGAGGATTGGGTACTCAGGAGGCGCGCTCACTTCCACGTCGATTCCCAGTTTCTTTAGCTCCGGCGGCACCTTGGGTTCGGGCCAGTACCGCTTGTAGAAATCGACCATCTGCGTGTCGGTGAGCACTGAGTCGATGAAGTCGTCGGTGTAGCGAATGTCGATGCGCGGCTCGCGGTCGCGCAGTTGCTTGATGTACCAGTTGGTGTTCAACAGGCTCAAGTTGACCACCCGCACATCGCGCCGCAATCCTTCTACTTCTTGCAAGAACCACAGCGGGAAGGTGTCGTTGTCCCCGTTGGTGAACAGGACGGAGCCTTCCTCGCAACTCGTCAGCATGTTGTACGCGTAATCATAGGCGATATAGTCGCCCGTGCGGTCTTGCACGTGATAGAGCCGCGCGGCCACCCCGGCTGGTAGCAGCAACCCCGCCGCGGCCACGGCTAGCACGACCGCTCGATTTTTTCCCCACTGCTGCCGCACTGCCTCGACTATGCCCAGCCAGCCCAACCCGATCCACAGCGCGAATGCCAAGTACATCCCGCCGAACACGTAGTGTCGCTCGCGCGGCTGCGGGTCGGGCATGTTCAAGTACAGCGACAGCCCAAACCCCATCACCAAGAACAGCAGCAACACGCCCCCGAACCGCCGCCAGTCCCGCCGCCCGTGCCACCACAGCCCCCACAGCCCCAGCCCGTACGGCACCAGCGAAATGGACACTGGATCCGGTATATTTATGGTGGCCTTGCGGAACACCTCGACCCGCTCCAACAGCGGAAAGGGAAACTGCTGAAAGAAGTACTTCATCTGCTGGTCCCAGAACTGATAGGTGCGGCTCGCCCGCGCCGTCAGCATGGTAGTAAGCATGCTCTCAGTGCCGTATTGCTCGCGGTTGAGGAACTTGAGGAACGCCACCCAAGTCTCTGGATCGTTCTCGTCGATAGCCGGATTCAGGCCAGAGCGAATGTACAGTGCGCCATACGTGGAATAGCCCAGTGCGAACAGCACGAGGACGCCTAGCAGGAGTACAAACAGCCGCCGATCTTGGCCGTACAGGTACGCCAGTAGCCCAGCCAGCCCCAGCACCATCACCCCATTCGAGCCAGCCCCCGGACCCAATGCTACCAGCCCCAACCCGCTGACCACGCCCCAGCCGACCAGCAGCACGATCAGCCGCCGCAGCTCGCGGTCGGCAAACCACGCCAGCAGCATGAGCGATGGAATCGTCAACAAGCACAACAGATGCACGCCGCCGCCGAGGCCGAACAAATACGCCAGCGCCAACAGCCAGCGGTCGTTGGCCGCGCCAGCGCCGCTGCCTTCCCAATAGAAAATCAACCACAGCCCCAAACAAGTGAACAAGATGGAGTAGCCGTACACCTCGGCTTCGGAGGCATTGTACCACTGGGTGTAGGAGAACGCCAACGTCAGCGCGGCCACAGCCCCACCGGCGAGGACGCCGAGGTCGCGGGCGTCGCCCAGCGGTTGCAGGGGCTGGCCGCCCAAGGCCCGCCGCCCGAGTGCGACGGTCGATAGATAGACGCACCAAATCGCCAGCGCGGAGGTCAGCGCGGACATGAAGTTGACGCGGATGGCGACTTCGCCGAAGGGGAACAGGGTGAAGACCCGCCCTAGCAGCACGTACAAAGGAGCGCCCGGAGGATGGGGTACGCCGAGGATATAGGACGTGGCAATGAATTCGCCGCAGTCCCAAAAGGACGTGGTCGGCGCGAGGGTCTTTACGTACATCCCCAACGTCAGCACGAAAATCCCCACTCCGAAAACCCGGTGAATTACAACGGAATTAGGCATTGGCAATGGTCTTAGGTGAATGCGCGGATAGACGATCTATCTTAAATATAAGAAATATAAGATAGGTAAAAGGACGCCGACTGTCCTAGCCCACTAGTTCGGCCGTGCCCCAAGTGCTCGGATCGCGCTCTACGCCCATGTCCGAGATCGACGACCAAGACTGGGTGCCGTGCTGTGAGTCGTGCAACAGGTATGCAAACCCCACCCGGCTGAACTCTCGCGGCGCAAAACCATTGAGACCTGCGGCCGGCAGTTTGATCTCTAGCTGATAGCTCCGCTTGAGCCGACGCAGGCCGGTCTGAATCGAGTCTTCCGGGCAGGGCGGTGCCTGCTCGCGGGCGTCCTCAATGGAGGTTTGGCGAGCGATGGGTTGCTTGCCGTCCTTGCCGCTGCCGCCGGGCAAAACGTAAAACCGATGGCAGAAGCGGTTGGCGCGGTGCTCTTTGACGTCGCGGGTGTCGATGAACAGTTCGAGGCTGTCGCCGTCAGCAGGTTGGAGCGGATTGAGCTTGTAGGTCGTCTTGCTCTTGACCTCGCAGGCAAAATACAGGCCGCTGTCGTCGTAAGCCATATAGACCGAGGCAAAGGGCTGGTGGCCATCGACGGCCATCAGGTCGGGCACGCGCTCGGCGTCGTCCCAATCTCGTAGGTTGCCATCGATTTTGGGCGGCTTTTCCCGCCTCGGACAGCGAAAGGAAAACTCGAAAAAGGCGCGTTGGGGCAGGTGCAACTCGCTCATGCTCACCGCGCCTTTTTGTCGCGTCGCAGCACATCGGCGAGAATGCGCCCGGTGTGCGATTGCCGGCTCTGGGCGACTTTTTCTGGCGCACCTGCGGCGACGAGCATTCCCCCTTGATCGCCTCCCTCTGGCCCCAAGTCGATGAGGTGATCCGCGGTCTTGATGACATCCATGTTGTGCTCGATGACGACCATGGTGTTGCCGGCATCGACGAGGCGGTGGAGTACGGCGAGCAGGCACTCAATGTCGGCCAAGTGCAAGCCGGTGGTTGGCTCGTCGAGGATGTAGAGGGTTTGCCCGGTGTCGGGGCGGCACAATTCCGCGGCCAGCTTGAGCCGCTGGGCTTCACCGCCGGACAGGGTGGTGGAGGATTGCCCCAAGGACATGTAGCCCAAACCGACGTCTTCCATGATTTGCAGGCGCTTGCGAATGCGGGGGATGTTCTCGCAGAGGACGAGCGCGTCGCGCACTCGCATTTGCAGTACGTCGGCAATCGAATGCCCTTTGAACTGCACCCGTAGCACCTCGGGCATGTAGCGCTGGCCGCGGCAGTGGTCGCATTCGACCCACACATCGGGCAAGAAGTGCATCTCAATGCAGCGCTGCCCCAGCCCCTCGCAGGTTTCGCAGCGGCCTCCGGGCTTGTTGAAGCTGAAGCGCCCGGCCGCAAAACCGGCGACCTTGGCGTCCGGCAGGTCCGCGTAGAGTTGGCGCATCAGGTCGAAGACGCCCATGACCGTGGCCGGGGTGGAGCGCGGGGAGTGGCCGATGGTGGTTTGGTCGATGTGGATGACTTTGTCGATGTGCTCAACCCCGTCGATTTGGTCGTGCTCGCCGACCGGGCGGTTGGCCTTGTGCAGTTCGTTGGCGAGCGCGTTGAAGAGCACGCTTTCGACGAGCGAGGACTTGCCCGACCCCGAGACGCCGGTGACGCACACGAGGCGGCCAAGTGGGATGGGTACGTCGATGTTTTTGAGATTGTGCTGGCGCGCGCCGCGCACCACGAGTTGTCCCTTGCGGCGCTTGCGGCGGCTGGCCGGAACCGGGATGTGCAATTCGCCGCGCAGGTACGCGCTGGTGAGCGACTGCCGACCGTTGCCGAGTTGGCTGGGTATCCCGGCCGCAACGAGGTTGCCCCCCTCGCTGCCTGCGCCTGGGCCGAGATCGACGATGTGGTCGGCTCCTTCGAGCGTGTCGCGATCGTGTTCGACTAATACAATGGTATTGCCCAAGTCCTTCAGGGAGTTGAGGGCGTCCAACAGCCGGGCGTTGTCGCGCGGATGCAGGCCGATGGTCGGCTCGTCGAGCAGGTAGAGCACGCCGGTAAGGCCGGAGCCGATCTGGGAGGCGAGGCGGATGCGCTGGGCCTCGCCGCCGGACAGGGTTGCGGCGCGGCGCTCCAAGTCGATGTAACCGAGACCGACGCGCTCTAAAAAGCCGAGGCGCGTGCGGATTTCTTGCAGCAGCTCGCCGGCGATGTCGCGCTCGCGCTCGTGGAGCTGCATGTCGCGGAAGAAAGGCAAGCTCTCGGCAATGGGCAGGCGGGCGACTTGGACGATGCTCTTGTCGCGCAGGTACACGGCGCGGCTGTCGGTCTTAAGGCGGCTGCCTTCACACGCCGAACACGGGACTTGGCCCAAGAGGTGTCGATGCCGCTTGCTGGTGCTCGCGTACTCGTCGAGGGGCGGCAGAACACCAGCGTAGCGGAAGCCGAGGTCTTCTACAGTTAATTGCTGCTCGGGCGCGCCGTAGAGCAAGGCGCGTCGGGCCTCGGGCGCGAGCGCGGCATACGGCGTGTCCAAGCTAAAGCCCAAGGCATCTCCCGCGACCGAGAGCAGGCGGTCAAACGCCGGGTCTTGCACTGGCCCCCAAGCGCGGATGGCCCCCTCTCGCACGCTGAGATGGGGCACTACGACCCGCTCGCGATCGACGCCTTCCCCCAACCCCAACCCCTCGCAAACTTGGCACATGCCTTGCTGGTGATTGAAGGAAAAACACTGCGGCGACAGGGGCGAGAAGGCCTGGCCGCACTCTGGGCAGGAGTAGCGGCGGCTGAAGCGTTCCTCGCTCTCATCGTCGGGCGAGGCTACGACTAGCTCGCCGCCTCCCAACTCTAGGGCGCGCTCGACGGATTCGGTGAGGCGGCCGCGGTCGCTGGCGCGGACGGCGAGGCGATCGACGACGAGTTCGATGCGGTGGCGATGGCGGCGCTCTAGTTGGATTTCTTCGCGCAAGTCGTGGACCGTGCCGTCGATGCGGGCGCGGAGGAAACCATCGCTGCGGGCGCGCGCCAACAGGGTCTCGTAGCCCTCGTTTTGGCGCGTCTCTATGGGCGCGAGGATGAGGATGCGGCGACCGGCGGGCATCTGCGCGATGCGCTCGACCATTTCCTGCGCGGTCTGCGTACCGGCCGGCACATGGCAACGCGGGCAGTACTGGGTCCCCAAGGCCGCGTACAGGGCGCGGATGTAATCGTACACTTCGGTGACCGTGCCGACCGTGGAGCGGGGATTGCGGCTGGGTGCTTTCTGCTCGATGGCAATGGCTGGCGACAGCCCGGAGACGCGCTCGACCTTGGGCTTTTGCATTTGTTCGAGAAACTGCCGCGCATACGCCGACAGCGACTCCACGTAGCGGCGCTGCCCCTCGGCGTACAGGGTGTCGAAGGCCAGCGAGGATTTGCCCGAGCCAGAGACGCCGGAGATGACCGTTAGCTGGTCGCGGGGGATTTTGACGTCGATATTGCGCAAGTTGTGCTGGCGCGCGCCGAGGATCTCGATCTCGCGGATCCAGCCGTTGCCCTCGCCGTGGCCGGTGGTCGCCGCCGCTGGCAGCGCGGTTCGCTGCGATTTGAGCGCCTTTTTGAGCGCGTGGCCGGTGTGCGATTGCGCGTTTTGGGCCACAGCTTCCGGCGGCCCGGCCGCAATGATCCAGCCGCCGTCCTCGCCTCCTTCGGGACCTAAGTCGAGGATGTAATCCGCGGTTTTGATGACCTCCATGTTGTGCTCGACGACGACGACGCTGTTGCCTTGGTCGGCAAAGGTGTGGAGGATGCGCAGCAGTTTATCCACGTCGGCAAAGTGCAGGCCGGTGGTCGGCTCGTCGAGGATGTAGAGGGTGCGGCCCGTGCTGCGACGGCAGAGTTCTTTGGCCAGCTTGATGCGCTGGGCCTCGCCGCCGGACAGGGTGGGAGCTGGCTGGCCGAGCTTGATGTAGCTGAGGCCCACGTCGTACAGGGTTTGGAGCACGCGGCGCACGGGGGCGACGTTCTCGAAAAGATTGAGTGCTTCCTCGACTTCCATTTCCAGCACGTCGGCGATTGAATGACCCTTGTATTTGATGGTCTGGGTCTGGCGGTTGAAGCGGCGGCCCGCACAGACTTCGCACGTAACCCAGATATCGGCGAGGAACTCCATCTCCACTAAGTTCGCGCCATTGCCCGCGCAGGCTTCGCAGCGCCCGCCTTTGACGTTAAAGGAAAAACGACCCGGTTGGTAGCCGCGCAGGCGGGCCTCGGGCAGCTTGGCAAAGAGCTGGCGGATGGGCGTGAACGCATCGGTGTACGTGGCTGGGTTGGAGCGAGGCGTGCGGCCGATGGGCTTCTGGTCGATGCGGATGACTTTGTCGAGGTGTTCCACGCCTTGGATGGCCGCGTGTGCGCCCGGCTCGTGTAGGGCGCGGTGGAGGACGCAGTCGAGCTGTTTGAATACGATGTCGTTGATCAGCGAGCTTTTGCCCGAGCCGGAGACGCCAGTGACGCAGGTGAACAGGCCGAGTGGGATGCGCGCCTCGATGTTTTTGAGATTGTGCTGATGCGCTCCTTCGACGACCAGCCACTTGCCGTTGCCGTTGCGGCGTTGGTTGGGAATTGGTATGGCTTCCTCGCCCGCGAGATAGCGCCCGGTGAGGGATTGGGGGTTGTGCTCGACGTGGCTCGGCGGGCCGCAGGCGACTAGTTTACCACCGCGCTCACCCGCGCCGGGACCAAAGTCCACAATCACATCGGCCTCGCGCATGGTCTCTTCGTCGTGCTCGACGACGATGACCGTGTTGCCGATGTCGCGCAGGCGCTTGAGGGTGTCCAGCAGCCGCTGGTTGTCGCGGTGGTGCAGACCAATGGAAGGCTCGTCGAGGATGTACAGCACGCCGACTAAACCGGAGCCGATCTGCGAGGCGAGGCGGATGCGCTGGGCCTCGCCGCCGGACAGGGTGTGCGCGCCTCGGTCGAGCGTTAGATAGCCCAAGCCCATGTCGCACATGAGTTGCAAGCGCCCGCGGATTTCTTTGAGCGCCTCTTCGGCGATGAGGGCCTTGGCGTCCTCAAAGGCCACGGCGCGAAAGAAGTCGCGCGCTTCTTCGATGGGGATGGCAGTTAGCTGCGGGAGGTTGCGCCCGTCGATTTTGACGGCGAGGGATTCGGGCCGCAGGCGGCCGCCGTCGCACCGCTCACAGTGCTGCACGCCCATGTATTGCTCTAATTCGCGGCGTTGTTTCTCCTTGGCCCCGCGAAACTTTTCTTCGAGGAACGGGATGACGCCTTCGTACTTGTCGTTGTGCGACCAACTTGAGCCACGGAGGTTGGTGTACGTAAAGGTGACTTTTTCGTCGCCGAGGCCGTAGAGGAACCCGTGCTTCTGCTCAGCGGCGAGTTCACCCCACGGCGTGTCGAGATCAAAGCCGAGGTGCTCGGCCGCGCCTTCGTATAGATGCAAGCGCCAGCGATTGCTACCCAACTCGCCGAGCGGCGCGAGTGCCCCGGCGCGCAGGGCCTTGGCCGGGTCGGGCACCATCAGACGCTCGCTCATCAGCACTTGCGTGCCGAGGCCGTGGCAGTCCGGGCACATACCTTGGGGATTGTTAAAAGAGAACATCTGCGGCGTTGGCTCTTGATAGGAGATGCCGCAGGCCGTGCAGTCGAAGCGGTCGCTGAGCAGGAAGTCGGCGGCTCCTTCGCGGGCGACGATAAAGGTCCCCTGTCCGAGGCGCAGCGCGTTGTCAATGGCCTCTTCCAAGCGGCGGTTTTCCCCCTCGCGGAGGATCAGGCGATCGACTACGACTTCGATGTTGTGGCGGCTGTAGCGGTCGAGTTGGGGGGCTTGGTCGAGGGTGAAAATTTGGCCATCAACGCGCACGCGGATGTAGCCAGCCTTTTGCAGGTCGGCAAAAAGCTCGTGGTATTCGCCTTTGCGCTCTTGGACGACTGGGGCGAGAATGTGCAGGCGCGAGTTGACCGGCAGGGCGCGGATGCGGGCGGCGATTTGCGCACGAGTCTGTGCGCCGATCGGCGCGCCGCACTCGGTGCAGTGCGGGGTGCCGACGCGGGCGAAGAGCACGCGCAAGTAGTCGTAGATTTCCGTGATAGTGCCGACGGTGGAGCGGGGGTTTTGGCCGGCGGTTTTCTGGGCGATGGAGATGGTGGGAGACAGGCCGGTGATTTGATCGACGTCGGGCTTTTCCATCTGGCCCAAAAACTGGCGCGCGTACGCCGACAGCGAGGTGACGTAGCGGCGCTGTCCTTCGGCGTACAGGGTGTCGAAGGCCAACGAGGATTTGCCCGAGCCGGAAACGCCGGTGAAGCAGATTAGTTTGTTTTTGGGGAGGGTGAGATGAAGGTTCTTGAGATTGTGGACGCGGGCACCGCGGACGACGATATCTTGTGTTTCCATGACTCGTGTAGGCGCGAGGGGCGGGAAAAAGGAATCCAAAAATATACTATACGAATGTGCAGCGGGCAAGCGGAGGGGTACAGAATGTAGCGAAGGGATTTTGGCGATGCGTTGAGGGAGTAGGGCGTAGGTGGTGACGGAAACGTTGACGAACCGCTAAACTCCTGCAAGCACTCTCTACGCCGTTGCTTGACGGCCCTTTTTCATCTGCGTATAATGACCGCTCGGTAATTCAGTAAAATCAATTGTTTATCACCCAAGAGGAGTTGCGAAAATGATTCATTTAGGGGCCAATTCGGTGCTCTTTGCAGGATTCGATCTGGAAACGGCGATGCGCCATATCCACCTTGCTGGCTACGATGGCGTCGAGCTTTCGGCGATCAAGGGCATGTGCGAACACTTGGAGTTGGACAACTGGCAGGCGCAGGCCAACCAGATCAAAGAGCTGGCGGAAAAATACGAGCTAAAATTGCTGGCCATGGAAGAAGCCGCGCTCGACGAAGAGCGGCTGATGCTGGCGTTTGCGGCTGGCGCTGAGATTGGCATTCCCGTCGTCAACGTTGGCCCGGGGGGCAAAAGCGATGTGGAGGAAGATTTTGACCGGCAGGTCGCGCTGCTGGGCAAGATGGCCGATAGGGCGCACGAACACGGCGTGACGCTGTGTGCTAAGGCACATGTGGGGCAGTGCATTTACGACACGCCGACCACGTTGCGAGCGATGGAGCGGATCGATTCGCCGGGGTTTGGGGTGGATATGGATCCGAGCCACATCCATCGGGCGGGGGAGAATACGGTAGAGGCGCTGGCGGCGGTTATCTCGCGGGTCAAGCACGTGCACATCCGGGATTGCGCTGTGGCAGAAGGCGGGCCGGGTGCGCCGGAGTTGCAGGCGTGTGGGCGGGGCAACATCGATTTGTTCGGATATGTCAAGGTGCTGCACGAATCGGGGCTAGACGTGGCGGCCAACTTGGAAGTGATTGGTGCCAAGGAGTACGACTTGGGGCAGGTGGCGACGATTGCCGCGGAGAGCCGGGGGTATTTGAACGCCTGCTTGCGGGCTTGCGGTGCCCGTTAGTCGCGCCTTCGTCGCCCTCCGGGTGCCAGCGGAGCTAGGGAAACTGAGCGATGCAATGCGACCGTTGTGGCCGGCGCAGGGTGTGAGTTGGGTGCGGCCGGAGAATCTCCATTTGACGCTGCGCTTTCTCGGCGCGGCTGAGGACGCGCAAATCGCTGCGCTGCGGGAAGGACTGACGGCGGTTGCCGCGCGGCATGAAGCGTTTACTGCAACTGTAGAGCGAAGCGGATGCTTTCCCAATCGCCGACGGCCGAAGGTTATTTGGGCTGGCGTGGCGGATGCGGACGGACGGTTGGGTGCGTTGCAACGGGATGTTGAAGAAGTCGTGTGTGCTGCGGGTTGGGAGCCGGAGGAACGGGACTTTCGTCCGCACGTGACGCTGGGTCGGGTGCGGGCGAGGGTGCGTTCGCCGAGAAGCAAGCAGAGTGGCGAGTTGCCTCGGTTGCAGGTTCCGGTGGAGGCGGTGGAGTTGATTGAAAGCATCCTCAAGCCGACCGGAGCCGAGTATCGGACCTTGCACCGAGTGATGCTTACATCGTAAAGGAACTTATATGCCCGGCAGACCTTACATTCTCGCCGAGACCAATTGGCAGACCGTAGAGCATACCCCGTACGAGGTGGCGATCCTTCCGTGGGGGGCGACGGAAGCGCACAATTACCACCTGCCTTATTCGACCGACGTGGTGCAGTGCGACGAGATCGTCGCGGCTGCGGCCGGCATCGCTTGGGAGCAGGACGCCAAGGTCATCGTCTTGCCGACCGTGCCCTTTGGCGTCAACACCGGCCAGCTCGACATCAAGTTAGACCTCAATCTCAATCCCTCGACTCAGTTCGCTGTCCTGCAAGACTTGGTCGAAGCGCTCGCCCATCAGGGCATTCCCAAACTGCTCATTGTGAACGGCCACGGCGGCAACGACTTCAAACAGATGGTGCGAGAGTTGTTGCCGCGCTATGCGATGTTTATTTGCTGCATGGATTGGTACCGCATTGCCGATCAGGAGCTTTTTGCGGAGGGCGGCGACCATGCAAACGAAATGGAAACCAGTCTCATGCAATACTTGCGGCCGGATTGGGTGCTGCCCCTATCGGAGGCGGGCAGTGGCCGCGAGCACAAGTTTAAGATGGCCGCGCTGCGGGAAGGCTGGGTCTGGACCCAGCGCGACTGGACGCAGGCGACCGACGACACGGGCATCGGCGACCCGCGCCAAGCTACCCCGGAAAAGGGCCGCCGCTGCTTGAAGCAAGTGGCAGCGCAACTCGCCGAGTTTTTGGTCGAACTGGCCGCCGCTGATCTAGACGACCTCTACGAATAACCGTGAAGTTCTACGCGTTCGTCGCCCCTGGGCTAGAGGAGATCGCCCAACGAGAAATCACAGCTCGCTTGGGAGCCGAGCAGCAGGGCAAGCAGCGCGGCGTGGTGTTCTTTGCGACGGATGCTCCACCGCAAGATTTGCTCGAATTGGGGACGACCGAGGATGTGTTTGCGCTGGTGGTGCGCGGTAGGGTGGAAACGTCGCGCGAGGGTTTGGCACAGGCCGGCGCACTCGTTGCGGAGTCGCCGCTTTTTGAGGAGGCTGTGGGTGCGCATCGCCGCGCTCGCCCCAAGCGGATCAAGCGCATTACCTACCGAATCGTGGCCCAGCGTCGCGGCGGGCAGCAGCGCTATGTGCGCCAAGAGATGCGCCGCGCCTTGCAGCGGGCCGTGGCGTGGCGCTTCCCGCGCTGGAAGCACATGGCCGAGAAAGCGCTGTTGGAGGTGTGGAGTTTGGAGACCAAAGGCGAGTTGATCTGCGGGGTGCGCCTTTCCGACGAGACCATGCGTCACCGCACCTACAAGGTCGCGCAAGTGGAGGCTTCGCTGCGGCCGACGGTGGCGCGGGCCTTGGTAATGCTATCCGAGCCAGCGGACGGCGACGTTTTCCTCGACCCCATGTGCGGGGCTGGAACCATCCTCATCGAGCGGGGGATGCACGGTCGCTACGCCCAGCTTTTGGGCGGCGACATTCGCTCGGACGCGGTGGCTGCCACCCGCACGAACGTCGGGCCGCGCTACAAGCCAATTGAGATTCGCCAATGGGATGCGCGGGATTTGCCCTTGGACGAAGGCAGCGTCGATCAGGTGGTGTGCAACCTGCCCTTTGGCAAAAAGATCGGCGCGCCGCAAGCGCTGCGTTCGCTCTACGAGGGTTTTGCCAGCGAGGTGGCAAGGGTGCTGAAGGCTGGTGGAGTGGCCGTGTGTTTGACTAGCGAACGCACTTTGTTGGCAGAAGCATTCGGCGCGTGGCCAGATTTGTACATGGAGCGCGTGTTCCCGGTCGAGGTGCTGGGGCAAAAGGCGTTTTGTTGTAAATTGAAAAAGCTCACTGGGTATTAGATTGGTGAATGAGACATTTCATTAAACAATCATAAAGGAGATTGTCATGGCTGATTTTACAGGTCAAGTAGTTATCGTCACCGGCGGTGCCCAAGGCATTGGCGGGGGGATTTCGCGGGCGTTCGCGGGCGCAGGGGCGCAGGTCGCCGTGTTGGACATAGACGCGGAGGTTGGCGCGGCCTTGGCCGAGGAAGAGAGTCAGATTCGCTTTTTTGAGGCCGATGTGGCCAGCGACGAAGTTTGCGCCCAGACTGTGGGGCAGATCATCGAGGATTGGGGTCGTGTTGACGTGTTGTGTAACAACGTCGGCATCCAGCCCGTGCCCAGCTATAAGCTGGCTCACGAGCTGCCGGTAGAGATGTGGGACCGGATTATTGACGTCAATCTGAAGAGCTTCTTCCTGATGGCTAGGCACTGTCTGCCGCAGATGATGGAGCAGCACAAGGGAGTCATCATCAACACGGCCAGCGTCCAGGGCTTGCAGTCGGCGTCGATGGTTTCGGCTTATGCTGCTAGCAAGGGCGGGATTATTTCTATGACGCGGCAGCTTGCGCTCGACTACGCCAAGTATGGAATTCGGGTTTTAGCGGTCAATCCAGGGGGCATTCAGACGCCGTTAGTCGATGAAGTGATCGAGGCGTTCGGCCACGAGCGCGAGCAATTCTTCAAGGATTACGCCAAGCTCCATCCGATTGGCCGCTATGGGCAGCCGGAAGACATTGCCAATGCCATGTTGTTCTTGGCTAGCGACAAGGCGTCGTTTATGACTGGCGAGAATGTCTGCGTCGATGGGGGGCTGATGGCTAAGGGGGCGTGGGCTGAGGTTGAGGAGTGAGGACGAGGGGCGCTAGACTGCGACGACCCGCTGGTGTCCCTTCGCGTTCTTCGTTGGCGTAATGCGAATTTCGACATTGCGATTGAGCTGGTTCAGAAATGCGAACAGTCGTTCCACGCTGAAGCGGTTAAAGTCTCCGGTCTTCAGGCGCGACACATCCGCCTGATCGACGCCGAGGAGTTCTCCAGCTTTTGCCTGCGTCAGTTTCCGTCTCGCGATAATGCGGTAGATTTCAACGGCGAGATCGGCCTTTAATAATTCGCGTTCCGCTTCTGCCTCGGGGAATCCAATATCCTTGAACACATTCCCAGAGCTTCGCTCAAATCGGATATTTTCAGTCATTTTCTGCCTCCATCGCTCGTATCCTGTTCAGTCGCTGTCGAATCAAGTCGATCTCTTTTTTCGAAGTGCTGCCGCCACGAGTGGACTTGTTGACAGGGTTCGGGTGATCTGACACGTTAGGCATAACAGGCCGCTTGGACGAGTGGACATCGGTAGAGGGAACAAAACCCATTAAACCCTGACACTGAAAATTGGGAGTCTCACTTCTGAAAAAACTATTATGAAACAGCTTACCGATTCGAACATTAAAGAATTCTTGGAAAACGACCCCTTGTACGTCTGGCAAGAATTCGAGAAGCCCGCCAATCTCATTGACCTTCAGATTAGAGAAATCGATGCGTTCTGCGAAAAATGTGAACAATCTAGGCCGTTCCAAGCCTTTAGATCAACAAGTGCCGGTCCTGCTCCTGGCGCGACAATCCAATATCTAGAGACTGGAACCTCGCACTTAGAATTCACATGCGTCTCATGCAGAAAATCTAGGCGCGAGTACCATGTTGAGCAGATAGTCGATGGAGAGACAATGCGACTCCAGAAATACGGCGAGTTACCCAAAAAGCAACTTGAAAGGAGTCCCGTTCTGCAGCGGTTCTTGGAGGATGATCTAGAGAATTACGAAAAGGCCGTTGTCTGTCTTTCTCATGAGTACGGGGTTGCTGCTTTCGCTTACTTCAGAAGGATCGTCGAAAACAACATAAATAAGCTTCTTGACCTAGTTCAGGAAGATGCACAATCCTCAAGCGCAAATACTAAACTCATTGAACTTGATAAACTCCGGAAAAATTCTCCGATGGGTGATAAGATCAAGATTGCAAATCACGCCTTGCCAGAATACCTAAATCCTAGTGACCAAAATCCGCTCGGTAGGCTCTATAAAGTACTGAGCGAGGGCGTTCATGAATTTTCTGAAGAAGAGTGTTTGAACAAAGCTAAGGCAACGAGCGAGTGTCTTGCTTACCTAGTCGGCGAACTGACTTCACGAAAGAAGCATCGTGATCGATTCAAGAGTATGATCGGGGGGCTTTGAGACCATGGACAAGGACTATGTAGAGGAGATCATTGAGGGATTGGGTGGTGCCAAAGTCTTGATGGATGAAATGGACGAGTATCACCAAATCGTCGCTCGCATGAGAAAGGAGTACCCTAGCCTAGTGGAGCGTCACCCCGACAAGTGGGTGGCAATGGGGAAGGATGGAGTCCTAGCCGTAGGCGACTCCATAGATGAGGTGCTCAAGGAGGTCGAGGGCCGGGGGCTACACGGGACGGACGTAGTTGTCGAGTTCTTAGACACAGATCCTCCCCTGCTAATCCTATGATCATCGGCGAGTTTGATGACCGGGGACGACCGTACGTTGAGGGCCGCGTTATCATCCCACGCCTAAATATCAATGAGATCGTAACGTTTCTGTTGGACACGGGAGCTGATGGAACGTGCCTACCCACGAGATGCCCGAAGGGCGCGTATGCCCTTCAATCAGCTTGGGAACAGGACAATTTCTAGAGGCATAGGCGGTAGTTCCCCTTACTTTCGCGAATCAGCGGTCCTCGCTTTTGCCGATAAGCCGCAGACGAGACTCTATATCTATAGACTAGATTTGGCCATCGCCGAATCGCATGAGAGCAATGAGGGATTGCCTTCGCTGCTGGGGCGGGACGTCATCAATCACTGGTATATGCAGTATGACCCGGCGAACGCCAGACTTGAATGCACCGTCCGGTACGCCGACCACACTCTGGACGCCACCTGACCCTCGGTTTGATCTTCAGTGAGAAATAGCCAATTCGACTCCAGTCAGTAGCACTTGCTCTCGGCGATCTTCTTGCCCCGCCACTAGCCGCACGACGATCTCGTTCGCGCCCTGTCGCAAGCGCTCCCTATGGGACGAAGAGGAACGCCGCCACCTCCGCGCCCGACTCGACGCGCTCTACTTCTACCTCTACGGCCTGTCGCGAGACGACGCCGAATACGTCCTCGACACCTTCCCCATCGTCCGCCGCGAAGACGAAGCCGCCTTCGGAACATACCGCACCCGCGATATGATGCTGGCGTATATGAATGCGCTGGCCGCGGGGGATACGGAAGCGGCGGTGGCGGTGTAGATTGGCGAAGTGCGACGATATTTACTGCACCGGACATACTATCTTGACATAATATAACAAGTTTGTTATGCTGTCAGAATGGAATGGGAGACTGCATACTACGACGCAAGAGTGCAACAAGACCTCTTGTGTCTCCCGCAAGGACTTCAGGTGCGATACGACCACCTAACTTCAATGATGGAAGAATTTGGCCCCAATCTCGGGATGCCGCACACGCGAGCACTAGGTGACGGTTTGTTTGTGCTCAGGCTGAAAGCCAAAGAGGGTATCGGTCGTGTGTTCTTCTGCACGATTACTTCATCTGCTTCATCCACAAGCTCAAGGCTCCGAATCAGCACAGGTGTCAACAGAAAAATTGTGATGCTCCACAGCTTCGTGAAGAAGTCTCAAAAGACACCCAAGAAAGAGCTTGAAACTGCGAGAAAACGACTGTCAGAACTCAGGGCTTCTCAAAATTAGGAGGAATTAAGATGATGACGCACAAAGAATTGATCGCAAAAATGCGGTCGCAGCCCGGATACAAAGAAAAGTATGATGAAGCAGCACCCGAATTTGAATTGCTGCGCAAGATGCTTGAAGCGCGAAAACGCGCTGGCCTGACTCAAGAGCAAGTAGCTGAGAAGATGGGCACGAAGGCGACGGCGATTACCCGCTTAGAGTCTGCCAACAGCGAGCACTCTCCCAAAGTTGAAACACTGCGAAGATACGCTGAGGCTGTAGGATGTCGGCTCAACATTGAGTTGATCCCTGATTGACCTGTCTGTCAAGACTACACCTATGCGGTGCGTGGTCGCCTTTTCGTACTGTCCGACGTGTTAGAAGGTCACGGAGAGGTCGCTGCCATGACTGACAGCGATGGCAGAGAAAGTCTCGGCCCGCATTTGGAAGCACTCTTCCACGGCCGGGACGCTTCTCAGGGTTCGTTCTTCTCAATAGGTCTAAATAACGATTCAGATCAACTTAGAACAGAAACGGTCCCCCCAGAGAAAGGTTTTCTTTCTGGGTATCCTCCCCATTGTTTTGCGGCTCCAGTACGGATGCTCAAAATTGTCTTCCACGACGAAGAGAAGATATTCCCTTGGTTTTTCGCTCCCTACGCAATGAGTACTAAAATGGCCAAGAATCGCCGCGTATATCAATATGTGGATACTGCATGGATTATGGAACATGGCCTACCTACCGAAATAGCATGTCTGGCTATGGGACCGGAGCTGTTGTCCAACGATGAAATCGTAGCGTTTTGGGACGTTATCGCGTTGACTGACGAAGCATCTGAGTTTGATTTGCTGCGCAAGATGCTCGAAGCGCGAAAACGCGCTGGGCTGACGCTTAATTCTGCGTTAGGCACATTGAAAGGAGAGTCAAGTGGACCAAAATCAGAGTACTAGACCGTACAAAGTTACTACCGCAGTCAAACTCCTTTACATCACACTTGGGATTGGAGTTTTAAGGAGCATTATGGAATCATCAACGCAGGCGGAAGTAGCGTCCCCAGCATTCGTGATGTTCATCGCGTTCTTTGTCCTCGTGATTATGTGGCTCTTCATATTCATGATCGGAAAAGGTCGCAATTGGGCACGTATCACTTTCTTGGTATTGTTCATCGTAGGCACACCCTTCTCCGTCCTGCCACTGATGCAGAGCCTAGGTGCAAATCCTATTTCGGGATTGCTTGGCATCGTACAAACAATCATACAGATAGTTGCTCTGGTCTTTCTCTTTCAAAAACCATCTTCTGACTGGTTTAGGGAAATGAAAGCGAACTAATAACATGCCTGACAAGGCGCTGCACTTTCAATGAGAAATAGCCAATTCGACGCCGGTCAGTATCACTTGCTCGCGGCGATCTCTTTGTCCCTCCACTAGTCGCACCACAACCTCGTTAGTCCCCTGCCGCAAAAAAGAACCATCCACTGCAAATTCCACGCTGACCCCTTCCATTTTTTGCTCGACCGGACGGGTTGGATAACTCGCCCAAAACAGCGGCGCTGCTTGCTGGCGCGACCAGCCATCGCCGGAGACTTGGGCTTGATCCCAAGGGAGGGCGTGACCGTTGAGTTCGACTTCAAGGCGATCCTCAGAGGGCAAGTGATCCAAACGCAAGGCCAAGCCGCCGGTGGCGTCGGCCACCTCATCGGCGACGCGGATGCGGAGCGTCGGCCCCAAGCCCGGGCTTTCAGCAGGCAAAGGCGCGGGAAGCGGCGTCGAGGGATGGGCCAAGCGGAAGGCAGCGCTGTGGCCTGCCGTGGGACTGAAGGACATGGTGCCGCTGATCTCGTAGCACTTGTCGAGTTTCTTCAGGGTGTCGAGGTCCGAGAATTCAGTGGCGGTTTGGCGGTTCCACTCTGGCGACATGGTGTAGAAGTTGTATAGGTAAATGCCGTCGGCCCCGTCGGTGAGCCAGCGCAGGGCCAAGGCGCGGAGGAAGCGCCGGTCGCTGTGGCGGGTAGCCTCGATGCAGCCATAGACGAGGCAGGGGGTAGAAACCGCCGTGCGGACGAATTCATCGACCGGCGTCTCAAACGAGATAAAGCCGCCGCCAACGACGACGATATCGACGAGGCCGGTCTCGATCCACTCGTCAACGTCGAGGCCAATGCGCCGTGAGTCGGCCAAGGTCGGAGGGACGCGGACGGCCAGTTGCAATGGTTTGCCCCGTTGGGCACTGACCTCGTCGAGCCGCGCCTTGATCTTTTGCACCAGATCGGTCATCAGGTAGCTGTTGGCCGTGGCTTCGGCCATGCGGAAGAAGGCCGAATGGCGCATGAAGTCCAGCTCGATGCCATCGACGTCAAAGCGCTCGAAGACCTCGCAGGCGATGCGCCGCATGTGTTCGCGCACCTCGGCGTGGGCGTAGTCGAGGCCGGTGCGGATGCCCCACTCGACCGACTTTTCGGGGAATTCTTCGCCGGGGCGGCCAATGAGCAGGTGGGGTTGCTCGCGGCGGAAGCGACCGTAGCCGGGATGGGACGGGTCGATCACGTAGTGGCTGTTCATGCGCACGCGCGGGAAAAAGGGGATCTCCGACTCCTGGCACAGTCGCGCAAGCGCGGTCAACGGTCCGCCGCACTCGGCGATCAGGTTCTGTAGATTGGCGGCGATCCGATCCTCGACGCCGGGCGTGGCCGAGTGGACGAAGGAAGGGGCTGTCGCGTCGAGGCTGCCGCGGTCGTCGCCGAATTTTTCGCCAACCTCCGTCTCGAACTGATAGACCTCGTGATCGCCCGTGCTCCACCAGAGCGCGCCGCCGGTGCCAGCATAGCCATCGACGATTTTCTCTTTGAGGTCGGCGACCGAGACGTGTTCCTCGGCCGTGAAAATCCAGCCGTCGTCGGTGAAGATGATGGGCGGTGCTTTGGACTTGGAGGCCATGTTGCTTCCTTTGCTAGCGGTCTGTATAGGCTTTGATGATGTCGATGATCAGGGCGATGTCACAGCGGGCCTCTTCCAAGGGAGTACGCGGCTGCGCGCCCTCGGTGATGCAGGCGTGGAAGTGCTTTAGCTCGCGGACGAAAGGGCCTTCCCACGCGATGGCCGGGCGGTGAGTGATCGCCTCGCCGGCTTCGTCAAGAGTCTGAATCTCCAAGGTGGAGAGGATCCCCCGCGAAAAGCCGGTCGGATAGGAGAGCAACACGCGGCGGTCGTCGCCGCAGACTTCGAGGGTTTCTTTGAAGTCGCGCACGGCCTTTAGTTCGACCCAAGTTGCCGCACAGCGCGCGCCGTTGGCATAAGCGAGCATGGTGCTGACGCCCCAGCCGTTATACCAGATTTCAGTGCTGGCGACTCTTTCGGGTACGCCCATGATGGCGCGCAGGCCGTAGATGTCGTGGATCATGCTGCCGGCGAGATGGCCAAAGGCAGACTGCACGTCGGCGGGGACATCGCCGATGGCCTCGCGCACGGCCGCAGCGCGGGCCGCGCGCGTCTGCTCAACGGCATCAGCGGGTAGATCGTCGGTGCGGTGCAAGCGGAAGTGCGCTAGATGGTGCGAGTTGTTGGTGTGCAGGTGGTGGATCTGGACGAAGCGGATCGCGGCCATGTCAGCGGCAGCGTGGGCCGCGGCCTCAAAGGCCGGGTCGTACACTTTCATGTAACCAGCTAAGCCAACAGTGCCAGCCGCCTGCCGGGCGGCGATGATCCGGTCGGCCTCTTGCAGCGAGAAGCAGATCGGCTTTTCGATGAAGACGTGTTTGCCGGCTTCAAAGGCGGCGACGGCGATCTCGGTCTTGGGATCAGTGTGGCACAGGAGTACGGCGTCGAGATCGGCGGCAAGCAGCGCGCGCCAGTCGTCGGTGTGGTGCGGTACGTGAAATTCCTGTGCCACTGTCTGCGCCAAGCTCGGCGAGATGTCACAGACCATCTCGACGGAAAACAGGTCCTTGAGCGCAGAGAGGTTGGGCAGGTGCTGGACTTGGGTGATGGCACCGCAGCCGACGATTCCGATGGGGACAGGAGCCATGTCAACCCACCTTCCCGGCGCGAGGCGTCAAGTCGTTCCAGAGATCGGCCATTGCGTAGGCCTGCTTTAAGCTCTGATACACGTCTTGCCACATGGCTTCGCGCAGCTCGGTGGCCTGTGCTTCGTCGCAGGCAGCGAGAGCCGCCTTGAGTTGGTCGCTCCGTTCTTTTTGAGCGGTCGCTTGATCGCTGGCAGCGCGAGCCAAGTCGTTAGCTGCGGCCGTGAATTTGTCGATGAGGTCATCGCTGGGCGTGTCGGTGTCCGTCTCCACGTCGTACGAGCTGGAGGGCTGGAAGCGGGTTGGGTGGCGGGTGCCGTCGGGGTCGCGGCCGGTGTGGGTCGGCTGGATGTGGGGCGTGACCGACAGGTACATGATCATTGGCTCGTCACCGATGGTCCGCACTTGATGGACCTCGTCGGCGAGGGCGACACAGAGCTGACCTGCGCACAACTCCTGTTCGCTGCCGGCGATGTGGAAGACGCAGCGGCCTTGCAGGATAAGGAAAATCTCGTGGCCGAGGTCGTGGCTGTGCAGACCGGCCACCTCGCCCGGCTGCATGCGCAGAAAGCGGGAGCGAATGTGCGGCGTGACGAGCAGGTTTTTGATGTGTTCCTCTTTGCGGAAGTCGAAAATTTCAAAGGCCATGAATAGGCTCCTTGCAGAAGTTGATGGGGATGGTAATCAATATATCCAAGTCTAGCGTCTCTACAACCGCCTGCGTCGAGCTACTCATCGGGTCTGAACAGTTCGTCCGAACTTGTCAAACTTCGACGAATCCCTCCGGCAACCCTTTTCCCTTAACCAACGCCTCTTTCAATGCCCGCGCATGTTGGCAAATTCCCCGATAGGAAAACCCCTTACAACTGCAACTTATGTCGTTCCCCTCTACCTCCAATTCGTAGAACGCCCCCGGCTTCGACGAACTGTCCACTCGGTACAGCGCTCGCTTTGGTCCTGCTAGCACCCGCGCCAACACGCGCACGGCCTCGGCCGACGGCAAGCGCGACTTGGCCTCCGACTCGACGGCAGGCTGCGCGGCGACAAAAGCTGCCCCGGCCTCGTGCAACAATTCCGCCATTTGCTGCTCGTCCATTGCGCCAGTGGGCGGTGCGGGCAGCACCTCCATCACTCGCCGCAACTCGTCCATCACGTCGCGCTGGAAATGTTCGGGCAAGGCGCTGCCCTCGACGAGTTGGTCGATCAGCGTTGACTTGGTTTCGAGGACCGTCTTGACGAATTCGTCGATCGTGTTGCTGCCGACCATGTAGGTAACGTTAACGGCTTGCTGTTGCCCGATGCGGTAGGCCCGGTCTTCGGCCTGCCAGTGATTGACCGGCACCCAGTCGAGATCGTTGAAGACCACTTGCCGCGCCGCCGTGAGGTTGAGCCCGATGCCCCCGGCGGTAATCTGCGCGGCCAGCACCCGCACTGAATCGTCCTCCTGAAAGCGGTCGGCTAGTTGTTGCCGCTCACTCGCTGGCACCTCGCCGGTGATGGCTACGGCTTTTTGGCCGAAGTGCTTGCGGAGTGTGTTGACGGGTGCGAGAAAACACGAGAAGACTAGGACCTTCTCACCCTGTTCCAATGCGTTCTCGACAAAGGGGATCGTGCTGCGGACCTTGGCGATGGCCAAGCGGTTGCGCGCGGTGGTTAGCTGGCCCATGATCCAGCCCTGACGCGAGCGGCGCTCGGCCTCGGTTTCGCCAGCGAGCTTGGCTTGGCCCCGGCGCGAGATGGTCTGCAACAGTTCCGTCACGGCCTCGCTCATGTCGCGCGCCACTCGGCTGGCGACCTCCACGTCGAGCCAACTGCGGATCTTGGGCGGCAGGTCGAGCACCTCGGCCTTGGTGCGGCGCAGCATGATGCCGTGCAACTGCACAGTCAGCTCTTCGATATTGGAGGCCCCGTCGGCGACCCAGCCGTATTCGCCTTTGTACGCGTCGCAATAGCGCTTGGCAAACGAGACGAACGAACGCCCAAGCGCATGACGCGCCAACTGCAACAAAGGGAAGAGATCGCGCGGCCGGCTCGTCAACGGCGTGCCGGTCAAAAGATGCACCACCGCCTCGTCGCCAACGGCCTTGACCAAATCCAGCGACAGGCGGTGCCGCTGGCTGCGGTAGTTTTTGAGATAGTGGGCCTCGTCAAAGACTAGGCCACTCCAGGCGTGCTCCGCCAGCGGGTGTTTGGCGAGGATGTCGTAGTTGATGACGACCCAGCCGGTGTAGCCAGGTTCAGGCGCGGGTGCGGGGCCGACGATGGCGATTTCTGCCGTCGGCAACACCATCTCAATCTCGCGCGCCCAGTTCGTTTTGACCGCTGCCGGGCAGACGACCAGATACGGCCCCTCGGGTCGGGCTTGGCGCATGGCCAGCACGGATTGCCGCGTCTTGCCCAGCCCCATGTCGTCGGCGAGGATCGCCCGCTGGCGACCCAACAAAAAGGCGATGCCCTCGACCTGATGGGCATACAGTCCGGCCGCTAGGGCCTCGGCCTGTTGTTGTGCCGTGCTCATAGATGCTCGGCAGTGTGGGCGGCGATGGTCGCTGCCATCTTCAGCCCCATGCCTCCTTCGGTGGCCATGGTTGCTCCTCGCGGCTTGGGTTGCTCGTAGGATTTAAGGCGCGGGGATGACCGGGGCAAGTCTTTGCCAGCTATCGCGTGAAATACTGCTGTGAAACTATCGGCTTTGATAATGCCGTTGACGCCCTATAGTTTACAGCACGGAACGGCGGTCGCGTCTCGATTATGGGCCCGGCTGCGGAAAGACGTGTGCAACGAGCGAAATTCTGGCAAAGGCAAATGTGACAGAAGCCCAACCACAGCGCGGCGTTTCCAAACGGGCGGTTTTTATCGGCCTGCTCTGCGCTACTGCGATCTCCTTTGGGGAATCCTATGGCACGCTGGTGGTGCGCGGTTCGGCTATGGCCGCCGATTATTCCACTGGTGCCGCCATCTTCCTGTTCTTTCTGCTCACTTTACTGCTCAATCCCCTTGCCCATCTGCTCACCGGTTCGCGGCTGCACAGCGGCGAGTTGGCGACCATTTACATAATGATGATCGTGGCTTCGGCGATTCCCTCTTGGGGTTTTGTTATGAACTTGATCCCGTTTTTAGGAGGGTTGTTTTACTTTGCCACGCCGGAGAACGACTGGGCCAATATCATCCACCCGCACATCAAACCTTGGCTCGTGTCCCAGGACCGCGCGGCGACTTGGAAACTCTTTGAGGGGGCGGCGCGCGGCGAGCCCGTGCCTTGGGGGCTGTGGGACAAGCCGTTGTTGGCTTGGGGTTTCTTCATACTCAGCGTTTATTTCGTCACACTCTGCATGCTGGTCATCCTGCGCAAGCAGTGGATGGAACACGAGCGCCTGCTCTTCCCGCTCTCGATCCTGCCGCTCGAATTGGCTCAAGGGGATCGGGGCCGTTTGCTGCCGTCGTTGCTGCGCAACTATCTGACTTGGGTCGGCTTTCTGATCCCGTTTCTCATCAATCTCGTCAATGGCCTGCACTCTTACTTCAACTACTTCCCCTTCATCCAGTTGAATACCCCGCTGCGCTTTCTGCGCGAATCCGTGCGTCTAAACCTTTACCCGCGCTTCGAGGTCATCGGACTTTCGTATCTGTTGAGCCTCGATGTCTCGTTCGGCGTGTGGTTCTTCGCCTTTCTCGCCTATGTCCACACGGGGGTCGAGCGTCTGTTCGGCTGGAGCATTGGCCCGTCGCAGCCCTACTCAATGCCCGCTTCGGCCAGCGTCGCCCATCTGGCGCAGGGCGCGATGTTCTTCTTGGTCTTTTCCATCCTGTGGGCTGCGCGCCAACATATCGGCGATGTGCTGCGCAAAGCCTTCAAGCGCGATCCAACGATTGACGATAGCGGCGAGATGCTCTCGTACCGCACGGCCGTGCTAGGTTTTATCTTCGGGTCGATCTTCGCCGTGTGGTGGCTGGCGCAAACCGGCCTGCAGTTCGGCATTGCGCTTTTTTATTTTTTGCTCTGCTTGGCCACTTTTATCGGTTTGGCGCGCATTGTCTCCCAAGCCGGCCTCGCCTACGGGGTGTCGCCAGTGGCTCCGCCGGTATTTATGGTCACGGCGCTCGGGCCGACCGCGCTCGGAGCGAGCGGGCTGACGGCGCTCGGCATGAACTTCCCTTGGACAGCCGATTTGCGCACCTTCGTCATGGCCTCAGCGGCGACCGGCCTCAAGATTGCCGAGGTTATGCGTTTGGAGACCCGGCGGCTGTTTTGGGCGATCGCCGCGACCATAGTGGTCACGCTGATTTCCGCGGTGTGGGCGGTTACCACGTTGGCGTATAAATACGGTGGCATCAATCTCGGGGGTTGGGGTTTTGGCGGCTTGACCCAACTGACAGGTAACTGGATCGCGCACAATATCAACAACCCGCAGGAAATCTACGGCTGGCACCTCATCTACACCGGCATCGGCAGCGCTGTCATGGCCGTGCTGAGCTTTCTCAAGGCGCGTTTCGTCGGCTTCCCGATCCATCCCATCGGCCTAGTCCTCGGTCTGACCTACCCGATCAGCCAGATTTGGTTTTCGGTCTTTATCGCCTGGGCTTTCAAAGCGATCATTTTGAAATACGGCGGGGCCAAGGGCTATCGCCTGCTGCGCCCGCTCTTTCTCGGCATGGTGCTGGGGGCTTTCGGCTCGGCAGGCATGTGGCTAATCATCGACTATTTTGGCGGCATGTCGAACTGGTTTACCATGTAAATTTGGGCGCGGCGATGTGGCCAGCCTGAACCTACCCCCCAAGCTCCAGCACTTCCCTAACTCGCTCCGCCAAGAGTTCCTCGTCGCCGTCGGACACCGTGGGCATGGACAAGTGAAGCTGGCCCGGGGCCGCTGAGAGCCAGACCGAAGGATTGCCGTTGCGCAAAGCGATCTCGATCTCGGCGGCGGTTTGGCCGAGCGCTTGTTCGTCCAAGGTCAGGGTCAGGGAAGCGCCATTGACGGAGCTTTGCACGTGGGGCAATTCGCCTAAGTGCTGACGCACGGTCTCGGCGCGGCGAGTGTCGCTTTGATTGCGGGCGTCGTGGTCCATGGCTAGCCAGCGGCGCAGGGCCACGACCACGCCGACGACCTCTTGGCGGTCAATCTTGAGCGGGCGGCCAACCCCTTCTAGGTCGCGAGTTTCAAAGCAGGCGAAGCTGTGCAAATGGGCCGCGGCGATTAAGTCGGCGCGGCCGCAGAGAATGCCCGAAGAGTTGGGTGCGCCTACGTACTTGGCACCATAGCCGACTAGGTCGGCCCCGGCTTCGATGTAGCGGGTCAAGCCGTCGAGGGGATAGACGCGGAAGGCCGCGTCCACGAAGACCGGGACGTCGCGGGCGTGGGCGATGGCAATGGCCTCGGCTAGCGGGACGATGGCGGCTTCGTTGTCGATGGCTGGGTAGAGCAGGGCGGCGGTTTGGGGGCCGATGGCTGCGGCGAGTTCGTCGGCTGTGGTGCCTTGCTCCGTGCCCGCCTCTACGAGGGTGACGCCGGGCAAGCGCACCACGCGGTCGTATTTGTAGCGCTGGGCCTTTTGGATGACCACTTGGTTGGGCATGCCGGTCGAATCGGGCAGGCGGGCCATTTTCTCTGGGTCTGAGCCGGTGATGCAGGCGGCCGTGCCGAGGACCAACGCGGCTGCGCAGCCAGGGGTAATCAGCGCGGCCTCGGACCCGAGCAGGTCGGCGACGATCCGCCCCGTGCTCGCCAAGAAGGCGTCCATGTCAACGTAGTAGCGGCCAGCCAGTTCCATAGCGGCGATGATGTCCAGGTGGGGGGACGATCCCCCTAAGAGGGTGCGCGGGCCGAGGGCGTTGATTACGGGTGTCGCCCCCATATCCGCATACAGTGCGCGGGCTTCTTCACTCATAGGTTTTCTCTCCATACAGCCCCACAGGGCTCGGTACATGGTTGGCGGGAACCAGCAACAAGGGCAAGCCATTGTGCTGGAGGCGAAATTGCAGGTAGTCGAGTTCGGGGGTGGGCTGCGCGGCGAGGCCCAAAAGTCGCGGGCGGAAAAGCGCGGACGAAAACAGCTTGGGCCGGGGCCGCTCCAGCAGCTCAACGGTCTCGTCCGCCGACAGTCCGATTTTTTCCTTGGCTAGGACGATGGCCGTTTCGAGACCGCCGATTCGGTCGGCGAGGCCGAGTTGCACGGCGCGATGGCCGCTCCAGACGCGGCCTTGGGCTATGACTTCGACTGAGTCCGGCGCGATGTGGCGGCTGCTGGCCACCTTGGCGACGAAGTCCTCGTACAGCGAGCGGATGGTGTGTTCCATGCGCGCACTTTCGTCTTCAGTGAAAGTGCGGTCTGGCAAGCGCAGGCCGAGCAGGGGCAGGGTCATGCCAAAAGGCAAGTCTGCGTGGCGGCCCACCTGCACGCGGCTCGTGCTCAGGCCGAGCTTTTCCTTGAGTCCTTTGTTGTACGCCCAGCCGGCAATGACCCCAATCGAGCCGGTGATGGTGTTGGGCGCGGTGACGATTGCATCGCCGGGCAGCGAGATCATGTACCCACCCGAAGCCGCGAGGTAGCCCTGCGAGACGATGATGGGCTTGCGCTCGCGGCATTGCAGCACGGCGTCGGCCACGAGAGCCGAGGGCAGGATGTCGCCGCCTGGAGAATCCACGCGCAGCACCACGGCGTCCGCGTCTGCACAGGCTGAGGCAATCTCGCCGACGAGGCGGCGCGCACCCATGCCGGTGTCCATGGCGCAGACGCCGAGTGCATAGACGATGGCAATGCGCTTGCGCTGTCCCCAGCGCCGGTCGGCTGGTCGCATGTACGAATCGGCTTCGACAACGGCGAGATCCTCGACCATGCGGTCGATTTCGTTCCAGCGACCGAGGCGATCCACTAGTCCGGCGTCGAGGGCCTCTTGTGGCAGGAAGAATGCGGTCTCTTCCACGAGGCGGTCGAAGTGCTCGGGTGCCAACTCGCGAGCGGTGCTGATGTCGCGGCGGGCGAGGGCGTACCAGTCGTCGAGCAGGGTCGTTAGTTGCTCGCGCTCCCCCTCGGACATGTCGCGACGGACGTACACTTCGGTGGCGGACTTGTAGCGGAAAAGCCGCCACTCGTCAAAGCCGATCCCGAGCTTGTCCAGCGCATCTTTGAAATACGTGTGCCCCGCCACATAACCCTGCAAGCCGATTGCGCCAGCCGAGTCGAGCACCAAGTGATCGGCCGCCGAAACCCAGTGATAGCCGGAGATATCGACGCGGTCGATGTACACCACGACCCGCTTCCCTCCGGCGCGGATCTGGCGTAGCTTCTCCCGCAGTTCCCAGCCGAGTGCCGGGCTGATTCGCAGGCCCGAAGCATTGATGGCGAGGCCCTTGATCGCTGGGTCGCGGCGCGCACGCTCCAATAAGGCAATGAGATTGAGCAGACTCTGCGAGTCGTCGAAGAAAGCATAGCGGCGGTGTTGCACCGGCCTGGACAACTCCACGGAAAGGTAGCGCGCCCGTGGTCGGAATAGGTTCTCGCGCTGCGCGCCGAGGCGCGCCGCATACGTCTGAAAGGTGCGGCTCTGCGCCCGCGCTTGGAAATCGGCGGCACCCAGTCCGATGCGCAAGCCAACGCTTAGGGCGCGGTCTGCGAACAAGCGTCCCGTCAACGCCAGCCCCGGCACTAGCTCGACTACAGCTCCGGTGCTCCAGAACTCCGTTTCGTCGGTGTGCGCGTAATCCGCATATAGAGTTAGCCGCTCATCTCCCCAGGGACGCAGAGCGAGATCGACGGCCCCTTCGCGGCCCTCGTTTGCAAAAGTCGAAGTGAAGGTGCCTCCTACTGAGAGGCGCGGCCCGGGCCGCCAAATTCCCCCGAAGACCACGTGCCGCACGCTGCCCCATCCCATGCTCACCCCGAGACTGAAGTTGCGGTCGCCGCTGCTGAGTCCGGCCCGGTACTCGCGGTCGCGGCGGCCGTTTATCATGCCAAATGCCAAATGGGGCGCGGCTGTAAAAAGGCCCCACGACTGAGTAGAGTTGCTGTCCGACCAAGCGACTCCCTGCTCCACGCCCTCGACGTAGCTGAGCAGTGCGGGATTGGCGTAGCCGTAGAGGCCCATGTCGAGCGCACCGGAAGCGGCAAGGGCGAATTCTGTGCGCTCGGCGTAGGAGATAAACGGGGATTGGGCCTTGGCTGCGCCGAATGCGAGCAGACAGCACAAGGCCGCGCCACAGAGCCGGTGCGACATCCGCTAATTTTCCTCGACAAACAAGCTTAAATCCCCTTTGCCCTCGCGGATTATCTCGACTTGATCCCCCACCAACGACACCACACTCGAAGCCTCCACGGGCAGCGGCCCGCACTCCAAGATTAAATCCACTTGTGGTCCCAACTCTTCCTCCAAGACCCACGGCTCGGTTATCACCTCTTGATCGGCGTAGTTGGCGCTGGTGCTCAGGATGGGTTGGCCGAGGGCGCGGACCAAGGCCAGTGGCACTGGGTGATCGGGAATCCGCAGGCCGACGGTCTTTTGTTTGGTTTGCAGGATGCGCGGCGTCTGGCGAGTGGCTGGCAACACGAAGGTGTACGCTCCCGGCAGACACTGCTTGAGGATGCGGTGGGCGTAGTTGGAGACGCGGGCGTAGTCGCTGATGTGGGTTAGGTCGGCGCAGACAAAGGACATGGGTTTCTTTTTGTCGCGGCCCTTGATGCGCTGCACGCGCTCGATTGCTTGCTTGTTGGTGATGTCGCAGCCAAGGCCGTAGATCGTGTCAGTGGGATAGACTATGACGCCGCCTTGGTGGAGCACCTCGGCGGCGCGCTGGATGTGGCGGCCTTTGAGGCGGTCGGGATGCACGGTCAGTACTTGGCTCATTTTTAACGCTCCCGGTCTATTTTGGCGACCCACGCATCGACGACGGCCGCGATCATGACTTGGCCGTGCTCGGCGTTGGCCGTGTAGCTGTTTTTGGTTTCGTCTTGCTGGCAGTACCATGGCGGATCGTCGCCGAGGCGGTCTTGCTCGACGAGCTCGGGGCGCGCGGCGAGCAAGAAGGAGGTCTCGTTGTATCCGGCGTGATCGCCTCCAGCCGGGGGACTCGATTCCGGGAGGATCATAGGCTGCACTTCAATGTGCCCGCCCCAAGAGCCAACCCGGTCCAGCGCGTCGCGGTCGCCCCACCAGCCGCGTGGGTGTCCCTCGGCGAGCACCTTCTCAACCGCTAGTTCGGCCGCGGCCTTGCTAAAGGCCAAGGCGAGGGGGCCGCCCATGCCTTGGTGCATGATGATGACGTAGGTCTTGCGGAAGCCCATTTCGATAAAGTTGCGCAGGATGCTCTTGGCCAAGCCGCCAAAGGCGTCGTAATCCGGGTCGATGGTCCCGTCGGCTGGGCCGCCGAGGGCATAGCCGGTGGGGCCGTAGTCAAACGAAGGGGCAATGACGCAAGGGGTGCGTGCGGCCACGCGGTCGCAGATCTCCTCGACGATGAGGGTGTCGTGGCCGATGGCCATGTGCGGGCCGTGGGTTTCGATGCAGCCGGCCGGCACGAGCAGGGGATGCCCTTGGGCCACTGCATCGGTGAGTTGGTAGGGACGCAGATGCTTGAGGTGCATGGAGAAGTTCCTTGTTGTAGGCGTGGAATTGGACATAATATAGGCCAGGAAGAGCACGTCAACATAGGACATTGAGCAGATGGCGCACACGGTTATTGGTACGGCCGGGCACATTGACCACGGCAAAACTCTGTTGGTCAAGGCGCTGACCGGCATGGATACTGACCAAGCCCCGGAAGAGCGGGCGCGGGGGATTACCATTGAACTCGGCTTTGCCTTTTTGGGGGATCAGGCCACGATCATCGACGTGCCCGGCCACGAGCGCTTCGTCAAGACCATGGTGGCCGGCGTCAGCACCATTGACGTGGCCATGCTGGTCATTGCTGCGGACGACGGCGTGATGCCGCAGTCGCGGGAGCATCTCGACGTGCTGCGGCTTTTGGGGGTCGAGCGCGGGGTGGTGGTGATCAACAAGGCCGACTTGGTGGAAGAGGAGTGGTTGGACTTGGTGGAGGAGGAGGTGCGGGAGTTTGTGCGTGGGAGTTTTTTGGCGCAGGCCGAGATTTTTCGCGTCTCTGCGCTCAGCGGCGCGGGTGTTGACTCGCTGCGGCAGCGGCTGTTGGCCATGGTCGAGGACACTGCGGCCAAGCGCACAGACGCGCCGTTCCGCCTGCCCGTAGATCGGGCCTTTGGGGTCAAGGGCTTTGGCCTCGTCTGTACGGGCACAGTGCAGGCCGGGGCCTTGGCTGAGGGCGACCGGGTGGAGATTGCGCCCGAAGGTCGGTCGGCGCGCGTGCGCCGCTTGCAACAGCACGGCGCGACGGTACAAGAGGTGCGGGCCGGCGACCGAGCCGCAATCAATTTGGCTGGCGTGGAGCAGGGCCAAATCGAGCGCGGGCACTCGCTGGTCGCGTCTGGATTTTTTCGTCCCACACAGATGCTGGACGCCGAGGTGCAACTCCTTGCGTCAAGCCCCATGACTATGGCATCGCGCACCCGCGTGCGCCTGCACTTGGGCACGCGAGAGATTATGGCGCGGGTCGTGCTCCCCGGTGGCAAGCCCTTGACGCCTGGGCAGGAGAGTTTTGCGCAGTTGCGCTTGGAGGCTCCCGTAGTGGCGGCGTGGGGCGACCGCTTTGTGCTGCGCCGGTACTCGCCGGCGCTGACCATTGGCGGCGGCCGCGTGCTCAACCCGCATCCGGCCAAGCACCGGCGCTTCGAGCCAGCACTGCTCGCGCACTTGCAGGCGTTGGCCCATGCCGATTTGCCTGAAGTAGTAGAGTGCTGGCTCCACCATGCGGATGATCGGCTCAAAGGCCAGCAGGTGCTGGCTGGCGAGTTGGGCATTGGTGTGGAGCGGTTGGCGGGCTTGACGGACGCGCTTGTAGCGGATGACCGCGCCGTGCGCGTGGTGTCAGAGGGGCAACCGCACGTTCTGCATTTGGACGTGTGTGAGCACTGGGGCGCGCAGGTCGAGGCTGCGCTGGTGAGCTTTCATCGCGCCCAGCCGCTCAAGTTGGGATTGCCGCGCGAGGAACTACGCAATTTGAGCGCGCGCTACATCCAGCCCGAACTGTTTGACTGCGTGTTGCGCTACTTGGAGGAAGCAGGGCGGATCGCGCTGGATGGGGCCGTGGTGCGGGCCGCGTCGCACAGCATTCGCTTCACCCCAGAGCAAGAGGTGCTAAAGGCGGCTGTGGAGGCGCGGCTCAATACCGAGGATTTCGCCGACTTGCCGACGATGGCCGAACTGGCCCAAATCCTCGACGCCCCCCTGTCGCAGGTAACGGATATGGTCCAAGCGCTGCAAGCACTAGGGATGGTGGCCGCGTTGGAAGGGGGGTTGCTGATCCATGGCGAGGCTCTCGCCCGCGCGCGGACGCTACTGAGCGATTCTCTCAAGCGCGACGGCGAGATTACAGTAGCCGAATTCCGCACGCTGATTGGCAGCAACCGCAAATGCGCTATGGCGCTTTTAGGTTACTTCGACGCCGAGGGACTGACGGCGCGGCGGGGAGATGTGCGGGTTTTGGTGGGTTGATTTGGAGGTAAAAGTGTGCATAGGGCTTTGAATATTATTTGGCTAGACGACTCTGCAAGCGGCAAGAGGGAACTGGTAGGCGGTAAGGCGGCTAACCTCAACCAGCTACATAGTGGCGGACAAGTGCCACTTGGTTTTTGTATCACCGCTAGTGCTACGGCGAGAGTGGTACCGGTGCGGAGTGGTGAAGCATCGCTGCCTCCCGACCTTTATGTGGAAATCGAAGCCGCGTACGCGGAACTGGGTGCTCGCTGCGGAACTCCCGAGCTGGCGGTAGCGATCCGATCCTCGGCTGCGGCGGAGGATGGTGCGGTTAATTCGTTTGCCGGCCAGTATCAGACCCTGTTGAACGTCGTGGGTTTGGATGCCGTGGTGGTGGCGATAGTCGAGTGCGTGGAGGCGGCCTACCGCCCTCATGCCGTTGCCTACCGCAAGCGCTCAGGGGCCAGTGCAGATGAGGTGAATCTGGCCATTCTCGTGCAGGAGTTCATCGCTGCGGATTCTTCAGCGGTCGCGTTTACCGCCAATCCAGTTACCAACGACGCAAGCGAGATCGTCATCAATGCATATTGGGGATTGGGAGAAGGGCTAGTCGATGGCAGTTCGGTTCCCGACACGTACACCGTGGACAAACGGGAATTGCGGATCAAGACGCGGAGCGTGGCCAAGAAAGAGCGGATGTGCGCCGCCGGGTCCACTGGCACGATCGCGATAGACGTGCCAGCAGACAATCGTTCGCGGCCAACTTTAACCGACGAACAGGTCGGTGAGGTCTGCCGTAGTGCGGTTGACTTGGAGGCTCGGATGGGGTGGCCCGTTGATTTGGAATGTGCTTTTAAGGATGGGAAGCTGTATTTGCTCCAGTGCCGCCCGGTGACGACCCTAGCGCAAGATGGACGAGATTGGTCAGTGGAATGGGACGATCCCAAAGATGCTGAATTGACTTGGCGCAAGGGGAGTCTGGAAACGCCGCTCGATCAGTCGTTTGAATGGTATTGGATGCAGGGTTGGGCGAAAGCGCGGCGGGAGACGGGCAGCGGCACGTTACCTATGCGGATCTATGTGAACGGCTACGCATACGAGGCGGAAAAACCCTTCAGGATCGGCAATCGCAAGGCGCAAGAGGACGCCCGCAAAAAAACGGAGCGCGAGATACCTGAACTCTGGCGAAGTGAATGGCTGCCTGGGCTCAAGCAGAAGCGGACTTATTTCCGGAGTCTGAATCTATCGGCGCTGTCCAACGACGAGTTGGCCAGCGTGCTGGTCGAAGCACTGCCTTGGTATTGCGAATGCGCGAGAATGCACGCGCATCTAGGCGGGACCGCGGTCGAGGCCGTTGGGCACTTGGTGGAGTGGTATCGCAAACGGTTCCCCGATGCCGCGGAAAGCGAGCCCTACCGATTGGTACAGGGGCAGTCAAATTTGAGCGTTGAGAAGGGACACCTCCTGTGGCAGTTGCAACAGCACCTTACTGCCGCCAACGAAGAGCTTCTAAGGGCGGCTTTACAGTCACGCAAGAAACAGGGCAGATGGGACGGGCTTGAAGGGACCTTCAAAGAAGTTTTCGACCAGTACTTAGAGACCTATTGGAAAGATACACCGGAATTTCTCGCCTCCTTGGTCCTCAAATACGCCGAGCAGGGCGTGGAAGATCCGCACGTGAAATTGCGCCAACTGACGGCAGAGCGGGAGCAATTCACCGCGCATGTGCGTTCGCTGCTGAACAAACAAGAACGCGAGGTTTTCGAGGAACTTTTGCAGGTGGCTCTGGCCAATTATCCGCTGACTGAGGATCACAACTACTGGGTCGATGGAATCGCCGCGCATTACATATTTCCGCTGTTCGATGAACTGGGCCGCCGAATGATCAAAGGCGGTATCCTCAAGAAGAAGCGGAGTGAGATCAAATACCTAAAACTGAACGAAATCATCCTCTGGGGATTCGGCGTGCGTCAGCCGTTGCGCGCGCGAGTCGTCGAACGCCAACGGGAATTTGATCGACGGTTGAAACTATCGCCGCCAGACTTCCTCGGTGCTTGTGAAGAGCCGCCGACTGAAGAGGAAGATTACCTGTTTTGGGGTCCCTCAACCCCACTTGAGGCACCAAAGGGAGAGGTACGTGGCGTAGGGGCTTCGCCGGGGATTGTCAGAGGGCGTGCGCGTGTGGCCGTGAATCTGGACAAGGCATTGGAGCTACAGCCGGGAGAGATATTGGTTTGCAGTACGACCAATCCCCATTGGACGCCGCTTTTCGCCGTTGGGGCAGGATTAGTGAGCGACAGGGGTGGGGCGTTGTGCCATGGGGCGGTCGTCGCTCGGGAATATGGATTGCCTGCGGTGGTGGGAACTCTGATCGGGACTAAGAAGATTAGAACCGGTCAGTTGATCGAAGTTGATGGCCAAAGCGGGGTGATAAAGCTGTTGTGATGTAAGCTCCTGTTGGCCTTCACCGCGGCCAACACGGTTGGATGTACACCACAAAGGGCTGCGAGATTGCACTCGCAGCCCTTTGCCTTTTCCATGTAGCCGTACCTCAGCCTTCGTCGTATCCCTTTACGGGCCGCGCCCAGATATTGCGATAGCGCACGAGGTCGCCGTGATCTTGCAAGCGAAGCGGGCCGGTGGGGGGATGCACTTCGTAGCGATAGACGCCGCGATGGCCCGTGGGGCCTAAGACCTCGACGTGGTGGTGGACCAAGACGCCGTTGTGTACCAAGGTGAGGTAAGCCGGGCTGACCAACTCGGCACCGTTGAAGCGCGGGGCCGTCCAGAAGATGTCGTAGGTCTGCCACTCGCCGGGCGGGCGACATGCGTTGACCAGCGGCGGGTACTCGCCATAGACCGCGGCCGTGGTGCCGTCGGCATACGTGGGGTTGTCGTACCCGTCGAGGACTTGGATCTCGTAGAGACTCATGAGGAAAACGCCGCTGTTGCCGCGTCCTTGGCTCTCGCCTTTGACCTCGCTGGGACAGGCGAATTCGAGATGGTACTGGACGTCGCCAAAGCGCGCTGTGCTCACAATGTCGCCGGAGCGAGGCGCGACCTCCATATAGCCATCGGCCAACTGCCAAGGGGCGTCGCCGCCTTTGGCACTCTGCCAGCCGTCGAGGCTGGTGCCGTCGAAGAGGACGACCGCGTCGGAGGGGGGGCTGTTGTCGCTGCCGGGCGTTACGACCGCCGGGGCGGGCCGCTGGTGATCGTGAACGCAATAGGGAGAGTTGGGTAGCAGGGGGGTATCGTCGTACCCTAATTTGCCCATGTGGAAAAGCTCCTTGTTGGGGTTGGAAGATTGGGATATAAAGGGAGCAGGACGCGCTCGCGTCAATAGCTTGCCGTTGTGCATTGCATTATATTGAGTGCCGTTTAACAGGAGGGCGTGATGGTACGCGCACCGATGTACAGAATCGCACTGATCGCACTTGCGCTGTGCTCCTCGGCGGAAGCGCAGATATCGCTGTGGCAAATCGGCGGGGGCGGGCTGGCGTGGGACGGCAGCGACACCACGCGGATCATCATGGACATCAACGCCGAGCGCATCCGGCCCGTGTATTTTGCCGACGACGACAACATGTTTCTGTCGGTAGCGGGTTGGTCTGAACTGATCGTCCCGCGCGAACTAGGGTACATCGACGGGCATCAGCCGCGCCTGTGGTACACCGACGGAACCAATGTCAACCAAACTTCCTACTACGACAGCCCGCTCTACGTGGATGGATTGCGGAGCACGTACAACACGGCCCGCGATGGCTATTGGACCATCGACATCGGCGTACCCGTGCCGGCTAGGCGCTTTGGGTTTGTCACGCCGACCGAGGGGGTCCGCTCCGACGGCGTGCCGCTCAACCAAGACCCCGTGCCGGCCTTTGAGGTGAGCATTGCCGCCGAGGCGGGCGACATCCTCGCGCAAAGGGGCTATCGCCGCTTGAACACCCTCATCGCCGATGTGCCGGTCAACTTCGAACCAGAGGTCGAAATCGATTTTCCCCAGCAATACGTGCGCCTTGTGCGCTATCTGCGCAAAGCATCCGTGCTCGATGAGCAGCGTACCACTGACAGCAATACGGTGCGCGGCACCATTGCCGAATTTGTGCTCACCGGTCGCGGTGTGCCCAAGCGGGCCATCTACCGCAGCAAAATCCTCGACTTAGGGGCCGAGGTGAACTTTGGCCGCTTGGCGTGGGCCGCGCGCACCATGCGGATGGTTGGCGAAGAAGCCGTAGTCGTGTCAGACGCCGAGGCGTGGGTGGAGGTGGAGGTGCGGGCCGGCCGCGACGGCGACCCCAACATATACCACGAGTACACGGACTCGGGCCGGGAGTTTGTGGTGACGCGCGAGCGCTACGAAAACGACCTACGCCTGCCCGAAACCGAGGGCATCCTGCAAATCGACCGCCAGCCCGGCATCCGCGCTTCCATTGGCTACGACAGCGAGAATTGGTCTTTTTGGTCCAGCCCCATCACAAAATCCGGCACTTGGCTCGACTTGCGCAACGGCTCGCATTTACAGCTCCAAATCACTCTGCAAAGCAGGGCTTTTGGCGACTGGGTGGAACTTGATTCGCTGTGGATTGAAACCTCGCCGCCCTTGGCCGCGCAGATCGTGGGCGAAGTCGCGCGCGCAGCCGACATGCAGCCTCCTCCGGGTTTTGTCCAAGTCGAGTTGGGAGCACGGGAGACGTTTGTGTACGACGTGCGAGCCTCGTTTGCCAGCGCCGCCGAAGGAGGCTTTGACCGGGTGCGAATCCACACGGGCATTGCGCCCGAGTTTGCGCGCTTGGAAATGGGCGACCCGCTCGCTGCCGTCGAGCCGCTGGCCGTGGTCGAAGGCGACGCGAGCTTGGAGGTATTGCTGCCGCGCAAAGTGACTGCCGCGTCCAACGAGCCTCTGCGGGTAGTTTTTGCCGCGGAAGTCTTTGCGCGCGCGACGACCTTTACCGGCGAGGTGTTGACCGAGGACGAAAGCCTCCTGCCGCAGCCGATTGAACCGGGCGATGCCAGCGCCGCTGTCTCCACCAATAGCCTGCGGGTGCTCGGGGCTGCGAACCCGGCCGCAGAGATCGTCCAGCGCGTGCGCTTGTCGAGCGGGGTGATCACGCCCAACGGCGATGGGGTGAACGACCGCTTAGCTCTAGAGTACGCGCTCTTCCTGCTGCCCGCGCCCGTGCCGGTGGTACTCGATGTGTACGACTTGGCGGGCAACCGCCGCGCCCATGTGGAGATCGGCGCACAGGGCACGGGTCCGCAGCGAGCCTTTTGGGATGGCCGCGACGAGCAGGGTGCACTTTTGCCGCCGGGCTTGTACTTATTGGATCTGGCGCTGGTGACCGAGGCCCAGCACGGGCGGGCGCTCCTGCCCGTTGGTTTGGCCTATTAACTGACTTTATTAGCTGGCGGAATCCTAAAAGGGCAACCCTAAGGGTTGCCCCTACAAGGCGTAACTATTTAAGAAAGCGACGCATGGCGCTCTTTTTTTTATGTGCGACTCTCAGCCTGTTAGCCCGCCCCCTCGCGGCCGAGGTGTTTACCTTTGACAGCGCCGAAAAGTGGCAGACTTGGCAACTCCCGCAGGGTCTGGTGCAGCTCGGTCCGTCCGGGCACCTAGAGCTGGTCAAGTTCCGCAAGAACATCGACCCCGTGCGCGATGCGAGCCGGTTTTTCCACGATACAATGGAGCGGAAAGCTGTGCAGGGTGGCATCTTTCGGGCTGGGTCTAACCCAAGGGACGCTTCCAATATCATCGACGGCGATTACGACACCTTCTGGCAGCTCGACCCGGCCGATCCGCTGGCCAAGTGGGAAGTCGAGATCGATCTCGGCCGAGCGGTGTTGGCCCAAGAGCTGCGCTTGCGCTTTCCCGACCAAGAGGGTGCGCGTCCCTTGCGCCAGTTTACGGTCTATGTGGCCACCGGAGGAACGATTGATCCCCGCAAGGATATCTTCCGCTTTGAGTCGGTGTATCAGACGACCTTGCCCAACGAAGAGACCGAGATCCGCATCGGGCTGAGCGGGCGCAACGACGTCACGCAGGTTCTAGACCCCGGCTTGGACGTGGTGTTTGAGGACGCGGCGCGCTTTCGGGTCATCCAATACATTCGCATTGGCGTCGATGAGCAGAGTGCGGACGCAGCTCTCGCCGAGGTCGAGGTGAGCGCCGTCGGCGACAACATCATCCTCGGTGTCCTAGAGCGCGGAGGGGCCTTCAAGACCGGCCTAGTCGTCCGCGACGTGGAGGGCTTGGTTGACGGCGACATGAATACCTACGCCAACAAGTTTACTACCTATCGAGCCATCTCTGGCTGGCGCAACGAAGGACTGTGGTGGGAACTGGATCTAGGGGCACAATTCTGGATTGACGAGATCTTCCTCTACTTCAACAACCAAGGCGAGGGGGCTTCCGGCTCCTCGGTGCGCAACGGGGGCACGGGATTCGCCTTCTTGGTCTCGGACGGTCGGCGCACAACCTCGGGTGAGGTAGATTACGATCGCTTGGTGGGCCACGGCAACGAGCAAAATCCCTTCTCCGGTCCAGAGCGGCACTATCGCTACCTGTTCAAGCCGCGCAAGGTGCGCTATCTGTTTTGGCACGGCTTCCTGACTTCATTGGAGTGGCACGCGCGCGCGGCCGAACTGATGGTGTTTTCGCCCGGCTACCCGGCGCAAGCGGTGATGCGCTCGGGCTTTATCGACTTGGGCGAGATCGTCGGCGACGGCCGTGCCAAGGCCATCAAGCGCCTGTCGTGGGATGCGGATTTGCCAGTGGGAACGCGGATGCAACTGCGCTCCCGCTCGGGCGTGAAGCTCAGCGAGGAGTACACGTATCACAACAAGATCGGCGAAGTAGTAACTGAAGAGAAGTGGCTCAGCTCGCCCAAGGTGCTGCGCGGGCAGGTGGATACCGCACTGGTCGTGGGCGAAGATTGGGGCGCGTGGAGCAATGTCTATCAGCTTTCGGGCGAAGCCTTCCAGTCGGATAGCCCGCGCCGCTTCATCCAGCTAGAGGCCCTGCTCTCGACCGAGGATCCGCGAGTCGCGCCCGTGTTGCGCTCGCTGTCGATAGAATTTGAGGACGCCTTGGTGACCGAGGCTAAGGGACAGGTCTGGCCGCGCGAGGCCCAGCCCAACGAAAACACGCGCTTTACTTATACGCTGTGGCCGACGGCTGCCGAAGACGACAGCGGCTTCGACCGGCTGCGACTCGTCGCTCCCGGCGGCTGGCTGGAGACTGGAGCGGTGGAGGTGGTTCTCGCTGGCGAGACCATCGCCGTGGAGGAGGTCGCGCAGCGAGGCGACTCCTTATTCGTGAACTTGGGCCAGCGCGTTGGCGGCGATTCGCTAGCGATTCATTTCACTGCGCGTCTGTGGCGCAATGCCACGGTTTTCAGCGCCGAGCTTGGCCACGGAGACCGGCCGGGCCTGTGGCAGTCTGTGGAGGCCGCGGCGCGGCGCGCTAACGTGGTGCTCCTGCCGGCCCTGACTGGTAGCGAACAACTCATCGGCGATCTAGAACTGGCTCCAGCCACCCTTACGCCCAATGGCGACGGGATCAACGACCAAGTGCATATCCACTTCGTAGTCTTCAAGGTGGAGACGGCGACGCCGCGAGTGCGGGTATTCGACTTAGCGGGCCGCGTGGTGGCCGAGTTGGCCGCTATGGGTGATTCCTACACGTGGTCCGGGCGAGATGCCCAAGGGGCGCTGGTGCCTCCGGGTCTGTACCTCTGTCACATCGATCTCGGTGCCGCAGCCGGCGAGGACGTGGCTGTGCGCCCCGTCGCTGTCATTTATTAACCCTTTTTCGCAAGGAGTTCCATGTCTCGTCCCAATATCCTCTTCATTATGACCGACGATCACGCGGCCCACGCCATGAGTTGCTACGGCAGCCGCATCAACACCACGCCCAACCTCGACCGCATTGCTCAAGGCGGCATGCGCTTTAACAACTGCTTTTGCACCAATTCCATTTGCGGCCCCTCCCGCGCCACCATCCTCACCGGCACGTACAATCACGTCAACGGCATGACCACCTTGGATTCGCGCCACGACAATCGCCAGCTCAACTTCGCCAAGCTCTTGCAGGGCGTTGGCTACCAGACCGCCATCGTCGGCAAGTGGCATTTAGGCCAGGGGCCGGCCCACTGGCCCACCGGCTTTGATTACTACAACATCCTCCAGGGCCAAGGCCCTTACTTCGACCCGGAAATGGTGTGCAACGGCGACAAGGTTCAATACCAAGGCTACACCACCGATATTATCACCGACCTGTCGCTCGACTGGCTCCGGGCACGCGACAAGGAGCGGCCCTTTTGTTTGATGTACCACCACAAGGCCCCGCACCGCCCTTGGGAACCGGACGAAAAACACGCCCATCTGTACGAAGACGAGGATATTCCCGAGCCGGAGACCTTTGACGACGACTACCAGAATCGAGCGGCCGCTGCCGGAGCCGCCAAAATGCGCGTTGACCGCGACCTCAATGCCACGGATCTCAAGCGGCCCGTACCCGAAGGGCTGACCCCGGAAGAGGAGAAAAGGTGGAAGTACCAGCGCTACATAAAGGACTATCTGCGCTGCGTTGCCTCGGTCGATGACAACGTCGGCCGCGTGCTCGACTATCTCGATGCCGAGGGCATTGCCGACGACACCATCGTCGTCTATACCTCGGACCAGGGCTTTTTTCTCGGCGACCACGGCTGGTACGACAAGCGCTTCATGTACGAGGAATCGCTGCGCATGCCCTTCCTCATCCGCTATCCCCGCGCCATTGCCGCCGGCAGCGTCAGCGCTGACATGATCCTCAACGTTGACTTTGCCCCCACGTTCCTCGACTACGCTGGCGTCGCCATTCCCGACTCGTTTCAGGGCGGCTCCATGCGTCCCGTGCTGGAGGGACGGACCCAGGATGACTGGCAAACCGCGATGTACTACCGCTACTGGATGCACTTGGCGCACCACCACGTGTACGCCCACTACGGAGTCCGCACCCTGCGCTACAAGCTCATCTACTACTATGCCGACGCCCTAGGTCAGCCTGGTGCCATAGACGAGCGCAAAGAGCCGGAGTGGGAGTTGTTTGATCTAGAAAAAGACCCGTGCGAGCTGGTCAATGTGTACCACGACCCGGCTTACGCCGAAGTGGCGCATCAATTGCGCGGGGAATTGCGCCGCCTCCAAGAAAAAGTGGGCGACCAGCCATACGCGGGGGAAGATGCGTAAATGTCTCTCAATACCAAGCGCGTGAGAATTTCAAAGGTGGAAAATTCCCCGATTACACACGCATTCCCTGCTCTGAGAACCAATCGAGGGCATCGCGAATTGACTCTTCAAGTGGCCGAGGTTCGTATCCCAATTGACTCCTCGCTAGGGATTCATCAACGGATGTCGGGCAGTCGTGCAAGAGTTTGATCAAATTGCGGGAGTAAAGAGACGATAGGTTGCGCTTCGCAGCACGTGATCTAATCAGGGGCAAGGTTGCCCGAGCAAAAGAATAAGGCATGACAGGACGCTTCACATTAAGTCCCAAAACTTGGGAACACAGACGCGCCAGTTGGCTGGTCTTTGCGTATTGTCCCGCAGTGAAATAAACCTCACCTCCGTATCCCCTGGCCCCTACCGCGTTCGCTATGGCATTCGCCACGTCCCGCACGTCGCTCCACCAAAATCCCCCGTTGATGAGACACGGGAGTTGCTTACGCGCCATGGCGAGCAACATGCTGCCGACGAGGGCCGGCTCGCTGTCGCCGGGACCTATGAGGCCCGAAGGACAGACGATAGATGCATTGAGCAAGCCGCCTCTCGCTGCGTCGAGCACGCTTACGTGCGCTTCGGCTTTGGTGGCCGTGTAGGGGATCTTGGAGTTCTGACCCAGTTTTGAACTGACACTCAGCGTCGTTCCGCGCAGCGGACTGAATGCGTGTATGGAACTGATGTGTACCAGTCGGCGGACGCCGGTGCCAATACATGCTTGAATCACATTGCGCGTACCTATCAAGTTGACTTCGTCAGCTAACCCTTTGGGATCAGCGTCAACTGTCATAATATCAGCACTGTGTATGACGGCGTGAGCATGTTGGAATGCTTGGTTCAACGACTCGGGATTGCGGACATCGGCCGACTGCAATTCGACCTGTTCGCTTAGATCATCGGGAAGTTTGCCATTGCTACCCTCGCGCGTAACAGCGCGCACCGCATATCCGCCGTGCAATAAGGCGCGGCATATATGGCTGCCGAGAAAATCCGCAGCACCGGTCACTGCCACTGTGCCACCTGTGTCTCCCATCGCTATTCAGCCTTTGCTTTGAAGAGTTTCCTCCCTACGACCAATTTTTCGGCCAGGAAAAATGCGCGTTGATATCTTCCACGTACTTCATCGGTTCGTTAGGTTCAATGTTAAACAGCGCGTCCAACGTCTCCAACCCGTGCTCGTACGATTTGGTCTCTTTGCTGCCGAGCACGCCAAACAGCATCATTGATTTATCGCCCGACAAGACTGCTTCGAGGGTGCGCTCCATCTTGAGCCAATCGGGATAGATGCATTCCAGCATAATTTTCTTGGGTAATGGCGGCACTCGTAAGGGCTGAATGCCCTTCTTATTGACAATCGCGGGGACTTCCACCGCCACGTCGTCGGGAATACCCGGCAGCGCACCGCAATTGGGCACATTCACCTGAAACTGACCTTCCACGTTGTTGACCAATCCATTCATAATGGGAATGTGCTGCTCGTGTGTCATCTGAGCGCCAAACAGATCAATCGGTCGGATTTTCTCATCGTAAGCCGCCGCCCTCATCTGCTCGTATTTTTTTGCCTTGCCAGCTAAAACCGCATCGCGCCCGGCTGGCGTGTCTTTGCCGCCATTGGGATCGTACCAGTATTGCCGCGTCGCCAAATCCGTGTGATACCACCAGCCGCCCCGCCGAGGCGTATCGCCGATGGGCATCAGGCCATACAGCTTATATTGGTGAATTGCCGCACGCGACATTTGCGTGGGGATCGCCTTGCCCTCTCGGGTCATCCGCTCCCAGTACGCCTCGCTCTCCTCGGCAATCCATTTATCCAGCTTCGGATACATGTCTTCGTTTTCATAAATAAAATCCGTCAGCCAGATGTTGTGATTCAGCCCCGGCGCTTGCCACGTCACCTGATCGGGATCCAAGCCCAATGTGCGCGCTACGCCCGCGTAGCCGTAATGCCCGTGACACAACCCACACACCTTAATCCCCGTCTCTCTCGTCATCAATGTAGTTCCGTCAAAGACTGGATTGCCGGCCAACAAAATCCACGCATTGGGACACAGCTTCTCCATGTCTTTTGCAACATTTAACATTAGTTGCAAATTGTGATATTCGGGCATCCCAGTTTTGTCGTAAAAATAGCCCAGTTCGGCCGTCATGTTGCGCCGACGCTGCATGAAGTACTCATTGTGCGTCACCGTTGCTGTATTGATTACAAAATCGGCGTCTTTTAATGCGGCTTCCTGATCCGCAGTCTTCTCAAACGTCATATCTGCGCCCAAGTCCTCGGCATAGCGCCGCCCGAGTGCATAAATGACGTCGAGTACTTCCTCGTTGATGTCCATGAAACAGACGTGGCTGCCGTTCAGTGCCTTGGTCAGACATAGATCCTTGACCAAGCCGAGCGAAAACACCACGCTGCCCGCACCAAAAATCGTCACCTTATTGGCCATTGTACCCTCCCCGATAAAACGCCAACAGTGATATAAGTTATGATATATTAATGATTTAGGTCTTGTTTTGGATTGTTGCAAGATTGCAATCAAGACCTAAACACAGCGCCTACACAATTAATACATCGAAAAAAGTTATCATGCAAGGACAAAGGAACGATCCCATCGCCGCCTTGAGCCGATCCGCGCTCATCTGGACGTTTGCCGCGTTGAGGGCTATTATGGAGACCGGCTATGGATTCGACTCAAAATCGCTCTTTTGCGGGATCATGACGGGGAAAGGAGCATTTAGACAGTGACGGAACTGATGTGGCAGCAGAGTGCTTTGCGATTTGGGGTTTGCGTGCTTTTGGCAGGGGTTCTCTGGTTTATGCCTATTCCCGAAAATCTGCCGATCAAAGGTTGGCATGTTTTTTCGGTTTTTATCGCGGTGATCACGAGCTTTATTCTGCGCCCTTATCCTATCGGCGCGATGGTGATATTCGGTTTAGTAGCTCTGACGGCGACTGGCATAATTACAATACAAGAGGCGATGTCTGGGTACGGCGACCCAATGGTCTGGTTGATCGTCGCTGCGTTTCTGTTGGCGGGAGGTATTATCCGCACGGGATTGGGGCGGCGATTGGCGCTTTTATTGGTCAGTCGCTTGGCGAAATCGCCTTTGGGCTTGGGATACTCGATCTGCGGTGCGGAGTTGTTGCTGGGGCCAGTGGTGCCTTCTAACACCGCGCGCGGCGGCGGCATTTTAGCCCCCATCGTGCGCTCCTTGGCCGAAGCGTTGGACTCCTATCCGACGCGGCATCCCGAACGAGCGGGGACCTATCTTGCACTGGTTGGCTCGCACGCCAATCTGATCACCGCGGCGATGTTTCTCACGGGCATGGCGGCCAATCCAATGGTGGCGCAGGCCGCCCAAGCGGTGTTTGGCGTCACCTTTGATTGGGGGACGTGGGCGCTTGGGTCGGTGGTTCCGGGACTCGTCGGACTAGCCTTGCTGCCAGTATTTATTTTTCTGCTAGCAAAGCCGACGCTGACGGACACTCGTGAAGCGCAGGCGGTCGCGCGAAGGGAACTTGAGGAGATGGGCAGATGGAGTAGGGGCGAAAAAATTATGGGGATTGTGCTGCCGGTTCTGCTTCTGTTGTGGGTGACCAAGCCGCTTCATGGAATGCACACGACCTTGGTCGCTTGGGTTGGCGTCTCTGTTTTGCTCATCACCAATACCGAAAAATGGCAGGACATGGTTGAGAACGATAAGGCTTGGGAGACGCTTATATGGATTGGTGGTTTGCTGACGATGGCGAGAAGCCTCAAAGACCACGGATTCATTGATTGGTTTGCCCAGGCTGTCGGCGCGTGGTTTGCCGATGTCAGCGGTCTAACGGTTGTCTTGATTATGGCGCTAATTTACTTCTATTCGATGTACAGTTTTTCGATGTTGTCGGCGCACATTGCCGCGATGGGCACGGTGTTTTTGGCGGTGGCGCTAGGCGCGGGGGCACCGGCAATGCTTACGGTCGCCATATTCGCATACTTTTCCAATCTCTGTGGGTGTACGACTAATTACTCAACGGGGCCGGTGATAATCTACTTTGGTCTGGATTACGTATCACCCCATAGGTGGTTCGCTAGTGGTTTTATGGTGTCGCTGTATCATTTGGCGATTTGGTTGGGTATTGGGTTGGTTTGGTGGAAGATGCTTGGTTGGTGGTAGTTGGGAGCGCTTGCTAAAGTCCTGAGAGATCCGACTATACGCTACTGGTCTCCGCATCACAACTCCCCGAATCTCTCCCGCAGGTTGATGATCTCGCCGCTTTTGGCCGACTCGTATCCCGCTTGCACGATGGCCAAGCTCTTCCGTTCGCTGCGCCCCGACGTCGGCCCTTCAATCCCTTCTAACACGTAGTCTGCGAAATCCTTGATCTCCTGTGCAAAGGCCGAGAGATTGCTACTCGGATAGGTAAGCTCCTCTCGCTGATCGCCATTGTCCTCACTCCACGCTACACACGACTCCTGAGTCGCCTGTAATAGCCCTTTGTCCCCAAAGATCGCATAGCCGCCCGGCGGATTGGGAAACTTCACCTCGCAGCTTTGTAGCACGGTTGTCTGGAATCCCGCGTCCATCGTCAAAAGTCCCGTCATGGTGCCTTCGACATCGCGCCGCTGGAAGCTGCGGGCGTGGTGCTCTTGCATGTACACCGAAGCGACCTCGCCAAAAACGTAGCGGAGCATCGCCATGGTGTGGATGCCGTGCAGCATCCAGGTGCCGGTTCCGCCGAGTTGCGGCTTGGAAAGCCACTCGCGCCGCCCCGGATAGGCGTAAGTGGGCCGCGCGCGAAATCCCGACGACACTGATGCCGACACCACTTCGCCGATGTAGCGTCCTGTTGCCACCACCTCGCGCAGGAAGCGCGCCATGGGGTGATAGGACATGCCCTCCGCGACGTAGAGGCGCACGCCAGCGCGCTCGGCCGCGTCGATCATGCGGGTTGCTTCCTCCACCGTTAGCGCCATCGGCTTTTCCACCAGCACGTGCTTGCCAGCGTTGGCGGCGGCGACTGCCTCCGGGCCGTGATTGGGATGAGGCGTGCAGAGGGAAACTGCATCGATGGTGGGGTCCGCCAGCACATCGTCGAGATAGGCGTACGTCTTGTCGATTCCAAACTCCTCTGCTTTGGCCTGCAAATGGTCTGGATCCCGATCCACCAGACACGTCACCGCAACTTTGCGGCCCAGTTCGCGTGCGCCCTCCACGTGGTGGCTCCCCGCCCACCCGACGCCCACGACGGCCATGCGGATCATATCGCTCATCTCTGCGAACTCCTGTGCGATGTATTATCTCTCCGTTCCATTTCTTCTTCTACGATCTTAGCGACCGTATTCAGGTGCCGTTTCGGCATTCCGTTCCGGTCTTTGGGCAATCGGTCGCCGATGAACTCGTCGAATTCGATCCGTGCCGCCACGTCCTCTGCGGGAATTCCTGCGCCCAGCGCCTCGCGGACGGCCTCGCGCACGCTCACCAGATAGCTAGCCTCCCAGCGAATCCAGTCCTTCACCTGATCTTCGCCGAAAAGCACCTCGCCGTGACCCGGAACTAGGATATCGATTTCGAGCGTCGCGAGTTTGTAGAGGGAGCGTTCCAACACTTCGCTGTTACCCGCGCCGATTGCGGCCACGATACCAGTCACCACGGAGTCGCCCGCGAATAGCAGGCGGTGTTCCTCTATGTAGATGCTCACGCCGTCCGGGCTATGTCCCGGCGTCGGAAACATCCAGGCGTGTAGTCTGCCCAGATCCATTCGCAGCTCGTCTTGGTAGGTAATGGTCGGTTGGATCACCCTGGCTCGCGCCTCGGCCTCATCCACCTCCCAACGCGCCGCCCAGCCCGGTACCTGTTTCCCGATCTCCACAGGCGTGAGGGCGTGGGCGAAGATTTCTCCTTGGGCCAACGGCCCGGCGCCGAGGATGTGGTCACCGTGGCCGTGGGTGAGCGCTAGTCGATCCGGCTTGAAGCCATTTTGGCGGATGAATGAGGCCATAGCGGCCCCTTCGTCTTCGTAGTTGCTCCCGTCAATTGCCAGCGCCGCTCGCTTCCCGATCACAATGCCGTTCTTGCCATCGACGAAGCGGCTGTCAACGCTGAAAACGCCTGGGGCGAGTTCGTGGACTAAAGCCATGCGTATTCGTTCACGTCGATACTGAGTTGCTCCGCCGTCTTTCGCATATCTGCCAGCGTCACGCGATTGAGTGGGATTCCTTTCTCGCGATATTCAACGCGGCGCATCGCTTCTAGTTCGCCTGGGGCGTACACTCGGTCGAAACCGGGCGCGAGTCGGCAGTCGTGGATCTGTTGGATGGCGACGTCCACTCTTGATTTGAAGCGTTCGACGTCTTCGAAGGAGGCGATGTGGATAGCGGCGACGAAGTGGCCATCTTCGCCGGGGATCGGCCCCTCCTCGATGCTCCCGAGTTCGGTCCCGTAGCTGGCACCGGAAAGCATAGACGAAAGGATGCCCATGATCATCGCCAGCCCGGCTCCTTTGAAGCCTCCGATGGGAGCTAGCAGGCCGTCGATCGCCACGTTGGGATCGGTCGTGGGCTGGCCTTCCCGGTCTAGTACCCACCCCTCGGGTATGCGCATCCCTTTCTGTTGGTAGATCCGAATCTTTCCGTGGGAAGACCCGCTAAACGCGGCGTCGTACGCGATGGGAGACATCTCTCCTGCCGGTACGGAGATCGCAAGCGGATTAATGCCCAAGATCCGCTCGGCACCTCCCCAAGGTGCCATCGTTGGGATCGCATTTGTGGTCGCGATTCCGATCATGTCGTGCGGCAGCGCCATGCGGGTGAAATACGCCATGGCACCGCAGTGATTGCTGCCGCGAATGGCTCCCGCGGCGATGCCAGTTTTCGCTGCCTTGTCGATCACCTTCCGCATGGCCAAGGCCGCGCCGATTTGTCCCATTGAATTGCGTCCATCTACTATGACGAACGAGGGACCTTCGCGGACGATTTCAGGCTTGGCGGTCGGGTTCACGCCTTTAACTGTCAGCTTCTCCGCGTACTCGGGCACCCGTATGACGCCGTGCGAGTGGGTTCCGCATAGATCCGCGTCCACGAGCGAATCAGCCAATAGATGGGCGTCCGCTTGGGACATGCCGCATCGCTCGAAAACGGCGACGACTAGTTCCAGCAGTTCTTCTGCATCAACGCGAATTTCATCGTTGAATTCGCTCATTCTATTCATCCTGCGCCGCCTGCGTAATCGCCGCGATTTTGTCGGCAAAGCGCACTTGGCTGTCGTCTTGGGGTGCGTAGCCGATTACGCGCCGAGCGTTGGCCAAGCTCCAGAAGTTGTGCGCGTTGCCGCTGATGCCGTAGAAGATCTGGAAGGGCACGCCGTTAGGGTCGCGGATGTCCTCGGTCTCAATGCTCTTGATTACCAGTTGCACTTGGTCGCGCACGCTGAGATAGGCTCCCAAGCCTCGGTGCATTTGCTGTAGATCGTTGCCGCAGTTGTCGATGTCGGTCTCGCGGGGGCCGCCGATGCGCAACTGCACATTTTCTAGGACTGGTCCTTCCTTACCGCAGGCGAACATAAAGCCCAGCAGCTCATACGATGCCTTGGCCCAGCCGTAGAAATTGTCCGATAGCGGCAGCATATCGGGCGTGACGAAGTCCATGTGTCCCGACCAGATCAAATTTTCGTAGTAGTCGGCTGCGTGATTGGAGCTGACGATTACGGCTCGCCGCACGCCCTCGTCTTGGCAGACTCGGTACACATTGTGGGCCATGGTGATATTGTCGGCCTCGTTCCAGAAACGCTGTTCGCCCTGCCCGGTTCGGACAAAGCCGCAGTGGACTACCGCGTCGGCACCTCGGAAGTATTCTCGGTAGGCATCGCGGTCTTTCTCCACGAGATCGGCGATGTGGATTCCTGCGACCTCTTCGCCTTGGCGGTTGGTTGTTTTTACGTCCAGTAGAACGGTTTCATAGCGTTCCTTTAGGGCCGGTAACATGCGACCGGCGACGTATCCAGAGGCACCGGTGACGACGATTTTGCGTTTAGACATGAAGGCTTCCTAGCTATGGGTTTAGGAAATTGAAAGCGGCGCGATTGTTTCGTCAAATAAGACGCGGCTACACTTCCAACACGGGACGTTCCAGCCGTGCGTGATAGGGCGGCTCTAGAACTTTGCGCTGCTCGTCGGTCATTAGGGCGAGCATGTCTTCGGACCAGTTGTGGGGTACGTAGGCGAGGTTGCCCGGTGAGAAGCGGAAGAGGGCGGTGCGGCGGTCGTGGTCGGCGGTCCAAGGCAGGGTGCCGTGAGTGGTGGCCTCGGTGAATATGATGCAGTCGCCGGCGTTGCAGGTAATCGGCTTGATGAATTCGCGGTATGCCTCGCCGCGCCGGAGCGCCATCGGGCAGGGGTAGTTGCCCTTGTGGCTGCCGGGGATTAAGCACAAGCCTCCGTCGCCCTCGCGCACGTCCGTGAGCTGATAGGCGGCTACGGTCAGGCCGTTGTGCATTTTGCCGTCTTTGAAAATGTAGTACTGGTGGCGGTCAAAGCCGGGGCCGGACGATCCGTGTAGGAGGTGGCCCTCGGCCCCTTTGCGCATGGTGATGATGCCGAGATTGTGATCGAGGCGGAAGCCGGTCCCCAAAATCTCGTGCAGATAGGGCACGATCTTGGGGTTGACCAGCATGTCGCGGAAAGGGCGGCCATGCGGGTCGGGCCACGAGAGCGCGCCGCCGAGATCGCCGCGTCCGGTGACGCCTTCGAGCGCCTTGGAGCCAGCCGACAGCGACAGCTCGCCCGTGCGCTCGTGGATCTGGTCGGCATGGCGGTCAATGGCCTCGTTGGCCAGTGCGATGTCCTCGGCCGACAAGACGTTGGGCACGACGATGTAGCCGTTGAGGTCGAAAAAATACTTTGCGTCTTCGTTCATCTAACGTTCCTCTTTCCATAAAGGGCCGTCGGCCGTAGCCTGCCACAGTTCCTCAAAGTGCTCGGGGTCTTTTTCTGCGTCCCAGAATTCAGTGGTGAGCGGGTTGGCGTACGAAGGAGGCCGCCCGGGGATGCCTTGGCGGTGTAGGCGGTCGTGGAAGCGGAGATTGTCAGTAGAGCCGCTCGGCTCGGGGTCGTGGCGCACATACGCGGTGAGGCCACCGGCGGAGCGGATGCGAATTAAGAAGCGGCCTCTATCGACTGGGGCCGCGCTGGCCAATTTTTCCAATTGTGCGCGATCGAGTTCGATCCCTAGGCCCGGTCCTTGAGGTACGGCGACGCTGCCGTCGATTACAGGCATGGGGTCTTTGATCACGTCCTCTTGCCACAGGTGGCAGCAATTGACGTGGTCGATGGTGGCCATTTTGAATACCGCGACTTCGTGGGCCAAGAAGGCTTGGTTGATGGTGCCGCCGGTCTGTTGGTACATGAGGGGCATGTTGAGCCGCTCGGCAATGGCGGCTTGTTTGATGGCACTGCCGATGGGAGCGTGCCCGGCCATGGTTCCATCGACGTAGCGCTTGGTCATGGCTTCGGGCGGAACGTGGTGGCCGATGACTGGCAGCGGGCACTGCTCGCGCAACATGCGGTAGGCGTCTTCGTCCGTGCCTTGGACTACGTCTTCAAAGCGGCCGGCGACCCGGAATTTGACCAGCTCGGCGAGAATGGTGCGCATGGTGTAGTAGTTGCTGTTGGCGTTGAAGTCGTAGTGGACTTTGAAATAGGGCGGGGCTGCCTCCTGCATGGCCTCGGTTTGGGCGATGACGTCCTGCATTTCATCGACATGGTACTTGATCCAGTGATAGCCGCGAGCGGCAGCTTGGCGCACTTCTTCGGCCATGGAGTCTGGAGCTTGGGCCACGGTCCAGGCGGCGACTGGAATCCACGAGCGAACCTTGGGGCCGATTAGCTTCCACGCGGGAATGCCGAGGTGCTTGCCCATTAGGTCGTAGCAGGCCATGTTCATGGCGAGGTCCTGCTCGGCGTTGATCCAGTCAAAGGGCGAGGTGCCGATGTATCTTTCGCGCAGGGCGTCGCCGTCGGGCGCGTCGCCGATATTTTCGCCGAGGCCCTCTAGGCCGTTGTCTGTGTGGACGACGAGGATGGCGCGGCGTTGGATGCGCGCGCCGTGGTAGCGGGCCAGAGCCAGGGCGTTGAAGTCGCAATACGGCGGGCAGATGGAGTGGACTTCGATGTCTGTGATGTGCATGGGAAGGGCCGGGGAAAGGGTGGGGTGCATTCGCGAGTGGGTCTAGTATAGCAGTACGCAATTGCTTGGGCAACCGAGAATGAGAGGGTTTATGGACGCTGAGATAAAGGAAAAAGTGGATCAATTGCGCCGCGAGGGTTGGTGCGTGTTGGAGCGGATTATTCCAGAGGACGCCATAGACCGGGTGCGGACGCACGTGCAAGAAGCGCACGAAAAGGCGCGGCAGGACTACGAGGCTATGGGCGGGCACATCGGGCGGCAGACCGGCCCCAATGGCGAGCCGGGCGTTTGCTTGATCGCGTATTTGCCGGAGTTTGCCCCGTACCTGGGCGACGAGCGTTTGTTGGGGGTGGCGCAGGCGGTTTTTGGCGGGCACGTGCGGATCGCGCAGACCGAGTTCAAGACGCAAGTGCCCAACCGCGAGGACTTGGACTGGCGCGGCTTTCACTCGGATTGGCCGCACGACCTGACCGACAGGGACCTCGCTGGCAGAGTGGCGCAGCCCTTCCCGAATGTGACTATGCAGCTATCGGTGTTGTGGATGCTGTCGCCGTTTGGCCCGGAGACGGGTGGGACGTGGGTGGTGCCACGCAGTCACCGCGACCCGCTCAACCCGAGGATGCACCAGACGCCCGAAAAGCTGGAAGAGCGGATAGATCAGTTCAAGCCGATTCGCGGGGAGATCCAGGTCGTCGGCCCGGAGGGTAGTGCGCTGGTGATGGACAGCCGGATATGGCATTCGACTGCGGCGAACCCCAGCCTAGAGCCGAGGGTGGCGATCATCACGCGCTATTGTCCGTGGTGGTTGAGCGTGGAATTTGGCGGGCGCAACAATGCGATTGTGCCGAGGGAGGCGTACGAGGCCCTGCCGGAGGCGGTCAAGCCGCTCTATCGGCATCGGGCCGAGGGAGAGGTGGATGCGTTTCGGGGGTGAGGGTTTGCGGAGAGATGTTCATGTCGGCGAGAAACTGTAATTCCGACAAGATTTTCGCTTACTATATTGGCGTTAATTGAATCTGATCAGAGACGACCCACGCCGCGTATCTCATGGACTGAAGAACGTCTTCTTCTTCGAGTTCTGGGTAAGCCTCCAAGACCTCTGGGATGGACTTGCCCCCGGCTAGCATTTTAAGTATCACGCTTATGGTGATCCTCATGCCCCGAATAGTGGGTTGCCCCAAACAGACGTTGGGATTGATCGTTATGCGGTCAAGAGATTTAAATGGACGTCTCCTATCCATTGAAAATCCTCCCCTACGCCGATATATCGAGCAGGGCCTCTTCGTCGGCTAGAGCGTAGCCCTGTTCCAGCAGGTCGGCGAGGGTTGTGCGCGATAGAATTTGATCCACGGCCTGCTGCACTTGCCCCCACAGCGCGCGCACCGAACACGCGGTGAGCGAGTGCGTGCAGCAATCCGCGCTGCCGGCGAAGTGATCGCAGAAGCTGTCGTCGAAGAGGCGACCGCCTAGCGTGGCGAGCGCGTCGGCCACGGCGATTTGGTGGGGAGGCTTGGCGAGAGCGTAGCCGCCTTGCTGGCCGCGGGCGCTTGCCACAAAGCCGCCTTGCCGGAGAATGCGCAAGAGCTTGGCGACATTGTGATGGGTGATCCCCTCGGCTTGGCTGATTTCCGGGATGGTCAGGCTGCCGGGGGTCTGGCGGGCCAGTTGCAAGAGGCAGCGCAAGCCGTATTCTTCGCTTGAGCTGAGTTTCATAACAATCTCTCCACTGAGCAGAGATCAGTGGCTAGTGGCCCCGGTAGGGAAAGGACTGGCTACCGGCCATTGACCACCAACCACTGCTTCTCTACATCATGCCTAGTTCGAGTTTGGCCCCTTCGGTCATCATGTCGATCGTCCACGGCGGATCCCACACGACCTCGACCAAGGCTGTGGCGATGCCCGGGACATGGGACTTGATTTTGTGCTCGATTTCCGGCGGCAGCGTGCCGGCGACCGGACAGGCGGGCGAGGTCAAGGTCATGGTCACATGGACGTCCTGCGAGTCGCTGACCTCAATGTCGTAGATCAGGCCGAGGGCAAAGATATCGACCGGAATCTCGGGGTCGTAGCAGGTCTTGAGCACGGCTACGACTTTGGCCTCGGTAGAATCGGAGGGAAAGGTTTTTTCGTGCAACAGTTCCATGGAGGACTCCTTTTTAGACGGCGCGGTTCTATTCAGTAGATACAGGAGACGGGGCTTGTTCTATGGCCGCTTTGGCGGCGTGCCAAGCGAGGGTTGCGCATTTGACGCGCATGGGGAACTCGCGCACTCCAGCGAAGACGGCCATCTTGCCCAAGGCTTGGTGATCGACGGGCGCGTCTGGATCTGCGGTTACCATCTGTTGGAATTGCTCAAACAGCTCGACCGCCTCGTCGGGACGCTTGCCTTTGAGGGCGGCGGTCATCAGGGAAGCCGAGGCTTTGGAAATGGCGCAACCCGACCCGTCAAAGCTGATGTCGGCAATCCGCTCGTCGGCCACGTGGAGATAGATGTGCAGATGGTCGCCGCATAGGGGATTGTAGCCCTCTTGCATGCGATTGGCCTCGGGCAGCTTGCCGAAGTTGCGCGGATTTTTGTTGTGATCGAGGATGATCTGCTGGTATAGCTCGCGAAGCTCAGTCATAGTCTAAGTGCCTCATTGATGTTGTATAAACTTCTACTCATTCCTCACCCTCCAAACACCTTCTTGACCTTGTGCAATGCCGCGACTAGGGCGTCAATTTCCGCGCGCGTGTTGTAAAAAGCCATCGAAGCGCGCACCGTAGCTGGCACTTGGTAAAACTGCATGGTCGGCTGGGCGCAGTGGTGGCCAGCGCGTACGGCAATGCCCTCGGCGTCGAGGATGGTGCCGATGTCGTGCGGGTGGATGTCGCCGAGGGTGAAAGAGAGGACGGCCACGCGCTCGCGGGCCGTGCCGATCAGGCGCAGGCCCGGGATGTCGGCGAGGGCCGCGTCTGCGTACGCGAGTAAGTCGGACTCGTACGCGGCGATCTGTTCCTTTCCCACGGAGTTGACGTAATCAATGGCGGTCTCCAAACCCGTGACACCGGCGATGTGCGGCGTGCCAGCCTCAAAGCGCATCGGCGGGGGGGCGTACGTGATGCCGGCAAAGCTCACCTTCTCGATCATGGAGCCGCCGCCTTCGTAGGGCGGCATGGCGTGTAAAAGGGCCTGCTTGCCGTAGAGCACGCCGATGCCTGTGGGGCCGAAGAGTTTGTGCCCGGAAAAGGCGTAGAAGTCGCAGTCGAGGTCTTGCACATCCACCGGCAAATGGGGTACTCCTTGCGCTCCATCGACTACTACTACTGCGCCGTGCTGATGGGCCAAGGCGGCGATTTCCTTCACCGGCAGGATGGTGCCGAGGGCGTTGGAAGCGTGGGCGACGGCGACGATGCGGGTGCGCTCGGACAGCAGGCGCTCGTACTCGTCGAAGAGGAATTCGCCCGTATCGCTGATGGGCACTACCCGCAAGCGCGCGCCCTTTTCCTCGCACAGCAGTTGCCAAGGCACGATGTTAGAGTGGTGCTCTAGCTGCGAGACGATGATCTCGTCGTCGGGACCTAGCTGCGGCCGGCCGTAGCTGTGGGCGACGAGATTGAGCGCCTCGGTGGTGCCGCGCACGAAGACGACCTCGCTGCTCTCGCGGGCGTTGATGAACTGGCCGACCCGGCCGCGCGCGCGTTCGTAGGCAAAGGTCGCCTGCTGGCTGAGAAAGTGGACGCCGCGATGGATGTTGGCGTTTTCGCGGGCGTAGTAGCGCTGGAGCGCGTAGATGACCGTCAGCGGCTTTTGGGTGGTCGCGCCGTTGTCGAAATAGACGAGGTCCTTGCCGCGGATTTTCTCGCCGAGTACGGGGAAGTCGCGGCGGATTTTGGCGATGTCAAAGGAAGCGGTCATGGGGCAACGGCGGCGGCGGCTTGGTCTAGCCGGTGATCGACTAGTCGGTCGAGTTGGTCTTTGAGGGCAGGGACGCGCACGCGGTCAAGGATTTCGCCGGCAAAGGCCCGCGTCAGCACCCGGACGGCCTCTTGGTGGCCGATGCCACGGGAGCGCAAGTAAAAGAGGGCGTCTTCGTCGAGTTGGCCGATGGTGGCTCCGTGCGAACACTTGACGTCGTCGGCATAGATTTCGAGCTGGGGCTTGGTGTTGATTTGCGCCGTCTCCGAGAGTAGGAGATTCTGATTGGCTTGGTAGGCGTCGGTTTTTTGCGCGGCTTGGTGGACGTGGATTTTGCCGCGGAAGACGCCGGTGGCTCGGCCGCCGAGGATGCCCTTGTAGAACTCGTGGCTCTGGCAATGCGGCTGGGCGTGTTCGATGAGCGTGTGGTTATCGACGTGTTGCGCCCCGTCTTCGATGTAGAGGCCGTTGAGAGTGGAGTCAACGCCTTCGCCTTCTAGCGCGGTGTGGATGTGGTGGCGGGTCAGACTCCCTCCCAAGGTGATGGCAGTCGAGCGGAATTGGGCGGCGCGTTCTTCGCGGACGTGGGTCGCGGCGATGTGGAAGGCGGCGGCGGATTCGCGCTGGACTCGGTAGTGGTCGAGCACGGCGTTGGGGCCGACGAAGAATTCGCTGACGCTGTTAGTCAGGTACGGCTCTGAACCCAAGCCGACGTAGCTTTCAACTATCGTCGCTTGGGTATTGGCTTCGGCGACCACGAGGACGCGCGGATGGGAGACGACGTTGGCCCGTTGGCCGGTGGAGACGAACAGCAAGTGGATGGGTTGATCGACGACGGCTCCCGGGGGTAGATAGACGACCGCACCGTCTTGTAGGAAGGCGGTGTTGAGCGCGGTAAATGCCTCGTCTTCGGTGGTGGCGGCTTGGCCTAGGGACTCCGAGACTAGGTCGCCGTTTGAGGCGAAGGCGTCGCCTAAGTGCTCGACGCGCACACCGGCGGACAGGCCGTTGAGATGAGAATGCGCGGGGACAAAGTGCCCATCGACAAAGACCAGCCCGTTGAGGCCGTAGCGGTAATTGTCGAGACCGTCAGGTGCGGACGAGGATGCGGCTAGCTTGAAGTCGATCCGAGTCAGCGGGGCGATGTTGGTAAAAGCCCACTCTTCGTCTTTGGTCGTGGGAAAGCCAGCGTCGGCGAAGTGTTCAATGGCTTTTTGGCGCAGCGACACCAACTCATCTGTGCCGACGAGGTCGTTAAAGCAGGACTGATAATGGGCGACGCCGTTCATTGCACCGGCTCCTTGACCCAGTCGTAGCCCTTTTCCTCTAGCGTCAGCGCCAATTCTTTGCCGCCCGACTGGACGATGCGCCCTTCGTAGAGCACGTGGACGAAATCCGGGACTATGTAGTTGAGCAGGCGCTGGTAGTGCGTGACGACGACGACGGCTTTGTCTGGGGCGTGGAGCTGATTGACGCCTTGGGCGACGATCCGCAGCGCGTCGATGTCGAGGCCGGAGTCAGTCTCGTCGAGGATCGACAGCTTGGGTTCTAACACGGCCATCTGCAAAATTTCGTGGCGCTTTTTCTCGCCGCCGGAAAAGCCCTCGTTGACCGACCGCTTGAGGAAGCTCTCGTCCATTTCCACCAAGGCGAGTTTTTCGCGGATTAGGCCGAGGAAGTCGAAGGCGTCGAGTTCTTCTTCGCCGCGTTGCTTGCGGAGTTCGTTGTAGCTTTGGCGGAGGAAGTACGTGGAGTTGACGCCGGGGATTTCCACTGGGTACTGAAAGGCGAGGAACAGCCCGGCACACGCCCGCTCTTCTGGCGCGAGTTCGAGCAGGTCTTGGCCGCAGTACGTGGCCGACCCTTCGGTGATGTCGTAGCCTTCGCGTCCAGCTAAGACTTGAGCGAGGGTACTTTTGCCCGAGCCGTTGGGGCCCATAATAGCGTGGATTTCGCCGGGTTGTACTTCTAGCGAGACACCGCGCAGGATGGGGGTGTCTTCAACGGCGACGTGGAGGTTTTCGATGTGGAGCATAGGACGCTTTCGGTTAGGGTTGTAATGCTATGGGTTTATTTAGCCTTTCAATGCTTTTGTTAGTGGCGATCCACAGCGAACCAAGCGAATTGGTTCTAATTTTCCTCGAAAATTAACCTTGTTAGAAGGCTTGAGAAAGTTGTCGCGCTCAATGCGGCGGAGCTCACCACCATAGGCGGCGACAGGACGAAACCGAACCTCGACATCCGTTGGAATTAGTCCCTCTGCAATAGTAGCACCGGCGCGTAGCTGTGGCCGGAATTTGTCAACCCGGGCCGCACTTGCGGTTAGTTCTACTGGTACGACCCACGGCCCGTCATTTTCGTCGCTGCCGCCGACAAATAAATAATCACAACGAGGATTACCTACTCGTACTGGTGCGGCTTCGTGTTCCAAGCTGATTAGGACCGACGGTTCGGGTACGCCCTTCAGCAATAGCGAACAGCGACCGTCGCGGCATGTTGTTGAATGGCATTGCACGTTTGTTTTTTTTCGCACCTTTTCCACTATGTTAGCTGGCATTAATGACCCTCAATCCGGCTGGAAATTTCCGCCCATCGATTATAGAGCGATTCAGTTACCAACCCGAAGCCGGCAGGGAAGGTCGCCGACTCGGTATCGAGCGAAATTTCCCGAACTACTGAACCAGACTGCTCTGCGCTCGGCTCGAAAAACCACGCGCCGACTTGTTCGGGGCCGAGCGCAATATCGGCGTCGTCAATTCCCTCGCGTTGCTCAGTAGGAAGGTCCGATAACCGGACCAAATTCGCTAATTCTTCCAACACCCACTCGCTATGGGTAGTAACGATGATGCGGATACCGGACTGCACGGCTGCTGCGAGTTGACGGGTAAATTCCACTTGCATGGCCGGATGCAGGTGAGACTCGGGCTCTTCAATAATGAGCAGGTCGCCCGGCTGAACGACATGACGTAGGTACAACACTACAGGTACTAACTCCGACACCATGGATGATGCATTCATCAAGGGCAAATCTCGCTCCCAGCCATTCGGTCGAAAGACAAACGAAGGGTAGTTGATTGGCAACTGTTCGATACGGACGGCTCCCCGTAGTAGAGTCTGTTCCAATTTATGGGCCAGATTATCGTAATTTTCGTCCTGTGCCCGTCGCGATGAGTCGGCTAACGCAACGAGCTGATCTATAAAGTCGCCGAGAACTCCAGAAAGTACCGGCATTGAAGAATCGCGTCGTGGTCTGGTACGCGATCCACCTGCTATCAAGCCTCGCACTGCCACTTGGTGCGCGTGCATGACACCCGCGCGGTCGGCGGGAAGGTAATGCGCGGGACGGGCCAATGGGCCGACGGTATCAGTAATAATGTCGCTAGCGAGAGCCCCAAGTAATGCAATTGCGATCTCTCTTTTTTCTTTAGATCCCAACCGAGAATCATCGATCAAATGCCAAGGGAAATATCTGATTAAGGTATTGTTCCAATCCATGCGCGAGGACAGAGTATTAGGAAGCGAAGCATCTGCTTTAGCTCCTCGATTGGTCACTGTAACGTTGTACTCGAAAGGATCATTGCGTCCAGTTTCCTTTGAGGTATTGCCACGCAAGGAAAAACTGGCTCCACTCTCACCTAGATAGCGAACCAAACTTTTGCTCTTATCTACCCCGAAACATCTTACGATTTCACCATCCAAATCTTTGCTCAAATGTACGAAACCGCTGAGAGTGGCACGTACCAGTGTCGCCATAAATTTCGGCAATTCAGATGGAGGAGTTTCTATATACTCATTCTCTTTTTTTGCCCAGCAGTAAAGTCCCTCAATATCATCTTCCGACAGATTAAATCCCTGTGTCGGAATCATCCAAATTCCCCCGGTTATAAATAGCCCGTGGCGTATGCCCCTGTACTCGTAACTTCCACTTCTGAAGTAATCATTGAAAAACCTGTGCAGCGCGTAAATCAGGGTCGCCATGTAGGATTTGCCAGTGTTGCTTGGCCCCACAAACACGGACATTGGACGCAACTTGATGCTCGCCTCGGCGATTGGGCCGAAGTTGGAGACCATTAGTTCAAGGGGCTTTGCGTTGGATGTCGTAGTCATATTAATAAGATACGTTAGATCGCGCCCTGAGACCTCTACTTCTAAATCTTGACATTAATACGCGATACCATCTCGCACTCGGCGAAGCAGTTCATCGCCGTTGCGGGATGTTACGATCCAGCCGCCCACATGCGTCAGGTTTTCACCCGCCATATCTGCGAGCAGCGACTCCAAGTCCTTGGCCACATCCTCGCCGAAACGCAACGCCGCTTGCTGACACAACAAAGCCCGTTGGCCTTCTTCACGCCCTTCTTTACGCCCTTCTTCACGGTGCATTCGCAAGCGCGGTGTGCCTTCAGGACCAGCCGTGCCCAAACGCGCCGTTAGCGCACGCGCCACCCGCAACAGTGCCGCTATCGTCTCCGACGACCACCCCAATCGCTCGTTGAGTGCCCGGTGTATTTCCGCCGCCGTCCAACCCGCCAACGCACGACTCGCTTCTGCTTCGCGATATTGCCTGCCTTCCAATACATAGATCGTCAGTCGAGGCTTGCCGGCCCGTCGGCTAGGCGTGTACGCCTCGGGGACTTCGACCCACACTTCGGGAAATCCCCACAACGCATACTGATGCAGCTTCCCACGCCGGATGTCGGTCGTGTGATCGACTTCCAACACTACATCAGGCAAGGTGTGAAAGCCTAACTTCAACCCGTCTTTGTCGGGCAACCGTGCCGACTGGGGACGCAAGTAAAGGCACTGATCGGGGCGCATGCTAACCCGAGGGACGCCCTCTGCATTCGCGCCCCAGATACTGACCGTACCAAAGGGGACAAAGTGGCCCCCGCACTCGTCGGCAATTTGTTGAACTAGTTGCATCAGATAGGGCGCGGGCAGTTCGTGGTCCCCGCTAACTCTGGGTTCGTCGGCCACGACGATGAGGGTTTCGGTGGGACCATACCAATACTCATAGCGGCCTTCGTACTCTTCTAGTTCGGACAGGGACATTTTGTAGGCGCAGCAGCCGGGAAACTCCAACCGCTCGCCGTTGGGCAACACGATGGTGGGAACCTCTTCCTCCGCTAGATCGACCGATTCGGTGGTGTGCTCTTGGTATGGGATGGTGCTGGACATGGTTCAACCTCCTATTGCAACGAACTAGACGATTCGCCGTTTTGCCAGATCATCTTGTATCTACCGTCCATTGCGGCGTCGAGTTCCTCCCAAGTGATCTTGCCAGCTCTCAGGTCGTCCAATTGTGCCCAAGTGATCTTGTCTTCTCTTAGCGCGTCGAGTTGTGCCCAAGTGACACCGCCGCCCTTCAGAGTGTGCAGTTCCTCCCAGGCGATTTGTTCCTTCTTCAGGGCTTCAAATTCCTCTGGAGTAATCTCGCCGTCCATCAAAGCGTCCTGCATGGCCCAAGTAGTGTAGGACAACTTGGCACCGATAGCTTTGTACTGGCGACATGCCTCGATATCTTCCGAAGTGAGATTCGGCGAGTAGTCGCGGATGATGTCAGCTTCGGTGCTACCACGTTCGAGTTCATTGGTTATGAATTCGACGGAGAGCCGGGTGCCTTTCACTGTCGGTTTGCCGCCGAGTATCTGCGGGTCTTTGACGATCCGATTCTGCCAAAAAAGAACTTGGGTTTGTTTCTCAATCGTCATGGGACACTCCCTTCTCACTCGTAGCTTAGGATCGGTCAATAAATACACAAAGGTCTCGGGGCAGGGCCTGTGCGATCTCATGAAAAAAAGTTGAGCTAGTAAAATCTTCAATGAAAACTAGTACATCCGTAGAATGTAGGAACATTTTAGTTAGTTTTCTCATAGCTGAACCTCCTTTCGTTTTAAAGAGATTGCCCAGGGTTCCCTGCACCGCAGATCCTGCCCTGAGACTTCTGATTCCTGATTCTCGACAGAAGTTATTCTATGGAGTCGATTATAGGTGCTTCCATTTCATAGAGGAACCCTCTATACTATGGGGTCTAGGGCCAAGATACCTTCACAGTAATCTTTGCCGTGTTCACGGCACCAGCCCCATTGACTTTTGAGCTTATATGCTGTCGAGAAGTCAAACCGTGTATCATGCTGAAGATCAATAGGTTCCCACATATTGATCTTCGTTCCATATGAACATTCACACGGTTTGAGAACACGTTCGTCCTTAAATCTTTTGAAATATCTTTCAGAGACCAAAAGCTCTCCGGCCTTAGAAAGGCTGGCTAGCTTCGCAGACATGTTCACAGGTCGTCCTGCCCATACCTCATTTTGCCGGTCCGATCTTTGGTCATGTCGCTTGAGACCAATCTTCCTGACAAGGACAGTCTGCTGGTCTATCCCAATATGTGAGCCAATCTCAATCTCCGTCTTCTCTTTAACCCTAGGTGCAATCTCTACTTGGGTAAAAGTCTTAAAAGTTACTGCCGCGGCGAGTGCTCGGTGGGACTGGGTCTCATTGAACAGGGCCAACACTCCATCACCTCTGACGTCGATGTATGGAGCCCCAAATTCGGCAAAGAGACGAACTGCGGTACCGGTATAAAGATGATAGACCCCCGCCGTTCCATTATCGTGGTTTTCAGCACTTAACTGAGTCGAGTTAATCATATCCACAAAGACGCTGACGACATTTGGGATTCGCAGCCAATGTAGTGGGTTTTCAATAGGTATTTCCTTTGTTGATGGAATCTTGTTGACAACCTGGATGAATCTTCTCTTTTGATACAGACCAATTTGGTCATTTAAAATTTGGCTAAAACGGGTGGGGACCTGATTGGCACTCAGCACTCCAATTTACCTCCTAAAAACAAGTGAATACGACAAATAGAACAGCCACAATTATTGGGATGACTACTCCGGAAACGGCAATCCACATGGCCCAACGGAAGAACTTATACTTCCTTAGCGCTATTCGAGAATTAGTGATTATCTGCTCGGCGTAATCCTCCAAGACAGCGGAATTATTTGGAACAGATGAGCCCTCCTGCTCCGCAATCGCCTCAAGCAGAGACAACCGGTCATGGTAGGCCAAATCACCGTAAAAGAGCAGATTAGCGTCCTCTCCTGGGCATCTATTTCCCTTTGGAGAATTCCATTTCGGGACGACATCTGGCAAAAAGGAAATCATTGCTATAACACAGGAGACCAGGAGTAGCGATATCGTAGTGAAAATCCATATGCCCTCCGGCGTATTCCAGTTGGGTCCTTTTCCAACCTTGGTGAGGGCCAATACAGCACCAGCATCGACAGCCAAGAGCGCAGCGTTTTTCGTCTCAGCGAAACGAAGCCATTCATTTACTAGCCCGAGAGTATAGCGCAGTCTATCTTCCATACTGGATATATCCCCAGTCAAGCTGCTTGAAGTCTAGGGCAAGTTGGGCGCTATTCTCACGCACGGCGCGGGTGCTCTTGGAGAAGCTAGCTGCTTTGTGTGACCGGAATGTTAATCTCAATCGTAATCTCACCGCCTCCGTCGTACAGGGCGCGGAGGATCTCCTTGCGTACTTATTCTACCCAACACTGCCCTCCAAGCTAATCCCCAGCAGTTTTTGCGCCTCGACGGCGAATTCCATCGGCAGCTCGGCGAGGACTTCCTTACAGAAGCCGTTGACGATCATGGAGATGGCGTCTTCAGTGGAAATCCCGCGCTGGTTGCAGTAGAAAATCTGGTCTTCGCCGATCTTAGATGTAGAAGCCTCGTGTTCGACGTGGGCGGTGGGATTGCGGACCTCAATGTAGGGAAAGGTGTGCGCACCGCATTGGTCGCCGATGAGCATGGAATCGCACTGGGTGAAGTTGCGAGCGCCAGTTGCGTTTTTGAGCACCTGCACCTTGCCGCGATAGGTATTTTGGCCGCGCTGAGCCGAAATGCCCTTGGAGATAATGGTGCTGCGGGTATTCTTGCCGATATGGTGCATCTTGGTGCCCGTGTCGGCCTGCTGTCGCTTGGAGGTGACGGCTACTGAGTAAAATTCGCCGACCGAGTGATCGCCCTGGAGGATACAGCTAGGGTACTTCCAAGTGATAGCCGAGCCGGTCTCTACTTGGGTCCACGAAATCTTGGAGTGGTCGCCGCGACACGCGCCGCGCTTGGTGACGAAGTTGTAGATCCCGCCTTTGCCGTTTTCGTCGCCGGGGTACCAGTTCTGCACGGTGGAGTACTTGATCTGCGCGTCGCCGAGGGCTACGAGTTCGACGACGGCTGCGTGGAGCTGGTTTTCGTCGCGCATTGGGGCTGTGCACCCTTCTAAATATGACACATACGACCCCTCGTCGGCGATGACCAAGGTGCGCTCGAATTGGCCGGTGTTCGCCGCGTTGATGCGGAAGTACGTCGATAGCTCCATAGGGCAGCGCACGCCCGGCGGCACGTACACGAAGGAGCCGTCGGTAAAGACCGCGGAGTTGAGGGTGGCGAAGAAATTGTCGGTATAGGGCACGACTGAGCCGAGGTACTTTTGCACGAGCTCGGGGTGATTGTGGATGGCTTCGGACATGGAGCAGAAGACGATGCCCAACTCGGCCAGCTTGTCCTTGAACGTGGTGGCCACGGAGACACTGTCAAAGACGGCGTCCACAGCCACGCCGGCGAGCATCTTCTGCTCTTCGAGCGGGATACCCAGCTTCTGGTAGGTGGCCAGAATTTCGGGATCGACCTCGTCGAGGCTGTCGAGTTGTTTTTGCTTGGGGGCCGAGTAGTAAACGATGTCTTGGTAGTTGATGTTGGGATAGTGGACCATGGCCCAGCGCTGGCTCTGTTTGCGGCGCGTTGGATCCTCCATGGTGAGCCAGCGGCGATAGGCTTTGAGCCGCCAGTCGAGAATGAACTCAGGCTCGTCCTTTTTGGCGGAGATGAAACGGATGATCTCTTCGTTGAGTCCGGGCGGGGCCGAGTCGGCTTCAATGTCGGTGACGAATCCCCACTCGTAATCGCGGTTGGCAAATTGCTCTAGGGTTTGGGTGCTTTCGCTCATGTTGGCTCCTTGTGTATCTAGGCGAAGTCTCAAGAACTTAGGAATCTGTACAAAAAAGTCAAGTTTCAGGGCGGGACGGCGGCTAACCCATTTTTTTGCGCTGCGCCAAGTAGCGCGATAGGGCCACGTCAAAGGGGGTCGCCGTGTCGAGCAGGGCGTAGTCGATGCCGGCCTCGGCGCACCCAAGCCGATAGGTCTGGATCAGCTCGTCCATCAGCGCGCGGTATTCGTGTTGGATGTGCCAGGGCTGGGTGGTGAGGGTTTGGTCTGGGTCTTCGAGGTCGTAGAAGCGGGTCTGGTCGCGGAAGGCGAGGTCGCGCTCGCGGGGGTCGAGCAGGTGGAAGACGATCACTTCGTGCCGCAGGTGGCGGAAGTGGCGCAGTCCTTCGAGTACTTGGTCGGGTGCGTCGAGCAGGTCGGAGAGCACGATGACGAGGCCGCGGCGGCGGATGCGCTCGGCGAGGTCGTGGAAGGCCGGGGCCATACTCGTCTCGTTGTGGGGCCTTGCTTGGTCGATGGTTTTGAGGAGCACTTGGAGGTGGCTTTGCACCGAGCGCGGCGGCACGTACGCCTCGGTTTGATGGTGGTAGAGCAACAGGCCGACCGCGTCGCGCTGCTTGAGCATGAGGTACGACAGTGCGGCCGCCAAAGAGACCGCGTAGCGAAACTTGCTCAGCGGCGCACCGGCCGCAAAGTCCATGGAGCCGGACACGTCGAGCAGCAGATAGGCTTTGAGATTGGTTTCTTCTTCGTACTGTTTGACGTACAGGCGGTCGGACTTGGCGTATGCCTTCCAATCGAGGTCGCGCAGGGGGTCGCCCGGCATATAGGGCCGGTGCTCGGAGAATTCGACCGAGAAGCCGTGGTACGGGCTGCGGTGCAGGCCGGTGATAAAGCCTTCGACCACGAGGCGCGCAATCAGGTCGAGGCGCGAGAGGCGCGAGATGGTTTCCGGGTGGAGGTAGGAGGCGGCTTCGCTCACGCTAGGATTCTGGCTCCACGTCGGCGAGCAAGCGTTCGATTAGGCCGACCGCGCTGATGTTTTGCGCTTCGGCGTGAAAGTTGACGACCATGCGGTGGCGCATCACCGGCAGGGCCACAGCGCGGATGTCCTCGATGGCGACCGAGTGCCGGCCGGCGAGGATGGCCCGCGCCTTGGCCGCTAAGACCAAGTACTGGGAGGCGCGCGGCCCAGCGCCCCAGCTAACCATTTCGCGGATGTAATCCGGCGCTTGGGCGTCCCCGGGTCGGGAGGAACGCACCAACGAAACGGCGTAGCGGACGCAGTGATCGGCCACGGGCACCCGGCGCACGAGTTGCTGTAGCTCGATGATTTGCTCGGCATCTACTACTTGGCTGACAGTGGCTTGGGCGACGCTGGTGGTGGCGCGGACGATGTCCTCTTCCTCGCGGTCGCTGGGATAGTCGATCCACAGTTCAAAGATAAAGCGGTCGAGCTGGGCTTCGGGCAGGGGATAGGTCCCCTCCTGCTCGATGGGGTTTTGAGTGGCGAGTACGAAGAACGGCTCGCTGAGTTGCATGGTCTCGCCGGCCGCGGTGACGGCGTGTTCCTGCATGGCTTGGAGCAGGGCCGCTTGGGTCTTGGGGGGCGTGCGGTTGATTTCGTCGGCGAGGATGACGTTGGCGAACAGGGGCCCGCGGATGAAGCGAAATGCCTTGCGACCGGTGTCGATGTCCTCTTCGAGTACCTCGGTACCGGTGATGTCCGAGGGCATAAGATCCGGGGTGAATTGGATGCGGCCAAAGGAAAGATCAAGCGTGCGGGCGAGGGTTTGGATGAGCGTAGTTTTGGCCAAGCCAGGTACGCCTACCAGCAGGCAATGGCCGCCGGCGAGCAAGGCGATGAGCAGTTCCTCGACGATCTGCTTCTGGCCGATGATGACTTGGCCGATCTCGCCGTAGATGCGATCCCTGATTTGGCCGAGCTGAGCTACGGCCTCGGTATCTGACATGTACTTCCTTTCAGGAGAATGGGTTGGTGAATCGACAAAAAGTATGGGTGGAGGGGCGGCTTGGCCAGATTGCGCACGGCTTTTGGGGCTCAGTAGATGTTGTCTTTTGTCGTAATGGAGCACCAGCGCGATTTGGAAAGTGAGCGGAGCAAAATATCCCGTGCGTCGGGCGTGCCAATTTGTTTTAACCCATAAGCGGCGTAAAATCGGTTGTAGCGGTTTTCGTCCTCGAGCATCTCAGCCAATGTCTCAATCGCCACACAGCCCGCTGCGCCGGATTTCGCCAGCGCGAGGGCGGCGTTGCGGCGCACGCGGTAGTCCTCATCGCAGAGTGCTGCTGTCAGGTTGGCAATCAGCTCAGGAGAAAAAGCGCCGATTGCGCTCAAAGTCTCAATCGCATTGCGGCGCACCCACCAGTGGTGATCGCTCATCGCCGTTCTCAGAGCAGGTTCTACCTCCATTGCGCTCGTGCCCAAGCGTCCCAACACATGGGCGGCGGCCGCCCGCACCCACCAGTGCTCATCGGACAACATCTCCGCCAAAGCCCCTGCGGCCGGTTCGCCTATCGATGCCAAGGCCAGCGCCGCACAACCGCTTGTGGGATTGGTTCCGTGGGCATTATCCGGCGTCTTGGCCTCGGTCTCTGCGATCGTGGCCAGTGCTTCCTCCCGCATGGCGGCGACGAGTTCGGGCACGGCCGGCGCACCAAACTCGGCTAGCCCATACGCCGCATCCAATCGCTCGTCCTCCGATCCGCGCTTTAAGACCGAGAGCAAGTCTTGCATATTGCCATTTGCAGGCCGCTGTTTTTTTGCGGGTTCCCCGCACAACCAGTGCCAGACATCTCGCGATAGGGTCGGATGCCGATCCTCGATTCCGGGCGACCACGCACGGCTTTGATGATCCCAAGTCGGTTGCTCTGGCTCCTGCGTACGGGCAAACTGAAATTTCAACATATACCGATCTTTGCTACTGACATTCTCTGTTGCGCGATGCCAAGAATCAAAGTGAATGAGCGCCACTGTCCCCGCAGGACCGCAAAATGCCCGCGCTTCTTCCCGAGTTTTTGCGGGATCCACAGCGCTAATGGTTTTGTACATCTGCATCCCGGGCAACACCCCCGACGGCCCCATATCCTCGGTCGTGTCTTGGGGAAAATAAAAAGCGAGCACCCAGTAAAATCTTGGATGCCGCAAATTGTGATCGTACACATAACAATCCTTGTGCCATTGCTGTCCTCGTCGCCCGGGTGGATTCAAGTGGCAATGTCGATGGGGGTTCAAAATGTAATCTGGTCCCAACAGACTCGTCAGGGCACCCTTCACATTGGGGTGTTCAAACACGCGCCCGATCTGCGGCACCCGAGGCAAAATGTTATTTCCGGGATTGCCTTCTTTTGCAAAAACCGCCTCAATCTGATCGCGAATACTGGCGTGAAATGAGGGTGGATAATCCGCCTGCACAGTCAGACATCCATCGACGATAAACCATTGCACCTCTTCATCGCTCAACAACCGAATTGAATCCGCCATGGGGAACTCCTCCGCTAAATAAGGTCTTCTTTGCAGGGTCCATTCAAATACTCAGGTCTTGCGCTCCTTTTTCTTGGCCGCTGGGAAGAGCACATTGTTCAGAATTAGTCGATAACCAGGCGAGTTTGGATGCAGGGTGAGATTGGTCGGCGGGTCGTGGACGTGGTGCCTGTGGTCTTCTGGGTCGTGGCCGGCGTAAAAGGTGAAAGTGCCTTTGCCGACGCGGCCGTGGATGTATTTAACGCTGTCGGTGCCCTCTTCTTGGCCGAGGAGGATGACCGAGTCCTTGATCAGCGACTGGCGGAAGGCCGTAGTCTGGCCGAGGAAGCCATCGACGATGTTGGTGTGGCATTGGGTGAGCATCGTCGGCACGGGGTCGTATTTAGCAGAGAACTCGAATAGCGTGAAATACTCGGCCTCGGCCGTGCGGATCCGGCGCATGTCGTCTGGCGTGGTGTCGATGTTTGAGAATTCGTACACGAGCGGGTTGGTTTCGAGGACGAAGTTTTCAAAGGCCACGGTGCGGCTGAAGTCGAGCTGGGCTTGGGCGTTGGGGTCGGCTGGGTCGCCGTCGAAGACCGCGTGGCATATATCCACGTTGAGCGCGGCGAGGGCGATGTCAAAGGTGTCGGTGGCCGAGCACATGGCGAAGAGGAAGCCGCCCGCGGCCATGTACTCGTAGATTTTGACGACTACGGCCTTCTTTTGCGCGGAGACCTTGGCGTAGCCGAGGCGGCGCGCCATCTGCTCGTACGAGACTTGTTGTTCGCGGTACCAAGCCTGATTGCTGTACGAGCCATAGAACTTGCCGTACTGGCCGGTGAAATCCTCGTGGTGTAGGTGCAGCCAATCGTAGTCGTCGAGCGCGTCTTGGAGCACTTCGTCGTCCCAGATTTTTTCGTAGGAGATTTGGGCGTATTCCAGCGCGAGGGTTACTGCGTCGTCCCAGGGCTGTTTGTTGGGCGGCGTGTACACGGCGATCTTCGGCACCTTTTCCAAGCGCACGACTTCCATGTTCGACGCATCGATCTCCGCGTAGATCTGGGCGGCTTGGGCCTCGGAAATGTGCTCGGTGCTGATGCCGCGCAGGATGGCTTCGCTGGCGATGAGGGCGTGTGCTTCGACGAGGAATGAGCCGCCGCGGTAGTTGAGCAGCCACTCGACCGGAATGCCGCGCTCCAAGGTCCAAAAAGCGAGGCCGTAGGCCCGGAGATGGTCGCGCTGGGAGGTGTCCATAGGCACGAGGATTTGCTCGGCGCGGACTGGAAGAAGAGCGAGGGTGCAAAGGGCTAAGGCAAAGAGGATGGGCATGAGGTCAGCCGCTTTCGCGTAGGTGGCGGAGCCGCTCGATGTGCAGGCGCGCCTCTGGGGCGCGGGCATCGTGTGGGTGCTGGAGGAGCGCGGTCTCGTAGGTTTTGAGGGCCTGCTCTATCGCGCCTTGGCGCTCGTAGAGCGCGGCTAGGCCGAGATGAGCGGCGACGATGTGCTCGCCTTGGGGGAAGTGAGCGATCTGGCGCTGGTATAGGGCCATAGCCTCGTCGAGACGATCTTGTTGGGCGCGCCGCTCGGCGCGGAGGAGCAAGCTCCACTCGGCAAGGCCCAGGTCGGCACCCTCTTCGAGGGCAGCCCAGTGCGCGTCGGCCGCTTCGCTCTGCCCTTGTCGCTCTAAGAGCTGAGCGCGGCTGAGATCGGCGAGGCCAGCGGACGCGGCGTATTCTTCGCAGACGGCTAGCAGGGCGAGGACATCGTTGGCGAGGACATGGCTTGGGTCGGTTGCGGCCAGCACGGCCAAAGCGGCTGTAGCTGCGGCAAAGTCGCCGCGGAAGTAGAGCAGCTCAGCGCGGTGATAGCGCGCCGCGTACGCAACCGGGCCACCGCGCTTTTCCAAGGCCGCCCACAAACTATCTGCGCGATCTAGGTTGCCGAGGCGCAGGCTGCACTCGGCTATCAGCAGCCGGGCCGGTTCGGTCCACGGGCCGCGCTGCGGAGCTTCGACTACTGATCGCAGGGCGGTGCAGGCCGCCTGTGCGTCGTAATCTAGCAATAGACGCGCTTGCTCGACTTGTGCTTGCAGGTCGGCGGCTGCGACGGTTGCGCTCCACAGACCGAGCGCGCCGATGAGGGCGGGTATTTTCATGGGGATTCGCGCACTTGCAGGTCTTGGTAGATTTGGTCGTAGTAGCGCCGGAGCAAGGCGCGGTACTCCTCGGGATAAGGGCCAGCGAGCGCTTGGCGCAGGGCCTCGCGCCATAGGTCGGGCGTCTGCCCGCGGTCTGCGGTCAGGGTGGTTGGGCCGGCGTAGGGCTGGTCAATGGCTGTGATGCTGCGCCGCTTTTCGTCAAAGCCGCGGCTGTGGATGGAGCGGCTGGCGTCGAGCATGCGCTGGTAGATGCGCTCCTGATTTTGCCGCGTGCGCTGGGTGAGCCGCCCGCGCTGCAAGTCGGCGAGCACATCCCGCATCTCGTCCTGGATGGCCTGCACGCGCTGTTGCGCCCCTCGGTGCCCGCGCAGCGAGCGGGCGATCTCGTCGAGCGCCCGCATGAGGCCCTGCTGTTGGGCGCTGAGGCGCGCTACTTGCCGCTGGAGTGCAGGCCCCGGCATCTGGCCCATGGCCTGCTCGGAGGCTTGATTGAGTTGGCTTTGCTGCTCGGAGAGGCCGAGTAGCTGCTGCATGGCCTCGGCAAAGGCCGAAGGGGTCTGCGCCTTGGCGAGGTTGTCGAGACTCTCGCGCAGGAGGAGCACGGTTTCATTGATATAGCGCATGGCCTTGCGCTGGAAATGGCGCGCTCCTTGCACGTCGCGCTGGCCGAGGCGCTGGGCTGCGTGCTGCATATCGCGCAGAGCGTAGCCGACGGTTGCACGTAAATCGGGAGCGAGGGCCAAGGTGCGCCGGCCCACGGCAGCAATGCGCTCCACGACGTGGCTGGTACCTTGCATGAGCGCGAATTGGTCTTGGGCGCGGGCGTCGGCAAACAGGCTCTCTTGGCGTTGGGATAGTTGGACGAGATCGCGCATGGCGCGGCGCAGTTCGCGGCTGAGTTGGTCCTTTTCTGCGGCGAGGTATTCGTCTTGCATCTGCTGCAAGTCTTCGGCCAGCGCGTCGAGGTCTTCGGCTAGCGCCTGTCCGCTCTGCTGGGCCGCACCTGGAGATTTGGCCCGCATCTGACGCACCATCTGACGCATCCGCTCGGCGAGTGCTTTGCGCTCTACGTCTTCGGCGCGTTGCGATAGTTGTTCGGAAAGCGCGGGGTTTTGCTCGGCTGTGGAATCGCTCAGTTCACGAAGCTGCTCGGCGAGTCGCTCGGTGTCGCGCTGCAAACTGCCTTCCTGTAGTTGCTGTCGCAGGCCGCTCTGGCCGTCCGCGAGTTCGCGGTTGATTTGGCTCTGGCGTCGGGCTAGTTCCGCGGCTTGCTCGACGATGGCGCGAAGCTGTTGTTCGGTCCGCACCTGTTCAAGCAGGGCAATGGTGCGGTCGAGCCGTTGCTGGAAGGCTTGCTGGTCTTCGTTAAAGCGCTTGAGGGCTTCGGCGAGGACTCGGGGGTCTGGGTCGCTGGCGGCTTTTTGTAGGTCGGCGAGAGCCTGCTGCATTTCGGGGGTGGCAATATCGCCCATGAGTTCGCGGATGTGGTCGAGCTTGTCGAGCAGTTCTTCGCTGCCCGTGCCCTCGTCCTGCATGGAGTCAATGGTTTTCTCCAATTCAGCCGCGAGCTCTTCTACGGCGCGGGCGCGCTCGGCTTCGGCCGCGAGCGTTGATTCGAGTTCCTTCTTTTGTTCCCAACTCAGCTCCTCGCTTTTGAGCAACTCGCGGCGCACCCGCTCGATGTACTCCTGATGAGCCTGTCCTTCGGCCGCGAGTTCATCCAAGGAGGATAGTTGTTCCTCCTGGGCTTGGTCGGCTTCTGAGTAGAGTTCGTACAGGGAGGGGAAGCGCAGCACGTACTGGCGGCTCTGACCCTTTTGCGGGCCGGCAACTTGATTGTTGTCGAGGGCTTCTAGGTGGTAGTAGATGCGGTCTTCGGGCAAGAGGTTGGCGGCTGAGAGATCCCAGATGTGGCTGATGAGTACCTCGCGCTGGGGCTTCGACCTGAGCTCAGCCGAAGGATTGATGGGCAAAGCTCGGCGCTGTTCGGAGCCGTTGTTGACTCGATAGACCAAGGCGATTTTCTCGACGGAAAAGTCGTCGCTGGCCTCGGCCTTGAGCAGTACCTTGAGAGACTCGGGCAGGTCGCTGTCGCGGCCGGGATCGACAATGGCGACCACTGGCTTTTGGTCTTCGCGCACTTGGATGGCGTAGCGGATGGGATCGCGGTTTGTCGCTCCCTTGCGATCGACGAGGGCAATGTGGTACGCACCCGGGCGGTCGATTTGGAAGGCGACGCGGGCGGTCGCGCCATCGAGCTGGGCGGCGACCGACAAGGTGTCGTCGAGGACCAAGGTGGCCTTGGACAGGGGTTTGTTGGCCGCGATTTCCAAGGCGACGCGGGTGCCGGGAAGGCCCTGGATATCGCCGCCTTCCTCTTCGATGCGGTCGGGTAGCTGGCTGTAAGCGGGGTACTGGTAGTGCAGGCGCAAGCGCTTGACGGCCGGCGGGTCGATGACGCGCACCTCGTATTCGGGCGAGCGGTCGTCGCCGACTGCGATGGCGTAGCGGAAGGATCGCTGGACTTGGGGAAAGGTATAGGCGACGGAGTCGGCGCGATCGACTACGAGTTCTTCGGTCTGGTAGGGTGCTTCTGCGCTTGGTCGGCGTTCGATGCGCGCGCGGCGCGGCTTGTCACCGGCAAAATGCACTTGTAGGGTGGCGTCGTCGCCCTTGATGACTTCGAGGTCGCCGGGCTGGATGGTGATCAGGGTGCGCGGTGGTCGCTCGTACGCGGTGAGGGGATGGGCACAGCGCTGAGCGGCTTGGGCGAGGTCGTCGCCAAACAGCGCACCGCAGAGAAGCGCGACAGCCGTTGCGCCGCCAAGCAGGCGCAGGTAGGCGTAGAGTGGCCGACGGTCGAGGATTTGGGCCGGATTAGCGGCGCGTAAGAGCTCGGCAGCCCGCTCGCGCACAGCCGCAAGCAGTGCGGGCGAATGCCGGGCTGAGTCTGCATCGGATAGCTCTAAGGCGCTAATCAGCCGCTGTTGGAGCGGAGGACAGCGCCGTTCGACGAAGAGGGCGAAGCGGTGCTGCGAGAGGAGAACGGGCAGGTGCCGCTTGAGAGCAAATGCCAGTACCCCTCCGGTAGCCAAAAATGCCAAGATGCCCAAGCCCGTGCGCCAGAGTGGCGAGAGAAAAAAAAGCGCTTCGAGCAGGACCCACAGCAAGACAGACACCAAGCCTGCGGCTAGCCCCAAGGCCAACGCAGAGCATATGGTTAGGCCCAAGGCGCGGCGGCGCAGTGCGGCTAGGTGTGTGAGAAGGGGTGAGAGTGCGCTATGGTCCATAGGGATTAGGCTTGGGATCGCTATATAGATGTTGCGGTGCGGAGCGTGGTTCCGCGTAAAAAAATAAAGTTAGCGCAGGGGTGTCTCCGCCGCCAGACGGCTACGTGGTAGCCCAGAACCTAACTGAACTAAGCTACCAACTCATTACGGCGTTGCCGCTTTCGCCGGTCCAGTAGTCTATGGCATACCAGATGCCGGCCGTGACGAACTGACCGAGAATCAGGCCCATGAAGAAGGGGCGGGTTTTGAGATAGAGCGCCGGCCCTCCGTAGCGCAGGACGAGCGTCTTGCAGAGCCAAGCTAGGAATACACTAAAAAACATCGTGCCAAAGACGGCGCTGATCGGAAAACCCAACGGGTGGAAAGGCCACCAAGATATGTGCTGGCGGGCGGCCATCAAGAGTACCATGGCCCCGGCACCAATGGCTGTATAAATCCAGTTTTCCCAATGCGGGCCGTCGAGGGATTGCAGCCGCGCGGCGGCGTTGTCAAAGGGGTAGCGCGCCGCGCCGCCAAAGAAGAAGGAATCGGTATTGATCCCCCCGTAGCGATAACCTAGATCAAGGATGGCCCAGATCGAGCTAAAGAGAGTCACGAGGATAGCCAAGAGGATGCCCCAAAAGACGATGCGGCGTCCTTTTTTTATCGTCTCTTCGGCGAGTTTGAGGCCATTGGCGCAGGAAGCCATGACAAAGGTGAGAATGTCGCTGGCCCATATGTATGTAAAGGCCAAGGCCATGACGCCGGAAGAGCCGATGGTGCGGGTGCCAAAGCCAGCAGCGACGAAATCCGAGGCGATCATCGGCGCGAAGATAAAGGCCAACCCCCCTTCGGCGACGACGCGGGTGATGCCTATGAAGAGCACAAAAGCAAAAAAGAGATAGATGGGGGTAACCCAAGCGGGCAGCCCTGACTGCCAGAGCCACACGCCCATAAAGGTCAGACTGCCCGCCAGCATCAAGAGTGCGGTCCGGTAGGAGAGGATTTCGCCGGAGTCGTCAATGTCGGAGGCACCGGAGATCGCTTTGCGCCAGACCGCGCGCAGGTGGTTGCGGGCATTCCACAGGCCGAAGAGAACCAGCGCGATGACAGCCCCAAAGCCTTGGTGGACGACGATCGAACCCGTATAGGTACTGTAGGCTCCGAGTACGGGATCGATCTTCTGGACGCCGAGTACGTTGAAGATGCCCTGCTGAACGGTGTTGAGCAGATAGAAGAAGCACAGCCCAAAGGCTATGTCGCGGTTGACGAAGTAGGAAAAACCCAGCATTTGGAAGCTGAGCCGAAGCGGAACTTGGATGCTGTCGCGGAAGAGCGGGACTGAGCTATCGAGACCGACGCGGGGGAAGTAGGGAAAATAGTGATTGAGGCCATTGACGCTCTGGATGAGAGCGGGTATGGCAAAGCCGATCCACATCAGTGGATTTTTGAAAAAGGCGTTGAGTACTCCGGGGCGCTGATCTTCTTCTTGGAGCATGGCGATGGGGAGCTGGACCAGCGGGAAAATTAGGCGCTCGTTTTCGATCCACTGTTTGCGCAAGACAACCACCATGGAAATCATCGCCACGTAGAGTGCCAGCACGAAAGGTACCCACAACGCCAGCGGAGACAGCCACAACGCCCAGGGGATGCCCTGTCCCTGTGGCGCGCCTTCGTAGAAATTTTTGATCTGGTCGAAGTCGTGGTGGGGGATGATCCAATCGGGAATGAGTGGATGGAGGAGCTCGGCCCAGTTGTTCTCGGGCGTGGCATAGTAGATGACGCTGGTGATATCGGGCAGGAGAAAGGCGGTAAGCCCCCATTCGGGGATTGAGGTGGCGACGATCCACATAATGTAGATGAGCGCCAACTCGGCCCGATTCAGCATCCACGAGCGACGTATAAAGCCTAGCAGGGTGTTGCCGACAAAGACCAGAAAGAAGAAGAGAATAATGGCGGCGGGCGTGTTGAAGTACGAGGCGATCCGAGAGCCGTGGAGCACCATGTTGCAATACGGGACGCCAGCGCCAATGGCCCAAGCACCCGCTGCACCGACGAGCAGGGCGCGGAGGCCGGGCCGCTGTGAAGTTGGTGAAGTCGCGGTCAAGAAATGGAGGGGTGGCGATGTCAGTACGCCACCCCGATCAAGTGCGTCTTACTGGTGTGGGATGCAGAAGCTGCATCTACGTCGGCGTCTATCTTGCAGAGATACGCTCCTGGCGGCACGAGTTGCCCGTCGTCACCGCGCCCGTCCCAAGTGAATATCTGCTCGCCAAAGCCCTGCCGCCGTTCGCTCCACACGGAGTGCCCAGCCAAGTCGAAGATGCGCACTTGGATGGTGCGCTCGGCATTGAGGTTGCCGAGTGCAAAGCGTATGTGGGCTTGATCGTTGGTGCCGTCGCCATTTGGGGTAAAAGGATTCGGCGCAATGACGACGCCCTGGACGACGCGGTTGGACAAGGGCACGGAGATGCTCAGGGCTGTGCCGGGCGTCAGAGCTGTGGCGTCGCCTGGATCGACTTGCTGATAGGTATCGGGGAAAGCCGAATCGCGGATTGCGGCATCTACGGTGGTGCCGTTGAGCAGCACCGAAGCGTGAAAGCGCACCCTGACCAGTTCGCCGGCTGCGGCGATGGACCCTTGCTGACTCCGGGGCAGGGCATTGTACGCGGCTTGGGTTAATGGGTTTCCCTGCTGGTCAAAAGGGAATTCTCCGCCTTTGCCCACTAACCGGCGAAAGTAGCGAATTTCGCCTTGAAGCGAATCGGCCAAGCTATGGTATGCGAACTCCTCTACGGCTTCGGCGATGGGATTGCCGTCCGCGTCGCGTCCGCGTAGGGCGAAGTAGAGGATGTCGCCCTGCTCCTCGGGCGGCAGGCCGAGATAAGTCAGCTCGTTGAGGATGCGGCCGTCGCCATCTACGGGCACCTGCTCGCCCTCCTCTGTTACGACCCGATAATAGGTGCGGGTGTCGTCGCCCGCGGCCTGCAAGGCCACCTTTTCGGGGAGGAGCAACCGCAGGCCGGTGCCGGTGTCGGTCGAGAAGATTTTCAGGGAATCGCCAGTGGCCGCGTCAATCAGCACGTCCGCGCTGGAGGCGGAGAAGAGGCGGCGGGGTTGGCCGCGGTCCAAATCCTCCTCGTGGCCGAGAGCCACGTCGGTGATAGAGAGTGCCTCTATGGGCGCGGCGTCTAGCAGGATCTCGTCAAAGCGCCGGCTGGGTGGCCCTCCGGGCTGGTGTTCGACAAAGGTGGGCTTTAGGTAAAGTGCGAACTCGCTCATTTCCCGCGGCTCGACCGTATTGGGCCAGATCTCGGCAACGGTCCGGTGCGCCACTGGGGGCAGGAATGCCACGGCAATGGAGCGCAAGCTGGCCGCCACATCGGGCGAAGTGGAAAGCAGCCGCGCTTGGATCTGCAAGAAGCGGCGCGGGCTGGGGGAGGTCACGAGCTGACCCGAGCGGGTATAGCGCTGGCTCCAGCTACTCCAGCCGCCGCCGGGTTGTAGCCGATTGACGACCGGCCCCTTAAAGCTGGTCGGCAGGTTGTTGTAGTCGGTTTCGGTTTTGAGGTCGCCGCCGTTGCCGTAGTACTCGACGATTTCCACGAGACGGTCGCCGGTGCGCGTGCGGATCTGGACATCGACCCGTTCGGAGTCCGGCAGGTCAGCCTCCCATTCGATGCGGCCGAGAATGACCGAGCCGGGCAGCTCGATCATCGGCGAGGTGAGCGTGACCTCAGAGGGATAGCCCTCGCCGAATAGCTGTACCTCGCGGATGCGGTCGCCGGTGTTGTACCCGCCAGCGCGGCCCGCTTGGCTGGTGTATATCTGGCTGTTCAGGTAGCGCACCTGCTCGAGTCTTTCGAACCCGCTCTCCGACGTACCTACTGATACCCCCGACCACGGGGTAGAATTTGGTGCAGATCCTGTCTGGCGGTACATCTCGCGCCATTTTAGGCTGCCGTTGGAATCGCGCGATCCGTCTGAGATGCGCACCACCATCTCATCGACCCCGCTGATGCCGCCGACCATGCGGAAGTAGTTGATCCAGAAGCGGGCACCGAGATCGAGGGTCATAATACCGCGGTCTTCGAAGCGGGGGTCGGGCGACCAGACGAATTGGAGGAAGTTGGTCTCATAGCGACCGTCAAATCCGGGCAGGCCGCCGAAGGTGCCGGTTAGTTCGACGCTGCCGCCGCCGTTGATGACGTCGAGGGCGATGTTGTCGCCTTGGGTCCACACTTCTACGGCCGCTAGGCGGGGCCGCTCGCGCCGGTGGTAGATGAGGCGACCGCGGCGCTCGGGAGCGACGTCCTCGTATATGCTGCGAGCGACCTTGGTCTCGGTGCCAGCCGCATTGACGATGTGGTAGTCGATGCCGCCCTGTTCGTCGAGCGGCAGGGCCGCGAACTCGGCTTCCGTCACGACCGCGAACTTGTCTAGCTTGCTGTCGGTGACTGCGATGCGCAGGATGTGGAGTTGCCGGTAAAAACCCTCGTCGTTTGGGTCGAGGTTAAATTCCACCGAGGTTTGGTTTTCGACCGGGGCAATGGTGCGGTCTATGAGCGACAAATCCGCGCCCCGCGCGTCCGAAGGCGTTCCGAGCAAGCGCACTTGGCGAAAAGGCTCGCCCTCGCTGGGATCTAGGAAGCGCAGTACCACCTTGGAGAGTGGAACCAACCGGCCCAAGTCGATATCGACCGTCCAATTTTCGAGCGAGTGGTTGTGGTATTCGACCCGGCGATCACCCGGGGCGGCGGCGTCATACGTGGCTTCATCTACGCGCCGTTCTAGGCCATCGTCGCCTTTGACGATAAAGTAGATAGGTCCTTTGGCAGCCGGCGGGAGGTCATTGTATTCGGCGCGGGAGACCAAGGTGCTGGGTTCCCAATAGGTCGTGGGATCACCGTCGAGAATGGCGGCGGCGGTTTCGACGCTGGTGCCAGCGTGGCGGATGCCGCCGTGATAGTAGTACCAGATAATCGGATCGCCGACTTCGATGTTTTTCTTGGTGTTAGCCTTTAGATAGACGATCGGCACCCCGGCTACCGTGGCTGGAGCCATGCGGATGTTGAGCGGTACGGGGCGGTCGGCGCGGTTTAATTCCTTGACTATCTTTTCGTATGCCTTTTGGTCTCCGATCAGGGTCTGGAAGCGATCGAGGTCTAAGATGGCGTCGGTCGATTGGCCGATGCGGCGCGGAGTGAGGGCATGGGTCTGGGGGTCAATGCGCACGGCGTGTTTGGGCCGCGTCCAGTATTCCCATTGCGCGGCGCGATTTATGGTCACGCCGTCGGCAGTCAGTTCAAATCCCTCCTGCGCTCTAGCTTGGCTCAACAAAAGGAGCAACGGCAGGATCCAGCGTAAGGGTATGCGTTGGATGGTCATGGGAATTCCTCCAAGGTTTCACTCGCGCGGTACTAGGCTGGCTAGCAGCGAATCGGGCAGGGCAGCGGCGAGTTGCTCGGCGGATATGTCGATTTCGCGGCGGTATTTTTCTCGCAGCGACGCAATCCATTGGTCAAAGCGCGCTTGTTCGGCCTGCTGCACGAGAGTCGCTCGCGCCCGTTGCCGCGCCTGCTGTGGCGGCTCTGGGCGGGCTGGCTCGGTGCGGACCACCACGAACAAGGCAAATCCCTCGCGGGTTCGCACTGGGCCGTTGAGAACGCCGACCTCGGCCTGTTGCAGGGCGCGCCAGAGCTGGGGATACGGAATGCTGTTGTAGCGGTGCATGCAGACGAGACCGTCGGCGCGTCGCGGCCGCAGCGGAAAGCCGCGGGCCTTGGCCAAGGCGGCCAAATCCTCTTGGCCTGTCAAGGTGTCTTTGAGTTGCTGTGCCTCTTGCGGGCTGGGCGCGATCAACTCGTCAAAGCAGATGGACTCAGGGATGGTAAATCGCTCGGGATGCGCGGCGATATAGCGCCCGACAGCGGCGGTGTCCACGGTGACTGAGTCGCTTACTTGGCGTTGATACACGGCTTTGAGCAGCAATTCTTCGTCGGCCTTGGCCAAATGCGCTGCGGCTTCTGGGTCTTGGTGATAGCCCGCCTTTTCGGCGGCGGTGGCCAAAACGAGTTCCGGCAGGATGGCGCGACGCGCAAAGGCCGCAATGGTCGCGCTGTCTTGCAGCGCCTCTGGGCGCGTTACCCGATGCTTCTTCAGAACTTCTAGATATTCTTCGGTGGAGACCTGACCGTTGGCGTACGCGAACAGAGGCGCATTCGCGCGCGATGGCAAGGCGGCTAGGCCCTGCGCAGTCAAATGCCAACCCAATTCATAGGCGAGGAGCTCGACCTGCTTTTTTTCGACCTCCCGCCTCTTGGCTTTGGCTAGCTCGCGGGCGAGCAAGTCTCGCTGGCTATCGACTTCTACTTGGCGGTCCTCTATAAAGCGCACCAAGTGAAATCGCCGGCCCAAGGGCATTGGCTCGGATACGACGCCGGTCGGCTGGTGATCGAATACTACCTCTGGGACCCCGAGGCGGCTGGCCATGGAGCGATTGACAAAACCGATCCGGCCGCGCTGGGCGGCCGCGCGCGGGTCGAGCGTGTGTTGAGCGGAGAGTTCGGCAAAGGAAGCACCGGCTGCGAGCTGGCGCTGGATCGCTTGTGCTTCGGCCTTGGTCTGGACCAGAATGGCGGTCATGAGGCGCTCGCGCCCGAGGTCGTGTTCGGCGAAAAAGCGGGCGATGTCCGCGTCCGTAACTTGCGCTTGGGGATGCAGGTCGCGCTTCCGGTACAGGTTCGCCAGATAGGTGCGCCGCTGGAGTAGCTGCTCAACCCACACGGACGGTTCGCGGTCGATTCCTATTTCGCGCGCGTGGCGCAGCATGAGCTGGCGGTCGATCAGGGTCTGCAAGTAGGACTGCCGCGCCGCTGGTCCCTGTTGGACCGGACGCAGCCCCGGCAGCACGTTTGACGCAAATTGGCGCAACTCGGCACTTGTGATGGGCACGTCGCCAACTAGGGCTACTGGCGGCGCGTCTTGCTGGCTGCACGCGACCGACAAAACCACCGCCGCCCACGCGATGGCGCATCTGAGCCGCAAAACATTTCTGCTTAGCACGTTCATAATTACTTTGCATTATACAAAGAAACATTTGTTTAAGGAAATCGGTTTTTGACCTCGCACTTTATCTACCTAGCGGCGTTGGCGCTGACGTGTTATGCCAATACCTTGGGCAACGGCTTTGTATTCGACGACTCGGCGTACCTCGCTAGCGATGCGGTGCGCGGGCTAGCGCTAGGCGAGCTTTTTGGCGCTAGCTGGATGGGACTAGAGCTGTACCGGCCGCTCACTTTACTCTCGCTGGGGTTCGATTTCCAGCTCTTCGGAGAAGCCCCTTGGGGCTATCATCTGACCAACATCCTGTTGCACGCGGTCAATAGCCTGCTCCTGTACGCATTGGCCCGCGACCTGCTCGGCGAGGATCGCGCCGCGCTGTGGGCCGCCTTGCTGTACGCGAGTCATCCCCTTCAAACCGAAGTAGTAGCTTGGATCTCGGCGCGGGGCGACTTGCTGGCCAGCCTGTTGTCGCTGAGCGCTTTGCTAGCGCATCGGCGGCAGCGCGTACTAGCCTATTTGCTGTACGCGGGGGCCTGCCTGTCGAAGGAGACGGCGATGATTTTGCCGGTCGCGCTTTTCTTGGCCGATTCACGGGAGGGGATAGCGTCCTGGATCAAGCGACACTGGGGATATGGGGTGGCCCTGCTCGGCGTCTTGGCGTTGCGTTGGCTGGCGTTGGCCGATGCCCCTGCGGGGCCGGTCTCTACCAATTTTTTGGCCGACCTTGATCCGTGGCAGCGGCTCGGCACGGCCGTGGCCATTCTGCCGCGCTATTTGCTGCTGATCGCCGCGCCGCTGCATTTGTCGGCGGATTATTCGCAGGCGTCGATTCCCCCGGTGACGTCGCCTTGGGATTTGTGGTTTGTCGCGGGCTTGGCCTGTGTGGCCGCGTTGGTCGCGCTGCCTTGGGTGGTGCGATCGCACTTTCTCGTCTTTGCCAGCGCGTTCTTTGGCGCGTGCCTGCTGCCAGTGGCCAATTTGCTTTTTCTCGCACCGAGTGGCATGGCCGAGCGCTATCTGCACTTGGCCATGATCCCGGTGGCCTTGACTTGGGGGTGGGCCGGTCAGTGCTGGTTGCGGAGAAGTCCGGGACAGCGACGACTAATTTGGGTGGTCGTGCTGTGTGCGGTCGTGCTGTGCGGTGCGCGCACCATTGTCCGCAACCGAGATTGGCACAGCGACGCCCGCTTGTTTGCCGCAGTATTGGCGCACTATCCAGACAACGCTCGCGCCCACGACAATCTCGCGTTTACCTACTATCAGCGAGGACAATACGCCCGCGCTTTCCACCACTACCAGCGGGCGGCAGCCATCCAGCCGACTCGGCTGCGGGCGCATTTTAATCTCGGCATACTGCACAGCGCAGCGCGGCGCTACAAGGAGGCTATCGCGTCTTTTAAGACTGCGCTGGCTCTGAATCCCACCCACGTTGAAACGCATTTCAATCTCGGCCTGACCTACCAGAAAGCCGGTCGCTACGAGGAAGCTATAGGACACTATGGTGCGGTGCTGAATTTGGCCCCGCATCATCTGAGAGCTTACTACAATTTAGGCCGCGCCTACGAGCGCATCGGTCGCATAGAAGACGCCATCCGGCAATACACTGCGCTCGTGGCGCTAGACGCCAAAGCCGTTAAGGCGTATTACCGCTTGGGCGAACTGTACCGCCGCCAGCAGCGCTTAGCGGAAATGGCCGCTGCTTGGACGACTTTGCTGCGCTTGGACCCGGCGCACCGCGAGGCCGAGCGCATTCGTCAGGCACTGAGGGACAAGTAGATAAACCATTTAATAACAGTAAGTTATATATTTATACAACATATGCTGTGAACGCGGCAGGATAGCGAAAAAGATGCTTGACTTTAAATGTCGTTGGGAGTACCTTGAGGCGTAATCTTAATAGTGTTCGTTCTATTCACGCCAATTTCCAAGGAGATGGAGATGCGCAAAACGTTAGTAAGTGCCTTACTCGCCGCGGTGGTTGCGCTACCGGCTCTGGCTCACTTTCCGCCTGGCGAACTTCTGTTCGCCGTGCAGTTCCCAGATGAAAACATACCGGTCATCGACGGCAATCACGCCGATTGGGCCGCTGTGCCCCAGATTCCCTATGAAGTAGGCAACGACAAGTACTCCGATTCGGTGTACAGCAAGGCGCGCGGTGAGATCGACGTAAGCGATCTGAGCGTGCGGCAGATTGTCGGCTGGAACGACAATACCAACTTGCTCTATTTCATGGCCGAGGTCTTCGACAACGTCCACACCCGCGACGCCGAAGAGCCCAATGCTTGGTGGTCAGACGACGCTTGGGAAATCTATGTGTCGCCGACCCACCCCGAGGTCGAGGGCGGCGGTGGCTATGCCCCCGGGCAGGAAGGTGGCATCCTCAAGGTGGGATACAACTGGTCCATGCCGCCAACGGCTGGCGCGTGGGGCGGTTACAATCCCCCGTTTGATTGGGTCACCGATCCCGACAACAACGATGCTTGGAAGTTCGCGTACACGTTTGAGGGAGAAGAGTTCGGCGAGAGCACGTACTTCTACGAGGCTTGGATCCGGCCCTTTGACTTCATTCCCGACGATGGCGACCGGGACGCTGCTGAAGAGACCGACCTCGAAGAAGGTCAGATCATCGCCATTAGCTGGACCTTCGGCGATTTCGACATTGAAGGTGGAGCCGTTCTCGAAGACTATCAGGGCTTCTGGTCGGTATCGCCCAATGGCTGCTGCCGCGCGGACAACGACATGGTCATGAACGAGCTCGACGACGCTATTGACTGGGGAGCCGCTCCCGCCACCTCGGTTGAGTCCAGCACGTGGGGCCGCATCAAAACCGAGTTCAATCGCTAGGTCCTGCTGGATCGACTCAGCATTCGGTTTAGATTTACAGGCGATGGGCTAGCCAAGCCCATCGCCTTATTTTTTTCAAGGAGCCCGGTATGAGATCGCCTTTTTTTCTTGCATCCTTGTTTTGCCTCCTAGCCGGTGCGGCCAGTGCCCAAGACTACGGCAGTCGGTTGGGCGTCCAGCGCGGCGGCAGGACCACGTTTGAGCCACAGGGGTCGGGCGTTCTTTTTGATGCGATAGACCCGGCCGTAAAAAAGTGGTACATCCCGCAGGAGCTCTTCAACGAGTACCGCTGGCGGCAGTGGGAGTATTCCAACTACGCCCGCACGCAGTACCAGCGCTACGTCGATGTGGCGTTGGAAGGCAGCTACTTCTACGACTTCTTCGGCAATTTCGTCAATCGCGGCTGGCTCATTTACAACAATAGCCAGAGCCAGCCCTTGCAGCGCGGCAACGAGCTGTTCAAGGACGCCCGCTTTGGCACTTGGTTTAACAGCCTGCTGATCGCTTCGGACTCCATCGGCGAGTACCACTACGCCATCACCATTGGCAACGGCATCCGCACGACCCTGACGCCGATGACCTTTTCCAAGCCCGATTTCGACGGGGTCCAGTTCGACTTAGCCACGGACAAATACTTGCTCACCTTCCTGTATTCGCGGCTGAGCGAATCGGGCGGCTCGGGTACGAATGTCGAGGGCATCAACCGCACCAACAACACCTCGCTGATGGGGGGACGCACCACCGTTCAAGTGGGGGATTTCACCACGCTGGGGTTCAACTTCGTCAATGCCCACCAGTCGAATACGCTCACCGATGGCTTTGGCGGCAATCCCCTCACGGGCGAACTGACCGTGGATCAAAAAAACGAAGCCATCTCTTGGATTGAAATTTTGCTCAGCGACGACTCGCCGGCCGATGGCGAGGGCGGCGCGGCGTTTTTCAGCGCTGGTTCGGACATCATCATTACCTATTTGGACGGCAGCGTGGACCGCGGCAAGGAAATTGGGTTTGAACCAGTCGTCGAAGGCGGCTTCCCGCAGGAGGGTTTTATCTCGGCCGATGGCAACGAGCAAATTCGCCTGCGCTACGATTTCAACAGCGCGGATTTTTTGTTAGTCGCGTCACAGGACAAGTCGCAGATTCGCAAGGTCCAGTTCGACTTGGTGCTGGGCAACGACTACAAAGTGCAGGCCACGTCCAACCGCCAAACCGGCCGCAGCAACGACCCCATCTTCCTACTGGTCGCGCGGGCCACGGGCAACGTCAAGGACAACACCAATCTGCGGGTCGTCTCGTTTGAATACGGCCTGCCTACGGCGACGCAGATATTTGGGTTTACGCTCGCGTTGGAAGATGTCAAGGGCTTCCACTTGTACGGCGAGTGGGACAACAGCCGCACGTATCGCAAGTATCCCTATCCAAGCGCCGACCAGGGCAATACCGATCACAGCACCTCGTCGGGTACGTCCGCGAAGCCCTCGGCGGACGCCTTTATGCTCAACCTGTGGAAGCGCGCCTCGCCGTATTTCTTTTTTGTCGAGGCATTTCACATGGATCCGGATTATGCCACTTCGACGTACATCAGCGAACAGGACGGCTTTATCGATTACAACTCCGGTTATTTTGCCGACCACAACCCGGGCAGTAACGAGCGGTTCTTAGTGGAATTCGTCGAGGACAACGACGATCAAGACCGCACCCCGGATTGGGGCCGCAACGACGCCCTGTCGGTAGATCGCGCGGTCTTTCCGGGTTGGGACGAGAACAACGACTTCATTCCCGATTTCAACCAAAACGACAACGGCCGCGTTATCAATCTGATTCCCGACTACGAGGAGCCTTTCCTCCGCCAACACGTAGATCGGCCCGAATTTCTCTACGGCATTGACGCCAACAACAACGGCTGGATCGATCGCTTTGAAAACGACAACGAGCCGGACTTCCCCTACAAGCGCGACCGCAGTGGTTTCAACGTGTACGCCGGCGTCAATCTCACCCCGGAGATCCGCGCGACCGTCGGACATTTGCGCGAGGAGCGGATTACCTCCGACCAGCGCAACCGCGCCACATACGGCGTGCTGACTGTCGATGTAAATCATCCGAATTGGGGGCGGCTCAAGGTCATGGAAGTGCTCAAAAGCGTGGAGGACGACATTCCAGACAACCTAATCCAGTGGGACAATCGCAATACCCTGCGCGACTCCCGCAACGTAGAGGTGCTGGACCCGCTGTTGGGGCGCGACGCGCTCAACAATTCGCTGTACATAGGCCACACGTATGAGCCACTAGAGGATTTGACGATTAAAAATTCGCTCAAATACGACCTGTGGCATCAGCGCCTTGGCCAAACGGCGCGCACCCAGTTCGGCTTGGACGACGAGGAATTTTTCTTTGGCGTCATCAACAAGGCCGATTATCTCGTCGAGCTGTCGCGCCTGCGGGTGCTGCCGAGATGGAAAAGCGAATACCGCCGCCAGACCTACGATCTGTTCACCAAGGACGACCGCGAAGAGCTGACCGAGATATTCGGCGTGGTAGTAGAGCTGCCCGTGATGCGTCGCACGACCATCGCAACCGGCGTCGAATACGTGCTGTTTCGGGATCTGGAGGCCGAGATCAACAACTTTCAGTCCTTCATCACGGCGAGCCAAATCACCAATGTGGCCGAGTACCAAGGTTACGTGCTGACCACGCAAGTCGGCCTGAAATTCGACGCGCGCGACTTTGAAGATCCAGACATTAAAACCCGCACTGTGACTGAGGGTTTTATCACGGTGTACGCCGGCTTGGGTATCTAGGGCGGTGGGAAAACTCGCGCTCGTCTGGGGCGCGGCCTTTGCGCTGCGGCTGCTGTACATTTTCCAGAGCCAGCGTAGCCCGTTCTACGATTTTCCCCTCGTCGATGCCAAGACCTATACCCAAGCGGCCGCGGCCATGGCCCTCGGCCACTTCGGCGATCAGCCTTTTTGGCAACCACCGCTCTACCCGCATTCCCTCGGCGCGCTCTACGCGCTTTTTGAGCCGAGCTTTACCCTGCCGCGACTGGTCCAAGCCGCGCTAGGGGCCACGCTGTGCCTACTGATTTTCCGCTTGGGTCGCGTCTTTTCGCCTGCTGTGGGATATCTGGCGGCCGGGCTAGCCGCTTGCTACGGGCCTTTCATCTTCTTTGAGGCTGAACTGCTGCCGCCGGCCCTTGCGCTGGTGTTAAATCTGCTCGCGTTATGGGCACTGTTGTGGGCGACCGAGGGGCGGTCGCGGCGGCTTCTGTTGCCTGGATTCCTCTTTGGCCTAGCCGCACTGTGCGTAGCCAACGTGCTGGCGTTTGTGCCAGTGGCTGCGCTGTGGTTGGTATGGGTGCGTCGTGGCCGGTTAGTGGGGCTTCGACCTGAGCTCAGCCGAAGGGTGGCCGCGCTGTTGTTGGGAACCGCTTTGGCCATCGCGCCGGTCACGCTGCGCAACTACTATGTGGGCGGCGATTGGGTACTCATTTCTTACAACGCGGGTCTCAATTTTTACATTGGCAACAACGCCCAGTACGACGAGACCGTGGCGATTCAGCCGGGGCCGGCGTGGCTAGAATTGACTGCACGGCCGCGCGTGGAGGCCGGCGTGACCCAGCCTTCGGCCCAATCCCGCTTTTTCTTTGCCGAGGCTTGGGATTTTATTCGCCACCAGCCTTTGGACTACCTAAAGCTGCTGCTGTACAAGCTGTATCTGTTTTGGCATGGCGACGAGATTGGCCGCAATCAGGACTTGTACTTTGCCCGCCAGTACGCGCCGTTGCTGCAAGTCTTGCTTTGGAAGTACGGCGTGGCATTCCCCTTTGGGCTGCTGGCACCGCTCGCGCTGGTGGGATTGGGCCTGAGCTATCGGAACGGCTTGCTGCGCCGCCCCGAACCCCTGCTGCTCGCCTTGTTCGCCGGTGCGTACATGCTAACGGTGGTGGCCTTTTTTATCAGCGCGCGCTATCGCCTGCCTGTGGTCCCCATTCTACTGATTTTTGCCGCGTATAGCGGCCGAGAACTCTACCTGCTATGGCGACGGGGAGCGTACCGCGACCTACTCGTCGGCTGCGGTGCTGTATTCCTGTTGGCGGTCGCGTGCAATTTTCGGGTGGGGGCGATGGATGTGAAAGGCGACGCCCACACGCACTATCGACTGGGCTATGTGTACGAGAAAAAGGGTCTGCCCATCAATGCTGTGGCCGCTTATGAGCAAGCGCTGACGCTCGACCCAGGTATCAAGTGGGCGCGTTTCAACTTGGCCTCTTTGTATGCTCGGAGCGGCGAATACAATCGGGCCATTGCTGCATACGGCGAATTCATCCGCCGCTTCCCCGAAGTGGCGCGGGCGCGGCTGGCGCTGGGGAACGTCTATTTGCGCACTGGCCGATACGCCGAAGCGATCGCTGCATACGAGAGCTTGTTGAGCACCAAGGACGCGGACGCCGCGGATCTGTACGGGCGGCTTGGCTATGCCCACGCTCAGTTGGGGCAGTTGGGGCAAGCTGCGGTCGCGTATGAAAAACTCGTAGCCACTAAGCCGGATTCTCTACAGGCGCGTCTTCAGTTAGGCGAGCTATACGAGCAATTGGAACGCTTGGATGAAGCCCGCGCCGAATACCGGCAGATCCTAGCGGCGAATTCGCTGCACGCTGCGGCGCGCTACCGCTTGGCCCGCTTGCTGTTCTTCGCCGACCAAGCCGGGGAAGCCAAGGACCATTTGCAGCAAGTGATTGCCCGCAACCCGGACGCGGTTGATGCCCGCTTTTTATTGGCCACCCAGTATATCGTCGAGCGCCGCGCTGCGGCTGCCATGGAACAGGTGCAGGCTATTTTGGCCGTTCAGCCAGATCACTATCAGGGCAACCGCTTGGCTGGCCATTTGTACATGGTTTTGGGGGATACGCTCAAAGGAGTGCAACACTTAGAGCAGTTTACCGAGTACTACCGAGAGGGACGTTCGGCGGAAATTTTTGAGCAGCTTAGAGAGCAGTGGGAGGAGCAGTTGCGGGGGAGTGGACGCTAATCCCCTTCAATACGCCACACCTACCGTGCGCACTCTACTCGTCTGACGCGCATCGCCATCTACGGAAAGCGATACCAAATATAGCCCTGGCGGCACTCGGTTGCCGTTGGCGTCGCGCCCATCCCAAGACAGGTGATCGTAGTGCCCGCTCAGAGCCGCTCCTGAGTAGAGCGGCTTTACGAGGCGACCAGACAGGTCAAAGACCTGCACTTCTACGGCGGTTGGTCGGGTCACTGCGAGAATGTCGTAGCCAATGGTCGCGGCGTCGTTTACGTCGTCGCCATTGGGGGTGAACACACTTGGTTCGATGGCAAAGGAGCCGAATAGGTCTCCCTTGTTGATGTCTGGGCTCAACACGGTGATTCCAGAGGCCGTGGGCAGGTCGCCTTCCCCTAAGAAGTCGGCGTTGCCCGAGGAGATGCGCTGGATGCTGCCGGTCTGCGATGAGAGCACGGCTTGGCCGCGGAACAAGGTGCTGTACAGCAGTACGCGCCCGCGAAATTTGATTTTTAGTAGCATCTGGCCGCCGTCGGCTGGCCGGGTGATCTGGGGAAAACGCATGATCGCGTTGCGATCGGTTACTGCTTGGATGACAAAGGAGCCGCCGTCTGCGGATTCGACGGTATAGGGTAGGGCGTGTTGGGTGCCATCGGATGTCTGGACCGCGGCTTGGCCATTGGGAGCAGTCACGATGTCGGCGTTCAGGGCCTGCTCGGCAACTAAGCGGTCGGGCAGTTCCCAGATCTCGATCTTGTCGATGCCCAGCACTCGATTAGCGGTCAGCAGTTCAAAGGTGTCGAATCCTTTGACACCCTCGAACTCCATTTTGGCGCGCACGGCATACGTGAAATCCACCGACTCAAAGACCTCTACTTCCCGCGGGAAGATCTCGGCGACGAGTTCCTCGGCTATCGGCGGCAGCAAGTATTCGATGGCTAGCTGTTCCAGCGCCTTAGTCGCGTTGATTTCGCTGTTGAGGAAATCGACGGAAAACTGGATGTAGCGCCGCGGTCCCGGCGACAAAACCGGCGTGCCGCCCTCCCGTTCTCCCCCTTGGTGGGGCGACGACCAGGGACTCCAGTTTTGCAGGTCTTCTTCTATTTCTCCCTTGCCCCAAACCTGCGGGGGCACGGCTTCGAGATTGGGCTCGAGGTCGAGATACTCGTCGCGCGCGAGCTGTTCGTCCGGGGAGTCAATGGAGGTAGCGAGTTGATCGTCGGACACGCGCTGCACGTTGCCGCGTTTGTAGAGCACTGGGGTTGGATCGGTGCCCGTGCGGGTGCGGACGATGATCTCGGAGACGCCGCTGGTACTCCCCGACAGGCGCGAGGACTGGCCAGCCGTTGGCTCAGTGCTTTGCTGGCGGCCCGGCAGCACGGTCTCGCCACAGTGGGTCTGGAAGCACTCGTACACATTGGTGTAGCCTTGGTCCGCGGTAAAACGCGCTGTTGGTCCACAGTCGCCGTAGTCGCTTGGGACATCGTCGGGCGTGGCGAATACTGCGGATTCGACGCGGCAGGCAGTGGCTTGGGGAGCGAGGTCGGTCAGATCGTTGCGGGTGCGCAAATCCACGGTTTTTTCGCGCCAACTTATGTTCCCCCAAGTGGCCGGCGCGCCCAAGTCGTACACGTGGGAGATGTAGCGGCTAGTGCCGATAAAACCCTCGCCAAAGACCTCAAACTCGTCGATTTCATAGGGAAAGGAGGACGTGGATTTGAGCCGTACAAAGCGCGCGGTCTGGGCGGGGTCAATCACCACTTCGACTACCGACTCTTCGTTGGCCGAGGTCTTCAGTAGCATCTCAAAGTCGTCGAGTTGGGGCACGAAGCGTCCGGTACCGTCTAAGACGAGATTTTGCCCATCGTGGGCGAGCAACTCGAACTGGCGGATAAAATCCGTCTGAAAGGGGTATTGGGGCGCGCTCTGCACGGTGTTGCGCGGATAGAAGCGGATGCGGTTGATGCCAATGGGGCTGCCGAGGTCGAGGACAATAAAGGTGCCCAAGGCTCCAAAAACCCCCTTGCGCGCGAATGCGTCTTCGGCCCCGCCCGGTTCGATTAGCTCCAGCAGGGTCGCCTCCAGCGTAGATGCGGGCACGTCCTTGATGGCCGGTGCCGTAACGCCGCCGCCCCACCCGAGCGCGCGCAAGGCCACGTTCTCACCGCGGACGACGTGATCCGGGCTCAACAAGACCGGCAGGATGAGCGGATCAATGCCCGTCGAACGCACCGGCGCTAGTGCGGCGGCGACCTGCGCCACGGCCTCGTCGAGGAGAATGTCGTCCGCAAAATCAATGCGAATCAGGGAGAGTCCCTCGCGCTGGGAAGGCGTAATCGCAGTCGTTCCCGGCAGGGACGAGACTGCGTCTAGCAGCTTTTCTTCGGCTAGAGCCACTTCTCCGGGGAGCAGTTCGGGCGGTGCTTGGATGAGGGTTTTAATCAGCACTTGGGGGCTGACCACCGCTAGGTTAGACAGGTCAATGACGTTGCCCGGTACATTGCCGACCTCGGTCGAGAACCGGCTGACTTTGTACTCGGCGGAGAGCGGCTGCACAGCTGAGCCGAAGGTTTGCCCGGCCCAAGAGACGTTGCCGTTGTTGCCCACCCGCAGGGTATCGAGTGCCAGCAGGTCGGTGCCGAGCGCCAGCACGCCCCAGAGAATGCCCAACACGAGCCGATAAGGCATAAAATCCTGCCTGTTAGAAATGGACCTGCTAATATAGAACCTAGCACAAAAGAGTGCATAGCGAGTTTTTTTTTACTATGTTGCATTTACGCCCTCCATCCCTTACAAGTTGTTGAGGTCGGGATATGCTCTTTGTTGGTCTTTTGCTCGGCGCGCTGGTCGCCTCGCCGACCTTCGCTTTTAATGTGTACAAACTCGGCGGCGAGGACGGCAATGCTTGGATGGCGGCCCTGTCCTTTGAGCCGGGCCACTACGCGGTGCTCGATTCTGCGGGCGTGCCAATTGAGATGCAGCCAGTGGCTTCCAATATCGCGTACGCCACTTGGGAAGACACGCTCAACGAGATCGTTGATGCGGACGATGGGCAGTGGATGCGCCCGTTTTTCGTGCCGCCGGATTTGAACTTAGCGCACCCCGATGTCCGCACCCGCATTGCCCGCGGCATTTCCAACAACATCACCACCAGCGGGAGTTGCAGCGACATCTCTACCCAATTGGTGCAGGTTGCTCCCATGTTCGACGGCGACCCCAACACCGCGGCGTTTTTCAACGTCAGCACCAGCGAAAGCAGCGGGATCCAGAGCCGGTTGTACGTGCAGAATTCGATTGTCGAGTTGGGCGTAAACTACCCGATCAATCGGATTCGCTTCTACCCGAGGCTGGGCACGGCCAATCCCAAAATCGACGAACTGCTCGCGGTGATGGGAGAGCCGCGCTTGGCCAAGTCCGACTTGGCTGAAGAGGATTTCACCGAGAACTTTCTGCCGTGGTTCGAGGTCTCAGCGGCCAACAGCTTCAACAACTTTGCCCCCCACTGCTATTTGAGTACCTCCTCGAACCGCTGGTTCACCTCGATAAGCAGCCGCCGCGTGGACCCGCCCAACGACACGCGCCTGATTACCCTGAGCAAAGAAACCGAAAATTTGGATCCGATCGTCGATATCCGCTTTCCAACCCAGCAGTTCCAGTGGGTGGCCGTGCGCCCGCTCAACCCGATTGAAAACTGGGAGATCGCCGAATTTGAGATTTTTGGCGAGGGTTTTGTCGAACGCGCCGTGTACACCACGGCCGTGCTCGACTTTGGCACGCCCATGGCGTGGGGCAAGATCCGCTGGGACGGCGCGTTTGAGGAGGAGTCTAGCGTGATTATCCGCACTCGCTCGGGCCGCGATCCAGATCCCAATTTGTACTGGGTGCCGAGCAATATAGAAGGCGAGCCGACGCCGTTAATCCGCAAGGAGTTTGAACGCGCCGATTTGTCCGTGCGCTTTACAACCCTCGACGAAGAAAACTGGAGCTTCTGGTCGGCCCCCTACGCGCTGACGGCCGGTCAGCGCGATTCCACCTTAGAGGCGGCAGCGTGGGCGGATGGCACTCCCATTCTCTCGCCCGGCCCCCAGCGCTATTTGCAGATCCAGGTCATCTTCCTGTCGAGCCTGCACCAGGCCGGTGCGCTGCGCGAGTTGGAGATTCAGTTCGCGCCGCCGGCCGCCTTAGAGGTAGTAGGGGAGATTTGGCCGCAGGACGTCTCGCGCAGCGAAAGCACGAACTTCACCTATAGCGTGCGCCCGACTTTTGCTCCAGAAGACACAGGCTTTGATCGGCTGGAAATTTTCACGCTGACCCGCGCCGAGGCCGTGCATGCCGTGCGCGTCGATGGCGTTGCCTTGGGCAGCGACTTTCCGGTCGAAATCCTCGACGACCGCATCGTCGTGGCCCTGCCCAAGCTGGCGGGCACGGACGACACGTTCAAGCTCATCGAGGTGGAGTTTGCCGCTCACGTAGTGCGCTATGGAACCCAGTTCCAAGGCTGGGTCTTCGACAGCGAGAGTGACGGCGTCAAACAGCTCATCGACCCTGGGGACGCCAACATCGACTTTCCAGGCAATTCTCTCGGGGTGCGCACCGACGAGTTGGGTTCGAATCCGCTGGCGCAAGTTCGCGTCGCGCCCAATCCATTCACCCCCAATGGCGATGGCCTCAACGACGCGGCTGAATTTCGCTTTCAGCTACACGACGTGTCAGTGCAGCGCGATCTCATTGTTGGTATCTACGATCTGGCCGGTCGGCCGGTGCGCCAGCTAGAGCACCTAAGCGCGATTCGCGGCTTGTTCGACCGCGGCGCAGCCGTGCCGGTGTGGGATGGTCGCGACGACGCGGGCCAGCCAGTGCCTCCGGGTCACTACATCTACCACATCTCACTGGATACAGACGCAGAGACTGCGAGCCGGGTCGGCACGATCTCGCTCGTCTATTGATTCAGATGCAGTGGGGAAGGGGGGCGCTGTGGTGGGTCGTTTGGGCCGTCCTGCTGCCAGCGTGTAAGCCGGCTGACGCGCCCATCGTCGCTGAGGTTGGTCCACACCGGATTGAGGCCGACGCGCTGCGCGCTTACGTCGCACAGCTTCCAGCCGAAGACCTCGGCCTGTTGGACGCAATTCAGCCCCAAGATGCGGCGACAGTTAGACGCCAGTACCTCCAGCTAATCATAGATCGCCATTTGTTGCTATCGGAGGCCCGTACTCAGGGCTTGGACAGTACGCAACTCGCCACAAATGAGCTCCGCGCTTATTACCAAAATCAGTATCCAGCCGCTCTGATGGAAGGCGAGCGCGGGACTTTGTTGGCGCGCTTGCGAAAACAGCGCAGCCACGAAGTGCGCGTCTATTCCGAGTTGCTAGAACGGGCACTGCCGGATTCATTGCTGGCGCGCAAGGCCCAGCAGTGGGGAGCATTGTTGAGCCAGCGCGGAGGGGCGTTGCTCAAGCAGGGCCGCCACCGCAAGGCCCTCGCCGTGCTGGAGCGGGCAGTCGCTTGCGATCCCGACCTCGCGCAGACGCATTTCTACATGGGTATGGCCTATGCCCGCTTGGATGAAAACGAGCGGGCCGCACCCGCGTTTGAACGCGCTGTAGCCCTAGCGCCGGACGAGGCCGACTTTCACTACGCACTGGGCACCACCTTGCAGATGCAGCACCAATACGAGGGCGCGGCGGCCTGTTTTCAGCGGGCGATTGAACGGAACGCGAACCAGCCCCACTACTACTTTCGTCTCGGAGAGGTACGTCGATCTCTGGCGGACTTTGAGGGAGCATTGGCCGCGTACGGCGCGGTGCTCGAATTGCAACCCGACCACGCCCAAGCCCTGTACCGGCGCAGCGACTTGCTGGCCCGTAGCGGCGATTTGGCTGAGGCTGAGGCCGGGATTAAAAAGGTCTTGGCCTTGGCACCGGAAAACGCAGCGGCCCTCGTCGATTTGGCCGGCGTTTATACCAAGCAGCAGCGTCATTCCCAAGCGGTCGCAGCCTTGGAACACGCTCTCCAGTTAAATCCGGCAGATCACAGTATCCACTACTTGTTGAGCTTGGCATACGCACAGGTAGGGCAACCGGATCAAGCCGCGGTAGCTGCGGCCGAGTTCCAACGGCTGAGTGCGACGGATCGCCACTACAAGGAGGGGCTGCGCAATGCCAATCGCGGCTCTTGGGAGCGCGCCGCCACTTTGCTGACTCGCGCCGTGACGGCTGATTCCTCCCACGTGTTGGCGCACATTCGCTTGGGCATGGTCTATCTGTATCAGGACGCGCCCACGCGAGGGATCGCGGCCCTCAAACGAGCGCTCGCACTGGCCCCGGACCATGTGGAGGTTCACTGCCTGTTAGGCGAGGCGTACGCAACCAGCGGCCAGCCGGACTCTGCACGTCATTTCTTTAACCGAGCGCTTGGCGCGGATTCTACTTCCGTGCGGGCGCATCACGGCTTGGCCAAGGTGGCGTACCAAGCTGGCGACCCGCAGGCCGCGGTGCTCGCCAGCCAGCGCGCCTTGGCCAGCGACCCCGATCACCGCGACAGCCACTATTTGCTCGGATTGGCGCACGTGCAATTGGGGCAGCCGCGCGAGGCTTGGCGCAGCTTGCAGGCGTGTATTGAGCTCGATTCTGGCGACGTGGAAGCTCTTTATAGGCAGGGCTTGCTGTTGGTGCGCCACGGCTCAGCGGACGAGGCCCAGCGTGCCTTCGCCAGCGTCTTGCAGCGCGACCCCAATCACGCGGAAGCGCGACAACAGTTGGCACGATTGGAGCGGGGACAGTAAACGAAACCCTCTAACGCCTTGGTTCTTCCACTACCAAAAACTGGTTGGCGGCCACGTCCTCTAAGCGCTGCATGCGGCCCGAAGGCCAGTGGATCTCGATTCGCTCGGCCGTGGCGTTCGCGCCCAAGCCGAAGTGGACGCGCCCGTCGCTGTGCGAGAGAAAGCTGCCCCCGCTGACCCGCTCGGCGATCTGTTCAACTCCGCCACTGACCACGGCGATCCGCGCCCCAATGCCATCGCGATTGGACGCAGTGCCGACTAATAGGAGGCTCAGCCAATTGAGTTGGTTGCCGCTGTCGTTGCGCAGCAGGGACGGTGGGCCGTCGAGATTAAACACCAACAGATCCACGTCCCCGTCGTTGTCGTAATCTCCTTTAGCCGCGCCTCGGCTGACGGCAGGAAGGTTCAAATCCCCAGCCGCGACCGCGGAGAACCGGTAGTCCGCAGCCGGCCCCTCGTTGGCGAAGAGTTGGTTGGGTTCGGCGTACCCGTCTGGGTTCAGGTGGCGTATTTGGGGATAGACGTGGCCGTTGGCGACGAAGAGGTCTTGGTCTTGGTCGTTGTCGTAATCGAGGAAACACGTGCCAAAGGCCAAGTGGGGCAGACTCGGCTCGGCGAGGCCAGCCACATTGCTGGCCACGGTAAAGGTGCCGTCGCGGCGATTGTGGTAGAGGGTGTTGTAATCGTCCTCAAAATGGGTCACAAGAAAATCGCCAAATCCGTCGCGGTTGTAATCCCCATAGGCAATGCCCATGCCGGCCTGCGCCAACCCCTCAGCGCTGAGGGCCGCGCCCGCGGCAATGCCAACGTCGCGGAAGGTGTCGCCCTCGTTGCGGTAGAGGAAGTTGGGTGCGGAGTCGTTGGCCACGTAGAGGTCTGGGTCGCCGTCGCGGTCGTAGTCGCAAAAGAGCGCGCCGAGTCCATAGGTCGGCTCGGCTTGTTCGACGTGGGCTTGGCGGGTGACATTGCGAAAGGTGCCGTCTCCCTCGTTGCGATAGAGGGCGTCTTGCGCGCCAGTGAGGCCGAGCGGGCCGGCGAACACGAGAACGCCCTTCCACATTCCGCTCCGAGGCGGCACGCGCTCGGGCGCAAATTGTAGGTACTGGGCCACGTAGAGGTCCAGGTCGCCATCGCGGTCATAGTCGCCAAAGGTCGCGCTGGTACTCCAATCGGCTAGATCGACGCCCGTCGCTTGGCCTACCTCGCGGAAGGTGCCGTCGCCCTCGTTGTGATAGAGGGCATTGGGGCCGTAGTTGGTCACGTAGAGGTCGCTCGCACCGTCGTTGTCGTAGTCACCCACGGCGCAGCCCATGCCCCACTGGGCTCCGCCGACGCCGGCCGCTTGCGTGCGGTCGTCAAACGCGCCATTGCCTTCGGCTGAGCTCAGGCGTTCGGCGAGCTCAGCCGAGCCGTCGAAGCCTTGGTTGCGATAGAGGGCGTTGGGAGGAGCAGTGCCTCCGAGTTGGGCACCATTGACGAGATAGATGTCGAGCCAGCCATCGCCGTCGTAGTCGAGCAATGCGCCACCGCCGCCCTTGGATTCAAGAATGTAGTTTTTGACCTGACCGCCGGAGCGCATCTCAAAGTGGAGGCCAGAGGCCGCGGCCACTTCGGAAAAGTGCGCGGGTGCTGGCGCGGGAGTGGGCGCGTTGCAGGCTGCTAAAAGCGCGACGCAGAGCGCGGTAATCGGAATCATGGAGAGCGGGCGCAGCGGAAGCCGATATAGGCGCTGCGCTCTACGGGCAGGACCTCAAAGCGGTTGATGCTACGCAGCACCGGTCCTGGGTTAATCCACGAGCCGCCGCGCAGGACCTTGAAGCGGCCGGTCTCTGGCCCTTGCGGATCTTTGGTCGGGCCGGTGGCATAATAGTTGGCATCGTACCAGTCGGCGCACCACTCCCAGACGTTACCGGCCATGTCGAGTGCACCGTACGGGCTGGCTCCCGAGGGAAAAGAGCCGACTGGGGCCAGTTGTTCGTATCCATCTTCTGCGCCCCAGAGATTGGCGCGGCCCGCCGCAAACTCCGCGCCCCAAGGCCAGAGCCGACCGTCGCTGCCGCGCGCGCTTTTTTCCCACTCGGCTTCGGTGGGAAGCCGTCCGCCGCGCCAAGCGCAATACGCGTGGGCATCCTGCCAGCTAACATAGACGACCGGATGGGTTGGATCGGCTGTTGAGCCGGGGCCGTGGGGCTGACGCCAGCTAATGCTGTCGGCCTTTTCAGCCCCGCTTTTTTCAGCTTCGGTCTGGTAGCCCGTATCCGCGACAAAGGCAGCAAAGCGGGCGTTGGTAACTTCGTAGCGGTCGATGGAAAAGGCGCTCAGATAGACTTGGCGGCTGGGCTTTTCGTCGGTGGCTCGCGGGTGGTCGATGCCCATGGTGAAGGGACCGGCTGGCACGACGACCTCTTCGGCGGCAACGGGTGCCGAGAGCAGCAGGGCCAATAGAATGCGCGAAATCCGCATGCGCGGTGGTAGGTGTGGCTAGCCCTTCTGCATCCGCGCCCAAGTGTCGCGCAAGGTGACGGTGCGGTTGAAGACGGGCGCGTCGGGTGCGTGGTCCTCGCTGTCGGCGCAGAAGTAGCCGAGCCGTTCAAACTGGCAGGACTCCCCTGGGGCCATGTCGGCGAGGGATGGCTCTAGATAGCAGGGGTTGAGAACTTTGAGCGAGTCTGGGTTGAGGTTGTCCAGCCAAGTGCCCCCAGGCGGAGCTTCAAGCGGTTTTTCGACTTTGAAGAGCCGGTCGTAGAGCCGCACCTCGGCTGGGACTGCGTGGGGGACTGAGACCCAGTGCAGGGTGGCCTTGACCTTGCGGCCATCGGGTGCGTTGCCGCCTCGGGTGGCCGGATCGTACGTGCAGCGCAGCTCGACGATCTCGCCGCTGGCGTCTTTGACGACTTCGGTACAGGTGATGAAATAGGCGTAGCGCAGGCGAATCTCGCGGCCTAGGGCGAGGCGGAAAAACTTGCGCGGCGGGGCTTCCATAAAGTCCTCGCGCTCGATGTAGAGGTGCCGCGAAAAGGGGATGGAGCGGGTGCCGGCGCTGTCGTCTTCTGGGTTGTTGATGGCCGTTAGCATCTCGCTTTGGTCCTCTGGGTAGTTTTCAATTACTACCTTGAGCGGGTTGAGCACGGCCATGCGCCGGGGCGCGGTCTGGTTGAGCTGATCGCGGATGCAGTATTCGAGGAGGGCGATGTCGATGTTGTTGCCGCGTTTGGCGATGCCAGCTTCGGTCCAGAAGCGGCGGATGGCCTCTGGTGGGTACCCCAAGCGGCGCAGGCCGCGCAGGGTGTAGAGCCGAGGATCGTTCCAACCGGCGACGAGATCCTGCTCGATGAGTTGCAGGATGTAGCGCTTGGAGAGGACGGTGTAGGTGATGTTGCCGCGGGCATACTCGATTTGGCGCGAAGGGAAGATGCCGAGTTTTTCGATGAACCAGTCGTAGAGCGGTCGGTTGTTGGTAAATTCGTCTGAGCACAGCGAATGCGTAACGCCCTCGATAGCGTCGCTCTGGCCGTGCGCCCAGTCGTACATGGGATAAATGCACCACGCATCGCCTGTGCGGTGGTGGGCGGTGTGCATGATGCGGTACATGACGGGGTCGCGCAGGTTGATGTTGGGCGCGGCCATGTCGATTTTGGCGCGCAGCACGCGGGAGCCATCGGGGAATGCGCCGTCTTTCATCTGCTCAAAGAGGTCGAGGTTTTCTTCGCTGGAGCGGTCGCGGTACGGGCTGTTTTTGCCCGGTTCGGTGAGCGTGCCGCGATTTTCCCGAATCTCGTCCGCGGTCTGGTCATCCACGTACGCCAAGCCCTTTTTGATGAGCGCGACGGCCCAGTCGTAGAGCTGGCCGAAATAGTCGGAAGCGTAGTACGGCTGCGGCCCCCAGTCGAAGCCGAGCCAGCGAATGTCCTCTTGCATGGAGTCCACGTATTCCTGCTCTTCGCGCGTGGGGTTGGTGTCGTCGTAGCGGAGATTGCATTGGCCATCGTAGGAGGCGGCAATGCCGAAGTTGACGCAGATCGCCTTGCCGTGGCCGATGTGCAGGTGCGCGTTAGGCTCTGGTGGGAAGCGAGTGATGACTCGGTCGTAGCGGCCGTTTTCGAGGTCTGTGTCGATGGCCTCGCGGATGAAGTCGCGGTTTTTGTCCGTGCTCATGGCTCCTCTGTGGCTGTTTGCGGCGTAACAAATAAAGGATAGGGCAAATGGTCCCAGCGGCAAGTTACCCAGTCCCCCCGTAATTCCTAATTCTCAATTCTCAATTCCTAATTCCTACTTCTTGCGCTCCCATCCACTCGTCTTCCAATGCCCTCCTTGCCGCTTAAAGCCGGACTCCTTGGGCGGCAGCAAGCTGCGCAGGTGTTGGCCGCCAAAGGCAAAGCCCTCTAGGCCGGGAAAGCCGCGATCCTCGTTTTCCACGCACAGCACGTAGTCGTAGCCCGACTCCCACAGCGCGCCGATGATGGTGCTCCAGTCGAGTTGACCGCGGCCGGGGACGCGGTATTGCCACCACCAGTTGCCGATGATGCCTTGGCGGTAGAGCATCCGCTCGCTGATCTCGCAGTCCTTGACATCGGCGTAGTACCAATGGCCGGCAAAGTCGCGGATGACATCTTCGACCGGCAGGATGTGCATCCACAGCCAGTGCGAGGGGTCGCAGGACAGGCCGAGGTGATCCGAGGGCACGGCGTCGAGAATTTTTTCCCACATCTCCGGGTTGCAGCCGATCTGGCCCATGCGCACGGCCACGTCGAGTGCGAGCCGGACATTGCTGTCTTCGGCTGCTTGCACCACGGGTTCGAACATGGCTTGGAAGCGGTCCACTAATTCGTCGGAGCGGTCGCTGGGGTTGCCGGGTTCGGAGGAGAACATGCCGTAGAACTGGCCGTTGCGCACGGGCGCGCCGCTGCTGGTGACGATGACGGGGCAGTCGAGGGCACGGGCCGACGCAATGGCCTTGAGTAGCTTGGCTTGGGCGGCGCGGGCCTGCTCGCGGTCGTCGTCGAGCAGGTTGTAGTGCGCGGTGAGGGCAGCGAGGTACAGGTCGTGCTGGCGCAAGGTCTCCAGCACGGAGTCCGGCCCGACCGATAGAATGTGGTCCGAGTCGAGCGCGCCGGAGTCGTTTAGGCGCACGCAGTCGAAATCGTGCTCCCGCGCCCAGCGGGCGCATTCGTCGAGGGGCCAATTGTTCGGGCCGCCGGCACTGGTCATAAAACTTATATCCACGAGCGAGTCTCCTTTTTGAATTAAGAATTAAAAATTAGGAATTACGAATTGCGAATTGGGGACTAATGATTGATAATTCGTAATTCGTAATTCCTAATTCATTCCAAGAAAGTGAATATCATGGTGCATATCAACGATCACTACCTCAAGCTCAAAGCCGGTTACCTCTTTCCTGAAATCGCCCGCCGGGTCGATGCGTTTGCCGCTGCTCATCCCCAAGCCGATGTGATTCGTTTGGGGATCGGCGACGTGGTCAAGGGCATTCCGCGGCCAATGGTCGATGCGATGAAAGAAGCCGTCGAAGAAATGGCGCACGACGATACCTTACAGGGCTATCCGCCCGATCAGGGTCAGGATTTTCTGCGCGAGGCCATTGTCGAGCACGACTTTGGCGCGCGCGACGTGCAGGTACACAGCGACGAGATTTTTGTCTCCGACGGATCCAAGTGCGACTCGGGCGCAGTGCAGGAAATTTTCGCCGACGATTGCGTGGTCGCGCTGACCGATCCGGTCTATCCGGTGTACTGCGATTCCAACGTCATGGCCGGCCGCACCGGTCCAGCCGACGAGAATGGTTCGTACGCCGGTATGGTTTACATGCCATGCACGGCCGCCAATGACTTCATCCCGGACCTGCCCGCCGGTCACGTCGATCTGATCTACTTGTGCTCGCCCAACAACCCCACGGGCGCGGTGATGACCCGCGATGCCTTGGCCCGCTGGATCGAATACGCCCGTCGGGAACAGGCGGTCATTCTATTTGACGCGGCTTATGAAAGCTACATCACCGATCCAGCACTCCCGCGCTCCATCTACGAGGTCGAAGGCGCCCGAGAGGTGGCGATAGAATTTCGCAGTTTTTCCAAAAACGCCGGCTTTACTGGCCTGCGCTGTGGGTACATCGTGGTGCCGAAGGAACTCAAGGGCCGCGCTGCCTCGGGCGAGGAAGTGGATTTGCATCGGCTGTGGGCGCGGCGGCACTCGACCAAGTTCAACGGCGTGGCGTATCCGGTGCAGCGCGCTGCGGAAGCCGCGTATTCTCCGGCTGGCCAGCAGGGCATTGCCGAGCGCGTTGCGTTCTACATGGAAAATGCCGCGATCATGCGCCAGCAGTTGGGGGCGGCCGGGCTTACCGTGTACGGGGGCGAGCACGCTCCCTATTTGTGGGTGGCCACGCCCGATAGGCAGGACAGTTGGACCTATTTCGACTACTTACTCGACAAAGCTCACATCGTCGGCACGCCGGGTGCGGGTTTTGGCGCGGCTGGCGAGGGGTACTTGCGCCTGTCGGCCTTCAATCACCGCGACCGGATCGAAGAGGCCATGGAGCGGATTAGCCAGCTCTAGGGCCGCGCCTGATCTTCCTTTTTTGTGCGACAATTTGGTTAAAACTCGGTTACAAATGTATTGACGGACCGCCAGCAATTCATTAGATTACATACATATTAATTAAATTTTATATAAAGATGATATAATGCCATCCAAAGACCAAAGTCGCCGGGCCAAGGTGCGGACCTTTTCGGCGCCCGACCGGGATCACGAGATGCTCGACGCGATTGCCCGCTATCACGGCAGCAGCAAGAGCGCCATGATCACCGGCCTCATTCGCAAGGAGTTTTGGCGCGTTTTTCCCAACGGCACCGAGACCATCCCCCCCGACGAAGGAGCGCAAGTCAAGCCATGACCCAAGAGACTATCGCCCCAGCCGCTGGGCAGTACCACAGTGATCTGCCCGCCGAGGAGCTCATCGCCCAAATCAACCATTTGCGCCGCGAGAAAAACGCGGTCATCCTCGCGCACAACTACCAGATCCCGCCGATCCAAGACTTGGCCGACTTCACGGGTGATTCGCTCGGGCTGTCAGTGGAAGCGGCCAAGACGGATGCCGAGCGCATCGTCTTCTGCGGCGTGCATTTCATGGCCGAGTCGGCCAAAATCCTCAGCCCCGGCAAGCAGGTGTTCTTGCCCCATTTGGGCGCGGGCTGTTCGCTGGCCGACTCCATCACCCCCGAAAGCCTCGACGATTGGAAAGCAGACTATCCCGATCACACGGTGGTGACGTACGTCAACTCCACGGCCGAGGTAAAGGCCGAGTCCGACATCTGCTGCACCTCGGCCAACGCCGTCTCAGTGGTGCGCAGCCTCGATAGCGACAAGATTCTCTTTACGCCCGACCGCAACTTGGGCCGCTGGGTGGCTGAGCAGGTGCCGGAGAAAGAGGTAGTCGTGTACGACGGCGCGTGCCCGACGCACGACGTGCTACGCGCGGCCAGCGTCGAGCGCACCCGCAGCGAATTCCCCGAGGCCGTCATCATTGCGCATCCGGAATGCCGCGAGGACGTGGTCGAAATCGCGCACGAAGTATGCTCGACTACGGGGATGCTCAAGGCCGTTGAAAAGTACCCCGAGGCCAAGAGCTTCATCATCGCCACGGAAAACGGCATGTTGCACCAGCTCCGGCAGCGCTTCCCACACCAGGAGTTCGTCGCGGCGGACGGCTGCATTGGCTGCCGGCTACACTGCCCCTACATGAAAATCACCGACCTGCAAGACGTGTACTTTTCGCTGCTGTACGAGCGCTACGAAATTACACTGGACGACGAGGTGATTGTGGGGGCGCGGCGGGCGTTGGAGCGGATGATGGCGGTGCCACGGGACGATTGAGCTGTTGGAATTGTAGTTAGCTTCTGTATTTACTTCGCGCTTTTTCGAAGAGCATTTGCTGGATCGATTGGGCGTCTTTCGCATCTCCTGTTCCGCATTCCGAATCCAACCTCTGAAGTGCGGCTCGATGAAATTCGGGCGCGACCTCAAAACCTATGAAGTGCCTGTTGAGTCGCCGTGCGGCAACAGCCGTAGTGCCGCTGCCCATAAACGGATCCAATACCACTTGGCCCTCTTGCGTTGTGAGCTTGATCAAGAACTCGATGAGCTTCAACGGTTTCTGGGCCTCGTGAATTTTTTGTTCGCCCTTCTGGAAACCAAATGCCAAGAGATTTGTTGGGGTCGCGCCATGGCTCTGACACGCTTCTATGTTCATGGCCCCTACACCTTGCTCAAGGATGTTGTCGGCAATGGTCCCGCCGATCTTGTAGGGTTTTACAAACCAAGCAATCGGCTCATATACGGGTGCGAGGTTCCCCAAACGCCAGCCGCGCCACGCTTTGGCCTCGGCCTCTAACCCGCGCCTCGCAAAGACAATGCTCACCCTTTGCGCTCGATGATGCGCCGAGTCTTTCTGCCAAGCGAGCATGTCCTTGAGGAGGAAACCGCTGTCTTCAAAAGCATTGACGACGCGGTGTATGGTGCGGCGTGCACCAAAAACGAAGAGTGATGCGCCGCACTTCATTTTTGGCAAAAGCCGTTCAGTCCAGCTTTGACACCACTGCTGATACTCTCGTCCAATATTCCTATCGGCCTGCGACCAGCCATTGATGGGCTTGCCTCGCCTCTTAAAGGCCGATTTCCCAGCCTGGGCGGGCGACTGCCCCAACAGCGCCGAGTTCGTATTGTCATGTAAGACATCCCAGTCGTCTAGGCTGATTCCATAAGGAATGTCCGACAGGAAAAGTTCAATGCTGTTGTCGGCCAAGCGCGAAATGTGATCCCGGCAATCGCCGCATGTGATTTTGTCTAAGTACTCCTCGTTCATGCCGCCTCCAAGTCAAGGATGCCGTTTTTGGCAACGGATTGAACCTTTTGAACCTTGTTATCGAGTGTGCTCGACTTCAGTACCTCCTTTATCGCGTCAGCGTGAGATAATCTCATAATTCGCTCTCGCTCCTTTGCGAGAAAAGTGAGTGCTTCTTTTTTTAAGATAGTGATGGCCTCGTTTGATGCGAGTTTCTCATCTCGCCATATTGCACCAATTATTTCGTCAAAAGCCAAAAATGTGCGGTTTACTGCCTGCCAGTAGCTAGTTGCATTCTTTGACGGATTCATCGCTTCGACCGTTCTAAACACCTCGTGAACCAACTCTATTGCCTTGTTCTGAGTCGATTTCTGGGCATAACGAACAAGTACAGCTAGGTGCGTATACGTCGCAATGCAAACGGACCTCTCAGCAGCCTGTTTGTATATCTGACTTTTTAGAGGTGGAAGTTGATATACTGGACAAACAACCATCGCATAGGGCTTTCCATGCTTCCAGTTGTCCATTGCTTGTACCTTGAAATCCTTCTGATTCTTCGCTGTGCGGCTCAGTCTAAATGCTTTTGCATCAGCGACAAAACCGTAGTCGTTGGTGACGCACTCAACATCAGCTACATTCGCTCGCTCCTTAAGAACCAAGCTCGTAAACCCCATTGCAGTATATGCTGCATGAATCACAACATCAGTATATTTGGAGTACAGTTTCTCTTCGCTGGTGTCGTGCCCATAGCATTCCGGGATTACACCACATAAACGCAGGTGTCCAAGCAGGGCGTCAATTCCTTGTGCTTGGATTTCCTGCTCCAGCTTTTGCTCGATCCTTTCGGCATCAGCGCCAAAATCGCCGCTTGAGCGACTTATCTCGTCGATCCAGTACTTTCGGTTCTCGACTTGTTCTTCGGTAATCATCGTAACTCCGTTGTGTATCCGTCAGTCGCTACAGATAACTATTAACGATATTCTCCAGCATTTCCTCGCGGCCGCTGCGCTTTTCTGGCTCGCCGTGCTGGTGGACGTATGCCTCTAGCTCGGCGAAGTTGGTCTCGCCGCGCATGATCTTCTCGCCGATGCCGCTGCGGTACGAGGCGTAGCGCGCATCCACAAAGGCGTCGAGTGCGCCGTCGTCGATGATGCGCTGGGCCAGCGTTAGCCCGCGGGCAAACGAGTCCATGCCGCCGATGTGGGCGTGGAAGAGATCCTCCAAGTCGCAGGAGCCGCGCCGCACCTTGGCGTCGAAGTTGATGCCGCCGGAAGCGATGCCGCCTTGCTTGAGGATCACCAACATGGCGTAGGTGGTGGCGTAGAGGTCGGTGGGGAATTGGTCGGTGTCCCAGCCGAGCAGGTAATCGCCGCGGTTGGCGTCAATGCTGCCCAGTTTGCCGTCGGCCGAGGCGAGCTGGAGGTCGTGTTCAAAGGTGTGGCCGGCTAGAGTGGCGTGGTTGGCTTCGATGTTGAGTTTGAACTCGTCCAACAGGTTGTATTTGCGGAGAAAGCTCAAGACGGTGGCGGCGTCGTAGTCGTACTGGTGCTTGGTAGGCTCTTTGGGCTTGGGCTCGACGAGCAGGGTGCCGGTAAAGCCGATCGCTTTTTTGTGTTCGACGGCCATGTGCAAGAAGCGCGCGAGTTGGTCTTGCTCGTGGGCCATGTTGGTGTTGAGCAAGCTGGAATATCCCTCGCGTCCACCCCAAAACACGTAGTTAGCCCCCCCGAGCCGATGGGTGCATTCCATGGCTTTTTTGATCTGCGCCGCGGCCCAGGCGAAGACGTGGGCGTCGGGGTTGGTGGCGGCCCCGTGGGTAAAGCGCGCGTGCGAGAAACAGTTGGATGTGCCCCAGAGTAAGCGGACGCCCGTGTCGGCTTGCAATTGCTCGGCCAGCCCCACGATGTGGTCGAGGCGTTCGTTGCTTTCTTTGAGGGTCTCGCCTTCGGGTGCGATGTCGCGGTCGTGCCAGCAGTAGAACGGCGCGCCGAGCTTGGTGATGAACTCAAAGGCCGCGCGCAAGGTGTCTTCGGCGCGCTGCATGGGGTCGGTGGCGCGGTCCCAGGGCCGGTCGTACACCGGAGTCGGGCCGAAGGGATCGATACCCCCGCCCTTGAAGCTGTGCCAAAAGGCCACGGAGAAGCGCAGGTGCTCGGCCATGGTCTTGCCGCCGACTGTGGCTTCGGCGTCGTAGTACTTGAAGGCGAGGGGGTTTTTAGAATCCGGTCCTTCGTAGGCAATTTTTTCGATGCCCTTGAAAAATTCGCTCATGGGTTACCCTTTCTGAATTGTGCGGTGAGTTACAGGAAGTTCAACAGAGTCCAGCGGCTCGGCGAGCAAAGCGCCGTCAAGGTCGAAAACTACGGCTGCAAAGCGCATGGGCGACCTCACTCTGGCGTGACATAGGCAGCGGTGATGCCGCCATCGACGACGAAGGTCGAGCCCGTGATGAAGGAGGCGTCGTCTGAGGCCAAGAAGACGACCGTCCGGGCGATTTCCTCCGCCTCGCCGAAGCGGCCCATGGGGATGTGGACCAAGCGGCGCTGGCGCTTCTCTTCGCTGTCGAGGTATTTCATCAACAGTTCGGTGCGCAGAGGGCCGGGGCAGAGTGCGTTGACGCGGATATTTTCGCGGGCGTGGATAACGGCTAGCTCTCGCGTCAGGGCGAGGACGCCACCCTTGCTGGCAGTATAGGCCAATTGGGGCGTGGCCGCTCCGAGCAAGGCGACGAAAGAGGCGGTGTTGACGATGGCACCACCGCCGGCGCGGCGCAGGGCCGGAATGCCGTATTTGCAACCCAAAAAGACGCCCTTGAGATTGACGGCCATGGTCAAATCCCACACCGCTTCTTCGGTGTCGATGGCGTCGGCGTCGGCGTGGTGGGAGATGCCGGCGTTGTTGAACAGCACATCGAGGCGGCCATAAGCGGCTTCGGCTTGCTGCACCATGCGCTCGCAATCGGCGGCGCGGGACACGTCGGCCGCGATGGCGATGGCCTGCCCGTTGTCAGCGGTGATGGCATCGACCGTTTCCTCGGCCGTGGTCGCGTCGATGTCAACGGCTGCAATGTGCGCGCCTTCGCGGGCGCAGTGCAGTGCGGTTTGGCGGCCGATGCCCGAGCCTGCGCCGGTGATGAGGACGACTTTGCCGGTGAGCTTCACGATACTGTGTCCCGCGCTGCTTCGCCCACGACTTCTGACAGCGCCGGGTGCGCGTGGACGGTGCGGGCTACATCCTCGGCACTGGCACCGAACTCTAGGGCCAAGACGCCTTCGGCAATCAAGTGCGAAGCCTGCGGCCCTAGGATGTGCATCCCCAAGAGCTGGTCAGTGCGCGCATCGGCGACGACCTTGACTAGGCCGTTGATGTCGTCCATGCAGTGGGCGCGGGCATTGCTGCGAAATTGGTGCTTGCCGACGGCGACCTCGTGACCGGCCGCTGTGGCGTCTTCTTCACTCGCGCCTACGGAGGCTAGCTCTGGATGGGTGTACACGACCGAGGGTATGGCCTCGTAGTTGACCTGCCCGGCATGTCCGGCCATTCGCTCGGCGACGGCGATTCCTTCGGCCTCGGCCTTGTGGGCCAGCATCGGCCCGGGCACGAGGTCGCCGATAGCCCAGATACCCTCGACATTGGTGCGCCCCTGCGCGTCAACCAAGACCTGTCCACGTTCGTTGGTCGCTACACCCACGTCTTCTAGCCCCAACCCCGCGCTGCATGGTTTGCGCCCCACGGCTACCAGCACCAGATCGCACGTCTCGACGCGTTCTTGATCGCCGGCCACGATGGTCAGCGTTACTTCGCCTTTTTTGATCGCAGCGGATTGAGCCTTGGCTCCGAGCAGGAACTTTAGTCCCTGCCGCTTGAGCAAACGCTCTAGCTGCCGGGCCATCTCTTGGTCCATCTCCGGCAAAATTTGATCCATGGCCTCTACTACCAGCACTTGGGCACCCAGCCGAGCCCACACGGACCCCAGTTCCAAGCCAATGGCACCGCCGCCAATGACGACGAGCCGCTCGGGCACCTTTTCTAAGGTTAGGGCCTCGGTCGAACTGATTATGTGTTTTCCATCAAAGGGCAGATTCGACAACTCCACGGGCGTGCTCCCGGTGGCCAATAGGATGTGCTTGGCAGACAGCACTTGCTCGCCGTCTGAACCTTGCACCGTCACGCTTCCCGGGGCGCGGACTTGGCCCGTGCCGACGAAATGCGTCACCCCCCGGCCCTTAAACAGCCCCGCAATTCCCTTGGTCATGGTCTGCACGATTTTCTCTTTTCGCGCCATCATGGCCTGCAGGTCCAGACCCACTTCGCCCTGCCCGATTCCGTGGTGTCCCAATCCCTTCTTGGCTCTGTAGAACAAATCACTCGACTCCAGCAGGGCCTTGCTGGGGATGCAGCCGACGTTGAGGCAGGTGCCGCCGAGGTAGCTTTTGTCGATGCAGGCTACCTTCATGCCAAGTTGCGCCGCCTTGCTCGCGGCCACGTAGCCGCCTGGCCCCGCTCCGATAACCACTAAATCGAATGCAGTGTCGCTCACAGTTGTTCCTTTTTGCATGGATGCGGTGCTGGTTAGACCTCTAACAGCAGCCGCGCTGGATCTTCCAGTAGCTCTTTTAGCCGCACCAAAAACGAGACCGACTGTTGACCGTCCACCAGCCGATGATCGTAGGACAGTGCCACGTACATCATCGGCCTAATCACCACTTGACCTTCGACAGCTACGGGCCGCTCCTGGATCGCGTGCATTCCCAGAATTCCACTTTGTGGCGCGTTTAAAATTGGCGTGGAAAGCAGCGAGCCGAAGACCCCGCCGTTGGTGATGGTAAAGGTGCCGCCGCTTAGCTCGTCCATGGCCAGCTTGTTGTCGCGGGCACTCAGTGCGAGCCGCTTGATGTTGCTTTCGAGCTGGGCGATGGACATCTGATCGGCGCGGTGCAAGACGGGCACGACTAGACCGCGCTCCGTGCTCACCGCGATCCCCAAATTGACGAAGTCGTGATACACAATGTGAGTGCCGTCGATCTGCGCGTTGATCGCCGGAAACTCGCCGAGCGCGAGGACGGCGGCTCGCGAAAAGAACGACATCAGCCCCAGCGATGAGCCGTGGACTTGGGCAAAGCGCTCCTTGTACTTGGCTCTGAGCTGCATCACCGCACTCATGTCGATTTCGTTGAAGGTCGTCAGCATGGCCGCGTTGTGCTGCGCGGCGACCAAGTGCTCGGCAATGCGCTGGCGGAGCCGGCTCATTGGCTCGCGGCGGGTGAGGCCGGGACTGGCGGGCGCAGGCGACGATTGAGCGGGTTCGGGCGCAGGAGTGGATTCAGGCTCAGGCGGCGGAGCAGGTTTGGGTACAGGTGGTGGTTGAATGGGTTCGGGCGCGGGTTCGGGCGCGGATAGCGTCTCTATATGGGCGAGTACGTCCTTTTTCGTCAGCCGTCCGTCCTTGCCCGTGCCCTCAATGGTGGCCGGGTCCAGCTCGTGTTCTTCGACTAAGCGGCGCACGGCGGGGCTTAGGGTGGGTTCAGGTTTGGACGCAGTGGGTTCGGGTTTGGACGCAGTGGGTTCGGGTTTGGACGCTGGAGCCGGAGCGGCAGCTTGTGCTGATTCATCTATCTCCGCTACTACCGCTCCTATGGCTAGCGTGGTGTCGGTGGATTGTAGGTGTTTGAGCGCGCCACTGGCTGGGGACGGCAGCTCGACATTGGCCTTGTCGGTCTCTAACACGCAAAGCGGCTCGTCCCGCTCGACGCGCTCGCCGTCGCCCTTGAGCCATTCGAGGAGAATTACCTCGCTGACCGATTCGCCCATGCTCGGTATTTCGACTTGTACTGACATGCAAATGCTCCTAACCAGATTGCCGCCGCTGATGCAGCACCACTTCGCGGCTGCGGCCTAGTGCTTGTTCGACGATTTCTCGTTGCTCGGTTTCGTGGAGGTGCCCGGAGCCGGTGGCCGGACTGGCCGCTTCGTCGCGGCCGACGTAGTTCAGCGCGCAGTGTGCAGGCAGCAGTTCGTCCAAGAGGGGTTGGACGAAGCTCCAAGCGCCCATGTTCTGCGACTCTTCTTGCACCCAGTAGAACTGCTTAGCTGCGGGATAGCGATCAAACGCAGCTTGGAGTTCGGCGGTCGGAAACGGATAGAGTTCCTCGACGCGCAGCAGCGCTACTTCGTCGCTGCCGTTTTGCTCGCCGCGGGCAGCTATCAAGTCGTAGTAGATCTTGCCGGTGCATAACACCACCCGGCTGACGGCGGCTGGATCGGCGACGTCGGCGTCGTCGATGACCCGCTGGAACGTCCCCTCGGAAAACTCTGCTAACTCTGAGACGCATTGCTTGTGCCGCAGGAGGCTCTTGGGGGTCATCAGCACTAGCGGCTTGCGGAAGTTGCGGTGCATCTGCCGCCGCAAGATGTGAAAGAGTTGCGCGGGCGTGGTCGGATAGGCCACCTGCATGTTGTTTTTGGCGCACGCTTGCAAGAAGCGCTCTAGCCGTGCGCTGGAGTGCTCTGGCCCCATGCCCTCGTACCCGTGCGGCAACAGCAGCACCAAGCCGCTCATTCGCTGCCACTTGGCTTCGCCGCTGGTGAGGAATTGATCGATGACCATCTGCGCGCCGTTGACGAAATCGCCGAACTGGGCCTCCCACAAGACCAAGCGTCTCGGGTCTGCCGAGCTGATCCCGTACTCAAAGCCGAGTACTGCTAGCTCCGACAGCATGGTGTTGATCACGACGAAGTCGGCTTGATCGCGTTCCAAGCACTGCAAGGGGACGTGCTCTGCACCTGTTTCCGTGTCGTGCCAGACGGCGTGGCGGTGGGCAAAGGTGCCGCGCTGGGTATCTTGGCCAGTCAGGCGCACTGCCACGCCCTCCCGCAGTAGTGAGCCGAAGGCCATCACCTCGCTGCAGCCCCAGTCAATGGGTGCTTGGCCAGCGGCCATGGCGCGGCGCGCTTCGACCATCCGCTGAATTGTGCGGTGCAGCGAGAAGCCCTCGGGGACTTGGGTCGCCCGCTCGACGATCCGCTGCAGGATTTTGGCATCGACGGCCGTTTGGGCGCTCCAGTCATCGGGTGCCCAAGTCAGGCCCTGCCAGACGCCCCCGAAGGACGAAATTTGGGGCTGGACTTGCAGGCGGCGGGCGATTTGCTGGGCTTCTTCGAGCCGCGTGCGGATCCGCGCGCGAATATCGTCGGCTTCCTCTTGGGAGATTTTATTTTGGGCAATGAGCTGGAAGGAATAAAGATGGAGGATCGTCGGATGCTCGGCGATCTTCTTGTACATCAGCGGCTGGGTCAGGGTCGGGTCGTCGGCCTCGTTGTGGCCGTGGCGGCGATAACACCACAAATCGATAAACACATCCACTTTGAAACGGTGCCTGAATTCCATCGCCACCCGCGCTGCTTGTACTACGGCTTCGGGGTCGTCGGCGTTGACGTGAAAGACCGGTGCCTGAATCTCCTTGGCTATGTCGGTCGGATAGGGGGTAAAGCGCGTTTCGTCGGCTTGGGCGGTGTAGCCGAGCTGGTTGTTGATGATGATGTGGACGGAGCCGCCGGTGCGGTAGCCGGGCAGTTCGGAGAGATTGAGAGTCTCAGAGACGATGCCTTGGCCGGTAAAGGCGGCCTCACCGTGGATGAGTACTGGGACCACCCGCTCCCCTTTGTCGTCGTGCAAGTAGGCTTGCTTGGCATAGACGATGCCCTCGATGACCGGATCAACCAGCTCTAGGTGACTAGGATTAAAACTGAGCGAGAGATGGACTTTGCGGCCCTCCTCGGTGACGTGGTCATGGGAATAGCCCTTGTGGTATTTGACGTCGCCCTCGTCGTCGTCGCGGTCGGTGCGGTCGGCACCCTCGAACTCGGCGAGGATTTCCTCGTAGGGCTTGTGCAGAAGGTGTGCCAGTACGTTGAGCCGGCCGCGATGGGCCATGCCGATGACCATCTCTTCAACGCCTAACTTGGAGCCGGTGCTGACCAGTTCGTCCAAGAGCGGCACCATGGACTCGGCCCCTTCGAGCGAGAAGCGCTTTTGCCCGACGTAGCGCGTGTGCAAAAACTGCTCAAACTCCTCGGCGGCGATCAGGCGTGCCAGCACCCGCCGCGTCTCGTCTTCAGACAAGTTGGGATTGTTGAGGCAAGGCTCGACCCGCTCTTGCAGCCAGTCGCGTTGCTCCTTGTCCGGGATGTCCATGTATTCGACGCCAATGGAGCGGCAATACGTGGTTTTTATTTTGCTCAACAGCCCCTTTAGCGTCCCGTCCGTGCGCCCGAGGAAGCCGCCGTTGCCCACGGTCTTGTCAAGGTCTTCTTCGGCGAGGCCAAATTCTATCAGATCCAACAGCGGCAGGCTTCGGCGGTTGTACCCCAGTGGGTCGAGCCGAGCGACGAAGTGGCCCATTTGCCGATAGGTCTGCACGAGGGCTTGGACGCCTTCGAGGACCAAAAGGCCCTCAGTGGCTTCTTCTATGGACTGCTGCTGCGAGGCTTCTACTGGTGCGCTGGCGGTCGCGGAGCGCTCGAAGCCAAATTCAAAGCCGCGGAAGAAGTGTTGCCACTCTTCTGGGATCGCGCTGGGATCGCGCTGATATTGCTCGTAGAGAGCCTCGATGTACTCGGCGTTTTCACTGTGCGTAGCAAATGACATAGGAACCTCCAGTTCCATAGACTAGATTCTGAAAATAGACATTATATACACAGGTGCAAAAATAAGCTCGGCGGGCCGCCGCAATCCTTGAGGGTTTTCACGGCAGCACCTACATTTTATTGAACCTCTTCCCTTTAGAAAGTATCCCATGCTACTCGCCTTTGTCGGCCCCCCGGCCCTGTCGTCCCTTCGCCGCCGGTCGCTCCTAGCGCGCTGTCAGCGTTGTGCGCCCGAAGTTGAAGATCTGAGTGCCACGTACTTCTATGCCGTGCAATGTGTGCGCGCCTTAGCTGACGACGAGCGGGCGCGGCTCATGCGCATCCTCGACGTGGACGCTACCCTGCCAGAGCGGGCGCACAACGAGGTGGCCATTGGCCCGCGACCGGGCACGACGTCGCCGTGGTCGAGCAAAGCCACCGACATCCTCAAAAACTGCGGCCTTGAATTCGTGCGTCGCGTCGAGCGCGGCACACTGTATGCCTTTGCCGCCGATACCGTGCCCAGCACAGTCTTGCCGCTGCTCTACGACCGCATGATCGAGGCCCCGCTCGACTTGTTAGATACCCTCTTTCGCCGCGTGGAGCCCAAGCCACTGGTCCACATCCCGGTGCGGGCCGAGGGGCGGTGTGCGCTCGTGGATGCCAATCGCGAGATGGGCTTGGCTCTTTCGGACGAGGAGATTGACTACGCGCTGCACGCCTTTGCCGGCCGCGACCCGACCGATGTGGAGTTGATGATGTTTGCGGTGGTCAACTCCGAGCACTGCCGCCACAAAATTTTCAACGCCGATTGGATCATCGACGGGCAGCACGAGGCGCGCTCGCTCTTCGCCATGATTCGCCACACGCACGCGGCTCATCCCGAAGGCACGGTTAAGGCGTATTCCGACAACGCCGGCGTGATCGAGGGATTTGATGTACCGGTCTTTGGTCCAGACGAGGATTTTCGCTATGGCTATCGCCAGCGGCAGACCCACGTCTTGATCAAGGTCGAGACCCACAATCATCCTACGGCCATCGCGCCCTATCCCGGAGCCTCTACGGGAGTCGGGGGAGAGATCCGCGACGAGGGGGCGGCTGGCATGGGTGGCTGGTCGCAGGCGGGCCTGTCCGCCTTTTTTACCTCGCATCTGCGCCTGCCCGAGTTTGCCCAGCCGTGGGAAAAAGAGCGCGCTGCTTTCCCGGACCGCTTGGCAACCCCACTCGCCATTATGACCGAAGGGCCAATCGGCGGCGCGGCCTTTGGCAATGAATTCGGCCGGCCCAACATTCTCGGGATGTTCCGCACCCTAGAAGACGACAGCACTGGGGTGTGGCGCGGCTACCACAAGCCGATTATGGTCGCCGGTGGCGTCGGTCTCATCGACGCTGCGCACGTGGAGAAGAAAACTCCGACTGAGGGCGATTGCGTCATTCAGCTCGGGGGGCCGGCCATGCTCATCGGCCTCGGCGGGGGCGCGGCCTCTAGCATGGACACGGGTGCCAACAGTGAAGACCTCGACTTTGCTTCGGTGCAGCGCGACAACCCCGAGATGCAGCGCCGCTGCCAAGAGCTAATCAGCCGCTGCATCTCACTCGGTGCGGAAAATCCCATCATCAGCATCCACGATGTGGGGGCCGGTGGTTTGTCCAACGCCTGTCCGGAGTTGGTGGCAGACGTGGGTGCGCACTTTGACTTGCGTGCCATTCACAACGACGACCCGGGCATGAGTCCGATGCAGATTTGGAGCAATGAGGCGCAAGAGCGCTACGTGCTGGTGGTGGGCCGCGCCGATTTGAATCGCTTTGCCGAGTTGGCCGCGCGCGAGCGCTGCCTGTTTGCGGTCATCGGCGAGATCACTGGCGATGGCACGCTGTCGCTCGACGACGCGCTACTGGGCGGCAAGCCCATCGACGACCTCGACCTAGCGGTGATTTTGGGCAAGCCGCCCAAGATGCTGCGCCGGGCGACGCGCAGCCAACCCGTGCAGCAGTGCCTCGACTTAGGGGAGCCTTCGATAGCCGAGGCCGCCGAGCGCGTGCTCCGCTTTCCGGCCGTAGCGGCCAAGACCTTCCTCATCACCATTGCCGACCGCACGGTCACCGGCTTGGTGGCCCGCGATCAGATGGTTGGTCCCTATCAGGTGTCGGTCGCGGATTTAGCTCTGACTTGTCACTCCTTTCAGGGGTACACGGGGTCGGCCATGGCCATGGGCGAGCGCACGCCGCTCGCTTTGGTGGATGCGCCGGCGTCCGGGCGTATGGCTATTGCCGAGGCCGTTACCAACATTGCCGCGGCGCACATTGGCTCGATTCACCGCATCAAGCTGTCGGGGAACTGGATGTGCGCCTGCGGCGAAGAGGGCGAAGACGCGGCTCTGTACGACACAGTGCGCGCAGTGGGGTTGGAGTTTTGTCCGGCGGTGGGGGTGTCGATCCCGGTGGGGAAAGACTCGTTATCCATGCGGGCGGTGTGGGAAGACGCCGAGGGCGCGGCGCACAAGGTAGTCGCTCCTTTGAGCTTGGTCGTCTCGGCCTTTGCACCAGTAGAAGACGTGCGCCGCCACGCCACGCCCGATCTAAAGCGAGGTGGTGACACCCGGCTGTTGCTCGTGGATTTGGGCCGCAGACGAAACCGCCTCGGCGGCTCCTGTCTAGCCCAAGTGTACAACCAAATCGGCAGCGAGGCCCCAGACGTAGATGCAGGCGATGTGCGCGGTTTGTACGAGGCCGTGCAGAACTTGCTCGACCAAGATCTCGTACTCGCGTATCACGACCGCTCCGATGGCGGCCTTTTCACTGCGGTAGCCGAGATGGCGTTTGCTGGTCGCTGCGGCGTGGAGTTGGAAGTTGGCGTGTTGGGCCGCGACCCGCTCGCCGCGCTTTTTTGCGAGGAAGTGGGCGCTGTGATCCAATACCGCGCCGAAGATGAGGAAGCCGTGTACAAGGTCTTTGAGGACCAGGGCATCGCCGATTTGGTGCACGACGTGGGCCAGCCCGTTGACGACTTACACCTGCGCGTTCGCAGTGGCGATGATCTCGTCTATGACGTCCCACTGCTCGACCTCCACGCGACGTGGGCTGAGCTGACGTATCGGATGCAGGCCCACCGCGACGACCCGGACTGCGCCCGCGAGGAGTACGAAGCTCTTGCCGATGGCCAAGACCCAGGCCTGAATTTTCACTTGGCGCACGAAGCTGCTCCGACCATAGGAGGGAAAGCGCGTCCCCGCGTGGCGATACTGCGCGAGCAGGGTATCAACGGCCAAGTGGAAATGGCCGCGGCTTTTGACGCTGCCGCTTGCGAGGCGGTTGACGTGACTATGACCGACCTGTTGGAAGGCCGCGTCGAATTGAGTTCGTTTCACGGGCTAGCTGCTTGCGGCGGCTTTAGCTACGGCGATGTGCTCGGAGCCGGGGCTGGTTGGGCGCGTTCGATCCTCTTCCACGACCGCTTGCGCGACCAATTCGCCGCCTTTTTCAAGCGACCGGATACCTTTTCCCTAGGGGTGTGCAATGGCTGCCAAATGCTGTCGCACCTCAAGGAGTTGATTCCGGGCGCAGCCGCCTGGCCGCAATTTGTGCGCAATCGCTCCGAGCAGTTTGAGGCGCGGGTTGCCACTGTAGAGGTACTGGAGAACTGCTCGGTGCTTTTACGCGGCATGGAAGGGTCGCGTCTGCCCATTGCGGTGGCACACGGCGAGGGCCGCGTCCAATTCGGCGATGAGCGGGCACTGGGACGAGCGCAAATAGAAAATCAGCTCTGCTTGCGCTACGTGGATAACTACGGCGATCCGGCCGATCGCTATCCGTCCAATCCCAACGGCTCGCCCGCAGGACTGACCGCTTTCACTAGCGCCGATGGCCGTGCCACCATTATGATGCCGCACCCAGAGCGCGTCTTCCGCAATGTCCAGCTTTCCTGGCGTCCGGCGGAGTGGACGAGCGAAGAGGGGCCGTGGCTCAAGCTATTTCAGAACGCCCGCGATTTTGCCGACCAAAGCTAGGTTGACGCCTTTCCTGCACACGGCCAAACTATAGCCCTTTCACATCACTCCAAGCTAGGAGCATCCATGACCTCACCCATCCGCTGGGGCATCCTCGGCCCGGGTAGCATTGCCCACAAATTTGCCGTCGGCCTCCAGGCCATTTCCGAAGGGGAGTTGGTTGCCGTTGGTTCGCGCGATCGGCAGCGCGCCGACGCCTTTGCCGACCAGTACGGTGCCCCCAACCGCCACGCCTCGTACGAAGCCCTCAGTGCCGATCCCGACATCGACGCGGTGTACGTGGCGACCCCTCATCCTTTCCACAAAGACAATTCGATCCTCTGTCTCGAAGCTGGCAAGGCCGTGCTCTGCGAGAAGCCCTTTACCATCAACGCGGCCGAAGCCGAAGCCGTCGTCGCCTGTGCCCGCGCCAATGGCGTCTTTCTGATGGAGGCCATGTGGTCTCGCTACCTGCCCATTATGGTGCAGGTGCGCCAGTGGCTCGACGCTGGGGCCATTGGTGAGCCGCTCATAGTCAGTGCTGACTTTGGTTTCCGCGCGGGCGTCAATCCCGATGGTCGGCTTTTTAACCTCGCTTTGGGCGGCGGTGCCCTGCTCGACATTGGCATTTACGTCGTCTCCTTTGCGGCGATGGTGCTTGGCTCGCAACCAGCGCAGATCGCTGCGGCCGCACACCTCGGCGAGACAGGCGTTGACGAGCAAACCGGCATCGTGCTTCGCTATAGCGGTGGTGCCATCGCCAACCTCTCTTGTGCCATCCGCGCTTCGACCTCGCACGAAGCGCGCATCGTCGGCAGCGAGGGGACGATTGTCATTGATCCGTCGTGGTGGAAAGGCGAAAGCGCCACGCTCAAAGCCGAGGGGCGCGAAGAGCGCATCGAATTGCCCTTGGCGGGCAATGGCTACAACTACGAGGCGCAAGAAGTCGCCCGCTGTCTCGGCGAAGGTCTGACGGAGAGCGCGGTTATGCCGCTCGACGAAACTGTGGCGCTGATGCGGATCCTCGACGAAATCCGCGCTCAGATCGGCCTAAAATACCCAATGGAATAGAAAGGAACGCACTCGTGCAATACGGCAACGTACAAGGCATCAAAAAAAAGATCTCGCGCATAGTTCAAGGCTCCATCATGCTCAATCGCAGCAACAAGGAAGAAGGCTTTGACCTGCTCGACGCCGCTTGGCAGGCTGGCATCACGACCTACGATTCGGCTCACGGTTACGGTGGCGGAGAAGTGGACCGCATGCTCGGGCTGTGGATGGAGGCAAGGGGCAACCGCGATGAAATCGTCATCATCGGCAAGGGTGCGCATCTCAACCAGGACCGCAACCGCGTCACTCCGTACGACATCGCCTCGGACATGGCCGACTCGCTCGTGCGCCTGCGCTCCGACTATATCGACCTCTACCTGTTGCACCGCGACGATCCGGCGGTTCCGGTCGGCCCCATCGTCGAGGCGCTCAACGAGCATCATGCGGCCGGCCGCATCCACGCCTTTGGCGGCTCGAATTGGACGCCGGAGCGCTTGGCCGAGGCCAATGAATACGCGGACAAACGCGGGCTCGTGCCTTTTGCCGCCTCCAGTCCAAACTTCAGCTTGGCAGATCAGATCGCCGAGCCGTGGAAGGATTGTCTGTCGATTGCCGGGCCGGGCCAAGCTGCCGCCCGTGCGTGGTACGCGGAACACAACATGCCGCTTTTTACTTGGTCGAGCGTGGCCCGCGGCTTTTTCTCGGGCAAAGTCACCCGCGACAACGCCGAGCAAGTGCGCGACCAATTCGACGGCACTATGCCCAAATCGTACTACTGCGAAGAAAACTTCACACGGCTCGACCGCGCGTGGGTACTGGCTGAAGAAAAGGGGTTGTCAGTGCCGCAGATCGCCTTGTCGTACGTGCTCAGCTACCCGCTCGACATCTATGCCTTGGTCGGCAGCATGAGCGGCGATGAGATCGCGGCGAACATTCAAACGCTCGACAATCCGCTCAGTGAGGCGGAGATGGCGTGGCTGGATTTACGGAGTGAGGAGCGCTAACATGGCTAAGCAACCTAATGTTGTCGTCCTGATGTCCGACCAGCAGCGGCTCGACACGGTGAGCTGCTACGGACTGAACGAGGTGTGCCGGACGCCGCACATTGACGCCTTGGCTGCGCGCGGCGTGCGCTTTGACTCGGCGTTCACGCCGACCGCGATCTGCTCGCCGGCCCGCGCTTCCTTTTACACGGGTCTTTACCCGCACAAGCACGGGGTTACGGCCAACGGCCTGTGTTTGCGCGAGGGCGTGCGCGGGTTGAACCACTATCTGGACGAGGTCGGCTATCGCTGCGGGTACGCCGGCAAGTGGCACGTGGATGAGCAGACCGGCCCGACGGGCTACGGATTTGCGGGGCAGGACTTTATGGGCTACGCCTTTCCGGGGTCTGACCTGTTGCCCGGCTTGCAGTTCGGGGCTAAGCCGAGGGGACACAACCCGTATGCCGATTATCTCAAAGAGCGTGGCTTTGACCCGCCGCCGACGGTCTCGCACCGCTTTGTTGGGACCAATCCCTCGAATCAGGCGCAGGAGATGTTCGCATTGCACGAGGGGCCGGTCGAGTCGTGCATTGAGTATTTCGTCGCCGAGGAAGCCAAGCGCGTGCTCGACGAAGTGGCTACTGGTGAGCAGCCCTTCTTTTTGTGGGCCAACTTTTGGGGACCGCACAGTCCGTCACTGGTGCCGGAGCCGTACTTTTCCATGTACGATCCAAAGGCCATTCCCGAACACCCCGGGTACGCCGAGACCTTTGAGAAAAAGCCCTATCGCCAGCAGTTAATCGAGAAGCTGTGGGGGTTGGGCGACTACGGCTGGGCTGGGTTTCAGGAAATCGCCGCTCGCTACTTTGGGCATTGTACGCTCATCGACGACATGGTCGGCAGGGTAGTGGCTCACTTGGAACAACTGGGCGTCCTCGACAACACCATCATCGTCTATACTGCCGATCACGGCGACTGTCTCGGCGCACACAAGCTGATCGAGAAAGGCGAATTCATGTACGACGAGATCTACCGCATCCCGCTCGTCATCGCCCATCCCGACTGCCAAGCTCCCGGCACGGCCTGCGACGAGTTCGTCTATTTGCACGAAATCATGCTCTCGTCGCTCGACGCTGCTGGTCTCGAAGTTCCCGCCGACCTCGACGGCCAGTCCTTTCTCCCGGCCATTGAGGGACGCCCGTTTGCGAACGGTCGCGAGGAAGTGTACTGCGTGTTCGACCGCCATTTTACGGTCGCCAACCAGCGCATGGTCCGCACCCGCACCCATCAGTTCACTTTTAATTCGGGCGATCCGGGCGAGTTGTACGATTTGCAACGCGATCCCTATCAACTCGACAATGTGTATGGCGATCCGGCGTACGAGGCTGTGCGTCAAGACCTGCTGGGGCGGATGGGCCGCTACATGGAGGAATTGGGCGATCCGTTGCGCGGGTGGTTTGGGCGGATTAAGGGCGCGTATTGAGGCCGCCGAAGCGGCAGACGATTTCGTAGAGCACCTGCGTTGCAAAGAGTAGTTCTTTCACGGGGGTGCGCTCGTCGTGGCCGTGGATCAGGGCCATTTCCTCCTCGCCCGGCTGCTGCCGATAGGGCATAAATCCGTAGATCTGGGTTTCCGGGCGGCGCGGCACAATGTGCTTGGCGTCGGTGCCGGCTGGCATCAGATAGGGGAGTACTGGCGCGTCTGGCTCGCGCTCCTGCATCACCTCGACGATCGTCTGAAAAAGCGGGGTATCGGACGACGCTTCCAACGGCGGCGTGTATTGGTCGATCTCAATGGCGACCTCATCGCCAACAAACGTCCTCAACTCGGTCACGAAGCTCTCAGCCGTCTGACCGGGCACTAAGCGCCCATCGATCCAAGCAATCGCCTCCCCCGGAATCACGTTGATCTTGGAACCGGCCTGTACCATGGTCGCCGATGCCGTGTTGTGCAGCACCGCGCCCAACTCGCGGCGCAAGGTATTGCCGATGGGAAGTTCGCGCAGTGCAGCATCCGAGGTCACCGGGTCGAGCACTTGCTGCCACAGAGCGGCTTCGGCGGCTGGACGGCGGCTGGCAATTCCCTCGACGAAGCGGCGCACGCTCGCGGACACGTGCGCGGGGAATACAGCTCCTTCCAAGCCGGCTAGAGCTTTGGACAGCTTGACGATGGCGCTGTCGCCGTGCGGCATGGACCCGTGTCCTGGCCTTCCTCGGGCGATCAGACGCAATCGGCACAGCCCCTTTTGCCCGGTCTGGCAGGTGTAAAACCGCTGCTCGCCGACTGCGAAGTCGCTGCCACCGCCCTCGGTGATGATCAAAGGCGCGTCCCACAGTTCTGGTCGATTGTCGATGATCCACCCCGGCCCGTGATTGCCTTTGCCTGCTTCCTCGTCGGCAGTGGCGGCGAAGACGATGTCGCGGTTGAGTTGGACGTCTTCCCGTTGCAACAACAGCAATACCATCAGATTCGCTGCGACCATGTTCTTCATATCCAACGCACCGCGCCCCCACACGCAGCCGTCGGCCAGCGTGCCGGAGAAGGGCGGGTGGGTCCAGTGCTCCGGCTCGGCGGCTACCACGTCGGTATGTCCCAAGAGCATGAGCGGTGGTTCGCCGCCGCCGGTCAGCCGCGCGAGGACGTTGCCTCGCTCGGGCGCGGACTCGACGACGAGTGGATCAAAACCCGCCTGCCGCAGTATTCCTTCTAAATAGCGCGCGGCTTTGCTTTCGTTGCCCGGGGGGTTGGTGGTGTCGATGCGGATGAGGGCCTGCAAATATCCGGTTACTTCGGTGCGCACAGCTTCCCAGTCAATCACAATGGTTCCTTATTGACCAACAGTAGCCCGTCAACGGGAATCAGCCGTTGCCTTACGGGGTCTATCCCCAGCCGGAAAATCTCTAAAGTTACTGCTCCTAACAGGGGCTGAGTGGCTTCCGGTCCAAAGACGACGGGTACTATGAATTCTTCACCCTCTAATCTCATCCAAGTTTGACCGATTCCGCGCTCCATTCTGCTGCCGTCGGCAAGTACAAAATTGGCTCTGCTGAGAGGGACCACTCCTAATCTTCGCAGAAGGGCTTCAGGCAGCGTGGTGTAGGTCGCACCGGAATCTATCAGCGCATCAACAGCCTCAAAGTGCTGCCCTTGCGGATCACCTATTTCCAGTTCGACCTGAAAGGTTCCCATGTGCTTAACTCCTCTTGCCAAATTAACAGGGCCCTGTCCCTACAATATAGTGCAATAACGGCACGAACTTCAGCCAATTTCGCATGACACCTGCCAATTTTTCCAGGCCGTGCTGACAATACGGACAATGCCCTTTTTTGCGTTAAAAATAGCACAACTCTATTTATAACAATAAGATATGTAAAATTTTAATATGTTGGCACGGCTTTTGCAATACAATGGGCGAAGGCCAGACAAACCAACCACCACTTAACAAGGAGAAAAGATCATGGCCATCAAGACTTTACTACCCACCGCTCGCGTCAGCAATCGCCCGTGGCGCAGCCCGTTCGACAACCTCGTGGATGCCTTCTTTGGCGAGGACTCGCGTCTGCCCGTTTTGACTGGCAACGCGGCTTTCAGCCCACGCATCGACGTCAAGGAAGACGACGCCTCCTTCGAAATCTCGGCCGAACTGCCGGGGTTGGAGGAGAAGGACATCGAGATCACCGTCGATGAGGGAACGCTCGTGCTGCGGGGCGAAAAGAGCGCGGCTAGCGAAGAAAAGGAAGGCAAGTACTTCCGCCAGGAGCGCATCTACGGTCGCTTCGAGCGCGCCTTCCACCTGCCCGATGGCGTGCAGGACGACGCCATCGAAGCCCAGTTCAAAAACGGCGTCCTCACCCTCCACCTGCCCAAGAAGGAGGAGGCGAAAAAGGTCGTCCGCCAGGTCGAAGTCAAGACCGGCTAGCCTGACCTAGACGCGCAAAAGGGGAAGGGCCTCGTGCCCTTCCCCTTTTTTGTTCCTACACCGAATTAAGAGGGTTATAAACTATGCCTTCCGCGCATTCTGCAATTTGCCCATCCAAGCAAGCACTACGATGACCACCGGCCAAAACGTCGTATTGATTAAATCGTGTATGCTTGCCGTTATGGCCTTCAGGCGAAAGTGACCGAGAGAGACATAATCATATCTTAGATCGAGAATCTCCATCAAGGATGCTACAATTGCGACGGGGATCAAGCATCGCGCTTCAATTGAGCCTTTCTTCCAAAGGACTACAGCTAAGAAAAACACGATTAATCCTACGTGCATGTGGATTGAGTCTTTTGAAAGTTCCAAGATGGAGACGATTATTCTCTTTGCTTCTTGATATTCGGACATTTTCCAATCTTCACTTCAAGTTTATTCGTACATGGCGTCTTGATCGCGCCGCAGTTGCAACGCGAGCGAATCTGGCAAATCGACCATGGCGTAGCCAATGGCGTCGCCTTGCCGCACATCTTGCTTGAGTACGGCCCCGCCCGACAGCCCTAACGGCAATAGGCCTTCTTGGCGCGCCACGGTTGCCTTTTCGCTTTGACCCAATACGGTGTAGCCGCCCCCGCCGTCGAGGGTCTCGCCGGCTTTGAGGTCTCGCTTGGCTACGGCGATTACATCGGCGGTGGGTACGGAGCGCGGAGCGCCGGTTGGCAGGCCGTAGAGCGCGACTTTGGCGATGGTGATCGGGGCCTCAACTGCCACCAAGTGATAGGGGCGGTAGAGGAGGAAGTTTTTGCCGTCGCCGCCCGGATGCAGACCGTAGGTGTCGAGGTCTTCGACGGTAAAGGGATGCTCGCTGCGGGCGACGACGAAGACGCCCATGCCCAGTGGGTTGGCGAGCCGGGTCTTGCCGTCCTCGGCGACGCTGTTGGCTAGCTCGATGACTCCGCGCTGGCTCAGCAGCCCTCCTTCTTCGACCAAGCTAAATTTTTGCGGGATGTCCGCCAAATTGCACGACGGCTCGTGCATACCTCTTACATCGGGGACTAGTCCGGCCATGTTGGCGATGGCCGTGGCCTCGACTTGGGCTTTGGTGCCGTCGCGGAAGGAGTTGTACATCTTCAAGCTGATGTTGCGCCGCTGCAAGGTTTCTTCGTCAAAGCCAAACCGCGCCGCGGTGTTGTCGGGTGTGCCTTGGGGATCGTCGGCGAAGAGGATGGTGCCGCGGCCTGCGGCCACTACCTCTAAGCCAAGAGACCACGCCCATTCGATGATGTTCATGGTCACTCCGGGCTGATCGCCATCGACGAGTGAGTACACCACGCCTGCGCTGTCGGCCTTGCGCTTGAGGAGTGCGCCGATGGTCACGTCCGTTTCGACATTGACCATTACGAGGTGGTTGCCGCTGGCGATTGCGGCGCTGGCCATGCTGGCTCCGACTGAGGTAGAGCCGGTCGCCTCTACTACCACGTCCAAACCTTCGGCCTGCGCGACTAACAGCCCGTCTTCAACGGCGGTGAATTTCCCCGCGTGAATAGCCTCTGCCAACGCCTGCGGACTATCCGCCGTTCCCACCGCAACATCCCCGTACCCCGCCGCGTATGCGTAGCGGGCGCGCGCTAGGTCGATGTCGGCAATGGCCGAGACGACCATGCCCTGCATCTGGGCGATCTGCGCGACCAACCCGCCGCCGAATTTCCCCGCGCCGATGATGCCGACGCGGATGGGTTTACCTTGACGCTCGCGCTCGGCGAGCAATGCGCTAAGCATGTATTCCTCCTCATTTGTTTAGATGCTATTGCTGGCGGGCTTCGACAAGCTCAGCCCGCGTTGAACCTGTCGAAGTGCTACGTCATAAAATCCAAATCCGCCCCCAAGTTCGCCTGCAATACGCGCTCGGCGTACAGCCGACGCCATCCACGTGCTGGCGCAGCGGGTGCAGTCCATTCGGCCCGCCGGCGGACGAGAGTTTCCTCGGGGACTAGTAAATCTAAGCGCCCGGCTTCTACGTCCAACTCGATCAGGTCTCCGTCGCGGACGAGTGCCAACGGGCCTCCAACGGCCGCTTCCGGCGCTACGTGCAAAGCGACCGTTCCATACGCCGTGCCGCTCATTCGCCCATCGGAGATGCGCACCATGTCCGTGACGCCTTGGGCGGCAAGGTGCTTGGGCAAGGGCATGGACCCAGCTTCAGGCATACCGAGGGCCACTGGCCCGGCTCCGCGCAGCACCAGCACGTGTTCCGGCGTGATGCCCAAGGCGGGGTCGTCAACGCGCGAGGCATCGTCTGGCCCCTCGAATACGATGGCTGGCCCTCGGTGCTTGTGCAAGTGTGGGGAAGAGGTGGCCTTTTTCAAGACGGCTCCGTCGGGCGCGAGCGAGCCTTTTAGCACTACGAGAGACGACGCTGGCCCCAGCGGCGCGTCCAAAGTGCGGATCGCGGTTTGCCAATCGCCGGGCGCGGCTACCTCCTGTAAGAGTGCGCCGAGCGTTTGGTCGCTGACTCCTACTGCATCGAGATCGAGCATCGGCTCCAGTGTTTTGAGCAGGACGGGTACGCCGCCGGCCTTGTCGAAATCCTCCATGTACCCAGTGCCCGCTGGCTTGCAATCGACCAGCAGCGGCACTTGTTGGGCCGTTGTGTGAAAGTCGTCTAGCGACAGGTCCACGCCGGCCCGGCGCGCAATGGCGAGCAGATGCACGACTGCATTCGTCGAGCCGCTCAGCGCGGCCAGCACCTTGAGCGCGTTGGCAAAGGCCGCTGGCGTTAGTATGTCCCGCGCCGAGCGGCCCTCGGTGGCTAAGGCTACGGCCCGGCGGCCTGTGGCAACTCCGAGCCGCAAGCGTTGGCCTGAGACTGCGGGCGGGGTAGCTGCGCCCGGCAGCATTAGCCCGAGGGCTTCGGTCACGCAGGCCATGGTCGAGGCCGTGCCCATGACCATGCAGGTTCCGGCGGTTGGGCACAAGCTCTGCCGGACAGCGGCGATTTCTTCGGCGTCGAGCGCACCGGCTCGGTGCTGCGCCCAATAGCGGCGGCAATCCGTGCAGGCACCCAATCTCTCGCCCTGCCAGTCTCCGGCCAGCATTGGTCCGGCGACGAGGTGGATGGCGGGCACGGATGCGGAAGCTGCGGCCATGAGTTGGGCTGGCAGGGTTTTGTCGCAGCCGCCGAGCAGCACCACCGCGTCCATGGGCTGGGCGGCGATCATTTCCTCGGTTGCCATGGCCATGAGGTTGCGAAAGAGCATGGCGGTGGGGGAGAGGAGGATTTCGCCGAGGGAAAGGGTTGGAAAGACGAAGGGTAGGCCACCCGCTTCTAGCACGCCTCGTTTGACGGCTTCTACGAGCTGGGGCATGGCGCGATGGCAGGTGGTGTAGTCGGACGAGGTATCGGCAATGCCGACGACGGGCCGCTCTAAATCCGCTTCGTCGTAGCCGGCTGAGGCGAGAAAAGCGCGGCGTAAGTAGCGGCTAAAACCGGGGTCGGCGTAGTGGGTTAGGTTGCGGTCGATGCCGGTGGGGGGGGGATTCAATTCGTTTCTCACGGCAATCAGACTCCAAGCTGCACGGCAAGATCGTGAAAATCCTCTGCAATTATATCAAAATCTCCGTCTTGCGCGATGTCTGCTTGGCCGTCCGGCCCCCATTCAAGTGGACGTGGAATGAAGGCCGTTCTGAATCCAACGGCTCTAGCTCCCTCTAAGTCGTGGCGATGCGCCGCGACCATCAGGATTGAAGGCGGCTCCAGATCGAGAAGCTGCGCCGTCATCTCGTAGACTTCCCGGTCCGGCTTGTAATGCCGCGCAAGCTCTGCTGACAAGATACAGTCCCACGGAATACCTGAGTGCTTCGCCATGTTGGTCAGCAACGACATGTTGCCATTGGAAAGCGCGGCAACGATGTATTTGGACTTCAGCCGCAACATGCCGCCGACCACATCGGGCCACGGATCCAGCCTGTGCCAAACGCGATTGAAGTGGCTGCGCTCGTCCTCGGACAACTCGGGAATCGAGAAGTCTTGCAGAATGTCGTCGAGAATCATTCGGTGGAGCGCGTCTATTTTCGTCCAAGGCAATTCGCCGCTCCGCACGCGACCCATAGCAGGCTCATAGCCATTGCGCCAAGCCGTGGCAAAGCGCGCCCAGTCCACGGTAAGCCGCTTGTCGCAGCCTAAACACTCACCCTCTCGCACAATGGTAGAGTACCAGTCGGTGACCGTACCAAAGACATCGACCGTCAGCGCCTTAATACCCATGCGAGCAGAGTTCACGTCACCTCGGGCGTCAATCGCGGAGATCGCCGTCGGCAATGCCTGACAGTTCGACCGGCGGACGGTCGGGGAATCTAGCGATGAGCGAAAGGCTGCCGCCCATGGCCTCCACCGTCTTGCGCAACGTCGAGAGCAACAGATCGCTTCGTTGCTCGAGCCGCGAGACGCCGTCCTGCGAGATGCCGAGTTGGTGCGCGACGCGCGCCTGGGTGAGCTGACGGGCTTTGCGCAGTTCGCGCAGAGTCATCTCCTCGGCAATGAGTTCTGCCGCCCGATCCTCGACCTTGCGTCGCCGAGCGGGATCCAGCGTCGCAATCTTGTCTTCTACGTTCAAAGCCATCATCAATCTCCTTCCTGCGCGAGCCAGGCTAAATGTCGATTGAATCGCTCGTCGGCCTTGCGGACTAGATTTTTCCTTCTAGCTGCGGAAGTCCGCTTGCTATTGCTCCGCTCCCGATTCGGTTTGGAAACGACTGGCGAGGAGGTAGCGGTACAGCTTGAGGGTAAGCCGCTCTTCGTGCTGCTCCAGCCAGCCTAGGTCGGCCGGGGTCAGCACCATCGTTTGGCAGGAGTCGTCTGCAACCACAGAGGCTGCTTTCTGGTCCGACGCGCCCGTCGGCCATATCGCCTCGCCTGGGCCGCATTGAAACAGGCGCGTACCCGCGGAATCGTACCCGGAAGCCCGGCCCGCAAGCAGCAGTTGCAGACCTTCTTGCGGCGCATCCGGTCCTACGAGAGCCTCGCCGGCAGCGTACTGGCGCGGATTCAGCCAAGGTCGAAGTTCCTCCAGTAGATCTTCGAAATCAATTTGCCGCTCTAGGTAGCGCTCGAGATCATCAACGGTGTGCTCCATCAGGGAGGCGCGACGCTCGTCCGCCTTGTCCACGTTCGTCCTCCATTCCGCAATGACGATGTCCTCACAGCGCTCGAGGGCGCGGTCCACATCCGGCTCCACCAGCAACTCGGCATATACGGTAGGCGGAAGGTTGTGTTCAAATCCGGTCCGCAATCCCTCGGATAATGCGCTCAGAGCTACTCGTACACCAGCAGCGTGCGCCGTTTGCAGAAACCTGCTCAGGACGTTCACTGCCGAGAAGTCGAAGCCGGAAACGGCACTGAAGTCCAATATCAGGCAAGTAGGACGCGAAGCGCCGCGCAGGGACTGCCTGAGATGCTCGGCGAGGGGGCATACGCTGCCGAAAAAGAGGTAGCCGCGCAGTTGGTATGCCTGTACCCGCTCTCCCTCCTCCAGCAGGATGGCGCGATCGGGGACGGGGCGGGTCTTGTTGCTCTCGCGCTCGTGCGCGGTGAACTGCGATTCGATTGGGTCCACGCGGCTGAGGCGCACGGCGAAAAATACGAGGGTGGCCAGCATCCCGACGCCCACACCCTCAATTAGTCCGAAGGATAGGATCGCAATGAAAATCAACAGAATGATGCCGTACTCCGACCAAGGGAGCCGCTTGCGGCTTTTCACGAGACCTTCGTCTAACATGCCGAGTCCGGCAAAGATCAGGATGCCTCCTCCTACGAGTGAAGCCGGGACGAATCCCAGTATTCCGTCGCCTAGGAACAACGCGATCCCGATCACGAGGGCGGCGACCACCCCAGTCAGCCTTGTTGTGGCCCCAAGCAGCTTGCTGCGCAGGGAAGCCGGTACGACAAAGGTCGCCACTGTGCCGCCGCCTAGACCAGCGACCATACTCGCGACGCCCGTCACCCGGAACTCCCGGTCCCAGTCCAACTCCTGATTCGTCGCCAATTCGAGACCGGCAAAATTCATGATTACGCAGATGAAAGCGACCAAGATCAGCGTCAGCATGTAGGGAGCCTGCTCGGCCATTGAGGCCCATTGCACGTGCACCAGATCGGCAGGGAACAAAGCTGGCCACAGGCTCCCGTCCGCGGTGCTCGTAAGCAGCAGGCCCTCCGCCCGCGCCGCTTCAACCGAAATGCCGAGGCTGGCGAGTACGAGATGGTACGCAGCGCCGGCCAGTGCGACGCTCACCGGCAAGATCAGCGGGTTGCCCCAGCGCTTAATCGCGAGGTACAAAGCGATCCCATACGCCGCACCTGGGCTCCACTTCCACAGCACAGAGGGTTCAAAGAGTGCGGGAATCGCCCGCCAATCTGGTTTGGCTCCCATCAACGACATGGCCGCCAAGCACACGGCTCCCCCGATCCCAGCTACAAACCCACCCGTCACCGGATAGGGGATAAAGCGGACTAGATTGGCGAGCCGGAATCGCCCGATCAGGAGACAGCACGCGCCAGTGGCGACGGCACTGATGATGAGCGCGACCGCGGTGGTGACAAACAGCGCGTCGCCCTCGGCGCTCATTGTGAACCCGACCGTGGCCATGACGATCACCAGCGCGGGAGACAGTCCCGCAATCGCGCCGAGGTAGCCGCCCGCGAGGGCGATGATGAGGCATGCCGCAAAGTTCCCGAACAGCACTAAGCCGACGCCTTGGGAGGAATAGGAGGCTAACGGTCCCGAGAATATGAAGCTCCCGAAGGCAATCTGGGAGACGAGCAGACCTAGGCCCGAGGTGAAGCCGGCTGACAGCGCTGGAACGGCCTTCGCGGACAGGAGGTCGGCGCGAAGCTCGGACGTAGAATTTTGGAGTAAGGATCTCATTCTGCTAGGTCGGAGAAACTGAACTGATGCACCGCGATTACCTCCCCTTTTTAGTAATCAGGTGCCGCCAAGGGAAAAGCTTGTCAAGATGCTTAATCAAAAATTCCTCTATTAAAGACCCTTTTTTTTGAATTTTCTGCAAGGGTATGTCTGAAAAATTGGCACAAAATTCAAGTTCAACTTGAAATATGTACCAATCTCGTTATTTTGTCCTTGAGAGACATCACACGCGAATAGAGATCAGAACCGTGATCTTACGACAAATCGCCAGAGAATTGGCGGCGACGGCAACCGAATTTCCCGTGGTGACAATCATCGGTCCACGGCAGGCGGGAAAAACCACGTTGGCGCGTATGCAGTTTCCCAACCACGCTTATGCGAACCTCGAAGCACCCGATGTACGCAGGCTGGCGATAAGCGATCCCCACGCTTTCTTCTCGCAATTTCCGCCACCCGTTATTATCGACGAAATCCAGCGCGTGCCCGAACTGCTTTCAACCATCCAAGTCCTCGCTGACAGCAGCCAGCAACGCGGGCAATACATTCTCACGGGCAGTCACCAGTTGCGTCTGCAGGAAGCCGTTGCCCAATCCCTGGCCGGACGCACCGCCCTCTTGCGCCTGCTGCCCTTGTCGATAGCAGAACTCAAAGCAAACAGCATCACACACACGCGCGACGAATTTATCTACCAAGGCTTTATGCCCCGCCTGTACAGCGAGCAAGTCAATCCGACTCGCCTATACCGGAATTACTGTCAAACCTATATCGAGCGCGACATCAGGCAGATGATCAATCTCAGGAATCTGACAGATTTTGAGAACTTCACGCGCCTGCTAGCCGGCCGCGTTGGTCAGGTTTTGAATCTGAGTTCGCTGGCTAACGACGTGGGGGTGTCGAGTACCACGCTAAAAGAATGGCTCTCGGTACTCGAAGCATCGCACACCGTTTTCAGGTTGAATCCCTATTTTGAAAACTTTGGCAAGCGCATCATCAAATCGCCCAAAATCTATTTTACCGATGTTGGGCTCGCGTCCTACCTGCTCGGCATTGAGTCGCCCGCGCTCGCTGCCCGGGATCCACTGATTGGCAATCTCTTTGAAAACATGGTCGTCATCGAAGCCTTGAAAGCCAGACTCAACGCGGGCAAAGAGCCTGAACTTTATTTTTACCGCGACAACAAAGGCAACGAAGTAGATCTGTTGTTTAGGCGAAACAGGCAGTTAATCCCCATTGAAGTCAAATCGGCCATGACGTTTAATCCAGAATTTGCAAAGGGAATCGCGCAGTTTCAGAAAATCGCGTCCTCCACGCAGAAAGGCTACATCATCTACGCGGGCAATCTCACACCGGAACTATCCCATGCCAGCGTGCTGCATTTTACCGACGTGGATAGCATCTTTTAAGCAAAAGACGCGACTCGCTGAATCTGCTGCGCCGTTTCCCCCAACACCGCCTTGCCCTAGCCCAACAGCTTAGCTATTCTTTTTTCCTCCCCGTGATCCCCGTTCGTCTTCGCCGCACACTGCTTCAGGAATTTGTACCTTGATCAGCGACGCCGAGAGCATCGCCGAACACATCCGCTTTCTCAAACGCCGCATCTTGGGCAATGAGGTCGTCCATCACCAGACCTTGCCCGAGCGCCCGGCGCGCCTAGTCCGCGACTTGGCTGGCCTGCCTCCGGCCATGGCCCGCATCCTCGAAATTGCTCGCATTCCCGCGCTCTATACGCACCAAGCCGAGGGCATCCAAAAAGTGCTGGAGGGCCAGCACTTGGCCATTGCCACGCCCACGGCCTCGGGCAAGACCTTGGTGTACAACGCGCCCGTGCTGGCCACGCTGCTCGACGACCCAGAGGCACACGCGCTCTATATCTTCCCGCTCAAGGCACTGGAGCAAGATCAGTTCGACGAGCTAAGCGGCCTGATGCAGGGCTTAGGCGGCACGCTAAAAGCGGCCATTTACGACGGCGACACCACGAGCCATCGCCGTCGGCAAATTCGCACCAAGCCACCGCAGGTGCTGTTCACCACGCCGGACATGCTGCACTCGGGCATCCTCGCCTTCCACGAGGCTTGGGCCGACTTTTTCGCCCGCCTGCGCTACGTGGTCATTGACGAGCTGCACGCGTACAGTGGCGTGTTTGGCACCCACGTGCTGCACCTTTTTCGCCGCTTGAACCGCATCTGTGCGCACTACGGGTCCGATCCGGTGTACATCACTAGCTCGGCGACGATGGGCAATCCCCGCGAGCTGGCGGGGGAACTGCTCAACCGCTCCTTTTACGCGATTGAAGATCACGGCGCTCCGGCCGCGGCGCGCCACTTTGTGTTCGTCAACCCGAGCGAAAGTCCCAACACCCTTGCGGCCCACCTGCTGCGCGCCAGCGTGCTCCAAGACTATCGCACGATTGTCTTCACTCGCGCCCGCATCACCACCGAACTGGTGTACCGCTGGGCAACCCAGAGCCGCCCGGACTTGCGAGAGCGGATTTCTTCGTATCGCGCGGGCTATTTGCCTACGGAGCGCCGCCAGATCGAACAGGCGCTCAACGGTGGCGAGCTCATGGGCGTGGTGGCCACGTCGGCCTTGGAACTGGGCATTGACATCGGCGGCTTGGACATCTGCGTGTTGGTCGGCTATCCGGGTTCGATAATCAATACCTGGCAGCGCGCTGGCCGCGTGGGTCGCGCCGGCCGCGAGTCGCTCATTCTCCTCATCGCCTCTCCCGACGCGCTCGACCAGTATTTTATGCGGCACCCAGGGGAGTTTTTTGCGCGCGATTTAGAGGACGCGGTGGTGGATCCGACGAATCAGTACATCCTCAAAAACCACCTCACATGCGCGGCGCGCGAATTGCCTCTCGTCGCTAGCGAGCCGGAGTACGCGCTGCCCAACTATCAGGAGGCGCTTGGTGCGCTAACCGAGGAGGGCACGCTGCTGCAGAATGCTGAGGGCGACGCTTGGTTTGCCGCGCGCAAGCAGCCGCACCGCTTGGTCAACATGCGCACTATCGGCGAGTCGTATCGCATCGTCGATCGCGGCGACAACCATATTGGCACGGTCAGCGGCGGGCAGGTGTACGGCGAGTGCTACAAAGGTGCGATTTACTTGCATCGCGGCCGCCAGTACGAGATCGGCGACCGCAACCCCGAGCGGGGCCAGATTTACGCCGAGGAAGTGGATGTGGCGTACTTCACCCGCGCCCGCACGGAAAAGGACACCGAGATCTTAGAGGAGTTGCGCTCGCGGCCGTTGCAGGGCTTTATGGCGCGGTTGGGCCGGCTCAAGGTCAGCTCGCAGGTGGTGGGCTACGAAAAGATCCGCGTTGGCGACCAAGTCGTGCTCAGCAAACACGAGTTGGAGTCGCCGGTGGAGCACTTTGAGACGATTGGCTTTTGGATCGAGCTCGACGCCCACTTCAAGGCCGATCTCAGCCGCCACCAGCACCACTACATGGGTTCGATCCACGCCATTGAACACGCCATGAAGTCGCTCTTCCCGCTGCTAGCCCTGTGCGACCGCACGGACGTCGGCGGGATTTGCTATCCCCAGCATCCTCAGCTCGGCAAGGGCGCGATTTTCGTGTACGACTATCACCCCGGCGGCATTGGTCTGGCGGAAAAGGGCTTTGCCCAACTCGACCGCCTCTTGGACATGACGCTTTCCATGGTCGAGACCTGCGATTGTCTGCTCGGCTGTCCGTCTTGCATTCATTTCCCCACGTGCGGCGCGGGCAACGTCCCCCTCGACAAGGAAGGCGCGATTCACTTGCTCGGTGCGCTCACGGGCCGTCGGGCCATCGAGCACACTGCGGCCACAGCCGAGAGCACAGAGGACGCGCCGATTTTCGCTGAGTGGGAAGAAGAGAAAGGGGAAGAGGACATGCCACCCGAACAAGGCCCACACATCGTCGTGTTCGACCTTGAAACGCAGCGCTCGGCCGCGGAAGTCGGCGGCTGGAATAAAGCGCACATGATGGGCATGTCGGTCGGCGTGGTGTGGGACAGCCGTGCGCAGGATTGTACGACGTACTTTGAGGAAGACATCGACCGGCTCTTAGAGCACTTACAGGCGGCCGATTTGGTCGTGGGCTTCAACATCATCGGCTTTGACTATTCGGTTTTGCGCGGGTACAGCCCATTTGACTTCCGCACGCTCAACACGCTCGACATGCTGCGCGAGATCCACCAGCGGCTGCGCTACCGGGTGAGCCTCGACTCGCTGGGCAAGGCCACGCTCGACGCAGCCAAGAGCGCCGACGGGCTGGACGCGTTGCGGTGGTTTAAGGAGGGGCGGCTGGACTTGATTGCCGAGTACTGCCAAAAGGACGTGGAACTGACTCGCGACTTGTTCTACTTCGGGCTGCGCGAAAACTACTTGCTCTTCGACCGCCGCAACGAAGGGCGGATGCGCATCCCGCTCGATTGGAAGCTAGAAGAGTTGGTCGTCCGCGAGTGAGTACAGCCCTTATCTACCCTCTATGACCCCACAGCCGACGCGGGCACCAGCCGCCCCGGTGGGTTGTGAGAAATCATCCGGGAGCGCGTGAACGATGACTGCGAGCCCGATGATGCTGTTGGCACCATCCAATTCGAGGTGGGTGTCGAGGCGGTTGTAAGTGGCTTGCCCAGAGGCGTCGGCGGTGATGTTGCCAAGGTCGCCGACGTGCCGTTCAGCGGCATCTGGTGCGCCGTGGGCTTTGCCTTCGGGATTGAAGTGACCGCCCGCTGACGTGCCATCGGCCGCGCTGCAATCGCCCTTTTCGTGGATGTGAAATCCGTGGTCGCCTTCTGTAAGCCCGGTCAGGTTGGCTATAACTCGCACCCCGTCGGCTTCCTGCGTGAACTCAACAGTCCCTTCGGCGTTGTTGTTCTCGGTGGGCTGGATGGTGGTGCTAGCTTGCGTGGCCTCAGACGCGGTTGGCTCGTCTTCGGAGCATCCCAAGCAACTCGCCGCCAATGCGAATGCCAAGCCGATGATGGATTTGTCAATGAATCGGATCACGATCAACCTCCTTTATGTGGATTGTTCAATTTATAGCAAGCAAGTTCTACGGCGCAATACCTAGGAGCTTAATACGCGACAGCAGATGCGACGCGATGTCGGCTCGCCGCTGGCGAATGTCCTTGATTGGAGAGACTTGGGTTGTTTAGCTTACGAAGATGCCTGTCAGCTAAAAGAATCCATTAGCTAGGTGTGGGCACGGACAGGTCCAGTCATCGCAGGCGAAGACGCTAATGCTACTATTCCACAATCTGCCAATGAGAAGTTTGGTTTCTCACTTGATACCCCCCCTTGTGATGATTGCAGGGTTGCTGGCGACCTTTGGCATGGCCTGTGGGGGCGGGCAGGATGCCCCCGAGGCAAATGACGGCGGAAGGGAAATGAATGCGCCGCACCCGGCAACAGCGCAGGAAGAAGGCCACGAGGACCCCGGGTTTTCCGACGACTACGTCCTTTTTGGTCAATCCGCCGCGTTCACCGGGCCGGCCCAAGAATTGGGCAAGGCGATGCGCCTCGGAATTGAGGCGGCATTCCACGAGGCCAATCAGGCAGGAGGCGTCCATGGCCGCGAACTGAAGCTCAGGGCGTTGGATGACGGCTATGAAACCGACTTTGCCGCTTCCAACACGGAACGGTTGATTGAGAGTGAAAGGGTATTCGCGCTGATCGGAGCGGTGGGCACACCCACGTCCCGCGCTGCATCACCGCTGGCCCAAGCTGCCGGGGTCCCCTTCCTCGCTCCGTTCACGGGGGCCGAGTTCTTGCGCGACCGGAAGTTGGACAATGTGCTCAACGTCCGAGCATCGTACTACCAAGAAACCGAGGAGATGGTGGCGCGGCTCACCGAGGATTTGGGGATCACCCGCGTTGCCGTCCTCTATCAGGATGATTCCTTCGGCTTGAACGGGCTGGAGGGCACGCGATTGGCACTGGAGCGCCGGGGCCTAAAGCCGGTAGCGGCCTCGCACTATCCACGCAATACCCGCGCTGTGAAGGGAGCCGTGCTAAAAATTACCGAGGCCAAGCCGGAAGCGGTGATCATGATTGGCTCCTACATGCCGGTGGTCAAGACCATAGAGTTGGTGCGGCGGGAGCTGGACCCGGTATTCATGACGGTCTCCTTCGTGGGGAGCAACGCTTTGGCGAACGAGTTGGGGCCCGACGGGGCCGGTGTGTACGTTACGCAAGTAGTTCCTCTCCCCGATGACGAAAACATCCCCGTGGTGGCTCGATACCACAGCGCCCTCTCCGAGTACGATCCCCAAGCGGAACCCGGATTCGTTTCGTTGGAAGGTTATCTGGCCGGACGCTTGGCCGTCGCCGGTCTCAAAGCCTGCGGCCCCAACCTGAGTCGAGAGTGCCTGCTCCACGCGGTGCGAGATGCCGGCACCATAGAAATTGACGGCATGCAGCTCAAATACGGACCGGACGATAACCAGGGATCCGACGCCGTGTTCTTGACCGTGATTGGTACGGACGGCAAGTACCACGGGGTCGAAAAACTTAGAAGCCCTTACTAACCCCCCCAAACGGCACCTACGGAGAATCTCAAAACCATGGAAGGCTTCTCGCTCCAAGCGATAGTGGATCTGTTTAGATTCGGTGAGCACACGCATGAACTACACCAATCGCTGTTGACGCTCGGGATGCTCATCATCGTCGCCAAGTTGGCCGAGGGCGTTTTTCGCCGGCTGCGGTTGAACTCCATCATCGCCTATGCGGCGACAGGTATGTTGCTTGGGCCGGTCATGGAACTGACCGGCGTCTGGTGGATTGAGTCTTCGCTGCACCTCGAGTTGGTTTTGGCGCTGGGTGTGTTCATTTTCTTCTTCCTCATCGGCTTGGACGAAGTAGATATTTCCAGTTTCATGTCGTCCCTCAAAGGCCATTACTTCCTCGCGGCCGTACTGTCGGTGATCGTGTCCCTAAGCATTTCGATGCTGGTCACCACCGATTTAGTTTTCGATTTCGGACTGAAACTGAATTTCACCGAGTCGCTGGCGTTGGCCGGCGTGCTGTCGATGACCAGTCTGGGCATCGTGGCCAAAGTGCTGACGGACGGCGGACACCTGAAACAGCCGGTTGGACTGCAAATTTTCACGGTGGTGATCATCGCCGAGTTGATTGCCCTGCTGGTGATCGGCTTCAGCATCGGCGAACACGCCCACCAAGTTTCGCCTATCGGCATACTGATTTTGCTGGGCAAAGTGGCCGGTTTTTCGGTGGTGACTTGGGTGTTGTCGTCGCGGGTGCTGCCGCCGTTGGTGGCGCTGTTGCAGCGGGTGATCCAGGTGCCGCAACTCTCCTTGGGTTTGCTGCTTGGCATGCTCTTCCTGATAGTGTACGGCGCGGAAGCAGTGGGACTCCACGGCTCTCTGGGTGCTTTACTGTTCGGGGCGTCGCTGTCGAGCCTTCCCTACCAAGTGCAGCGGGAGATCATCCCAGGGATTCGCAGCGTGGCCGAGGGGTTTTTCGTGCCCCTGTTCTTTGCTTCCGCCGGATTGAGCTTCAGCTTTACCTTCGCAACCTTGCCGCTGGGGGCCATGGCGGGGTTGGCGCTGATCCCATTGCTCGGCAACTTCACCGGCGCTTTCATCGGCGCTTACGTGTCCCGCCTCGCCGTTCCCTACGCCGTGGCCACCGGGCTGATGGGTAAGGGAGTGGCTGAAATCGCGCTGCTGCTGGTTATGTGGAATTCTGGAATCATTGACGAGGTGGTTTTCTCATTCTTGGTGCTGGTCATGTTCTGCTACATCTTGTTCATGCCGTCGGTGATCAACTTCGCGGTGAGCCGGGCCAGCCGCAGGACCGACCTGCCAGCGCAACTTGACGACATTCCATTGGGAATAGTCCGCTTCGCGCTGGAAGACATCAAGATTGATGACATTCTGGACCGCTCGCGTCGTCATCCTGCGCCTTCGGTCACAGTGCGCGATTTCACGGAGCAGTGGATCGCTCCGCACCAGCCCCACTACGTCGTGGCAGATAGGGAAGCGCTGGTCGGGATCGTGTCCTTGGAGATGCTCCGCTACCTGCCTAAGGACGCTTGGGGCAAGACCCAGCTCGACGCTGTGGTCCGCCGCGAAACTCCATTGGCGTATCCTGATGAGCAAGTCGAAGATGTGCTGCACCGTATGTCAGAGAATTCTCTTTCCGTCATGCCCGTCGTGGAAAGGGATTCGGAAAAGTTTTTGGGCGCGGTCACCAACAGCGACATCATCCAACTCATGACCATGGAGACTATGGGCGAGAGCAGACCGCCGCACCGGCCGGCCAAGCCCTCGACGCGGTCTCGTGTGGGCACGGACAGGTCCATCGAACACAAAAAAGGAAAAATATGAAAATCACGGATCTCAAATGCGCGGTCATCGGCAACAACCCGGTCGTGCGCATCAATACCGACGAGGGCATTTACGGCCTCGGAGAAGTCGAGGCGAGCAAGTCCTACCTCAAGCCTCACGTGCTATTTTACAAAGACCGCATCCTCGGCCAGGACCCGACCGATGTCGAGCGGGTGATGCTCAATATCCGGCGCTTGGGCAGCTTCAAGCCTTGGGGCAGTGCGGTCAGCGCGATTGAGATGGCGTTGTGGGATATTGCCGGCAAGGCCGTGGGCGCGCCGGTGTACAAGCTGCTCGGCGGCAAGATCCGCGACCGCGTGCGGGTGTACAACGGCGCGGTGCGCTTCCCCATGGAGGGAGAGCAGTCGCCCGAGAACTACGCTAAAAACATGCAGCAGATGAAGGACGCGCCGCAGAAGTTCAGCATCATCAAACAGGGCCTCGCCTTCCACGGCGGGCGGATCACTGAGTCGCCCAAACATTTCTACGGCACCCACCAAGCCGGCCCATTCCACGCCAATCGCGGCCCTTTGAGCGAACGCGGCCTCAACTACATCGTCGATTGCATCCGCGCGATGAAGGAAGTGTGCGGCGACGAGGTTGGCTTGGCGCTGGATTTGGGACCGGGTTTTCTGGTGCCGGATGCGCGCCGTCTCGCCCAAGCGGTCGAAGACCTCAACGTGGCTTGGCTGGAGGACATGCTGACCGGCGATTACGTGCCCTACGTGTCGGCGGATCACTACCGCGAGGTCACGCAGAGCACCTCGACGCCGATCCACACGGGTGAGCAGATCTACTTGCGGCACAATTTTCAAGACCTGATTGAGAAGCGCGCCGTGGATGTCATCGGCCCGGATCCCTGCGACATCGGCGGCATCGCCGAACTCAAATGGGTGGCTGAATACGCCGATATGCACGGCATCCTCATGGCTCCCCACGGCGTGCTCGACGGTCTGTTGGGTTTGGCGGCTTTGGTGCAGGTCGCAGCGACGCTGCCGCAAAACTACATTGCGTTTGAATATCCGACTGGCCAGCCCGAGTGGTGGTACGACATCGTCACGGGCTTGCCCGACCCGATTGTGGTCGATAGTCACATCGCCGTTTGGGACGCGCCCGGGATGGGCGTCGATTTAATTGCCGAAGAAGCGCGGCGCTATTTGCGCGAGGAAGATGCCGATTTCTTCGACTAGTAGAGATAGAGTAGAAAGGAAAGGTATGCGCGCGGCCCAACTAATCGCCCCGCGTCAGTGGGAAATTATCGAGACGGACAAACCCGAGCCAGTCGGCGATCGGATGCTGGTGAAAATGGAGCGGGTCGCGGTCTGCGGCAGCGACAAGCCGCCGTTTTGCGGCCCCCACAAGCGGTATCCGCAGCCGCCCGGGGCCACTGGGCACGAAGGTATGGGCGTGGTCGAAGTCTGCCCGTCGGGGCGCTATCGGGAGGGCGAGCGGGTGCTGTTGTGGGGATTTGATCGCGGGCTTTTTCAGGAGTACGTCTTGGCCAAGGACGATGGCGGCTGCATCCGCCTGCCCGGCGACCTGCCCGAGGAAAAGGTGCTGATGAGCCAGCTTTTGGGCACGGTGATCCACAGCTTCTACAAGCTGGGCAACATCATTGACCGCGATGTCGTAGTGATCGGCCAAGGCCCGGTGGGGCTGCTGTTTAACGCAGTGCTGCGCAACCTCGGCGCGCGCCGCATCATGGCGATCGATCCGCTGCCGTACCGCTTGGAGGTGGGCCGCCAGATGGGGGCCACGCATGCGATTTGTTCGGCATCCCAAGACCCGGTTGCCGCAGTCGCCGAGATCACTGGCGGTGCCATGGCCGGGCTCGCAGTCGAGGCCGTGGGCGTGGCCGAGACTCTGGGTCTCGTACCGGATCTCTGTTGCCGCAACGCGGAAGTGATTTGCTTCGGCGTACCCGATAAGGCCCACGTCGAAGGCTTGATGACGGTCAGGATGTTGGACCTGTTGCGCCAAGAACTGCGTTTGATTTTCTCGATCGGTCCCAATCCCGAGCGCGACTACCGGCCGGCCCTCGATTGGATCGTCCAAGGGCGCATCGACGTCGCGCCGATCGTCAGCCACGTCTTGCCCTTTGCCGAAATCCAGCAAGCCTTTGCCATGGCCTTCGACGATCCCGAGCCGCACCAAGCTCTGAAGATCGTACTCAAGTTTCCCTAACGCTGAGCAGAAAGGCATCCATCATGCGAGTCACCCAAATCGAAGTCCACGAGATCGCGCTCGCGTACCACGACTGGATCGCCTACCCGCTCAACCACTACTACGGCCCCGCGCGCCGCACGATCTACATCGCCCACACCGACGACGGCCGGATTGGCCTCGGCGAGAGCGGGAGCACCGAGCCGCAGGAGACCATCAACCAATACATCGGCAGCAACCCCTTTGACTGGATCAGCGACGAGACTTCGCTGGGGTTGGGCACGGCCATGTACGATCTGATGGGGCAGGCCGCTGGCGTCCCCGTCTATAAGCTCTTCGGCCAGAAGTATCGGTCGTTTGTGCCCGTGGGTGCTTGGACGGTATCGACCCATCCCGAGCACATGGCCGAGACTGTAACCCGCTATGCGGAGCAGGGCTACACCTGGCTAAAGTACCACCTCTCGCCGTTTGAAAACGTCTTTGACCAGACCGAGGTCATGCAAAAGGTCGCGCCGCCCGGCTTTAAAATCCACTACGATTTCACCATGCACGGCACGGACGATCACATGCCCGAGTTGGTGGAAAAACTAGCCGCATATCCGATTGCCGGTTGTTTTGAGGACCCGTTGCCGCCTGGAGACATCGAGGGCTACATCGACCTGCGCAAGCGGGCTAAGCGGCCCATCGTCTTGCACCACTTCCCGCTCGGAGCCACCTACGAGGTGTTGATGGAGCCGGCCGATATCTACATGCTCGGGCACGCAAAAATCGGCGATGCCATGCGCCGCGCCGGTTTGTTTGCCGCGGCAGGCAAGCCCTTTATGCTGCAAAATGTCGGCGGTGCCATCACCCGCGCCATGGTCGTGCACATGATGGCCGCCGCGCCCACGGCCACTTTTCACTGCCACAACGATTACGAAGTTTGGCAGAGCGACGTGGTAGAAGAGCGGTTGGACCCGATCAACGGCTTGGTGCGGGTGCCGGAAAAACCGGGGCTGGGGCTGACTTTGGACCGGGAAAAACTGGAGCGGCTGAAGGCGCTAGAGTTGCCCGCACAAGACAAGTGGATCATCAAATCGCGCTTCAAAAACGGCACCCGCATGTACAACATCGCCGACCCGGCCAACTCGATTTTCATGGTGCGGCCCGACCGCAACCGCCTGATGCCCATGAGCTATGCCGCGCCCATTGAGACCGAGTATTGGGACGACGACGGGACGGAGGAGTACCGGGCGATGTTCAGCAGGATTGAGCGCGAGGGGATCGTACTGGAGCGTTGAAGCTATTCCTGTCCCTCGAATTTGAGCGCTGCTGAGTTCATGCAGTAGCGCAGGCCAGTCGGCTGGGGGCCGTCGGGGAAGACGTGGCCGAGGTGGGCGTCGCATTGGCTGCACAGCACTTCGGTGCGCACCATGCCGTGGCTCGTATCGCGCTCCTCGGCGACCTTGTCCGCTGCGATGGGCTGCCAGAAACTGGGCCAACCAGACCGCGAATCGTACTTGGTCTCCGAACTGAACAGCTCGCTGCCGCAGCAGACGCAGCGATAGACGCCTTGCTCCTTATTGTTGTTGTACTCGCCGGTGAAGGCTCGCTCGGTGCCCTTCTGCCGCGTTACGTGATACTGCTCTTCGGTGAGTTCCCGCCGCCACTCAGCCTCGCTTTTGACGATTTTTTTCTCCATTGTAGCATTCCTTTCTCTTGGGCCAGTCTAATCGGCCAACTCGGCGTATTGCCCGCCGAAGAAGATCAGCGGCGCGCCGCTGCCCACCTCGCCGGCGAGGCATTCGCCGATGAACATGTCGTGGTCGCCCGCGGCGGCGACATCCACTAGCTTGCAGTCCACATAGGCCAAGGCGTCGGCCAAAATCGGCGCGCCGGTTTGGGCCACTTTGGTCGCCAGATCCGCAAAGTCCTTGGGGCCGCGCTGGGCAAAGCGCACGGAGAGGTCCTCCTGCTCTCGCTTGAGGATGTTGATGGCAAAGCCCTCGGCTTTTTGCAACAGGCCGTGCATGGACGCGCTTTTGTCAACCGAGACCACCACCAGCGGCGGCGACAGGGACAGCGACATGACCGCGTTGGCCGTCATGCCCCAAAGCTGGCCGTCGCAGGAGGTGGTCACCACGGTGACGCCGGTGGCAAAGCGGCCCATAATTTGCCGCTGAAGCTGAGGATCAAATGCCATTGAGCTTCCCTTTCGCTTTAGTTTAGCGCGTTCTGATAGATGCGGGCCGCGTCGTCCGCTTCCACCGCGACCGGATTGGGTTCGAGCAAGCGCTGGACGCTCAGGGCGCTTTCGACCATCTGCGGAATGTCGGCGGCGCTTATCCCAGCCGCGCTCAGCGAGCCGTAGGGGGTGTGCTGCCGCCGCAGCTCGTCGATCCAATCCGCGGCTAGCTCGACCCCTTCCTCGCGGCTCTTGCTGCCCAGCGCCAGCCCAGCAGCTCCTGCGGCAAAGTAGTATTTGTCGGCCACGGCCGGGGCGTTGTGCCGCATCACCCCGGGCAAGACGAGGGCCACGGCCGCGCCGTGCGGCACGGGTGCACCGCGCTCAAAGGAGACCTTTTCGATTCCGTAGCCGAGTGCGTGGCCGGCCCCAGTGTTAATAGGACTCAACAGCAGCCCGGCCAGCAGGGCACAGCGCGCCATTTGATAGCGCGCGTCTGGACCGCCGTGGACTACGGCTTGCACGTACGCCGGGCAGCCTGCGGTTAGGGCTGCCCGCGCTACGGCGTCGCCGATGGCATTGCTCTTGGTGGAAGCCGTGCATTCGAGGGCGTGCCCGAGGGCATCCAAGCCGGTAATTGCGGTCAATACTGGCGGCAGGTCTTGGTGCAAACGCGGGTCCACTAGCGCGGCCTTGGGCTGTAAATAGCTGCTGTACACGGCCTTCTTGCCGGTTGCGTCGGCGATTACGGCCACCCGGCTGACCTCGCTGCCCGTGCCCGCGGTGGTCGGGATGCCGACGAGCGGGGCCAGCGGCGGCTTTGCGTACAGGTCGAAGCCAAAGTAATCGGCCACAGAGCCGCCATTTGCAGCAGTGCAGAGCGCGGATTTGGCCGTGTCCATGGTGCTGCCCCCGCCCAAGGCGACGGCTACGTCGAAATCCGTGGCTGCCAGCGCGTGCGCGCAGGCATCGACGCTTTGCACGGAGGGGTTGGGTGCGATCTCGCTATACGCACTCACCACGTCTAAATCGCCGAGGGCTTGGCGGACTAAATCGACGAGTGGGGCAATGCCCGGATCGTGGATGAGCAGCACTCGACCCGCGCCGAGGCGGCCGCACTCGTCGGCTAGCTGCGACAGGGCACCCGCCCCGAATACGACCCGCCGGTCGCGGAATTCGAACATTTCTGCTAGCGCTACGCGCCGACTTTCTGCGGCAAAATAGGCGCTGTCCGATAGCAGGTCCTCGTTGATTTGCACACTACCCATTGCGGCCTTCCTCATATGTGTTGACGCGGCGAACCGAGTCTTGTTTCGCGCGGGGGATTTGTGCAATATATACACGGAATCGCAGCACTACAAAAACGGAGCCACCATGACGCAAGACGCCACCCAGACCTACGTCGAGCAGGGCTTTCTCACGGGCATCGACCTGTTCAGCGCCAGCGAGATCGATCACTTCCGCGCCTGCTTCGACGAATTGGAAGCCCGCGAGGGCCGCGAAAAGTGCCAGATCGGCCTGCAAGCCCGCCACTTAGACGAGGAATTCATCTGGCAGATGGCCACGGACCCGCGCATCCTCGACGCCATGCAGGAAGTCATGGGCGAGGACATTATGCTGCTCTCGACCCACTTTTTCTGCAAGTATCCCGACCCAGAAGCCAAGCACTTTGTAGCTTGGCATCAGGACGTCACCTACTGGGGCTTAGAGCCGCCCGAGGCCCACACCGCTTGGGTGGCCGTGGATGCCAGCGATGTGGAGAACGGCTGCATGCGAGTCATCCCCAGCTCGCACAAAAACGGCATTGCCACGCACGGCGAGTCAGCCAAAGCCGGCAATTTGCTCAGCATTAATCAGGAAATCCCCGACGAACTCGTCGATGACAGCCACGCCGTTGATTTAGTGCTTGCGCCGGGCCAGATATCCATCCACGACGGCCAGGTATTCCACGCCAGCAATCCCAATACCTCCAATCGCCGCCGCTGCGGGCTGACGCTACGCTACGTGGCCCCGCACGTTGCGCAGCCCGAGCTCAACTCGCTGGGCAATAAGTATCCGACCACCTTGGTGCGCGGCGAGGACCGCTACGGCAACTTTCCCGAGCAGCACATACCCTTTGCTTCTGCTTCTCGATAATTACACAGTCCGCCACACCACATAAGGAGTACACAATGGCCCAGTACGACCGGATGGCCGTCCTCAACGCCATCTACGACACCGGGATCGTCCCGGTCTTTTACAACGAAGACCCAGAAACCACCATCCACATCGTCGAAGCCTGCGCCCGAGGGGGTGCTCGCTGCGCTGAATTTACCAATCGCGGCGATTTGGCCTACCACGTCTTCACCGAGACGGTGCGCCACGTGATGGCCGAGAAAATCGACATCATCATGGGCGTCGGCTCGATCTGCGACGCGCCCACCGCGGCCCTCTACATTGCCAACGGCGCGAACTTCGTCGTCGGTCCCTTGCTCAACGAGGAGGTCGCCCGCCTGTGCAATCGCCGCAAAATTGCCTATTCGCCCGGCTGCGGCTCGGTCAGCGAGATCGGTCAGGCCGAGGAATTAGGCGTCGAGATCGTCAAGGTGTTCCCGGGCAGCGAAGTCGGCGGTCCGGCCTTTGTCAAATCCGTGCTCGGCCCCTGTCCTTGGACTCGGATCATGCCCACCGGCGGCGTCGATGCCACCCGCGAGAGTTTGGAGGCGTGGTTTGAGGCTGGCGTTGCGGCCGTCGGGGCTGGCTCCAAGCTGATTACCAAGGAATTAGTCGCCGCCAAGGACTGGGATGGCCTAGAGGCCAAGGTGCGCCAGAGCGTCGATTGGATTCGGGAAATCCGCGCTGAGATGGCGGGCTAGCCCAGCAGTCATGGCCTTGACGCAAGAACAGAAAAGCCACTTTGAGGAACAGGGCTACCTGCCTTATCACCGTATTCTCTCCGACGACGAATTGCAGGCTCTGCGCCAGCGCAGCGAGGAAATTGCCCGAGGCCAAGCCGACCATGTGCCGCCGCGCTATGTCCAGTTGGAAGCCGCCTTCCGCGAGGAACAGGACGCTGAGGTGGACCGCCTTGATCAGGTGCGCAAAATGACCCACCTGTGCTATTTCGATCCCCTCTTTGAGGCCGTGGCTCGCAAGGCGGAGATCGTCGATGTCATCGAGGATTTGCTCGGTCCCAATATCAAGCTCTACTGCGACCAGTTGATGATGAAGGCGCGCTATCACGGCACGGTTACTGACTGGCACCAGGATTCCGTGGCGTGGCCGCAGTTTGCTCCGCAAGACCACGTCTCCTGCTGGGTCGCCCTCGACGACGCCACCGTGAAAAACGGCTGCATGACCGTGCTGCCGGGTAGTCATAAATGGGGACCTATCAATTCGGCGCACAAAGCCCGCTTCTTGGAAAATTCCCTGATCCCTGAGCCTGTACCAGTGGAATTGCCGGCCGGCTCCTGCTTGTTCCACCACGGCCTCAACTTCCACCGCACAGGTGCCAATCCCACGCCCAATCGGCGGCGCGGCCTAGCCCTGCACTATCTCCGCTCGGAGACCATGTACCTCGGCGTTGGAAGCGAGGAACAGCGCCTGATGACTGAGTGCGAAAAGCCACGCGGCGAATTTCGCTTTATGCTGATCAGGGGACGCGAATTTGACGGACGGGTGTAGAATCTGCTAATCGCAACGATATTCAACGTATTTAACATCCCAAGAGAATTTTGTCGTTTTATTTTTTCCAGAAATCAGCGATATTCAAGCCCTGTTGTTTGGTAGATCGGAAAGCAGTGAGGTGATTGCGAGAGGATTGGCGATTGGCTATAGTATAAAACCGCTGAAGTAGTATATGATCGATCAAAGGAGGGAGATCGGCATGATTGGAAAGTCGAGTGGCAGTGCATTGCGGGTGGGCGGATTTATTGTAGCCTGCGTCATCCTAATGGGGGCGACCGGGGCCTATGCCGCGAGCGGTGAAGAATTGCAATTCATTCTCAACACCTTTTCGTTTCTCGTTTGGGGCGTGCTCATAATGTGGATGTGCGCGGGCTTTACTATGCTTGAAGCCGGGTCCGTGCGCACCAAGAACGCCTCCATGATCTGCCTCAAAAACATCGGGCTTTATTCGATTGCCGGGATCACGTATTACTTGGTTGGCTACAACCTCATGTACGTCGATGTGCAGGAAGGCTGGATCGGCACGCTCAAGTTTTTATATGGGCCTTCGGACAATGAGCTCAAGCTGTTGTCCGGTCAGGCCGCGGCAGCAGCAGACGTGACAAAGGCCGGCCATGCCACTATGTCGGACTGGTTTTTCCAGATGGTCTTTGTGGCCACGACTGCTTCTATTGTATCGGGCACGCTGGCCGAGCGGGTGAAGCTGTGGGCGTTTCTTGCTTTTACGGTCGTGTTGACGGTAATTATCTATCCCATTGTCGGGGCTTGGACTTGGGGCGGTGGCTGGCTGAGTGCAATGGGGTTTCAAGATTTCGCCGGCTCTACCATCGTGCATTCGACCGGAGGTTGGGCTGCGCTCGCTGGCGCACTCGTCGTCGGAGCGCGATACGGAAAATTTCGCGCCGACGGCAGCGTCAAGGCCACGGCACCTTCCAACATCCCAGCCGTGACCTTGGGCGTCTTCATTTTGTGGCTCGGGTGGTTCGGCTTCAACGGCGGCTCTCAGCTCGCGCTGTCGAGCGCGCTTGATGCCGTCGCCATGAGCAATGTGCTCGTGAATACCAACCTTGCGGCAGCAGCCGGCGTTGTGGCTGCTCTCATCGTATCGCGGCCGATTTTAGGACGTATCGATCTGCTCGGCGTCCTCAACGGTGCGCTCGCCGGACTCGTTTCCATTACGGCCGGGCCAGATATCGTCGATCACCACTGGGCGCTCATAATTGGTGCTATAGGCGGCGCGTTGTGCGTCGGCGCGATGAGGTTGTTGGAGGTCGTCAAGCTAGACGACGTTGTCGGTGCGATTCCGGCCCACTTGTTCGCTGGTGTTTGGGGGACCTTGGCGGTCTGCATTGCAGCCGGTGGCAACTTCGGCGTCCAGCTCATTGGGGTGTTGGCGGTGGGCGCGTTCGCGTTTGCGTCTTCGTGGCTCGCGTGGTTTGTTCTAGACAAGACAATGGGGGTGCGGGTGTCGCAAATCGTTGAAGAACTCGGCCAGGATACCGCAGAACTCGGAATCGAAGCGTATCCTGAGTTTGTACTCATGCCCGATCAGGATGACGTTGACCAAATTCGGAACAATTCTTAAATCAGATAAAAACGGTGCATACCATTTAGAAAGGCAGGAGATCAAGTGAATACCGAACAGAAGGACGGCGTATTAATCGCCAAACCCGAAGGCCGCATTGATGGGGTCAATGCCCGCGACTTCCACGAAGCCTTAAGCGCGGCGATCGGCGATGACAGCAATGCGGTGCTCGTCGATTTGGCGGCCATCAACTACATCAGCAGTGCGGGCCTGCGGACGTTTCTGCTGATTGCCAAAACGCTCCAGCAGCGCAGTGCCCAGTTCGCGCTGTGTTCGCTTTCGGAGCCGATACGGGAAATTTTCGAAATCAGCGGTTTTGACAAGATCATTGCGATCCACGCCTCCGAAGAGGAAGCACTCGCCGCACTGTCTTAATTAAACTGAAGAGGCGGGCGGCGGCGCGTCTGGATTGGCCTCGGCTGATTGCAGGGCGGACGGCCGCACCGCAGGCAGCTCAATGGTCATCTCGGTAAATTCTCCAGGCTCGGAGTGGACCTTGATGGCACCCCCGTGTTCGCGCACGATGTCGTTGGACAGCGCCAGCCCAAGCCCGGTTCCCTGATCGGTCGGCTTCGTCGTAAAGAATGGGTTGAAGATCTTGTCGACGACATCCGCAGGAATCCCGTTCCCATTGTCGCGGATGCGGATTTCGACTTGATCGGGCGTTCGCTGGGAGCTGATCCAGAGCGTGGGAACGTAGTCAGATGCCGTCTCTGGAGCGTGCCGCTTCTCGTTGGTAGCGTAGCAGGCATTGCTCACCATGTTTAGAAAGACGCGAGCCAAATCCTGTGGGACTACCTCTAACTCTCCCACCTCCTCGTCTAAATCCTCCTTGATGTCGAGTTGAAAATCCGCATTAGTCGCTCGGGCGCTGTGGAAAGCGAGGCGAGCGTGTTCTTCGAGCAGGTCGTTGATATCCGCGGACCGCGCCTCGCCGGACCCGCGACCCATCTGCAGCATGTCGCGGACAATGCGGTTGGCGCGATCGCCGTGGTGGCGGATGCGCCCGAGATTGTCGGTCAAGTCGCCCCTGATCTCGTTGAGTAGCCCGCGTTGCTCTTCATTTATTTGTATGTCTTCTTCCTCTAGTACCTCTTGCAATTCCTCCAACAGTTCTTCCGAGACTTCCGCGAAGTTCTTGACGAAGTTCAAGGGATTCTGGATTTCGTGCGCCACGCCCGCGGTGAGTTCGCCCAGTGCAGCCAGTTTTTCGCGCATGACGATCTGATCCTGCGCCTGCTGCAGGTCGGCAAGCACCGTTTCGAGCGTGGCATTTTTCTCTTCTAAATCGGCGGCCAGCTTTTCCACCAAGTTGAGCCGCTGGGCCTCCAACGAGTTGTGGCGGAAAATTTCGAGGGCCGCGGCCATGTCGGCAACCTCGTCGCGCCCGGGCATCTCGATCTTCGCCTCTAGATCGCCTTCTGCCATTCGGCGCATTCGGTTCGACAAAAATTCGAGGCGACGCAACAGCACCCGACCCACTAACAGCCAAGCGATCAGGATCGCTCCGATGATGCCGATGGCGTTAATAGCGAGCAGGAGCTTGCGACCGGTGAAGATGGCTTGGGTGGAGGTTTGCGTGGCCTCCTGCGCGCTCCCGCGGGCCGTATTCACTAGGCCTTCGACCTCGGCTACTAGTTCAATGGACAAATCGCGATTGCGATCGAGCAGTGTTCGTTGCTGTTCGACAATCTGGAGTTCCAAGGCGCGTAGAGCAAAGATCTTCTCGTCCCCGCGGCCCAAGTCGAACAGGCGGTCAAAGGTCGGGGCTAGCTCGCTGTGCAAGTAGGCGTACTCGATGCGGAAGCCAACTTTGGGCAGCTGGCGGTCAAGCGTGCCGTGCAAGGGGCCTGCGCCGAGCGCGGCGAGTTTCCGCTCGATGCCGCCGACTGTGGAGTCGAAGCGCTCCTGTAAAGGCTCTAGCAGACGCGCGTCCGACAAGTTGAAGGCACTGGCCAGCAGCCGCGTGGCCGTAGTGGTTCCTTCCTGCAACTCGGTTAGATCGCGATAGAGAGAAAGTTCGGCCTCTGAAAGGTGCTGGGCGCGGGGTGCGGGCGGTTCGCCGAGGGTGCGGTAGCCGGTCATTGCGTAGAATAGTTGATCGTCGATAGCCGGAATCAAGATGACGATCAGTTTGTTTTGCAGTGCTTCTAGGTCGTTGTACAATGCGCGGCTGCGCGCGTTGAGTTCAAAGCGCTTGGACACCGAAGCCTCAATCGCGTTGATGTTGGCGATGAGAGTGTCGCCGTGGGCGCGAATCCGCGCGAAGCGTTCCTCGGCTGCGCCCTGCTGGGTCAGGGCCGCCAATTGCTTTTTAAAGTCAGCCCGCTCGGTGGCGACTTTAGCGGCGACCTCGGCAAAGACCATCGGCGTCTCGGCTGCCACCAAGCGCGGGGCTGCCGCGGCGAGGGTGCCGCTTTGCTGGGCGACCGCAAAAGCGGTGGCGATCTCTGGGACGGCCCGCTCGTTTACCTGCCTTTGGGCATCGCCGACTTGGTCGAAGGAAAACCAAGCCACCAAACTCGCGACCATGGTGAGGGCCACGGCCGTGCCGATGCCCATGTACAGATGAAAGGCGATGCGGTGACGAGCTGCGAGCAGGCGTTTCAGTAAGGAGATCATGGCTTCGTCGCGCCCTTCAAGGAGCGGATGGGGCGATATTGGCCGTCGCTGTCGAGCACGGTGAGGAAGACCGCGTCCGAACCCTGATTATCGCTATCCCCATAGCGGAGCTCGAACCCCTCTAGGTCGATGACATCGGCGCGGCGCAAGTTGCCTAATAGGCAGGCGCGGCTGACTGCCCGGCCGCAGCCAGTGAGGGCGGCGATGGCCAAGCGGCCGGCTAGGTAGCCCTCGAACGAGACAAAGCTAGGCTCTGCTCTTGGGGCGTGGGCTGTGAGGGCACGGCGGTACGAGCCGACGATGGCTGGCTCGGTGGCCGTTGGGAAGGGCACGACCTGCGAGACTAAAACTCCAGTGCCAGTGGGGCCGAGTTCCCGCGCTAGTGCTTTACTGCCCACAAATGAGATGGTGGCAAAGATCGGGGTAAAATTTGTCTCATGCGCCCAAGCGATTAGGCTTGCGACCGGCTGGTAGGTCCCGACCAAAATCACGGCTTGGGGCTGGCCGCTGCGCAGGTCGAGCAGAGCGGTTTTTACCGCCTCGGTGTTGCGCGGATACACGCCGACCGCTACGAGCGATAGCTCGCGGCGCACTAGGGCGCCGCGCACCCCGCGAAATCCCTCCCGACCGAAGGAGTCGTCTTGGTACATTATGGCAATGCGTTCAATGCCCAAATCGTCGGTCAGTCGGGCGACGATTTCCTCGGTTTCCTGATAGTAGGAGGCGCGCATGTTGACCACGCCGCGCCACTTGGGGTCGCGGAGAAAGCTACTGCCCGTGAAGGGTGCGATGTAGGGGACGCCAGCGTCCTCGGCAATGGGAACGGCTGCGCGCGAGGTTGGGGTGCCGACGGCACCGATCAGCGCGAAAACCCGCTCGCCTTCGATTAGCTGGCGAGTGTTGTCGATGGCGGCTTCCGGCTCGTACCCATCGTCGAGCGACACCAATTCGAGTCGTCGCCCGTGGACCCCGCCCTGCTCATTCACCTCGCGGAAGGCCGCCTGCATCCCGAGCCGCATGTTCCGGCCCAACTCCTGGGCTGGTCCGCTAAAGGCGGCGGATTGGCCGAAGAGGATACTCCGGTCAGAGACGCCGGGCTGCTTCGACTTGAGCTCAGCCGAAAGTTCCTCGCCAAGCACAGTACTCGCCACTAGCAGCGCGGCCGCGCATCGAGCAAGCGCGTTGCTCAACTATCCCTCCGCTTGACCAAGGTCAGGCAGTTCTTGTTTTGCTGTCGCTGGTAGCGGACCTCGTCCATCATGGTGCGCACGAGGTAGATGCCGAGACCGCCCACAGTGCGGTCCTCAACCTCGGCATCCAAGTCTGGCTCTGGAGCGTCGAGGAGCGGATTGAAGGCGTGTCCGTCGTCCTCGATCTCAATGGTGATCACCTCGTCCTCTGAGGAGATGACGATCTTGATTTCGTGGGTTTGGTCGTCATCGTGCCCGTAGTTGACGATGTTGACCCCTAACTCCTCAACGGCTAGCCCAATCTGAAAGGTGACGTCTGGTGACCAGTTTTCTTCCTCCGCTAGTTCTTCTATAGCGGCGTTGACCTTGTGCAGTTCGTCTAGTTCAGTCGCTATGAGCAGCGATCTTTGAGCGCTCATTAGTCTGTCTCACTGCGGTGAAGCGTCAGGCAGGTGACGTCGTCAAATTGCGGGGCATCGCCGGCAAAGGCCTCGACCGCCGCAAAAACCGCCTCGTTGGTAGCGCAAGCGTCCATAGGTGTCCCGTCGGTGAAAATCTCGCACAGGCGCTCTAGCTCGAACTGATCGCCATGGTCGTTTTCGGCCTCGGTGACGCCATCGGTGTACAAGACGACGCGGTCGCCGGGTTGCAGGAATATCGCGCTTTCATCGTAGGCGAAATCTGGTACCACGCCGAGCGCTACTCCGCCGGTCGGCGGAATCACGGTCGAGCTACCGTCGGTGTGGACCACAAGCGGGGTATTGTGCCCGCCATTGGCATAGGCTAACTCGCCGGTTTCTGGGTCGAAGGTCGCGTAAAAGACAGTCACGAACATGGCGGCGTCGTTTTCTTCTTGCAACAGTTGATTTACTTCGCTCAACACCTTGCCCGGCGAATCGAGGCCAATGGCCGAGCCCTTCAGCAGGGTGCGGCTCGACATCATAAACAGGGCCGCGGGTACGCCCTTGTCCGAGACATCGGCGACGACGAGGCCGATGCGGCCGTCTTCGAGGGACAAGACGTCGAAGAAGTCGCCACCGACGTCTCGTGCGGGCTTCATGCTGCCGAAGATCTCAAAGCCCGACCCGGTGGGAAAACTGGTGGGCAAGATGGACTGCTGCATCTTGTTGGCCACGCTGAGTTCGTTTTGCAGGGCGACCAGCTTGTCGCGCGACTCCAGTGCCTCGCGCCACAGCTCTAGATGGTGCAAGGTGCGCTGAATGGTCACCTTCATGTCCTCGAAGTCAATGGGCTTGGTGATGAAGTCAAACGCGCCCCGGTTCATGGCCGTGCGGATGTTCTTCATGTCGCCGTACGCCGAGACGATGACCGAGCGGATGTTGGGATCCACCTTGGGGATTTGCTCTAGCAAGGTAAGCCCGTCCATTCGGGGCATGTTGATATCCGAGAGCACCATGTCGATGTCTTGCTCTTCGCTTAGCACTTCTAGGGCTTCAACGCCGTTTTGGGCAAACATAAAGCTGTACGTGCCCGAGCGAATCTCGCGGCGCATGCGCTGCCTTACTAGGTGCTCTAAATCTGGCTCGTCATCGACGACGAGGATCTTAGGTCGTAGTATTGCCATTTCTCTTTCCCCAAGTTTGGGTTAGCCTAACGCGGCTGTCAAACGATTAATTGCCCGGTTCTATCACTACCTTCATGGCTTCTTCGCCGCCGGTAATGTCGAGGCCCTCGCGGATGTCGGACAGCGGTAGCCGATGCGTGATAAAGCGATCCAAGGGCGCGACTGTGCTACGCAAGAAAGATAGCGCGGTCTTGAACTGCATGGAAGGATACGCCCACATGCCGCGGATGTCCAAATCTTTAAAACAGACGATGTGCGGGTGGATTTCCACGGCCCCTGGATCAGTGAAATGCCCCACCTCCACGACGATGCCGCCCCGGCGCACCAAGTCGAGCGATTCCTTGAAGGCCACGGGCGCGCCGGCTGTTTCAATGACGATGTCGGCTCCCACGCCTGCGGTCATGTCTTGGAGGGCTAGCTGCCGTTGCTCAGGGCCACCTTCTCCCATCGCGAGTACTTTATGAGCGCCCATGGCGCGGGCGAGTTCCAACCGGGCCGCACTTAGGTCGCCAGCAATAATCAAGTCGGTGCCGATGTGGCTCAGCACCGCCACCACGAGTTGGCCGATGGGGCCGGCTCCGAGGACCAGCACGGATTTGTCGAGGCCCAATCCCTCGCCGATGTGCGGAATGCCCGGACCCAAGGCGCGCTCTACGGCGCGGGTGGCCACGGCTGCTGGCTCGGTGAGCACAGCCCGTTCCGAGGACAGGTCGTCGGGGATCTTGAAGAGCCACGAATGGCCCGTCAAATGCAGATATTCGGCAAAGCCACCGCGCGGCATGGGCGCTATATCGGCACTTACGAATCCGTACACAAAGCGGTTGGAACACAGGGTGGGCCGCTGAGGCATGTGCAGGCAGTAGTAGCACCGCCCGCAGGCCCGCGACGAGGGCGTCGTGGTGACGCGGTCTCCCACTGCGACCGGGCCGCCCACTATGGCCAAGCTATCGGCTGCGGCCGGGCCCATTTCCTCGACGATGCCGACTAATTCGTGGCCGGGTACCACTGGAAACGGCAGGGCCATGTGGCCGGCGAACATGTGCTTATCGCTGCCGCAGATGCCAGTGCGCTCAATTTTCAATAGGACTTCGTCGTCTCCGATCTGGGGTTTGGGATACGAGCGCACGGCGATCTGGCCGGGGCCGGTCATAATCGCTGCCTGTATCTGACTCATGCTTTTGGTCTCCTATACAATTCTAATAGCCAATGCTACGCATGTACTGGCGGTTGATTTGCATCTTCTCGGTTTCGGGCCGCTCGGCTTCTCCAGGGCAAACCGTGACCCAACCGGCGTATCCGGCCTCCTGCAACGCCGCCATAAATGCCGGGTAGTCGCACATGGGGCCTTCGCCCAGCTCCACGGTCTGTCCGTCTTTGAAATCGTGCAGATGCACATACGCGATCCGCGCGGCGAAATCGCGCACAGCGTGCACCGGGTCGTAGCCCCAATGCACGGCGTGAGACATGTCCATACAGAGGCGGCACGCGTCTAGGCGACCCATGAAGCGCTTCCACTCTGCGGCGCTATCGACGAGGTGATTGATATGCGGATGAAACGTAACCACAATGCCCAAGTTTGCGCCGTACGTGGCCAGATCTTCGTACGCAGCCGCCATCTGGTCCAATTCCGCGTCCGTACCGTTCCGACCATCTCGCCCCGGCCCTTTGGTCATAAAGGTCTCGACCCCGAGCTCGGCGGCAAACTCGATGCGCCGCTTGTTGATCTGTTGGCTCGGCCCGTCGAGGTCCAGCGCGACATTTGGCCCGCATACGGCGGCCACTTCCACGCCAGATGCTTCGCAGAGCCGCCGCACGCGCTGGGGCGTGCCCAACCAGTCGAGCGGTTGCCGCGCCTCCCAGCCATCCCAGCCAAACGCTCGCAGGGTTTCTAGCTCTTGCGCTAGGTCGGGTGCCCGCCAGAACAGGCCGCTGTACGCCAATTTGTAGCTCATTTCCTACGCCTGCCTACGAAGGCTTCAATGTACCCAACCGCCGAGGTTGGGGCAAATAAAGGAGGGGTCACTTCCACTCAAATACCACGCCCAACGCTTCTTGTGGATTGTCGGCGAGCATGTCGTAGGTGGTTTGGCAATCGGCGGGGTTGGCGACGTGGGTGATCAGATCTTCGATGGGCAACTTGCCCGCGGCCATCAAACGCAAGACCAGATCGCGGTCTCTGGTTTTGTCCCACGGATAATAGATGTGGTCATGGTCCGGGGTTTTGGGCTGATGCGCGCCGAGAATCGCGATTTCGCGCTGGTGCACCTCGGGCAAAAAGCTCACTTCGACGGTGCCGCGCGGAGACCCCAGCGCGACTAGGCGGCCCCCTAGTCGCGGCAGGGTCAGGGCCATGGGATAGACGGCGGGGATGCCGGTTGCTTCGATGACTACATCGGCACCATCCCCCACGCAATGCTGGCGCACGATTTCGGCGACATCTCCTGCGGTGTTGGGATTGATACAGACATCTACCCCCCGATCCTTAGCTTTGCCCAAGCGGAAATCGTCAAGATCGATTGCAATGACCGGGAGTGCACCGGCCAACCGCGCAAAGGTCGCGGCCAATTGGCCGACAATGCCCATGCCGGTGATGGCAACGGCCTCGCCCAATTCGGGGCGACCAACCCGATGTCCGTGCAGGGCAATGGCACCCATGACCATGAATGCCGCGGCTTTGGGCGAGACACCGGCAGGTGCTTTGCGGAAATTGCCGGTCAAGACCGCGTGGCTTGCGTGGTTGCCTTGACCAGCAATGCGGTCGCCGGGTTGTATCCCCTGCACATCTTTGCCGACTTCGAGCACTACGCCTGTGTTGCAGTAGCCGGTAGAGCGCGGAAATGTTATCGCACTCGCCGGTTCTCCGCCGTGTGCGTAGCCGTAGATTTCCGTGCCAACGCTTACGGCGGTGTAGTCGTTTTGCACCAAAATGCCGTGGTCGGGCACGTGCGGCAGTTCAAATTCCGCCAATTCGATCCGCCGGATGTCTGTGCAAATTAGTCGTTGTGCTTTCACGGCCGTCTCCTTTGCAAATTCTGCCCTGTTCCTGAAGTAGTACCGCCACTCGTTAGCGTCACACCTACGGCGACAAAAATAACTTGCCAAGGGCCTGTCACCCAAACTATATCCTCATCCACCAGCTACCGCTCAGATGCCTTTCAGCAAGATGTTGACCTAATCGCCACTGGAACGTCCGCAGCTTGGGGGCGTCCCAATGGTGAGTTCATTCTGGCCGAGAATCGGGCCTTATTGCCACCCTTAGATCGCAGGAGAACCAACAGTGCTCAACCAAGAGTCCACCCTTGCTGGGAATCGGGCCTTGTTGCCACTGCTGATCGTCCTCGTTGCCACGGTGGCCTCCAGCCATCCCGCGCCCATCTTTGCGCCCGCTGATGCGCCCGACAGCCTCAATGTGGAACGCGTCGGCGAAATCGCACTCATCAGCCCTCCCCAAGGCGAAGACGCTCACCTCTTCCCCGACGGCACTGACCTCTATCTCGCGGGCGACCACGCGCTGATGGGCGACTTTCGCGGCATCGTCCATATCGTCGATATCTCCGACCCTGCCAACATGCGCAAAGTAGCCGAAGTGCGCACCCCCGGACCTGCGCTAGACATAAAGATCGCGGACGATTTAGCCGTCATTGGCGTACAGGATTTCGAATCCAGCTTTGGGTTGTTGATCCTCGACATCTCCGACCCTGCCAATCCCGTCGAGCTCTCGCGGTTTGACCAGGAAAGCTGGCAAGGAGTCCACAATCTCTTTCTCCACGGCGATCGCCTCTATCTCGCGCACGGGCTGAATCCGGGCCTGAGCATTGTCGATATCTCCGACCCAACCGCGCCCTTGGTCTCGGGCTTCTGGCAGCACGAGGGCGATTTCAGCAATGTGGTCCACGACGTATTCATCCGTGACCGTCTCGCCGTCGTCAGCGATTTGTTCTCTGGCTTAGTTCTCCTCGACCTGACCGACCCCGATGCACCCACCATGCTCGCCGCGTTGCCTTTTACCGAAGGCATCCACAGCGCTTGGGCCGAGGGCGACTACGTTTACTGCAACCAAGAATTCGGCGGTTGGGAGCGGCACCTCTATGTCGTCGATATCGCCGACCCCCGGCAGCCGCAGGTCGTCCACTCTTTCGGCAGTGGCCCGCCGCCCCAAGGGCCCATTCTCGGTCCGCACAATCCTTGGGTCCACAACGGGCTGCTGTATTGGGCCTATTACGAGGCGGGCTTTCGCGTCTTTGACCTTCTTGACCCGGCGCGACCGGTGGAAATCGGCTATCACACCTATCCGGGGTTCGCTTGGAGTGTCCAACCACACGACGACGGGCTGCTCTATGTCGCCGACGGCGCGGTCGGCATCGAAGCCTTCAGGCTGAATGAGTCGGCATTCGCCATTCGCGCTGTCGCTGTCGATCCGTCCGTTGCCATCCGCGGCCGCCACCAGAGCGTGGACATCGAGGCTACGGTCGCTCCCTCGCCGCGCCGCACCACTGGGCACATTGCACGAGTCGGCATTCGCCTCAACGGCGAGACCGCCGCACAGCCGCTCCGCGCCGAGGGCCGCACCTTTATCGGTTCGCTGCCGCTACCACCCGACCTGCCTACTGGGCGTCATCGTCTGCACGTCGAACTGGTTGACGACCAAGGCCACATTTATCCCTACAACCTTTCCTACGACCTGTATCCCGAGCGGGATTTGGAAATTTACGCGGAGACCCTAGCCGAGGGCTGGTCGCTGGTGGAGAGGGGCGAGGCCGTCCGCTTCACCGGACACCAAGGCCTGATCCTGTCCGGGAACTTCGTCTCCATCTTCGAGACGCGGACCCCTTTCGGCCCGACCGGCTATACTGCGTTGCGCTTCGCCTTCCGCCCCGACGCGGTAGAGGATTTTCCCACCAATCGCCTAGGCGTCAACATCGGCGGACGCTCCGTGAAGATCGGGCTTGGTGGCGGGGATTCACTAGCAGTTGACCTTGCAGATAAGCGCTGGCAAACCGTGGAAATCCCCCTGTCCACTTTTGGCATATCCGACGCCGATCCCTCGTTCGAGATTGATTCAGTGCGAATCTACGGTCGTTTGAAGGGAGTGGCGTATATCGCCGATCTCGTTCTGGTCGCCGCCACACCGCCGATTGATACCGCTGTGCACGAGGCACAGATAAACGCCCGGCCAGCGGCTTTCCACCTCGCGCAAAATTTCCCCAATCCCTTTAACCAATCGACGGTGATTCGCATTGATTTGGAGGCTAGGGCTGAGGTGGAACTGGCCGTTTACAATATAGCCGGGCAGAAGGTCGCAACGCTAGCCCAAGGGCTGTACCCGTCGGGCGCGTACACCTTCACTTGGGACGGACGCAATACCCACGGGGCTGAACTGGCTTCAGGTGTCTATTGCTATCGGCTCAGGGCCAATGGGCGGGAGCAGACGCGCAAACTGATCCTTCTCCGCTGAACGCCTATCTCTGCGGGTTGGCTCAAGGCAGGTATTGGACCGGCAGCAGGCCTGCCAGAGTACAAAAAGGACGACCTCACAAATAGGCGATTACCAATTCGATTCCTTCGATGCGCAGGCAGTCCTGATCGTTCATCCGATTGAGTGCTATGTCGATTCGGTTGGTTCCCTGTACGACCGGGATGTCGCAGCAGGCCTGCTCCGGCGTGAGCGGCGGTTTGAAGGCAATGTACGTCGTCGAGTCGCCGTCGGAATTGAAGATTAGGCGGGGGAAGTTTGGGGAGTTCTTGGAATCGCCCAAGCTACTCATTCCAATGCTCCTTTTCAGGCCAGCATCGGGAATGGGAGTTCTTTACTCATTTCCTGACGCGCCGACAGGTCGCCCGCAGGTATAAGTACGGCGCTCAATCCGTTCGAAACCGGCATGTACCAAGTTCAAACCGGTCTCCCTCGCGCGATCCACTGTCTCATGGCCTCCAGAAGTTCGTTCGTCGGATAATCTTGAATATCTTCTTCCGAGAAACCGGCGTCTAGTTGGCGTTTATAGTGCCATTCTTGAAAGTCGGTGTAGGCGTTCAGGATTCTGGCCGCTCCGTCGGCCTCCTCTCCTGACTCGTTGACAAGCCAATTGCGTACCTTTCTAACTGCCTTCTGATGATCGCCTTCGTGAGATTGGATATCGAAGCCTGAGAGATCAGAAATCGCGGCCAGATACCTGTATTCCTTTTCCTCCAGAACAAGGCTCTTTTTTTCCCCTCTTTTCCCACCAGAATACTGCCGGCATCCATAATCTATTCCAAGTTCAAAAGGCATGTTTAACCTGAAGTATTCTCCCTCCTTTGTTGCCTGACATCTACTCAGATCGTGTATGGAATATTTGGAATCCTTTATTAAGTCTCGGATTTTTTCTATCCTGCTTTCCAGAGAGTCACTTCGTTCCGTTGAAATCCTGGGATGAAAATCCAAATAAAGGATACAGAAGAGAATAGCTTGTAAAATTGGTTCATAGTCTTCATCAAAAGGGCAATTGACGAAGACACATCTCTCGAAAGGCAGCTTGGGCAATTTCTAACCCTTCGGAGGATACGAATCTCTACCGTATGAATTGCGCTCCCTGATTCGTCCATCGCGGCCATGGATGTACAGTTCCACATGTTGGTTTCTGGCGATTTGTATGGCCTTCTCGACGGCTTCTCTCTGAGTGTTGTAAATTCCCGAAGACCGCGATGATCCCGTGCGCCTCACACTCCATTTTCCATCCTTGGGCACCACGTGCAGATTTTTTCTAGACATCGGTTATCTCCTTTGTTTGCAGAGTTATTTATTTAGGTAAAACAGACCTCATTTGCTCTCGCCGCTTCGTACAGGACCGTCGCTACTTATCACATTTCGCACGTAGTAACAGATGCCGATAACCATAATCAAATGTCAAGAGGGGTGCAAAATACTGGAGTGGCGGACCCCCTTCTATTGATCTTCTGTGAAGGATTGAGCACCCGCAAGCCCTTATGACCGTCATTGGAACGGCACCCGGCTCAGTCGGCGGCGTCCGGGGCCCAGATCGCTATCGGATTCGCTGGGGCCGGATCGACGGGCCAGAGCCCGCGGCCGCTTCCCGTGAACGGGATGGAGGCGAAGTCCAAGGTGCAGACCCCGGGACCATCGAACAGCAGACCGCGCTCCCAGGGGGCACCAAAGGCCGCCATCCACCCGGTCATGTTCTTAGCCATAACCGCGAGGGCAGCGTCCGGCTGTAGCCCGACACATTCGTAGAAGGCCGGATCCGGAGTCAGCGCCGGGTATGAGCAGGCGACGAGCTGGATCTGCCCCGACTCTATGACCGCGGCTTCTCCCATCGAGAAGGTCTGGCCCGTGTAGGCTCCGCCTCGGGTCTTGTAGTTGCCCTCTCCCGTCCAGATCACGCGCCCTTCCCAAGAGACCGGCGGGTCGCCGGTGGTGAAGCGGGTCGCCCCTCGGCGGGCCTCGGCGACGGTGCCCGGGTCAACCACCCAGAGCAGCACCTTGCCGGGCAGCTCTTCGCGGAGCGGCAACAGCCGTCGCAGGGCCTCAGCGCTGTGGCCGGGGGAGCCCCCGGAGGTCGCGTCTGCGGTGTCGACCAGCACCCAAGGTTTCGGACCCTTGCGCCGGACCCTTTGCAGGATCTCCGGCCAAGGGATGAGTTGGCTTCTCCAGTGATGCCGCTGGGCGTACCACTCGTCGGCGAGCTTCTGCAGCTCATCGAGGGGGACGCCGTCTCCGGTGGCGGTGACGACCACGGAGGAGCCCATTTCGTCGATGTCCATCCAAGGCTGCACCGGCAGGATGCAGATGTCGAGGACGTCTGCGTGCCGCCGTTCCAGCTCGCGGGCGCAGGTGAGCAGGTCGCACAGGTGGCCCGCGAAATGGGTGCTGTCCGTCGGCGGCATCAGGGCGGACACCTTGGCCGCGGCGCGGGTGAAGGAGCTTGGGTGCAGGGCTAGGCGCGCGGCGCGCTCGCCGGTAGCGGTGAAGTCCATGTGGGGGAAGGTTCGGTACGCGGTGACCGCGTCGGCGTGCTGCAGCATGCGGCGGGTAAAGTTGGCGTGTAGGTCGAGGGACAGCACGACCCGGCCGCGGTAGCCGAGATCGCTGCGCACCTTTTCGAGAAGGTACCCCTCGGGATCGTCTTCGCCGTCGGCGGCCGCGGCCCCGTGCAGATGGAGGATGAGGACGTCGAACGGCATCGCGGCGGCGACTCGGTCGAGCAGGGTGTTGCTGATCTCGCGAAAGCAGGCGGCGCTCAGGCGTCCGGCGGGAGAGCCGCAGAGGGCGGTGAAACAGGGGGCGGTTTCCCAGCCGGCTGCGGCCAGCACCTCCAAGCTGCCGTGCATCTGCGAATCGGTCCCGGCGGCCCAAGCGCGCACTTGGGCTTCATCTGCGAGGAAGACGCCCCCTTTCCTGAAGAGGTCGATCTCTGCCAAGTTGGGGGCGAAGGTGTTGCTTTCGAAGATGAACTGGGCGAGGGCGGCTTTCATCGGGCAGTTCTCAACCAGACCGAAAGCCGTGGTGGGTATCAGAACGACCAAGATCCCGTTTCAGGGTCTCCAAGCCGTTCTCCAGCTTCCCCTGATGTTTTTCCGGAGGCCAAGCGTTCACTCTATCTACAAATGCCTGCAAATTCGCGCTCAGATCAACCTCAAATCTGTTGGCAATTTTCACGAGGAACCACAACGCATCAACCAGCTCGACACCGATGTTTTTCAGGTGTTGGTCTCGCACCTCGCCTCTATACTCTGAGGTCCTATTGATTGATTGGGCCAGCTCGCCGACTTCTTCGGTCAGATGAGCAAGCAACTGAGGCGTCGTAAGCAATTCCCAGCCAGTCGTCTCGTCGAATTCCCTCGTCCATTCCTGAAACCCTTTGATGTTCATAAGTTTTTCTCGCCAGCCTGTTCGGACCTCTAGTTATGACCGTCTGGGTCTTTACCTCTGTTTGTCAGCTTCTTCGGAAGAGCCTCGTTCGAATATCCGTCATGTTCCACGGCTACCAGCACAATAGGGTAGGACTGCGCCTCTCGTAATTCATGCTCCACGTATTGGACGGCATAGCTAAAGCTAGCAACACGATCAGTCAACAGATATGCGAAGTCATCGGACGGAACGACTATCACACCGACATCAATGTGGCTGTCTTGGAGATTATTACGGATGTGGGCATTGAATCTTGCTTATCTTCATAATTAAAAAAAGCCTCAAAATTAAATCGCGGTTCTTGAGCGGTGAAGAACGAATAATTCTCCTCAATGCGCCTGCGAATATGCGCTGAGTCATAAAGCTCAGTGCCAATCCAGTTGCGGTGGAGCTTCTCGGCTGCTTGGTATGTGGAGCCGCCCCCTCCGAAAGGATCAAAGACCGTATCTCCCGGCTCGGTTGAAATAAGGATGGCTCGTTCGGGAATTACCAGCTTTAGTTCATTCACCCCTGGCCGAACCTTAAACTTTTTATGGCGATTAGGAGAGGTGTCCGTCCAAAAATCCGTCAAATTCACTCCGGCGGGATTCATCTTGTTGCGGTGGCCGCCATAGTCTCGAATTTCCCTACCGCAATGTCGGCAGGTTTCGATGGGCAGGCGAAGCTTATTGAACACGCGGGGTGTGCCTCGGGTATAGTAGAGGAGGGCATAATGTGCTGGATAGAGCTTTTTCCCACGTGGGTAGGTTCCCTTCATGGTAAGCGCAATCCAGTGCCTGAAGTCCAACCGTTCTCCCATGATCGGAGCAAACTGGACCGCAAGTTCCGGTGTAGCATAGAGAAAAAACGCGCCACCCGGCTTTAAAATTCGGCAGCACTCAAGAATCCATTCCCGGCACCAAACCAAATACTCAGACTTCGTCATCTTGTCGTTGTAGCCATTCTTGTAGTCCTTACCGATGTTGAATGGAGGATCGGCAAAGACGGTATCAATGACCTCCGACTTCATGTGCCCAAGCACCTGAAGGCAATCGGCGTCGTAGAGGACGCCGTGGGATGTGATCAAAAACGGCTGATTCACTTGAAAACTTTAATGGTCAAATAGGGAGGGGTTGCCAGGAGGAAGGCTCAAATAGAGTCTATAAACCACCGACCGGTTTTAGCGATGGTAATGTCCTACTGGCGTTACTGTGCTAGTATTCTTATGAATGTATAAATCCGCAGTTATAGGTCAACTATAATGAAGGCCATTGTCGAGGTCTTCAACCTGCTCAATACGGATAACTGCCGACTACGAAAGGAGAGAGCCGTGCTGATTTTCGATGGCGATTACCCGATGGCGCACAATGCCCTCGGTCTCAACAGGGACCTGACCCTTCCGCTCGACGAGCTGCGCGCCGCCGACGCCAACCCCTCTAACATTCCCTTCTGCTGCCTCCCGGAGATGCGCAGAGGGGGGGTGTACTGCGCGCTGATGAAGATCGCGGCGCGGCGAATGCGCAAGGGCAACATCCTGCCGGGGTATCGCGGCAAGGAGGTGGTGTACGCCGCGGGGAAGGGGCAGCTCGCCCTGTACCGCGGCTTGGAGAGCACCGGGGAAGCGGTCGTCGTTACCACCGCTGGACAACTGCGCGAGCTCGCCGGGCAGTTGTCCAGCGGGCAGGGGACTCCCGGCTGCCGGTCGGCTTCCTGCTCGGCATGGAGGGGGCCGACCCGATCCTGACGCCGGGGCAGGTAGGGGAGTGGTGGGACGACGGGGTGCGCGTGGTCAGCCTGACGCACTACGGCCGCAGCCGCTACGCCCACGGCACCGGCACTGGGACCGAGGGAGGGCTGCTGCCCCCCGGACCGGAGCTGCTGCGGGAGATGGAGGCATGTGGCATGCTGCTCGATATGACCCACATCGCCGACCGCAGTTTCTGGGAAGCACTCGACCATTACTCCGGCCCGATCTTGGCGAGCCATCAGAACTGCCGCGCCTTGGCTCCGGGAGAGCGTCAGTTCAGCGACGAGCAGATCAGAGCGGTGATCGAGCGGGACGGCGGCGTCGGGGCCTCAATGGACACCTGGATGCTGCGCGAGAAGCAGGATGTCGACTGGGCCCGCACCGCAGATTTCCAGCGGCGGGATTACTACGCGCGGGAAGAAGTGACCTTGGAGCACATCGCCAACCACGTCGACCACGTCTGCCAACTGGCCGGCAACTCCCAGCACGCGGGGATCGGCGGCGACACCGACGGCCAAGGGGGGATCGACGGGGCCCCGTTTGAGATCGACAGCATCGCCGACTACGGGAAGCTCGTCCCGATTCTCGAGCACCGCGGCTATAGCAGTGAGGACATCGCCAACGTCATGTACGGGAACTGGCACCGGTTCTACACCTCGTACCTGCCGCAATGACTTTGGCCCGGAGCGCATGCAAGGCGTAGAAATTACCTAGACCACAGTCAACCTACTAGCACTATTGGTTCTATAATCACTACATATTTTCTACAATGGAAACTAGTGGTTGTTTTGATAATTTTTCGTTCTATCTGTTAAACAAAAGTATGAATAATATCCTCATTTATTAAAAAATTATACACCTAATATACCTAAGCTATTGATTGATAATATACTAAGGCGTTCACGAGATAATCCGCAGATGAACGCAGAATATACTTGCAAGACAATCCACATTTTTAATTTTGATTTCAGTTACCCTATTGATCATATTGTATGTAGCAATCCGAACAGAGGGTTCCCTTAGAGTTACCCCCCTTCCTAGAAAAAGCTAATCATGAGATACTTGCAGCGATTTATTTTCTTCGTGATCGTAATGATCTTAATGGCTTTGGGGCGGCCTTCTGCGCTGCACGGGCAGGGTGAAGACGTGAACACGCCCGCTGGAACCGCGATGTCAGCCGGCTAGGTTCCGTAACATGACGATAAGGAAATAAAGTGACGCGCGACACTCCGAACCGCGGAGCCGCGGACGGCGGCTTGGTGGCTCGTCTGTCCGAAGACGCGCTCAAGGTGAGACGCTATTTTCCGACGCTCATTTTTTCTCTGGAAGTTCCGGCCAGCGAGACTCTGAACGCCGACCTGATCGAGAAGATCTACGCCGAACGAGAACGCGACAGAACAGGGGTGCGCAAGTCGAACTTCCCGGAGTTGGGGAGTTGGCACAGCCACGTCAAGCTGCACAAGGACGTCGCGTTTGCGGAATTGGTTCAATGCGTCGATGAGGCCGGGGCCATGATGTGCCGCGAGCTCGGATATCACAGGTCCTATCGACTGAGAATCGGCACCATGTGGTCGATCATCAATCCACCGGGTAGCTCGAACCGGGCCCATATCCATCCCGGCTGTATCTGGAGCGGCGTCTACTACGTCCAGGCACCCAAGAATTCGGGTGGAATCGAGTTCATCGATCCGCGCACCCAGAACCTGATGAGTCAAGTCGAATACATCCCCGACACCAAGCGCCCGCGAATCTGCTGGACGAAAGTCCAATACAAACCCATGGCCGGAAAAATGCTGATCTTCCCGAGTTGGCTGTACCATAGTGTGGCTCCGAATCAATCTAGGGCCAAGGGGAAGGACGCCGATCGGATCATCGTGAGCTTCAACCTGTCTCAGGAAAGGCGCAGATAGTCACGCACGGAAGCCCTCATAGGAGGAACCAAGATGAGATACCTAAAGCGATTTATTTTCCTCGTGTGCATAATGATCTTGATGGATTTGGGTCGGCCTTCCTCTCTTTACGGGCAGAGTGTAAAAGACACGCCGTTGGGTGACGAAATCTCGCCCCTCCTTAGAAGCGAAAGTACTAGCTTCAGCACCAGTGCTTCCAGTGACGACGATGACGACGAGGACGACGACGAGGACGACGACGAGGACGATGAGGACGATGAGGACGATGATGATGAGGACGAGGGGGATGAGGGTGACGAGGGCGATGAGGACGACGAGGGCGATGAAGGCGATGAAGGCGACGAAGGGGATGAGGGTGACGAGGGCGATGAGGACGACGGCGACGAAGGCGACGAAGGCGACGAAGGCGACGAGGGGGATGAGGACGACGGCGATGAAGGCGACGAGGGGGATGAGGGCGATGAGGACGACGAGGACGATGAGGGCGACGAAAACGACGAGGGCGATGAGGGCGATGAGGACGACGAGGGGGACGAGGGGGACGAAAACGACGAGGGCGATGAGGGGGACGAGGACGACGGCGACGAGGGGGATGAGGGCGACGAAAACGACGAGGGCGATGAGGGCGATGAGGACGACGAAGGCGACGAGGGCGACGAAAACGACGAGGGCGACGAAAACGACGAGGGCGATGAGGGGGACGAGAACAACGGCGGCGCGGGCGGCGCGGGCGATGAGGACGACGAGGACGACGGGATGATGGACTTTGCTTTCGCCACGGAAGTTGAAGACCAAGCCTACACCGCGGGTACGGCGATTCGCGCTCTGGAACTGCCGGAAGCGGTAGGCGGTGAAGGCGATGTAACGTATCGCGTCTTTGGCTTGCCTGCGGGCTTGACGTTTGACGCGGCCACGCGGACGATTTCGGGCACGCCCGAAGCCGCCACCGATGGGGCCGTCGAAGTCATCGTCTTGGCGCAAGACAGCACAGAGGCCACCACGTTGACCTTCTCCATCACGGTCAACCCGCCGCTGAGCTTCGGCGACTTGTTCGGCCTGTAAAAAACTGGTGACGGCCAAGGGCGTTCTAACGCGCAAGCTCGTCCTGCTGCGTTAATAGGACAAACGCCTAAATGGCTTCGACTCAAATAAGCCGCACGGCGATCTGCAAGGCGGTGTTGACCAAGCTGGTTGACGCCGCCCCGATCGGACTCTTCTTGTAAACCGCAATCACAGCGACTGCAAAAAGGCCACGAGCGCGTCCCGGTCGCTCTGGTCTAGTTGGCGCACAAACTCCCGCGCTGTTTCTGCCTCGCCGCCGTGGAACATAATGGCTTCCATCAGCGTGCGCGCCCGTCCATCGTGCAGATACGCTGGAATGCCGTTGACCGTTGCCGTCAGGCCAATGCCCCACAGCGGCGGCGTGCGCCACTCGCGGCCGTCGGCCTCAAAGTCGGGACGGTCGTCGGCCAACTCTTCTCCCATATCGTGCAACAGCAGATCCGTGTAGGGATGAATGGTCTGGTTGGCTAGGGCCGCAATCTCGTGGTGGCCCGTTCGCAGGGTGGGGATGTGGCATCCCGAGCACTGGGCCGCCGCAAAGACCTCTTCGCCGCGCAACGCCTGCGGATCGTCGATGTTGCGGCGAGCGGGCACCGCTAGCGTTTGTACGTAAAAGGTATTGATATCCAGCGTCTCTTGGCCGATTTCAGGGTCGTCTCGGTGGTCGTCCATTTGCGGCTGGCCGGCGGTGGACTCCTCGGGGAAATAGGGGTTGGTAATCCCCATGTCCTGTTGGTAGGCTCCGGCGACCTGCTGCAATAGGTCGGGATTGTTGGCCTTGAGGCCAAAACGGCCCAATTCAGTCTGTTGCGTGCGGAAGTTGTACACTCGATTGGGTCGGCCGGATATGCCGTCGCCATCGCGGTCGCCGGGGTCGGCCAGCGCCAGAATAGTCTCTTCGGGGATGGCTTCGAGCAGGCCGCGGCCAAAAACCGGCGGGGCCATGCGCGGCGAGAACAGGACGTCCGCCGGCAGCGGCTGATAGGTCTCCACCACGTCGTAAACCGGAAAGCGCAGGGAGTACGCTGTGCCGTCGGCAAAATGGCGGGTTTCCTCAAAGTAGGTGACGTCGATCCGCGCTTCGGGTGCGACCCCGAAAACGGCGCGATCCCCAATCTGTTCGCCAAAGCCCGGCACCGGCTGCGGGCCACCGGGCACTTCGGGATTGGTGCCGGGCAGGCTGACTCGCATGAGCATAGAGCCGATAAAAGGGGAGACCTCGCCGAACCCTTCGCGCCCCCGGCCATCGCGGGCGTGACAACCCACGCACGAGGTCTGATTGAAAACCGGCCCTAGACCGTGCCCCACTTCGGCTGGCGAGGTGACAAAGACCTGTTCAAAGGCCGCGTCGCCAGCCAAGAAGCGATCCAGGTCCATCCCGTCCAAAGAGGGGATGGGGTTTTCAAACGCCAAACTACTAGCGTCAAAAACCGTCGCCACCCCGCCGGACAGGGCACGGTTGTCGTCCTCCACGGGAGTCGGGTCTAAACCCCGGTCGTCGCCGCAGTGGGTGAGCGTAGCTAGAAGGCCCATATAGAGTATGGGCGCACGGGTAATGCTCATTGCGAGAAAACGAGATTAATTACCTAATACCAGCGGTAGGATATCTTCCTCCAAGGTTTGCTGGACTTTGGCTACTGCGGCCTGCGCCTTCTCGATTTGGTCCCGATCCGAGGCAATGGCGTCGCGGAAGGGGTACTGGATGCGGCCGATCTCGTTGATGGCCGTTTGGATTTCCTCTTTGAGCCGTTGATCGAGGTCGGCGTCGGCTTGGCGGATGAATTCGTCCAAGCCCGGGCCGGTGCCCGCGTAGTCGCCGGTATAGACGTGCAGGACGCTGCGGAGGTTGTTCTGGAAATCGGCGATAGAATTGAAGCTAAATTGGGATTCGACGAGGCGAGTATCTCGCTCGACGAAGGGGTCGGCGATTTTGCCATTGGCTACCTCGTCGCAGATGCCGATCATGCCGCCGACCATCTCCTGGACTGCCGACTGGGAGGACGGATACGCGTCGCTGCCATTGCCGGCATTGCGGACCTTTTGGCCAAAGTTGCCGCCGGAGGAGATCCAACTCGTGTGCAGGGCCTCGGTAGTGGCCTTTAGATCTTGGGTCGTGGCGATCAGATAGGCGAACTCGCGCTCGGTGAAATCGGCCGCAGTCTTGCTGCCGCCTTCGTCAAAGAGCAGGTACTCGATGGTGTGGAAGCCCTTGAGGGTTCCGTCCAGACTGTTCACGTACGCGGGCGTCAAGTCGCTGTCGCTGGCCAATACTCCGTCCAAGTCCGTGCGGTTGACCGGCCAACTATCGAGCGCTGGATCGTAGCCGTTGAAATCTACTGGCCCAAAGAGAAATCCCTCGCTGGCTTCCCAAGGGATGCGCGTGGCTACCCAAGCGTTGCGGGCAGCACTGAGGTTTTCAGGCGTGGAATCGTCGCGCAGCGCCTCGACTGCGGCGAGCAGTTCGCCGGCCCGCTCGTCCAAGTCCGCGTACGTGGCAATGACGACGTTGTCGGTGAAGTTGCTCAAGATGGACCCAAAGTCGAACTCGGCCTCGGCTGGCCCAGTGGGTGCGTCGCTGTCGTCGCCGCAGCCGGCAATGAGCAACAGACTGCAAGCGGCTAGTCCGAGCCCCAACCGCAAGAATATGGCTTTCATAAGGGTTGCTCCCTTTCGTCAGGATTGAAACTTAGCGCACAGGTGACTTCCACCAGTGCCTGATTTCACAGTGAATGTTTTTAAAACTGAAATCCCAGTCCCAAGCTCAGGGTGTTTTCAGGGTTAAAGTGGGCGGCACCCAGCCGCCGCATGGCGTAATCAGCCTTGAGCACCACAGTTTCTTCCATGTTGTAGTTCGCGCCCAAGGTATAGACCCGGCGCGCAAAGCGCGGATTGTCAAAGGTTTCGTTCGGGACCGCGGCCATGCTGTCGTACGCGTCCAAGCGGATGAACAGGTCTAAGCGATTGGGTGAGGAAACGGCCAACCAAGGCAGGACGTCGTAGCCGACCTCGGCGAAGGCCGCATATGCCTCCCGGGCCACGGGCGAGCGCAAGACGTCGAGATTGTTCGATAGGGTGCGGTTGCGGGCGCTGACGAGGGTGGCGTTCTGCAGATGCCCATAGAGATATAGCCCGCGCGCGCGGACCCGCCCCCAGTCGAAGCTGCCGTGTACATCGACGATGGAGACGTGCGCGTCTATCCCTTCCATATCGGGTTTGGGGCGGTTGTCAGCGCTGTCGCCGCGATAGCCAGAAATACCAAGCACACAGTGCGGCGCGAACTGATAATCGAGGCGTCCGACCCAAGCCATATTGGTCGCCTGAATCGTCTCAAAGCGCTTTTGGTGGCCGCCGACAATCCAGTTTTGCGAGCTGAAACCCGTCGCGTCCAAGCCGTTGACTAGCTGTACCTGGTAGTGCCAGCCCCGGTAGGCCCCGGAGACTTCCACGCCGGTCTCGTGCCAAAGGGCCGGGATGATGGAAGTCTCGGCTTCCGAGCGCCGGGAGCCGAAGAAATCGGCGGGATGGTAGCGATGGCTCAAGTGGCCCACAGCGACGTAGAAATGCCCCAAGCGGACGCGGAAGGCATCGCTGAATTTTCGCTCGACGGCCAGCTCCTCGACGATGACTTCGCCGCCTTTTTCGATTTCCTGCTCAAACTCGCCGAATTCCTCAAACTCCAATTCCAGCGCGGCACCAGCCCCGCCGTGCTCAAATTCCACCTCGGCTTCCAGTTCCGTATTTTTGAGCAATTCGACTTCCAGTTCGAGTGCGAGGCGGGTGATGTCGATGATGGCACGGCTGTCTGGGGGAGAACCGTGGGGGCCGCTTTTTTGATCGGGGCCGAAATCGAAGTGGGAATAGAGCAGTTCGCCGTAGCCTTCTAGATGAAAGGACGGCTTTGCAGAGGCGTTTGCGTCCTGCACGGATAGGAAAGCGAGAAGGATAAGTAGCTGAAAAATAGAGAGATAAGGTTTATTGGGAGAATGTCGCATGGATTGGATAAAGAGTCGTAATATCGCTATTACAAATTTTCTGTTAATAAAACCAAAGTTTCCTTTAATAATCTTTTGTTTTATATGCCAAACAAAAGTATAGATAGTATTTTTATCTGTCAAGGACATTATTTGATGACGTTACGCGGTAGGGGGCGGTTTGAAACCGCCCCCTACGGCACCGTATATTTAATAGATTTGGAGAAGCTATGGGATTTGCAGAAACATTCGCCGACTCGCTGAAAGAGATGCCTTCCGCGCCAATGGGGGAGTCTCTACGGCCGCTGTGGCAAGAGGCCCTCGCGCAGATTGAGGCCGAGCACCAAGCCGGGGCCGACGGGCAGACCGTAGCTCGGCGGATCGCCGAGGCTATGGACGCGGTGGTGCTGTCTATTTACCAGAGCGCCATGCCCCAGACGGCTGGCCCCCACGCGCTGGTGGCGCTGGGTGGGTACGGCCGCTGCGAAATGGCACCGCACTCCGACGTTGACTTACTCTTCCTGTTCGCCAAAAGCCAAGACAAGGTTCCCGAAGTGGTCGCTGGTGTGTTCAATCCGCTGTGGGACTTGGGGTTTGAGGTGGGGCACAGCAGTCGCACGTTGGACGATGTGGTCAGGGCGGTGCGCGAAGATCTGGAATCGCGCACCGCGATGATGGACGGTCGCCTGCTGGCCGGCGACGCCGCGCTTTTCGCCCAGTTCCAAAAGCGGCTCTACAAGCGCGTGCCCAAGCGCACGGTCCTCGAGCTGAATCGGCTGCGTCAGCAGCAGCGCGAAGCGCGGCAATCCGTTCAGCTTTTAGAGCCGAATGTCAAGGAGAGCCCTGGGGGCTTGCGCGAGATACAGATGTTCGAGTGGGCGCTCAAGGCCAAGGTCAAAGTGCCCGAGTACGGCGATTTGTACGCGCAGTATCTCGATGGCGGCAGCAAGAGCCTCGCCCACAGCCGCGCCTTCCTCTGGCGGGTGCGGCACGCGCTCCACTTTGCCGTGGGCCGCAAGCGCGATGTGCTAGAGCACGATCTCAAGCCGCAGATCGCGGCCGCCTTGGGCTATGAAGACCAAGACCAAGAGCTGGCGGTCGAGTGCTTTATGCGCGAGTACTACCTACATGCGCGCACTGTACACCAGCTAGTAGAACGCGCCTTCCAGCAATTGACGCGCAAGCCGCGCAACAGCAGCCGCAGCATGTATCTAGAGCGCGGCGTTGCTGCAATAGAAGGAGAGATCGTCCTTGCTGATGGCGAGGCGTACTTTGCCGCCGATCCTCTGCGCCTGCTAAAAATTTTCCTCACGGCTCAGACCAAGAACTTGAAACTGAGCGATCAAGCGCAGAGCGCAGTGCGCGCCAGTCTGCCGCTGATCAACGACGCATTCAGACGCTTGCCTGAAGCCCGCGACTTATTCCTCAGGATACTCAAGCGCAAATACCATACGGCGCGCACGCTCCGGCGCATGCACGACTTGGGCGTCTTAGGCGCGTACTTGCCCGAGTTTGAGCGGCTGACCTGCTTGGTCCAATACGACATTTACCACATCTACACGGTCGATGAGCACACGCTGGTCGCGCTGGAAAATTTGGAAGCTCTTGGGCAACAGGAGGGAGCCATGTCGGCGATCCTTGCCCAATGCACGCGCCGCGATTTGCTGTTCTTCGCCGTGCTCTTGCACGACGTAGGCAAGTGGAAGCGCGACGACCACATCGCGCGCGGCATTGAGATGACCGAGGAACTGAGCGAGCGAATGGGGCTGTCTCCAGAGGAGCGGTCCATGCTGTGCTTCCTCGTGGAGCACCACCAAGACATGGTGCTAATTTCTAGGCGGCGCAATCTCGATGACTACGAGATGATCGCCGAGTTTGCCGGGCTGTTCGCCAATGCGGAATGGCTGCGCGCGCTCTACTTGGTTTCATACGCCGACCTGTCGGCGGTTGCGCCCGACGCGTGGACCGACTGGCAAGGGGCCTTGCTGTGGGAATTGTACTACAAGACGGCCGAGCAACTGCACTCGGACCGGGAGGCCCTAGCGGCCAAACAGCGCGCACGCCAGAAACTCGACGAGCACCTCGATCACATCGAGGGCCACTGGCCGGCCCAGCGCGTCGTCCAGTTCCAAGAGCACATCGATCAGCTACCTCCCAGCTATTTGGTGGCTTACAATCGCGCGCAGATCAGGGTACATCTGGAGATGATCGCCCGCCTGAGCCGGGAACAGCCTTTTGTCTTGGAATTTATCGAGCACGAAGGGCACACGGAGGTCGTCGTCTGCACCCGCGACCAGCGCCAGCTCATGGCCAAGATCTGCGGCGCTTTGGCCGTCAACGACATCAATATCCTCCGCGCGGATGTCAATACCCGCGCCGACGACGTGGTGCTCGACATTTTCCAAGTGACCAACATCGACGGCAGTCCGGTGCTGCCCGACTGGAAGAAGGAGCGCATGCGCGAGCGGGTGGCCGAGGTTATTTCCCTGCGTCTCAAGGCTCGCGAGTTGATAGCAAAGTACAGCAGCAGTTGGGACCGCCGCCGCCGGCAGCGGCAGTACGACCAGCCGCCGCGCATTGCGTTTGACAATCACATTTCGGCCCGCTACACGGTCGTCGATATCGAAGCCCAAGACAAGGTGGGACTGCTGTACAGAATCGCGTACCTGCTGGACGAGCTGGATCTCGACATTCACCGCGCCATTATCAACACGGTGGCGGCGCGGGCGCAAGATTCCTTCTACATCGTCGATGCCGAGGGGCAGAAGATCGCTAGCCCCGAGGAACTCGACCGGATACAGCAGTACCTGCTCGACGGGCTGGCGTCTTAGACCTGTAAACTCATAAAGGAAAATAATGTCAGAGCATCCCAAGCCAACCTGCAAAGTGATTCGCGGCCGAGGAACCTACGAAGGTAAACAGGCACTCACCTATGTCTCAGGGATCGCCGCCGAGACCACCGGCTCGCAGGGGATTTGCATGCACCTGCTGAACCTGCCTCCTAAAGAACGGGCCAAGGCCCACCTGCACGAAAACCACGAGACAGCTATTTATGTCATCAGCGGCCAAGCTATAATGTGGTATGGCGAGCGGCTAGAGGAGCATGAATCCGTCAACAGCGGCGACTTTGTTTACATCCCCGCTGGCGTCCCGCACCTTCCCTACAATCCCAGCGAGACCGAAACCTGCACTGCTGTGATCGCTCGGACGGACCCCAACGAGCAAGAGAGCGTTAAACTCTTACCTGAACTGGACGGGATACACGGCTAGACAAAGGAGCCAGTGTACCCATCACAAGGGAAATAGGCGGTAAACATCGAACTCAACCTCTTTCTCTGCTTCGCCATGCTCAAAGAAGGTCAACTCGTCAAAGCCATTCCCTTGGAGGGGGGACAGGTGCTGTGCCGCTATCCGCGCTGGCAGGACATACCCTCGTACGTCGAAATGTGCCAGATTCTGCACCGCGAGCGGGTGCGGGCCTATCACGCTGATACGGATTTCGCCCTCGGCTGCCAACGCCTAGCCCAAATCATGGTCGAAGTCGAGACAGGTCAGGCATCTCACCTTTTGCTGGAGGTGGATGGACGCATTATCGGCGAGGGCCGCATGGCCCCCCGCAACCGGGTCATGGGGGTTTTGGGAATCAAAATTATTGGCGAGTACCAAGGGCGGCGCTTGGGCACGGCGCTGATGGGAGTTTTGGAGGAAGAGGCACGCAAAATGGAGTTGCAGCAGATTTACCTGACTGTATTTGCCAATAACACCCCTGCCCGCCGTTTGTACGAAAAGTTCGGTTACCGACAAGTGGGGTGCATTGCCGAATGGTTCAGTGAAGAGGACGAAGACGGCCATATTGCACTGGTGGACAAAATAGATATGATGAAACGTCTAGAGCCGGATGCTTGAGAATGAAGACGCCTGCGATCATTTCGACGACGCGACTGGAGGAGCATGTAGGGATCAACAGCGGCGACTTTATTTATAGCCCCGCTGGCGTCCCTCACCTTCCCTGATCTCAGCGAGACTGAAACCTGCACCGCTCGGACGGCCCCCCTGCGCGAAGAGGTAGAGTGATGCAGTCGTGCTGTTCTTTGCATCACCGCATCAAATATATTATCATTTGATGTATATAACAGGAGCATCCCATGAGAACAACACTCGATATCGACGACCCCGTCCTCCGGGAGTTGAAGCGGCTCCAAACCAAGGAAGGCAAGTCCTTGGGCCGGCTCGTATCCGACCTGCTGGCGCGTGCTCTGAAGGAGGACGCTACTCCCACCCCTACTGCGCCTCCGGTCTGGATCGCAAAGCCGATGGGCGCACGCGTCAATCTCTCCGACAAGGAAGCCGTGCATCGCGCCTTAGACCGATGATCGCCCATGAGCTACTCCTTGGACGTCAACATCCTTCTCTATTCGTCGGACGCCTCCAGTCCGTTCCACGCGAAGGCCAAGAGCTTTCTAGAATCCTGTATGAGTCTGAGCGATGTGCTCTATCTGAGTTGGCCGACGATAATGAGTTACCTGCGCATTGCCACGCATCCATCCATCTTCGATGAGCCGCTGACGCCCGAAGAGGCCATGGCCAACGTGGAGACGCTGCTCAATCTGCCCAATTCCCGCTGTCTGGCCGAGGAAGAAGGATTCTGGGAGACGTGGCGATCCGTGACCAGTGAGACATCTGTGCGCGGCAACTTGGTGCCGGATGCACACCTCGCCGCGCTGCTTCGCTTCCACGGGGTGCGTCGGCTGTACACGCACGACCGCGACTATCGGAGATTCGATTTTCTCGATGTACAGGATCCACTCGCTTGACGCTCGATGAACAAAAACTCAGAAGAATGGTACCCGTCACCGACAATCTTCTCGACCAGATGGTCCAGGCCATCGTCGCCGAGGTCGATCCCGAGCAGGTGATCCTCTTCGGCTCTCGCGCTCGGGGCGACGCGCGGGAAGATTCGGATGTGGATCTAGTGGTGGTAGAGGCCGAGCCGTTTGGCCCAGAGCGAAGTCGCCGTCAGGAACTGGTCAGGCTCTACCACGCGCTGGTGGAATTTCCCGTCTCCGCCGACATCCTCGTCTATTCCCATGACGACGTCGATTACTGGCGCGACTCGCTCAATCACGTTCTGGCGCGGGCGCTGCGGGAAGGGAAGGTGCTTTATGAGCGACATTAAATGTGCGAGGATGTTGCTGGATGCGGCTGAGCGCGATGTCGCGGTCCTGCGGGTCATATGCCGCTCCGACGAAATCTCCGACGAGATTTTCGGCTTTCACGTGCAGCAGGCCGCCGAGAAGCTGTTCAAATCTTGGATCGCACTGCTGGGCGAAGTGTATCCGCTGACCCACAATATCGAAAGATTGTTCAATCTCCTCGCCGACCAAGGCGTCGATGTGGAACCCTTCCGCAAGCTGATCGATTACACCCCATACGCCCTTGAGTTTCGTTATACAGGTGTGGACTCAAGTACCGAAACAATCGATCGCGAGGGTACGCTTGTGATCGTCGAAGCGTTGCTGGAGGAGGTCCGGCGGCGGCTGGCAGAGGTGGAAATGACTCGCAAAACAAACGATGACGGCCAAGACCCCGACCCGGAATTTGGATTAGGAACGCCGGGGGTATAAGATGACTAATGCTGACAAAAATGTCGAAATCAACTTGCCCCTCCCTAATACGCCCGCGTCGTCCGCCCCAACTCCTCGGCCTCAATCCACTTCCGCAACACGGCACCAGAGCGCGCCAGCAACTCTCGATAAGGCCGCTCCAATGTCTTGTTTTTTGGATTTTTTCCCGACTGTCGTGGCACGGCGTTGAATCGTCCCCGCGCCTCGACGATGTTGCGGCTCGGATTATGCACGGCGATTGTCAATACCCGGGCGCTGTAGCCCTCTGGATCGGCCACCTGCATGGACCACACCGACTTGCTGCCCCGCCGGCAGTTGGAAATATAGGAGGCGACGCAGTGGTTCATTGCCCGTCCCTCAAGCGTGAGTTCTCTCTTGGAAGTAAGCTCGCGGATGGTCCAACGCAGCCCTTCCTCTTTGTCGTCTTCCCACTCAAAGCTAGCGATGCCCGACTCTGCCCAACTCCCGCCGGGCTGGCGGTTATCGCGGGCTAAGCGCTCGTGCCATTCCTCGACTTGGCGTAGGAGCTTGACCGCGCCGCGTCCCTTCATGGTATAGTTGGGTTGGGGTGGCTCGCCCTCCTCTGTGGGGACGAATTTTTGGTGATTGATGTAATCGACGATTGGCCCGACCATGTCCGGGTCGAGCATGGGGTTTTCGACGAAGAAGAGGACTACGGTGCTCCAGAAGGATTCTTCGGCGAAATTGCGACCCAATTCCGTGGCTATCACGGCCTGGGCTAGCATCTCGCTGCCTCCTTGACCCATCACTTGCGCCCAGCGCAGGGCCTCGGTCGCCGTCAGTTCGCTTGGGGCCTCGGCGAAGACGTGTGCCATGCGCTTGGAGAACACGAGCGGCAGGTCGGCCGTGCGGATGTTCTGCCCGCTGCCCACATGGACAAACCACCCTTGCTGGCGTTGGGCCTCTTGGTCCCAGCCGCCAAACCACACCGAATCCAAGCAGGACGGCACATCGTAGCGAGCCAATAGGAATCGGACTAGCGCGGCGAATTGCCGCCGGGGATTGCGGCTGTCTGGCTTCCACTCGGACGGCGACTGCTGCCAAGCGTCGCTGTGTCGCGCCAATGCGCCGAGGGCCTCGACGAAGGTATTGCCGTCCACTCGGCCCAAGCGATGAAGAGCTGGCCGCGCGTCGAGCAGACTGGACGCGCGTTTCTCTACGTGCAAGAGCAAATCCCGTAGCTGCGCCCGCTGGTCGCCCGCCAAGCCGACAAAGGCCCGATAGATCAGGCGCAAGACCTCGGTGCGCAGTTCTTCCTCGGCGATGGCTCCGGCCCAGAGCTGGTGAATGATGTCTTTGGTGCGCCGGCTGTGCTTGCGGCCCTTGTGCAGGGCCTGGGTGCTCTGGATCTGCTGGTGGAGCTTGAGTTCCTTGCTGCGCTGGGCCGAGCTTTTGTGGACGGCGTCGCCGAGTCCCTGCTGCCGACACCACGTCTGGTAGGCGGCCACCCCGTCTAGCCCCAGTTGCGCGACGTGTTGGCGCACGGCTTCTTCGGCTTGGGCGGCCTGTTGGTCGCGCTCGTGAGCCGCGCGCTCTTGCCGCCGCTCCTGCCAAGTCTTGCTTAGGGCCGCGCTAAATCCGTGCTGGCGGCACCAGACCTTATAGGCTTCAATGGCCTCTAGGCCCAGCGATGCCATGTGCGCGCCCAACTCGGCATTGGCGCGTGCGGTGGCACCCCGGCGACGGCTCTTTTTGCGCTTGGGTTGTTTAGCCATTTTGCAAGATCCGTGCTAAGTGATCGGCGGGTGCGTTCCCGCCGCTGAGGATGCCGACTACCTTTTTGCCGACTAGAGACTCGCGGATCTTCAGGGCCGCGGCTAGTGATGCGGCTCCGGCTCCTTCGGCTACCAGCTTGGCCTCCCGCGCCAACAGGCCAATAGCCGCGTCTATTTCTTCGTCGGTGACGAGCTCGATGCGATCGACGAGTTCCCACATCATGTGCGAGGTCATGGCAAAGGGCACGCGCGTGGCTAGCCCCTCGTGCCGCGTGGCCATGGGAGCTTCCACGTCGAGTCGCCGCTGTTGCCAAGCCCGGTAGCAGACGGGAGCGCTCTCGCTCTGCACGCCGATGATCTCGACGGATGGGTTTAGGTGGCGGGCGACGAGCGAGATGCCGCAGATGCCGCTGCCGCCGCCGACGGGCACGATCAGCGCTTCTGCATCGGGCAGGTCGTCAAGAATCTCCAAGCCCATGGTGCCCACGCCAGCGATCAGCAATGGCTCGTTGGCCGAATGCACGTAGCGGCAACCCGTGCGGCGCGCTTCGCGCTCGACTTGTTCGCGCGCCTCGTCGAAATCGCGGCCAAAGAGGCGGACTTCTGCGCCGAGGGCGCGCATGGCCGCGACTTTGGCGGGATTGCTGGCGCGCTCTGGTCCGTAGATGGTCACCGGTGTGTCAAAGAGCTGTCCGGCGTACGCTAGGGACTGGCCGTGATTGCCGGTGCTGGCGCTGATGACGCCCCGCTGCTGCTCGGCAGGGGATAAACGCCCGATGAGGTTGACGCCGCCGCGCACCTTAAAGGCCCCCACGGGCTGTAGGTTTTCGCATTTGGCGTGGTAGGAGCAGCCCAGCATTTGCGAGAGCTTGTAGCAGTGGACGAGCGGCGTTGGCGCGAGATGCGGGCTGATAAAGGCCGCGGCTTCTTCCACTGCCGCGAAAGTAGGTGTGTCTGTCATTGATTGCATCCTTAGAATATTCATTATTTGACGCGAGGGTTCAATCTCGCTATGGTCAACCGGCCCAATTTACCCGAATTGACTTTTAAGAATAATGAATGCCGATGTCTGGGGGCTCGTGTTGGCGGCGGCCATTGGCCACGCCCTGTGGAATTTCGCTGCCTACAAGGTCGCTGGCAATGTGGCCGTGCTCTGGCTCTCTTTTGCCTCTGGTATCGTGTTCGTAATGCCGCTGTGCGCTTATATCTGGTGGCAAGGCACGCCGTTGATCCTGTCGTGGCCGGCCGGCCTCTGCTTGCTGGCTACGGGCGTTTTTCACGGGCTGTACTTTGCCTTGCTGGCGCGGGCGTACGAGCACGGCGAAATCTCGACGGTGTATCCGATTGCGCGCGGCTCGGGTGTGGGGCTGACGGCTTTTGTGGCCTATCTCAGCTTGGGCGAGGACATTTCGCTGCTGGGAGCAGGCGGGATTGCCCTAGTTTTCGTGGGGATTTTTTGCGTTGGCGCTCCGGCTCTCAAGCTCCAAGCGCGGGGCTTGCGACTGGCTTTGAGTGTAGGGCTGACGATTGTCTGTTATTCGCTGATCGACAAAATAGGCGTAGGATACGTGCAACCGATTTACTACATCTGCGGCATGTGGATCATCGCCACCCTCATGCGCATGCCCTTTGTGGTGCGCCAATACGGTATGGAACTGCTGACGACGGTTCGCGACTTCTACGGGTATATTGTCTTGATTGGTGCAGGCTCGCTGGCGACCTATCTGCTGATACTGTACGCCTATACTCAAGGGCCGGTCAGCTATATTATTGCCGCGCGCGAGTCGTCGGTAGTAATCGGCGCGCTGCTGGGCTGGATTTTCCTCAAAGAACGGCTCACGCCCGTTAAGACCATTGGCATCCTCGCCATTGCCGGAGGCTTGATGCTGCTCAGAGCGAGTTGACATGGAACCGCGCATTTTCCCCATCCACCCGCCGTCCGCCGCTCTGTTCGGCAAAGTGCTGGCCGCATCTTTTGCCGTGACTACCGCCTTTTTCGGCGTGCTGACCCTCGCGCTCTACGCGGCCATTGACCCAGACGGCCCGGTCGCCCGCGTCGCCGCGCCTGTGGCCTTGGGCTCGTCTTACGTGCTGATGCTGATCATATTTTTCTCGGTATTTACTTGGTTTTATTTGAGTGCTCGCCGCACGGATTTTGTCTTGCTAGAGGGCCACCTGCTCATCCGCAACAGCGCCCACGGCAAGCACTTCACCTATGACGAGCTGAAGGTGGAAGAGGCCCGCGTCGTCGATTTGCCAGCCGAGCCCCAATACCGGACCAAGGGCAAAATTTTTGCCATTAGCGCGTTCTTTTTTCGCGGGGGAGCGTTTTATCTGCACAGCGGGGAAAAGGCGCACGTTTTCTACACGGGTACACCGCGCGCTGTGTATATTCCAACGCACGGTTCCCATGCCCTCTTGCTCGGCCCAGCCGATCCAGCCGTCTTTTTGCACGCCTTGCGAGAAGTGACACACTAACCCCTTTTGGAGGAGATTTTCATGGCCTATCACGTATATATTTCAAACTCGGGCAGCAACTTTTTCTCGCATTTCCTGATGGACGAAGACACCGGCGCATTAGAGCCGCAGCCCAATATCGAGTTGGGGGATTCTCCCGGGGCGGTGACTGTGCGCCCGGATGGGACTCAGATGTTCGTGGCACTGCGCTCGGCCCAAAAACTGGCTAGCTATGCGGTCGATGGGGAGCAGGGGACACTCGTTAAGCTGGCGGAGACGAGCCTAGATGAAGGCCCTCCCTATCTGTATTTGGACGATACCGGTGCTTTTTTGCTGTCGTCTTACTACGGGTCGGGTCAGGTCGGCGTGCACGGCGTGGCCGCGGATGGTGCGATCTCGGCCGAGCCGCTGCAAATGCTTGCCACCGCAATACGCGCCCACAGCATCCAGACCGACCGCTCGAACCGCTTTGCCTTTGTGCCGCACACCAACCCGTCCAACGCGATATTTCAGTTTTGCTTTGACGAGCAAACCGGGCGGCTGACGCCCAACGCCCCGCCCAAGATACAGCCGGCTACGCCCGAAGGCCCGCGCCACTTTGCCTTCCACCCGACCCGCGACCTCCTCTATTCGGTCAACGAAGACGGCAGCACGGTGTCGGCTCACCACTTCGACCCGGAGGCTGGGACGCTGTCGTCGTTTCAGGTTATTTCGACCTTGCCGGAGGGATTTAACAACGAAGACAACACCACAGCCGAAATAAAGATCACGCCCGATGGCCAGTTTCTCTACGGGTCCAATCGCGGCCACGATTCCTTGGCCCTCTTCGCGATTGGCGACGATGGGCGGCTGACGGCTAAAGGACGCTATCCGACTGAGGCTACGCCCCGCTTTTTCGAGCTAGATCCGAGCGGTCGCTTCGTCTATTCGGTTGGGCAGGGATCGGGGCGGATGACCTCGTACAGCATTGACGCGGCTACGGGTGAGTTGACGCCTCTGGAGCAACACGAAGTAGGGGAGAGTCCGCTGTGGATTACCTTTGTCAAACAGGGATAGATGTGCTTATTCGTCTTCTGTAGGACCGAGCAATTCGTCTAGTTTCGCCTTGAGCTTCAGTTCGTCTCCGGGCCGATACCCTTGATGCTTGTACCACACCGTCCCGTCGGCCGCGATAATCAGAGTCGCCGGGACGCCCGCTAGGTGGAACTGCTTGAGCACCTCGTTGGTCTTGTCCAACAAAACCGGCAACTTGAGCTTGTGGCGCTGCATAAAGGGCCGCACCTTGGGCAGGTTTCTCGGGCCATCGACGTTGATCGTCAGCACCTGGACGTCGCGCTTGGCGTATTTGTCAGCTAGGGCTTGGAGCTTGGGCAGGCTCTTGATACAGGGCTTGCACCAAGTCGCCCAGAAGTCGAATACAACCGGCCCTTTTTTGAGCGCCTCCACCAGCGAAAAGGTTGAGCCGTCGAGATTCTCCAGCACGAGCTGCGGTGCCTTTTCGGCGCGAGCCGAGCCGACGAGCAGCAAGCAGGTTGCCAATGCGAAAATTGGTTTCATTTTGGACCTCCATTTTCCTCTATAAGGACCAAGCCGTGCGCTTCGTTCCCGCATTTGTACTACTGCTGGCCGCCCCTCTCCAAGCCGAGTTGCGTCTTTCGGCCTTGACCGAAGGCCAAGTCGGCAACCTGCCCGGTGCGCAGCCTAGCGATTTGCGGACGCTTTATCACCAGTTCAGTCTCGACTATGCAATCGCCGATTTCCAAGTCGGGGTCCGCGGCGAGACTTTTGGCACTAGTGCAACTAATCGCAACTACGGCCAACTCCTCCAGCGCTCCGCTTCCTACCGCCGGAGTGGCTTTGAAGCCACGGTTGGCAATTTCTACACCATCGTCGGCAGCGGCCTGCTCCTCCACGCCTTTGAGTTGCCCGGCGTCATCACCGAGGTGCGGGGCAGCCGTCGTCGCTACCAGATCGTGCGCGATCTCGACGGCGTTCAGGTGCGCTACCGCGCCAAGCGGGCCGAGATGCTGCTGTTGCGCGGTGCGCCGATCAACAGCAATCTGCCGCCCGGCGTGGAGGGGGTTGAGCGCCGCCCAGACGTGCTCCACGCTGGCTCGCTCCAGTTCAAGCCGCATCCGCATTTCGACGTTGGCGTTAGCACCATCCGCTACCCAGCCGGCAGGCGGCAAGAAACGACCGTAGCCTTCAATGCCCGCTGGCGGCTCGCGCCTTTGCTGGCTCGCCTCGGCCTCAGCGGAGTCTATGCCGATCTCCAAGGCGAGTACGCTCAGCGCGATGTGGCGCTCGATCGCTTCTTTTCGCTCGACCGCGATTTGGGCCGTGCCCTGTATCTGGCGGCTACCTTGGCGTCCGGGCCGTGGGGCTTGAGCTTGGAATACAAAGACTACGAGGACTTTGCCCTCGAACACATCAACAATCCTCCGCCCCTGATCCGCGAGCACTCGGCCTATCTCCTCAACCGCATCACGCACGATGTGCTCGCCGACGATGAGCAGGGCTACCAAGCCGAACTGAGTTATGTTCTACCCAGCGGTCAGACTCTCACTGCCAATGCGACTCGCGCCACGCGCCGCGGCGATTCAGGCGCAGCCGACGACAACATCCTGCGCGAATTCTTTGTGCAGATGGATTCGCCCTTGGGCCAAAGCGCCGATGTGCAGCTTTTTGCCGACTTCAACCACAATCGGATTCTCCTCGACGACAAAAGTCGCCTCTTGGGCACGCACTGGGAGTGGCTTCCAGACGGGTTATATACCTTCGAGTTCGACGCCCAATTTCAAGACGTCGATCGGCGGTTTGGTGACTTTGCACTTCCCTACACTAACCAATACTATGCCTTAGCGATCCACCGCGCGCCCGGCCTCTCCGCCGCCGTGCAAATCCAGCGCACCTCCGACGAATTGGAAACCGGGGCCGATCCCTCCGGCATCACGTGGTGGCGCGGCCTCAACATCGGTGCCGACATTGGCGAGGGCCACATCCTCAATGTTTTCGTCGGCCAGCGCCGTTCGGGGCTGGCCTGCACGGCCGGCATCTGCTATGAGGTGCTAGGGTTTAAGGGCGTCGAAGTCCGGCTGCTCAATCGCTTTTTCTGATCCGCAGATGAGCGCAGATGTCGCTTGGATGCCCACAAGACTGCCCCTATCTAAGTAGCAGCAGCTTGCGGACTTCTGTGTACTCGTCGGCTCGCAACTGGTACAGGTACACTCCGCTAGTTACCGCTTGTCCCGTTTGGTCGCGGCCGTCCCAACGCACGGAAAACGTCCCGGCCGCGCTAGGCCCTTGGACGAGCACGGCCACTGGCTGGCCGAGCAGATTGTAGATCGCCAGCTCGACTTGGCTCGGCTGTGGCAGGGCGAAGCGGATTACCGTATTGCTGTTGAACGGATTGGGCGCGTTCTGGGCTAGCGAAAAGGCTTGGGGCACGGACGCCTGATCGGATGTTTCCACCGCCGTTTCCACTGGTTCCTCCACTTCCTCCTCGATAGGAGGTATGTCGGCCAACGCCAGCAGCACCTCGTCGCGGAGTTCTTCCATGGGGATCAGGGAGGTGGTCTTGAAGCGGATGAGGCCCTCGTGGTCGATGATGGCAAAGGTCTGATAGGATTGCCCATAATCGCTCGCCATTTGGCTGGCGTTCAGCAAGAGGAGCATGGTCACGCCCTTGCCCAAGCGCCAGCGGGTATGCACCTGTTCCGCGGTGCCGTCCCACACATCCACCCCTAGAGCAACAAAGCGCTCGTCAGCCTCGGCGGCAAATTCCTGCCACAATTCTTCAAAGCTCTCGGCACGCGAGAGACAGACCGGTCAGCTATAGCCCAAAAAGAAAATCAGCACGACTTGGCCCTCAAAGTCGCTCAGACCGGCTTGGCCGCCATCGACTCGGTCTAAGAGAAAATCGGGGGCCGGATCGCCTACTAGTGGCACTTGGGCGTCTAGGGTTGAGGTTCCTAACACCGCTAGAGCTGCCAAACTGACTAAAGATTTTCTCATAGTAAACCTCCTTAGGTTTGCCGCACGAACTTCTGGATGCGGTGGTCGGTTTGCACTTCCCCCACGTAGAGGTCGCCGTGGGAATCCATCCAGATGCCGTGGGGACAGCCGAGGAATTCTCCCGGCGCGTCGATGCGCTCGCCCGACCCCCACTGCGCGAGCCATTCGCCGTCGAGGTTGAGAATGCTCACCCGCTGGTCGAGTTCCGCGACATAGACCGTATCCCCGTCGAGAAAAATCGTATCGGGATGGTGAAAGCCGCCCCATTCTTCTAGGTAGTTGCCGTCGAGGTCGAAAAATTGGATGCGGTTGTTGGCGCGGTCGGCCACCATCAGCCGTCCGCGCTGGTCCACGCGCACGCAGTGGGGCAGGTCGAACTCCCCTGGGCCGGTGCCCGGACGACCCCACGTCTTGATGAATTCGCCGTCGGGAGAATACTTGTGGATGCAGGCGTTGCCGTAGCCATCGGATACGTAGATATAGCCGTCGGCGTCGAGCGCCAAGTCGGTGGGCAGCCGGAAGGGCTGGCCCTCGGCACCTTCTTGGTCTGGCGTTCCCAAGGTCAGCAGCAGCTCGCCGTCGCGGGTGAACTGGCGCACGCAGTGGGTTTCGCGCTCGACGCACCAGATTTGGTCGCGGTCGTCGATAAAGATGCCGTGGGCGTCCTTTAGCACCTCTTCGCCCCACGAGGCGACGAAGCGTCCTTCGCGGTCGAAGACGACCATGGGACGCTCGCTGCGGCTGTACACATAGACCCGATCTTCGGAGTCGCAGGCCACGGCCGGAACCCAGCCAAAGCGCCAGCCCTCCGGCAACTCAAACCAATCCTGCTGCACTGCATAGGTGAATGCTCCGCTGCCTACTACGGTCATGGGATGCTCCTCTTTGCGATAGTATATGTACTTTTGCGTCGATAATTCATATTCCCCGCAACTTTCCTATTTCATCGGCGGGCAAAAGCTGCGCTCCGGCTGCGGCGTTGGCGCGGGCTTGGGTCGCTGACTTGGCACCGGGGATGGCTACCGGCGCGGCTGGATGGGAAATGACGTACTGGAGGGATTTTTCCACCATGCCCTCGCCGGGTTCGACGATTTCGGCGAGGCGCTCGATGTGCGCTAGCTGGGCCTCGAATTTGGCGCGTTGTTCCTCACCGGCGTTGAAAGACTGCCGAATTTCGTCGGTAAAAACCGACTCCTTGGTGTAGCGACCAGACAAAAGCCCCTTGGCCAGCGGCCCCCGCACTAGCACAGCAATGCCGTGCTCTTGGCAATAGGGCAAAAGCTCGGCTTCGGCCTGGAGATTGACCAGTGAATAGTCTATCTCCACCACCGAGCAGTCGCCCCGAGCGTTGAAGCGCTGGAGTACTTCTAGGCTATTGGTTGAAATGCCAAAGGCCCGCAGCCGTCCTTCCTCGACGAGCGCGGCAAAGGCATCCAAGTAAATCGACGGATCGGCGATGTTGCCGTCGTGGCACAGCAGCACGTCGTGCCAGTCCGTGCGCAGCCGGTGCAAGGAAGCGTGGGCGCACAGGCGGATCATATCGACCGTGGTTTTGGGCACGCCCTGCCCGGTGCGCGCTCCCCAATTGCCGATTTTGCTGACTACAAAAACTTGGTGCCGGATGCCAGCTAAGGCGCGTCCCAGCCGCTCCTCGGACAGCCCGTTGGGCGTGCCGTAGGATTCGGCCGCGTCGAAGAGGTTGACGCCGCAGTCAAAGGCCGTGCGCACGGTGTCCCAAGCGGTGGCCTCGTCGATAGGCCCCCATTGGTTGCCAATGTTCCAAGTTCCCAAACCGATGGCCGAGACCTGCCAGCCCGTCTGGCCAAATGCTCTGTACAACATGTGTTGTCTCCTTTCTGCGTTTCAAGGTAAGCGACCGCCTGCGTCGGTCAAGCGGGGCGCGTTGCCGGGGAGCGCGGAGGTTCCTACCTTAAAGTCATTTGGAGGATGCTATGGAATACTTTGGCAAAGGGCTATACCTGATTTTCTTTGCGCTAGTTTTCTGGTTCGTCCATCGGGCCCACGGTCGCGGCCTCGGCCGCCTCGTCGAGGACAATCACCGGGCACACGAGCGGGTCCACCACACCCTAGAGGAGCACCCGAAGGGCGGCACGTGGCGGCAATACAAGCAGTGGATGGAGGACGCAAAATGAGTTTGGAAACTACCACTTTGGGCGCGGGTTGCTTTTGGTGCGTCGAGGCCGTGTACCAAGATCTGCGAGGCGTTGCCAGCGCAGTCTCCGGCTATATGGGCGGCGAGCTGAAGAACCCCACGTACGAGGCCGTTTGCAGCGGTCAGACCGGCCACGCCGAGGTCGTGCAACTGCAATTCGATCCCGAGGTCATCAGCTTTGACGACGTGCTCTACATCTTCTGGCGCACGCACGACCCCACCACGCTCAACCGCCAAGGAGCGGACCGCGGCACCCAGTACCGCTCGGCGATTTTCTACCACAGCCCTGAGCAGCAAGCGGCGGCTGTCGCCTCCAAAGCCACTGCGGACGCGAGCGACCTGTGGGCCGATCCGATTGTGACTGAGATTGCGCCCGCCAGCGAATTTTGGCCGGCCGAGGATTACCACCAGAACTACTATCGGCTCAATCCCAACCAGCCCTATTGCGCGATAGTTATCGATCCCAAGATGCAGGCGTTCCGCCGGAAATTTGCCGACCGCCTCCAGCCGACTGCCTAGGCGTCGTGTCCACTGCTATCAGCCGGCTGCACGCCGAGGATTTTGAAGAGGCCCTCGACGTCCTTAACCTCGCCTTTGGCAAAGCGCCGCCCCGAGATTTTGAGGCCATTTTGCCGGTCTTGTATCGGCGCGGGGAAGAGGAGATGAGTTGGAACTTTGCCCTGCGCGAGAACGGTCGCATCCGCGCCATCGTTGGGTTGTTTCCCCTTGCTTACCGCTGGGGAGGTGAGATCCTGCGCGTGGCGGGTATCGGCGGGGTCTCCTGCCATCCGCACGCCCGCGGTCGCGGCTACATGCAGCAACTCATGGCCCATTGCGTCGAAGTCGCGCCCGCCGAGGGTTTTCACCTGTCTTGGTTGGGGGGCCAGCGCCAGCGCTACGGCTATTTTGGCTACGAGAAGTGCGGCGTGTACTACCGGCTGACGCTGAGCCAAACCAATGTGCGACACGTTTTGGGGGACGCTGATTTTGGGATTGACTTTTATCCGCTTAAGCGAGAGGATCGCGCGCACCTGCAAGGCGTGATTGGCCTGCACGACGCTCAGCCGTTTCGCGGAGTGCGCGCTCCGCATCGCTTCTACAATCTGCTCTTGAGCTGGGGACACCGGCCCTATGTGGCCCGCTCGCGCGATGGCCGCATGATCGGCTACCTCGTGGCCCAAGCCGACCGGACGGGCGTCACCGAATTGTTGGCTGTCAATGAGGGCGAGCCGGAGCTGGACATAGCTGCTGCTTGGGTGCAGCGCTACGGGACTACCAGTTTCGAGTTGCCGCCTTGGAGCCGCCTGCTGCCCAAGTTGGCCCGGCTCAGCGAAGGTGTGAGTGCATCGAGTTCGGGCAATTGGCAGATTTTCGATTGGGCGGCGACGCTCGATGCCTTGCTCAAGACGCGCGCCGCGCTAGTGCCTCTGATGGACGGCGCGGTCGTCGTGGAGATTGCGGGCTACGGTCGGGTTGCGCTGGAGGTACGGGGGGACGACGCGCAGTGTGTTCGCACTGAGGTTGCACCTGCGCTGCAGATGGACACTTTTACGGCCATGCGCTTGCTCTGCGGCCCTCTGGTGCCCTCGCTCGTGTTGCCCCTGCCTGCGGCGGCGACCCCACTTGAACAGTGGTGCCCGCTGCCGCTTTTTTGGGGCCGCCAAGACGGGGTCTAATTCTGTAATTAGCCGCTAAATGTCTTAAACGCCAGCCCTGCAATCGCTAAGATCGTCGTGATCTGCAGCGGTATCACCCAGCGGTAGAGCCGGTCAATTTTGTCGTCAAGGGCCTCGCGAGTCGCGTCGATTTTGGCGTCATTGGCGTCGAGCTTGGTTTCGATACGGCCTAGGCGGACGTCGATTTGCTCGACAATGCCCTCCAGCCGGGCGATGCGGCCCTCGCGATCTAGCGGATAAGGCCGCTCCGGTGGCAGTGGCTCACTCATGATGCTACCTCCTCTTTGTTATCGCGGCGAGGTGCTGGGCAAAGGAGGATTCGCGGGTGAGGTCCATGAGGTTCTCCTTGGAAACAACGGCCAAGACCGTCTGCTGATTATACGCCAAGCCGCTCAAAAGTGCTAACCCTGCGTCAATTGGGACTTGACGCGATATAGCAGCGGCGACTCGCTCACTCTTCTTGCAATATCCGTGCCAAGGCTAAGCACAGTGGGGCAGATGGGGTTGTGAGGGGCGCGACTGTTTCGGGTGCGATACATAGATGGAACCTTTAAGGCGTCAATACACGCTCGGTGAATAGTTCGAGAAAGCGCGCTTGTTCCACGTCCACCGCACACGCTACGGGCCGCCCCAGCCGCTCTTGGTCGCTTGCCAAGGCGCGTTGGTCAACTACTACCTGTCCGGCGGCCAGCTCGCCAGAGGCCTCCACATCCACCCATAGTTGCTGCGTGCGAAAGAGTTGCGGCCACAGGGCCGCGCCTAAGGCCACGGGATCATGCACGTGCATTCCGGCAGACCCGTAGTGCACGGACTCAAAGGCGATTACTGGCTCACACGCTGCACGGCAAAACGCCGCGTACGGACCTGTGCAGGCTTGCAAGGCGGCCTGCGCTAGCCAGACCTGATGGGTGGCGTCTAGTCCCACTAACACTAGCTCGGCCTCGGACGCGAGGACTTGGCGCGCGGCATGCGGATCGGCGTAGAAATTGAACTCGGCCGTTGGCGTGATATTGCCCGGTACGCGCACGGCTCCGCCCATGATTACCACTTGACGCGCCTGTCGCAGTACGCCCGGCACCTGCGCCTCGGCTCGCGCTAGGTTGGTCAACGGCCCGGTGGCAGCGAGGATTATTTCTCCGGGGCGCGCTTGTAAGGTCTTCAGCAGAAATTCCACCCCGTCGCCTGCTGACGAGGTGCGCGCTTCGGGCAACTGGGCCGCGCCTAGACCGGTTGCGCCGTGCACGTCGGCTGCGGCGACTGCGTCTCGCACCAAGGGTCGCTCTGCGCCGGCGTACACTGGAACGTCGGCGCGCCCCGCCCATTGCAACAGGCGCAGTGTGTTGTCGGTCGTCCGCGACAACGGCACATTGCCAGCCACCGTAGAGACACCCACTAACTCGACCTCGGGCGAGGCCAAGGCCAAAAGCAGGGCGAGGGCGTCGTCAACGCCCGTATCGACGTCCATAATCAGAGGAGTTGCCGGCATCGCCTATCCTGCGACTTGGGCGCTGATGATCAAGTGCTCGATCCAGTCGTCCCCCGTGTTGGAAATCTGGTGTTTGACCTTCGGCGGAATATGCACTGCGTCGCCCTCGCGCACTTCGTAGATCTCTCCGTCGATCTTCATCTGCCCTTGGCCGCTGAGGAAGTAGTACACTTGCTCGGTGGCCTCGTGCTCGTGGTAATCGCCGTCCAGTCCCCCTTGCAGGCGATGCAGCGTTAGTCCGGAAAACCCTAGAAGTACTGCTTCTTTCTCGTCTAGCCCCTCGGCGCTCTGAGCGCGGAAGATCGACCAGATCAGTTTGGATTCATGCCCGACGACGGGCGTGACGTTGCGCCAATTGCGAATGACCAAAATGTCCTCCTCGCGTTTATCGTGCTAGTGAAATTCGTCGGCTTAACATACCAAACGGTAGGACGCGGACAAAGTGCGCCCTGTTGCCGACGCGCCGGCTGGTTAAATTAGGAATTGAGAATTAGCCGCCCGTACTCCCAGCAGGTTGCAAACGGCGACTAATTCTTAATTCTCAATTCCTAATTCCTACGGAGTAGCTGTTATGACTACCGCCTCCATAGACATAGCACCCCTGCCGCAAGTTACCTTCGGCAAAACCGGCGAACGCGTCCCCTTGCTCGGCTTGGGCACGGCCCCCGGAGGCTTTGGCCTAGCCGACGCGGATGCCATTGCGCTTTTTGAACGGGCCATTGATCTCGGCGTTACCTACATCGACACAGCCCCCGGCTATGACCACGCCCAGAGTCAGCTTGCCCAGATCGTCCCCCATTGCCGACGCGAGCTATTCTTGGTCAGCAAGGCCCACACGGCCCACTACCAAGAGGCGCTCGACATCATCGAAAAGAGCTTGGACACCTTGGGCACCGATCATTTGGACCTGGTGTACGTCCACTCGCTGGGGCATTTAGACGTGGAACAAGTGCTGGCCAAAGACGGTGCGCTCGCCGGCTTGCGCGAAGCGCAGCGGCGCGGTTGGACTCGCTATATCGGCATCACCGCTCACCACGCGCCGTGGAAATCCGCCAAGGTCCTGCGCGAAGTTGAGATCGACGCCTGCATGTTTGCCCTCAGCTTCGCCGACTGTCACATCTACAACTTTGAGGAGGTGGTCCTGCCCTTGGCTCGCGCCCAGAACGCCGCCGTCGCTGCGATGAAGGTGTACGGCGGTGCCATCGACATGGAGTACGAAACGACCCGCCCCTCGGAGCTGACCAATAGCGGCTTTGACGATCATGAGCGGGCGTTGCGCTACGCCTTGGGATTGCCGGGGGTGAGTCTGGCAGTCATTGGAATGTATAACGAAGAGGAATTAGTGCAGAATATCGAATGGGTGCGGCGCTATGCGCCGTTGGACGCTGGCGAACAACAGGCACTGCTAGCGCAGGGGCGGGATATAGCCCGTCAATGGGGGCCGCATTACGGGTCGGTGGAGTGAGCAATATAAAACATCAACGGGGAATTTATGAAAATTACCAAGATCAAATCCTTTGTTGGATCGAGCGGCTATTTTTTTGTCAAAGTAGAAACCGATGCGGGCATCTACGGTCTCGGCGAAGGGGGATTGAGACGGCGTGCCCTCGCCTTGGCCGAAGTCATTCGCTCTTTTGAGCCGTTTCTCATCGGTGCAGATCCGTTCCAAATTGAACATCTGTGGCAAGTGATGTTTCGCGGTGGCTTCTTCCCTGGCGGTGTCGTTCAGTCCGCCGCAGTGAGTGCCGTGGATATCGCGCTCTGGGACATCAAAGGGAAAGCACTCAATGTGCCTGTGTACGAGCTTTTAGGTGGACGCACGAGGGACAAGGTCGTCTGCTATCCGCACAATGGCGGCGGCACGATTGATGCCCTCGTCGAGAGTTGTCGCCAAACCCATGCGGCCGGTTGGAAATTCGTCCGCTGGGGTTTGGCCGATGGTGCAGACAAAGGGACATTTGAACCCAGACGCGCTATTCAGCACGGTGTTGAGCAGGTGGAGGCCGTGCGCAATGCACTAGGCGATCAGGTCAACATGTTAGTTGACGTGCATACCCGTCTCGACCCGGCGGATAGCCTCGATTTCTGCAACCGGGTTGCTCCCTACAATCCGTTTTTCATTGAAGATCCGCTGCGCAGTGAAAACCCAGCCAGTCTCAGGCGGCTGCGCCAACAGACCTCCGTCCCGCTTGCCGTCGGCGAACAATTTGATAGCAAGTGGACCTTTAGAGAAGCCATTGAGGAGGACCTGATGGATTACTGCCGCGTTGACTTGTGCATCGCCGGTGGATTGACCGAGGCGCGCAAAATTGCCGGGTGGTGCGAAACGCATTACATCTATCTGGCACCGCACAACCCGCTCGGGCCGGTTTCCACCGCTGCCTGCTTACATCTCTGTTTAGCATCTTCACTCGTCGGCGTTCAGGAACTTCCGCGTGCGCCGATGTCTTCACTCACCGATGAGTTTCCGGTGCAGGTGCCGTTTGAATCTGGGTACCTCTTGCCTCCCGAAGGCCCCGGTCTCGGTATTGAATTCAACGAGGCCGCGCTCGATGCCGTGTCAACGCAGGACTATGGACCACCCACCGGCTATCTGCGCGATGATGGGTCTTATACGAATTGGTAGGGATTAAAGGGTGGAACTACGGGCTGGTGGAATGGGACTTTTATCCTTGAGGAGACGATATAATGACAAGCCAAGATATAGATATACCTATAGAGTCAATCAATGTATTATGCCAACGCTATCAGGTGCGGGAGCTTGCGCTTTTCGGATCGGCTCTTGGGGATAGTTTCGGCCCAGACAGTGACCTCGATTTTCTGGTGGAATTTCAACCAGAAGCACAAGTAGGCTTTATGAAGCTAGCCAAAATGCAGAGAGAATTTTCGGCTGTACTTAACCGGAAGGTAGATTTAGTACCCAAGGGAGGACTGAAGCCAAAAATACGCCAAGCGATAATTTCTAGCGCAGAAGTACTCTATGCGTCGTGAAGAACTATATCTTACCGACATGGTAGAAGCTGCGGATGCCATCAGTCAATTTCTCCTTGGTGTCGAGCAGGATGCCTTTTCCCAAAATGATCTCTTACGCAGCGCTGTCCTACAAAAGTTAACGCCGTTCACGCCTACTTTGCAGTAGATTGGTCTATTGTTTGGGTAACAGCAACGAAAGATGTTCCAGAACTGAGGAGTAAAATTGCTCTTACTCTTGCTGAAGAATACTCCGATGAAGAATCATCAGTTTGAACTGCCCCCCATTTTGAATGGACCGCATAGAGCCAATCAATGTATTATGCCGGTGCTATCAGGTGCGAGCCCTTGCGCCCCTTTGCTGGTAGAGCAGGCCGGCGACGATGAGCACAAGCCCCGCTAGGGTCGCCCAGCGAATTGCCTCTCCCAAGACAAAGTGAATCAGCACTAGGGAGCAGAACGGGGAAATGAAGATCAGGTTGCCGACTTTGGAGGTGTTTTCCGCGTAGCGCAGTGCCCACTGCCACAGGACATACGTGATCCCCATCTCAAAAAGGCCGATGTAAGCCGCCCCCAACAAACCCGGCCAAGCGGGTGCCCGCCACTGTCCCATCAGCAGGACACAGCCGAGCGTCAGCGGCAGCGACAGAGCAAAATTGAGGAAGAGCCGCACCACGGGATCGCGCCTGTCGCGGATGTTGTAGATCCAATAGAAAGCCCATACCACTGTGCTGCCCAGCGCCAAGGCCACGCCGAGTGGATCGGAAAAGCGCAAGGTCCAGATTTCGCCGCGCGTGGAGATGACTAGCACACCGGCGTAACAGATCAGGCCCGCGGTCAGGTCGCGCCGACCGATTCGCTGTCCCAATAGTGGAATCGAGAGCCAAGTCAGAGTGAGAGCCCAAGTATAATTGAGCGCCTGCGCCTCTTGGGCAGGTAGAAGCTGGTAGGCTTTGAAGAGGATCAGATAGTAGAGCAGGGGATTTAACGCACCCAGCGTCAGCGAGCGGGCGTAGTCAGTTGGTCGGCTCCTGAGCACCTGTCCCACTTTCCCCTGCGCGACGAGTAGCACCCCCAAGGCCAATGTCGAAGTGCCGCTAGCCCAAAACAGCAGTTCGGCAAAGTCCATGTAGCGGAGGGTGAGCTTGAACGCCGACGCTACGGTTGACCACAGCAGCACTGAGGCCAATCCGCAGAGATAGGCCCTTTTCTGGTCGGCAACCACCACTGCGCACTCCGCTAAAACTGCGTAACCTGCTTGGGGCCAATATCCACGGCTTGGGCCAGTGCGTCGAAGTTTTGTTTCAGCAGCGCGAAGCGCACGTCTGCGTAGGAGGGATCGTCCCAGCGGTTGTCGAACTCGCCTGGGTCTTCCTGCAAGTCGAACAGTTCGCCTTGGGCGCGGTCGTGGTAGCAGACCAGTTTGTAGCGCTGGTCGCGGATCATCGTGCCGTAGGTGCCTTGGAGATGCTCCCGACCCGGTGCGTCTGGATTTAGGGCGCGGTAGTACTCGCTGCGGACGTAGGCGCGGTGCGTCTGGGTTTGGCCGGTCAGCAGCGGCCACAGCGAGCGTCCCTGCATTCTTTCAGGCGCGGGGACTTCGGCCAGTTCCAGTAAGGTCGGGGCAATGTCCATCAGCTCGACTAGCGCATTGCAGACGCGGCCCTCCTGTACGCGTCCCGGCCAGGAGCAGATCAAGGGTACTCGCACCAAGCACTCGTAAAACCGGCACCCCTTGCCCACGAGTTGGTGATCGCCCAACAGCTCGCCGTGATCCGACGTGAAAATCACGAGGGTGTTCTCGCGCTGGCCGCTTTCTTCTAGAGCTTGGATCATGCGTCCTACATTGTCGTCGATCAATTCGATCATGGCGTAGTACGCCGCCATGACTTCCTTGGCTTGATCCAAGCTGATGGACGCGGCTCCGTCCACCGGCCCGAGTTGCACATGGGCCTGGAGGTCCTTTTCGCTCCACAGCGGATCGGGCAGGGCTGCTGGATCATAGCGATCCAAGTACTCTTGTGGCGGGTCGAAGGGCGCGTGTGGGTCGAACATGTTGACGCTCATCAGCCAAGGCGTGGTGCGCTCATCACGCATAAACTCAATGGCCTTGTCTGCGCACCAAGTGGTCTGGTGCAGCGCAGGCGGCATCTGGGCTGGATCCTCGCGCAGTTCGGCTAAGGTGCGCCCTTGGGTGCGGACCCAATCGGCGTACGCGTGGCCTTCGGGCCACTGGTCGCGCGAGTCGTGGCTCCAGTGGAAGACGCGATAGCCGTCGTCGCCGCGCGGCTCGATCCGGCCGTGCGCGCCGGCTAGGTGCAGCTTGCCGGCCAGTCCGCAGTCGTAGGACGCAGCGTCGGTTAGCAGCTTGGTGACCAACGGGGCCGCGCCCGCCCAGTAGGCATTGCCATTGGTGCAGCCGTGGACGCTGCTCGGATACATGCCGGTGAGGAAGCTGGCGCGGCTGGGGGTGCAGATCGGGCTTTGGCAGAAGGCGTGGGTGAATGCGGTGCCTTCGCCGACGAGGCGGTCGATATTCGGCGTGCGGATGTGCTCGTTGCCCAGCGCGCCGATCGTATCGTAGCGCTGCTGGTCGGTGCAGATCCAGAGAATGTTCGGACGCATGATTCGGTCTCCCATCGGGTATAGGCGTGGTTCCGTATATTTACCCTAATATGTCCAACGCTATCAATGCCCTCGTTCTCATCTTCGCTCTCGCCGGATCGACTGTGGCCGACGATACGGAGGTCCGCGGCATCACCATCTCCACGCACGGCATTGGCCGCGACTGGGGTAGTGACGCCATCGTGCCGACCATGGAGGACATTCGCGCTGTCGGTGCCAACTGGGTGGCGATCCACCCCTACGCCAGCATCCGCGCCGACGGCTCACTCCGGTGGTCGGACATCGATCCAGACGACCCGCCAGCCCATATCGTCCGCCCCATCCGCGAGGCCCATCGCTTGGGATTGCGCATCTACATCAAGCCTCATATCGCCTATTGGCGCTCGCCTTTTTCTTGGCGGGGCGAAATCACCTTTACCCGCGCTGAGGATTGGCAGCGGTTTTGGCGGGACTATCGGGAGTGGATCGCGCTGTTGGCCACTGTCTGCCGGGAGGCCGACGGCTTTGTCGTCGGCACTGAGTTGGACCGCATGCTGACCTTTGAGGAAGAATGGCGCGCGCTCATTCCCGAGGTGCGCCAGCGCACCGACGCGCCGCTGACATACGCGGCCAATTGGACTGACTACCGCCAAGTTCCTTTCTGGGATGCTCTCGATGTCATCGGCATTCAGGCTTATTTCCCCCTCACTGACGATCCCGACTACGACGAAGAAGATATCCGCGCTGGCTGGGCAGAGCGCATGGGGGAACTGCGGGCCTTTGGCGAGCTACACAACCGCAACATCCTCTTCACTGAGCTGGGCTACAACCAGTCGCACCAAGCGCCGATTGCGCCGTGGGCATATCCGGTGGATGGCAAGGACGCGCTTCCCGTCCAAGTGGCCTGCATGCGCGCCGCGCTTGACGCCATCGCCGCTGAGCCGCGCGTGGTTGGTGCCTTGCTGTGGAAGTGGTTTCCGCATCCGCGCCCGGTCGGCCGCAACTTCCAGCTAGCGATTCCGCCGATCAAACGCGTGATTGCCGAGGCATGGCTCAACCCGCGATAAGCCCGGTCCCGCGCAGCAAGGTTTCTTGCACGAGGAGTTCGTGGTCGAGCGAGCGGTCTGGCCCGTGTTCGCCTTTGAGCACCCTTATAAGGGACGCCAATTCGAGTTCGTAAAGTCCCTGCCGCGAAATTCCCGTAAAATGCACCATCTGCTCGCCCTGCGTATAACCATCGGCGGCTTCGGTCAGACAGAGCCGGATGGTGTGGCCCGGCTCAAAAGGCTCAAGCAAAATCGCGCTGCCGCGCTCGCCATAGACCTCAAAGCGCCGCGCCATCGGCTGCGGCTCCATCGCCGCAATATCGACCCAAGCCATAGCCCGCTCGTATTCAAAGACGCCGAGCGTGTTGTCCTGAAACGCGGGCACGACGCCGGTGTCGTTGCGCAGAAAAGTCGTCACCTTGTCCGGCCGCCCTAAAATCCACACCACTTGATCGAGCATGTGCCCAGCTAGATCGTAGAAGATGCCGCCGTGGTGCCCGGCGGCGATTACTTCGCGCCCGGCCACGGTGATGTTGGTGGACATGTGGGCACGCACTGAATAGACATTGCCCAGAAACCCCGACCGCGCCCACTCCGCGATTTGGTTGAAACCGGGATGGTAGCGCAGCATAAAGCCCATTTGCACTTGCAGATTGGCGGCTCGCGCCTCTGCGACGACTCGCTGCCACTGCGCCCAATCGTCCCCGGCTGGCTTGTCGTACCACACGTGCTTGCCAGCTTGGACAATGCGCTCGGTCTGGTCCAAGCTCTCGTCGTTGCGGCCCTCGGAGGCGATGGCGACAATGGAGCTATCGCCGAGCAGTTCCTCCTCGCTGTCCAAGAAGCGGACCTGCCGGTAGAGTTCGTCGTCTGCGACTTGCTGGCGGCGCTCGGCGTCGGGTTCGTACAGGCCGACGACTTCGACCTCGGGGTTGTCGAGCATTGCCTTGAGTTTGCCAGCGGCGTGACCGTGCTTAGTGCCGTATTGCGCCATGCGGATCATGGGATCTCCTCGCGGGAAAATGCGTTGTGATTGCGTTGGGATGGGACTGATTTGGCTTTCAATGGAAATCCTAAAACGATTTTGCTAAGCAACCTTACTCTAGTGGAGAAGCTCCCAATGCCAGTCCGATCCAGTTGGCATCTGGCCATCCACCCGCTTAGCAATAGTCTGGAATACGTTTTCCACACCGTTGTAGAACGAATGGAGAACACCCGCTAATGCAGTTAATTCAACGAGATTGGGTTCATTGATACTAGTCTCAGATAGCAATGTGCGATACTCAAGAAAAAGGCTCTCGATCTGCTGCAATTCTCGCTCAATGTGGGCCTGAGCACGATCATCCAACATGGATCATGCCCGCTTCGCGTTCGAGAAAGGCCGTTAAATCTGGGTCTGCATCCAAGTCGATTAGGTCAGCGGAGCGACGCAGTTCGATGAGTAGTCTCCCCTGCAATTTGAAAAACTGTTTCGCCGGACAGCCGCGGACGGCAAAGTCGATATCTGAGCCGGGCCGTACGCGTCCCTCTGCTACGGAGCCGAATACATACACCTGCTGACAGCCTGCCTCTTTGAGGATCGCCACTCCGCGGGCCACATCGCGCTTAATGCTGTCTGGAACGTTCTGTAAGCTCACTACTCTACGACTCCTTACTCAATTCCATATCAGCGACCCATCCACCCGCCATCGACTATCACGACGGCTCCATGCACGTAGTCAGCGGCCCGCGACGACAGCCATACCACCGCGCCTTTTAAGTCGTCCGGTGTGCCCCACCGGCCCGCTGGAATTCTCACTAGTAGCTGTTCGTTGCGCACGGGGTCGTCGCGCAGGGCCTGATTGTTGTCGGTGGCGATATAGCCGGGGGCAATGGCATTGACGTTGACTCCGCGACCGGCCCATTCGTTGGCCAGCGCCATGGTCAACTGCCCGATCCCGCCCTTGGCCGCGGCATAGCCCGGCACTGTGATCCCGCCTTGGAAGGTCAGCACCGAAGCGGTGAAGACGATCTTGCCTCGGCCGCGGGACAGCATCTGTTTGCCAAATTCTCGCGCCAACACGAACTGCGCGTTTAAGTTGACCTCGATGACGTGATCCCAGTCTTCGTCTCCATGTTCCTCAGCCGGAGCGCGCCGAATCGTACCGGCGTTGTTGATGAGGATGTCGATTGGGCCGACTTCGGCGTTGACCTGCTCGACGAAGGCGCGGACCGCCTCCCGGTCGCTGAAATCGCAGGCATAGCCCGTGAAGCGCTTGCCGCGCTCGGCAATGTCTTGGCCTACCTCGGAGTCTGCTTCCAGCGAGGCGCTGACGCCGACGATATCCGCGCCTGCCTCGGCCAATGCTTGCGCGAATCCGCGCCCGATGCCTCGGCGGCACCCGGTGACGAGGGCCGTCTGGCCGTCGAGCTTAAAAAGGTCCAAGATGCTCATTCTATATTATTCCCCTTGGGTGTCGATTAAAATTTTGACTGCGTCGGTACCCGCTGTCAGCCGGGCGAAGGCGTCGGGGAGCGCGTCTAAGGGAAGGTATTCGGTAATCAGCTCGTTTAACGGCAGCGCGCCGCTGGCTGCCAGTTCGATGGCGCGGTCGTAGTCCTCGGGTTCGTACACGCGCACGCCGCACATTTTTAACTCGCGCCAGAAGAATTGAAAGAGATCTACTTTAGGAGCGTCAGCGAAAATCGCCACCACCACGATCCGCCCCCGGACCTTGGCGAGCTTAGTCATTACCTCGGCCCCGGCCGACGAGCCGGAAACCTCGAAGACTGCGTCGGCCCCCGCGCCTTTGGTCCAGTCTTCGACGTAGGCGAGCAAGTCCTCCTCTAGCGGATGGACGGTTTCCAGCCCCAGCGCGTGCGCCGCTTGCAGCCGAAAGGCATTGACCTCGGCCACTCGCACCTCGGCCCCCGCGTGTTGCGCCACTAGTGCATTGAGCAGGCCGATCGGGCCACCACCGATCACCACCACCTTCTCGCCGGGCACCACTTCACCCAAGCGCACGTCGTGGCAGGCAACTGCTAGTGGCTCGACTAGGGCACCCAGCGTCATCGGCATGTCGTCCGGCAGGCGGTGCAGTGTGTGGGCTGGCACTGTCCACGACCCTTGGAAGGCCCCCGGGCTGTCGATGCCGATGAAGTTTAGGTTTTGGCAGATATGGCCATTGCCGACGTTGCAAGCCGCGCACGCGCCGCAAGCCTCTAAGGGGCGCACTACGACCGGATCGCCTACGGCCCAGCCTTCGACGTCGGCTCCGACTTCCGCGATCCGCCCCGACATCTCGTGCCCAATGACTTGGGGCATGTCGATGCGGCGGTCCTGATGGCCTAGGTAAATGTGAATGTCCGTGCCGCATACGCCGCAATAGGCCACTTCGATCCGCACCTGATCTGCGCCAGGGGATTGCACCCGACACTCGCCGATTTCGACTGTGCGGTCGCCGCAGTAGTAGGCTGCCTTCATCGCAGATGCCAGTCCGCGTCTTCGAGTGCCTCGTAGATTACGCCGCCCTCCACCTGCTCGGGCATGGGGATCCCCAGCAGGTAGCACAGCGTCGGCGCGACATCTACCGCCCGCACCTGCCGCTCGAGTGCCAGCCCTTGCTTGACGCCAGCACCAGCTAGCACGAACGTGCAGTGCTGGCCGCCGATGCCGAGGGTGGCCGAGGGTAGCTGCTTGCCGTGCGCTCCGTCGTATTCGGGCCGCAGGGCATAGACCACATCGCCGACGAGTTCGCCCGCCAGATTGACCATCTCTGCGTCTTCCCGCGTCAGCGCGAGGGCAAAAGGAGCACGCCCGGTCTGCGGATGGCGGTAGGCGTGGAGGGCTTCGATGAGGTCGAGCCGCGTCTGCTCGTAGTCGCTGGGATCGACGATCCCCGTAGGCTCGCGTCCCTTGAGATTGATGAAGATGTGGACCAGCCCCACATTGGCCGCCCGCGTCCGCTGCCAGTCGATCTGCTTTTTCTCCGCGTCTGCATAGACCAAAAAGCCCGCCTGTTCCAGCACCTCGGCGATATCGACCGGCCGGTGTTGGTTGGGGGTGCCGCCGTGATCGGCGACGACCGCGACGACGGTGTCGTCATCGGCCAACTCGACGACGCGGCCGATCATGCGATCTATGGAGGCGTAGGTCTCGGCGACGCCCGCTTGGCAGCGCGCTAGCGTGTGCGCGTCGGCTCCGCTGCACTCGTCGGCTTGTGAGAGGAAGAAGTGGCTGGTGTAATCCGAGGCGTGGGTTTCGATGAACAGCACGTCCCAGTCATTGCTCTCCGTCAGGTAAGCAGCCACCTCGGCCAGCCGCTGGTGGTGGAAGTCCAACAGTTCGAAATAGGTCGCGTCATCGACAACGCCCAAGGCGTCGCGTGCTGGATTCTGCAGGAAATTGCCGACGTGTTTGTCGATCTGCTGCGCCACTTCCTCCGGCTGCGTGTACCCGGTCGCTGGCCAGATCTGCGGCACAAAAAGCTCGAACACATCGCCTGCTGCGCTCAGGCTGACGAGTTTCATGCGCACGTAGCCGTCAAGCGCTTGGCCGTCGATTTCAAAGCTGTCCTTCCACCACTCGGTCCATTGGCCCACTGCTAGCTCGGCGACTCGATCTCCCGCATCGCGGCTGCGGCAAATGAGCAGTCGGTCGTAGCCCTTGTCGGCCGAGGCGTATATCAAGCCGTAGAAATGCTTCGGCGTTCCCTCTCGGCCTTGTCGGCGCATGTCAGCTCGACCGCGCTTGAGCATCTCGACGACTAGCTCTACTTCTTTGGGCGGCAGCGCGGATGCGGGCGCGTCTTGCCATCCTTCCGCCGGGACAATCTCCACCGGATCGATGTTGCGGACCTTTTGCAAGGCGCTCGGGTCCAAGGTCTCGGGATCGCGTGGACCGCCGATTGGCCGGGGCGTCCAGCCGCCGCCGACAAAGAGATGGTAGCCGGTGATCTGATGCACGTTGGACACGCCGGGGCCGGTGCCCTCGACTTGGATGCCGGTTTGCACGGTCGGCGGCCAGGACATCTCCCACTTGACCAAAATTGGCTTTTTACCGGCCCGCTCGACCGTGTTCCACATGTACTCGGCCTGCGAAAGTTGGGTGTTGATGCCCCACACGGTCTCGTCAAGACGCCCGCCGAGCTTGCGGATATTGAAGTCCATGACTTGATGGGTACCCGCCCAAGCCCCGGTCGAAGTCGCCGTCCAGCCGGGTGGTGTCAGGGTTGGAAAGACGCCGATCATGGGCCGCTTGACGCCCTGCGCCATGAGCTGACCCAAGTGGGGCATGTGACCTTGGTCCACCATGTGTTGCACTAACTCCATGGCGGCTCCGTCCATGCCGATGACGATGGCTTTTTGCGCCGGACTCTGCATAATGTTCTCCTGTATTAGATTCCCAAGCGTTCGTATTGCTCTTGTGGTGCTTCGCACGCTTCCATTTGTGTGCACAACAGTCCCTGCATCCGCTGCTCTAACGCCGCGTCGGCGAGCGGGTTTTCTTGGCGTGGGTCTTGCTCCAAGTCGAAGAGCAGCGTCCCGTACTCGTGCTGCTTGCTGCGCGTGTGTCCTTGCGTCCGCAGCAGCCGACAGCCCTTGCTAAAACCAAACGGCTCGGCTAGCTCTACGTTGGCGAATTCATCGACTGAGAATGGGTCGCGCATGTGCGTGGGCATGAGTGTGTAATTGTACAGGGGCTGGTTGTCGGGCTGGGCGGGTGCGCGCATGTACACGTAGCGGCCGTCGGTGACGTTCACCTGCCCGCCGTGGTTGCCGAAAATCGCGGCCTCGCGCGCGGGGGCGTCGCTCGCGCAGACTTCGCGCAGGCTCTGGCCCAGCATGTCCGCGGTCGGCTCCATCTCAAAGAGATCCAACAGGGTTGGTCCCAAGTCAATCGACGGCTGCACCAAGCTTTGTCGCCGCTGGCCGGCGTGGCCGCAGCGCGGATCCCAGACGAAGAACGGCGTGTTGGACAGCTCGCGGTACCAAGGCATCTGTATCTTGGCCCACAGGTCGTGCTCGCTGAGCAGGAAGCCGTGGTCGGTCCACACGATGAGCATGGTGTCGTCCCACAGTTCGAGGCGGTCCATCTCGTCGAGGATGTCGCCAAGGCGGGCGTCGCACATGCTCAGCAGCGATGCGTAGTGGCCCCGGCATTGATCGACGAGGGCTTGCTCTTCGGTTACGGGGCCGTAGGTCGGCCAGTCGAACAGCACGGACGAGCGGTTCTTAAAAAGCGCTGGATAGAGGTCTTGGTATTGGCGTTGGGTGAAAAACGGCTCGTGCGGGTCAAAGGTCTCGATCTGCAAAAACCAGTTGTCTTCTGCGTGGTTGCGGCGGATGAATTCGACGCCGGACTGGAAGGTCTGCGCTTGGGGCTGGTCTTCTTCGCGGCGCATGTATTGCCGGTTGACGCGGTCTTGGCGATGCCACATGCTGCGGCCCGCATTGCTCGCGTGCGCCTCTACGGGCGGCGGATCGGCTACTTGTCCGATCCACGGGTCGCCCTCTTGGCCGCGGAAAAACTGCCAAGTGTTGTACTGGGTGTGGTAAGTAGCTCCGCCGGCCTCCCAGTAGTGGTAGTGGTCGCTGATGAGGTGCGACGAGACTCCGGCCTCGCGCAGCATTCGAGGGACGGAGTCGTCGAACGGCTCTAGTGGCCCCCAAGAGCGGTGGAGGAAGTTGGGCCGCCCGGTGTGCAGATCGCGGCGGGCTGGCATACACGGCATGGAGCAGACGTAGCTGGTGTCGAAAGTGAGCGACCGCTCGGCGAGCCGCTGGAAATTGGGCGCGTGCGTCCAATCGCAGCCGTAGGGCGGCAACATGTGCCGGTTGAGCGAGTCGAACATGACCATAATTGCCTTCATACATTCACCTCGTGTAGGAGTTGGAGAGCCTGCTGCCCGCGCTCGGACTCAGGATCGCGCCGCGCAATGCGCCGCAATTGGTACAGGGCACGCTCGTCGCCGTCCCGCGCTAAGGACAGGGCTTCAGTAAACCCTTGATCCCCCCATTGGGACGACTGCGGTACCACGTCTAGGTCTAGATCTTGCCAATAGTACTGCAATGATTCGCTTTGCCAGCCCGCGTAGCAGGCTGCCCAGTTAAAGCCGGTGACGCCGATCAGGTGCGGGTCTAGCATGTGCTGCGCAATCGGCTCGCCCTGTGCCTGGTAGCGGTTGTCGAGCGAAATGCGCAGGCGATCTTCGGTGTAGTTGGGCAGGGCTTGGTGGACGGTTAGGCTCGGAAAGATCAGCGCGTCTCCGGCTTCGTAATTCGCGCTGAGCCAGCGCCCGGTCAGTTCGGATTCGTCCACGGCTAGGCCGCCGGCCCCCAATGAGAAGTGGTGCTCGCGCACCTTGCCGATTTTATGCGATCCGGGCAGTACCGCCAATCCTCCCAGTTCCAGCGGGCAATCGCCCACGGGTGCCCAGAAGGTATAGGTGCTGAAGCTGCCTTGGAAGTGGACGAAGTCTTGGTGCATGGGCGTGGTGTGCTCGGTGTATTGGGGAAACCACAGCCGGGCGATCTTCTGGGGATGCGGCAACACCGGGCCACCTACTACTTGCTCCATCACGGCTAAGACCTCCGGCCAATGTCCGGCTTGGTGGAAGGCTTCTAAGCTGTACACTCGGTGATAGACGTCGGCGTATTCGGGATCGCCTTCGGTACACTGCGCGTCGATTCGCGCAATGCCGTCTATGGGATCCGTGCCAGCGACTAAAAACCCGGCCTCCATCAGTACTTCCGTCATCTCCTGCCGCAGAGATAGCAGCTTGTCTTTGGCCATGATCTGCCGCAAGAAGATGTACCCTTGTTCGTCCAAGCGCCGCCGTAGCTCGGTGCTGTCGCCGAGGGCATCGTTGGCCTCTTGCATCAGGCCGACTTCACTCGCGTCTTTTGCTGTCATTAGGCTCGTCCTTAGCTAGCCGCTGGCTCCATCTCGTTGTCCCGGAATCCGGCCACGACGATGTTGTTGTTGCGATCCAGCACGTTGTCTTGGTCGATGCGATGCGGATTGTCCTCAGCGCGTCCCACCGGCCGCAGCGCTGTGCTGTGATAGCCAAAGCGCACGGATTTGCGCCAAGAATCCGTGCGGTTGCAATCCGACCAGTGGATCGTCTGGTAGCTGAAGAAGATCATGTCGCCGCGCTCTGCCGGCACGGCGACGCTGTCGAGGCGATCGGGATGGTACTGCGCGGGCGGCAGGTGCGGGGCGGTTTCCGGTCCCAGCACATGCTCCAGCGGCCCTTGCTTGTGACTGCCCGGCACGACCATCAGCGCACCGCTCTCCAGCGGCGTGTCGTCTAAGTGCAACAAGCAATCGACAAAATCCGGGCCGTCGTGCGGGTAGAACGGATAGTCTTGGTGCATGGGGAAGGGCGTGCCTTTCTCCGGCGGCTTGGCGTGCAGGACTGTGTGATGCCACTGCACGGGGCCGTCGATGAGTTGCCGCACGCAGGCGATCATTGCCTCATGGAATAGGACTCGACCCCAAGCGGCCGAGTAAAAGTGCGGGTTGTGCATGAAGACCGCCCGCGTGTTGAGGCGGTCTTCTTCTTCGAGGTAGCGATCGCGCCAGGGGCCGACCCAGCCGATGGTTTCTTGCCCCCATTGTTCGATCACCCGCACCATCTCCGAGGCCAACTCTTCGGTTTCCTCGGGCGTGAAGAGTTGGGGGATTTTGAGGTAGCCCTGTTCGCGATATTGCGCTATCTGTTCCTTGCTTAGCATGTCTAGCTCCTTTGAGAAAATTCAGTGAGGTGACATCGCGCTATTCTGTTGTCGATTCATCCGATTGCGCAGACGAACTCTGTTGACCCATTTCCTCTTCCGTTGCAGTCAGCGCACGAATGCGGGCGATTATCGCCGCGACGGTCTCGGTTACGGTCGCGAGCAGTGCAAAGCGGTCGTCTATGACCACCTCCGTGCCAGCATAGCGGTAGCGCATTGCATACTCGGTTAGCCACGCCAGCCGCTCGCCAGCCGAGGTGTTGTTTTCAGCCGGATGCTGGCGCTCGATTGCGATTAGCCTCGTCAGATCATGGGTGTTGCGATATTCGGCGTCGAGCGCGGAAATCCAGCCTTTGAGAGCATTTTCAAGGGCCTGCTGCGTGTGAAAGCCAATGGCTTCTTGAGAAGACCGGGGGTTTTCTGCGAGAATTTCTAAATCGCTGAGGTAGCGCTCGGCATTGGCGATGCGCTGTCGTATATCGGGCAAATTGGTTGGTTCTGAGTTGTCGTAGGTCACTTTGTCTCCATTCGATTCAAAGCCATCGCGGACGGCTTGGCCAGCCACGTGGTTGCGCGCCCGACAACCATAGTGGAAGGCTCCCTCGCTCATGCGGAGCAAATCAACGCTGATCGAATCGCCGTATAGTTCCTCGACTTTGCGATGGGCTACCGCGCTGGTGCGTTGGTACGTCTGCTGGTCCACCGGGCCGGGGCCGGTGATGATGAGCAGGTCGATGTCCGAATCTGGGGTAAAGTCGCCCCGGGCGCGGGAGCCGAACAGGATGACCTTGGCCGGGTGGACTGCCTCGCCAACGGCGCGGGCGACGGCGCAGGCTTTTGGGTCGGGAGGCCGACGAGTTGGGGGTTTGGGCATGGTCAACTTTTAGCTTTACCTGTGCAGGGTGCGGATGATATTCCCCTGCGGATCAACCACATAGGTCGGCTCCTGCTGTTGGCCGACGCCGCACGAAAACTCCGGCTCCATAGTAGATGGGGCCGCGATCTTAGCACTGGCCCTAGCGGCGGTACTGAACAGGGTATAGGGGTCGGCTTGGGTGACATCTACGACGTAGCCGAGGTCGGCGAGGGCCTGAATCGTGACCGCGCTGAGCCTTGAACCAACACTCATAAGTTCGCCGTTGAGCATAGGGGCTCTCCAGTGGCCCCCACTCTTCTCGACCGGCACCTTTGCGCCCGTGTAGTCCCGTCCGCCCGCGTCGTCAAACGCGGCAATCGCCCGCGGGCCGTTGAAGTGCGGATCGTCCGAGGAATCCTGCAAGAAGTCGGACTGGTACATGACTGCCATCCCGATCCCCAGTATGTGTCCTATCTCGTGGAGCCACACGCCCAGGGTGCCACTTGAAGACGACGAACTCTTTCTCTTAAATTTCAAGTTATTTGTCACACATCCTACGAGGGGCAGAAGGGTCTTGCGGTTTAGGTGTAAACTAGCAAACGCGGCGGGTTCATAAGTTGTTTCTCTGTTGGCTATATGGATCGTTATCTCGCCCGTTCTTTCTACGCTGCCCACATAGATCCGTAGGTCGTCTATCCGCTCCCCGGAGGGAATCTCGTATGACTGATCGCCGCAGCTTGTTGACGACCAGCCCCGAGTAAATTTGTAGTCCGGCAGGTCCTCCCTAATAATCGACATCCAGCGTCTCGCTGCATGTCGGAAAATCCGCTTCTGACCATCGGAGAAGGAGAAGCGGTCGAGGAAAACGAGTTCGATATCAAAGTCGCTCTCGCGGAGCGGGGGGCCAAAGAGAAGAGACCTACCGATGTGTCCCTCCATAAATCGGGCCTGCAAGACGGGAATATGATCGTTGATGGAGGACACGCTCAGGGGATTTTCCCTGAGGTCCAGCCACCACGTCCAAAACTTCGAGCCCAAAAGCGGCGAGATATCCGTGATGTTGTTAGCCGTAAAGTCCAAACTTTCCAGGTTGGTCAAGCTCGAAAGCGGCGAGATATCCGTGATGTTGTTAGCCGTAAAGTCCAAACTTTCCAGGTTGGTCAAGCCCGAAAGCGGCGAGATATCCGTGATGTTGTTATTCCGAAGTTTCAGACTGCTCAGGTTGGTAGCAAACTCCAACCCGGTCAAACCGCTAATGTACGCAGTCCCCGCCTCGGACCCTCTCCCTAGGTCTAGGCGGGTCAAAGTCTCCAGTTCACTCTTGTAGATCGTCGCACCGCTTGCCTTGCCCAACTCCGCCGCAATCGCCGCCCGTAGCTTGGCGTCGGGGATGGTCACGGGACTCGATCCAGACCGGACCGTCACTGCCATTGAACTAGAGCAGTTGTTATCGGTATTGGACTCTCCGGCTACCGATGCCACGCAGGCACCGTAGTAGTAGGTGCCTTCACTCGACGGAGCGGTCAGGCGGATCGACTTGAGGCTAAAGCCGGCCGCCAGAGCGTCCACTGCGTCCGTGCCCACTTTCGTGTCGCTGACAGAGATCGTCGTGTCGGTCGAGCGATAGTAAGTCAACGTCGTTGCGGCGGCTTGACCGTCCCCTTGGTTGCGGACGAGCACCACTAGAGAGAAGAATTGCCCCGGCGTCAGGGGGCTGTCGCTCTTCGAAGACACTTGAATGATCAGATCCGATCCCGAGCTGGACGTACTATCCGTTTCCGCCGCTTCTTCCTCCCTCTCGTCGTCCTCTTCTTCTTCTGTCGCCTCGTCCTCCTCTTCTTCCGTCGTCTCGGTCGTCTCTTCCTCCAAGGTCGTAAAATTCGGCCCGAAGACCCATGCAGAACTGCCCTCTCCATTCTCGGATCTGACGGCCCAGCGATACTCTGTCCCAGGCTCAAGATCGTGTATCGTGTTGGATAGCCTAATCCCCCTATGCGGTTCGTTGGTCCACTGACCACCGACAGCTGGCTTGTAGTTGACATCGTAGTCGGTGGCTCCCTCAGCCGCATCCCAGCGAACCGTGCAGGACGAATCCGTAGGGGCATCAAAGCGCAGATTCGTCGGCGCGGCGGGCGCTTCGAGGATTGCCTGGGCCTTCCCGCTGGGGCGAGCTTCCTCTTCTTCCTCACCGTCGTTAAGCGCGTCGAACAGGTCGCAAAAGGCACAGTCGTCATCCGTGACCTTGCCCCCCGAATGGACCGACGACACGACCAACTCCACCGGCACCATACCTGCTTCAACCTGAAACGACGAATCCACATAGGGAACCAACCCCTCACCCGAGACGATCAACCCATACACCTGTGCATCCCCTCCAGTCGATCCGTCTCCACTCGAGACACCGGACCAGACAGAAGCCGCCCCTACAGCCGAGACACCAGCTTGCCCGTCTATCAGCACCATTCGTCCGGTCTGGCTGGCTGCGCCCACCGTCATCCGGTAGATATACACCCCGCTGCCCACGGCCTGACCCGCTACATCCGTCGCGTGCCACGTCGCTGTGTGAAAGCCCGCAGGCCGTTCCCCGTCCACCAATGTCGCAATGCGCTGCCCGAGCAGGTTGAACACCTCTAGCCGCACTTGGGACGCAGTGGCCAGTTGATAGGGAATGATCGTCGAGGGATTGAACGGATTGGGGTAATTCGGCCCCAAGGCGAATCCTTCAGGCAGGGCACTTCCTGCTAGGGCCGCTAACGGCAACGCGAAATACCCGGTCCCATCGGTCGTGGCTCGGGCCACTGCCTCGCGCCCCAAGTCGGTCAAATCGAAGAGCCGCACCTGCGCGTCGGCGACCGGCTCGCCAGAGTCCAGCCGCACCCGCCCCTCAATGAGGGGTTCGGCGCTGACGCGGGCGAGACCGAGCAGGCCGAGCAGGCGGGTCAAAGTCAGTACAGATTTCATCTTATAGATCCTAATTCAGGTGTGTGAAGAAAGATTGATCGTCATGGTGCGGTGGCCTCCGCGTCGGCATATACTGCCTCGTAGGCCACCATCTCCCAGCCGTGAAACACCACCGCGAGGCCGATGTGTCGCACCGACGGATAGCGGCGCTGCAAGCCTGGGTCCGCGAGGTAGCCACGCACCTGCTGGGCAGCCTCCCGCAGCGTCGCCGCTAGCAGGGACTCGTCCAATGGCTCGCGCCGCTTGAGATACTTTAGCTCCAACACGTAGCCGTACTGCAGGTCGGAATACTGGGCGACGAATGGCTCCAGGTACAGGTCGGCGTAGCCCTTGTTCAGCTCGTATTCCGAGTGCAGTAGGAAGTGATTTACCATGCTGAAGTAGGCGGCGACAAAGCCGTGAATGACCTTTTCGCCATCCATGTAGTCGCGGATGCCGGTCTGCTCGACGAGGGCCTCGCGCAGGAAATCGAGGGCTGGTTGCCAAGTGCCGTCGTAGCCCATCGCACGCACTAGGCGGGAGAAGGTGTACACATCGAGGGAAAACAAACCCACGTCATCGTACGCATCGCGTAGGTAGCCGTACATCAGCCGCTTGACCGTTTGATTGGGAATGCCCAGCCGGGGCACCCCACTTTCCACCCCGCGAATGCTGAGCAGGCCGAAGTAAAAAAGCAGCGACAGGAAGTTTTCGCGTCGGTCGAGCCGGTCTAGGGGAAAGCTGATTTGGATGTCGCTATCGACCTGCTGCTCGCCGATGATGTGGCGCAGTAGGTCGAAGTTGCCGTTGAGTTGGCGGTTGACCGTCAACAGATGGCGCAGCTTGCCGTAGTCGATGCGCACGTTGGTGTCGATCAATTGATCCGGCATAGGTTTGTTCGGTATGGATCCATCGAGAAAATAGAGCACCATATCGGTGTTGTAGAGATCGCCTTGGGCACGCTTAGCGAAGCGATAGCCATTGTACCATTCCCGCATCACCGCCAGCGCGGCATCGACCTCTTGATCGAACACGCCACAGTCCCGGTACATTTCCAGTAGATTTCGCACCTCCTCTTCGGTGAAGCCGAGCAGGTCGTTGAACCCCGGTTCTAGGCTGATGTTCTTGCCGATGTTGAAGCCACTAGTGACGTCGTCCATGGTGATCGGCGACACCCCGGTGATGAACAGCCGCTCTAGGCCGCCGCCGCTTCGCCCGGCTCCGGCCTTCAAGGTGGCGAAGAAATTGCGGTAGAAGCCGCCGCCGTGGGTGAAGGACTGATATGCCTCTGTCCCGTGATAGGCCAGTATCGTGTTGGCAAAGTTGTCGTACTCGTCGATGAGCACGTACAGCGGAATACCGCGATCTTCGGCATACAGAAATAGCGCGGCGAGTTTGGCGTCAATGGAGGGCGGCGAGAGGATGTGCTGGCTCGCCTCTTGGGGAAACAGATCCCGATTGCGTCTTAGCGCGTGGTTGAGTTCCAAGTGGCAATACGTCTCAAAGCGCTCCTGCAAGGTTTCCAAGGCGTCGTCAAAAGTCGAAAAGTCAAAGCGCAGGATGACGTAGCGGTGGCGGTTTTCCGTTGGCTGCCGCCCCAAGTCGGTGCCGCCGAAGATGGCCTCGAATTCGTCGGCTGCTCTGCGGTCGTAGTAATTTTCCAGCAGGGACACCCAGCAGGACTTGCCCATGCGACGGGGGCGAATCAGAAAGGCATAGCGTTCCTCTTCGAGCGCGTAGATGAAGCGGGTCTTATCGACGTAGAGGCGGTTTTCCAAGCGGATAGCGCGGAAATCGGCCCAGCCGTAGGGAATGCGGGGGTAGGATGCAGGCATGGCGACTTTAGCGATTTTCAGTCCTTTGTGTTACCTCTCCAAACTAATCGACTTCTTCTTCGGCCCTCTTTTGCAGGGCGCGCATGTAAGCCAGTGTGTAAGCCGTGCCCAGCCGCCCGTCGTCGCCCATCTGCGGGATATGGTCTGGGATCAAGGTGCCGTCGTACTCGACTTCGGCCAGCGCGCGCATGGCCTGGTACATGTCGAAGTATCCGTCATCGACAAAGGTCTCGACAAAGTGCGGCAGCGGCTGGTCAACGTTGCGGTAGTGGACCTTGAATATCTTGCCCTGCCCGCCGAAGTAGCGGATCGTCTCTACCACGTCGCGGCCCATGGCCTCGCCGCCCTCTAGCCAGCAGCCGATGCACAAGCACATTCCCACGTTGGGGCTGTCGGCGATTTCAAGGGCGCGTTTGTACCCGTCGAAGCTGCTGAAAATGGGTCGGGGCACGCCGCCCAATGGCACTCCGGGTGGGTCGTCCGGGTGAATGCCAATGCGGACGCCGGCTTCCTCGGCGACCGGTGCGATTTCCACGGCAAAGGAGGCGAAGTTGTCCCACAGTTCTTCCTCGCTGTATTCGCGGCCGTGCGTCAGGCCCTCGCCGGTAAAACCGCCACCGGAAGCCTCGGCGAGCCGCGCCATGTCAAAGGCCCGCGCCCTAGAGCCGCCCCGGGTCTGCTCCGGCGGCGTGCTCCACACGCTATTGGCCATGTGGGCATACGTTGTATAGGGAATGTCGGCTTGGCCCAAGTTGCGGATGTGCGCCTTATACTCTTCTACTTTCTCATCGCGGTTGGGCAGGTTGAGAGTGATCGCATCCACGTTGTGGACGCTGCCATTGCCCAAGCCGTAGAGCTGGATGCCGCCGCGGGCAAAGTGCTCTCGGCGACTGCGATAGTACTCGGGACTTGCTTTGGCCGAGTCGATCCAAGTCACGGCGTATTCTACGCCCATCTGCCGCACAAAGGCCATTTCTTCGTCGCTCGGCTCTGGGGACATTTGGGCCGCGACCTTGAGGCCGGGCGCTATTTCAATGTGGCTTTTGACGGCCATGGCGATCCTCCTTGCGCTGCAAAGGACAGGGGGGGATTTGAGCGGCAAATCTAAGGCCCGAGCCGTGTGCTATCAACCGAGGGACGCAAGCGGCGAATTGAATATGTCGCTATACTTGGAAAGCGGGAGGTATGCGTGCAAAATGCAGAATAAATTCATGCGGCGTGCGGCCCCAATCGTCACGCTGACGACGGACTTTGGCGATGGCGATTACTACGTCGGCGCGATGAAGGGGGTTATTCTAGGCATCGCACCGGAGGCCCAACTCGTGGATATTTCCCATCAGATTCCGCCCCAAGACGTGCTCTCCGCCGCTTTTGTTCTGCGCCACGCCGCATGCGAATTCCCACCCGGTACTGTTCATCTAGCCGTCGTCGATCCCGGCGTAGGTACCCGGCGACGTCCCCTTGCTATCCAGAGCAACGGACATTTGTGGGTGGGGCCGGACAACGGCCTCTTTAGCCTCGTCCTCGATTGCGCCGACAGCCGGATACACGAGATCGCCCGACCCGACCTCGGGCGGCCCGACCTGAGTAGCACCTTCCACGGTCGCGACCTCTTCGCTCCGCTGGCCGCTCACCTTTGCCGCGGCTTGGCCCTTGCTGACGTCGGCCCGCCGGTGGCCGATCCGGTGCGCTTGGATGAATCCGCACCTTGTAAATCGGCCAATCGCATCGCTGGCCACATCATCCACATTGATGGCTTCGGCAACTTGGTAAGCAACATTGCGGCCGCCGACATTGCGCCGTGGGGTACCGCACTGCACATCCGCCTCGGTGACTGCGTAATCACGGAACTTTGCCGCACGTACGAAGAGGGCGAGCTGGGCGAGCCGCTTGCTTTGATTGGCAGCGCCGACCTGTTGGAAATTGCGGTCAACTGCGGCAATGCCGCCCACCAACTGGGGGTGCAACGCCGCGCTACCCTTGTCGTCGAAAAGCTCTGAGGAAGAAAAAATTATGTCTAATGCTCCACTCATCGTCAGCATTTCTGGAATTCGCGGCCTCGTCGGCCAATCGCTCACCGATGAGGTCGTCGCCCGTTTTGCTGCGGCCTTTGGCACCACCTTGACACCGGGCGATACCGTCGTCCTCGCCCGCGACACGCGCCCGTCTGGAGCGGATTTTGCCCAAGCGGCGGCCGCCGCTCTGCACCAGACGGGTTGCCGCGTCGTCGATGTGGGTATGTGTTCCACGCCTGGAGCCAAGCTGATGATCTCTGAGCTCGATGCCGAGGGTGCGATCATCATCACCGCCAGCCACAATCCGGCCCCTTGGAACGGCCTCAAGCTGGTGCGCGCCGATGGCGTCTTCCTCAATGCGGAAGAGGGCGCGCGCGTCGAGGCCCTCTTCCACGCGAGCGAGTTTCGCTGTGCCGCGTCCGGCGGATTGGAAACGATCGGCCCAGACGCCGTGGTGGCGCGCCATGTGAAGAAGATCGTGGACTATGTCGATGCTGACGCCATTCGCCAAGCCGGATTCAAGGTGGCCGTCGATCCCTGCAATGGCACGGGGGCCTTGGTGGTTCCAAGCCTACTGGACGCCTTGGGCGTCGAAGCCACGCTTATCAACGCGCGGCCCGACGGCGATTTCGCCCACGACCCGGAGCCGGTGCCTGCCAATCTCGTCCAGCTCGGTCAGGCCGTGCGCGACAACGGCTGCGCCATCGGCTTTGCCATCGACCCGGACGCCGACCGCGTCGCGTTGGTCGATGCGAGTGGCACACCCGTGGGCGAAGACTACACGCTCGCACTGGCAGTGCAAGCGGTGGCGGCGCGGCAGTCCGGCCCGGTCGTCACCACGCTTTCCACCTCGCAGGCCGTTACAGACGCGGCCACTGCCCACGACTGCCCGGTCTTTCTCACGGCGGTCGGCGAAGTTCACGTGGTGGAAAAGATGATAGCTGAGGGAGCGGTCATCGGCGGAGAAGGCAACGGCGGCGTCATTGTCACCCAAATCAGCCCCAGCCGCGACGCGGCCCTCGGCTTGGCCTTGGTGCTGGAGGCTATGGCATGTACCGGACGATCTCTTGAGGAACTGATCGCCGCGCTGCCCAGCTACGCCATCGACAAGCGCAAAATTACTTGTACTCCAGAGCAGCTAGACGCGGCCATTGACGCGCTGCGCGACCGCTATCCCGAGGCGTATGTCCACCCGGTGCGCGATGGTTCCAAGCTCTACCTGAGCGGACAGCTCGAATGCCCTTGGGTTCACCTCCGCGCCTCCAACACCGAACCCATCGTCCGCGTCATCGCCGAGAGCACGAGTGCTGCGGAAGCCGCTCTGCTCTGCGACGAGGTGGAAGGGTTGTTTGAGTAGGGGAAGGGACGATATACACCCTATCGTAGAGGCGTTGGCAACACGACGATATACAGTTGGGAACGAGGTTGACCATATAAGTAAACATAGATACATTAGCCTCAAAATCCTCAAATCCCACCTAGGAGAAGGTCCGCATGGTTCAGTTTGGGCATCACCTGAAGGCGGCTCGCCTTGAAAGCGGATTGACCCAAGCCGATGTAGCAAGCCGCCTTCAGGTTTCGAAGGGGTACATTTCCCGCCTCGAAAGCGGCAAGGCGCGACCCGCCGAGGCCACAGTCCGACGCCTAGCCGAACTTTGCGCGACCGACCCTGATCCGCTCCTCATCTTGGCCGATTACTTGCCCTCCGACCTTCGAGAAATTCTGTCGCAGCACCCAGCCGAGGCGTCGGCGATCCTGCGCGGCACTTTTGTGAGTACCGATCAACCGCAAAATACGCCTCCCGCTGTCGCCGAGTCTCAAGTGCTCTATCAGACTGGCGAAGCCTCATATCAGCTCATCCAAGAGGATTGCTTCTCATGGATGGAGCATTGTCCTCCTAACAGCGTCCACGCCATCGTTACCGACCCGCCCTACGGCCTGAAAGAGTACACCACCCAAGAAAAGGACAAACTCCGGCGCGGACGGGGTGGCGTCTGGCGCATCCCGCCCGCTTTGGACGGCTGTGTCCGCCAGCCTCTGCCTCGGTTTACCGTCCTCAGCAACGGCGACAAGCAGCAGCTTGCTGCGTTCTTTGGACAATGGGGTGAGCAGGCATTGCGAGTGCTCGTGCCGGGGGGGCACGTTTTCATTGCCGCCAACCCCCTGTTGTCGCATTTGGTCTATGCCGCCCTCGTCGAAAGCGGCTTTGAGAAGCGCGGCGAGATCATCCGCCTAGTGCAGACGCTGCGGGGCGGCGATCGTCCTAAGAATGCACACGACGAATTTGCGGACGTCACCGTTATGCCTCGCTCCGGTTGGGAACCTTGGGGCCTGTTTCGCAAGCCGTGCGAGGGGCGCGTACAGGACAATCTGCGCGAGTGGAAAACGGGCGGACTGAGGCGGATCAGTGCCGAGCGCCCTTTTGGCGACGTCATCCGCAGTGCGCCCACTCGGCCAGCGGAACGAGACATCGCGCCGCATCCCTCTCTCAAACCGCAGGGCTTTATGCGTCAGATTGTGCGTGCGGCCCTGCCGCTGGGCGAGGGGATAGTGCTCGACCCCTTTATGGGTGGCGGTTCGACTATCGCCGCCGCGTGTGCCGTAGGCTATGAGAGTATTGGCATTGAAAGCGACCCCGAGTTTTTCGAGATCGCAAAAGCCGCAATTCCGCAATTGGCCACGCTGGAGGTCAACGGAGAAAGTAAGTCGGCTCCGAAAGTTGGGACACTGCCGACCCTGATTTCTTCCACTTTTAGTCCGTAGGGAAGATCGACGCGACGATTCACGTAGCAGGGATCAAGTTTGGTCGGCCACGACATGGCTCTGGGTCAACTAGCAGCAACAATATCCCCGTAGGAGCCTTTGACTAGCTGGTCGCTAGTGATTTCTAAGGCCCGCATTAGGGCCTCGACGCGTCGGTGGGATTCTTCGACGCCTTTTTCTTCAGTCACGGCCTCTAGCTCGACGAACTGGCCGAGACCCTTTACGTCGTCGAGGTGGATGCGCACGTTTTCCCACAGCCAGACTTGGCGCGTCTTTTCCACTTCGACCCAGACGCCGTGGATGCTGCTGAGGATGTTGCGCAGGCCCTCGGGGTCTTCGGTTTTGGCAATTTCGTAATCGCTGCGCTTGGGGCCGGTTAGGTCCTCGCGATGGTAGAAAATCAGATGACCTTCGTCGGTTCCAAGCTCGCGCAGCTTGAGCCGCCCTTGGGCGACGTTGAAATAGGTGTCCTTCTGGTGGAAGGTTCCCGCCAGCCCTGCGCCGAGGGCGTTGAGGTTTTCTTCGGCGCGCTCGACATCGGGGTAGCGTGCCTTGATCTCGATATTGGTCATGTCGGATGCGTTTCGTTGAATTGTGATGCTATTGATTGAAAGCATAATGAAGGTATAAAATACGCCGACCCTGCAAAAATCGCATTCCTCAGACCGCCCTTAATGCGGCTACCCCTTGATAATTATCCCCGATTGTTCGCTTTTTGACGACAGCACCTTCCCAGACGCTACTTCCTCAATGCGGGAGACCACCTCCTCGACATCCCAGACACCATTGACGCGGCCAGCCAGTAGGCTGTCAGGTCCCACTAGGAGATAGGTGGGTATGCTCCGGATCTGGTACAATTGAGCCACCGCTGCCTGCCAGCCGCCCGGAGAGTGGACGTGGACGCCGGTCAGGCCGTGCTCCTCGACCGCTTGGTGCCACGCAGCGTCGGAGTCCAAGGAGATGCTCAGGAAGACGACCTTCTGGTCTTGGGTCTGCTGTTTGATCTGTTCCAGATAGGGAAAATCTTCGATGCACGGGACGCACCCTCTTGACCAAAAGTCTAAAAAAACCGCCTGACCTCTGAAATCGCTCAGGGAAACGCTTTGGCCTTGCAGATCGTCGAGGGTGAAGTCGGGCGCGGGCTGGCCGGGTTTGAACTTGGATGTTTCTCGCACGACTTCTTCGACGATCTCAGTGTATTCGGGATAGGGGTTGTCTTGGATGAATTCGGCTAGGCGTTGGTCTCCTTGGTCAAAACGGCCCTGTTGGAAGTCTTCGATGATTTCCCAAGAGAGGAAGAAGTACAGGACTTTTCCGTGCAAGAGCCGTTTGGCTAGGTGGTAGATGATGGTGTGGAATTGGAGAAAGTCGCTTCGGCGTTGCTCCTCGTTCAACCGCACAATGAAGTCTGGCAGGTAGGCGATGGTGTGAGGTTGGATACCGTCGCGGCGTTCTTCCTCGGATAGTTGCTCCCGTGTGGCTCGCTCCTCGGCTTCTTCCATTATGTATATGAAATTGTTCCACAGAAAACGACGGTAATCGATTATGCCGATAGCCGCTTCGTCAACCAGTTCGACTGAATCGAGGGCGTCGTAATAGTCCGCAGGGATAACTGGGCGCTTCCGTCCATTGCACATCTTGTAGGCGATCAGATAATGGAACAATTCTTCAGCCCATTCATAGGTGATTTTAGCGCGGTAGTAGGCGATAAAGCCTGGGGTGAGTTGATACTGGCGGCAACCCTCGTCCAAAAAGCGCTCCAATTCCGAGCGCCGCTGGTCAATTATTTTGCGATGCGCGTCAACCGCTAGGTCTTTGTAGTCGATGCGCAGGTAATCGGGGAAGCGAGACCGCAGGGCGGCGAGGAACTGGTTGTTGGCCGCGCCTTGGCCGGAAAAGCGGAGGGACTGAGGCAGATCGAGCAAGTCCGCGTCAAAGTGCAACTGGTCGCCCGGTTCCAGAAAGAGCTTGACCTCATCGTCGAGATCGACCGAAGCCATTTGCGCTTCGGTAAACGGGAGTTCTACTGCGAGGCATCCATTTTCGTCGAGGGTGGCTTCGACGGTGACGGGCGTATGGTAGATTGGCGTTTGCTGGTACTCGAAGGCAATGCTGCGCTGTTCCGACGCATTGGCTAGCGCGGCGGTGATGCGGGTGGGAAGCGGTGCCATGAAAATCTCCTCTCAGAGAGCCATTTCTGAACGACGAAAACGCTACAAGCGCTATTCTGCGCCCATCTGCGTCATCTGCGGATTATTTGAATATAGCGGCCTGAGTCGCAGGTGATTTTAATCGGGTCTGTTGAGAGTATTCGCGAGCGATGAGGATGCCACTTGGTTAGCCTGTGACTCGAAAAATATGCCGCCCTCACGACCCGTGCAAACTTGCGCCCCACTGCCCAATACAGCAAAGTATAGCCCATGAAAGCTATAACCGTAGCCAACGATGCGGACCACTCGCTCTGCTGGCAGGAGGTTCCAGATCCGACCTGCGGCCCGGGCGAGGTTCTCGTCGATATCCATGCCACAGCCGTCAATCGCGCCGATCTCCTCCAGCGCGCCGGCAACTATCCGCCGCCCCCGGGCGTATCCCCCTACATGGGCTTAGAAATGGCGGGCGTGGTCGCCGCCACGGGCGCGGCGGTAACGCAGTGGCAGCCCGGTGACCGCGTCCTAGGCCTGCTCTCCGGTGGCGGGTACGCCGAGCGCGTGGCCGTTCCCGCCACCCATTTGCTGCCCCTGCCCGCCGAGCGCGACTTCACTTGGGGCGCGGCTATCTGCGAGGTTTTTCTCACCGCTTTTGTCAACCTGTTCCGCGAAGCCGGCTTGCGCGCAGGCGAGACTGCCCTCATCCACGGCGGGGGTAGCGGCGTCGGCACGGCCGCGGTGCAGTTGTGTCACCAAGCCGATGCTAAGGCGATTGTCACGGCTGGCACGGATGACAAGGTGGCGTGCTGCCTAGCGCTGGGCGCGGAGTTTGGGGTCAATTACAAGGAGCGAGACTTTGCCGAGGCCATCCTCGCCTACACCGATGGGGTCGATGTAATCCTCGACATCGCGGGGGCCGACTACTTGGCGCGCAATATGCGGCTGCTCAAGTCCGGGGGCCGTCTCGTGATCATCGCCGTCCTGACCGGTGCCGAGGCCCAGATCGACCTCTTGGAACTACAGAAAAAGCGGCTGCGTCTGATCGGCTCGGTTTTGCGCAGCCGCTCGGACGAGGAGAAAACCGCGATCATCGCGGCCTTCAAAGAGCGCTTCTGGCCGCTGCTGATCGACGGGCGCATGCGCGCTGTGATCGAGGATGTGCTGCCCATTGAGCGCGCAGCCGAAGCCCAGGACATCCTGCGGCAAAACCGCAACATCGGCAAGGTCGTTTTAAGAATTAGGAATTAGGAATTAGGAATTAGGAATTAGGAATTAGGAATTAGGAATTAGGGATGAACTGAAGGTCCTTCAGGCGTATATAGCAATCCTAAATGATTTGAAAGCATGAAACGCTCATCGGCCCTGTCTTTCTTCTATGCGTCATTCCCGCGAAAGCGGGAATCCAGTCTTGAATGATATAGGATTGCTATAGGTCGGAGGTGCTCTTAGGCGACTGCGAGGAGCATACTATCCCTGAATGGTGGAGACAGAAATACCACTGGATAGGAACCAACGCCGTATGGAACGTATGGCAGGTATGGCCGGATAAGGTCAACATACAAACAGGGTTTGAGATGGCTGATAAAGACCACTGGCCAAGATACCTAGGCGATATAATGGCTCCCGAGATATGCTCATTCAGAGAGATAACTACCCTGACCGCTAACGCGCTCTTAGATCTAGGCCACCCCATCGACATGGATAGCCCGCACATACACGACCTAACATACAAGGGCTATGCCAAGCCGGTAGCCGACGGCGTACTACGGTGCGGTAATCACTAAAAACACTTTACAAGGGGAGTAGGATGATGAACAGGATGGTGCGTATGGTGATGCTTATGGGTCTTTGGATGCCAGTGGCGTCGGGGGCGGACACAGAGAGTACGAAGGTGGGTGACTGGTATATAAATCGCGCAGTTACGTCTGAATTGCTCAAAGAACGTATCTATTATTCTGCTATGTCTCAGCCAGCGTTATCTTTTTATGCGTATGAAGGGGATGATTATGTCTTAACCTTATCTATGGCTGTTACCCCTATAAACCGCTATAAGGACGGCAAAAGACTATGCGCGGTTTCTTTCACTGCTAACGAGTCCCCGTTGGGTGAGCGGGCCGTAACAGGCTTAACCATCATAGCACAGCACGGCATACAAGCCAAGTGGTACAAGGAGGGCAAGACGAAAGCCGTGCGGTCTAAGTACAGCACCGACCGCTTTTATCCTATGGATGAAAATAAGTTTCTGTTCCTTAAACCCCATTCGGGTATCATCAAGTATATGGTCGAATACGATAAGGTGGAGTTGACGTATGTTATTGCCTCCGGCAACAAGATCACAAGCACTATATCCCTACGGGGTGCCGAGAAAGCTATCTGGCAAGCCTGTCCCAACCTTAACTTAAAAAAGGATTAAGCCCATAAAAAAACTATACTGTCAATGGTTTAACAGGATACCCACTCAAACACACATCGGCATTTATAAGCCGATACGAAAAAACACAACCAAGAATATACACTACCATACCGCACTATACTCCTAAAACAAAACCACTCATAAACGGTTATGTAAAAAACTAAACCACAAGATACAGAGCTGCTGCGTAACGTCAGTTAGGAATTAGGAATTGAGAATTAGGAGTTTGCTATGAGCACCCGTTACCGCCACATCGAAGTTAGCGGCCCGCCGCGCGAGCTGGGGCGACAGATTGGGGAGGCGGCCCGCGACGAAATACGCGGCTTTGCCGCCATTGCCTTAGAGCGCGTCAACAAGACCGTGCCCGTCTCGCGCGAGCGCGCCATGGACATAAGCCGCCAGAGCATGGATTGCGCGGCTGCGTACGCGCCGGACATGCTCGACGAGTTGCGTGGCATGAGCGAGGGGGCGGGCGTCGCGCTCGACGAGATGATGCTATTGCAGGTGCGCAATCAGCTTTGCCCGGAAGAGGACGCGGGCTGTACGGCTTTTGCCGTTGCTCCCAAGCGCAGCGTTGAGGGCCGGGCGATTGCCGCGCAAAACTGGGACAATGACCCCGCGTTGGACCCCTTCACAATCGTGCTGACGCGCCGCCCGGCTGGCAAGCCCGCGCTGATGAACGTCACCCAAGCGGGCCTCATCGCGTACATCGGTTGCAACGACGCTGGCATGGGCGTCTGCATGAACACCCTGCCGGCCCCCAGCCGCCCGGTTGGCGTCCCGCACTACTTTGCCGTGCGCGCCATCTACGAACAGACCTCGCTCAGCGACGCGGTCGCCGCGGTGCGCCGGGCCGACCGCGCCATTCCCGGCAACGTCCTCCTCGCCACCCCGCAGGGGCCGGCCGATCTCGAACTCACCTTGGGCCACGTCCACGTCTTGCGCGACGACGAGTTCGTCGTCCACACCAACCACTGCTTGCACCCGGAACTGGTGCCGATCAACCGCGAATTTCCCGAACTGATTGAATCCGTCCCGCGCCACCAGCGCATCGAACAGTTGCTCGGCCCCGAGCCGCTCGTGAGCATGGCGCAGGTGCAAGCGGCCCTGCGAGACCACGACCGGCATCCGCACTCCATCTGCCGCCACGTCAACGATCATCCGCAGACCGGCTTTTGGGCGAGCGTGTTTTCGGTGGTGATCGAGGCCGATCAAGGCCGCATGCACATCAGCCGCGGCAATCCCTGCGCGGCCCCGTACGAAACGTATTCGCTCAACTGACAGGAGGCGCTATGGGCACCTTGCACGGCACGATTATCGACGCAGTCTCCGGCGAACCGCTCGACGCCAAAGTCCATGTACTCAACGCCTCGGGCACCTTTTCCCAGCCGCCGAACTCCATGCTGAAGCGCGGCCCGGGCACGCCGTTTTTCTTTTCCGATGGCGCGTTTGCCGTCGAGGGCAGTCGAGGGCGCACGGATGTGCTGGTCGAGCGCGGCACGGAGTACGAGCCTTATCGCACAACCGTCGAACTGCCTGCAAAGGGTCGCGTCGAGGTGGAGATTTCGCTGCGTCGCTGGTATAGCCCCCAAGAGGATGCTTGGTATCCGGGCAACACGCACATCCACTACGACGAAAAGGAGACTCGGCCCGACGAGCGGCTTGGGATTGATTGCAGCGTCGAGGGGTACAACGTCACCTGCGTCAGCGTGCTCGACCGCCGCCAATTGCCCTACGCATCCAACAAGTATCCCATTGGCGTGATGAACGAGTTTACGACTGCCCATCACGTCCTCGACATCGGCGAGGAAAACCGCCACTACGGAGACAATTCGCCGTGGGGTTTTGGCTACGGTCACGTGATGTTGCTCAACATCCGCAACCTCGTGCAGCCCGTCAGCCGCGGCCACACCCTCGCCGGGCAATTCGACCCAGACTACCCGCCCTTGTGCTTTTGCTGCGACGACGCACGCGAGCAGGGCGGCTTGGTCATCTGGTGCCACAACGGCCGCGGCATGGAGGCCCCAGTGGCGGCAGCGCTCGGCAAGCTCGACGCCTTCAATCTGTTCGACCCCTTTTGGATGGATCCGGAATACGACCTCTGGTACAAGCTCCTCAACTGCGGCCTCCGGCTGCCGGCTTCGACTGGTACGGATTGGTTTGTGTGCTCCAACAACCGCGTGTACGTGCAAGTAGATGGGGAATTTTCGTATGCGAGCTGGATCGAAGGTATGAAGCAGGGGCGGACCTTTATCACTAACGGGCCTGCCCTCCAACTCACACTCAACGGGCGTCCCATGGGCGATACTGTGGAATGTGGCAGTGGCACGGAGTTAGAGGCCGAAGTGACCTTTAGCTCGTTTTACCCGATTGAGCGCGCCGAGTTGGTGGTCAACGGCGCGGTAGTCCAACGCTGGGAATGGCCCGAAGGGCGACGCGAAGGCGCCTTGCGCCACGGCTTCAGGGCCGAGCGCGACGGCTGGGTTGCTGCCCGGTTGTGGGGCGATTCGCGCGACAGCTTCGATCAGTCCATTTACGCGCATTCGAGCCCGAGCTATTTCCGCGGCGGTGCGCCGCCAGCCGAGCGCCAGGCGGACGCGAATTTCTTTCTCCGCTCAATTGACGAATCGCTCAAGTGGATCGACTCGTATGGCCGCTACAACAACGACCAGCAGCGCGAGGATGTGCGGGAACTGTTCAGGAGGGGGCGCGAGGTGTTCGAGGGGTTGGCTCGCTGAGCGGCCACCAGGCGCGGGTGATTTCACCGAACTCGCGCGGTGTGACGGTGTACACGGGTTTGTTTTTGATCTTCTTGCTCAGGCTGGCGAGGGCGGCTGCGGGGACGATCTGCTGGACTTGCTCTTGGCGGCGGGCAAAGAGGCTTTCGAGGACCTGTCGGAAGAAATCATCGGACGGCACGGCGAACTTGGGCTTGGTGCGCTTGATGAGCACGAGTGCGCTCTCAACCTCGGGGCGGGGGAAAAAGGCGTCTTTGCCCACCTGTTCGATCCACTCTACTTGGGCCAACCGCCCTACAGTGACTCCAATTCGACTATAGCCCTGTTGGCCGACGGTGGCGCACAGCCGCTGAGCCAGCCGCTTGGGCAACATGAGTACGGCCCGCTCGAATCGCTGGTTTAGCAGCTTGAAGACAATCGGCAGGGCCACTTGATAGGGCAGGTTGGCCACCGCCTTGTCAAAGCGCGGAAAATCCACGGCTAACGCATCGCCCCATATTACCTTGAGATGTTCGTGCCGACGCTGTAAGTCCTTCAGACACGGGGCGAACTGGCGGTCTTGTTCCACTGCTACAACCTGCCCAGCACGCTCTAGCAATAGCTGCGTCAGATTGCCGATTCCAGCCCCGATCTCGAGTACCGTATCTCCGGCCGCGATGTCGGCGCAAGCTACTTCGCGGCGCAGGACGGCGGTGTCGGTGAGGAAGTTTTGGCCGAGCTTTTTCTTGGGGCGAATGGGGTAGGGGGTTAGACGGTTTGACATTGCAACCGACACGTTTTCTCAATCACAGACATTACGCACCGTCGGAGTCGTTGGTAGAGATGCTTCGACTCCACTGCGCTCCGCTCAGCATGACAGACAAGCACTAATGCGCTAAAAACCGCTCGGCCTCAATTGCCGCCATGCACCCGGTGCCGGCTGCGGTGACGGCTTGGCGGTACACGGAGTCCTGCACGTCGCCGCAGGCAAAAACCCCGGGAATACCCGTGGCGGTCGAATCTGGGTCGGTGAGGATGTAGCCTTGCTCGTTCATGGCCAATGTGCCCTCGAAAAGCTGGGAGTTAGGGATGTGGCCGATGGCCATAAAGACCCCTTCGCAGGCAAACTCCTGCGTCTGATCCGTTTGGGTGTCCTTGAGCAGTACCCCGCGCACGGCCAACTCGTCGTCCGCCTGCAAAATTTCCTCGACCGTGGCGTTGACTACGAAGTCGATCTTGTCGTTGTCCTGTGCGCGCTTGAGCATGATTTTGGAGGCGCGGAACTCGTCGCGGCGGTGGACGATGGTGACTTTGGACGCGAATTTCGTCAGGTAGGTCCCTTCCTCCATAGCCGAGTCGCCGCCACCGACCACGACTAGCTCCTTGTCGCGGAAGAAAAAGCCGTCGCAGGTGGCGCAGGCCGAGACTCCGTGTCCCATGAGCCGCGTCTCGGACTCTATACCGAGGAGGCGCGCCGACGCGCCAGTGGCGATGATTAGGGCGTCGCAAGTGTAGGAGGCGTCATCGCTTTTGACGGCAAAGGGCCGCTTGGACAGATCGACTTCGGTGGCAATTTTGAATTGGCACTCGGCACCAAAGCGCTGCGACTGCTGGCGCATCAGATCGACGAGTTCTGGCCCCATGATGCCGTCGGGGAAGCCGGGGTAGTTTTCGACGTCCGTGGTAATGGTTAGCTGGCCGCCTGGCTGCAAGCCTTCTAGGACGAGTGGGGCTAGGTCAGCTCTGGCCGCGTACAGGGCGGCGGTTAATCCGGCTGGACCCGAGCCGATGATGACGACTTTGTGGTGGTGATTCTCGCTCATTGTTCTCCTTTTATTTACACGATACGGCTCAAAAGTTCTCTACCCTCCAACCCGGCCAATAGATTGCCCACCGACCGCTCGGCCATGACTTGGCGCGTCTGGTGAGTCGCGCTGCCTAGGTGGGGTATGATGACGAGATTGTCCAGCGCTAGGAGGGGGTGGTCGCGGGGCAGGGGTTCGGGTTCGGTTACGTCGAGGGCGGCTGCGTAGATCCCGCCGTTTTGCAGGGTTTCCAACAGCGCGTCGTGATCGACGACGCCCCCGCGCGCGGCATTGACCAGCACGGCCGACTTTTTCATCAGGCCCAGTTCACGCTGGCCGATCATGCCCCGCGTCTGATCGGTCAGCGGCATGTTCAAGGTCACGAAATCCGCCTGTTGGAGCAGCTCGTCTAGCTCGACGTAGCGCGCGCCGAGGTCGGCTTCGGCCTTGGGGTTGGGGTTGCGGTTGTGGTACAAGACGGTCATGTCGAAGGCAAGCGCACGGCGCGCTACTTGGTAGCCGATACTGCCCAGCCCAATGATGCCGAGGACTTGGTGGTGGACTTCTTGTCCCAGCATGAAGCTCGGATCGTAGGCCACAAAATCCGGGCCACGGGCGAAATGGTCGCCTTGGATGAGGTTGCGCGCCGCGGCCAAGAGCAGGGCGAAGGTTATATCGGCCGTTGCGCCGTCAAGGATTTTGGGCGTGTTGCCGACGGGGATGCCGCGCTCTTGGGCGGCTTGGAGGTCGATGTGATCGACGCCGACGCCGTAGTTGCTTATGACGCGGAGCTCGGGCATGAGATCCATGTATTCGGCGGTGAAGGCGTAGTGGCCGTAGTTGTACACGCCTTCGATGGTGCGGAGGAGTTCGGCCGGAGGCTGCGGGTCCAGCGGATTCCAGCGGACGATCTCGGCGCGTTCCTCGATCATGGGGATGATGGTGTAATACGGTTCGATTTCCGAGCGGATTAGGACTTTGTAGGGCATTTGAGCATTAGGGGTTTGGGATTGAGTTACAAGAGGAGGGGAATATAAAGAAGGCGTCCGTTTCAGCAAGAGACCTTGACGCTTAGGATGGCGTGGGCGACCTTGAGGCGTCATGTTGATTGCACATCCCAAAGGGCACTATCGCTTTCTCCAGGGTATTGACCCCTATTCCTGTGGTGTCGTCGCCGAGCCGGGCTGGGAGATCGTCCGCGTTGTGCTGGCCGAGCCGCTGCCTTGGCGCGAGGGCTTTGAGCGCGTGGATGCACATCTGGCGGCGGAAGGCTGCGACCGAGTATTGCTCTGCGCGATGGAGTTGCGCTCGCCCGCGCCTTTTACTATGCAGGGGTTCATCGACTTTAACCGCGAATACTGCGCCGTCCTGCGGGCGTGGGGTTTGTACGTGGACGAGCTCAATCCGGTGGCGCGTACTAATGTCGCACCGGCGTGCGATCCGCCGGATATGCCTTCGCTGTACGCCTTTTCCTACGCGGTTCCCAATGATCAGATTGACCGCAAAACTTTGATCGTGGCTGGTGCTGGCGAATTGCGGGAGGGGCACCTTGTGACCGAGGGGATTATCCGCTCGGGCGACACGTCGCCCGCTGCCATGCGCGAGAAGGCCGCTTATGTGGCGCAGGTTATGGGCGAGCGGCTCGCGGGTCTCGGCGGGACGTGGGATCTGATCGACGCGGTTGACGTGTACACCATCTATCCCTTAGCGGAAATTCTCGAAGAAATTCTCCTGCCGACGATGGACGCGGCGCGGCGATACGGCGTCTGCTGGCACTACGCTCGGCCGCCGGTTGTGGACATCGACTTTGAGATGGATCTGCACGGCGTGGTGACGCAGCGAATCGTCTAAGATCGCCAGCTCCAGCCCCGCATCCGCCAGTCCACGCCAGCCCCGCACAAAGCCGCGACGTATCCGTCCGCCGGTTCCAAAGCCATCAACTTCCACCGTTCCAATTCGTCCCGACCCTCGTCCGAGCGCAAAAGCGCCGCCTCTGCTCCCAGCGACACCGCAAAAGTGCCGAGGCCAGCGGCGATACCATCACCCCGCGCCTTGACATAGGCTTCCTTGCGCGTCCAGATGTTGTAAAAAGCGGCTCGCCGCTTCTCGTCCGGCACCTCGGCTAGCGCCTCCTGTTCCTCCAGCGAAAAGAAGCGCGCGGCAATTTGCTCGTGCGCAACTTGGGGCCGCATCCACTCCACATCGACGCCGACCTCGCGGTCAAGTGCTATCGCATACAGGGCCAGTTCGTGGGTGTGGGACACGTTGAAATGCGGCCCGCCCTCTTGCAGGAAGGGCTTGCCGTGCGCGCCGCGCACAAAAGCCACCGCGCCGGGATCTCGGTCGAGATACCGTCCCAGAAGCTGGCGCAGCATTCCCCGCGCCACCACAAAGCGCCGCTGATGGGTGCCGGAGAGCAAGCCGCTCGCTCGCTCGCGCTCTTCCGCGCTGAGACAAGCCGCGAGCGCAGCCTCCTCACCAGCCGCGTCCAACTCGACGCACCAGACGTGGATTTCATCGTCGCTGAGCCGAGGCCAGTCCGACGGGATTTTCCAAGCGATTGTCATCGAAGGTTCACTTGACGCCACAGTGTATCGCATTCAGATTAAAACGGATTGCGGATTTTCTGAAAACACTTAATCCATATATAAATGAAGGAGTGCCTCATGGCTGCCTTTTCCAGCAAAGATTATCCCGATTACACGTCCGACGGCAAGTACAAAGTCATCGGCACCCGCCCCATCCGCCACGACGGCGTCGATAAGGTCACCGGTGCGGCCGTGTACGGAGCCGACGTGCGCCTGCCGGGCCTGCTCTACGGCAAGGTCCTGCGTAGCCCTCATCCCCACGCCGAGATTATCTCGATCGACACCTCCAAGGCCCTCGCGCTCGACGGAGTGCGCGCCGTGGCCACATCCGACGATTTGGTCGAGACCGTGGATAAGCTCTCTAACATCGGCGAAACCACCGTTAACGTGCGCGAGATCGCCAAAAACTCGCTGGCCTCGGACAAGGTGCTCTATACGGGCCACGCGGTCGCAGCCGTATGCGCGGTCAGCCCCCACATCGCCGAAGAAGCCCTCGACCTAATCGAGGTCGAATACAAGGTCTTGGAGCCGGTCGTGGATATCCGCGAGGCCATGCGCGACGACGCTCCGCTGCTCGACGAAGAGCGCACCACGCGCGCCCTCGGCGAGGACACGGGCAAGAAGAGCAACATCGCCACCCACAATCAGCACGCCATGGGCGACCTCGAAGCGGGCTTTGCCGAGGCCGACGTGATCGTCGAGCGCGAATTCCACACGGCCACCATTCACCAGGGCTACATTGAGCCGCACAACACGACCGTCTGGTGGAAAAACGACGGCAGCGTCACCGTGTGGGTGAGCACGCAAGGGCCGTTTGAGATCCGCTCACAGGTGTCGGAAGTCCTCAACGTGCCGGTCTCCAAGGTCAAGGTTATCCCCTGCGAGATTGGCGGCGGCTTCGGCGGCAAGTTCCCCACCTATATGGAACCAGCCGCGGCCATTATGTCGCACAAAACCGGCCAGCCGGTCAAAATGATCATGAGCCGCACCGAGGTCTTTCAGGGGACTGGCCCGGCTCCCGGCTCCTATATAAAGGTCAAGATGGGGGCCAAAAACGACGGCACCATCACCGCGGCCCACTGCTACATGGCGTACGAGGCCGGGGCCTATCCCGGCTCGGCTGTGGGGGCTGGAGCGCAGTGTGTCCTCGCGCCTTATTACATCGCCAATGTTACCATTGACGCGTACGACGTGGTCGTCAACAAGCCCAAGTCCTCGGCCTATCGCGCGCCTGGGGCACCCAACGCGGCCTTTGCCTCGGAGAGCGTCATCGACGAGCTGGCCGAGAAAATCGGCATGGACCCGCTGGCGATGCGGTTGCAGAACTCCGCTAAAGAGGGGACACGCCGCGCCGACGGCACGGTGTACAGGAAGATCGGCTGCGAGGAAACCGTGCAAGCCGCCAAAGACTCGGAGCACTATCACAGCAAGCTCGAAGGCCCTTATCGGGGGCGCGGCGTGGCCGGGGGCTTTTGGTTTAACGGCGGCGGCATGTCTTCGGCCGCCATTGCCGTCAATGACAACGGCACGATCAATCTCACCGAAGGCTCAGTTGACATCGGCGGCAGCCGCGCCGCCATGGCCATGATCGTCGCCGAGACTTTGGGGCTGCGGGCCGAGGACATCAATCCCTCGATCCCGGACACCAGTTCGATTGGCTTCACCGGCGGTACCGGCGGCAGCCGCGTGTGCTATGCCACGGGGCACGCCTGCTACAACGCGGCTGAAGACGTCAAAGCCGAGATGTGTCGGCGCGCTGCGCGGCAGCTAGAGGTCGCCGAGGACGATATCGAGTTCGAGGACGGCAGCTTTGTCTGCAAATCCGATCCCGCTCAGCGGCTCACCTTTGCGGAGGTCGCCGCCAACCAGGGCAGCACTGGCGGCCCGATCACCGGCAAGGGCACGATCAACGCCGGCGGCCCGGGCAATGCCTTCGCCGTACACATCGTCGATGTGGAGGTCGATCCAGACACCGGCAAGGTCGAGATTTTGCGCTATACCGCGGTGCAAGACGTGGGTAAGGCCGTTCATCCCTCGTACGTCGAGGGCCAGATCCAGGGTGGGGCCGTGCAGGGCATTGGCTGGGCGCTCACCGAGGGCTACTTCTACACGGACGATGGCCAGATGGCCAACCCGACCTTCCTCGACTATCGGATGCCGACCACCTTTGACATTCCCTTGATCGAGACGATTTTGGTCGAAGTGCCCAACCCGGCCAGCCCGCATGGGATTCGCGGCGTCGGCGAAGTGCCCTTGGTGCCGCCGATGGCCGCCATTGCCAACGCCATCTACAATGCCATAGGTTGCCGCTTGGGCGAGTTGCCCATGAGTCCAGACCGGGTCGTCGCCGCCTTGCAGGAGCATCCGCTAGAGGAAGCGGCTGGCTGAGGGACAGCGTTCTGAGTATTAGCGCCCGGTTCCTCGTGGGAGCCGGGCGCTTTTATTGATTAGGATCATGGCCGAAAACATCGACCCCGACGACTTTATTGACGCGCTGCTGCCGGTCGTCGGCCAGTGCGCCCGCGCCTCGCTGATTTTCTACGGCCAAGTCGCAGACATTGGCAAGGCCGCAGACAAGAGCCTCACCGGCAGCAAGGCGCAGGACGCCTCCACGGCCTTCACGGTGCTCGACGCGGCCGTGCAGGACATCCTCCTCGCAGCCGTGCTCCAGCACTTCCCGTTTGTGCGCTGCATTGCCGAAGAGCGCACGCCGCTCAAAAAGCGCTTTGTCGGTAACACCTCGCCCTACGCGGTCATCCTCGATCCCATCGACGGCACCTTGCACTTCAAGCAGGGCGACGCGCCCTATCACATCGTCATCGGCTTGGCTTGCGACGGTCAGATGCTAGCCGCTATTGTCGCGCGGCCCTCGGAGGATAAAATTTTTACGGCCATCAAGGGCGAGGGGGCTTTCGTGCGCGTTGGCAATGGCCGTCCTCGGCGCTTGCAGCTACCTGCCGAACCGCGCACGAACAAAGTCTTCATTTCCTCCAAGGCCCGTCCTTATCAGGCCCTCGTCCGTCCCGCGCTCGCTCCGCGCGAAAGCCCTATTGGTGCGGCATTGGTCCTCACGGAGGTCGCCGAGGGCACACTATGTGCGTACTTGACGCGCCAAGTCGAAGTCTATGACGTCGGCCCGCCGTCGCTGATTGCCGAAGAAGCCGGGGCGCGCTGCTACATCGGGGAACGTCGCCGCCCGACTTATACCCAGCGCCGCAAATTCGGGCATTTTTTGGCCGCGGCCAACGACGAGATCGCCGAGCAACTTTTTGCCATCTTGCGCCGCGTGCGTCAAAGCCAACGACTATAGCCGTCCTCAATCATTCACGAGATGATCCGCAGATGGACGCAGATAGACGCAGAATAGTATTTTCAAGACGATCTGTATATCGAATCGTTCAAGTCATGTAGGATTGCTATATGAGCTACGAAATCAAAGATGTCCTGCCGGTCGTCCACATGCCGTACACCGACGACCAAGCCATTGACTACGCCGTGTTGGAAAGCGAAGTCGATTACCTTTTCGAGACAGGGGCGCACGGCTTCTGCCTCGCCTTGGTATCCGACCTGTTGCGCCTGACGGCTGACGAGCGGCTGGCGCTTCCGGCGCGGCTCGTGGAGTTTGCTCGCGGGCGCGGCCCGGTCATCATCGGCGTTGGGGCCGAGGGCACGGCCCAGGCCCGGCTCTACGCCCGCGCTGCTGAAGACGGCGGTGCCGCGGCCGTCATGGCCATTCCGCCTATTTCCCGCGCCTTGGGCGAGAGCGAATTGCGCGCCTATTTTACCGCTCTGCTCGCCGAGGTCTCCATCCCGGTCATGATCCAAGACGCCAGCTCGTATGTCGGCAACCCCATGAGCATTGAATTTCAAGCGTCGCTCTTTGGCGACTACGGCGACCGCGTCCTGTTCAAACCCGAGGCCACTCCCTTGGGGCCTTGCATTTCGGCCCTGCGCGATCAAACTCAGGGCCAAGCCGGTATATTTGAAGGCAGCGGCGGCTTGCTGCTGATCGATTCCTTCCGCCGCGGCATTCGCGGAACCATTCCCGGCGTCGAGCTGCTCGACGGCACGGTGGCCCTGTGGCGCGCCCTCGCAGCCGGCGACGAAGAACGCGCGTACCAGATATATTTCCCGATCTGCGCGCTGTGTACGTTGCAAATCCAAGGGGGTTTGGACGGCTTCATCGTGGTCGAGCGCTACCTCATGCACAAGCGCGGCCTCTTTCCCAACCAAGTCCATCGCGGTCCCCTGAGCTTTGCGCTCGATGCGGAAACGCGCGCTGAAATAGATCGTCTGTTCGACCTGCTACAGGACGTGCTATGATCGACTCAAAGCGCATGCAGGCGGTACAGAGCCCGGTGATCCCGCACGTGGCCGCCCTCATCCGCGACAACCCGGGCACCATTTCCCTCGGCCAAGGCGTGGTGCACTACCCGCCGCCGCCGCAGGCTATGCAGGCACTTGCCCACTTCGGCGGCGCGATTGTCGAACACCACTATCAAGCCGCCCGCGGCCTGCCCGAACTCAGGGAAGAGTTGCGCCAGAAACTCGCGTGCGAAAATCAAATCGAGGTAGGCGACGACCAACTCCTGATGGTCACGGCCGGCTCCAACATGGGTTTCTATCACGCCTTGCTCGCCGTTGCCGATCCGGGCGATGAGATCATCGTGATGTCGCCTTTTTACTTCAATCACGAAATGGCCGTCGGCATGGCCAATTGCCGGGCCGTACTCGTGGCTACGGACGAGGCCTATCAACTCGACCTCGACGCGATTGAAGCTACGATCACGGCGCGCACCCGCGCCATTGTTACGATCTCGCCCAACAACCCAACGGGCGCAGTCTATCGGCCCGCGGACTTGGCCGCGGTCAATCGGCTCTGCCGCGAGCGGGGCCTCTACCACTTTGCCGATGAGGCGTACGAGTACTTCACCTACGGTGCGGCGCGGCACTTTTCGCCTGGCTCTCTGCCCGCAAGCGCCGAGCACACGATCTCGCTATTTTCCTTTTCCAAGGCATACGGTCTCGCCAGTTGGCGGGTCGGCTATCTCGTGGCCCCACGGCACCTGTTGGGCGCGCTGGAAAAGATCCAAGACACCGTGCTCATCTGCCCGCCGGTCATCTCGCAACGCGCCGCACTCGGTGCCCTCGCGGCTGGAGCGGCTTACTGCAAGAACCATCTAGCGGATATGGATGCGGTGCGACGGCTTTGCCTAGAGCGACTCGGTGCGCTCGGCGAGCAGGTGCAAGTACCGGCAGCCGAAGGAGCCTTTTATTTATTAGCGCGTCTGCAAAGTGACCTCGACGCTATGGACGTGGTCGCTCGCTTGGTGCGGGAACACAAAGTCGCCGTCATTCCCGGCAATGCTTTCGGATTGAGCGCGGACTGCTATTTGCGCGTTGCCTACGGTGCCTTGCGCCAAGAGGATATGGCCGAGGGCATGGATCGGCTCGTTGGGGGACTGGAACAGATTCTCTCCGCTTGACACGGTAGGTTATTTAAGCGTATGTTTCGACTAACAGAGAGCGACCTGAATCGGCGTGAAGAATACCTCAGAGGAAGTTTTCCACTCCTCTACGACGTGGAACTTCGACAAACATTGTATTCGGTATTCTGGCGGGTTGGTCGCTCTTCTTTTTTACTTCTACTTGCCCTCCTGCTTCTGCCAGCGGTTTTACGCGCCCAATCCCTCGCCATTGCCCCGAATGCGCTCGATTTAGGTGTAGTTGGCGTTGGCGTCGAGGTGAGAGCGTCTGTTTCCCTCGAAAATCTGCAAGACGATTCGCTCGAAGTGATCGTCGGTATTAGCGGTGCTGGTTTTGGTGCATCACCGGATACACTGCGCTTGGACGGCAAGGGCAGTGGCAGCGTCGAAGTGCGCTTCAGTGCTACTGCGGCCGGAGAGTACGCGGGCGAACTGACGTTGCAGGTAGTTGCCTTGTTCAAAGACGAGCGCTTGGTCGTGCCGCTCCAAGCGGTAGCCGTCGTTCCGACCCTAACACTTTTGCCGACCGAAGGGTTGGATTTTGGCGCGGTGCCCGTCGGGCAAGTGGCAACGGCGACCGTTACTGTCAAAAACACGGGTACCGTGCCTGTGACGGCTGGGCAGATGAAAGTTGCCGATCTACGGGGCCCCTTTAGCATTGAGGGCGATGTTGGCCCTTGGCCCGCTCCCGGCGGCGAAACGCGGATCGACATTGCGTTTACACCGACGCGCGCGGGGCCGATAGCGACTAAATTCGTCGTCACCTCACCCGACTTTGGGAATTGGTCCATTCCCCTGCGGGGGAGCGGTTTGGTGCCGCAAGCGACTTTTTCGCCCCTCCCGCAAGTGGGTCTCGACTTTGGCGCTGTCGAAGTGGGCCAGCGCCTGACGCGCCGCGTGACCGTCCTCAATCAGGGCCAGGCCGAGCTGCACGTTGAAAACGTCGCCATCGAGGGCGCGGCCTTTGCCCTAGGGGTCGGGGACTCGTCGGCGACCATTGCTCCCGAGGGACGGCTCGACCTGAGCGCGGCGTTTGTGCCGCAGAGCGAAGGCGACCAAAGCGGCATCCTGCGTCTGTACACTAGCGATCCGCAAGCTGCCACTGTTGCCATCCCCCTCGCGGGTCGTGGCCAAATTAGCCCGCCGCGCATCGAGATTATCAATGGCGACATTGATTTCGGCAGCGTGCCCATCGGCGGAACCGCACGCGGCCATTTGCTGTTGTGGAACAAGGGCGGTCAGCCGGGCGTGGTGGAAGTCTCCGTGGCTGCGGACGAGAGCGTTGAATTTGGTCTCGAACAGCACTCAGTCCTCGTTCAGCCTAAGGCCAGCGCCCCAGTGGCGCTGAGTTTCTCGCCCAAGGAATCCGGTCCGCGCCAAGCCATTCTCCAAGTCGAGGCCGAAGCCGAGCGCCAGACTGTTCGCTTGCAGGGCATAGGCCAGTTTTTCGCCCTCAGCCCGACAACGGTGGACTTCGGTCGAGTCGCCGTCGGCGAAAGCAGCAGCCGAGTAGTAGAAATAGCCAATGTGGGCAACGCCGACTTTGAAATTCACCAGCTTCGCTCGACAAGTGCCGAATTCTCTGCCCACACTCCAATCGACGCCGACAACAAGTTCCTGCTACCGGCCCAAAGCCAGCGCACCTTGCCGCTGCACGTGGCCTTCAGTCCATCGGCTCGCGGAGCGATTTCGGGGACCTTGCGCTTGGACGGCTTGGGCGCGAATGAAATGATGACGCTCGATGTCTTGCTCAAGGGCAACGGCGTGGCCGCCGAAATCGAGGTGAATCCGGCGGGCGTCGTCGATTACGGCTACGTGGCCTTGGGGGAGCAGGCGGAAAGGACCTTCGTGGCCACCAACGTCGGCGATACCGTGCTGCAAGTCGAGGCGCATCCCCAAAGCAAAGAAGCCCATATTGCGCCGACGCAATTTGCGCTGGCCCCAGGCGAGTCCGCGCGCCTCACGCTCTTTTTTGCGCCCGATGCCTTGGGCGACCGCCGGGGGCGCGTTTTGTTGGTCAGCAACGACGTCAAAGACCGCGCTCGTCCGCTTGAATACAAGGGACACGGGGTGCTCGCAGACATCGACTTGGCGCAGATTATCGAAGTCTTGGTTTCGCGCGGCGAAAAGACCCAGCCTTTGGCCGTCGGCTGGGACAATGCTCCCATCGTACAAAAAGACGGCACTAAAGTGGATGTGGCCTTTGCAATTCCCGACTCGTTGCGGCAGGCGCTAATCGGTCGCGAGGTGGTCGTCGAGTGGACCCGGCTCGACGAAAATTACGCCCCTAAAGGCAAAAGCAGTACCCAAAAGCAGAAGGTCACGATCTACGAGTCGAGCGGCGGGCGGGTCTTAGCCGAGGATCTCAACTTGCAGCTATCGGAAGAAGACAATCGCCGAGTGCGGCTCAGAATTACTACTCATAGCTACCCGGGTGCTCCGCCGCAGAGCGTGTCGCAGCTTTTGGAAGCCGGGGGCTGGAAGTGGGAATTTGAGGCCAAGCCGCTAGTTTCCTTTTTGACGATCCGTCCCGGGCGCAATTATACCGACGCCGACGGCAACGCGGTCCCAGGCCAAACCGAGCGCCTGATTGGCTTGCCTGGATTGGCCTTTGCCGGCTGGCACAACGTGGATAGCCCGTCGATTTCCGGCATCCATTTCACCGCCATCGGCAATGTCCTTGAAGCCCTCTCGACCGGAAACTCGCTGGCCATTTCTCTGGGCGTGGCCATTTCCTTTTACAAGGATCAGTTTCTCTTTGGCTTCGGCTGGGACATTTACGACAGCCGCCCCCAAGCCAAGCAGAAAGGTTCGCAGGACTACATTATGACCTTTAAGTACTCGGGGTTGTTCAAGTGATCAGGCGGCGGTACACCATGGCCGCCGCACACAAGTCCTGCGCCCCCATCCCCGTCAGATAAACCGCGCTTGGCGCTGACGTGCCAAGTCGCCCGCAGGCGGCATCGCCGATATCCAGCACCTTGCCCTCAACATTGCGCGCCAAGGCGATCTGCGCAGCTTGGCCCTGCTCGGCCGCAAAGCGAAACTCCCCGGACTTCTGGGCTTGAGCGAGCACATCAACTACCACTGTGCGCTCGTAGAGGACCTCTGGCGCGAGTTGGCGCGTGCGACTATCCCCGGCGATAACGGCGAGGTAGGGAACCTCGGCCAGTGCCGCCGCAGTTAAAATGGGCTGCGGCGTCGGCACCGCCGTCAGCACGGCGTCGGCACCGGCAATACACGTCTCTAGCGACGTTGCTAACCGCAGGAGCGCACGCAGGTCTGGCTCGACCGCTTTGGCAAATGCCGCTCGGTTCGCCTCCCGGCGACTCGTGCAGGCAATCTCCGCCAAATCAAAGAGCGCATCGCAAGATAGGGCCAAGTTCCGCGCAATCCGGCCGGTTCCCAGAATGGCGACTCGCTTGATGGACTCGCCTGCTAGGTATTGAAGACCCAGCGCGCCCGCCGCGCCGGTGCGCCGGTCGGTGATGTCCCCGGCCTCCAGCCGCCACGATCGGCCTTGTTGCAAATCTTCAAATGCGATATACGCCTCCCGCTTGGCCAGCCGTCCGCTCGCCACGTCCGAGAATTCTTCGATGATCTTTCGCGCGCGAAACTTTCCCGGCCATTCCGCTGGCATGTCCAAGCGAAAGTAGTCGAGTGCCCCGCGCTTTTGGATGGACTCGGTGCGCGGCGGATTGTCGATGACCCCCGCGCCGTAGCGCTCAAACGCTTGGTGACAGGCGGTGAGAAAGTCAGCCGTAGAGAAGCGATGGGCAAAGGTTTCTTCGCGCCAGATATCCACGTATCATCCTTTGTTTACTTGACTTAACTTGCCGTTTTTTATTCATTAATGGCGTTGGAGCGATGGATCGAGAAAATTCCTATGTGCAGGAGCTAATTTTGTGGGGGCTGGCCACTGTGGCCATAGTTCTTCTCCTCAAGGCAGCCTTCTGGCCGCAATCTGCTGCCCCCGAGCCAACGCCCCAACAGGAAGCCCCCAAGCCGGGAACCGCTCCCCAGCTTAGTCCCATTCGGGTCGAAATTCTCAATGGCGGAGGCGAATCGCAAGTCGCCGCCCGCCTGCGCAAAAAGGCACGCGCCCTCGGGTTAGACGTAATTCACGAAGGCAATGCGCCCAGCTTTAATTATCTCCACACCCTCGTCGTCGATTTGGACGGCGATATCGAGCAAGCTCGACAAGTGGCGGACATCTTGGGAATACCTCATTTTATTCAGCAGAAGAAGGAAAATCAGTTCAATCTAGCAAGCGTCTCGATTGTCATCGGGCGCGACTATCGCCGCATCGGCCTACTCAATCCGGCCAAGTAACCACGAGAAAACGTCCATGATCCTGTGTCAAGAGCCGCGCATCACCCGCATCGTAGAAATTTTACAAGATAAGAAGGCCTTCGCAATAACCTTGCTAGATCTGCGCGACATTTCCGACACCTGTGACTACTTCTTGCTCTGTACGGGCACCTCTGAACAGCACATTCGCAGTCTCGTCGATGCGGTGCGGGACCAGCTCGTCGAGATGGGAGAAAAGCCTTGGCACATTGAGGGCGCGGATACGCGGCGCTGGGTGCTGATGGATTACGTCGATTTTGTCGTCCACATCTTTCGCGAGGAGGCGCGCGACTTCTACGCTTTAGAGAGGCTGTGGGGCGATGCTGAACGCACGGATTTCGCCGATGGGGACGCGCCTGAGGAAGCCCCAGAAAAGCCCTTTGAATTTTCGACTTTCTAATGCCGATGCAAACGCTCAAATGGCAGGACGACGCGCTGAGCCTGCTCGACCAGACTCGCTTGCCCGAGGAGCTGGTGTACACAACCTACCGCGATGTCGAGGCCATCGCCCGCGCTATTGAAAGGCTGGTGGTGCGCGGTGCCCCGGCCATTGGCTTGGCGGCTGCGTATGGCGTGGTGGTGGGTGCGCGTGCCGCGGTCGATTGCGCCTCCGAGTCTTTTGGTCGCTGCGTAGAAGCTGATATCTCCCGCCTCGCCCGCACCCGGCCCACCGCGGTCAATTTGTTCTGGGCCTTGGATCAAATGCAGGAGGTGTTGGCGGCGAATCGGGATCGTGACAACCACTCCATCTGCGACGCCCTGCTAGCGGCTGCTCACCGCCTTTTTGAGGAAGACCGTCAAATCTGTCGCCAGATCGGCGCACACGGCGCGGCACTCCTGCGCGATGGCAGCCAAGTTATCACGCACTGCAACGCCGGCGGCTTGGCTACGGCAGACTACGGCACGGCCTTGGGGGTAGTCTATGCAGCCCAAGAGGTAGGTAAGAAAGTTGCCGTGTTTGCCGACGAAACTCGCCCCTTGCTCCAAGGTTCGCGGCTGACGGCGTGGGAGCTGATGCAGAGCGGCATCGACGTCAAGGTCATCTGCGACAGTGCGGCCGCGGTCGTGCTGCGCAATGAGGCGATTGACTGCTGTATCGTGGGTGCTGACCGCATCGCTAGCAACGGCGATGTGGCCAACAAAATTGGCACCTATGGACTGGCTATCCTCGCCCGCGAACACGACGTGCCTTTCTACGTGGCCGCGCCGGTCTCGACCCTCGACATGAAATTGACCTCGGGTGCGGAAATACCCATTGAAAAACGCGATGGAGCCGAGGTTCGCCAAGGCATGGGCAAGCCCACGGCCCCGGACGCGGTGCCGGTTTACAATCCGGCCTTTGACGTCACGCCCTGCGACTTGGTGTCGGCGATCATTTCGGAAAAGGGCGTCGCCCGCGCTCCGTACGAACCCGCCCTGCGCGCTTGGATCGAGCCATGAGAACGTACTCTTTCCTCTTCTTGCTGGTCTTGCTCGGCACGGCCCACTGCGCGAGCGCACCGCGCTGGCGCAGCGATTCGGGCGATGCCGCGCCCGCCAGCCGCGAAGAATTTGATCCGCGTACCCTCGACGAAGATTTGCTAATTGAGCCAGTTCAACGCGAGAACCGCGATCAGGCCCAAACCCCAGCGGAGCCGACAGCTCCCGTGCAAGAGCACGCCCCGGCAGCAAGCGCTTCGGTCTATCGCCTCCAGCTAGCGGCCCTGAGTAATGAAGCCATGGCCCGCCAACTCCGCGCCGAACTAGAACGCGCTCTCGGTGTGAAGGTTTATCTAGTGGCCCGCAACGCGCACTCGGTGCTGCAAGCTGGCCAATACGCTACCCACGCCGCAGCCGCAGCCCTCAAGGAACAGGTCGTCGCACTTGGCCCGGACTATGCCGATGCCTATGTCGTCGAGGTCCCGGCGAGCGCGATGCCCGATTCCGCTCCAGAGGAGGCTGCGCCCGAGTTGGTGAGTATCACTGGCTGGCGGGTGCTGATTGACCAGTTCCTATCGCACGATCACGACAAGGCCATCCACCTCGCGGAAGAGGCAAAAAAGCGCCTGAAGCGCGAAGACATCAATGTGACCCTTAAGGGACCTTATTACAAGATCGAAGTCGGCAACTATCGCACTGAGGCGCAAGCCCAAGCCGCGGCCGAACGAATCGGGAGGTATTACCCCAACGCTCTCAAGGTCCGCTCCCAGATCCTCGTCTCGCAGGAGGAATAACGCGCCATGCGCTTGTGCTGCTGTATCATCGCATTGCTGCTCATGGCCTGTGCCCGTGGCAAAAGCACCGGACCGATGGTCTTCGACGATGGGGCTGTCCCTGTCGTGTCTGTTGAGGATCCACCGCCAGATACGGCCGACCTACGCGCTGTTCGCTGGCACTTGCTGTTCGCTATCGAAAGCCACGCTCTCGGTCAGACTCAACAGGCGCAAGAGTCGCTCGATGCGGCCATCGGCATTCTCGCCGACCTCGACGAGCACGACGCGCTGAGCGATACCACGCAGGCCATGCGCCTCGGTTTGGAGATTGAGCAGGCCTACCTCAGCTTGTTGCCGCACTTGGAGCACCTTCCCCCCGACAGCCATTTACCCCTTCTGCTCGAAGGACTATCCAAAGAAAAAATCGAGACTCTGCCAGCCGACGCCGAACCGTTGGTCCTCATCCACCGGCTCGGTCGCCGCTGTGACATGCCCATCGACGCCAATGACCGCGTCGTTGCCAGTCTCCACTTTTTCCAGACGCGAGGTCGCAAGACCTTTGCCATTTGGTTACAGCGCGCCGGGCGCTATCGCACGCTGATCACCGATATTCTCCAGCGCGAGGGGATGCCCAGCGACCTTTTCTATTTAGCGGTTATCGAAAGCGGCCTCAATCCAAGGGCCTATTCGCGGTCGCGAGCAGTGGGGTTGTGGCAGTTTATGGCGCACACCGGTCGCATGATGGGCCTCAAGCGCACCCACTGGATTGACGAGCGGCGCGACCCGATCAAGGCGACCGAGGCCGCTGCCCGGTATCTAAAGGACCTTTTCGCCGAGTTCGGCGACTGGCGCTTAGCGTTGGCCGCGTACAACGCCGGGCCAGGGCGAGTCCGCCGAACCATCGCCCGCGCCGGCACCAACGATTATTGGCAGCTTGACCTGCCCCGCGAAACAAAAAACTACGTGCCGCTCTTTATGGCCGCGGCCGTCATCGCCAAGGAGCCACAACTTTTTGGTTTTAAGCCCCAAGCCGAAGAGCCACCCTTTGCATACGAGGCAGTTGAACTGCCCAAAGATTGGCAGTATGTCGATCTGAAATCGGCAGCCCAACTGCTGGGCATCGAACGTCAGGTGTTACACGACCTCAATCCCGAGTTGCGCCAAGACATCACGCCGCCGGGGAGTCGCCCGCCTTATGTTCTACGGGTGCCACCCGGCAAGGGCCAAATTTTGCTCGACCAGTACGCTAGCCTGCCGGTCTCGCCGGGGGTAGCGGTCCATCAATATCAGGTGCAACGCGGCGACACGATCTCTGGGGTCGCCCAGACCTTTGGCGTTTCTACGCGGGTCATTGCCGCGGCCAATAGCCTCAAAAACCCCAATTTCATCCGGCCGCGGCAAATTCTCTATATCCCGATCTCGGCCGCTCCGAGGGCTAAGCAAGGAAGGGCCTCAAAAAGCGGCGAAATGTACACGGTGCAGTCGGGCGATACGCTGTGGGAATTGGCCCGGCGCTTTGCGGTCAGCGTCGCCGACTTACAGGCGTGGAACGGTCTTGAAACCGCGCGGATCAAACCCGGCCAGAAATTGGTGATGCGACCGCAGCCTAGTGCCCGCGAGGTGCTGAAAGGCGGCGAAACGTACACGGTGCAGTCGGGCGATACACTGTGGGAGTTGGCCCGGCGCTTTGCGGTCAGCGTCGCCGACTTACAGGCGTGGAACGGTCTTGAAACCGCGCGGATCAAACCCGGCCAACAGCTAACCGTGACCAACGAGCAAACGCAGATGTACACCGTGGTCTCGGGTGATACGCTGCACAGTATCGCCCGCAAGTTCGGCCTCGCTCCCAGCGCTATTGCCCTCCAGAACAACATCGACCTCTCGGAGACGCTGCTGGCGGGCACGACTTTGCAAATCCCGAGGTGACATGATTGCGGTCCGCTATATTCTCTTGTTAGCACTGGCCTTCGTCCTGCAAACTACTTGGGTTGATTCTATCAAGATAGGGTCAGTCAAACCCGATCTATTGATTGTGGCGTTGAGTTTCGTCGCGCAGCGCAGCGGGCCGGTGGTCGGGGCCTATACAGGGCTGGGGCTTGGCATCTTCCAAGACCTCTATATGCCCGCCGACCTCGGGGTCAATGCGCTCGCCAAGTCGCTCATCGGCGCGGGCTTTGGCTACAGCCATACTCACATGGTCTCCGACAGCATTCAAGTTCAGGCCGCACTGATTTTCGGTGCTGTGATCTTCAATGATCTTATCTACTACGTAGGTACCAGCGCCGATGTGCCCTTTGACGTGGTTGGGATCTTGGGCCGCGCTGCGTACACGGGCCTGATAAGTGCGGTTTTCTTAACTGGCTTGCTCATCAAACGCTATCTCTTTCCCGCTTGATTATGCAACATCCACTGCCACAAGATGAGCGCCTGACCCTCAAACTCCTCCTCGCGCCCGTCATCTTGCTGTTCGCGATTTTGCTCCTGCGTCTGTTCTATTTGCAGGTCGTCACCTCGGCCGACTACGCTCGCGAGTCCGAGGAAAACCGCATTGCTCAGCGGCGCGTCAAAGCCCCCCGCGGGCTGATCTACGACCGCGATGGACGCATATTGGCCCGCACCCGGCCATTTTACACTGTCGCGTTAGAACGCACCACGCGCAAGGACTTTGAGGCAGCCACCGCAGCGTTTACAAGGGCCATAGGGGATATAGAACTAGACGGCGAATACAGTCGCAAATACCGCACCATTCGCCTCAAGCGCGATGTTGATTTTCGCACGGTATCGATCGTAGAAGAGCGGCTCAAGGCGGATTGGCCCCTGCTCGACATTGAAATCGAGACCCAGCGCTACTATCCCTACGGTACGGCCGCCGCTCATTTGCTCGGCTATATCGGCATCATCCGCGACCAAGATCTCCAGGGGAACAATGAAAACGCCTACGTGCTCGGCGATTTTATCGGCAAGACCGGGCTTGAGAAGGTGTACGAAAACAGCCTGCGCGGCCGCGACGGCATGATGTACGTCGAGATTGACGCGACCGGACGCACGGGGCGGGAGTTTCCAGAGCGCGATCGGCTTCCCGTGCCCGGCGACCCTCTGCACCTGACCCTTGACTTGGAAGTGCAGCTAGCGGCCGAGCGCGCCCTGCCCGATAGTTTTGCTAGTGCGCTGGTCGCCCTTGACCCGCGCACTGGGGCCGTGCTAGCTTGGGTCAGTAAGCCGACCTTTGATCCCAACATTTTCGTGTCGTTCCAAGCCCAAAAGGAGCGGCGGCGGGTGTTGCAGAGCGAGACTGTGCTACTCAACCGCGCTTTGCAAGGGCATTATCCACCTGGCTCGACGTTCAAGATGGTCAGTGCCATAGCCGCACTCGAAACGGGCGTCACCGATACGCTGAGCCTGTTTGAGCCTTGCTATGGTGCACTGCGGGTGGGTAGGAGCACGTTTCGCTGCCACAAGCGAACAGGCCACGGTAGTCTGACCCTGCCAAGGGCTATTGAGGTCTCCTGTAATGTTTACTTCTACCATTTGGCTCGGTTGATGAGCATTGAAACGTGGCACAAGTACGGGGCCAAATTAGGCTTCGGCCAGCCGACTGGGATCACCTATCCCGGAGAAGCTGCTGGTCTCCTGCCCTCGCGCCAATACTACAAGGAGCGCGACGGCTGGTCCTTTGGGCACTTGATCAACCTCTCCATTGGTCAAGGTTCTTTATTGGTCACGCCCATGCAGATGGCCCGCTACGTAGCCGCCATTGCCAACGGCGGTTATTTGGTCACGCCATACGTCAGCGGCAATCCCCCTCGTCGCCAACGCATTGACGGCATTTCGTCGCGGACCCTCAGCATCGTGAGAAAGACTATGCGCCGGGTGGTGGCCAGCGATACTGGTACCGGCCGCCAAGCGCGGGTTGACGGCGTCGCGATTGCGGCCAAGACGGGTACTGCACAAGTGCCTAGTCGAGACGATGACGCTTGGATGGTGGCCTTTGCTCCGTACGAGAAACCCGCTATTGCCATCGCGGCCGTGGTCGAAGGGGGTGGCAGTGGCGGGGCGCGAGTCGGCCCGGTTGTGCGCGAGGTCGTCAAAGCCTTTTGCATTCAAGAAGGTATCATTGAGCCAGAAGTGACCGAGATGGACACGCTTTTGGCTAACCAAGGAATGCCTTAACTCATGCGCTTGCTCCGCAGACTCGATGTTCCGCTCCTGATTGCGACTTTGGCGACCGTACTGATCGGTATCATCGCGATCTACAGTGCTACGTATCACAACGACTCTATCTCGGTGCAGAACGCTTGGATTAAGCAACTCCAATTCGCGATTTTGGCCTTTGCCGTAGCTATAGCCGTCGTCTATATCCCGGAAAAGGTTATTTACAGCGTGGCGTATCTGCTATACCTGTTCAGCATTGTGAGCCTAGTCGCGGTGTTGATGTGGGGCACGGGCGACGCTACGCGTTGGTTGCGCTTGGGACCGGTGATGTTGCAGCCTTCAGAACTGGCCAAAATCGCGACCATCATCGCCCTAGCGCGTTACCTAAGCGACCGCAACTTTGAACGCGTCAACTCCTTGGACGGCTTTCTCGGGGCCTTGTTCCTCATATTGGTGCCGATCGCCTTGATTGTGCGTCAGCCCGACTTGGGGACCGCGGTTTCTTTTGGTGCGCCGTTTTTTCCCATGCTTTATTGGGCGGGGATGCGCAAGTTATTCATCTTTCTCGTCATTTCTCCGCTTATCAGCGTCGTCTGTTCTTTGGATTTACTGTGGCAAGGGGGGACGCCGTACGTCTTCGCCACCTTCGTCATCGGCAGCACCTTCTTGATTCACCATTTTATGCGCCAGCTCTGGTTGACCATTTCCATGGCCGTCGTCAATACCTCGGCGGGTTTGCTCACGGTGTACTTTTTGGAGAACTTTCTGCACCCATACCAGAAGGCCCGCATTATGACCTTCTTTAATCCGGAGAGCGATCCACTTGGATCTGGGTGGAACATCATCCAATCCAAGATCGCCATTGGCTCTGGAGGGCTGACGGGTAAGGGCCTACTAGAAGGCACGCAGACTAAGCACCAGTTCCTGCCAGCGGCTCATACCGATTTTATTTTCTCGGTCATTGCCGAGGAGGGGGGGTTTGTCATGGCCCTGATAGTGCTGGGCCTATTCTTTCTTCTTATCTATCGAGCGTTGCACATCGCCTCCATGGCCAATAATGCCTTTTACGGCCTGACAGCCCTCGGCTTGGCTGTGATGCTGACCTTTCACGTGTTTATCAACGTTGGCATGACCATCGGCGTCATGCCCATCACCGGCCTGCCACTGCCCTTTCTCAGTTCGGGAGGCTCCTCGCTACTATCCAACCTCATCGCCATCGGCTTACTACTCCACATCGGCACTTACCGCCACGAGTTCTGAATGCACGTCGCTAGACAGGCCGTTTGCTGCGCTCTGCTTGGCACGTTCGTCATTAGCAACCCACAATGTGGTGCCTATCGAGCCGGGCACGCCCAGCTAGCGCATGCCTATTTGAGCGACGGCCTCTACGACCAAGCCTTGACCGAAACCCGCCGGGCCATTCGCCAAGACGGGCCGGATGACCGCTTGTTGCTCATCGCCGCCCTCGCCCGGCTGGGCCTAGACGAAGTGGATGCCGCACTAGAGCTGATCGGCCAAGCCGTTGCCTTGGCACCGGACAACGACGACCTGTACAGAGCCTTGCGTGACATTTGCGAAAAAGAGGAGCGCTTCGCCCAAACCGAAAAACTCCTCGCGCAATTGCGCGCAGACCACGGGGAGAGTGCGTCGCTGTGGGCAACCGAGGGCTGGCTCCACGCCCGTCAAGAGCGGCCCGACGCAGCCGTAGAAGCGCTGCGCCAAGCCACCCGACTCGACGAGCACCACCTCTTCGCCCACATTGAACTCGGTCGCCTTTTGATTGCCGAGGGGCGATTCGCCGAGGCCGAAGTCGCGCTTGTCGAGGCCGTGCGCATTCAACCCGATGACCGGCAACTCGTCCTCACCTTGGGAGATTGCCAACTCCGCCAAGGGCTTGCGGAACGGGCCGATCGCACTTTTGATCAAGCGCTGACGGCCGGGGTCGTTAGCGCAGTTGACATCGCCCGCATCTACTACGAGCGCGAGCGGCCCGACCGCACTATTGAATACTACGAGCGTGCCTTGGCCGGTGCTCCAGACGATCCCCTGATCCTCAACAACTTGGCTTGGACCTATGCAGAAGAGGGCCTGCGTCTTAGCTATGCTCTAAATCTGTCGATGCGCGCGGTCAAGCTCGACGCGGAAAGCCCGGTCTATTTGGACACCTATGCGGAGTTGCTGCACCTATTGGGGCGGCATGCCCACGCAGTGGCCATTATGCGCCAAGCCCTCGCGCTCGAGCCGACCGATGGCGAGCACCGGGCCTATCTCGAAGGCCAGATGGAAAAATTCCACCGTGCGCTCGCCACGCGCCTGTGAGTTAGGTGCGGTAGTGTTGGTAGTCAATGTCGAGATGTTCTAGCTTTGCGTACAGGCTCTTGCGCGACAGGCCCACGTCTTCGGCTACTTGCGAAATTACCCGCGGTGTCGGTGCAAAGCCTCGCAGAGGAAGTGCCGCTCAAACGAGTTCCGCGCTTCCTTAAAATCGCGCTGGCTTAGATCGGGCTCTTCTTCGTCCTGCCAGTGGACGATCTCTTCGGGCACGTCTTCTTCCCGCAATAAGCTGTCGCTTGCGAGAATGACCATACGCTCAAGCGCGTTTTCCAACTGCCGCACATTGCCCGGCCATGGATAGGCCAAGAAGTGGTTTAAGGCCGCGGCGTCGAGCCCGCGAATTTTGCACCTGTTTTGCGCCGCCAATCGGCGGATAAAGTGCTCAATTAGTAGGGGAATGTCTCCCTTGCGCTGGCGCAGCGGCGGCAGCTTGAGTGGTACGACGTTGAGCCGGTAGAAGAGGTCCTCGCGGAAGGTTCCTTTGCGGACCTCTTCCCGCAAATCGACGTTGGTGGCGGCAATGACCCGCACATCTACCCGCAAGGTCTCTGCGCCTCCGACGCGTTCGAACTCGCGTTCTTGCAGGACGCGCAACAGGCGCAGTTGTACGCGCATGTCCGCTGCGCCAATCTCGTCGAGAAACAAGGTTCCGCGATTGGCTAGTTCAAAGCGGCCTAAGTGCTGGCGGACCGCACCCGTAAAGGCTCCTTTCTCGTGCCCGAACAGCTCACTCTCCAACACGCCTTCGGGCAGTGAGGCGCAGTTGAGCCGCACAAACGAGGCTCTGCGCCTTGGACTGCGCCCGTGCAAACGCCGCGCCAACACTTCTTTGCCCGTGCCGCTTTCTCCGGTGAGGAGCACGGTCGCTGGGGACTCAGCGACCCGGTCGGCTTGGGCTAGTAGGCGGCGGACTTGGGCGTTTTGGGTGATAAATTCGGGATGGTCAGCGCAGCGGGGGGAGGACGCGCCCACTCGCGTAGCCGCGTCCGAGTTCGCAGACGTACAAGAATACACAGACAACCTTCCCTTCCTTCCTTTTTGGATATATAATGCAAAAATGCAAAAGTGAATATAATATGCTGATGCAAACGATTGTCAAGAAAAATAATGTAGAAATGTAGATGGGGGATTAGGCTAAGACAGAGGGCCTATGGGCACAGATTTCGGAAACTAAGCTGCTGTAGTTGCTAGAGCCTCTCGATTCTGCGTCGTAGAGCGCGACGGGTTGGCTAAAACCCGGGGCCTCGGCCAAGCTAATGTTGCGGCTGATGATCGTCTGATAGACCTTGTCGCCGAAGTGGTTGCGCACTTCTTGGGCCACGTGGCGACAAAGCTGCAAGCGGCTGTCGTACAAAGTAAGTAAAACGCCCTCGATTTCGAGATCGGGATTGAGGTAGCGCCGCACCACGCGGATGGTGTCGTTGAGCTTGCTGACGCCTTCTAAGGCATAGTATTCACACTGCACCGGAATGAGCACGGAATCGGCCGCGCTCAGTGCGTTGATGGTCAGCAAGCCTAGGGAAGGCGGGCAATCAATGAGTATAAATTCGTACTGTCGTTTTATCGGATCTAGGGCTTCGGCCAGCCGCTTGTCGCGCCCGACCATAGCGGCCATTTCCACTTCGGCACCTGCGAGGCGGACGTGCCCGGGCACTACGAAGAGGTCCTTTATATAGGTGGGAAAGGTCGCTGAGGAGGTGCTGAGTTGGCCTATCAAGACCTCGTAGGTCGAGGCATAGTCGCTGCCGAGTTCGGCGTCGCAGCTACTAGTGGCATTGGCCTGTGGGTCTAAGTCGATGAGTAGGGTTCGGTACCCGAAAATGGCTAGACCGGCGGCAAGGTTGACAGCCGTAGTGGTCTTGCCCACCCCGCCTTTTTGATTGGCGATAGCGATGATTTTGCCCATACCGATATTTTGCCTCATCAAAGCCTACAAAAAGGCTCAATCAGCTAATCGGAGCGCACCCAAGCGCGATTCCGTGCTATTTAGTGAGCAACAAATTAAAAGGGCCAACTGACTGCTCCCATAGCCAAAGGGAGCTCATTCAGGGGAGTTATACAGAAGACCCTAATCACCGCCTCCAATTCAATATAATACGGCGCGACGGCGCGTCAAGGATTTGTTTCAATTTGGTTACATATGAATACTAAATAATGCATAAGCATATATAAAATAATATGTTGTAAATTTATGATAAATGGACTGTAGCCCCTGTGTCACGCGGTTTTTTGGGCTGATGGTGAGCAGTTTCTTATTATTATTGTCCCATAATTAAAATCGCGGAAGCGAAAGACGATGCAAAACGATTCCTCCTTCTCAGAATTAGTTGCTATCATGGCGCGTCTGCGCGGCCCCGCTGGCTGCCCTTGGGACCGCCAGCAGACGCATGCCACGCTCAAACCATACCTATTAGAGGAAGTGTACGAGGCTCTTGAAGCCATTGACGCAGACGACGATGACGAGCTATGCAAGGAGCTAGGCGATGTGTTGCTGCAAGTGGTGTTCCACGCCCAGATCGCGGCCGAGGAGGGTCGCTTCGACATTGAGGCGGTCGGCCAAGCCATCGTCGATAAGCTGATTCGCCGCCACCCCCATGTCTTTGGCGATACGAGTGCGGACGAGGCCGACGAAGTCTTGCTCCGCTGGGAGCAGATCAAAAAGCAGGAGCGGCGAGAGCGAGGGGAAGCTGCGCCCTCGTTGCTGGAGGGCATCCCCAAGCACCTACCCGCTCTGATGCGTGCCTATCGCATCCAAACGCGAGTTGCACAGCAGGGGTTTGATTGGGACGAGGTTGATGGCACACTCGACAAAGTCGAAGAGGAATTCGCCGAATTGCGCAAGGCTTGGGAGACGGATGGGGCCGCGGCGGCTGAGGAGGAGTTTGGCGACTTGCTCTTCTCGTTGGTCAACGTCAGCCGATTCCTCAAAGTAGATCCCGAGCAGGCCCTCAGACGTGCAGTCACCAAGTTCGAGCGACGCTTTCGCGCCCTAGAGGATATCGTGCAGGCGCGGGGCGAGGAAGTCGCCACGCTCTCGCTGGCGGCCCTAGACGAGATCTGGGATGAGGTGAAAGCGCGCGAAAGGGGCGAAGAATAAGCAAGCGATATGGAACTAGCGCTCGACAAGGTTCCCCTCCGCATTGACGCGCTCTTTTTCGCCACGGTCTTGGGCGTTTTGGCGCTCTCCGTACTGGCCGTACGCGTCGCGGCCCAGTGGGTAGGGCAGGCCGCCGACCTGTGGACGATGCGGGCGGCTATGGGAGCGATGTTCTGGTTGGTGGCGACCGGGTTAGCTGCGCTCTCGGGCGCACTGCACGGCTTTTCGCTCTCCCTCTTCACGGCCTTGATGATCCTAACGGGCGGTGTGGCCTTTTCGCGGGTGGGAACCGTGCTGGTGGCTGCGGTCGGGCCGGTCGGACTGATTGGCTTCCAGTTTTTCCGCGTGCCGGTAGCCGTGTTCTTACGAGGGATGTACCAGGCCGGGCAAGTGCCGGTGCAGGTGACGTACGAAGGACTCAATCTCGACATCTTCGCTGGCTTGACCGCCCCGGCTATGGCTTGGCTGGTCTGGCGCGGCAAGGTGAGATCCTACGCGATATGGGCTTGGAATGCGCTTGGGCTGGTGCTACTGGCCGAGGCGATCATCATCGCGGTTCTCTCCATGCCGACGGAGTTTCGCGTCTTCACCAACGAGCCGCCTAGCACGTTCGCCACTTATGCGCCCTACATCTGGCTGCCGACAGTCTTAGCACCAGCCGCCCTGTTGAGTCATTTGTTGGTATTGCGCTGGCTGTCGTCGAGTTGCTCTGGGTCGAGGTAATCCATGGCTGGATCGAGTTTCCAGCGGCACTGGTCGGGGGGCTGTATGGTGCGGCCCCACGCGGCTAGGATGGATCGGTCGGCGCGGAGCGCGGCCATGCGCGCGGCGATCCACTCTGGATCCCACCCGTCTATGACTTCGGCTTTGAGCGCAGCCAGCGTTTCTTGGTGCGCCGGATCATCCGCTAGATCGCAGCGCTCGCGCGGGTCGGCCTGAAGGTTAAAAAGCTGGCAGGGCTGGCCGTGGTAGTAGTTGAGTTTCCACGGCCCGCGCCGAATCATGCGCTGGAAAATGCCCATTTCTGAGAAAGGACCGCCGGCCCCGGCCGCATCTTGGCAGAACTCGGAGAAGGCGATGTCGTCCCACTCGGCGTTTTGGGGATCCGCGAGCAAGGGCAGTAGGCTGCGGCCCCGCGAGTGGGGCAAGGCCGGGCAGCCCAAGGCGTCGAGCATGGTCGCATTGAGGTCTAGTGAAGAAATCACTCGGTCGCAACGAGTGCCTGCGGGCAAGCGCCCGGGCCAAGCGAGTATGGTCGGTACCTTAACCGAGTCCTCGTAAAAGGTCTGCTTCCACCACAGCCCGTGTTCGCCGACCTGCTCGCCGTGGTCCGACGTGTAGAGGATGAGGGTATTTTCCTCCAAGTCGTTTTCCCGCAACGCGGCTATGATCTGGCCGATTAGCGCGTCCATGCGATGGACTAGCGCCCAATAGGCAGCGCGGGCGCGACGGGTCTCTTCCTCGCTGATTTCTTCGATCTCGCAGGCTTGGCGCCAGTGCTTGATGTGGGGGTGTAGGTGGTCGCCGAAGGGTTCGGGGGTTTGCGGCGGGGTGATGTTTTCATAGTAGTAGCGATAGTCTTGCAAGCGGGCGACAAAGGGCTGGTGCGGCAGCATGAAACCGACCGAGAGCGAAAACGGCTCCGCGGCTTGGCCAGCGCGCTTGGCGACGCCGAGGCGGTTGAGGTAGTCAATGGTCGCGGCGGTGACGTCTTCGTCGTGGACTTGGTAGGCGCTCTGGCCGTGCCCGGACAGGCGCAGGCTGACGCGGCCCGGCCCGGCCGTGCCCGAGAGTTGGCCGTGATCGACGCCCTTGCCTCCGGGTTGGTTGGGGCCGTGATCGCCGACGAGTCGCTCCGCGTACCCGTGCAGTTGGTCTGGCCCAACCGAGTGCATGCGGCCGATGAGAACGGGGTGGTAGCCGCCGGCACCCATGGCGTGGGCGAAGGTGGGGATGCCGGAGTCGAGGATGTGGCTGTTGGTCCAGACTTGGTTGTCGCAGGGGTAGCGGCCCGAGAGCATGGACATCCGCGAGGGCACGCAAATCGGCGAGGGGCAATAGGTGTTGTCGAACACCACGCCACGCTCGGCAAGGGCATCGAGGTGGGGGGTCTCGACCAAGGAATCGCCGTAGCAGCCAGCGACGTAGGGGCTGTGTTGGTCGGAGTGGATGTAGAGCAGGTTGGGGCGGGGTGCTTGGCTCATAAGGGTCCTTGTCGGTTATATAGTGTGCGCGACAAAGTACGCGGCTGGTCGGGGTCGGGCAAGATGGAGCGGGGCCGATTTTTCTCGCGTTGCGGCCTTGTGTACGTTTCTTTCAACGGCGAACTGCAAGCGATGGAGATTGGGAATGAAAACCAAGAAAACTGCCAAACCGGCAAAGATGAAGAGGAAGGACTACGAGCGCGAATTGACCAGGTTGCACCACGAATTGGTCACGTTGCAGCACTGGATCAAGGACCAAGGGTTGCGGGTTGTGATCGTCTTTGAAGGACGCGACACGGCCGGCAAAGGCGGGACCATAAAGCGCATTACCGAGCCGCTCAATCCGCGCGGCGCGCGCGTGGTGGCCTTGGGAACGCCGTCGGACCGCGAGCGCACCCAGTGGTACTTCCAGCGCTACGTAGCC
>JAJEIO010000059.1 GCA_022827835.1 Candidatus Latescibacterota bacterium
CCTCTTCCAATTTGCCAACGGCACAGTCGCCACCCACCGCGGCATCGGCTGCACGGTCGGTCACGTACCGGCCGGGCACAACGGCGAGTGGCGCTACGAGGGGCCGCGCGGCACGCTGACGTGGGAGGGCTTCGACCTGTACCATACTCACTCGCACCGCGCCGATCCCAAAATTCGCCAGCAGGTTCCTCTCGACGACGATGGTGGCCAAGACCAAAACCCCGTGCTGCGGGAATTCGTCGCCGCCATCGAAGAAGGCCGCACGCCCGAGTGCAACGCAGCCGACAACCTCAAGTCCATGGCCATGGTTTTTGCGGCAGTCAAAAGCGCGATGGAAGGACGCGAAGTATCCATCGACGAGCTATAGACTGACTCTTTCTCTATTGCCACATCTTGCGACTAACCCCTCTTTAATAGACTTATGACTCTACATCTTTTTGATACCTATGCTCGCCAAGAACGCCCCTTCACACCGCTCGCACCGCCCCAAGTCCGCCTGTATGCCTGCGGCCCGACTGTGTACAACTACCAGCACATCGGCAACCTGCGCACCTATATCTTCGAGGACATCCTGCGGCGCGCCCTCGAATACAGCGGCTATGAGGTCCACCACGTCGTCAACATCACCGACGTGGGGCACCTGACCTCCGACGCGGACACCGGCGAAGACAAGATGGAAGCCGGCGCGCGGCGCACCGGCCTGACGGCTTGGGAAATCGCCGAGCGCTACACCGCAGATTTCCAAGAAAAGCTCGACTGGCTCAACATCCTCGCGCCCCACGTCTGGTGCCGGGCCACCGACCACATTAGCGAGCAGATCGCGGCCATCGAGACCATCGAGGAAAAAGGCTATACGTACCGCACAGACGACGGCCTGTACTTCGACACCTCGCGCCTGAGCGACTACGGCCATCTCGCCCGCCTCAACATCGAGGGCCTACAAGGCGGCCAGCGCGTCGATCTCGGACAGAAGCGCCGCGTCACAGACTTCGCGTTGTGGAAGTTCAGCCCAGCAGACGCGCAGCGGCAGATGGAATGGGACAGCCCGTGGGGGCGCGGCTTCCCCGGCTGGCACATCGAATGCACGGCCATGGCGGCCAAGTACTTGGGACCGTACTTCGACATCCACTGCGGCGGCGAGGATCACGTCCCGGTCCACCACACCAACGAAATCGCCCAAGCCCAAGCCTGCTACGACACGCGGCTAGCCGAATTCTGGCTCCACGGCGCGTTTCTACAGATCGACGGCGAGAAGATGTCCAAGTCGAGCGGCGATTTCCTGCGCCTCGAATCCCTCGTCGAAGAGGGCTACGACCCTCTCGCCTACCGCTTTTTCTGCCTTGGGGCGCGCTACCGGGCCAAGCTCTCCTTCACTTGGGAAAGTCTCAGCGGCGCGGCCACGGCCCTCGACCGGCTGCGCACTGCCGCCCACGCTTGGGGTGCGCCGTCTGAACCCAACGACCGCTACGTGGCCGAGTTCAAAGAGCGCGTCGAGGACGACCTCAACATGCCGCGCGTCCTCGCCCTGTGCTGGGAGCTCGTGGCCGACGATCTCCCCGACGCCGCCAAGAAGGCCACGCTCCTGCACTTCGATCAAGTCATGGGCTTGGGGCTGGCCGAGTGGACGCCGCAAGAGGAAGATGAAGTCCCCGAAGCGATTCGCGAACTCGCCGCCCAGCGACAACAAGCCCGTGACGCCAAAGACTGGTCCACGGCCGACGCCCTGCGCGACGAAATCACCGCGGCCGGCTACGAAATCGAAGACACCCCCCAAGGCCCCAACATCCGCCCGCGCAAAACCTCCGGCTGAGCCTGTCGAAGCCTAACCGAACGGACGCCCATGTCCCGCATCCTCGTCGCCGAGTGCAAGCAAGAAATCTCCTCCTTCAACCCGATCATCGGCACGTACGACAACTTCTCCATCCGCCGCGGCCCCGAGTTGCTCACCTATCACCAAGGCCGCGAGACCGAACTGTGCGGTGCCTTGCAGGTCTTCGCCGACAGCCACATCGACGTCATCCCCACGTACGGGGCCGTCGCCCCCTCGGCCGGGCCTTTAGACCAACAGGACTTCGAGCGCCTTGCCGCCGAGCTACTCGACGCGGTCACACCGCACCTAGCCGACGCCGACGGCATGTACTTCTGCCTGCACGGTGCCATGGGTTGCACCGAGGAACTCGACCCAGAGGGCTACTTGCTGCAAGAGATTCGCCGCAGCGCCGGTCCCGACTTTCCCATCGTGATCTCACAAGACCTCCACGGCATTCTCACCCACCGCATGTTGGAGCACTCAAACGGCCTCGCCATTTATCACACCTATCCGCACGTCGATTTGGCCGACACCGGCCGCCGCGCCGCGTACTTGCTCCTTCAAGTCCTCGCCGGCGCACAGCCCGTAGTAGCCCGCGTGCCAGTGCCCGCGCTCGTGCGCGGCAACGAACTCATCACCGCCTCCGGCGTGTACGGCGAGACCATCCGCTACTGCCAAGCTCTAGAGGAGCAGCCCGACATTCTCGCCGCTGGCATGATGATCGGCAACCCATTCACCGATGTGCCCGAGCTGTGCTCCCAAGCCATCGTCGTGGCCGATGCCGACCCCGACCTCGCCCGCAACGAGGCTCTCCACCTTGCCACTGACTTCTGGGAACGCCGCGCCCTCATGCAGCCCGATCTCGTATCCGTCGAAGACGCCGTGGCCCAAGCCGCCCAATACAGCGGTCCAGTGCTCTTCACCGACGCGGCCGACGCTCCCTCCTCGGGCGCAACAGGCGACAGCAATGTGCTCCTCCAAGCCCTGCGCGCCAGCGGCTACTCCGGCCAAGTGCTCGCACCGCTAGTGGATGCACCCGCCGCGTACATGGCCCACGACGCCGGGCTCGGCGCACACATTCACGTGGTCTTGGGTGGCTCCCTCGATTCGCGCTTTGCCCCGCTCGACTTAGAGGTGGAAGTCACCCAACTCGGCGACGGCGAATACCTCTGCGAATCTTGGAACACGCCCCAGCACGCCGGGCCTACAGCCGTGCTGGAAAGCGACAACCTCACCATCGTCTGCGTCAGCCGCTCAGTGCCCTTTATCGACCGCTCGGTCTTCATCGCCCACGACATCAACCCCAAGGACTACGACCTCATCGTCATCAAATCGCCACACTGCCAGTGGCACTTTTTTGACGAGTGGGCCGAGATAAACTTCAACATCGATGCCCCCGGCTCGACCAGCGCGAACTTGCCCACCCTCGGGCACCGCGTCTGCCAGCGGCCCATGTACCCGCTCGAACTCGATGCCCCTTTTACCCCGGTCGCCGAAATGTTCGGCACAGGAGCCTAGCTTTATGCCCACTATCAAACAATCCGTCTGCTTCAACCCCTTCACCGGCAGCGGCCTCAGCCCGCAGGAACTCGTCGCGGCCGCCGCCCGCATCGGCTACCAATCCGTAGAGATGGCGGCCCAGGAACACTGGCCGCTGATCCAAGACCACGGCCTCGCCATCGCCATCGTCTCCGGCCATGCTTCCCTGCCCGACGGCCTCAACAAGCCCGAAAACCACGACCGCATCGAAGACGAACTCCTCGCCAACATCGACCTCGCCGTTGAGCACAGCATCCCCTCGCTGATTTGCTTCTCCGGCAACAGCGAGGGCCGCTCCTCAGAAGAGGGCCTCGCCAACTGCGTCGCCGGCCTGCGTCGCGTCACCGGGGCCGCCGAGGAAAAGGGCATTACGCTCTGCATGGAATTGCTCAACTCGCGCGTCAACCATCCCGACTACCAGTGCGACCACACCGCCTGGGGCGTAGCCCTGTGCCGGGCCGTCGGCTCGCCCCGGTTCAAGCTGCTCTACGACATTTACCACATGCAGATCATGGAAGGCGATCTCATCCGCAACATCACCGACCACATCGACTGCATCGGCCACTTCCACACCGCCGGCAACCCCGGTCGCCAAGACCTCGACGACCAGCAGGAGATCTACTACCCGCCGATTATGCAGGCCATCGCCGCCACCTCCTACGATGGCTACGTCGGCCACGAGTACCGGCCCAAGGGCGATGCCATTGATTCGCTAGCCCACGCCTTCTCCGTCTGTGATGTCTGAGATAACAATCGCGCCCACCGGCGGCGCACTCGGCGCTGAGATCAAAGGCTGCGACCTATCCGCACCGCTCGCGCCCGCCCAAGTCGCACAGGTGCGCCAGGCGCTCCTCGACCACGGCGTGGTCTTCTTTCGCCAGCAGCAACTAAGCGACGAAGACCAAGTGCGCTTCACTGCGTACTTTGGCCAACCCGTACCGCACGTGCGCAAGCAGCGCCCGCGGCGAGTCAAGGAGATTTTCCTCATCTCCAATGTCAAAGAAAACGGCGAGCCAATCGGCGAACTAGGCGACGAGCTGATTCCCTTCCACTCGGATCTTTCCTACCTACAACGCCCCGGCACCCTCTCGGTACTCTACGCAGTGGAGATCCCCTCGGAGGGCGGCCAGACTCAGTGGTGCAATTGCACCGCTGCCTACGAAGCGCTCGACGACGCTTGGAAAACCCGCCTCAAGGGAATGCGCGCCGTGCATCGCCACTACGTCGAAGCGCAAAATCCCCCCGAGCACATCGCCCACCCCATCGTCCGCACCCATCCCGAAACAGGTCGCCGCTCGCTTTACGTAGGGCCGCACCTGACCAAATACGTCGTCGGCCTCAGCCGCCAAGACAGCGACGCCCTGCTCGGCGAACTGTACGCCCAACTCGAACAACCGCGCTTCGTCTGGACCCACGAGTGGCAAGTCGGCGACCTCGTCCTCTTCGACAACCGCCCGACCATGCACCGCCGCCTCGCCTTCCCCCCCGACCAACGTCGTCTGATGAAACGCACTCAAGTTTTTAACGACGAAATACCTGTGGAATAAACGTTCTAAATATTCGTCTAGAGTGTTGTTTCATCCTCATCGCAACATTGCTAAAATCGCAAAGAAGCCGGCACTAGCGAATTGTCCGATAACGCCATATGGCCTATTTTATATGGCAATATAGCCTTAGCTCCTTCGCGGAAAGGAGGACGCCCCCACCATGTCTCCATCGTCTAAGAAAAAAAATAAACCCATAGGCACCTATGTTCGGGCCTCCGAAGGTGCGAAACCTTTGGCCGCTTCGACCATCAGCGCGGATGCCCCCAGCGGACTTTCTTATGGGGCCTCTGCTGGACTGTCGTTCAAAGATACCGGAACCCTGATCCGCCAGCTCAAGCGCGGGCTACCGATGACCGCTTTTGACGACCTTCAAGGTGCCATGGCCGTACCGGCCAAGACGTTGGCCAGCGCGGCCAATATCGCGGTTCGGACACTCAATCGCCGCCGCAAAGAGGGCCGCCTCCAGACCGATGAATCCGAGCGTTTATTCCGCATTGCCGCACTGTACGACCGGGCGATTGAAGTCTTGGGCGACCAAGAGCGGGCGAGGGCGTGGTTCAAAGAGCCTGTGAAAGCCCTCGGCATGAAGACGCCATTGCAATACGCCGACACTGAGCCTGGTGCCCGCGAGGTCGAAAACCTCCTCGGTCGCCTCGAATACGGCGTATTCTCGTGATCATCCGGGCTTGGCGCATCGTCCAGATGCGCTTTGCGGAACGGGCTTTTGAAGGAGAGGGAGCGCGTCTTTTCGGGGGACGCTGGAATCGCCGGGGCACCCCTATCATCTACACTGCGGAATCGCTGTCGTTGGCCACGCTCGAAATCCTCGTCAACCTCGACTCCGCCGCAACCCTTGACCGGTATCTGAGCATTCCGGTCGAATTTGACGACAGCCTGTGCAAGGTACTGGCATTGGACGCCTTACCCGATAATTGGTCGTCCGATCCGGTGCCGCCAAACGTCCAAGAGATGGGATCTAGCTGGGCCGCCGCTCGTGAATCAGCCGTGCTCGTCGTTCCCAGCGCCGTCGTTCCGCAGGAACACAATTTCCTCTTAAATCCACAGCATACCGACTTCGCGCAAATACGCATCGGCCGCTCCACCGCATTCGACTTCGACCAAAGGCTGATCAGGGGATTGTAAGGCCAATGCGGTTTAGTTTGCGCATTTCAAACGAAGACAATACCATAATCCCCCGGCAGATCGTCTGTCCGCGTTCAGTTTCCTCTTTCGCTCTATAAAGACCATGTTCAAAGCACTCATCTTACATGAGCACTCTGCCCTCATCGAAGAACTCGACGAAAGTCGCCTACCCGCCGGCGACGTAGAAATCGCCGTTGCGTATTCCTCGCTCAACTATAAAGACGGGATGATCCTCAACGGCTTAGGAGGCTTGGTCAAAACCTATCCCCACGTCCCCGGCCTTGACCTCGCCGGCACCGTCGCCCACAGCCAGAACGACCAATTCCAACCCGGCGATCAAGTTATATGCACTGGCTGGCGCGTCGGCGAAATCCACTGGGGTGGGTACGCGCAAAAGGCGCGGCTCAAGGCCGACTGGCTCGTGCGCCTACCCGCTGACCTCACGCTACGCTCCGCCATGGGCTTGGGCGCTGCGGGCCTGACTGCGGCCATCTCCTTAGAAGCCCTCGAAGCCCACGGCCTCACCCCCGACAAAGGCGAAGTCCTCGTCACCGGCGCGGCCGGCGGCGTCGGCTCCCTATCCGTCCTACTCCTCGCCGCGCTGGGCTACCAAGTCGCCGCATCCACTGGTCGCCCCGAACTCGAACCCTATCTAAAAGACCTCGGTGCCCAGACCATCATCCCGCGTCAGGACCTCGCCGAGCCGTCTAACAAACCTTTGGAAAGTGCGCGCTGGGCCGCCTGCATCGACTCGGTCGGCGGCACCACCTTAGCCCGCGTCTTGGCCCAAATGAACTACGGAGCTTCCATCGCCGCGGTGGGCTTAGCCGGCGGTGCCCAACTCACAACCACCGTCATTCCCTTCTTGCTGCGCGGCGTCAACATCCTCGGCATCGACTCCGTCTTCTACCCAGCCGAGCGCCGCGCTGCCGCTTGGTCGCGCCTAGCCACCGCACTGCCCTTGGAAAAATTAGATCGCATCTGCACTGAGGTCGGTTTAGCCGATGTCCCCCGCCTCGGCAAGGACATCTTAGGGGGCAAAGTGCAAGGGCGCGTCATCGTCAATCCCAATCAATAAGGAAAACACACTATGCGCCGACTAACGCTGCTACTCCTCACCCTCGCCACCACCCAAGCTGGAGCTGACTCCAACATGCCCGGTACCGACCGTATCACCTACTTCGGCTACGAAGACTGCATCCTGCTCGAAAACGCCCACACCCGCGTCGTCCTCACCTCATCGGCCGGCCGCGTTCTCGAATACTCGCGCAAAGGCCCCAACGCCATCTACCTCGACCCCGCGCAAGAAGGCGCGACCTTTGAAGACGGCGATCCTCGCTTCGGCCCCACCGGCGGCCGCCTCGACATCGGCCCGGAAATGATCATCCCCGCTCATCCCGACCTCTGGCTCGGGCAGTGGGAAAGCCAAATCACCGGCCCGCGCTCGGCCCGCCTGATCAGCAAAAAGGACGAGCCTACCGGCGTCCAACTCATCCGCGACTTCCAACTCGCCGAGCACTCCACCCACTTGAGCGTCACCCAGACCATCAAAAACATCTCTGATAGCGCAAAACACTGGGGCCACTGGAGCCGCACCTTTGGCACGGGCGGCGGCATCGTAATCATTCCCCTGACGCTGAGCCGCTTCCCGGACTCCTATGTCATGTACGGCCCCGGCCCGGTCATCAACTACCGCCCTGAAGATCCCAATATCCGCATCCGCGACAACTTCCTCGAAGTCCTCTCCACGCCGCTCAGACCCAAGCTCGGCATGGACTCGCAAGCCGGATGGTTTGCCTATCTCGACCGCAACGACTTGCTGTGGGTCAAGCGCTATCCAGTGTACCCCGATCGCCCCTACGGCGAACTGGCCGGACTGACCATCTCAATATGGTATTACGAGGATCTGATGTGCGAGTTGGAGCCGATCGGCCCGCACGAGGACATACCCCCCGGCGGCAAAGCCTCCTTCACCGAAGACTGGTGGCTCCTGCCCTACACCTATCCCCAAGACGGCAGCGCTCTCGACCTCGAAGCCATCAGCGCCTTGGTGGAACGAGAGGCGCGCTGAGTATAAAAAACCGCCGCTAACTTATTGATGTTAGCGGCGGTTAATTTTCTGCCGAAGTCAAATGCGGCCCAAAGTTGGCGGTCTCATCGGCCCACGTTTTCCCTCACGGTAGCTTCGTCGTCTTCTTGGCTTCCACGCGTCCATCCACCTCGACCCGATAGAGATACACTCCAGCCGCCACATCCCTATCCACCTCGTCGAGACCGTCCCAAGTAAAACGATGCGTACCTGCCCGTAGCGATCCCTGCCACAACTGCCGCACCCGACGACCCAACACATCGTACACCGTCAGCGACACTCCCGCCGCGTCCGTCGCCAAATCAAGGGGAATCACCACAGCCGGATTGAACGGATTGGGATAGCTGTCGCCCAGCCGATACTGCGTCGGCACAGCACCCGCCGTCATCACTGCCGTCGGCTGCCCTCCTCCCGAATTTTTGAGCACATGCACGCCGCCCAAGGCCGAATCCAACACCACCAAGTCCAGATCTCCATCGTCATCGACATCACCGGGCAGCACCCCGGTCCCATCGCCAGCCAAACGATGCGTCTCCTCTTCTTGGGTCGGATTCAAGCCCCCACCCCACTCGACAAACACCCCAAAGCCCGATGCCCGATTGCCGCCGACAAACACCCAATCATCTACTCCGTCGGCGTTCAAATCGCGCACCACCACCCATGAGCGCAGAAACAAATGCTCATCATACAGCACCTCCAGCACCTCTTCGGATAGCCCCCCTTCTGCAGACAGCCTTTTTACAACGAGTCCCATGTTTCCTTCAAAAGAATTGCGTTGGAGTTCCACGGGTATCTCCTGTTGCCCATCGCCATCAAAATCCCCTCTCATAGAATCAAACCTGCTGTAGTATAAATCCCATAGCGCTTCGCGGTCGTCCGAACTTATGGTGAGGACCTCTTCCTGGAGATCCGCTCCGATAGACCAAACCTCTATTTCGCCTCCGTTCCACTTAAAAATCGCAAGCTCGTCTTGGCCATCGCCATCTAAGTCGCGGGCGAGTACATTCAAAAATCCTCCCACATCTTGGGTATATCCGATGCGCGCGCTTTCAAAGGATCCGCTACCATCATTGAGGGCCATGACCCAACCCCAAGGGGGCCTATAGCCAGAGGGAGGATCACCCGCATAAGGGGCAAACCGAGTAGAGAAAAGATCTAAGTCGCCATCGCCATCTAAGTCGGTCAAGACGCCGCTCCCCAATCGATGCCCTAAACCCGGTGTAATCGGATAAAAGACCGGTGGTGCAAAAAGACCGGGATCATCAAAGTGAAAATACTCTACATGCGGCCGGGATAATTCGCCCTGCGAGCGCTCTTCAGGGCCAGTCAACTCGATCCAGTCGATCTCAAAATGTCCGACCACCTCATCCACCGACCGGGGCTCCTCCGCTTCGTTTCGATCCAATACAAAATGCAGCCGAATATCCCGCAGGAGCCCCGCCCACACGATTTCATCTTGGCCGGAGAGGGAGAATTCTACTTCCTGCCACTCGGTTGTGTACGCGAAGTCTATGGAGGGGATCGAAAATCGGTTTTCTGGTGGCCCTTCAGGATCGCGTCCCGGTACCTCGAGGTTGTGCTCATTCGTCCAAGCAAGCCAAACGCGCCCTGCCGTAGGGCGATCGTGCAGGGTGCGGAACCGGACCCGCACCCGGTCGAACAGGTGCGAATCGTAGCCGATAGTATAAGAAATTAAGACCGCATTCGGAGCAGGATCCCTCTTCCCGACCACCGAGGGCGAGACATCGACCTTCCACACGCCGTCTTCGACTTCCCCTGGGAACAGATAAAATTCATTTGGGCCGCCCCATTCAAGCGCTCTTTTGGCGGACCACCCTTGCATCGTCCCATCGTCGAAATCCCACTTGACCGCCTCGGCGAGGCTGCTCCATAACACTACGCATCCAACAACGGCGATCTTCAACATGACGGCACCTCCATAGGCAAAAGGAAAAGTGAAAGGAGCCTTTTATACCCATCTTCAACACGTGCTCAAAAGATATCTTGGCCGGTCCACGCAACCCACTCCTAAAATACGCCCCAAATCTGATCATAAACTAGGGTTGCCTCAAGTTGAATTTCACTAAGCAAATATGCTTCTTTACATACCCTATGCCGTCTATTGCTTCTTCATCCTCGCCCCTCTTCCCTCGGTTCGCCGAGTACCGCATCGCCCTCGCCGACCAAGTCGAAATGGCGTATATCGACAATGGCAAAGGGGATCATCCCCCCTTAGTACTCCTACACGGCATCTTTGACAACAAAGCCACTTGGTTCCGCTTGACCGCCCGCCTGCCCGGCCACCGTATCATCGCCCCCGACTTGATCGGCCACGGACACAGCAGCAAGCCGACCTTTGCCGCCCGCCCAGCGCACGAGCGCTACTCGCCGGATATGCAGGTTAGCTACCTCGCGGCCTTTATCGCGGCGCTGGACTTGGACGACGTGATTCTCGTGGGCAACTCGCTCGGCGGCGGCTTGGCTCTGCGCTTGTACCTCGACTTTCCCGCACTCGCAGCTAAGGTGCGCGGGCTAGTGCTCATCGACGCAGCCGGCTACCCGCACAAACTTCCCGTCCACGTGCGCACCCTCGGCGGCCATTTAGGTAAGCTGCTGGCCCATGCCCCGCTCCATACCCTAGCGCGAACCTGCGGCCTGTTGCGCTTGGCTACTTGGCGCACCTTCCGGCGTTGCTTCCACGACCGCCGCAAAATCCCCCCTGAACTCGCAACAGTCGCCTGCGCCGCGCTCGAAACACCCAACGCCGCGTACGCCTACCACTACTCAGCGCGGAACCTCGTACCGCCCGACATAGAAACGTTCCACCAGCGCTTTGGCGACATCACCTGCCCGACCTTAGTTTTGTGGGGGCAACAAGACCGCGTCTTACCCGTGCGCTCGGCCCAGCGCTTCGCCGCCGACCTGCCTTGCGCCGACCTGCACATCTTCCCCAACTGCGGACACGCGCCCCACCTTGAATACCCCGACGAGACGGCCGACTATATCGAGCGGTGGATAAAAGAGCGCGATATTACATAATTATAATTATATTTGAGTGAATAAAATTTTGCCCCTCCCCGTAAATATGCCGGCAACTATTATCCAGTACCGGCGTCTAAGCAACAGAAAATCTTTTGACAAGGAGGGACAATATGCCACTCTATCGCCACGCAGAAGCCTCGGGAGGCCCAGACGATATCCTCGTGATCGAGGATTGGGGAATGCTCGGGCGCGGGCAGCCTGATTTCGAGTTCATCGACTCGCGTACCATCAAGGCCCATCCCCTCATCATCGAAGCCCTAATCGCTAACTCCGAGCGTTTGTGGACTCTTGAAGAAATACTCGCCGACGTAGAGGAGTGACGCACTGCGCGTCACTGAGCAATACAAAAACACCTGTTAGACATCTCCCCTTCCCCTTCCTCTCCAGCAAAAATTCAGTCCATCCCCTAGCTCGACCTCTTCACGAGACAGCAGCAGCGGTTAATTGTAATCCGGTCCGCCGACCGGCCCCAGCAACGCGCGATTTTCCTCGGGCGTCTCCACCGCGTCGAGAAAGTCTGCCAAGGCTTGCTGCATCCGCCGGGTCTCCTCTGGATGCTCGCCGATCACATTCGTCTGCTGCCCTGGGTCGGCCTGCATGTCGTACAGCTCGGGTGCGCCGCCGTGTTCGCCATACGCCAAGTAGGTCCAGCGCTCGTCAGTCACGGTCGGCCCGCCATTGCGGATAAAGGTCGAGCTGAAGGCGTACTGCCGCGGCCACGCGGCCGATCCGGTAAACAGCGGCACCAGCGGGTGCCCGTGCATCGCCAGGTCGCTCTTTTCTACGCCAGTCAAAGCCATCAGCGTCGGCAGCAAATCCACCGATTGCGTCAATGCGCTCACCCGCTGCCCACCCGCGACCTCAGGGGCGGCGATCAGCAGCGGGATGTGGCTGATCTCTTCGTACAGCGGCCAGACGCGGTCGTCCTCGGGGTGGATGTTGGATTTGCCCGTGCGGTTGTGCTCGCCGACAAACATGCCGTGATCCGAGGTAAAGACCACCACGCTGTTGTCGAATAGCCCGAGCTCTTCAATTTTGTCCAACACGTAGCCGATCCACTTGTTGACCAAGTAAATCTCGGCTGCGTAGTGAGCCTGGAGGTTGGCGAGTTCCTCTTTGGTATAGGCGGTCGCCGGACCGTAGTTCGGGTGGATCATCGGCGGGCCGTCATACCCCGATAAATCGTAGCGGCCTACAAGATGTTCCGGCGGGTCCCACGGCTCGTGTGCGTCGAAGAAATCCACCCACAGCAAGAACGGCTCACAGCCGCGATTTTCCTCCAGCCAGCGGCTCGCCGTCTGCGCCGTGCGCACGCAGAAGCGGTCTTCTTCCCACGCCCAGTCGCGGTTGGTCCACGCGTGCAGGGTCGCCAAATTGCCAAAGCGCGTGTTCGCTATATGCGGATCGACGCGCGTCTTCGCCCCTTCTACTTCCATGCGCGGCGGCAGGTTGCCCTTCAACAGCGGCTTGTCTCCCTCTTGGCCGCGAATCCAATACGCCCCGTCAAACCCCCGGTCAAAATGGTGGACGCCCTTCATCAGATGCGGCGTATCGCAGATAAGCTGACTCTGGTAGCCAGCCGCGCCGAAAATCGTACTCAGCACCGGGATGCCTACGTCGAGGGGCTTCCAGCCGTGGAAGGGAAAACTGTAGCGGCCAGTAAAGAGATCAGTGCGGTTGGGAATGGTCGGAAAGCTCGACAAATAGTGTCGGTCGAAGCACACCGCTCGCTCGGCAAAGCGGTCGAGTGCGGCCGTGCCGATCCACGCATTGCCGTTGCATCCCAGATAGTCGTAGCGAAAGGTGTCGCTGACCAAGACGATGATGTTCATAAAGGCATCTGCTCCTTGTGTTTACAATCCGACGTGACGCATCACGACGACAGCGCGTGGCGCAACGCGCCCTCTAATTCGGGATACGCAAACTCGAAACCCGCTTCCAACAGTTGCGTCGGCCGCACTCGCTGGCTAGCCAGCAACCCCTCCTCGGCCAACTCGCCCAAGAGTAGTTTGGCGGCAAACGCCGGCAGCGGTAACAGCGTCGGCCGCCGTAGCACGCGCCCCAACGTCCGCGTCAACTCGGCGTTGGTCACCTGCTGCGGCGCGGTCAGGTTCACCGGCCCGCGCAAGGCGTCGTTTTCCACGGCATAGATCAGCGCCGCCACCGCATCCTCCAAGCTAATCCAACCAACGTACTGCCGCCCGTCGCCGATCTTGCCACCCACCCCCAAACGGAAGGGCAACAGCATCTTGGCCAGCGCTCCGCCTCGGCGACTGAGGACGATCCCCAAGCGGGCCTGTACGACGCGGATACCAGCCTCGGCAGCTAGGGCGCTCGCCCCTTCCCACGCCCGGCCCAATTCGGCCAAAAACCCCTCGCCGGTGTCGCTTTCTTCATCCAGTTCCTCATCGCGGCGATGGCCGTAAATGCCGACGGCCGACGCACAAACTAGCACCCTCGGCGGCGCGACCAATCCCGCCAAGCGCGCAGCAAGTAGCTGCGTAGTCTGCACCCGACTCTGGCGCAACTGCGCCTTGACGGCAGCAGTCCAGCGTCCGGCAGCTATGTTCCGGCCCCCTAAATGAACCACCGCTTCTATCCCCTCTAGAGCCTCTTGCTCCAGCTTGCCTACTTCTGGATCCCAGCGCAACTCCCCTTGCGCCGGCTGTCGCCGCACCAAGCGCACCACCTCGTGCCCTTCGCGCTCCAACCGGCTACAGAGCGCTATGCCGATCAAGCCGCTGCTGCCTGCTACCAATATCTTCACTAGCTACTCCTATTGAGAATCCTCTGCTACTAAAACGCATCCCCACACTCGACACAAGTGCCCTCCGCAGGTGATATCGGTGCGCTTGACCCGGTTCTTTCCCCTTGTTTTTCTCTTAAAAAGCGAGCACCCCCTGCCGGAGTGGCATCGGCCTCGCTACCCAGAAAGTACGCATCATGCCCGATGATTATAGAATCACCACCTCCCAGAGCAACCTCAATGGGCACGTCTTTACTCAGCCTGATAAACAAGCTAATGGCACAGCCTTTAACGCGGTAGATTGGATCGACCGGCTAGCAGCAGCGCTTGAAGATGTTGCCGCACAGGCGCGACCCGCTTTCCCCTTTTCACCAGAGACCCCACATTACGGCCCACTAGATAAATACTGGCCGAGTATCAACCAGCAATACCGAGATCTCGCCGCCCGCGCCAAGCACGATCCCGCCGCCGCGCAGCTCTTCGCAGAATCCCCCCTCTGGCTCAAGTCCGATCCTATAGAAGCAAGGGCGATCCTGCGGGAGCATCCCTTGCTGCGACCAGGTCTGATCGGTTCGGGCAAGCGCGAAGGGGTCGGCTTCATTCTGCCCACGCACGATTGGTTCCACGTCGATCTGAAGTCCCTCGTATCCCATCTGGCCAAACGCGCTATGGAGGGCAGCGGCGAGCAGGCAGCGCAACTGCTGCACCGCTACCTAACGGCTGGGGCAGAGGCCGATCTCCCGGCCTACGAGATCACGCTCTTGCACGGCTTAAAACTCGACCGGCGCTTCGATCTTGGCCGCGACGCCTATCTGGCACCCTACGCGGACGCCAAGGCAACGTACGGCCTACCCGACGAACCCGAGAAGTGGCTCGACGGCGCAGGCCGCAATCCTCGTCGGCTGAACCGTCCCGTGAGCACGGCCGCGCTCGTGCGCGGTCTAAGGTGGGGACCAGGCATCGCACCTCCCCTTGACGATGGCGATTTTTCCAATAAATCCCGCCGAGCTTGCGCCCCGAAAGTGAAGTACCGCTTCCCCGGCGACTACGAGCTTGACCTTACAGACCGATTGCCAGACGACAACAAAGTCCTCGTTGATCTGCTGTCGATTGCAACGAGGAGTCCGCTGATTTCCCACACGAGCTTTGTCCGCGTCGCCAAGTGGATCGAGGAAATTGATCCCAACTTTGCTTGCGGTTTTCGCAATTCCTCCGCCTATTTGTCCGACGCAGCGCCCAAAGAGCACCCATTCAGCCAGCAGGACGCGGCTGCTTTCGCTACATTGGCCAGCCGCTGGTGTACCTATCGCGACAAGCGCGATGTTATCGACATTGCGATCCGTCGGCTCGCCGCCTCTTTCGCCCGGGTCGGCGGCCCATTTAGTGCGGAAGACCGCATCCTCGATGTTTCCATCGCCTTGGAGATCATGTACGGGCCGATCAAACAAAACCTAACCTACCAACTGGCGAGCCGAGCAAAACGACTACTCGGCCAAGGCACCAACAAACGCGGCTGGATATCCGCTAGAGTGAAGTCCTTCTATGAAGTCCGTTCGGCCATCGTGCATGGAAAAAAGAAGATCAAAGGCGACCGACCTGCTATCAACAAGGCGCTGGAGGACGGACGCGACTTGGCCTGCCTCACGCTCGCGGAATTACTGTCCCGAGGGCCAGTAAGAGATTGGGATAAGCTCCGAGAAGAAGCAACCCAAATATACGGATCGGGTAGCCGCCTATTTTATTCCTCAATGGAGGTGCGAGATGAGCACTAGCAAACTTCTTCCTTTCCTATTCCTATTTCTCATCGCAACCAACTCACCTGCACAAGACGGAAAGGTCGATTTTTCCGGGGCTTGGTATCTACAAAAGGACAGAAGTGAACCGTCCGATATCGGCGGCCGGATCGCTGCTCTCCAACTCATCGTTATCCAAGAGCAAGAAGACATAGCAATTGAGCGAATGTACAATAGCTTCGCCGCCTATGAAAACTTCCCTCTCGATGGCACAGAAATTACGTCCGAATTCAGAAACTTTCCGCGCCTATCCAATGCTAACTGGACCGCAGACGGACAAAGCCTCATCATCGCAACCAAAACCGTCTTTCGCCGCCGAAGCAATGAATTCGCAATCGCTACGAGCGAAACGTGGAGTTTGCAAGAAGGCGGGCAAGTCTTAGTCATCGAGTATGTATCCAGTTCCCCTCGGCGCGAGACCAAAGCAACCCTGCTCTACACCCAAGACGAACCCGTCGGGCCACGAGAATTCATCCCGCCAAACTTCAACTTTTATTCGATCAATCCAAGCCGCAAAGCAAAATCATTGGGCTGGGCACAGAAACGCGTCGAAGAGAATCTCGGACGCGGCATGGTGGCCATCGCCGCTGGCGAGGGCCAGATCTACTTGGGCTGGCGGTTGCGCCAACAAGACCCCGAGGACATCGCCTTCAACATCTATCGCGCAACCGACGGCGGCAAGGCCATAAAACTCAATGCTGCACCCCTAAAAGAAACCACGGATTTCGTAGATGCTACGGCTCCCCTAGATCGGGACAACACTTGGTGGGTGCGGTCGATTATAGCCGGTCAGGAACAACCGCAGGAGGCGACTGCGTCCGCCGCGTTGCCGGCCAATTCTCCCGCGCGACAATACATCGCAATCAAGCTGCGCGACGACTTGCCCGAAGACGGGATACACAAGATTGGCATCGGCGACCTCGATGGCGACGGCGAATACGATTTCGTCGTCAAGCGCCCGAGGGGCCGGGTGGATCCGGGCATTCCGCGCCCCAGCCCGGACACCTTCAAAGTTGAAGCGTATAAACGCGACGGAACTTGGCTATGGCGCAACGACTTGGGCTGGTCCATTGAGCTGGGCACCTGGACCTCGCCGATGATCGTTTACGATTTCAACGGCGACGGCAAAGCCGAGGTCGCCCTCAAGACCGGCGAGGGGGACCCGCGCGGGGCCAACGCGCGCATCCTCACCGGGCCAGAATACTGCTCTGTCTGGAATGGCGAGACCGGCGCGGAAATCGCCAAAGTACCCTGGATCGCACGCGGCAAACCCAGCGATTGGGGCGACGACGTGGGCAACCGCATGAACCGCAATATGATGGGCGTGGCTTACCTCGACGGCAAAACTCCTAGCCTGCTTGTGCTGCGCGGTATCTATGGCCTGATGAAAGTAGATGCCTGGCTTTTACAAGACGCACAGCTTGAGAAAGCCTGGAGCTGGACCAACGAACGCGCCGGCTGGAAGTACCAAGGTCAGGGTCAGCACAGTATTCACGTCGCCGATATCGACAGCGACGGCCGCGACGAAATCCTCAACGGCTCACTGGCCATCGACAACGACGGCCGCACCATGTGGAGCACTGGCTTGGGCCACGGAGATCGGTTCTACGTAACGGATATAGATCCCGAGCGCCCCGGCCTAGAAGTGTGGTACAGCTATGAGGATCCCCACCCGCAGAACGGGGTCAGTCTGTGGGACGCTCGCACCGGCAAGCTCATTTTCGGCACTGACAGCGAAACGATTGACAACGAAATCGACCGCGCCCTCGTCGGCGACATTGACCCCGCCTATCCGGGTATGGAAGTCTGGGCGGATCGCTTTTTTTATACGGCCAAAGGCGAAATCATCTTAGGGGACATTCCACCGCTGGATGGACTAGTCTGGTGGGATGCCGACCCGCTGCGCGAGCTGCAAACCCGAGGCAGCGTCTCCAAATGGCAGGGGCCAGTTTTGACCAGTAATATAGAGGGTAATGTGATGGCTTGGGCCGATATCCTCGGCGACTGGCGCGAAGAAATTATAACCTATACCTCTGGGGAACTGCGCATCTACACCACGATCATACCAGCCATCGACCGCCGCGTCTGTCTTATGCAGGATCCACTCTATCGGATCGACGTAGCTTTAAAGGCGATGGGGTACGATCAAGTACCGATGACCAGCTATTATCTCGGCAGCGACTGAGCGCGTCAGTGGTCAGCCGGCCTCCATCCCCTTTTGCCGCAGTTCCTCTTCCAGCAATCCCAAACACTCGTCGATGATAGCCAGAGACTCGTCGAGCTGTTCTTGCGTAATGATCAACGGCGGGTAAAAGCGCAAATCGTCGCCTTCAACCCAATCGGCTCCCCCGCTAGCGCCCGAAATAGCCAAGCCCCGTTCCAAGGTCAGTTGAGGCACGCGCCGCGACACACCCCACTCGGCGGGAAACGGCTTGCGGCTGCGGCGATCCTGGACCAGTTCAATACCCAGCATCAGGCCCTTGCCGCGAACTTCGCCAACGCAAGCATGGTGCGTCAAGCCTTGGGCCTTTTCCTGCAAATAGTCCCCGACTTGAGCGGCGTGTTCCACAATGCCTTCTTCTCTTAGCAGGTCCAGTACGGCCAAGCCAGCGCGCATAGACACTGGGTTATTGACATACGTAAAAACGTGCGGCAGAGCTTGGCCGCTGCGCGTGAGGTCCCGCCGCATCTGTTCGCTTAGCAACACCCCTCCCAAGGGCGCGTACCCGCTGCTGGCCCCCTTACCAAAAACGATCATATCGGGCACTACGTCCCAATGCTCAATGGCAAAGAGCTTGCCAGTGCGGCCAAAGCCAGTGATGATCTCATCGGCGATAAAGAGAACGTCGTGCTCGTCGCAGATCTGGCGGATGAGAGGATAGTAATCGGGCGGCGGTACCCCAGCGGCGACCCCAGCCATGACCACCGGCTCGGCAATAAAGGCGGCGATGTTGTCGGCTCCGACCTCGCGGATGGTCTCTTCTAACTGGCGGGCGCAGGTCAAATTGCAGCGATCTTCGCAACCAGCAAAAGCGCAGCGGTAGGGATAGCACGAGGCAATGTGCGGAAAAGTCGGCAGATACGGCTCAAAAGGTGCCCGCAGTCCCGGCATCCCAGTAGCAGCCAAGGCACCCAAGGTAGCGCCGTGATAGCCGCGCCAGCGACCAATAATCTGGTGCTTCTGCGCCTGCCCCCGCTGCACATGGTACAAGCGGGCCAGTTTAATGGCCGTCTCCACGCCTTCGGAGCCGCCCGAGACAAAGTACGCGTGGTTCAAGTCCCCGGGGGCCAGTACGGCCAAGCGGCGGGCGTACTCAAGGGCTGGAGGGTTAGTAAAAAACGTCGAAAAACAATAGGCCAACTCCCGCCCTTGGGCGGCCATAGCCTCGACGACTTCATGGCGACCGTGGCCCAAAGTGACGTTGCCAGCCCCAGCCGTGCCGTCGATATAGCGATTGCCAGCCTCGTCATATAAGTAAATCCCCTCGCCCTTGACGAGAACCGGGTAGGTGTATTGCGGGTCGCGGTGGAGAAGCGCTGGGTTGGTGGCGGTCATTTTATCCTTCCTCGTCTAATTTCGGCAACACCTCGCGCAACACCTCCGCAAAGGCTTGCCGCTCGGCTGCTGGCCCCACGGTCAGGCGGATGCAACGATCGAGCGGAGCCATTCCCGGCATCCGCACAAAAACCCCGTGCTGCAAAAGCACCTGCATCAGACGCCGCGCACGCTCGCCACTACCCACGTCGAGCGCCACGAAATTAGTCGCCGAGGGCACTGTTTTCAGGCCCAATTCTGCTGCCAGCGACGCGTACTCCCGCCGACCTTCCTCCACTTGCCGCACCACCGAGCGCACAAACTCATCGTCGCCCAGCGAAGCAAGCGCCCCAGCTTGGGCGACGCGATTGACGCCAAAGTGATTGCGAACCTTGTCGAGCGCGGCCACCATGTCGCGGTGCGCCAGCGCATAGCCGACCCTAGCTCCGGCCATGCCGTGCGCCTTGGAAAACGTCCGCAGCCGCACCACCTGTACCCGTTCCGTGTCCAGCGGCAGGTGTGCATCTGCGGGCGCGAAGTCGCTGTACGCCTCGTCGAGCAGAAACACACAATCCGGCGGCAGCTCCGCGATAAAATCCCGCAACTCGTCGGCCCGCTGATAGGTGCCCATGGGATTGTCGGGATTGGCCACGTAGATCAGCTTGGGGCATACTTCCCGCGCCTTGTCCAACAGAGCCGGCAAGTCCTCCCGATCCGCGCGATAGGGCACCTTGTGCAACACCGCTCCGTGCCCCTCGACGTGGTAGTTGAACGTGGGATAGGCCCCCAGCGACGTCACTACTGCGTCGCCCGGCTCGGCGAAAAGACGCACTAGTAGTCCCAACAGTTCATCGATACCTGCGCCCAAGGAGACCTCTTCCCGCACCACCCCATACCGCACCGCCAACGCCGAGCGCAGCTCGTATCCCTCTGGATCGTTGTACCAATGCACTTGATCCACCGCCTCCACCATAGCCTGCCGCGCCTTCGGCGAGATCCCAAAATTGCTCTCGTTAGCTCCAACCCGCAGGGCGAGCGGCTGTCCCTGCGCCCTCTCCAACGCCTCGGGCGGCACAAAGGGAACAGTCGCTGGCAGAGCGCGGACGATGCGCGTAAAGGGCAACACGGGTTAAGACCACACGTAGATTTCGTCGTCGTCGTCGTCGGCATAGCCAATGAAGACGGCGAGCACCACCCGCGGATCGTCCCCCTGCACCGCTGGGACCTCGTGGATGCAGCGCGTATTGAAGAAATACAAATCGCCCGGCTCAAGCGCGACCTCGCAGTGCTCCACGCCTTGCGCAGCCGCATACTCGTGAAAACGGCCCTCGGCGATATACGGCTGTATCTCGTCGGTCCACAGGCAGCGGTGCAACACAGCCTGCACCCCAGGCCCCGCAGAATCCGCGTTCTGCACGCACAGCACGCCGGCAAATTGGTGGGTAAAGCGTGCCACCTCGTAGTTGAACCGCTTTTCGCGCAGAACTACGTGGTCGATGTGCGGACTGTAGGAGTGAGTCTCGTAGTGGATGCGAAAGATGGCCGGGCCGTACAAGCGCCCATCGCGCTCGCGCGCCGTCTTAACCGCCTTATTGGAAGCCAACGCCTGCAAGTGCCGATAAAGCAACTGCACCGGGTCAATCAACCCCTCAAAAAGGGTGGCAAAAAGCGCGTGCGTCTCCTCCGCATCAGCCAAGAATGTCTCTTGCTCGCCGCCCAGATTGCCGAGACTAGTGCCAATGTCGATGCGCGTGCGCTCGTCACCCGGAGCGCGCAGCAACCCGCGCTCGGCAAAGCGCTCCATCAGTCGCTGACAGTCGGCTGGCGTGCAGACCTCGGGCAGCAGGATCGCCGGTATCTCCGCCCGCGCCAAGGCCCGAAGCGGGTCGGCGCACTCGTCCGGCCCCACAGGCCGCCACAATGCACTCGCGGCGTTTTCTTCGTACGTTGTTCTCTGCAAATCGAAAACTCCTATGGATAGCGTTACGCAAATCGCCCTCGGCGCAGCCGTCGGCGAAAAGGTTTTAGGCAAAAAGGTTGGCAACAAAGCCCCCCTGTGGGGTGCAGCCTTGGGCATCCTCCCAGACCTCGACGTATTGGGCGCGGCCTTTCTGTCGGGGACCGACCAATTGGGCTTTCACCGCTGGGTGTCGCACTCCCTGCTCTTTGCGGTCGGCGGCCTCGGAATCGGCTGGGCGCTGTCTAAGCTACACCGCGACGCGAGTTGGCGCGAGTGGTCCGCGCTGGCGTTCTGGGCGATTCTCACGCACGCCCTCCTCGACTGCTTCACCGGGTACGGCACCCAATTGTTCAGTCCGTTTAGCAACTATCCAGTCGCCTTCGGTTCCATCTTCGTCATAGACCCGCTCTATACTCTGCCCTTAGCCATCGGCCTCATCGCCGCCCTGTGCCAACGGCAACTGCACTGGCGGCGGCGGCTCAACGCGCTGGGCCTGTGCTTGAGCACGGCGTACTTACTCACTACCACCGCAATCTGCCTGCACGTGCGCAGCACCTTTACCCAAGCTCTAGACGACCAAGGCATTGCTTACGAGCGCCTGCACGTCGTGCCGACCCCGTTCAACGCAGTGCTGTGGTCGGGCTTGGCTGGCACAGACGATCACCTATGGGCCGGACTGTACTCCCTGCTCGACTCCGACTCGGCGGTCCACTTCCGCCGCATAGAGCGCAACACCCACCTCATCGCCGCCCGCCGCGACGACCCACCAATCCAGCGCCTGTTCTGGTTTTCTCGCGGGTACTACCGGGTCGAGCGCCATGCCGACGAGCTCTACTTCTACGACCTGCGCTTTGGCCGCTCCGACTTCTATCTCGATTCCACCGGCACCTACTTCTTCACGTTCCGCCTGTTGCCGGACCCATCCCATCCCGAGCGCATCGCCGACCTCCAGCGCACCAACAACCCGTTCGACGCCCAGCGCACCGACCTAGCCCTAACGCGGCTCTGGTACCGCCTACTCGGTATCTAGCCCCCACGCCTGATCGACGTCGCGTTGGTACGCGTCAATCTTACCCTCCAGCACATCGGCGACCCGTATCACCTGCCCAGAGTGGCCAGATTCGTAGATAGCCTCGCTGACGGCCTTGCTGCGCAAACCCTCCTCCACGTCGATTTCCACCGGCCGCCCCTCGCTCAACGCATCGATAAAATCCCACAACTCCAGCGTCACCCCGCCAGTGATCCCATACGGGAAGAGCGCGTCCTTTTCCTCCTCGCTCAGAGTCGCCAAATACATTTCCTGCAGCTCGGACATGCTGTGCGTGGTCCCGTCGGCGAGCTGGCACTCGCCATTGGCCTGAAAGGCGGCCGGGTGGAAGATGTCCGTGTCGATGATCGACCCCTTCTCGCCGCTCAGCGTCAGTTGGGTAAAGCCCTTGCCCGGCGCGCTGATGGTCCACGACCACGTGCCGATCAAGCCGCTCTTGAAGTTGAATATGCTGGTCCAAAAGTCCTCGGACGCGCTATTGACGATTTCCTCGCCTTGGCGATGGGGGCGCGGGTACATCTGCTCAACTCGGGCGTACACGCTCTCGATCTCGCCAAACCAATAGCGCATGGTGTCAACCCAGTGCGCCCCACTGTCCATGACCATGCCGCAGCCGCCTAGCTTGCGATCAATGCGCCAGTGCCAATTGGGCACTTCTGCTGGATCGCGCCACCCCGCCTGCACGGCCCACCACATTTTCGGCACACCCAACAGACCGTCGTTAAAGGCCCAGTGGATCGTGCGCTGGCCCAAGGCGCGGCGGCACTGCTCGGCCGTGGCAGCGACCCGCCCGCAGCGCTGCGCCGTCTGCGCGATCTTCTTCGAGGCCCGCACCGTAATTCCGATCGGCTTTTCGACCAGCACGTTCACTCCGCCCTCTAGCAGTTCGCAGGCCAGCACGTGATGCAAGCCATGCGGACTGCATATATCAGCTCCATCAAGCGCGTCTTCCCCGGCGAGCAATTCAGCCACGCTCGCATAGGCGTTGACCTCCCAGCCAGCGAACCCATTGATGCGCGCAGCAAAATCCTCGGCGCGCGCTAGCACCTCATCTACGGCCGCGACAATGCGGAACCGCGTCTCGCCCTTTTCCAACAGCTCTTCGTATCCCCGCAAGTGCGCTCCGGCCATGCCGCCGCAACCCACCATCGCTAATTGGACCACCTCGCCCCTCTTAGTTTTGCTCATTTCTACCTCCACAGGTTGGTTTGTGGGCTACATACTATTCTCAAACGAAAGCTGTGGCAAAGCATCCGCCTGACTGCGTAACGTCATCCCCTCCATCACCACCCCAGCACCTCCGTCAAAAACGCCTCCACCCCAGCTTCATAAGTAGCTGCATCCTCGCTAAAGGCCGAACTATGGCCGCCCCGCATCACGGTAAACGCCTTGGGCTGGCTAGCGGCCTCGTATAGCCGCTGGCCGTGCGCGAATACAATAAACCTGTCGTCGCGGCTGTGGCTTACCAGCACCGGGCACTGCACCTGCTTTAGGTACTCCAGCGTGGGATACTCATAGCGGGCGAGCAAGCCGACCGGAAAGATCGGATACAGCTCTCGGCCCAGCTCGGGTATGGAAGTAAAGGTCTCCTCCAAGAACAGGGCCGCCGGCGTCTTGTCCCGCGCCAGCCGCGCGGCGATTGGCCCGCCCAGCGACCGGCCGATAATCGCAATTTGATCTGGGGCTAGTCCGGCTTCTTGCACCAAGTAGTTCCAAGCCGCCTCGGCATCGCGGTGCGTACCTTCCTCAGAGGGCGTGCCCTCGCTCTGGCCATAGCCGCGATAGTCAAACAGCAGAATCCCCAAACCCAACCGGTGCGCGTCCTTGGCCACTGCGATCAGATCCGAGATGTTGCCCGCATTGCCGTGGCAAAAAAGCACCGTGCCTCGCACGTCGGCCAACGGCAGGTACCACCCGGTCAGCCGCACTCCGTCGCTGGCGACTAGCTCAACTTCTTCGTAGCGCATTCCAACCGCGGCCGGCGTGGTCTTGATTGCGGCCCCGGGCACATAGACCAGCCTGCTCTGGAAGATGTAGAGCGCAATCCCAGCCAAGACATACAGCACCCCAATCAGCAGCACAATTCCCAGCACAAGGCGTCCTATGCTACAACCAATGAGTGGTATAAAGGACATCAGTATCAGATCCTCCGACTGAGTAGAAAGTGGGAAGTGCCCGTCCGCTCCCAATGGGGACACTCGCCACTGGCGATTTATGCTATAATTAGAATTATTGACATACCTAAGACAAAAAATGCTAATTTAGAGCCTAAGTACCTATCCCATCCCGAAAGATCCCCATGCCTATCGGCATCTCATTTGCCCTCGCCCTTGGTTTTGCCACTGCCGCACTAGCCCAAGACGAAGGCTATCCAGCCGGAACGCTAGTCCCCGAAGTCGATCTGGGCTTGCAGCCGACCCCGCTCATTGTGCCCGAGCCCTTCCGCGGTGCCGTGCCGCAAGACTTGGTGCTCAATCTCCCCCCCGGCTTCTCGGCCCGCGTCTTCGCCCACGAGGGCCTGCGCAAACCCCGCTTTATGGCATTTGATCCCAACGGCGTATTGCACGTGGCCAACATGGGTGCCGACCAGATCGTCGCCCTGCCCGACCGCGACCGCGATGGCGTCGCCGACGAGCGCATCGTCGCCCTGCGCGGCCTCAGAGAAGCCCACAGCCTCCTGTTCTACAAGGACGCGCTCTACGTCGCCGAAGAACACCAAGTCATTCGCGTGCGCGACACCGACGGCGACCTAATATACGAACAAGAAGAAGTCATCCTGCCCGACGTTCCTTGGGAGGGCTGGCACGATACTCGCACCCTCGTCGTCGATCGCCGCAACGACAAAATGTATCTATCGGTCGGCTCGCCTTGCGACCTGTGCCGCATGGACGAGGGCTTTCAGGTCGTCGGCAACACCACCAAGCCAGTGCCCCATCATCCCGAGCGCGGCACCATCTTGCAATTCAATCCCGACGGCAGCGACCGCCGCATCTTTGCCACGGGCATCCGCCACACCATCGGCATGGACTTCCACCCGCAGACCAATGCGCTGTGGGCCAATCACAACGGCCACGACCTCGAAGGCCGCACTCGTCCACCTGAGTGGATTGACATCATCGGCGACCAAGACTATATGGGCTATCCTTTGGTCCACAGCCACCAAGTCTGGACCGACTTCACCATTGATGGCTACGAAAAAGTACTGCCCATCACCCGCCAAGACAGTCTCCTCGCCGCCACCCAAAAACGCCCAGTGGCCTTGGTGCCGGCTCACTATGCGCCGATGGGCCTCCATTTCTACACCGGAGATCAGTTCCCCTCCCGCTATCACAACGCCGCCTTCGTCGCCTTCCGCGCCGGCAAAGCCAAGCTCTCGTCGCACCCCGGCTACTTAGTGGCCGCCCTCTTTAGTCAACCCGATGGCAGCGACGCCCGCATGGGCAGCTTTATCACCGGCTTCCAAGCCGGACAGACGCAAGGCGATGTCTGGGGCTTTCCCGTCGGACTTGCCAGCGACGCCGAGGGCAGTCTATACGTCACCAGCGACAACCGCAATCATCTCGTCATCAAGATCACCTATAGCCCCATCGGCGGCTCGTGGGAACACCAGATACCCGACACCCTGTCCATCGGCGACGCGCTCCAAGTCCACGCCACAGTGCGCGTCGAACGGCTCGTCTCCGACGGTGGGCCACCTCGCCTAATCGCGGACCTAAGCTCCTTGGGTGGCTCGGCAGCCCTGCCGCTAGTTGCCCTCGACGACCAGACCTACCAGCTCGACACCCGCTTGGAGACCGCCGACCTGCCCAAGGGCTTGTACAAAGTGGTCGTGCGCCTCGAACAGGAGGTCGATGGCATCTTCAAGGGCATCGACTTTATCCACTCGATCGCCCTCCTGCCGCCGGACTTATCCGTCTTCGACGAGCGCGTAGCTGCCGACTGGCAATTGATCGGCGACAGCGGTGCCCAAATGCAGGTCACAGGCGATGGCCCCATCTTCTACGGCACCCACACTGTCGCTGTCGAAGCAGAGCCGAAAAACTTCTATACCCCGTGGACTATTGAATTCCGTCCAACCGCTCCCGTCGATCCTCTCGGTTTTGCCGGCCTGCGCTTTGCCTTCCATCCCGGCGATACCGAACTGCCCAATTTTCCCATCTTCGTCCTCTTTATCGATGGCCTAGGCGTGGATTTGGCGCGCGATCCCGAGCAGTTCCATCTCGACTTTTCGCGCCGCGAGTGGCAGGTCCTAGAAATCCCCTTCACAGCTTTCGACCAGCCTAACTACTACGGCCCTGGCCTCCGCGATCAAGTGGACTGGATCGATGCCCTCCGCTTTGAGGGCAATATGACGGGCACCTTCTACTTAGATGATGTGCGCCTAGTGACGCGCATTCCGGCCGCGCCGCGCGTGCCGACGGCCATCTCAGGAGTATCCGGCACGGACCAACCCGCTGCCTTCGCCCTAGCCCAAAATATCCCCAACCCCTTCAACAGCAGCACCAGCTTCCGCTTCGCATTGCCGCAAGCGGCCGACATCGAATTAGCCATCTACAATCTCACCGGCCAAAAGGTCGCCCGCCTCGCACGCGGCTGGCACGCAGCCGGGCACTACACGGCCCATTGGGACGGACGCAACGACGCTGGAGTACGAGTGGCCACGGGTGTTTACATTTATCGCCTGCGCACTGGTGAGCAGGTCCAAGTGCGCAAGTTGCTCTTATTGCGCTGAGCGTCTAACTCCCATGCCTACCGTCCTCTTGTTCCTCTTCTTGGTCGCCGCTGCTGAGGCCGACCAGTTGCGCTTTGCTTCTGTGCGCGATTGGCGCGACTGGCAGGTGCCGATGGGCGCGGTCAAAATCGCCCCTACCGGCGCGATCCAACCGATGCGCATCCAAAAGGGCGTAGATGCCGTGCTCGACGCCACAGCTTTAGGCGGCGGCATCCGCCGGGCTGGCTCCAACCCCAGGGATGCCAACGCACTCCTCGACGGCAACCCAGCAACCGGCTGGGCACCTAGCCCGGACGACGACCCGGACGACTGGTTCGTGGAAATCGACCTCGGCCGCAGCGTCTCGGCGCACAGCATCGCACTCATTTTTGCCGCCGATGCGCCTCCTTTTGAGCTGTTCGACCTCTTGCTCTCCTCTGGCGAGCCGCAACTCGACCAAGTAGCCAATCCAATCGAAGGCTCCCTGATCTACCGCATTAAGGAACGCTTCAAGGAAAACGCGCGCCACCGCGTCGCATTCGCCCCGGGCGACGCGCTCTACCTGACACCGATCCGCTACCTACAAATCCGCAACCTCAAGCACGTTCCCGACGCCCAGCTTGTCGCCGTCGAGGTCGAAAGCATCGGCGACAATCTCACCCTCAACCTCATCGAGCGCGGCGGAACTATCGACATAGTCATCGACGCCTTTGTCCGCGCCGAAGAGGTCACTTTGGGCAACGCGCTAAACCTAGTCGATGGCTCGATCTTCAACCGCTGGCGCAACGGGCGCGAACCACGCAATACCTACAACACCTGGAGCCACATCACCATCGACTTAGGGGCCGTCTATCCAGTGGACTTCGTGCGCCTGATTACCGGCATAGCCATCCGCGGAGGCTTTGGCGAACATCTGCTGCGCACCCGAGCCGGGGCCAGCGGACCGCGCTCCTTCAGCTACAAAAATTACGAGGTCCTCACTTCGGACGGCACCATTGCCCCCGACGGCACTCGCCGCTGGACGCGGCACTTTGCCGGGTACCCCGACAGCGAAAACCACAGGGCCGGGCTAGCCGACCACCAGTTCCCCACCCTGCCGGCCCGCTACGTACGCATCGCTTGGCTAGTTTGGGACGCCACCTGTGCCGCAACCGTGCCCGACGCCGCCGCGAGCTGGGGCTGCCGAGCATCTGGCTCGGCCGAAGAAATCCAAGTGTACGGCGAAGGCTATCCCCTGGCGGTCCGTCTCCGCTCGCCGCTCATCGATCTAGGCAACGGCAAGAATCTCAACTCGATTGAGTGGCAGGCCCAGACTCCCTTGGGCACCCACATCGAAATCCGCTCGCGCACGGGCAACGAGGTAGTAGAGCAATACACTTTTTACGATAAAAACGGCAAAAAAGTAACCCAAAGGCGCTACGACAAACTAATCCCCAGTTTTAAGGGCAGAATCGACACCACGCGCATTCCCGGGGCGGCCTGGAGCCCCTGGAGCAATATCTATAGCGCTTCGGGCGCGGCCTTCCAGTCGCCCTCGCCGCGCCGCTTTATGGAACTCGATGTGCGCTTGGTGTCTGACAGTCCGACGCAGGCTCCCCACTTCGACTGGCTGGCCGTCAACTTCAGCGATCCACTGGCCTCCGAAGTCATCGGCGAAGTGTTTCCCCTCCAAGTCGCTCCTGGCCAAGAGACCCTGTTTTCCTACTTCCTGCGGCCCGCAATAACCCAAGATGGCTTCGACCAAATCGCAATCGAAGCCACCACAGCCCCCCGCTTTGACGCCGCCTTGGTCGATGGCGAACCCGTCGAGGTCACCACCGAGGTCCTCGATCAGGGCTTTCGCGCCACCTTCCCGCGCCGCATCCGCAGCCGCCAACTCGTCGAACTGCGCTTTACCGCCCCCATTTACCTACAAGCGACCCGCTTCGACGCCTTTCTCGAAGACAGCCAAAAGGCGCAGATACGGCAACTCGTTGATCCAGGCGACGCCGCGCCTCAAGTCGAGAGCAGCTCCAACGTCGTGCGCCTACCCGTAGCCAATCAGCTCTTTGCCGACCTCTCGTTTAGCCCCGCGCTCATTACGCCCAACGGCGACGGAATAAACGACCAGCTCCTAGTTTCCTTCGATCTCATCAACGTGCTCTCCGCCCGCCCCTTACACCTGCGGCTCTACGATTTGTCTGGCCGGCCACTTTTTGCCCAAGAGCGGGACGGCCAAGCTGGCCACATCACATGGCCTTGGGACGGCCGCGACCAATACGGCCAGCGCGTGCCGCCCGGCCTCTACATAGCCGAGTTACACATCGCTGGCGACGCTGGAGACCGCAACGTGCGACGCATCGTGGCTGTGGCCTACTAGGGGGCGCAGAAGCAGATCAGCATCCAAACGCAAATAGCTTCTCATGGAGATGCGGCCAAGCTTGTCCTGCTCGGCCGCATCTTCCATCGTCTGCTTGCCCAGACTCTCTTTAGACGGCTTGCAATTAAAATTCTGCAAACAAGCGCGTGTACCAGAAAGCACCGTTGTAATCCCAAGGCGTACTCTCCGGGCGCAGATTGCCCTGACCGGCGGTCTCCTCGGGCGCGGCTTCGGGCACTGAGTCCAAAATATTCTGCGCTCCCACGCTCAACTGATAGCGCTCGGCAAAGGTGTAGCCGACTTCGGCATCGACAATGACGCCTCCGTCAAAGGAATCGAGATCACCGCAACTGTTGTCTTGGAAGCGGCAGGCCTTCCAAGCGCTAAAGTAGCTGGGCCGCAGCATGGCGTTCCAAGCGCCCGTTTGGTGGCTGCCGGTGAGCACCAAGCGATGCTTGGGGTTCATGTCCGCCAGTTCCACCTCGCGCCGGGGCGTCATCAGTTTGAAGCTGATCGGTTCGTCCAAGGGCTTGCCGAGAAATTCGCTGACGGTCCGCACCTGCGAAAAGTCCTCGAGGATGTTCCGAGTCCAATTATAGGCGACATCGATATGAGACAGGGATTGGGTGTCCCACGTCCGCGTCCACGACAGCACCAAGTCGATACCCTGGGTGCGGGTGTCGAAGTCATTGGAGAAAAACTTGACTTCCTGGAGGACGCTAACGCCCTGGAGGGATTCATCGTCCCGGATGATCTGGGCAATTTGGTCGGTAATCTTGATATTCCCGGTCAGGGCGATGCGGTCCTCAATGGCAATATCGAAGTAGTCGAGGGTCACATCAAAACCGTCGGCGAGTTCCATGGTGGTGCCGACGGAAAAGCCCACGGACTTCTCCTCGGTCAGTTCCTCACCACCCAAGGCCGCGGCAATGGGATGGGTGGGCGGCACCTGCCCCTGCTCGGTCAAACCGCCGGTGCCGGAAAAGCCGGTGGTCACGGCGCGGAGATTGGCTTGGCCGGGCGACGGGGCGCGGAACCCAGTGCTAACCGTCGAGCGCAAGTTGACCCGGTCGCTAGCCCGCAACAGGGCCGAGAGCTTGCCGTTGAGGGTGTTGCCAAAGTCGGCGTAGAAATCCTCGTAGCGCACGGCCGTACCGAGCTGGAGCTGCGGCACCACGTCCGCCTGCAAATCCAAGTACAAGGCATAGTTGGGACGATCCCACTTGCCGGCGTTATTCGGGTGCAGCCCCTGATAGCCGTTAGAACCGCTACTAAAACCCTGAGCGGCAAAGGGCCCCACCACATAGGAGGCTTTATCGCCGGCCACGGACTCAAAGGTCTCCTGGCGCCATTCCGCGCCCCAAGCGAGGCCGAGCGGCGACGCCAAACCGCCCATCTCCATCGCGTATGAGAAATCGAGGTTGGCTGCGACTTCGGTCTGAATGTAGTCGCGCGGTCGGAACGACGTCGGCGTATCCGGCCCCAGCGAGGCATTGATGGTATTGAAGATGAAGAATTCGATATTGCTGCGGGCGGCGCTGACGCTGGCGTCCCACCTGAGGCCACTAAAGCGGGCACTACGCAGACCAGTCACCAAGCTCACATCGCGGATATCCGCTCCAAAGCGCGGCGTAAAACCACCGGGGAAGCGCTCGTTGAACAGAAAGAGACCGCCCTGGTGCTCATCGACGAAAGCCTGGACCTCGTCGAAGCTGGAATCCAAAGAAGGCATGTCCAAGTTTGCAGGATCAACGTCATCGTCCGGGTCGAGATCGGCTACGGCCCGCTGATCGCCAATGCGAAATACGCTGCTGCGCGCCGAGGAGGTGCCCGGAGCGCGAAAGAAAAAGCCCCCTTCGGCGCGGCGCTTGGCCCAGCCGCCAAAGCTATACGCTTCAGCCCCATTGCCTAGATCAACTCCACTGTTGAAGAAGGTGTTCCACACGCCGTCGAGATCGGGACTGCCCCAAATCTGCGCCGGCTCCTCAACGGGATAGCCCCTCTCTCTCAGCGTCGTAGCATTGGCGCGTTGACCGCTGCGGATGGTTGGATCGCTCTGGCGGTACTCGACGCTGACGTTGAAAAAACCGTCCTTAGTAAGCGGCAGGCCGACATTGGCGGCGACTTGATACAAGCTACCGTCACCCTCGAAGTACTGGCCCCCGCGCGTCTCCACCAGCACCCCTTCGGAGGCTTCGCGCAATCGCAGGTTCAGCACCCCGGCGATGGCGTCGGACCCGTACTGGGCTGCCGCGCCGTCGCGCAGCAGTTCCATTTGCCTCAAGGCAATGGCCGGGATCACGCTCAAGTCCGGCCCTTGCGATCCCGTATTGAGCGAACTGCCCAGCAGTGCGATTACGCCGGAGCGATGGCGGCGCTTGCCATTGACCAGCACCAGCAGGTTGTCCGGCGGCAGGCCCCGCAGCGTGGCCGGGCGCACCAAGGTCGCTTCGTCGTCAATGCCGTGCCGCTGGATATTGTACGATGGGGCCAGGGTGCGCAGCATGTCGTCCATATCGACCGCAGCTTGCGTGCGCAGTTCGTCGGCATTCAGCACATCTACGGGCGCAGCCGACTCCTTCTCCGAGCGCGGCGCATGGCGCGACCCCACGACGATGGCTTCTTCCATCAAATAGATGTCCTCGGTATAGGCCCCCTCCTCGTCCTCCGCCTCCGCCTCCGTCTCTTCAGACCACGCCGCCTGCCCAACGACGAGCGAACCAATGAGAGCGAGACTCAGAGCAGCCGTTCCCAACAGACGCATTAGACTGGCCAAGCCCTCATATATGCTCCGCATAATAACCCTCCCGAGTTAAGTGATTATAGACATGCTGCCATTGCGTTTCCCCTCACCCCCACACAAAAAACGCAGCCAACAGCGCAATCCACACCGCTTCGAGAAAATGCCAATACGCGGCGCAAGCCCGCACTGAGAGCAAATGCTCGCTGTCGAGCCGATTTACGCGCGCCTTCCACGCCAGCATCGACAACGGCACCATCCCGCCCACCACGTGCAGCGCGTGAACCACTACCAGCGCGAACGCAATGCCATAGACACTCACCTCCAGCGCCCTATGGCGGTCGAGTAGCTGCACCAGCGCCGGCACCTGTACAGCGATAAACAACGCGCTCGTCACCCAAGCCCAGACCAACCACCGTCGCAAAAGCGGGAAGTGCCCGCGCTTGGCGTTCTGCGTCGCCTTGTACATCGCTACCCCAGCCCCCAACAACACGACCGTCGAAACGATAAGCACCAACGGCAGTTCAATGCGTTCGCTCCCCTGCAGCGCCGGGCTGGTCAGCCGCAGGTAGGCAAAAGCCGCGATGCTGGCCCCAAACAGCATAGCCAGCGAGATCAAAAACAGGGTCAAACCCAACTGGCGGCGACCTCGTAGATCGGGCGAGTTCCAGTTCATCCCCAGCGGTACTCCGGCGGGTCGAACACAAACCCGTGGAAAAAACGCCGCTGCGCCGATGAAAGTCCCTGCAAAAAAACCTGATCGTAGCGCCACTGCTCGGCACACGCCAGCATCCACGGATGTTCGTACCCATAGTACAGCATCACCCGCTTGCCCCCGCTGCGCGTAAAGGGCCCGGCCGTATGCCACATCGCGTTGTGGAAGAGCACCGCCGTCCCCGGGCCGCCACATATCTGCACGGCCCCAAGCATACCATTCCCTGCGTCCGGCTCTAGCAACGCCTTGTGGCTGCCGGGCACCAAGGTCAGGTTGCCTTGATCCGGCGCGCTCATATCGCTCAGGTAATAGCCCACCTTGAACTGCAACAGCGGGATGTGCGGCTTGAGGTTGCGGAAGCCATCCTGAATGCCGTCGATGTGCCAGCCCTGCCCGTGGTAGTCGGCGGGTTCTATCTCGTAGAAGGCGTCCGTCGAATGCAGATGCGGCATCTCGTTAAAGAGACCGTGGACGTAGGCCATCATCGGCTCGTAGTCGAGCATTGCCAAAAAGAGCGGGTCTTCGGCCAGCAGGTGCATGACCCGCACGTTGGCCGCGTCGAGCCGGTCGGCAAAAGCTGGCTCGTGCTCGCGCCTGAACTGGGAGTCGCGCCGCCGTTCAATGGTGCGCTCCAGCGCCGCGTAGAGCGCCGCAACCCGATCCGGCGCGAGGAAATCTTCCAGCACCAAGTACCCGTTGTTGTCGAAGAAGAAGCGTTCGGCGTCTGTGGGATGGTCGGTCATAATCGAAGCCCTCCTAGGGGGTCCACTCCTCCATCATCTCGGCGTACTGGCGCGCTTGATCGGCGATATTCACGCCGACTTCCTCAGACCACGCCGCTAGCAACTGGCGATACACCGGCCCCACTTGGCCGTCGCCCACCGCCTGAAAGTTAAAGCGCGTAATCGGCACCATGCAGATCGTGGTGCTGGTAAACCACGCCTCGTCGGCTTCACGTACATCGTAGGGTTCGATGTCGGCTTCGCACAGAGGAATGTCGAGTTTGCTCGCCAATTCCATACACGCGCCGCGCGACACGCCGCGCAGGACATTATGCCCTTTGGGCGTTATTACTTGGCCGTCGCGGACCATGAAGAAGTTGTTGCCCGTTCCCTCGGTGATAAAGCCGTGCTCGTCGGTCAGCAGCGCCTGGGCACCGGCTTCCATCTGCGCGGCCTGCAACTCGGCGATCTTGTAGAAGATGCGGCTGCGGTTTTTGGCCTTGGGATCGATATAGCGCGAGGGCACCGACTGCTGAGGTGGGACGACGAAGTGCGCCCCCTCCTCGTAGAGATGCGCCATCCCGCCGATGTGCCGCACGAGCGGGAAGACGTTGATGGTGACAATGGGGGCCGTGCCCTCCTTGACGATGGTATTGTACAGCGGCAGAGCACCGCGCGTGACGTCGTGCATGATCTGAAAGTCCAGCGCGCCGATCGCGGGCAGGTTGCGGGCAATGGTCTCGTGGGTCGCCTCTTCCATCGCGTCAATGTTCATCCCGCAGTCGATCTGCGCGTATTTGAGCGAGCCGTAGAGCCGCTCCAGATGCTCGCGCAGCCGGTAGGGCTGTTGCCCAAAGCTCCGCGTCATCTCAAAAACCATGTCCCCATACATCAGGGCGCAGTCGAAAATCGAGATCCGCGCCTCCGGCTCAGGGACGAACTCGCCGTTAAAATAAACCAGTCGTTTGGCCATAGCTGCCTCTCTATGATATGAGCAGTCGGTCCGCTACCGCCCTCCAGCCGTAAAGAAAGGCCAGATAGCCCTTGCCCGAAAGGTCAAAGGCCATCTGGCCTAAAACGATCTGGTATAACGGACGCTAGCCGGGGTGGATGCCGAAGCGTGGTTGCGTCGGTGTGTAACGTCCGTTATGATTTTGACGAGGAGATGACCGCATGAACGAACCGATTACTCCGCAGCAGGACCACGACCGCCGCATTGGACGGCTAGAAGGGATCGCCGAGCAGTTAGACCGCCGCTTGGCGAGCATGGAGCGGGCCACTGCCGAGCTTCGCGCCGGCCAGCGCTGGATTCTCGGTATCCTGTTCGGCGTGATGGGCCTACAACTCACCATCCTGTTGAAGGTGATGACTTAAACTCTGTTCGGTCGGCTAGGGCGTCGGCGTCCCCTCTGGCAGCAGCCCTTCCGCCTTCAACTCCGCCCACAGAGCCGGCGGAATCTCCGCCTGCATCACGCGCGCATTGTCCTCCAGTTCAGCCACCGACGCCGCGCCGGGCACCGCCGAAATCACCGCCTCGTGTCCAAAGGGAAATTGCAATGCCGCGGCCCGCAACTCAACGCCGTGCCGGTCGCAGACGGCCTTGAGCGCCTTGGCCTGTTGCACCAGATGCTCAGGCGCGGGCAGGTAATCAAAAGACACCGGCTGGCTCAAATCGCGGGCGAGGATGCCGCTGTTGTACGGCCCACCCATAGTCAGCTTCACCCCGCGCTCGACGCACAGCGGCAAAAACTCGGGCAGCGCCGACTGGTCCAGTAGCGTGTAGCGCCCGGCCAACAGGATGTAATCCAAGTCAAAGCGCTCGACCATCCGCCCAGTGCGCTCCCATTCGTTCATGCCCATGCCAATGGCCTTGACCGTACCCGTTGCCCGCAATTCGACCGCAGCCTCCAGCGCTTCAATGAAGTCCTCGTCAGTGTGCTGTCCTTTGAAGTCGCTATCGTGGACAAAGAAAATATCCACCGCCGCCAATCCCAGCCGTTCCAAGCTCGAATCGAGCGAGGCCCGCAAGCCCGCAGCGCTGAAATCAAAATCGTAGACGTAATGCGGAATCCCGTCCTCGCTGTATGGAGCCAAGTCGTCCAGGTTCTCAGGTCGCAACACCCGCGATCCCTTGGTCGAGATGGCAAACGACTCGCGCGGGAACTCGCCCAGCACTCGCCCATAGCGCACTTCGCTGCGCCCATCGCCGTACATCGGCGCAGTATCGAAATAACGCACGCCCATTTCGTAGGCCCGGCGGATGATGGCCAATGCCTCGTCGTAGGCACTGCCCACAAAAATCCCGTCGGCTAGAACCATCCCGCCCAACGGCGCACCGCCCAACCCCAACCGCGTCACCTCCACGCCCGTATTGCCAATCGCTACTTTTTCAAAAGGGTCCATACTCACTCCAGTCCGTAGAGCCTATCGGCATTGCCGGCGAGCAATTTGGCCTGCTCTTCCTCCGACCGCCCGGAGACGATCTCCCGTAGCGCAGCCACCCACGCCCCCAAACTCGCCCCAAAGTTGCACACCGGCCAGTCACCGCCAAACACCACCCGATCCGGCCCAAAGCTGTCCAAGCAGTGATTGACCGTCGGCACCAGCGTGTCGGCGCTCCACCCTGCGGGTGCCCGAGCGACGATCCCGGATATTTTGCAGACTACGTGTTCCCGTGCACCCAATGTGGCTATGTCGCCCTGCCACTGCTCTTTGGTATGGCTAAAAGGGTTGGCCGGATCGTGCTCAGCCGCGCCGTTGACGATCTGCGGGTCGGCATTGCCGCAGTGATCAACGATGAAAAGCGTATCCGGGCACTGATCCACCAAGCCGACCGCATCCCCCAACTCGCCCGGCCGCAGGCACAAATCAAAGCTCATGTCGATCTCACCCAGGTACTGCACATCCCGGACGAAACCCTCCTGCAGACAATGGCCCGGCTCGGCGTCGGGCACGTGCAACACCTGTCGCACTCCTTTGATAGCGTCCTCGTCCTTAAAGCGGTCGATATAAGCGCGGAAACCCTCTTCCCCCGGGCTGCCTCCGATCACCGCCCCAGCCATTGGATTGTCATCGGCCCTGCACAGGCCAGCGACAAACTCCGCTTCCGCAATGTGCTGCGCAGCGGCGACATCAACTTCCATATAAATGGTGCGAGCGATACCAGCCCCGGCACCCGCGGCCAAGTAATCGCTCATCAAGTAATTTTTCCGCAGCGACTCCATTCCCTCGCCTTCCAGCCACGGCAGCGCAAACTGCGCCAAATCCCACATGTGTTGATGCGTATCGACGATAGGTAGCATGAGCCTTCCTCTATTTAGTGGTTAAATCTCAACTCTACACTCGCACACCTGCGCCCACCCACTCTGATCCGACGCAAAGACCACGTAGCGTCCATCCGGCGAAAAATTCGGATGCGGATGCGTGTGCTGCGGCGCATAGACCTCGACCGGGCCGTCGTCGTACGGACAGTGGTCAGTATTCCAGTGTTTGCCCTCGTTGCTCGACTGCGACAGGCAGAGCAGTTGCGGCGCACCGACCCCGTCGTTGGGGTCAAACACCTGCAAGCCGCTATCGGGAAACGTCGTATCCGCCACCATCCGCGCGCCGTCTCGGCTGACCATCGGATGCCAAGCGTTGAACGAACAGACCGGGCGCACGGCTCCGGTATCGACATCAACGCCAATAACCCCGTGCGGCCAGCGAGTCGTCAGCAACTCTCGCTTGCGCGGATGCCAAGTCTCGTGGACGATCCACTCATTCCCCTCGCGCGCGTACGCCAGCCGATGGTCGCTGCCGTCCCGATTTACCACCCACATCCGCTCGTAGTACGGCCCGGCGTAGCGCAACAGCGAACTGTCATTTGGATGAAATTCTGGATGGCCAATCGAATCCTGCTCCACGATCACCTCACTCGCACCGCTACAGGTATCGATCACCACCAAGCGCGCCACGTCTCCCATCTTCACCGGCACCGCCCACCACTGGTCGTCGTAACTGAGCGCCGTAGTCCCCATCGCCGCTGCGACCATGCCTTTTTCGCGCATGGCCTCGGTGGCAAAAGAAACCAACTGCTCTTCCTCGCAGGTTTGGGTATCCACCCGCCAAGCCCCTTGCCCATCGGTGAAATAGACATAGCGGCCATCGTGCGACGGCGTGATCGAAAACTCGGCTAACCCCTCGTGCTCAGTTAGCTGCAGCAACTGCCCGGAATCGCGCAATTCCAGAAAAAGTTCCGCGCGGCCCGTGCGGTGCGAGACAAACACCAGATGCCGCATCGCGTCGTCGTACGCGGGAATATAATAGAACGGATGGTGGTGAATGGACGCGTGCGCCGTAATCTGGCGGACTTCAGCACCCGTCTGTGCGTCGCACAAAGTCCGCGACTCGGGCGGATGAAGCGTACCCCGTCCCACGGTCAAGGCTGGGCGTAGTTGACCGACATCATGCCTTCTACGTCCATTGGATCGATGCCGTACTGTTTGGTGAGACTCTGGCGCTGCGGAGCGTCCGCGGCCGCCTCATCGCTCAGCGGCAGGGCCACCCGCTGCCCCTCGTTCTCCGCCGACAAATCACAGGCCACATTCATCACCAGCGACATCAACGCGTCGTCGTCGTCGAACTCGCTCTGCTGCACCCCCCGCACGGCGAGCGCAAAGTCGGCAATGTGGCTCATCGCCGACGCGCCATAGTCCTTGCGCAGATTCGAATACGCATTGGTGCGGAAGGGATTTTCGTATTCGATCCGGCCCGTGCTGGTGTCGGCATAGCTCCGGGTCCAGCTATAGCCATCGTCCTCGTCGATGACATCGACGATCTCGTCGGCGAGCGAGCGAATCGTCTCCACTCCGTGCTCAGGGTCAATCCCAGCGTCCGAACAGCGCCGAAGCTGCATCTTGGCGATCGTAAAGCCCCCTTTGCTTGCTCCCACTCCCGGATCCTGTGCCCGATAGAGCATCGTCCCCCGCTCGCCCTGCCATTCGGTGTAACCAGGCCGCGGATGCCGCCCCAACCAGCCTTTGCCATTGGCGAGCTGATCAGCGACCATCTCGCCATCGGCAAAGCCGAAGTAATGCGCCGTGAAGTGCTCGCCGGAGTGAAAGCGGTGCGGCATCGAGCGGAAGGACGGCGTCTCCATCGAATGCTCAATGGCCTGCGCCCACACCGGATGCCCAAAAAAGCGCACCCAGCGCGAGTTGTTGTGATACCCGGTGTGGTCGGCGTAGCTGAAGATGCGGCCAATGCGGCCGATAAATCCGCTGTCCTTCACCGCGAGGGCGAAGCGGTCGCAGGCAAAGCGGAAGAAGTTTTCCGCCACGCGCACCACCACCCCCTGTTCGCGCGCCACTCGGATCATCTCCCGCGCTTGGGCTATCAAATTGCACCAAGAGGTCTCGCACATGTTGTGGATGCCGTGGCTCGACAGGTATATCGAATACGCGTAGTGCGACGGCATCGGCGTTACTACCAATGCTGCCTCGGCAATCCCGTCTTTGACCAATTCGCGCACGTCGTAATAAGCCCGCGCACCGAGCGCGGCAGCCGCCCGGTCGCAATGCTCCTGGACCGGATCGACGCAAGCCACCACCTCGACCCAGTCTTTGAGTGCCGGCAGCAAGGGCTGATAGATGGTGCTGGCGCGATTGCCCGTGCCAATCAGAGCGACTTTTACTGGATCATCTAACTTGGGAACTTCCATGACAGACCTGCTCTCTTATTTGCGAACGCACTCGTAGCCCAGCGCCTCCAACCCCTGCCGAATGCCCTCGATCTCCGCCGGTGCCAAGTCCCGCAGAGGCCGCCGCATTTTGGGCGAGGGGAACTTGCCCAGCAGCCAGCGGGCGCACTTCATGCGCTGATGCGCACTCGACGACGGCTCGCCAAAAGCATAGACGATGCGGTTGAGCGGCTCGACCTTTTTCTGCACCTCCTTGGCCCCAGCCAAATCCCCGTCCAACGCCCGCTGAACCAGTTCTACGATCAGCTCGGGCACAAAACCGGCAAAGCCGACCAGCGCCCCATCAGCCGCCTCCAGCAAGCTGGGCAGCAAAAACTCGTCGTGGCAGGTGATGATCGGCACGTCCGCGTTGACCTTTTTCAACTCTTGGTAGTCGTAGAGCCAGCGGCTCATGTCGCGGGTGCCCATCTTGATGCACTTGATTCGGGGAATCTGTACCAGCGCCTTCATCTCGTCGAGCGTATAGCCGGCCTTGGTCCACGCCGGATACTGATGCACCACAATGTCGATCCCGGCCGAGGCCACATCCTCAAAAAAGCCCACCGCGGTCTGGCTCGACCGGCCAAAGCGCAACCAGTGGTGCGGCGGCATCAACAAGATCGCATCGGCTCCAGCTTCCTTGGCCGTCAGCGCGTGATCGATGCCCTCCAAGCTGCCCTCGACCGACACGCCGGAGATCGTCTTCACCGCGCGCCCAGCAGCCTTGACCGTCTCGGCCACGATCTGAGTCACCCGATTGCGCTCGGCCGGGCGCAGCGACATGACCTCGCCGGTATGGCCATTGCAAGTCAAGCCATCGACGCCATCGACCACAGCCAATTCGGCGATATAGTCCCGCAGCCCTTCTTCGTCAATCGACTCGTCGGCGTGGAAGGGGCACAAGGTCGCGGGAAACACACCCGCCCAGGGATGATCCCGCCAAGCAGTAGCAGACATAGGGCATTCCTTTGTCTATGTGAGGCCGGGAATTAAGGGAAGAGCGCTTGGCCCGTCAATCGGGCTGCGTTGCGTTAGGCGACAGAGCGGGCTAGATTAAATTATCACTTCTAACCCCCGGGACAGAGGATAGCAATGGCCAAGGTATTTATTTATTGGGACACCTCCAACATCTTCATCAGCGCCCAAGAGGCGGCGGCGGAACGGGAAGGAGAACAGGTGCGTTCGCGGATGCGCATTCACTTCCGCAACCTGCTGACGTTGGCACACGCCAACCGGCCCGTGCAACACGCGGTCGCGGTCGGCTCCATTCCCCCGGAGATGCGCCAAGTGTGGAATCGCCTCGAAAACGAGGGCGTTACCGTTGAATTGCTGGAGCGCGGCCAAGTACAAGGCGGCGAGCAGGGCGTGGATCAACTCTTGCAGACGCAGATGCTCCGCGACACTGTGGACTACAACGGCGACCCTGGCATCGCCGTGCTGCTGACCGGAGATGGCAGCGGCTTTGCTGACGGCGTCGGCTTTCACGCCGACCTAGAACGCATGCACGGCAAAGGCTGGCGCATTGAAGTGCTGTCGTGGCGGCACAGTTGCAACCGGCGGATGCGGGAATGGGCCGAAAACGTGGGCCAGTTTATCGCGCTGGACGATTACTACGAGAGTATCACCTTTCTGGAAGAGCCGCTACCCGGCCGGCCGGTCGCCGAGCCGCGTTACGCCGTGCCGATCGACCTCGAGCAGGATCCGCGCTGAGAAGTCTTAATCCCGACGGCAACGTATCCGCAGATAAACGCAGATATAACAATCCTGAATGACTTGAACGATTCGAGATACGGATCGTCTTGTTTCTACTATTCTGCGTCCATCTGTGGATTATCCTTATGAAGGAAGGCCCACCCATGACTGCCACTGTTACTCACGTCGAACGTTTCACCCTGCAAGTGCCGTTTGTCGAGCGCGTCCGCCGCGACATGGAACGCGCCGGCATCCACACCTGGTCCGAGCTTGAAATCACCCGCGTCGAAACCGACGCTGGCGTCGTCGGCTGGGGCGAGACCATTCAGAACTATACTTGGGGCCGCGTCCAAACCCACGAGCGCGTCCTCGGCCAATCGCCCTTTGCCGTCATGTGGGACGACTCCTTGGGCGCTGGCCTGCAAATGGCCCTCTTCGACGCCGCGGGCAAACTGGCCGGCGTGCCGCTTTACAAACTATTGGGCACCAAGTGCCGCGACTGGTGCGCCATTTCGTTTTGGGATCACGACATGTCGCCGGAGCGATACGCCATTGAGGCGCAAACCGCCGTTGAGCTTGGCTACACCTGCATAAAAATCAAGACCCGGCCGTGGTTCGACGTCCGCGAGACCATCCGCCAAATCAGCACCGTCACGCCCGATCATTTCCGCATCGACGCCGACTGGAACGCCTTTTTGAACAACGCCTCCAATGCCATCCCCTTGCTGCGCGAGCTGGAGCAGACTTTCCCCAAAATCAAAATTTTCGAAGACCCCATCCCGCGCCACGACGCCTCCGGCAACCGCTTCCTGCGCACCCAGATCAGCACGGCCATCGCCCATCACTACGGCGTAATCCACCCCCGCGAGGCCATGGAGCTAGGCGGCGTCTGCGACGGCTGGATCTTGGGCGGCGGCGTCAACGCGATCACCAGCCAAGGCCACACGTGCGCGGCGCTGCGCATGCCCTTCTTCCTGCAAATGGTCGGTGCCGGGCCAACCACCGCACTTTCCCTGCACCTGAGCGCAGTGCTAGTCCAAGCCCAATGGCCGACCATCACCTGCCACGAGCTGTACGAGCACAGCCTGCTCAAACAGCGGATCGAGGTCCTCGGCGGCCACGCGAGGGTGCCCGAAGCGCCGGGTTTAGGCATTGAGATCGACGAAGACGCGCTGGCCAAGTACCGCGTGGACCAAGCCGACCACAGCCTGCCCAAACGGCTGGTCAAGGTAGCCCGCGCCGGCGGCATCAATATCTACTTTGCCAACTCCGGGCAGAAGTGGACTTTCTTCCAAGGCGGCAACCACCCCGTTGACGAATGGGGATCGAGCACCGAGCTACTCGACGACGACGGCAGCGCTGAATTCGCCGACCTCTACGCCCGCGCTGCCGAGTCGCCGGTGCTGACGGCGGAATGAGGCGATCCTGAGTGGCTACACGAAGGCGTGTATTTGTCCAGTTGCAGGCAGGTCGTCCTCGGACGTAAGATGATTGCCGTCAAATAGGAGGGATTCATCTGTTTTTCCAAAAGTAAATAGTATATATTTCACCTAAGTGTGGAGTCGGCCGGAACCCTCCCCCTCCTCCGGTCATGCCCTCGCAACCCTCCCCGGCCCGCAAGGCCCTCGATCGGAGAGTCGTCCCATGCACTTCGACGCCTACGATCTCAATGCCGCGATTTACGATGAGATGTTTCTGCCCGACGGCACGCCCCGCGAGCACTGCCGCGAGTTATACGATACCCTGTGCCGGCTTTCCGACGAGGAAATCGGCGCTATCCAAGAGCGCGTAACGCACTCCTTCTCCACCGAAGGCATCACCTTCACCGTCTATGGAGACGACGAGGCCGACGAACGCATCATTCCCATCGACTGCGTGCCTCGGCTCCTCTCGGCTGCCGAATGGCGGCATCTCGAAAGCGGCCTAACCCAGCGCATCGGTGCCCTGAACCGCTTCCTAGAGGACGTGTACGGCGAGGCCCGCATCATCGCCGACGGTGTGATCCCGGCCGATGTGGTGCGCGGCTGTCCCCAGTACCGCATTGAGATGCGCGGCGTCTCCGTCCCCCACGGCACGTGGGTCGCCGTCTGTGGCACCGACCTAGTGCGCACCCTCGACGACGGCTTCGTAGTGCTTGAGGACAACCTGCGCGTGCCCTCGGGCGTGTCCTATATGATCGCCAACCGCAAAGTGGTCAAAACCAGCTTGCGCCGCCTCTACCGGAGCTGCCGCGTGCGTGAGGTAGAGCACTACGGGCAGGTGCTACTCCAGACCTTGCGCGACCTCGCCTCCGAGGGATGCACCGACCCCTGCATCGTCCTGCTGACACCCGGAGTCTATAACTCGGCCTTTTACGAGCACATGTTCCTAGCGTATGAGATTGGCGCGTCGCTCGTGGAAGGCCGCGACCTGCTGGTCAACGATGGCTTCGTGTACATGCGCACCACCAAGGGACTGCGGCGCGTCGATGTGATATACCGCCGGGTCGATGACGACTTCCTCGACCCCCTCGTCTTCCGCCCGGACTCCCTGCTCGGGGTACCTGGGCTGCTGCACGCCTTTAAGATCGGAAATGTGGCTTTGGCCAACGCACCGGGAACGGGCGTGGCCGACGACAAAAGCGTCTATGCGTACGTCCCCGACATGATCCGCTACTACCTAAGCGAAGAACCAATCCTCGCCAATGTAGAAACCTATCTGTGCCGACGGCCAGAAGACTTAGAATACACCCTCGACAACCTCGAAAACCTAGTGGTGAAGCGCGTCGGCGAATCCGGCGGCTACGGTATGCTCATCGGTCCGCACGCAACACCCGCCGAGCGCGCAGCCTACGCCGAGGAAATTCGCGCCGACCCAGCCGATTTTATTTCTCAGCCGGTCCTCTCGCTGTCCAGCGCACCCTGCTTCATTGAGGGCCGCGCCGAGCCGCGTCACGTTGATCTGCGTCCTTTTGTCCTCCACGGCCGCGAGACCCGCATCGTACCCGGAGCCTTCTGCCGCGTGGCACTGCGCCGAGGTAGTCTCGTGGTCAATTCCAGCCAAGGTGGAGGC
>JAJEIO010000019.1 GCA_022827835.1 Candidatus Latescibacterota bacterium
AGCCGCGCAGACGAGTCAGACGGACCGTACGCGGCTTTTCTGCAGGCCCTAGAGCAAGAGGTCATCCGCTTTGGCCGGCCAGTGGCCCTAGCCCACGGCGACTCCCACTATTTCCGCGTGGACAAGCCCCTGCGCCAAGCGGCCACGGGCCAGCGCTTGACGCGCTTCACGCGCATCGAACCCTTTGGCACGCCCGATATCCACTGGCTGCGGGTGATCGTCGATCCAGCCGAGACCGAAATTTTCCAAGTCCATACCGAAATCATCGAAGCCAATCTCGATTGAACTAAGTCAGTCGCGTCGAGATTTTACGCGAGGTCGATAATCTCCGAGGGCGTGGCATAGCCACCGGGAATGTGAGCAGCGAGCCACTCCGGCGCATCGCGGCGCGGCAGCGACAGGGCTGGCTCGCCCTTGCAGCTCAAGCGGTACAGCAGCCGGGCATCGTCGAGCGAGTTGATATTCGACTTGAGCGGCGGCGAATTGTGCAGGGTCATATAGTTGTCCCACAGCGTCACATCGCCCGACGCGTGCGGGTGGTCGTAGCGGAACTCCGGCTGTAGCACATGCGCTTCGAGCCGGTCGAGAAACGCGCGCGATGCTTCCGCGGACATCCCTTCCACTTCGATCGCCGGCCGCACCCGTGGCCGCGACGCCCAAATTGGACTGTGCAGGGACTTGATGCCAGAGCGCGGGTTGGTGCGCACCAGCGGAGCGAGCCAGCCCTCGTCGCCCTCGTTCAACCGCCTCCGCAACTGCACTTGCTCCAGAGTCGCCTGCTCTGTCGGCGGCAGCGCCGCAAAGGCCGCGGCCGTGTCGGCAAAGGCCGTTTCGCCGTTCAACGGCAGACACTTGCGGAGTCGCATGAGTTCGCGATCCGAGCCTTCGTAGTACGGATGAGCCTTGCCGTCGTCGAGTGCCTGCACCCAATTCCCGCCAGGGGCATCGCGTGCCACCGGCGACTTGTGGGCGAGGAACATCGAGACGTAGATCGGCAAACGCTCGTACTCAATGTCCGTGTGCCACGAGCCGCCTCCAGTCACCCTAGCAGATGGGGCACTGCGCTCCCCCCGAAAGTTGGACACAACCAGCACCGCCGGCGACTCGTGCGGCAGGCATTGCAGTTGGCCGGGAAAGGCGGCGTTGACCGAGGAGGCCGTGCGACGCTCAAAGGGAATCAATTCAAAGGGACCATCGCTGTCGCCATCTTGCTGGGCCGGTTTACCCCCGCGCATGAAGTTGTTGGGGTGCGGCACCGGCGCGCCCCAGTGGTTGGCGAAGCGTTCGAAGTGGGCTAGGGAAAAGGCTTCCAAGTCCTGCCCGGCAATGCTGACGATGCGAAACCGGCTCAGGGCGTCCAGCAGAAAGGCCACCTGCTCAGGATTGAGCGGGCGGCACAGATCGATACCGATGAAGCGCCGCCCGGCACCGCTAACGGCCAGCGGCCCCTCGCTGCGGGCGTCCGTACCGAATAACTCGCGCAGCCTTTCATCTAACGATTCTGTCTTTTGGCCCACGATGCTTTATCGCCCCCCCCCACGGTTCCTCCGGCGCATCCACGGAGGAGCGGCGCTGGAGTCTGCGTCCGTCTCCCCGGAGGCGGTCTCATGGTATTCTCTGAGCAACTCTTCGAGAGCCTCAGAGGTATCTATGAAGTTGGCCCACCTATAAGGCGGGACGTCAAAACGCCGATCCCCCAACAAGGGGTCAGCACCCCGCGCCAACAGCAACTGGGCTATCTCTAGCTGATCGGCCATGACGGTTTTGTGCAGGGGCGTACTGCCGCGGTCGAACCGGCTAAATCCACTGGCATACCCGTTGACGTCCGCGCCGCGATCCAGCAAAAATTCCGCCGCTTCCAGCGCGCCGCAATAGGCCGCAAAGTTAAGCGCTTCCACCACAATCTGCTCGGCGGTGAGCACGGTATCTGGGTCGGGGTGATATAGATGGCCGATCCCCTCTTTTAGCTGACCTTCAGAGTCGAAGAACTCGGCCATCAGATCAACGCGGTTGACCGCGGCGGCAAAGCGCAAATCCACGTCTGCCCCCTCGGCGACCAACATGCTCGCCAACTCTAGATCCCTCTCCCTGAGCGCGTCCCATAAAATTTGGCCCCGGTTGCGGTTCACATCCACGCCATTGGTCACTAGGAGTTGGATCATTGCGGGTTTGCTCTCGGCCCATTCGAGCTGATCGCTTTCTATGAACATATCCAGCACGCTGACCGAGTCGTACGTGGCGGCGTTCGGGTCAGCACCTGCCGAGAGCAGGGCCGCGGCTAGTTCAACCGCGTTTTCGGGCAGCGGTACTCGTTGCGGCTCGCCAGCGAGGTGGTGCAAAAGCGTGGCCCCGCGAAAGTCCGGGTATTCGTAGTACTCGTCGAAATAGCCGCGCGCCGTCGCTAGCTCGGGGTATTCAGCGAGCAGCTTCTGTAGCGTCTCGCTGTCTCCGGCATCAATGGCCTCTACGGCTTCGTAAAAGGCTTTGTGGTCGGCGTCGCTGCGGTCGCGTCCTTGGGGCGGCAATTCTTCTCCATCGTGCGGAATGGCCAACGCCACCAGCTCGGGCGGTCGCCCGGAGCTGCCCACTGGCACGACCACGTATTGGCGGTCGCCGACCGTATAACTCATCGGCGCGCCGTAGGCATTACTGGGCAATTCGACGCGACCAATCTCCTCGCCCGATACCAAATCGTACGCTCGCAGATACGCGTCGCGATCGACGAAGTAGTCCCTGCCTGCGTCGGCTAGATCGTGCGGGTCCTCGGAAGTAGCCAACAGGAGATTCGGCGTGGCCAACACAAAGGTGCGGTTGTTCCAGCCCATATCTGGCAGGTCAAGGCCCTTGAGCGCCGGGTGATCGACCGGCCCCTTGCCTACCGCAGTCCGCCACAGATGCTCGCCGCTGTTGAGGTCAATCGCCGTGATGCTGCCGTACGGCGGCTTGACCAGCGGCAGACCGCGCGGGCCGAGGATGTGCCGACCGGCGCTGGCAGAAAACGCCGAATAAGCATCTAGGTCGCGCACCGGCCGCAGCTCCACGTTGGTGATAATCATGTGCGACGGCACGTACAGCACGCCCGTGCGCGGATCGGCCGCGCCGCCCGCCCAGTCAGCACCGCCGACTTGGCCGGGAACCGACAAAACACCCTTCTCCGTCGGCGGCGTGTAGAGCGGACCGTAGTCGTACCGGGCGAGAATGGCCTTGGCTTCCTCGCGCAACTCAGGCGTGAAGTCGATCAGATCGTCTTCTGTGAGACCTTGGCGCTCAAAGGCCGCTGGTTTGGTCGGAAACGGCTGCGTCGGCGAGGTCTTTTCGCCGGACACTTGCGATTGTGGCACCGGCTTTTCCTCAATCGGCCAGATCGGCTCGCCAGTCTCGCGGTCAAAGACAAAGCAAAAAGCCTGTTTGGTAAGCTGGGCTACTACCTTGCGCGGTTGGCCATCCACGACCACGTCCAACAGCAGAGGGACGGCCGGCGGATCGTAGTCCCACAGGCCGTGATGGACCAACTGGTAGTGCCACACCCGTTCGCCAGTCTCGGCCTTTAGACACACGACCGACTCGCTGAACAGGTTATCGCCGGGGCGCTCGCCGCCGTAGTAGTCGTGGCTAGCTGTGCTCACCGGCAGGTAGAAGCTGCCCAGTTCCTCGTCGGCTGTCATCGTCGCCCACACATTGGCCGCGCCATAGGTCTTCCACGCATCGTTTTCCCACGTCTCGTTGCCGAATTCGCCCTCCTGCGGGATTGTGTGGAATTCCCACACTTTTTCGCCGGTGCGCGCGTCGAAGGCCTGCACATCGCCCGGGGGCATGTATTCGGGCGGCGGCCTGAAGCGCGCATCCATGATCGCCGAGCCAACGGCGACCACGTCGCGACAGACCACGGGCGGAGCCGTAACTCCGTAGCCCCTGCGCTCCTCTTCACTCAGCGGCCGGCGCAGCAAGGCTCCCAAATCGACGCGACCATCTTCGCCAAAGTTGGGGTCGGGCAGGCCGGTCTTCACGTCTATGGAATACAGATAGGCGGTCGAAGTCGCCAGAAACACCCGCTCGATCTCGCCATCGGTCCAATAGCTCACTCCGCGCGAATTGCCCACGAAACCAGAACCGGTCCGCCAAGACTCCGGGTCAAACGCCCACAGTTCCTCGCCGCTTTGGCCGTCAACAGCCGAGAGGACGTTGAATGGAGAGCCGTAGTAGAGCACGCCATTGACGGCCAGCGGCGTGCCGCGATTGTTGTCGAAGCGAGGACCACCGCGCCGCCAGCCGCCCCGACCGCGCCCCCGCTCCTCGCCTCGGTTAGCTCTAGCTCTGGCTCTCGCCGCCTCGTAGATCTGCACGTCGCGGGGCCGGTAGCGCCAGACCACGCTCAACTGGTCGAAGTTGTCGCGATTAATCTGGTCCGCCGGAGTGTAGCGTTTGCCGCCCTGGTCGCCACCGTAATACGGCCAATCGACATCGTCGGCAAACGCCGAGAGCGAGAGCAACAGCGACAATGCGATCGCTAAGGTCCGGCAGGCGCGTCTATTCATTGGAATTCTCCTTTTTGAGGACTTCGCGCATGGCGTCGTTATCTCGCAGTAGCCCGCCCCAAAAGTTGCGGGGCACTACAGCTAATTAGACACCCTGTCGCCGCGATTCATTCCCGCGCATGTAGCTGTCGATCCGCTCGACGAGACTGATCTGGTCCGCCAATCAGTATCCTAGCGGGTACCCGCCTTCTCTACGGCGGCCTCATGGTGCTCTTTGAGCAGCTCGTCGAGGGCCTTAGAGGTTTCTAAATAGTAAGTCCACCCATAAGGCGTGGTGTCATAGGCCCGGTCTCCCACTAGCGAGTTCGCGCCCCGCGCCAAAAGCAACTGGGCCATTTCTAGCTGGTTGGTCATGACGGTTTTGTGCAGAGGCGTACTGCCGTGGTCGAAACGGTGAAACTCACCGGCAAAGCCGTCGATATCCGCACCGCGATCCAGCAAGAATTTCGCCGCTTCCAACGCGCCGCTATAGGCCGCAAAGTTAAGCGCTTCCACCACAATCTGCTCGGCGGTGAGCACGGTGTCTGGATTCGGGTGATAGAGGTGGCCCGTTCCCTCTTTCAACTCGCCCCCCGAGTCGAAGAATTCCGCCATCAGATCAACGCGGTTGACCCCAGCGGAAAAGCGCAAATCCACGGGCGCACCCGCCGCAATCAACATGCGAGCTAGCGCCAAGTCTTCCTCGATAAGCGCGTCCCACAGCGCCCGACCTCGGTTGCGCTCTAAGTCCGCGCCCTCGGCGGCCAAGAACTGAACCATCTCGCCCTTGCTCCCAGCCCAATCGAGCTGGTCACTGCCTATCACCAAGTCCAGCACGGCGACTGAGTCCAGCGTCGCTGCATTGGGGTCAGCACCTGCTGAGAGTAGGGCGGCAGCTAATTCAATCGCATTTTCGGGCAGCGGTGCTCGTTGTGGCTCACCAGCTAAGTGGTGCAAGAGCGTGGCCCCGCGAAAGTAAGGATATTCGTAATACTCGTCGAAATAGCCACGCGCCGTCGCTAGCTCGGGGGACTCGGCGAGCAGCTTCTGGAAAGCCTCGGTGTCGCCAGCATCGATAGCTTTCACAGCCTCATAAAAGGCTTTATGGTCGGCATCGCCTCGGTCGCGTCCTTGGGGCGGCAGGTCTTCTCCCTCGTGCGGAATGGCCAAGGCGACCAATTCGGGCGGGCGACCCGATTCACCTAGATAATAGTTGCCCAGCGATATAACCACGTATTGGCGACCGCCGGCCGTATAGCTCATCGGCGCACCGTAGGCGTTGCTCGGCAATTCGACGCGGCCAATCTCTTTACCCGACGCTAGCTCGTACGCCCGCAGATACGCATCGCGATCGACGAAGTAATCCTCGCCAGCTTCGGCGAGGCCATGCGGGTCCTGCGAAGTGGCTAACAGGAGATTCGGCGTGGCCAAGACAAAGGTGCGGTTGTCCCAGCCCATATCCGGCAAGTCGAGGTTCTTGAGCGCTGGGTGATCAACCGGCCCCTTGCCCACCGTCGTCCGCCACAGGTGATCGCCGCTATTCAGGTCAATCGCCGTGATGCTGCCGTACGGCGGCTTGACTAGCGGCAGCCCGTGCGGGCCGAGGACGTGCAATTCGTTGCTAGCAGAAAACGCCGAGTGCGCCTCCGGGTCCTCTACCGGATTCAACCGCACGGTGGTAATGGCCATGTGCGACGGCACGTAGAGCACGCCCGTGCGCGGATCGGCTGCGCCGCCCGCCCAGTCAGCACCGCCCCATTGGCCGGGAACCGACAAAACACCCTTCTCCGTCGGCGGCGTGTACAGCGGACCATAATCGTATTCGGCGAGAATGGCCTTGGCTTCCTCGCGCAACTCAGGCGTAAAGTCGATCAAGTCGTCTTCGCTGATACCCTGGCGCTCAAAGGGAGCCGGCTTGGTCGGAAAGGGCTGCGTCGGCGAGGTTTTTTCGCTGGGCACCTGCGATTGCGGCACCGGCTTTTCCTCAATCGGCCAAATCGGCTCGCCGGTTACGCGGTCAAAGACAAAACAAAAGGCCTGTTTGGTTAGCTGGGCGACGATCTTGCGAGGTTGGCCATCGACGACCACGTCCAACAGTAGGGGAACAGCCGGTGGGTCGTAGTCCCACAAGCCGTGATGGACGAGCTGATAGTGCCACACTCGTTCGCCGGTCTCGGCCTTTAGACACACCACCGACTCGCTGAACAGGTTGTCGCCGGGGCGTTCGCCGCCGTAGTAGTCGTGGCTGGCCGTACTCACCGGCAGGTAGAAGTTGCCCAACTCCTCATCGGCCGTCATCGTCGCCCAAACATTGGCCGCGCCGTACTTTTTCCACGCATCGCTTTCCCACGTCTCGTTGCCGTATTCGCCCTCTAAAGGAATCGTGTGGAATTCCCACACCTTCTCGCCGGTACGCGCGTCAAAGGCCTGCACATCGCCGGGAGGGGTGTACTCGGGCGGCGGCTGGAAGCGCCAGTCGCCCATAGCCGAGCCAACAGCGACCACGTCGCGGCAGACCACCGGCGGGGACGTGATTCCGTAGTTCCAGCGATCTTCCTCGCTCAGCGGCCGGCGCAGCGAAGCCCCCAAATCGACGCGCCCGCCCTCGCCGAAGTTCGGGTCGGGCAGGCCAGTCTTGGCGTCTATGGAGTACAAATGGGAAGTCGAAGTCGCCATAAACACCCGCTCAACCTCGCCATCGGTCCAATAGCTAACTCCGCGCACGTTGCCCAAGAAGCGGAAGTTCACCCGCCAAGCCTCTGGGTCAAAGGTCCACAGTTCCTCGCCGCTTTGGCCGTCGAGAGCCACGAGAATGTTGAAGGGCGAGGCATAGTAGAGCACGCCGTTGACGGCCAGTGGCGTGCCGCGGTTGTTGTCGAAGTAGAGATTGCGTCCCACCGGGTTGGGGCCAGCCGTCTCGTAGATCTGCTGATCGGGGGGGCGGTAGCGCCAGATCACGCGCAACTGATCAAAATTTTCGCGATTGATCTGATCCGCCGGAGTATAGCGGGTGCCGCCCTGGTCGGCCCCGTAATACGGCCAATCGACCTCGTCGGCAAATGCCACCGTCGAGGGCAAAAGCGACAATAGGATCAACAAGGCGCGGCAGGCGCGTTTATTCACTGGAATTCTCCTCTTCCGTATTTGATGCCGCTTTGAGGACTTCGCGCACGGCGTCATTTTCGTAGTAGCCAGCCCAGTCGTAGGACGTCTCGTCCCAGCGAGCGTCTCCAATTGTCGTATCTGCGCCCTTTTCTAGCAAATAGCGAATCAGCTCGACATCTTCGGTATCCACGGCCTTGTGCAGGGCCGTGCTGCCCCAGTCCCACTCCCAGAAAAATCCGACTAAAGCGTCGATATTCGCTCGGCGTGCTAACCGGCAGATAGACAACAGTGTCAACGAGGCCGTTAGTCGCAACGCCCTCGGCAAATTCAGCGGTACTGATCCAAGTTCCCCTTATACTCCAAGCCCAGCACTTCCCGGCCCCGCGCCGTATTGCAGGTAGTATCGGCTTCGGGCGTGCCGACCACGTGCAATACGTCAAATTTCACTTCGTCCCTTTCCAAGGCCAGTCGGCAGGCTTCGGCCAAATCGTGGCGGCAGACCAAGCCGTTGCGGACGTTCAATGGTTCCCGATACTTGCCGATCCCCAAGCGCGAATCCACGATGTAGTCGGGCCGCAAGACTACGATGGGCAGCCCAAAAGCTTCGTGGATCTGGCGGCACATTTCCTCCTGCAGTCGCTTGCACACCGCGTACAAGCTGCCGTCGGGCCGCCGCACCTCTGAGGAAAAGAAAATTCCCTCGGGATGCACAGTCTGGCACGAGCCGATGTGTACTACTTTGCGGATACCCTGCTCTTGGGCCACTTGCAGGACATTCCACAGACCCTTGAGGTTGATGAGGAAGGGCTTGTCGTCGGTGGGGTCGCCGACGAAGTAAACCGCGGTGTGAATGACGCAATCCACGCCGCTGATAGCTCGCTCCACCGCGTGGTAATCAGCTATATCGCCGTGGACCACTTCGCCGCCGTTCCAATCGCCGTCTATGTCGCGATACGCCTCCCAAGCTTGGGGGCCGTAGTCAAAGGCGCGGATGTTGTGCTTACCAGCTAGGTTTTGCAAGACGGCGCGGCCCAGCCAACCGGCGGCACCGAAGACCACTGTTTTCATGGGGGATTCCTTCCTCGAAATTGCCGATGGCATCGCGTTCTGCGTCCATCTGCGTCCATCTGCGGATCGTCTGGTGAATGATGTAGGACTCCTATATCACGCCTAAAAGCGCAGTGAATCACCGCTCCTCATAGCGGTCGGCGCGGCGGCGACCCAATAGCTTTGGGCACAGGAGTCGAAAGTCCTCGGGCATGCGCTCGTACGTCTCTGGCCACAGAGGCTGGTGGCCGCCTTCAATCCAATTGTTAAACCAAGGAGGGTAATACGCGATATTCAGTCCTATCCGCACGTCCTCGCTCTGATTGGCCCGGGCTTGGTGAAAAAGCCCCCCGTGCCACAGCATCACGGAACCAGCGCGGCCTTCCACGGGCTTGATCAATGGGTTATCAGCACCCATATCGGGTGGTGGAGCGGGCCGCCGCGACCGGTGGCTCATGGGCACGACGCCAGTGGCGCCGTTGGCCTCGGTAAAATCTGTGAGCATCCAAATGGTGTTGATCATCCACGGCACATCGGGCACTTGGGCAAACGAACCCGCAGAGTCCGCGTGTAAATGCTGAGCAGGGGCCCCGGGCCACGTGGGCTTGGAGCACGCTTCGACGACGCGGCAGCGCGGCCCCAAAAAGTGCCGCGCAAGGGCCACGGTATCCGGGTGGAAGGCGCAGTTCCAAACCTCGTCGTCTTGGTTGAGCATACCGAACAAAGTCTGATAGTACTCGTCGCCCACGACATACTCCTGACAGCGCGGATCGCTGTGCAGCGCCAGACAGCGACGGCCCAAAGCCAAGGCGGCCTCGCGTGGAATGCGATCCTTTAGCACGCAGTACCCATACGCGTCTAGATGCTCGGCGGCGACTTGCAATTCTTCGTTCACGCTTCTACCTCCACGCCAGCTTGAAATCGTCTCGTCGTCATATAGCAACCCTGAATGAGTTGGACTTTGAGACGCGACTCCTCTCGTTTCTTATTCTGCGTCCACCTGCGTCCATCTGCGGATAAAATTGCTATACGTCCGCAGATCTCACTCTACGACAAAGGTCGCACGGGTCTCTTGGCTCTCTTCGTACCCAATGCGGATCGCCCTGGCCCGCAAGGTGGTCGTCCCAACTTTCATGCGCAACGGCTCGGTGTAGAGGTGCCAGTGCGGATCGTCGTCCACGGCGTACGCCATAGAAGCCCCCTGGGTGGCGCAGTGGAGTTGCACCAGCAGCGGCCCTCGGAATGTACCGCCTTCCAGCGCCGGCTCAGTCCCAAGGCTATCGGCGCAGATGGGCACGCACACCGGCGAGGCCGTCTGCGGCTGTTGGCCATCGGGATACCACTGTCGCACCATCTCGCTTTCCGCCATGCGACCCATGTCGCCTACTTCTTCCAGCCATTCGTCCAAAGCTCCGCGCAGGCGATCCCGCTCCGGCTGGTACTGGGGATTGGCCGCCAAGTTGTCGATCTCGTGTGGATCGGCTTCGGTGTCGTACAGCTCTTCGACCGGCCTCGGATAGCGGAACATGGCCGATTGCGGCTCGGCCAGCTCGTCGGCCAGGTGCAAGCGCCACATCTCCTGCACAATGGGGTGCCGATTGCGATAGGGGATCCAGGCCAAATAGGGGAGGTCTGGCCGACAGTTGCGGATGTACTTAAAGCGGCGGTCGCGCACGGCTCGCACCATGTCGTACGCCTCGTCGTGCCGGTCGCGGCTCGCGTATATGTACTCTCGCGGCGGTTGGGCTTGGCGGCCCAAAAACGCGCGGCCCTGCATGTGGGCGGGCACATCAATCCCCGCGAGCGAGAGCATCGTAGGGCCTAGATCGACAGTGCTTACCAAGTCCTCGCAGACCTGCCCCGCTTCCATGCCGGGGCCACGGGCGATCAGGGGCACGTGAATGCCTGAGTCGTACGGCCAGCGCTTGCCGCGCGGCAGCGGGCCGTGATCGCTCCAGTGAAAGACGTACGTATTCTCGGACAAGCCGTCTTCGTCGAGTTGTTGCAGGAGTTGGGCCAGCTCTTGGTCGCTGTGCGCAATATGCGTGTACATCCGCGCCATGGCTTGGCGCACTACGGGAGTGTCGGGGAAATAGGGCGGCAGCGGGATGGCATCTGGATCGAACTCCGGCTCAGGGCACTTCTCCGGCCACATGCCGCTTTCGTGGGTGCGCGTGGGGTTGAAGACCGCGAAAAAGGGCTGGGCTGGATCGGGACGGTTGCGCCAGTGGGCGTGCGGACCGAGCGCGTCCCAAGCGGTCAGCGGGGGAGTAAACTGGTAGTCGGTCTTGGCGTTGTTGGAGCAATAATACCCAGCCGCTCGCAGGTATTCCGTGAAGCACTTTACGTAGTGCGGCACAACGGCCGAATACGGCGTGGGCATCTCCGGCGTAGCGCGATTGGCGTGCGTCGTGCGCATGTGGTGAGTGCCGATCGAGGTCGCGTACATGCCGGTGATAATGGCCGACCGGGCCGGAGCGCAGACGCCGGCCGTGGAGAAGCAGCGCGTCCAGCGGCACCCCTCGGCTGCGAGCCGGTCCAACGTGGGCGTGCGCGCCACTGGATCGCCGTAGCACCCGTACCGGGGGTTGGTATCCTCAAATGAAATCCACAAGAAATTGGGTTTGCGATCCTTAGCCATAAACTCCTTGCCTTAGTTTTTGCTAACAAAGTGATGATTCTAACCTCCCACGCCGCGCCGAAAATTGCAGCGGGATGCGACACACTGTCAAGCGCGTGATTCATCTGCATCTCGACCGCTGGCTCGCTGGCGCAGGGTTGTTTTCGGCCCACTCGTTGCGCATAATATGCGCTGCCAATCTCGCAAACAGACGACGCTAGAAGAAATCACCATGAATGCCTATCGTCGCGTAAAAGCACTGCTCGAAGAGGCCGACGTGTGCATCGGCGGAGATCGGCCCTATGATATAGCAGTCCACGACGACCGCTTTTTCGCGCACGTGCTAGCCCACGGATCGCTGGGCGCGGGCGAGGCGTACATGGATGGGTGGTGGGACTGTCCGCAGCTAGACGAACTTTGCGTGCGGCTCTTGCGCGCCCGGCTGGACCTGAAGTTGCGCGGGCGGTACCTGCTTCTGCCCTATCTGAAGTCACGGCTGCTCAACATGCAAACACCCGCCCGCTCCTTCCAAGTCGGCCAGCGCCACTACGATATCGGCAACGACCTGTACCGGGCTATGCTCGACCAGCGCATGATCTATAGCTGCGGATATTGGCGCAATGCCGCCAATTTAGACGAGGCGCAAGAAGCCAAGCTCGATTTGTGCTGCCGCAAGCTGGGGCTGGAGCCGGGGATGACCCTACTCGACATCGGCTGCGGCTGGGGAGGCACCCTGCGGTTTGCAGTCCAGCGCTACGGAGTCAAAGGGGTGGGCGTCACCGTCTCCAAAGGGCAGGCGAAACTGGCAGAGGAGACGTGCCGCGGGCTGCCGGTGGAGATTCGCTTGCAGGACTACCGCTCCCTAGACGAGCGCTTTGACCGCATCTTGTCGATCGGCATGTTCGAGCATGTGGGCGTCAAGAACTACTCGACCTTTATGCACACGGTCAAACGCTGCCTCGCTCCAGACGGGCGCTTTTTACTGCACACCATCGGCCGCAGCACTTCGGCGATCAATAACGATCCGTGGATTGAGCACTACGTCTTTCCCAACTCCATGCTGCCTTCGGCCAAGCAGATAACCACGGCCGCTGAGGGGCACTTCGTCTTGGAGGATTGGCACGCCTTCGGCCAGCATTACGACCGGACGCTGATGGCTTGGCACGCCAACTTCAACGCGGCTTGGAGCGAACTCAAGGCCCACTACGACGAGCGCTTCTATCGGATGTGGACGTTCTACTTGCTGACCAGCGCCGGCTCCTTCCGCGCCCGGTCGAACCAGCTTTGGCAAGTGCTCTTTTCGTCTAGCGGGATCAAAGGATCCTACGAAGTGCCGCGATAACAGCGTCCGTTGACACTATTTAACGCCAACTCTTCCTTCGATTGCTGAGACAAAACATTCAGGAGGCCAATGTTGACCGAGGCAAAACACCTACCCATAGAAGCGCTAACCGCCGGGTTAGACGCCATTCGTCAGTCGCCCAAAGCCACGGGCGTACTGGAACTCATCGTGCGACGGCCGCAGACGGAGGCGCGGGAAGTCTTAGACGTGGGAGAACTCGACCTAGCCGAAGGATTGGTGGGCGACAATTGGAAACAACGCGGCAGCTCGCAAACTGCCGATGGATCAGCGAATCCAGACACGCAACTCACGCTGACCAATGCCCGCTTGATGGCCCTAGTGGCTCAAGACAAGCGGCATTGGCCCCTAGCTGGGGATCAGCTATACGTCGACTTCGACCTAAGCGTGGACAACATACCGCCCGGGACTCGCCTGTCTCTCGGCGCGGCCGTGATCCAAATCACCGAGCCGCCCCACACTGGCTGTAAAAAATATGCCGCGCGCTTTGGATTGGACGCCCTGAAGTTTATCAGTTCTCCAGCGGGCAAACAGCTTCAACTGCGCGGCGTCAACGCCAAGGTCATTCGCCCGGGCGCGATACGGGTTGGTGACGTCGTGAAGAAGCTGTGAGTTAAAACCCACCGCCGCCCGGACCGCCGCCACCGCCCCGAGGCCCACCGCGCTGGCGCTGCTGCTGGCGTTGCGCCTGCTGTAGATGCGCTTTTAGGGCTTCGATCTGCTCGGCGTCTAATGCCGCGGCGAGCGCGGCCATGATCTGTTCGCGCATCTTGCTCTGCTGTTCGCGCATTTTCTCGCGCAGAGCCCGAAAGTCGGTCTCGCCGCGACTGCCGCTGCTGAACATCTCCGCCATCATCTGCCGTTGCTCGACGTATAGCGGCCCAAGCACCTCCCGCAGCACGATTAGCTGCTTGTCGGTCACGTTGAACTTCTCTTCAAAGGCCAGTAAGCCAAAAATCTGCTCCGGTGCCACGCCACCGCCCATGCCGCCGCCCGAGCTACCACGCCTGCCTCCTGGCTGGGCTTCGAGCGCCACGGTGCTCGACAAACAAATAGCGACAATCCATAAGGCCATCTCGCGAATGCGCATCTCAGTTCTCCTTGTAAAAGTTTTGCGGGACACTACGGCTAATTAGACACGCTATCGCCGCGATTCATTCCCACGCTTTTGCAGCCGTTGATCCGATCGGCGAGGTCGGGCAACTTCCGTGTCTAGTACGTCCACTGCCGTGGCAGCGGCCGCTCGCGCTCTAGCAGCCGCTCTAGCAGCCGCTTGCGCACCGCTTGCAACCGGTCGGCGTATTCGCTTTCGCCCGCCACGTCCTCGTAGGCCAGCGGGTCGCGCTCCAAGTCGAAGAGTGCCTCCGCTCCGCTGGCATCCACCACGTAGCGCAACCCCTCCACGCGTAGCGTTTTCCAGTTGGGTTGCGGTTTGGTCGGCGTCATTTCCGTGATAGCACAGCCGGGGCCAGCTCCCTCCTCGCCGCGCAAATCGGCCAAGAGGGAGCTGCCTTGCAACGCATCCGGCCGCTGAATTGCGGCGGCTTCCAGCAGCGTCGGCACCACGTCTAACGCCTCGACGATGCGAGAGCAATGCCCACCGGCTCTTGCTCCGCCGGGCCAGCGCATCAGCAGGGGGACGCGCGAGGCCGCGTCGTGCCCAGGATAGCCCTTGCCGTAGCGCAGATGTTCGCCGAGCCACTCGCCGTGGTCGGACGTGAAGACGACGATGGTGTTGTCCGCAATGCCGAGCCCGTCGAGCCGATCGAGAATGCGGCCGACGTGGTGATCGACCTCGGAGACCATCGCGTAATAGCCGTGGCGCGCAGAGCGCAATTCGTCGTCGGAAAAGTGCCGTGGGCCTCGACGAGCGTCGAGAGCCGGAGGGAAGGGCGGCAACGTCAGCGCGGCCGGATCGTAGAGATCGAGAAATTCTTGGGGAGCCACCCACGGGTCGTGTGGCGAATAGAAGCCGGCGACGCAGAGAAAGGGTCCGTCCTTGTGGCGCGTCAAAAACTCCATGGTCTGCTCGGCGACAAACGCCGTGTGGGTCAGGTCGCTGCGGCAGCGGCTGGCCAAGGCTTGCTTGACAAAGCGCTCTTCTGGATGCGCGATCCCATCGCGGACATTCATAATCCGCTTCCACTCGATTGAACTGGGTGCCTCGCCGAGGCTGATGTGGTCGAGTTGCTCAGGAGCCTGCGCCGCCACCCAAGCGCGGTAGGCATCGTGATAGGAACCCGGTTCGTCCGAGATTTCCAAGTGGTCGAAGCCGTAGTCGGGGTGAGGCTCGCGGTGGTCGCGGTTGGCGTGCGACAGAAAGTGCAGCTTGCCAATCTGGCCGCTGCAATAGCCATAGTTGCGCAGCAGGCGCGGCAAGGTCGGCGCATCCTCGGGCACGGGCACGCCCATGTGCGAGAGCCCCAGCGTGGACGGATACTGTCCGGTGAGAAAGCTCACGCGGCTGGGCATGCAGACCGGGTTCTGCACAAAGCAGTGGTCGAAATTTACTCCGGTAGCCGCGAGCCGGTCCAAGTGCGGCGTGCGGATTTCGGAGTTGCCGTTGACACCGAGGGCGTCCCACCGCTGCTGATCCGTGTAGAGGATGAGGATATTGGGTCTCTGCATGGTTGGCGTGGATTCCTTGGAGATGCTGTGTGGATGAGGCTATGGACCGGTCTGTGTCGGCGTCTGCTTGGCACACGCTGATTTTCGCCGCCTCTTAAAAAAGCGCTGCGGAAAATCCGGGCCGATGATCGGACTCAGCGGAAACCACAGCAGCGCGTGGACGATCTTGATTATTTTGGACAAGACGTTTTTCATGGTTTTCCTTCCTCGGCAAAGAGTTGCTCAGCTACCGCAGCCATCAGCTCTGGGCCGTCGCTCTGGCGGAAGAGGAACCGCACCTTGCCCTGCTGATCGATCAGGTAGGTATAGGTCGAGTGATCGACTAAGTAGGCTTCCTGCTCCTCTCCGAGGCTATAATGAGCGCCATACTGACGCACCACTTGGTCGATTTCCTCCTTGTCGCCGCGCAGGCCAATCGCATCAATGGCGAAGTAGTCGAGGTATTCCTCCAGCTTCTCCTGCGTATCGCGCTTGGGATCCACGGTGACGAAGAGGGTCGTCAGCTCCTGCTGATCCTCGTCTAAGAGCTGATAGACGCGGCCCATCTTCGACAGCGTCACCGGGCAGATGTCGGGGCAATAGGTGTACCCGAAGAAGAGCATGGCGGCTTGGCCGCGCAAACTTTGCAACTCAAAGGGCGCGCCGTGCTGATCCACGAGCGCGAAGTCGCCGCCAATGCCGCCGAAATCCTGCAAGGAGGGCACCTCCACCGGAGTGGGGGTTTCGGCAACCGGGTCCTTTTGGGCCTCTGGCTGTGCGCCGCAAGCTGCGAGCAGCGCAAACACCGCGCAACAGACCAGCGCATCACTCGCTCTCATAAAGACCTTTCTTTTGCACCGGCATTTGTACGCGCCTTTCCGTTCCATCGCCAAAGCGCAACACCAACTCTACCTCGTCGCCGTCCCGCAGCGGCTGGCGCAGTTCCATCAGCATCAAATGGGTACCACCCGGCTTCAGCGCAACCTCTGCGCCTGCTGGAACCTGTAGCTCTTCGACTCGGCGCATCGTCATCCGGTCGTCTTCGTATTCCATTACGTGTATCTCGGCTCGCTCGGCAGCTTCGGTTGCCACGGCGACCAATGCGATGGGGTCGCCGCCTCGGTTTTCGATGACCAAGTAACCAGCGGCCGGGCTGCGCGGCGGCGGCTCGCGGATCCAAGCGTCGCGCACGACGATGGGGTCGCCGGTATGCTCTTGTCCACATCCAACTGCCGCGAGCAACAAAAATGCAACGACAATTCTCACCGGATGTCTTCCTTCGGTTGGCTGTCGGTCCTCAGACCTTGACACCAATAGCGCCAACCATGGGTGGCGATGAAATGCTAGCTCGCGGATCGCGGGCGTTTGCCTGCCATTCTTCCCAATGCGCGGCGCACTCTTCCTCGCGCAGTACGCCACGCGCCACAAGTTCGGGCAGATACATGCGCAGGAACTGCTCTATCCAGCGCCAGATGCGATTGCCGGGACGGGCAATACCCCCGATGGGGACGATCTCCACGGCCTCCAAACCACACCGCGCCATTAGCTCCGGCAGCTTCCCGCCGATATCCAACCTCTCTTCAAAACTCTCATGGACCGCTTGCAACACGCGCCGCAAGTCAGGGTACTCAATCCGGGCGACAAACGCCCCATAAGCGCAGTAATCCACAACCACTAAGCGACCGCCCGTTTTCAGTACCCGCGCCACCCGCTCTATCACCCCTTGCGGCTCCTCTATGAAGCAAAGCAACCAGCGGGCGAACGCTGCGTCCATAGAAGCGGCCGGCAGGTCGAGGGTGCGGACATCCGCTACGGCGACCTCGACTTGCTGCAAGCCGACTGACGCAGCGCGGTGTCGGAGAAAATCCGCGAACTTCGGCGACCCATCAACCGCCAACACGCGCCCCTCTGCTCCCACGCGCTCGGCCAGTTCCAAGCTGGTAAAGCCCGGTCCGCAACCTAGATCGAGAATCACCTGCCCGGCACTGAAATCGGCACGCTCCCACAAGTCTGCGGTCTCGGGGTGCCACGTGTCGTGCTGCGCTTGCAGGCGACGCAGTTCCTCGTCGTCGGTCCCCAACATGTAATCGCGTTCGGCAGCGGTGCTCACGGGTGCTTACTCCGGCGGCAGGACCAAGTACTCACCCTCGCGGATCCCATAGCTGTCGCCGAGTTCGGGGTAGTCGATCCCCGCGCGGCCATTCCAATCCCAGACCACTTCTCCATCCTTGACCGTCAGCTCGCAAAACAGCCGCTGGCGGCCGTCCAACCGACCGTCGAACGAATCGGCGTAGCCAAAATTCCCCTCCATCAGCTTCAAGACCGCCACATCGGCTACAGCACCCACCGACAGATGCCCCAACTCCGGGTGGCCAATCTCCCGCGCCGGGTTGATGGTTGAGGCGCGTATGACCTCGCCGAGCGGCATACCCATCACCAGAAATTTCGACATGGTAGTAGCCATGTCGAGCATACCCATGTTCATGCAGAGGACGTGCAGGTCGGTCGAAATCGAGTCTGGATAGAAGCCTTGGGCGATGGCTGGGACCGCGTTGCGAAAACAGAAACTGCCGCCACCGTGTCCCACATCCAAGATGACGCCTCGTGCCCGCGCCTCGTGCAGATAGGGCAGCACCTTGCCCTCGGCGTCAAACCACGGCGTCGGACCGCGGAAGATGTGGGTGCTTATGTCGCCTGGGCGCAGTTTTTCGCCCAAGAGTTGGTAGTAGGGCCGTTCCTTTCTGAAGTAGCCAAAGTCGATCATCACCCGCGTCGCGGCTTTTTCGGCGGCCGCGAGCGCGCGATCGACCGAAATCCATTCGGGGCCTTTGTAGTGCGCCGTCTTGATGCCTACTACTACGTCCTCGTTTTCCCGCGCCACGCCCGCTGTCTTGTTGGGATCCATGTCGTACGGATTCTGCTCGTGGTCGATTGAAGTCATCCCGGTCCCGGCAATATTGACCAACGCGAAGAGCCGCGTCTGACAGCGGTCGATGACCCGATAGCGAAAATCCTCAAAGTTGCGCCAGCCCGCACTCCCAGTATCCACCAGCGTCGTCACGCCAGTGCGAAAACTAAAGCCGTCGGGCAAGATGCTGTTGTCGCCGGCCCACGTATCGCGGTGACCGGCCGTGGCATAGGCGTGGATGTGAATATCTACCAGCCCCGGCGTCACGTAGAGTCCGCTCACGTCGATGACCTGCCCGGCACCCTCCGTCGGCAGGTCCGTATCTACGGCCGCAATTACCTTCCCTGTGATGCCGATGTCCTTGGGCGCGTCAATGCCGTTTTGGGGGTCGATCAAATGACCGCCCTTGAGTACGAGATCAAACTGCATGGTGAAATTTCTCCGATAATTTGATGGAGAGTTAAAAATAAAGAACGGTCCCGCTGTCTGCTAAGCGCCGCAACTTCAGGCCGCTGCCTCCACATGCGAGGGCAGCTTGCGCGTAAACCGCGCAAACAGTGCTTTGAGCGCAACGTCGCTGCGTGCCGCAAGGCTGGTCACGATCACGGTTGCCCACACGCTGCGCCGCGAAATTTTGACCTGCTCTCCACTGGTAAAGTCCGCGTGGGCGTGGATGCGGCGCAATGTCAGCACGGCCATGCCCAACGCCCAAAGACAGAACCGGCGAATGCCAGTTTCGCGCCCGGGAATGAGCAACGTAAACGCCAGCGCATTGCCGAGGTGCATTTGGGCCACGCCGACCAATTGGCTCAGTGCCGTGCGGAACGCGGGATTCGTCTGGCCGGCCTCAAGCGAGCGCAAGTCAAACCCGGCTTGCTGGAACACGTCGCGTGGCAGCCAACACGCGCCGCGCGCCCGGTCGTCCCAGATGTCCTTGAGGATGTTGGTCATCTGCAAGCCCTGGCCGAACGACACGGCGAGCTGCAACAACTTCTTGCGATGGCGCTCGATTTCCGCCGAATAGTCGCAGAACAGCTCGGTGAGCATCTCGCCGACGACGCCGGCGACGTGGTAGCAATAGCGGTCGAGGTGGGGGAGGTCGTCTAGGCCTTTGAGGCCCGGGCTCTGCTGAAATTCGGCCATGCCATGCGACATGATCCGCACGCAACGCACGAGTGCAGCGCGCTGCCGCTCGGAAAACCCCTGCGTGAGCCGCAGCACCCGAGGGGTGTTGGCCACAAGCTGGCGCTCGGCGGGCAACATGCTGTCGGACAGGCGCGGCGCGAGCTGCTCGGCGAATGGGGCAGGCGGCTCCTCGCCCGCGACGACTCGGATAAATCGCTCGGAAAACTCGCGCTTTTCGCTAGCCGAAAGGGCTGGCTCATCCTCGATGGTGTCTGCGATGCGGCACAGCAGGTACGCGTTGCCGACGACATCGCGCAGGCCCGACGGAAGCTGCGGAATGGTGAGCGCAAACGTGCGCGAGACATCTTGCAGGATCGCGCTCTGCCATGCCAGATCAGCGGTATGTTCGTCAGTCGTCATAGGTAGTCAGCCCTAAAGGGTCGGTGAAGCTCGATGTGTTTTCGTATTTCGTATAATATATCTCAATGCTGGCTCTATAACGAAACGGCCCTATTGGTTTGAATCCTCCGCGTCCGTTGCCGCGAACGCATCTTCCCTCTACTATACCATATCATGGAAATAGACCTTAATCACCGCTTCAAAGGCGTCAACTACATCGAATCGCCCAATCAAGGCGGCCCCTTTGCCTCGGGGCTGCCCGACACCATCGTCATCCACTATACGGCCGGTGCCAACGCCGAGTCGGCCGTCCACACGCTCTGCGACCGAGAGCGCAAGGTCTCGGCCCACTTGGTCGTCGGCCGCGACGGTGCCGTGACGCAGCTTTTGCCCTTTAACATCGTCGGCTGGCACGCCGGCCGCAGCCAATGGGGAGAGCGCACAAGCCTCAACCAGTACTCCATCGGCATTGAGATCGACAACGCGGGCCAGCTCTCGGAGCGGGATGGCCGCTACGAGTCGTGGTTCGGGCAGACGTATCCGGCCGCAGAGGTCGTGCGCGACGCACACCGCAACCAGAACCTGCCCGGTGCCCATCCGCAGATCCGTCAGCCTGTTTGCTATTGGCATCGCTATGCAGAAGTGCAATTCGAAGTCGTCGAGACCATTTGCGCCGCGCTGATTGCAGCCTATGGAATACGCTACATCCTCGGTCACGAAGAGATCGCCCCCGACCGCAAGGTCGATCCCGGCCCGGCCTTTCCCCTCGACGAAATGCGCGACCGGCTTTTGGCCATCGCCTAGCGCGCAGGAGGCGCGAAACCTTTGGCAGCACCCGCCATTGATGTCCGCGAATTGAGCAAGACCTATGAGGTCCCCGTGCGCGAAGGTGGCTTGGCCGCGGCGCTCAAGAGTCTCGTGCAGCGCCAGACGCGCCACGTCGAGGCGGTCAAGCAGATCAGCTTTGCGGTCGCGCCCGGTGAAATCGTCGGCTTCTTAGGGCCGAATGGCGCGGGCAAGACCACCAGCCTCAAGATGCTTTCGGGCCTCCTGCATCCCTCCGGTGGGCAAGGGCGCGTCCTCGGTTTTGAGCCGTTCAAACGGCAGCACGATTTCCTCCGCCAGATCACTTTGGTAATGGGCAATCGCAACCAGTTGCTGTGGGATATCCCCGTAATCGACTCCTTTGAGCGCAACCGGGCTATCTATCGCCTAGAGCGGAGTGCATACCGGCAAACGGTCGAAGAGTTGACCTCGCTGCTCGACTTAGACGCGCTCCTCGACAAGCCCGTGCGCAACCTCTCCTTGGGCGAGCGCATGAAGTGCGAAATTGCCGCCGCGCTTTTGCACAAGCCGCAAGTCCTCTTCCTCGACGAGCCGACCATTGGCCTCGACGTGACCATGCAGCGGCGGATCCGCGCGTTTTTAACCGAATACAATCAGCGCTACGGTGCCACCGTGCTCCTCACCAGTCACTACATGGCCGACGTCGAGGCGCTGTGTAAACGGGTGGTGGTCATCCACCGCGGACTGCTGCTGTTTGACGGCCAGCTCACCGAGCTTGTGCAGCGCTTCTCACCGCACAAGACGATCATCGTCGAACTGGAAAACGGGCACGGAGATCTCGGCAATTACGGAGAGATCGTCGCCAGTAGCGAGGGACGCGTATCGCTGCGAGTGCCCAAGGCGGAAACCGCGCAGGTGACCGGGCGGCTCCTCAGCGAGCAACCCGTCCTCGATCTGACGGTGGAGGATCCGCCGATTGAGGACGTGATTGAAGAGGTCTTTGAACGCGCATGAGGGGACTAGCCGACATCTACACTACGCTCTTTCGCACCGATCTGGCCGTGCAGTTCCAGTACCGGGCGGCGATGGTGATCTGGCTGATCGGGCGCATCGTCGATACGCTGGTCTTCCTTTCGGTGTGGACTGCGGTGGCCCGCTCCCAAGGTGGGCAGGTGGGGGACTTTTCTAGCGGAGACTTCGCCGCCTACTACATCGTCATGATGATGATGGGGCACCTAACCTTCACTTGGTTCATGTTTGAGTTCGAATATCGGGTGCGGTCGGGAGCCTTCTCGCCGCTCCTGCTCCAGCCCCTGCACCCGATCCACCGCGACATCGCCACGAATATCTCTTACAAGTTCCTGACTCTGGTGGTCATGCTGCCGACGGTGGGGCTGATGGTCTGGATCTTCGATCCGGTCTTCGACCCGCCAGCTTGGGCCATTTGGGCCGCGATACCCGTCGTTCTGCTGGCGTTCCTGATGCGCTTTTTCGTCGAGTGGGCACTGGCTTTAGTGGCCCTGTGGACCACGCGCACGGCCGCGGCCAACCAGCTCTACTTTGCGGCCTCGCTTTTCTTTTCGGGCCAGATGGCACCGCTGTCGCTTTTGCCCGAGTGGCTCCAGACGTTGGCCGCGATTTTGCCCTTCCGCTGGATGCTGGCCTTCCCGACCGAACTCCTGCTCGGTCGGCTCACGCCCTCCGAAGTGCTCTGGGGCGCAGCAGCACAGGTGATGTGGCTGGGGCTGAGTTGGGGGATTCTGGGCGCAGTCTGGTCGCGCGGCGTGCGCAGATACTCGGCGGTCGGCTCGTGAACTATTTGCGGCTCCTGTGGATCTTTCTGCGCATCGGCGCAATGAACGAACTGGCGTACCAAGCCAATTTCTGGGTGCAGCTAGTGCAGAGCTTGCTCAATCTGGGCGTCGCGCTGGCGGGTTTGGCGGTGATTTTTTCGCACACCGAAGAACTAGGCGGCTGGCAGCCGGCCGAGTTGGTAGCACTCTTGGGGGTGTTCTTCCTGATGAGCGGCCTGATTGGCGCGCTGATCCAGCCGTCGATGCAGCGCTTTATGGAGGATATCCGCCTAGGCACGCTGGACTTTACCCTCACCAAGCCGGAGGATGCACAAGTGCTAGTGAGCATCGGCGAGGTGCGGATCTGGAAGTTTTTGGACGTAGTGCAGGGAATGGCACTGATTGCAGTGGCCCTAGTCGAAATCGGGATGCGGACGGGCCTTGCACACGCCGCGGGATTTGCCTTGACGCTTGCGGCTGGCGCGGCAATCGTCTACAGTTTTTGGCTGGTGCTAGCAACGACTGCGTTCTGGTTTATCAGAGCGGAGAACATCCTCGTCATCTTCCAGGCCGTTTACAGTGCTGGCAAGTATCCGGTAGCCATCTACCCGCGCTGGCTCAAGCTGGCGATGACCTTTCTGGTGCCTGTGGCCTTTGCGGTGACCGTGCCGTCGGAGGCCTTAGTGGGGCGGTTGTCGCCGGAGGTGTTGGGGGGCGCTCTGGCGATGGCGGGGGGAATGCTGGTGGGAGCACGGGCTTTTTGGTTGTGGGGGGTGCGGCACTATTCAGGAGCGTCGGCCTAGCGGCGGTCCATTTTGCATTTTGCTAGAAAGGGGCACAGACATGAGTGACGGACAAAGCGGCATGCACGTCGGAGTGCAGGGAATCGGGACCTCAAAGATGGAATTGGAGTTTCTGGTGCGACACGGGGTGACGCACATGGACGCCAGTGTTGAGGACAACGAGGTCGAGACCTTAGTGCGGCACAAGGAAGAGGCGGCTGAGTACGGGGTGAGTATGGAGTCGATTCACATCGGCGTGCCCAAAAGCATCACGCTGGCGCAGGACCCGCAGCGGGACCGGGACCTCGACGAGGTCTGCCGCTGGATCGAAAACGCGGGCAAGGCCGGGCTACGGGCATTGCTCTACAACTTCTGCATCCTGCCGCACCAGCGCACCGAGCCTACGCCTGGACGAGGAGGCGTGACGTATAGCTCATTTGATCTAGCGAAGTTCGACAACGAAACGCTGAGCGAAGCGGGCGTAGTCAGCCGCGAAGAAGCGTTTGAACGGGCGGCCTACTGGCTGGAGCGCGTGATTCCAGTGGCCGAGGAAAACAAGGTGCAGATGGCCTGCCATCTCAACGACCCACCAGCTCCGGTCCTGCGCGGCGTCGAGCGCTGGAACTGGCCGGTAATGGAGGGGCTCAAGCGCTTTTCCGAACTGGTCGATAGCCCGTATCACGGCTTTAACTTTTGCTGCGGCGTGGCGTCTGAGGGGCTGGAAAATCCGGCCGAGGAACTCTGCGACATCGTGCGCTACTTCGGCGAGCGGGGGAAGCTCTTCAACATCCACTATCGCAACATCAAGGGCGGGCTGCACAATTTCCAAGAGGTCTGGCCCGACGAAGGCGACGTCGATATGCACGAGGTGGCGCGCACCTTAAGGGACGTCGGCTATGAATACATGCTGATGCCCGACCACGCGCCATCCCACCCCGACGACAAGGCACCCGAGGGCGTATCGGGCCGGGTGCGTCAAGCCTGGGCCTTTCAGTTCGGATATATCATTGCCATGATTCAAGCGGTGAACAAAGAGCGGTCCGGCCTCAGCATTGGGGCCGCAGCGCAAACGGCCTAGGGCTGAAACGGAAACTGCGGCATGTCGATTCATTGGCTGAGAGCAGCACTATTGCTGGTCCTGCTCAGCTCGTTTAGCGGAGCGCAGCCCCGAGCCGAACAGGCGTCGAAGCAGGACCTGCAGGCGTTGAAGGGTGTCGTCTATATGGTGGGCTTGGCCAGTGGAGCGGCCCTGTTGGTCTCGCTGGGGCTGCTCGTTGCGCGGTGGCGGATCGGGACGGTGCGGGCGCGGCGCTTTGTCTTGCGCGGCGATGAGGGCCAACCAATCGCTCAATTGGTGCAAGGCCCAAATGGCAGCGGCGAGTTGGAACTGAGGGATGCCGACGGTGAACTCACCGCGGTGCTGGGCAGTGGACTCAAGTTGTGCGACCGAGCAGGACGGGTGCGGGCCGACTTGCGGCTGGAGAGCGATAAGACCCCGCTGCTGGAACTCTACGACGAGCGAGGCGAAGTGCGGGCGGGCTTTTCGCTGAGCGAGGACGGGGCTGGCAGTTTGGCCTTTTACGACGAGACCGGGCGGCCTCGCGCTGGCCTCGGCAGCGGCCACGCCGGCGCAATGCGGTTGAGTTTTTTCGATAAGCAAGGACGGATGCGGCTGCAAAGCGGCATTGAAGACGAAGAAGTGCCTTCGTTCAAGCTCTACGATGCTCAAGGCGAGGTGCGCGGTGCCTTGAGCGTGCGGGCCGATGGCATGACCTTGCTCGAAATGCGCGACCAAGACGGCCACACGCGCACCATCGTCGGTGTCCTAGAAGATGGAATTGCTTGGCTTGGGGTTCTCGATGAGGAACAGCGTTTCCGCGCGGGATTAGGCGCACCGACCGGCGGCAACCCAAGGCTGGACTTCTACGACGAAGACGGGGAAACGCGGGCCTCTTTGCGCATCGACAACCAAGGCCGCTTTAAGACCGATCCAGACTCGTAGCTCTGGGAGGGCGTTGTGGATATAGCGGGGAAAAGTCTGGGCGCTCTCAGAGACCACTATCGGCATTACCTCTTTGAAGAGTACCTGCCCTTTTGGGACAAATATGGTATCGACCACGAGTTGGGCGGGTTTATCTGCGCTCTAGATCACGACGGAACTCTCGTAGAAGACAGCAAAAACATCTGGTATCAGGGGCGCGGTCTGTGGACCTACTCGTACCTGTACCAGCACTTTGGCGGGGAGGAACACTTGCAGGTGGCACGCAAGGCCCGCGACTTTCTCCTCGCGCATGGCCGAGACCAAGCCGGCGATTGGGTAACGGCGTTGGACCGGCGAGGGCGGGTCGTCTCGCCGGCAACGCAGCGGGGCTACGAGGGCCTTTTCGTCGCCGAAGGGCTACAAGCCTACGCCCGGGCAACCGGCGACTCAGAGGCCCTCGAAACGGCCATCGCCAGCCTCTGGCGCTCGGTTGCTCTTTTTGACGATCCCGAGCGCTTCGCAGAGGAAAGTTACATCCCGCACAACTATCCAGGGATGCGGATACTGGGCAACCACATGGTTCTCGTGTTGGTTCTGACCCAGCTGCTAGAACAGGTTGCCGACCCCAAGTTGGAAGCGCTCTCCGACCGAGTCGTCGATGCGATTGTCCATCGCTTCTGGCATCCCGAGTATCGCCTGATGAACGAGGCACTAGACCACGATTACAGACGGCCCGACGATCCCAATGAGGACTTCATCTACTTGGGCCACGCCATCGAGACGCTGTGGATGCTCCTGCCCGAGGCCATGCGCCGCAGAGATCGCGCGCTCTTTGATCTGGCCACCACGCGCTTCCGCCGTCATCTCGAAGTGGCTTGGGATGATGTCTATGGCGGGCTTTTCCGCGCGATGCACGTACACGGCACCTATACCTTCGACAAGGTGCTCTGGTTGCAGGAAGAGGCCCTGATCGGCTGTCTGATTCTGTTGGAACACGCAGGACTGGAGTGGGCTGCGGAGTGGTTTGGACGAGTTTTCGATTACGTAGAAGAGCGGTTTTCGCTCAAGCAGTACGGACATCTATTGTATTTGTATGGCGGGGACCGCAAGGTGAATTATATCGACCACGTCTCTCGCAAAGAGCACTACCACCATCCGCGGTGCGTGATGCGGAACTTACTGGCGTTGGAGAGGATGATCGCGCGGGATGGTGCCGTATCGGACTTCTGGAGCGCGGAGGCGGGCTAAAGAAGCGCTCACAACTCGCCGTACCGCGGCACCTGGTCGGTGAAGCCGCGATCGGCGACATAGCAGTAATGGACCAAGCCATTGGTGACCAAAAGACAGCGGGCCTGAACCACGCGGTTGTACGCGGCGATTTGGTCGAAGGTCTCCTGACTGATGGAGACCTCCGGCTCTTTGCACTCGGCCATTAGCACAGCACGGCCCGCGCGGTCGTGGACGATCACATCGGCGCGAAACCGCTTGCCGTGGAGGTCAATGCCTTTCTCAATGGCGATCAACCCGCGCGGGTAACCCAAGTCCGAGATTAGGTATTGCACCAAGTGCTGCCGCACCCACTCCTCGGGCGTCAATCGCACGTACTTGCGGCGCAAGGGGTCGAGTATCTTGCACTTGCCTTCGACTTGGCGGATGTCAAAAGCTGCGGCCGGGAGGTTGAGGCGCTGCATGGGCATGGCTATTTGAGCAACAGCATCTTGTGGACCAAGGAGGCCGTGCCTTTCTGGAGGCGCGCCAAATAAACGCCCGTGGCCACAGGCTTTCCGCTAGCGTCCGTCCCATCCCATTCAACTTGGTAAACGCCCGGTCCTACATCGCCGTCGGCGAGCGTCTTCACTCTCTGGCCCTGTACGTCGAAAATCTCCAAGCGCACCCGACCCGGCTCTGCGATGCGGTAGCGGATGGTGGTGGAGCTATTGAACGGGTTGGGATAGTTCGGGTCTAGGGCAAATTCTCGCGGCGCAGCGATTCGGTCGTCCTCTTCCCCTATAGCCGTAACACCTCCAGAGTACTGAGCGGCGACCAAGCGGATTTCGTCGAGGTAGAAGGTTCCGCGCAGGCTGCCGATTAAGCGCAGCGATTCAATAGGGCCATCGAGGGCCAATTCATCCAAGGCGATCTCAACGGTCTGCCATTGGTCCAAGTCCAGATCAATTTGGTCAATGAGACTCAGCGGGCGGGCGGTCTCGCCGTTGACGACAAGGCCCAAGGAGGGCCGGAAGCCGCCGGTGGCCGTGCCCGGATGCAAGGCTAAGCGCAGCATCGTGTAGCCGATGCTGGCGACCGGCACGCGGGGTAGGAATTCAATGGTAAAACCTCGGGCCTCCACCCGCAGCGCTCGCTGGCCGGCGAACACGGTATCGGCATGGGTCGGGTCGAGTTGTGCGCTGTAGAGTGCGCCTTGCTCCCATGCAAGCTCGTCGGCAAAGAGGACTTGATCCTCTCTGGGTAGCACGACGATAGAATGCACTAGCTTGGTCTCCTCGTCGCCTTGCGCGAGATGTACCACCAGCTTTTTGCGGCCATTGTGCTCACCAGCCGAGAGGTCGGCTTCAAGGCGATAGGTCCGGTCGTCTATCACTTGCAGGGGCAGGGCCTCGGGACCATCCAACGCACTCAGATCAGCCGTGAGCTGCGCTAGTTCTGCGCCCTCTACCTGCCGCCGGAGGCGAATCGTCGAACGCAAGGATAGCGCCGCGCCGACGAGCAGGGTATCGGGCGGCGGGTCCTCCCACGTGCCTTGGAGGGGACTGGCCTCAACGCGGAAGATGGCTTGGGTGAAGTCATCGCTGGTTACGTAGAGGCGTCCGGCCTCGTCGGTAGTCAGCCCGACGGGCTTACCCCATACGGCCTTTTCGTTGGGATCGGGCCGGAACCCTGTGAGGAAGTCGGCGATGCGAGCATTGGAGCCGTCCGGCTCGGCAAAGAGCGCCATGACCTTGTAGCCGGGATCGTTGCCTAGGACACCCGCGCGGAAGGCGACAAACGCGGCGTGTTTGTACTGGGGAGGAAACTGGTCGTGCTCGTAGAAATGCAGACCCATCGGTGCCAAGTGGGCGGGGACGAGAGCCGCCGGAAGCTCCATGCTGGCAACCAACAGCGAGTCAGCATCGGTCAGCGGGAAGATCGCCTGCCGATAGGCTCCAATAGAGAAATCGGTCCAGACCTGATAGGCGTACGCCAAGGGCCAGCCATAGAAGCCGCCGTCGCGGAGCGGGGTGATCCACTCCGGCGGCAGGTCTCGACCCTCGCGGTCGTGTCCGTTGCCAGCGCCCCACAATTCGCCGGTGACCGGGTGCAAGTCGAGGCCGATGGCATTGCGCAGTCCAGAGGCGTAGATTCGCCGACCGCTGCCGTCGGTGTTCATCTGGATGACAGTGGCCCGCTCCGGATCGTCTTCGCGGCAGAGGTCGCAACTCGAACCGGCGTGGAAGTAGAGCTTGTCGTTGGCTTCGTCGAAAACCAGCGTATGCGTCACGTGCTCAGAGGAGCGGCCCATAAAGCCGGGCACCTCGGCGAATACGGCGCGCTCCTCATAGAAGCCGTCTGAATCCCGGTCTTCAAGGCGGTAGATCGCATCGTCGTCAGCGACGAAGAGCGCTCCTTGGTAGAAGGCGATGCTGTGCGGCCAGTGAAAATCGTCAGCGGCCTTGTACACGGTGTCGGCGCGGCCATCGCCGTCTTTGTCGGGCAAGGCCAACACCGTGCTCTGGCGACCGGAGGCCGGACTCCATTGATTGCTTCCCCGAGTCTTCATATTCGCCACGTGCAAGACGCCGTGGTCGTCCCATGCCATAAAGCGGGCTTTATCTACTTGGTCGGAGAAGAGCTTTACCTTAAAGCCGGGCGGGAGATTGAGCGTGCGGTCGGGGAGTCCCTCAACAGGGGTTGGTTCAAGCTGGAGGTCAATCTTGGGCGTTAAGCGGATCTGACCGGGAGGGTATTCAGCGCGGATGGCCGTGCTGCTTGTCGCCAGTACTGGCGACGCACTCGCGAGAAGCAGACAGAACAGGTGGGCGAGCATGGGACTCTTTCTATAGACGGGTAGAACAGACGTGAGAGCTTCCCGTAGCCAGTATTGGCGACGCAATTCCGGTGGTTTAAGGTCTAACGGTCGCGGCTGGCGTCTAAGAGAATTGCCGACGTGAGAAAGTGCTTGGGGGCCGGTGGTCCTGGGGCCGGGCGAGCGCGGCTCTCGGCGATTATGCGCAGGCGCACAAAGCCTTGGACATCGGGCGGGATCTCCAGCGTCCATTCGCAGCGGCCAGCGGGCCGGGACGCTAGGCACTCCAGCACGGCGGGCGCGACGTTTGGCTGCCACTGGCCAATCAGCTCAACCTTTTCAATCGCTTCGGTTGCCTCAAAGGCAACGCGCAAAACACCGGGGCCTCCCGTCCAAGTGTCGCCGATAAAACGGTCATCGACCGAAAAATCGCCGAGGTCGAGCCAGTGCCCTTGGGAGGCACACGTGCGCCCACGGCGCAGGCCAGCGAAGATCGCCTCTGGGGTAGGTGGGTGCCCTGCCTCCACGCCAACCCGGACGTGATTGAAGATGCCCAGCGGATAATCGGGCTGACGCCGTTGCTTGTGGACGTGGAAGTCGGAGTTCAACAGCAGGGAAAATGGCCGCTGGCAGGCGTACACTTGATCAACCAATCCCCCGACCGCTCCTCCCGGATAAGCACACGGATCCATCGCCGCGACTTTGGCGTGCGCTTGATGTCCGTGCAAGGCTTCGATGCCAACGACAAGGGCCGCCACTTCTACGCTCGCGCCATCAGCGGCGAGATAGCGATTAATGCTCTCCGTGGACCACTGGCCGGCAGCAGGGTGGTTGAAGAAGAGGACGGGGCGTTCCACCGCCGGCAGCGCGTTCAAGTGCTCTAACGCCGCCTCTACGCTGCTAGGAGCCGCAGCCCCCAGCCGATCGTGGGCTGCGGCGAAGGCATAGGCATTTTCGGCCTCGCGCTCACCTATGGGAAAGACGAGTCCTGCGTGGCCTCCCAGCGGTGCGTTCCACTCTAGCCCGAAGAAGATGGGGAACCCCGGCAGGATGCGGCGCGCTTGCTCAATCATGCGGTGCTGCTCAAAAAAGACGGGCTTTTGCGCGTGATTGGTCAACGCGATAAAATCGAGTGTGTCGCATGCTCCAGCCAAATGCTCAGCGACCAAGGCATGATCTTCACAGTGGTTGTGTATGTCGCCGCGGAGCCACCTCAGAGGCCCGCGCGTTATTTTGTCAGCCATGGGCAAAACGGACGGTTGCGTATATTCTCTATGTCGCCTCTCGGCTTGAGCTTGAGACACAAGCCTTATAGATTAAGCGAAAATTTGGACCGCGTAAAAGAGTCGCTGGCAACCTAGGCGGCTGGCTCAAGGAGTAAAACAGTGTACAAATGGTCAATTCTCATCGCGCTTGCGCTTTCTACCGCACCGGCATCCGCCCAGATTTCGCTGTGGAAAATGGGCGGCCAAGGCTTGGCTTGGAGCCAGAATGACAGCAGCGAAGTCTTTATCGACTTCCAAACCTTTCCCGGCTCCATTGCGCCGACCTACTTCGACGGCGAGGAAAATATCCTTTCTAAGCTCCCTTTCTGGTCGCCCTTTAAGTTTCCCACCGACTTGGGCTACGAAGACGGCCTCATTCCGCGGGTCTGGCGCGCAGCCAACGGCTTCTATTGGTTCACGGCCGGAACCCTTACTACCGAGTGGGTCGATGGCGACAGCTCTTCTTACAGCCCGCCGGTAGCGCGCGGCATCAATTCGGAGTGGTACACTTTCGACGTGGGGGTTCCAGTACCTGCCAACGTAGTCGGGTTCTACACGCCGCCGCACGGTTTTCGCGCCGACGGCACGCTGCTGCGCGACGACATCTTCAAGGCGTTTGAAGTCTCTATCGCCGAAGAGTTCGATCCGGTCCTCAACCTCGAAAACAACGACAACGACTATCACCGCCTAGAGACCTTGATCGCCGATGTGCCGCTCAATTTCGACGCCAATGTCCAGCTCGAATTTCCCAAGCAGTACGTGCGTTTCATCCGCCTGCGCCGCAACCCTTCCATCGACGACAAAGCCTTTGCTTCAGGCCAAGCCAATGTCCAGCAGGGAACCATCGGCGAATTCGAACTCAAGGGCGAAGGGGTGCCCAAGCGGGTATTTTATCTTTCTAAAATCATCTCCCTCGGGCGCACGGTGAATTTCGGGCGTCTATTCTGGGACGCCACGCCCATGCGAATGGTCAACGGGGTCCCCACTCCCGTTGACAACGCCCAAGCCCGACTTGCAATCTCCGTGCGCTCTGGCCGCGACGACGACCCCAACGTCTATCACGAATTTACCGACACCGGTGCCGAGCGCACGGTCTCGCGCGCGCGCTTCGAGAAAGAACTCAAGCAACCAGACCAAACTACCGGCGGCCAGATCCAAGAAGGCAAGCCCGGCCTTAGAGCCTCTATCATTTACGACCAAGACAACTGGACCTTCTGGTCTTTTCCCATCGCCGAGTCTGGGCAACCCGCACCGCTGGAGCGCGGCAACCACATCCAAGTGAGACTCACCTTCGAGAGCAGTTCCTTCTTCGACTTCGTGCGGCTCGACTCGCTGTGGGTTGAGACCGCACCGCCGTTGGCCTCGCAAGTCATCGGCGAGGTCGCCCGCTTTGACGAGCCGACGCCCGATGGCGGCCTAACCGAAGTGTACTTAGGTGAGATGACGGACTTTACCTACGATGTGCGTGCCCAGTTCGACGCAGCGAGCCAGCCGGGCTTCGATACCATCCGGATCCGCACAGGTAGCCGCCCCCAGTTCAAACGGCTAGAAATGGGCCAGCCACTCCAAGTCATAGAACCGACCGAGGTTATAGAGGCGGAGAGTGAGCTAGTAGTGCGCTTGCCGCAGTCGATCACGCGTAGCCGCAATGAACCCGTGCGGCTGGTCTTCGGCACCGAGGTCTTCATCTTTGCCAACACGTTCGCCGGCGAGGTGTTTGACGCGAACGAGGAGAGCCTGCCGCAGCAGATTGAGGCCGGTAACGCCTCCGACGAAATCAATACCAACAGCTTGCGGGTTTTGGGTGGCGCACAAGATGCCGGGGCACCCATCGAAAACCTAGCTTTTTCAAGCGACATATTGACCCCCAACGGCGATGGTGCCAACGATGTGCTAGCCATCAACTACACCTTGTTTCGCCTGCCCGGCCCGGTGCCCGTGGCCCTCAACATCTACGACTTGCGCGGCATCCAGGTCCGTAGCCTCAACGTCGGAATGCAGGGGGCCGGGCCGCAAACCGTGCATTGGGATGGCCGCGACGCGGACGGCGAGTTGTTGGTCCCGGGTCTGTATCTGGTGGAGGTCGCCCTTAAATCGGAATTCAAAACTTTTCGCCACCAGCAGCCGCTGGGCTTGGCCTATTAGCTTAGCCGCTTCAATGCCTGCCAGAGACATCTGCCGTCTGGGCGAAGACATCGTATTTCAAGAGACTCTCCGGGGACGCGCTTTTACCTTCCACTCCACTTGGGGCCTTTTCAACCCCAAGCGCATTGACCCAGGGACGCGGCTGCTCATTGACCACATCAAAGCCGGACCGGCCGATTGCTGCCTCGACTTAGGGTGTGGATATGGTCCAATCGGCTTGGCATTGAGCCATCTCTGCCCCGAAGGCGAGGTCCATCTAATCGACAAGGATTTCGTCGCCGTCGAGTACGCGGCGCAAAACGCCGCACGCAACGGGCTGACCAATTGTCGCGCCTATTTGAGCAACGCCTTCAGCCACGTGCCCGCCCATGTGCGCTTTGACACTATTGCCTCCAACTTGCCCGCGAAAACAGGCAACGAACTCCTGACGATCATCATGCACGACGCCTGCGCCCGCCTCGAGCCGGGCGGGCACCTGTGGGTCGTCACCATTGCTGGGCTAAAGGAGTACATCAAGCGCAATTTCAGGGAAGTCTTCGGCAACTACAAAAAGATCAAACAGCGAGGGACCTACCTATTATCTCTGGCGGTTAAAGAGTAGAGTTTCTTTCTCCCGCCTCTGCGTCCATCTGCGGATACCTAGAGCAACTCCTCGTTCACCTCGACGCCAAATCCCGGGCCTTCGGGCAGTACTAAGTGACCTTCCTGCGGTTGTGGCTCCCCCAGCCACAGCTTGTCGCGCATCGCACCGCGCTGGCCCATGACCATCTCGGCCAAATTGTCGCCGTAGCCGGCCGCCAAAAAGTGCAGCCCCCAAACCTCGCCGCCGCGGTGAGGTACCAAGGGGACGCCATGGGCTTGAGCGAGCTCGGCAATGCGCAGCGCCGCCGTCAGACCACCGCACCAAGTGACGTCCGGTTGCCACAAGTCCAGTGCCCGCACGCTGGCGATATGCCTGAAATCCCGTGCAGTGAATTCGTGTTCGCCGCCAGCTAACAAAATGGGGTGGATCTGCGGACGCAACGCCGCCAAGCCATCCAGGTCGTCGGGGAGTAGCACGTCTTCAAACCAGTATATGTTGAATGGCGCGAGTTGCTGCGCCACGGCCACGGCAAAGTCGGGCGACCACGACATGTACGCGTCAATCATCAAGAGCGCGTCTTCGCCCAAGGCCTGTCGCGCCCCTTCGGCCCACTCAAGTATGCGCGCCGCATCAGCAGCCTGGCTTCCTTGCCGCGTCTGTGAAGACTTATGGGCATTAAAGCCCAAGTCGCGATACCAAGCGCTATCTGGGCCTGTGGCGTAGGCTCGCACCTCGTCCCGCTGCCGACCACCCAACAAGTCGCAGACGGACTTTCCTTCGGCCCGACCCAAGACGTCCCACAGCGCCAAGTCCACGCCGCTGATAGCCATGACGGTGATCCCGCTGCGACCGTAGGGCAAGCTGGCCTTGTACTGGTCGTCCCAAAGCCGGGCGACATCTTCAACGCTGTTGATGCTGCGACCCACCAGCAACTCGCGCAGGTGGCGGTTGATCACCTCTACGGCAGCAATCCCACCGCCCCCCGCTCCCCAGCCGCTGACGCCGACATCTGTATCTACCCGCACGACCATCTGCCAGAAGTGCCGACGCCAAGCCGCGGGCGCGACGCGATAGCGGGGATACATCGACTGCACTTCGGTTATTTTCATACGTAACCCCTTGTGTACATTTTGTTTTTATTGCCTTCCGTTTTGCTAATAATCCGCTTCGTGTCGTATTATTTACATATCAAACACCTTGTATTCTATATCCCCATTATAGGAACAGTCCATGTCCTTAGGACGCAACCTGAAAGAGCTGCGACAGAAACAATCGCTCAACCAGAAAGACCTCTCAGACCGCTCCGGCGTCTCCCAAGCAACAATCTCTCGCATTGAAACCGGCCGAGTGCGCCAGCCAGGCTCGTCGGCTCTAAAAAATTTAGCTGACGCCCTCGGCGTCTCGGCAGACTCCCTAATGGACGATACGGCGCACTTGGCCCGCGTCCACAAAGACCGTCTGCATCAAATCGCCGAGGCCCTCAACGCCTTTGTCATCCACGAAAATGGACACCTGCTCTTCATTAGCCAGACCTTAGCCGACTTATTGGGTTATCGCGGGGAAGAATTGCTAGCCAAAGACGGCATTGAGCTACTGTTCGCTCCCCAGACCCGTCCCACTGCCCGGCACATAGTCGCCAGCGATTCGTCCAATGCCTGTGAAGCACTCATGGTGCGCAGTGACGGCAGCTTTCTTCCCGTCGAGATCACCAACGTCAATATCAGCGAAAAAGCGCGCTTGGTCATTGTGCGCGATATTACTGCTTACGGCTGTCAGCAAGGGGCCTTCCGCGTCTTGCAGGCTGGTTGCGAAGCCGAAACCGTGCGCGATCTAGGCAAGGTCGTGCGCATCCTCGGCGACGAATTAGAGGCGATGGGCGTCCAATTCGAGGCGGTTGACCTACAGGTCATAGACGAACAAAGAAACCTCTTGGCTTGCTATCGCGCCTATTCCGCAGCGCGTGGTTACCGCTCCTTACAGAACGTGGTAAATCTCCAAGAATCCCTCGGTCGCTTTGTCTCCTTGCGGAGATTGGTTAGCTACTGGCATCGGGACAAAGCCTGGGAGCGCGAGGCCGACGAGGATTTTCGTCAGATGACCAAAAAAATTTTCTCGGACTCAATGTATCGCCCCGGACTGCTGATTGACGTGCCCTTTGCACAGGGGATGTTAGGTCTGGGGCTACCCATAGGCGGGCCTAGGCGCACCGAACAGCTAGCGACCATATTGGGCGAGTTTGCCCGCTCTATCTCCTTGGTCGTCAAACGGCTGTTTGAGTTTCTATCGTTGCGCGAAAAGCTGGATTCTACCTAGGAGCGCGCTTCTTCAGGGCTGACCTTCCGCTGGCCCGAGCGGAGCTGCTCGGCCTCTTTGATGTGGGGACGATCCTCTCCGGCTTCTTCCATGCGTCTCAAGAGCCGTTCCCGCATTACCTGAGCCACTTCTCGGTGCGACTCAAGGCCGACTAGATTGTTCAGTTCGTAGGGATCAACCTGCAGATCGTATAGATACTGCTCTTCGTAATGAGCGGCTCCTGCCACATCTCTTCCTTGCCCATCTGGAGCGTCCACCCCGTACTTCCATCGATGAGTGCGGACGGCCCGCCCCACTTGGGCTTCGCTAATCTGCACGAAGACCTCTGAGGGCCAATCGGCTCCTCCTCCGCGCAAAAGCGGCATGAGCGAGCGGCCCTGCATCTGCTCGGGAATTTCCAAGCCAGCCGCATCCAAAAGCGTTGGCGGCAGGTCGATCAAGCTAATCAGTTCTTGCAGTTGGCCGCCGCGAAAACCAGGTCCGGTCAAAACCGTCGGCACGCGGACCGAGCTTTCGTGGCAAGAGCGCTTGTACTCGTTGTTGCGCGTCTTGAAATGACAGCCGTGATCCGACGTAAAGAGCACGATAGTGTCGTCGGCCAACTCCAAGCTCTTGAGCGCGTCGTGCAGGCGGCCATAGGCTTCATCGAGCCGCTTGACCATCCCGTAATAGCCGCCTAAGTGCTGGTGCGTCGAGCCACCCAATGCCGCTAGATCGGGCGGAATCCAGCCTCCAGTATAGGCTTCCCGGTAGCCGTCGGGGGGTGGATAGTCGTCCAAGTGGTTCTGGTGATGGGGTTCGATATAGGAGATAAAAAGAAAAAAGGGGCGATCCTGGTGCGCATCCACGTAGCGGATTGTGGCGTCTGTGACCGCATCCACGCGATAACCGGGTAGGCGGACCGGCTGGTCGTCATTGTCGTAGAGGACCGTGCTGTAGGCGTCGGAAGTAAACTCGAGAACATTCGACGCCAACCAGTACTGGTAGCCAAAGCGGTCCGCGGCCGGCACCGGACCGATGGTCCCCCTGTCGTGAAGATGCCACTTGCCTATATATCCAGTGTCGTAGCCTGCCTCGGCAAAGTAATGGGCGAGGGTTTGGCTGTCTGTAGGCAGGGGAATGCCGTTGCGGTAACAGCCTGTGGTCGTGGCGTAGAGACCCGTTTGCAGACAAGAGCGCGCCGGGCCACAGACGGGTTGGCACGTAAAGGAATGAGCCGCGTGGGTGTACTCGCGGGCCAAGCGATCGAGATTCGGCGTAAGGCCCAGCGGATTGCCGTGTAGCCCCGTTGTGTCCCAGCGCTGTTGGTCTGTAAAAAAGACGATGACGTTTGGTTTTTTGCGGTCTTCAGTCATTTCACACTGCCTCTCCTTTTTCGCCTACGGCTCAAGCGTCTGATTCGCTGCGCGTTGTAATTCTTCCACCACCTGTTCGACGTCCCCGCCTTCAATCGCCTCCATCATCGCCTCTCGAATCAATCGCCGCACTCGTTCATACCCTGCCATCGTCGGCTCTGATTTTCCGTAGTCCAACATGCCAAACGCCACTCCATAGTGCGGGTTTTCCGCAAAATAGCTTTCCAGCTCTTGTGCCGTACTTTTGCGCACCGGAAAGTAGTTGCTTGCCCGCACCCACCGCGCTTGTTGCTCCGGGGCCGTAAACCACTTGAGAAAAAGCCACGCCGCTAGCTGTTTTTCGGGCGTACCGGCACAGATCGACACGCTAGCTCCGTACACATCAACAACCGGCTGCGCGCCCGTCTGAGGCGGATGGGTCACACCCCACTCAAAGGCCAACCCAGAGTCCTCAATGCCGCTCTTGTAAAAAGGCAGCCCAGAGGAAGAATCCTGAGAGAAGAGGATCTGGCCGGTGACGAACTCGTTTAGCTCGACATCCTGTTCGCCGGCGATGTCTATTGCGCTGTCCCGCGCTAGTTCCTGTAGCAGTTCCAGCACTGCTTTAACTTCGGGCGAATCCAGCGCATAGGCAGTGCCGGTCGCATCTGCTAGGTCGCCGCCGCGGCTGAAGACCATCGCCGCGAATCGGCTGGCGTCAACATCGAGCAAAAAACCCAAACTGCGCGCTGGGTTTTCGTTTTTGCTAAAGGGTTGCTCTTTGGCCAAGCGGCACATCGTGGCAAAATCGTCCCACGTCACCGGCGGGGCATCGTAGCCCAACTCGCGCAGCCAATCAGCATTGTAGTAGAGCAATTCCATCGAGCGATTCGGCGGGAAACCAACCTGCACTCCACCGATATTGTCCTGCGCCAGAAACGCTTGGACGTAGTCGCTGCGCTCCTCTGGCGACAAGCCCCATTGGGGTGAATCCATATAGGGCGCTATATCCACTATGCCATCGGCTTTGTAGTAGGCTCGGGCTTGGTTTTGGTAGGCTACGACCAAGCTAGCAGCCAGCGAACCACTCTGGATACCCACGTTCATCTTGTTGTAGATGTCCCCATAGCGGCCCATGTACTCGCCGCGAACCTCAATTCCATAGCGATTGGTCTGGTTAAAGTCGGCAATCAGCTCTTGCAGGGCGTCTTCGCGCTGGCCGGTGTGTTGGTACCAAAAGACGATCTTCTGGCCCTGTGGATCGAGGGCTTCGAGATTGGTCTGCGGTTCGTGCACGGCCTCTTGCTGGCCGCCACAGGCCCACAGAAGGGCACATCCAACCAACGTCATCGCACATTTTGCTTTCATCGCGTTATCCTTTGAGTCCAGATATGGAAATGCCTTCGGTGAACTCTCGCTGAATGAGAAAATACGCCAAAAGTACGGGAGCCGTCGCAATGACGGCTCCGGCCATTTGCAGGTGGACTTCGGTCCCAGCCTCACTGGCAAATTGCTGCAAACCCACGGCAATCGGACGCCAATCCGGCGTATTGGTCACCAGTAGCGGCCAAGCCAAGGCGTTCCATGAACCAATAAACGTAAACATACCGACCGTCAAAAGGGGTGCTCGGCACAGGGGGACCGCGATCTGAAACAGAAAGCGCACGTGGCCAGCTCCCTCAATCCGGGCTGCATCCCACAGTTCGTTGGGCAGGCCCCGCATAAACTGGCGCAAGAGAAAGATGCTAAAAGCACTGGCCATAAAGGGAATGGTCAGGGCCGGCCAGCTATTGAGCCAAGCAAACGGCGTATTGCGGTGCAACCACGTCACGACGAGAAAATTCGGCACGATGGTCACGGCCTCGGGGATCATCAGTGTAGCCAAGACGCCGGTAAACACCACATCGCGTCCGCGAAACTGCATCCGCGCCAGCGGATAGGCCGCCATCACCGAGAACAGCAGGGTTCCACTGACCTGTAGGACGGCGATGATCAGCGAATTCTCAAAGTAGAGACCAAAATCCGCCTCTTGCCACGCTTCAATGTAATTGTCCCACTGTACGCGTTCGGGCAGCAACACCCGCCGCAGCGATTCGCCGCGGCTCATAAAAGAGGCCAACAGCATCCACGCGAACGGAAATCCCGCAGCCAGCCCCCCCGCGCTCAAGCCGCAGTAAATCAGCCTAGCATTGCCGCTCCTAGTCGCCATAAAACACCCGCCTGCCGAGCACCCGGTTTTGCAGCAGCGTCAACGCCAAAATCGCGATGAAGAGCACAAAGGCCATCGCCGAGGCATAGCCGGCGTTGTGGTACTCAAAAACCTGATCGAAAATGGCAATGCTGAGCACATCGACCGAGTCGCGGGCACCCGGCGTCCGCAGGATATAAACGTGATTAAAGGCTTTGAAGGTCCCAATGACGGCTACCATTGACAGAAAAAACAGGGTTGGTGAAACCAAAGGCAGGGTAATATGCCGGAAGACTTGCCACTCACCAGCACCGTCCATCTCCGCGGCTTCGTAGTATTGCTTGGGGATCGCACTGAGGCCGGCCAGTAAAATCACCGTGTCGTAGCCGACATAGACCCAAATGTTGTAGAGGATGATCGAGGTCAGAGCTAGGCTCGGGAAGACGCTGTCCACCCACCCGGGGTAGGAAGCAAAGCCAGCTCCCTGTAGTAACAGGGCTACGACGGACTTGCTCTCGTAGAGCCAGCGCTGATTCTCCAGCCCCCAAAGGCTCCAGAAACGGTTGGCCAGCGAGGAAGGATGCGGACTAAAGATGGTGCGAAAGACCACAGCCGAGGCGATAATCGGCGTGATATAAGGCAGGAAAAACAGCGTGCGAAACGCGCCTCTAGCCCGCGTGATCTTGAAGAGCAAATACGCCAGTCCGGTGGCCAAGCTCAGTTGGAACGGAATTGTCCCAACCGCATAGAAAAACGTGACCTTGAAACCGTTGTACAGCGCTGGATCGCCCGTCTCCACTAGGCCACCCAAGCCCTGAGCCAACCCTAACCAAAGCCCCGATAGCGCGACTACGACCCAAGTGATGCGGACATAAAGGGGACGCAGACCGCGCTCGGCGCTTCCCGTCGCCAGTATTGGCGACGCTAACGTGACACGCAGGCGATAGGCTGCCCAGATGAGAACGATCCCGGCGACGAAGGGTAGCAGATAGTGCGGGTCTCCCAAGGCACGGACATAGTGGTCGAATCCAACCACCGCTTCCTTCTTAATCCGCCACCTGTGCAGGCTGACGTACAAGGCATAGCCAATAGGGAAGAGTCCAAACGCGCCCAGCACGACAAGGGCCGGCGCGAGGAGGCCCCAAGCAAGCTGTTGTTCTCTGATGCGGGTACTCATCGGCGTGAGGTAATGCTGGGGGAGAAGCTAAATGCGGGGAGATTGGCGGCCTCGTCCCGGTTCTCGGCAGGACTAGGCCAAAAGAAGAAGGCTCCTGAAGCGTTCCCTTCAGGAGCCGATATTGGCTGCCCCCCTAGGGCTCGAACCTAGAACCTCCTGATCCAGAGTCAGGCGCACTTCCAATTGTGCTAGAGGGCAACTAACGAAAATAATGGCGGAGAGGGAGGGATTCGAACCCTCGGTACGGGTTGCCCCGCACAACAGCTTAGCAGGCTGCCACCTTCGGCCACTCGGTCACCTCTCCGCGACCATTGCAAAATAAACTTTTTACGTACTCCCACCGCTAAAAGGGATGGGATTGTGGCGGCATCAACTGGTAAATGGCGGAGGGTGAGGGACTCGAACCCTCAAGGGCGTGAGCCCGGCGGTTTTCAAGACCGCTGCCTTACCAATTAGGTCTAACCCTCCTTTTCCCTGGAGGAGAAAAATATACATGAGGCCCTACCTTAGGTCAACCCAACGCTTCCTCATCGGCCGCGCCGTTTTCCGGACTATCCTCGTCCTCGTCCTCGTCCTCGCTGATGGGCAGGGGAGCCATGTCGATAACGCGGTCACCCTCGTCCAGATTGATCAATCTGACTCCTTGGGTGTTGCGCCCAATGGTGGATATCTCTTGTACGGGTATGCGGATCATAATACCGTTCTGGGTCACCACCATGACCTCCTCTTCCGATTCTATCTCCCTACAGGCTACTACGGGGCCGTTGCGCGGGGAGGTCTTGATGTCAATGACGCCTTGGCCGAGGCGACGCTTGCTGGCGTACTCGGTCTGGCTAGTGCGCTTGCCATAGCCGTTTTCGCAGATGGTTAGCAAGGTGCTGCTTTCGCGCACCACGACCATGTCCACAACCTCGTCCTCGTCCTCTTCGCGTAAGCTGATGCCTTTAACTCCAGTAGAAACCCGGCCCACCGAGCGGACTTCGCTTTCGCTGAAGCGCATAACTCGGCCGTTGCGCGTCAACAGGGCAATATCCTGCTGTCCGTCGGTAATGGCCGCCCCAATCAGATCGTCATCATCTTGGATCTTCAGGGCAATGATCCCGTCGCGACGGATGTTCTGGTAGGCCGAGAGCTTGGTCTTCTTGACAATGCCCTTGCGCGTAGCCGTGAACAAGTACCGATCATCAGAGAACTCCCGGACGGGTACGATGGCGCATATTTGATCGTCTTGACCAAGCGGCAACAAGTTGGCTATCGATCGTCCCTGAGCCGTGCGGTCGCCTTCGGGTATGCGAAAGACCTTGAGCCAATAACACTTACCCTTGGCCGTCAAAAACATGATATAGGAATGGGTTGACGCCACGAAGAGGTGTTCGACAAAGTCCTCTTCCTTGGTTTTCATGCCTGTCACCCCGCGGCCGCCGCGATTCTGTACTCGGTAGGCCCTAGGAGGTAGGCGCTTGATGTAGCCACTGCGCGAGATGGTGACGACCATATCCTCTTCGGCAATCAAGTCCTCAATATCGAATTCCTCGGCCGCATAGACGATCTCAGTGCGGCGCTCGTCGCCGAAGCGCTCGGCCAGATCATCAATCTCGTCCTTGATGATCTGCATCTGCCGCTCGCGGCTGGCGAGAATGGCCCTTTTGTCCTCAATCGTCGTTACCAATTCCTTGTACTCGGCTTCAATTTTGTCGCGCTCCAAACCCGTTAAGCGCTGCAACGGCATGCTTAGGATGGCTTGGACCTGCCGTTCGCTTAACTCGAATTGCTCGTCGGCATCTTTTTCGAAACTCCCGGAAAGTGCCCGAGTTTGCGGCGTCGGGCGAATGCGAGCCAGCCGCTCCTGAGCATCGGCCGGATTCGACGAGCGGCGGATGGTCTCAATCACTAGGTCAATGTGATCTAAGGCGAAGCGCAGGCCCTCCAAAATGTGCGCCCGCGCTTCGGCTTTCTCCAAGTCGAATTGGGTGCGGCGCACGATCACCTCGTGGCGGTGATCAATATAGTGCTGCAGCATCTGCTTGAGATTGAGCATCTCAGGACGGCCATTGACGATGGCCAGCATCATTACTCCATAGGTGGTCTGCAACATGCTATGGCTATAGAGCTGGTTAAGCACGACTTCGGCTTGGGCATCCCTCTTGCATTCAAATACAATGCGCAGACCCTTACGGCCCGATTCGTCGCGGATATTGGCAAGTCCGTCGATGGTTTTGTCGCGCACCAGATCGGCGATTTTCTCTAACAGGCTAGCCTTGTTTACCAAGAAGGGGATTTCGGTGACGACGATGTTTTCGCGGCCGTTCTTGAGGGTCTCGATATCCGCCCGCGCTCTGATGTAGATCAGTCCCCGGCCCGTTGCGTAGGCTTGCTGTACTCCGCTCATGCCGTAGATGATCCCGCCGGTGGGAAAGTCAGGGGCTTTGACGTGATCAAGCAGTTCGGCAATGGAGATATCGGGATGATCAATCAGTGCCTTGAGGCCACTGGCGACTTCCCGCAAGTTGTGCGGCGGGATCTTGGTGGCCATGCCGACAGCAATGCCCATTGAGCCGTTGCATATCAGGTTGGGAAACCTAGACGGCAACACCAGCGGCTCTTGCTGCGTCTCATCGTAGTTGCTGGCGAATTCAACGGTGTCTTTGTCGAGATCCGCTAGCAATTCCATCGCCGGCCAGCTCAGCCTCGCCTCCGTGTAGCGCATGGCCGCCGGAGGATAGCCGTCAATAGAACCGAAGTTGCCTTGGCCTTGGACCAGCGGATATCGCAGGCGAAAGTCTTGCGCCATATGCACTAAGGTCGGATAAACAATGTCTTCGCCGTGCGGGTGGTAGTTGCCAGAGGTGTCGCCGGCAATTTTGGCGCATTTGCGGTAGCCGCGGTTGGGAAAAAGGCTTAGGTCGTTCATCGCTACCAAGATGCGGCGCTGAGACGGCTTGAGACCGTCGCGGACGTCGGGTAGGGCACGCGACCGTATGAAGCTCATGGAATAGTCGAGAAAGGAGGTTTTGAGCTCTTCCTCAATCTTGACCCGTAGGACCCGGCTTTCTTGCTGTTCGAGCATTAATTAAATCCTAGCTTTTTAGTCTATTAGTCTAATAGAACGCGTCCAGATTCTTTACATCTAGCGCGTACTTCTCGATAAATTCGCGGCGCGGCTCCACCTGCTCGCCCATGAGTAGGGTAAAAAGATGATCCGCCTCAACGGCATAGTCGATAGCCACCTGCAGGAGCGTGCGCCGCTCGGGATCCATCGTCGTCTCCCATAGCTGTTCAGGATTCATTTCGCCCAACCCTTTGTAGCGCTGAATAACTATGCCTCGACCGTCGCCATTGCCGCCAAGTGCTGCTATGTGTCGATCCCGTTCGGCCTGATCGAAGGCGTATAGCTCCTGCTTGCCCTTCTTCACTTGAAAAAGAGGCGGCTGGGCCAGATAGAGTTTGCCTTTCTCAATCAGGTCGCGCATGTAGCGAAAAAAGAAGGTCATGATTAGCGTGCGGATGTGGCTGCCATCGACATCGGCATCGGCCATGATAATAACTTTGCCGTAGCGCAGCTTCTCAACGTTGTAGTCTTCGCCGAGGCTGGTGCCCAGCGCCGTTATAAGTGGCAACAACTTGTCGTTCCCCAAGACGCGATCGATTCGCGCTTTTTCTACATTGAGCGGTTTGCCGAACATTGGCAGCACGGCTTGGAAGCTCTGGTCGCGCGCCATCGCCGCCGAGCCGCCGGCCGAATCGCCCTCGACCAAGAAAATTTCGGTCTGCTCCGGGTCGCGGATTGAGCAATCGGCCAGCTTGCCGGGCAACGCCCCGCCGTCGAGTACCCCCTTGCGCCGGGTCAGTTCGCGCGCCTTGCGTGCCGCCTCGCGGGCGCGGCCGGCCTCCACTATCTTATCGACGATCCGCTTAGCAATGTCCGGGTTTTCTTCGAGATATGTACTCAGTGCTTCGGAGACAAACGAATCGACGATGCCTTTGACTTCGCTGTTGCCTAGCTTGCCCTTGGTCTGTCCCTCAAATTGCGGCTCGGGCACTTTGACGCTGACAACGGCAGCGATGCCCTCGCGAGTATCCTCACCCGAGATGTTGAACTTGACGTTCTTGAGCAGATTATTGCGGTTCGCGTAGTTGTTGATCGTCCGAGTCAGCGCCGAGCGGAAGCCCACGAGGTGAGTTCCGCCCTCGTCGGTCTTGATGTTGTTCGCATAGGTAAAGAGAGTTTCTTGGTAGCTATCGTTGTATTGCAGAGCCACCTCTACGACGACTTCGTCACGCTCGCCTTGAAGATAGATCGGATCTGGGTGTAACGCGCTTCGTCCCTCGTTGAGGAAGCGCACAAATTCTTGTACACCGCCCTCGTACAGATAGCGGTCGGCCTCTCCGCTGCGCTCGTCCCGTATATTGATCTCCACACCCTTGGTCAGAAAGGCCAGTTCGCGTAGTCGTACCGCGATAAACTCAAAGCTGAATTCCACGGTTTCAAATATCTCGGCGTCCGGCTTGAATTCTATGACGGTGCCGGTCTGGTCCGTGTCGCCGATGACCTCCAAGCCCGTTTCCGCTACGCCACGAGCGTAGCGCTGCAAGTGGACGTTGCCCTTTTGCCAAACTTCGACTGTGCACCACTCGGACAATGCGTTGACCACCGAAGCACCCACACCATGTAGTCCGCCAGAGACCTGATAGGCCTTCTTGTCGAACTTGCCGCCGGCGTGGAGCATCGTCATTACCACCTCGATGCCCGATTTATTTTCCTCGACGTGGAAGTCGGTCGGAATGCCCCGTCCATTATCTTGGACGCGGGCAGTACCTTGGGTGGTGATCGTTACGTCAATGCGCGAGCAACGCCCGGCCATGGCCTCGTCAATGCTGTTATTGACGATTTCTTTTACCAATTCGTGTAGGCCGTTTTCGCTCGTATCGCCAATGTACATAGCCGGGCGCTTGCGCACCCCTTCAAGCCCTTTGAGAACCTGTATGGCGTCGGCTGTATATTCCTCCTCCTGCGCTACTTCTGCTTCTTCCCTAGGAAAATTTCTGGCCGGTTCCGTCATCTACGCCTCCTTTTGGTCTCCACACTTTCAGACTGGTTTAGTAGTTTTAGCCCTTCGACGACCTTCTTGCCCAGCAAAGTATTGATCCGCGTCGTGATGTCCCGCTGCATAAAGTTTAGTTGAGTTCGCCATACGGCAGATGGCACCGCTACCTCCAAAAATCCTTTGGACAAGCGCAATGGACGGGTGTACTGGGCCAAGGCCGGACCTACTGCTTCTTCCCACGCCATCCGCGCCCGACATTCCACTAGCTTCTCATTGATCCCTAGCTCCTCGACTGCGGCGTCGAGCAATCCGTGCAAAACGGTGGGGGGACCAACACTGCGGCTCTTATTTCTGGAGGTCGATCGATTCAAAACGAGCTTCCTGCCTTGCGTTAGGCTCTTGAGGGGTCGTCGCGATGACCTGTTCAAATTCACCCACTATGTCCAATAGTTCTCCTATCCGACCTGAATCCAACTCTGAAAAAGCATCGTCTAAGAGCAGTACTGGCTGCTGACCCGTTTGCTCTTCCATGTAACGGGCCTCGGCTAGCTTCCACGATATGAGTACGGTTCTTAGTTGGCCCTCAGAGGCATAAAGTTCGGCCGGTTCTCCGTTCAATATGAACTTCAAATCATCGCGGTGTGGCCCACACAGCGTATAGCCTATTTGGGTTTCCTGCTCCCTGCGGCGACTGAGTGCCTCGCGCAACTCGGCTCTAAGGGCCTCCAAGTCCTTTTCCTTAGCACCTTGATAGATAATAGCTGCCTCTTCACCAGCTAGGGCGAAGCGGCCGTAATAACCGAGAAAGGGCGCTCTCAATCTATTCAGCGCCTCTAGGCGATATAGTCGAAGTTGGGCACCCAAATCCACTAGCTGTGCATCCCATGGTTCCACTGCCCGACTGTCGACAAGCCCATGCCCCGACTTCTTTGCGGTACGCAACAAGTGGTTTCGCTGGGCTAACACGCGGTAATAGCGCTGCATATATCGCAAGTACGCTGCGCTAGACTGCGCGATAAGTATGTCGAGGAGCCGCCTTCGCTGGGCTGGGAAGCGCAACACCAGCGATACGTCTTCAGGAGAGAAGTGAACGGTGCGGAAGGTGCCCAGCAGTTCCGAGACTCGAGGCAAGGGAGTGGCATCGACAAATGCCTTCTTACCTTCCTTTTTACTGTAAAAGACGCGTACTTGCTGGTCGTGGCGACCATCACTACACAAGGATCGAATATCAAAGAAGTCTTCGCCGTGCGGCACGACGTGTTGATCCTTGGCCCCGCGCACTGACTTACCGATAGATAAGTAGGAAATCGCTTCTAGAATATTGCTTTTACCGCGGCCGTTTGGGCCAAAAATCAGCATGTGCTCTGCTGCAAGGCCCAAGTGAATCGCGGCAAAATTGCGGAAGGGTCTCAGCGTTAATTCACGGATCCGCACTATTCCCGCTTACCTCATCCTGTTGGCCGCAAGGGCATTAGCAAGCAGAAGTAATCCTCACCTTCCTTTTGTTCTACCGGCCGCAACAAGGCTGCAGTGACGTGGTCGTTGAGCTGGAAACAGACCTCGGACGCGTCCATTCTGCGCAGGATCTCCATCAGATATTGAGCATTGTAGCCAACCTCTATCTCTTCAGAGGCGTATTGGGCCGGTACGCTTTCCCTCGCTTCGCCACCGATTTCGGGGCTGGCGGCAGACAGCTCAACCTGACCACTGTCCAGCCTAAAACGCACTTGACGCGTATAAGAGCTGGAGAGGATGGATACCCGGCGTACGGCCGGCAGCAAATCTTCGCTAGCTATTCTTAGCTCTTTTGTGTTGTTTTGCGGAATGACTTGAGCATAGTTGACATACGGTCCTTCGATCAGACGCGACAGCAAATGCGTATGTCCTATATCAAACAGGATCTGGGTCTCGCCCAGCGTGACATTGACCGGCTCTTTATGGCTACCCAACAATTTGACGATCTGGTTCAACGCTTGGGGGGGGACGATGACCGCGGTCTCTTGGTCGTCCTGTATCTGTTCCTGCAGATCTATGGCTTTTCTGTAACAAGCCAAGCGCGACCCATCGGTAGCCACCATCTCCATTCCCTGAGCATCAATGCGCCAGAGTACCCCATTGAACACGGGACGCGTATCATCGCCAGAGACGGCAAAGACCGTCTTGTTGATCATGTCTGCTAGAACATTGGTCTCGCCTTCGTCCCCTCCCAGACTCAGGCTTACGCCATCGAGGGCTGTCGGCATAGGGGGAAACTCGTCAGCCTCTATTCCCGACAGGCTATACGCTCCTTCGCTGCTTTCGGCGTCCCCGAGCCGCCCTGAGAGCTTGAGTCGCTCGTCCTGCACCTCAATACTCACTTCCGCCTCGGGCCATTCTCGGGTGATTTCTGCCAGCTTGCGCGCCGAAACAGTCGTCCTTCCATTTACCTCTACTATAGCAGGGACTTGAGTCCGGATGGACAAATCTAAATCCGTCGCCGATAGAGATAGGATTTTCTCATCGGCCTCAAGCAGGATATTAGCCAACACCGGTAGGGAGGGTTTTGACGACACGGCTTCTAATACAGTATCAATGCCCCGCCATAGTTCACTGCGATCCACTCTTAACTTCATAAGTGCTTCTCGGAGAATCCTTCTGATGAAATTGCCCTTGTGAGTACTAATCATAAACTTAGCTTTTATCCCTACTTACGTCAAGTACTATATATATAGGGTCCCATTTTTCAGAACAGGTAAACACATGAGTAGATGTGTATAAAGAAGAAAAAAGGTGTGTGTAATCAAAAACCACAATCCACACTCACACTTCTAATAGGACTACACTTTTTTGTGTTCTTTTATTTTTTTCTGTTCTAGTTATGGTGTGGATATGTGGATAACTAGCTTAAATAGTTATCTATAAATAGCAAAATGTATTGTTAATAAGATACTTATGTAATCAAGTTGATAACTTGGTAACAGGAGCCTGTCTGTGGATTGTGGAGTGGAAAACTTTGGTTTTTCACACGCAAGAGGTCAAAAATGACGGTTTTCTTTTTTCGACAGACTTATCCACACTCAATCAATACCCAAGCGGGGATAGATGTTAATAGTTTTCCACTGCCAAATAGGCACTATAGTAGTGAGAAATACAGACAGAGAAGACTAAAGAGATGGGGGCTAGCGGCTTTGCCGACGGATAGTATCCGACAAATCTTCGACTAGTCTAGCAAAGGATGGATCGTTTTTATTCCGCTTCTCAACAGTGTTTACAGCGTGGATGACCGTGCTGTGGTCGCGGTTGCCGAAGTGCAAGCCGATGGTAGTGAAATGACTACCGAGGAGAGTCCTGATTAAGAACATGGCAATATGCCGTGCAGTTGCCACGTCTTGCTTGCGTCCTTTTCCAATAAGTTGCTCGCGAGTCAAATTAAAGTGGTCGGCGACCTGCTGTTGGATTGCCTCAATGCTCACTTCCGACGGGCTGGGCCCCAATTCATCTAGAATGTGCTTGGCCGCCTCAATGTCGAGTTCCTTCTTTTGAATTGAGCAGTAGGCCATCAAGCTAATCAACGTACCTTCGAGTTCTCGGACATTCGATCTGATGTGATTGCCTAACAGAGCGGCCACATCGTCGGGAATCCGTATGCCGTTGCGCTCGGCCTTTTTGTGGAGGATGGCAATCCGGGTTTCGAGCTCAGGCGGATTTATTGCGGTGGCCAAACCCCATATGAAGCGGGATTTTAACCGTTCTTCTAACCCATCAAGATGGCCAGGGGCACTGTCGCAGGTCATGACAATCTGCTTCTCGGACTGGTGCAAGGCATTAAAGGTGTGAAAAAATTCGTTTTGGGTCCGTTCGCCGTGGAGCAGAAACTGGATGTCGTCAACAAGGAGGATATCCGCGCTGCGGTAGAAACTCTTAAACTCACTCGTCTTATCGCGGCCTTGAGCGAGCGCTTGGACGAAATCGCCCATAAATTTTTCCGAGGTGACGTAAACGACCTTCTCAGCGAGGTTGAGACTATGGGCTTGATGCCCAATCGCTTGGAGCAGATGCGTTTTACCTAGCCCAGCGCCGCCGTAAATCACGAGGGGATTAAATTCCGTCTTACCTGGGGCATTGGCTACAGCTAAGGCTGTTGCAAGGGCAATTTGATTGCTATCGCCAATGATAAATTCTTCAAAGGTATAGCGCTTGTTCAGCGATTGAGCAGGAGCTGCTTCTATTTCTTGTTCATCTTCTGCGGGGTCTCCTTCGTTTGCAGGTACCTCCTGCTCAACAGGTAGCACTCGATCGCCAACGGATTGGGGGGCTTGTGTAACCACAAAGGAGATATTGGGAGTCAGTGCCGTCTCTTCCCACACTACGGATTGGATCATCTGCAAGTAGTGCTCTTCTATCCAAGCGGCAGAAAATGCGCTGGGAACTTGGATGACCAATAAGTCTTGGTCGAAGTGGCTTACTGAAGTCTGCTTAAACCAATTAGTAAAACTCTGGGGACGAACTTGACGCTCGATATTGAGCAGACATTGGGCCCAAAGTTCTTGGGGATCTTGTATTTCCAGCGCCATTTATTGAAGCGGAGATCGCAGTTTTTAAGGGAGATTTTCAACCTATGAAGAAGGCGTACGTCAGTCAAGAGTTTCCCGCGAAGTTTCATTGAATTCGCTAGCGTTCAAAGAGTTGAAAGTATTGACACTTAGCAGAATAGCCACTAAATTGGAACGTTTCTGCGTATGCTGCACATAAACCAACGCGAGGTGAGAATTTTATTTTGAAACGCACATTTCAGCCTAGCAACAGGCGCCGCCGCAATAAGCACGGTTTTCGCAAGCGCATGAGCACGCCGGCCGGTCGCAATATCATCAATCGTCGCCGGAGAAAGGGCCGCAAACAGCTAGCCGTCTAGTGCTTGATGGATTGGGTTAGAGGCCGCTGTTTTTGGATCCGCTGCGGTCGAGAAGATCGCGGTCAAATTTTTGTCGTCCGACGCAAACTGGGCAATGCTGTAAAGCGCAATCGGCTCAAGCGGCGCCTGCGCAGCATTTGCCGCAGTCGTCCGTACTTTCCTTGTGATATAGTCGTTTTTTGCCAACCGTCAGCCATCGAAACTCCCTTTGCTGACTTGGAAAGGGAACTGGACTCCTTGGTGGCCAAACTACCTATTTTTCTTGCCCCACAATGAAGCAAATCGCCATTTTCGTCGTCCGCGCCTACCGTCTTCTCCTGTCTCCATATCTTCCCCCGTCCTGTCGTTATCTACCTACTTGTTCCCAATATGCCGAAGAAGCACTAGATAAGTACGGAGCATTCAAGGGCGGAATGCTTGCGCTAAAGCGGATTAGTAGATGCCATCCTTGGGGAGGGCATGGATGCGATCCTCTGCGTTGAATATGTTGTATAACATATTGTTTATAAAAGGGTAAGTAAAACCTATGGAAGATAAGCGGACCCTGTTGGCCTTTCTTTTTATCGGCCTGATTTTCCTCTTGCTTCCCTATTATAATGAATGGTTTGGGTTAAATCCCAAGCCCCTGCCTCCGTCTCAGGAATCAGTGCCGCAAGAATCGGTGCCTGAAGTGGCCCCTGTTGCTGAAGAGCAAGCTGAGCCCGAGCGCACACGAGGTCCCGAGTCTGCGGAACAACTCCTTTCGGAAGGGGAAGGGCCAGCACCTATTAAGCCTCAGGCCGTTGAAAGGGTCGAATCGGCCGAAAGTCCGGTCTTTATCTCGGAAGACAGGGTGGACACAATTGTAGTGCAAACTCCGCTTCAGAGAGTTGGATTCTCTACAAAAGGTGGTACTATTGTATCGTGTGAACTATTAAAATACAGAGATATAGATGGAAGTGTTATCGAACTACTGCCTCCAACCGGCCGCGGTTTGGGAATTCATCTACAAAGAGCGAACTACAGGGAGGATATCTCCTCGGCGGAGTTTGTTGCCAACCAATCGAGTCTGCAGGTCGGACCCGGGGAAGAGCAATCCCTAATCATGGTAGCCCAACTCGGTGGCGGTAGAAGACTGGAAAAGGTCTTGACCTTTAATGGGGACCGCTATGGATTCGATCTCCAGGTGCGCTACGAAGGGTTTGACGACGATACCGAAGCCATACTCACTTGGGAAAACGGTATCGCGTTTACCGAGCGTGAGCCGGAAATTGACCTACCTGAAATGCGGGCTTTTGCCTATATCAACGAAGAACGGGTCGAACTCAAGGTGGATGATGGAGAATCGGACGAATTAGAGGACAAAGGGTTGCTAAAATGGGCGGGTATTCGCAACAAGTACTTCTTGATTTCCTGTGTCCCTGCCGATAGGGAGCAGCGTTCTCTCGTCGTCTTACAGGGCAACCACCAAGGGGCGAATTTGCTGCCCGACTATTCTTTTCAGGTAGGTCGCCGGCTCGAACGGTCTGGCTCTTGGCACAACACGATTTATCTAGGCCCACTCAACTACGACGAGCTTGTCGGCTATGAGGCCGAACTAGAGCAGGCTATTGATTTCGGGTGGCCGATCGTAAGTCAAATAAGCCGCTTTCTACTCATTCTATTTATCGCCACCCATCAATACATCCCCAACTATGGTTGGATCATCGTCGTTTTCGCCGTTGTCATTAAAATTCTCGTCTATCCGCTTACCCACAAAACCTATGAGTCCGCGGCGAAAATGCAGGAACTTCAGCCGAAAATTACGGCGCTACGCGAGAAGTACAAGAACGATAACCAACGCCTAAGCCGAGAGACTATGAAGCTCTATAAGGAAGAAGGCGTCAATCCTCTTAGCGGGTGTCTTCCTCTCTTGCTGCAGATGCCCATTTTCATTGCGCTCTACAATCTTTTTGGCAAAACAATCGAGTTGCGCCAAGCCCCCTTTATTCTTTGGATACAAGATCTTTCCCTTCCTGACGAATTGCTTATCGGCGGTTTTGGTCTTCATATTCTGCCATTGTTAATGGCGGTCTCCATGCTCATCCAACAGAAGATGACGATGAAGGATCCCAAGCAGGCCGTTCTGGTTTACATGATGCCGGTACTGATGATATTTATCTTTTGGAGCATGTCGTCGGGATTAGTGCTCTACTGGACCATCTTCAATGTCTTGACCATCGGTCAACAGCTATTGGTCAATCATTTTAAGAAGAAAGCTGCTCCTTCCAGCACTTGAAATTTCAGCCGGACCTCGACCTTGATACAGTCGGATACTGTTGTCGCGATCTCTACGCCACGGGGGGAGGGGGGTATCGGGATCGTGCGTTTGAGCGGGCCGGAGGCCCTAGCGATAGGTCAGCAGATTTTTCGGTCTCGTCCTCCGCTCGGCAAGCGAGTCCGATATGTCGAATACGGACGCATATGGGCTGGTGGTCGAGCAATCGACACAGGCGTCGCTTGGGTCTTTGCTGCACCGCACTCTTATACCGGTGAAGATACCGTCGAGATTAGCTGTCACGGCAGCATGGTCGTATTAGAGTCCGTCGTCGAGGAAGCGCTTTGCTTGGGGGCCGTCGTTGCCGCACCAGGAGAGTTTACTCGCCGAGCTTTTCTCAATGGCCGATTGGACTTATTAGAAGCTGAGGCAGTAATCGACCTCATCCAAGCCAGTTCTAAAGCGCATCTCGACAATGCCTATGGCTTGGCCCGTGGCCGTCTATCTAAGATGGTAAAAGATCTTAAGAATCAGTTGGTTAAGATGCTATCACTGCTTGAGATAGGGCTAGATTTTTCCGACGAAGACATCGATAGTATTGGGCGTCAAGAAATACAGACCGCGCTGCGCGAAGTAGTTGAGTCCTCTTTGCGGCTCGCTGAAACATTCGAGGGAACAAGGCGTCGCCAAGAGGGATATTTAGTCGTGCTCATCGGGCGTCCCAACGTAGGTAAGTCCACGTTGCTCAACGTGTTACTCGGCGAAGATCGGGCCATAGTTACTCCCTTACCAGGAACGACGCGAGACTTAGTAGAAGGTCGGACTACGTGGGCAGGAGAGACGATCCGGCTAGTCGATACGGCTGGGATTAGGCAAAGCCATAACCTGATCGAAAAAGAGGGAATTGAACGAGCGTCGCAGGCGATTGGGGAAGCGGATGTGGTTTTAGCAGTATTTGACAGTTCGACTGAGTCGCATGAGGACGATATGGCTGTGTTGGACCTGCTCCCGCCGGATAAGAAGTCAATTGGTGTCTTCAACAAAATTGATTTGCCGGGTGCTAGCACCCGATCTAAGATTGAAGCACGGGTCTCGGTATCTGTTGAAATATCAGCACTTAGGGAATTCGGTATTGAGAAATTAAAGAGAGAAGTGACGGCCCAGCTGCCTCATAGAGCGGAAGTAGATGGGATCGGAATCACTCGCCAGCGCCACCAAGATTGCCTGTTGCGAGTAGCTAAATCTGGCGCTATCGCAGAGGAGCTTCTAAAGTCCGGCCAGCCCGATGAGTGCGTCGTTGCCGAGCTTCAGGACGCATTGAATGCCTTAGGTGAGATGCTGGGAGAGACCGTAGAAGAGGAAGTTCTCGATTCCATCTTTTCCCAATTTTGCATCGGCAAGTAGTGTTCCACGTGAAACATTGAACCTCGTCTCAAATGCTCCACAAAACTCTTCCAAGCCATATTGAGCTAGTTTAAATGTTCCACGTGGAACATCTTGATATGGTGATTCAATTGCCCTCTGATATTCAGGAGGACTTTGAAAGATTAAAAAGAAAGAGCGTTCTCTCTGGTTCTTTTGAAGATATCTGGCCTAAGCTGGAAATATATCTATATATCTTGAGTCGGTGGTCGAGAAGAGTCGGCCTTGTCTCTCGGCGAGATCAGTCCGTCGTAGCAACTAAGCACTTGAGGCAGGCGTTGACTATGGTTCCGGTCGTAGCAAGTCTCCCGCATCGGCTAGTTATGGATCTGGGATCAGGAGCTGGATTTCCGGCAATTCCTCTGAAAATAGCTCTTCCCAATGCATACTTTATGCTCGTCGAAAGCAGGAGGAAGCGGGCGCATTTTCTCAAGGAAGTTATAAGGTCGGTGGGGCTTGACCGAATAGAGGTTGTAAACGAGCGGATAGAGAGTTTGAGTCCGGTGTGCGCGGATTTGGTGACGGCAAGAGCCGTGGCTTCGCCGGATAAATTGCTTGATTTAGTACAAAGACATTTATCTCCTCATGGCTGGATTCTTTCAACGCTTGGAAAAGATGCTGCTCATTCGGAGTTGTTGGCATGGAGGGCCGATCGGGTGGGGAGTGCATTGGGGCTATTCTACTAATTGCTATTGTCGGGCGTTCCGAGTGTAGTTTTACATAGTTTTACACATACTTATCCACACCCAAAAATTAAAAGAGTTGTGATATTTAGGCCCTTTGAGGGACGTATATGTCTAATTTTATCTAATAGATAGGCCATAATTTAGCGAAGTACTGAGTAGAGACGGTGAGGTTTGATGTGGAAAACTTGTTCTTAAGAAAGTGGAAAGATCGGCGGTAAATCCTTTGGAGGAAAAGAAAAAAACGAGTATATTTTTAATGTAGTTTCCGAGGACAAGGATTCTCAATGGCCACTCTCAAGCGTCTGCGAAATAGGTTCTTTTTTGCTAGATAAATATCTGAAAAAGTGGTGTCTGGTCATCCTTAGGCCGTTGGCGCATTTGTTTATTCGCTTGGGCTTCAGACCCGATTGGCTGACGCTGATGGGGCTAGTTATGAACGTGGGGGCAACTGCGGCGTTTGCCAAGGGCTATTTGCAATGGGGGGCTCTCATTATGATAGTGGCGGGCCTCTGCGACATCTTGGATGGACAAGTTGCAAGAGAGGGCCACAAGGAGACCAAGTTCGGAGCCTTATTGGATTCGACGACAGATCGATACTCTGAGATATTTATTTATTTTGGCATCGGTGCGTATTTGATCGGCCGCGATGAATGGATTGCCTCGGGGATTCTCTTTTTTGCTATTACTGGTTCGCTGATGGTTAGTTACGTAAGGGCTCGTGCAGAGGGGCTGGGCGAGGATTGCAAGGTGGGCTTCATGCAGCGCCCAGAACGTCTAACGGCCTTGGCTGTGGGGAGCCTGATCGGCCACCAAGGTTTGGTTTTCGTACTGGTTTTATTGGCCGTTACGACCAACTATACTGTTGTTGAGCGCCTCGCTCATATCCGCAACAGGCTGAAATCAGGTCCCAATTCGCCCGCCTCTGTCCAGCAGTCCCAATAAGCATCTCCTCGCCGTCGTGTCCCAAGGTCATTTCATCGCGTTTGAGGGGGTTGATGGCAGTGGAACTACAACCCAATCCCGCCTGCTAGCGTCGCATTTAAGAGAAGCAGGTCTTCCGGTTACACTGACCAGAGAGCCAGGTGGGACGCCGGTCGCAGAAAAGATCCGCCAGCTTGTTCTCGATCCAAGCCTAGAGGGAATATCCCCAACAGCAGAATTGTTCCTCTATGCAGCCAGTCGTTCACAGCACGTAGAAGAGGTGATCGCACCGTCGCTCAACCGGGGAGATGTGGTTATTTGCGACCGCTATATTGCCTCATCAATAGCGTATCAGGGATATGGGCGCGGTTTGGATCTTGAAGTGATCGAACAAGTCAATCGGCTGGCTGTGGGGGAGTGTTTACCGGACGCGACAATATATCTGCTCTTGCCCGTAGAAGTGGCTTGGGCTCGCCTGAGATGGCGGGATGTCGCGGATAGGTTGGAGCAAACAGGAATGGCACTACAAGAGAAGGTTTCCCGAGGCTACCAACAGATAGCCCAAAAAGATCCAACAGGCTTGGTTTTTGACGCGCAGCTCGGAATAGATCGACTAGCTGAAGGGATTCAGGACGCGTTGCGTCGGCAGTGGTCGTGGTTTCCCGAGGAGAAAAAATAGCTATGCGACACTTCTTAATGGGATTGATTTTTTTAATTGCAAGTGCGAACGCAATCCAGGCGGCGCCTACGGAAGATCCGTATGCGGAGGTAAATGCCAGTTGGGAGCGTTTCGGAGCCGTGTATTCGCGCATTCTGGAAAACTATTACGCCCGTCTGGACCAAAGGGAGGTTATGAGCGCAGCCATCAAGGGCATGCTCGGCCAACTGGATCCATACAGCGAGTATTACGACGAGGAGGGTTTGCGCCAGTTGCGCCAAGACACGACGGGCAAGTTCGCGGGATTGGGGATTACGGTTGCCATAAAAGATCGCTTTCCCGTGGTAATTTCCCCTATTGAAGATACTCCTGCCTTTCGGGCGGGGCTGAGACCGGGAGACTTGATCGTCGCTGTGGAGGGCAAAAGTACCTTGGATATGCAGCTTGAATCTGTGGTCAATGCACTGCGCGGAGAACCTGGCACAAAGGTCGCAATCTCGGTCGCTCCCCACTTAGGAGCCACGCCGCGCGAAGTTGAAATTCAACGGGAAATAATCACGATCAGGAGCGTTGTGCTGGTAGAGGAACTCCAAAAAAAGATCGGTTATATAAGTATGCGCCAGACGCGTTTTTCCGAGCATACCTCCAGTGAAGTGGAAGAGGCGATAAAAAGTCTCCCTCGGGTTGAAGGGCTAATTTTAGACCTGCGAGGAAATCCCGGAGGCTTGTTTAGTCAAGCCACCCAAGTTGCCGATTTGTTCTTACCCCAAGGAGTGCCGATCGTTTCGATTAAGGAACGCGACGGGCGGAGAGAAGAAGTCAAGTATTCCCACCGTCATTCTATTGCGCGCAATGTGCCCTTGGTAGTTCTGATTGACGAGGGGAGCGCCAGCGCCTCCGAAATCGTTGCTGGAGCCATCCAAGACAACGATCGAGGCGTGGTTATCGGAGCGGCATCATTTGGCAAAGGTTCGGTACAGACCATTTTCGACCTACGTGAACGCGAAGAGGAAGCTAGTGCCTTAAAGCTGACGACGGCACTCTACTACGCGCCCAGTGGGCGCAGTATTCACCGCGAACAAGACATCGCCAAGCCCGTACATAGCGTTCTGTTCGGCGATAGAGAATTGCCGCATCAGTTGGTGATGGACCTTATTTTGCGTTCAGAGAATAGGGCGAAGGCCCTTTCTGCACTCCAATCTCATTTTGATATGGATTCCGAGTCCGCGGAGAGCGTTCTCCTGATCCGTTTGGGCGATTTAGTGGGTAAATCCAAGATGGGGGCGGCTGGATTGCCGGATAGTATGGGGAACCAAACCTATTATACCCAGCGAGGTCGCAAGGTCTTCGGCGGCGGCGGTATTAGGCCCGATATTAGTGTTGAGTCGGAACCATTTCCTCCCTATGTACAAGAGTTAGAGCGTCGCCGGCTGTTCTTCGACTTTGTCATAGATTATGTATCGACCGACTCGTCTTGGGCCGAGGAACATCCAGACCTGACTGTCAGCGATGAGATGGTTGAGGGCTTTATGGAGTTCGTCCGCACTAAGGACATAGGTCTAGACCAAGGCCAAAAAGGATTAAATCAAATAGCAGACCTTGAGGACTTGGCGGAGAAAATGGATTGGGGTGAGGCTGCACAGGAGTCGATCCAGCAGCTACGAGCAGCGGTGAAGCAGGAGTGGGAGCGGCGGTATAGCAGCGAGTTGGAACCTTATATAAAGAGTGCTTTACGTCGAGAACTAATTTTGCGCTTCAGGGGGAGAAAGGCTCAACTGCTTGAAGGATTGCAGGAGGATGTGCAGCTAGCCAAGGCGATAGAGGTGCTCGCAAACCGAGAACAGTATCTGGGGGTATTGGCCGCGGAGGAAGCCAAGTGAACGGCGATAAGCGGGACTTTGAAATCGCCGATACTGATATTATGACTACTAAACGTGAGGACAGATCGTGCAAACAGAAATTTTTATCAACCAAGGCATTCACGAATCCCGTATTGCCATCTTGGAAGATGGGCGTCTAGCTGAGGTCTGGATCGAAAGACCCGAAAACGAGCGGACGGTAGGGGATATATACAAAGGGATTGTAACGGCCGTTTTGCCTGGGTTACAGGCCGCCTTTGTCGAGATAGGCCATGACCGCACCGCGTTTCTCCAAGTGCGCGATATGATGGAAGCAGACAGAGACGAGACCGATGGCGCGCGTAACGGGCGCCGTTCTCGCCATCGCGGTTATCCTGCTATTCAAAACCTGATCAAGAAGGGCGAAGAGGTGTTGGTGCAGGTTACCAAAGAGCCCATCGGCACCAAAGGTGCCCGTGTGACAACGCAGCTATCGCTTCCGGGTCGCTTCATGGTGCTGGTTCCGGGCGGCAACTGGGTTGGTGTGTCCCGCAAGATCATCAGTCGAAACGAACGCAAAAGACTGAGAGATCTGGTATTTAAGATCAAACCCGATGGCTACTCGGTAATCGTGCGCACAGAAGGGCAAGGGCAGAGTGATCGCGAGTTCAAACGCGATATGAAGCAGCTAGTGAAAAACCACGAGCGTCTGATCAAGACGAGCAGAAAGGTCGAAGCACCTGCCTTGGTGTACAAGGAGATGGGCATGACCTCCAGCATAATACGCGACCTATTCACCGACAATGTGGAACGACTAGTCGTCGATAGCAAAGAACTGTACAAGGAGATCACAGCTTATTTGCGCCAAGTTTCACCTAAATTGCGCCAAAGGGTGGAGCTTTACGGGGATCGTCGGCCCATTTTCGATGCCTTCAACATTGAGGAAGATATTGAGAAGGCGACCAATCGCACCGTGTGGTTGCGGCGGGGCGGAGCCTTGGTCATCGACTACGCCGAGGCAGGAACCTTTATCGACGTGAATTCAGCCCGTTACCTCGGCTCCGACGATCAGGAGGAAAACAATCTCAATACCAATCTGAGGGCAGCTCGTGAGATTGCCCGCCAGCTCAAGCTCCGCGACATTGGCGGCATTATAGTCATCGACTTTATCGATATGAACGAGGAGCGCAATCGCAAAAAGGTCGTTGACTGCTTGGTTGATGAATTCAAACGGGATCGGGCGAAAGTCTCGATCAGCCCACACATCAGCGAGTTTGGCTTGGTCGAAATGACGCGCCAGCGCGTCCGGCCAAACCTTTTGCACACTCATAGTGAACCTTGTCCCATTTGCAGCGGCACGGGCCGGATTATGGGGCCAGACACCACCCTGACTTGGATTGAACGCTGGCTTCAGCGTTCTTATGCTGCCACCCGCGAAAGGCGCTACGTGTTAAAGGTCCATCCCGAGGTGGCCACCTATATGCTAGAAAACCGCGAAGAACGGCTCAAATCATTGCGCAAGGCGACCAAAGCTCGCCTCCAAATAGAGACCGATTCTACGTTGGGCCCCCAAGACTATCGGTTCTTCTCGACCAAACGCAGTCTAGATGTGACGGCTGAGTTCCGAGTTTGACAGAAAAATTCTGACCCATATCTTTAAAAGCCTCTTGGTTGATTGCGAAGTAGTCTTAGCGTAGGAGTGCAATTCATGTATGCAGTTGTCAATATCGCCGGCCATCAGGTCAAAGTCGATAAGGGTCAGTGTCTGCGCGTACCCCGGCTTCAGGTCGAAGAAGGTAGCACCCAGGAATTTACCGACGTCCTACTAGTTTCCGGCGACGACGAGACTAGGGTTGGCAGCCCCGCGGTCGAGGGAGCCAGTGTTTCGGCGACGGTCGTCGGTCACGGTCGCGGCGATAAGATTGTCGTTTTTAAGAAGAAACGGCGCAAGAAATACCGGCGGCGCACCGGCCACCGCCAAGATTACACCGAGATTCGGGTCGAGGACATCGTTTTCCCGAACTGAAGTGAGAAAGGACTAGATCATGGCTCATAAGAAGGGTGTCGGCAGTTCCAAAAACGGGCGCGATAGCAATGCCCAGCGTCTAGGCGTTAAGCGCTTTGGCGGAGAGAAGGTCAGCGCCGGCACGATTATCGTGCGGCAGCGCGGGACGCGCATTCATCCGGGCGTCAACGTCAAGAAGGGCGGGGATGACACGCTCTTCGCCACCATTGAAGGGCAGGTGAAATTTGAGTCTTTTGGCAGGAAGGGCAAGCGGGTGAGCGTTTACGCCGCCTGATAAGATGCGTTAATAAGTCACAACGCGAATCGTCCATAGTAATTGAAGCAGGCTCTACCAGCATGGTTGGGCCTGCTTTTTTTGACTTTTCACTCCTCCAGCGTCAGGTGCGATTTAGGCTCCCAGCCCAAAACAGCTCGTGCTTTGGACATGTTCATCTCGCGGTGGTCGGCGTCGCCCGATATGAAGAAGGCGTCGCAGCGGCCATGACCTGTGCAAACGTAGTCCAGAGCGGCTAGATAGGCCCTAGCCAAATCTTCCTCATCGGTAAAGTAAAGACTGCCGGGAGGATAATGTGGTGGATTTTTGGCTTGTTCTATGAATTGCCCTCGAGTGCGCGGACCGGTAATGCGAAGGACCGCCAAGTTCAGGTCAAATTGGCGGGCGAAATAGTGACAAATGCCCTCGGCTAGCCCTTTAGTGAAGCCGTACACACTGGGGCTATCGAGCGGCACTTCTTCCTCGGACGGATAATAGGAGCGGGCGCGGTAGTGGGCGCTCATGGTGGAGGTGTGGACGCCTCTTTTAATACCTAGCCTCCAAGCTGTGTACAGAAGCAGATGCAGTCCCAGACAGTTGACCGTGTAGTTATCGACGATCTGGGTCTCGGTCTGGTGGCTGTCGAGGCCGCCTTGGCCGCTCTTCATGGTCAAGTTGATGAAGGCATCCACTCCGTCTAGGGCACGAGCGAGGGCCTCCGGGTCGGCGATAGAGCCTTCGATGTATTCTACCTCGTGCCGAGGCTTGGCGATGTCCAACACGCGCAGGTCGTGATGGCGTCTAAGGTAGGGAGTAGTACAGGTGCCGACGTGACCGGCCCCGCCGACTAACAAGATTTTCACGGGCTACCTCCTCAAAGTCTTTGGATGTGCCTGAATATTACGGGACTTTCCCAACGATCAACAGCCCTAGTTTGGTACTTGTGCAGGTCGCTTCCTAGATCGCCTTGCTGGTAGGGGAAGGTTTTTATAGTCTTTTGCGTTCCTTTCACCGATATAGAATAGATAACGCTCATGAAAATTCACGAATATCAAGCCAAAGAAATTTTGCGCCAGTACCAGGTCGCCGTACCGAGCGGCCACGTGGCCACGACAGCGGATCAAGCCGAAGGCATGGCCGCCGAATTGGGTGGGAAGGTCGTGATCAAGGCCCAAATCCACGCTGGAGGTCGCGGCAAAGGCGGAGGCGTCAAACTAGCCGCTAGCCCCGCAGAGGCGCGCCAAGCGGCCAGTCAGATTCTCGGCATGCAGCTCGTCACCCACCAGACAGGCCCTGAAGGCCAAAAGGTCAAGCAAGTCCTCGTGGAGAAGGCCTCGGATATAGAACGCGAGCTTTATCTGGGCATCACCCTTGATCGAGCCCAAGGCAAGCCAGTGGTCATGGCCAGCCAAGAGGGCGGAATGGAGATCGAGGAGGTCGCCGCAGAGACCCCAGAGAAAATTCTCAAGGAAACGGTTGATCCCGCAGTAGGGCTACAGGCATTCCAAGCGACGCGCCTAGCATTTGGGCTTGGCTTCGAGGGCAAGCAGGTGCGCCAAGCAGCCAGTTTTATTCTTAGCCTCTACAGAGCCTATGTCGATGCCGATTGCTCACTAGTCGAGGTCAATCCTTTGGTGGCGACCGCCGATGGGCAGCTTTTGGCGCTGGATGCCAAAATGGACTTGGACGACAACGCACTCTTCCGCCACCCCGACTTAGCGGCAATGCGCGACTTGGATGAAGAGGAAGAGTTAGAGGTAGAAGCCGCCAAATACGATCTGAACTACATCAAGCTCGACGGCAATATCGGCTGTATGGTCAACGGCGCTGGGCTGGCGATGGCGACCATGGACATTATCAAGCTGTCCGGTGCAGAGCCGGCCAATTTTTTGGACGTAGGCGGGGGGGCCAGCGCTGCGACCGTGGAAAATGGCTTCCGCATTTTGCTCTCCGACCCGAATGTAAAAGCCATTCTCATCAACATCTTCGGCGGCATTGTGCGCTGCGACCGCGTGGCCGCTGGCGTGATTGAGGCGCGCAAAAACATCGAAGTCAATGTGCCGGTCGTCGTGCGACTGGCTGGGACCAACGCGGATGTGGCTGCCGAGATGCTGGAAAACTCCGACATGGACTTTGCCGTCGGGCACGGGCTGCAAGACGCGGCGGCGATGGTCAAGGCGACTATTCAGTAAAGGAATACAGGGATGAGCGTTTTAATCAACGAAAACACCAAGGTCTTCGTACAGGCGATTACGGGGTCGGAGGGGTCATTTCACACGCGACAAATGCTGGAGTACGGCACGAAAGTGGTCGGGGGAGCAACACCTGGCAAGGGTGGCCAAGAATTTGAAGGCGTTCCGGTGTTTAACACGGTCGCCGAAGGCGTTGAGGCCTCGGGAGCCAATGCTTCGATCATCTTTGTGCCAGCCCCCTTTGCCGCCGACGCCATCATGGAAGCGGCCGATGCCGGTATAGAGCTAGTCATCTGTATCACCGAGAACATCCCCGTGAGCGACATGGTTAAAGCCTACCATTACGTACAGGCGCGCTCTACTCGGCTGGTCGGGCCTAATTGCCCCGGCGTCATCTCGCCGGGGAAGTGCAAAATCGGCATTATGCCCCACTTTATTCACCAGCCAGGGCGCGTGGGGATTATCTCGCGCAGTGGAACGCTGACCTATGAAGCCGTGGGGCAGCTCACTGAGCGAGGCTTAGGCCAATCCACAGCCATCGGCATTGGCGGCGATCCAATCATCGGGACGCGCTTTGTGGACGCGCTGGCTCTCTTTAAGGACGACCCCGAGACCGATGCGGTCGTGATGATCGGCGAGATCGGCGGCATGGCTGAAGAGGAAGCGGCTGCTTATATCAAAGAGTGCTACGACAAGCCCGTCATTGGCTTTATCGCGGGGCGCACGGCACCTCCAGGGCGGCGGATGGGACATGCAGGAGCTATTATTTCAGGCGGTAAGGGGACGGCCGAGGACAAGATGGCGGCGATGCGGGAAGCAGGGATTCACACCTGTGAGAGTCCGGCGGAAATTGGGGAAACGGTAGCGAAGGTACTGAGCTGATTTAATTAGGGAACGTTTTTCTACGCAACTGCCTCTCCCCCAACAGTTCAGTTGTAATCGGGAGGAGCTAATTACCTCCTAGTCAACAGCGGCATAATGGTGGGTTGGCGGCTGAGAAGCAGGAGGCTGGCAAGCAGGAGTAGGCCGGCGAGCAGGGCCAAAGGCATGGGGAGATGTTGGGAGGGGCCGAGGCCATCTATGCCTAAGTAAGTGCGCAAGTTGATCCCAATTATCGAAGTCAAGTTGTTGATCGCGTGGGCGAGCATGGCAGGATAGATGCTGTGAGTCCAGTAAACTAAAGCGCCGAGAAAGAGTCCAAAGAGGAAGAGGGGGATCATTTGCCAAGGATTGAAGTGAGAAATGGCAAACAGCAGGGCCGAACCGCCTAGCGCCCAACGCGGCCCATAATGGGCGCAAAGACTCGTGAACACAAGTCCGCGAAAGAGAGGCTCTTCGCAAAACACAGGTACTAGCACTAGTGTTACCACTCCCTTCGGGATCTCCGCTAGTCCGCGGACAATCTGAATCTCCAGCAGGTTTTTCTGAAAAGACAGTGGCATGGACAGGTCTATCAGGCCGAGAAGATAGGCCAGATATAAGTCGAGTTCGGCGATTACGAGGCTACAGCAAATAGTCGCCGGAATTGTCAGTAACAGGGTCGCAGCCGGTGTAGCGTTGAACAGAAGCAGGTCTTCGGCAATTAGGCGATGACGGCGAATATAAAGAGCCACAAACCACAGAAGGGTGCATTCGGCGGCAATAATACCAGCATGTAGGGATAAAAGGCCGACGATGGGCCAAACTACGAAGTGGGCTAGCAGGAGCGCAGGTAGCGCTACGCGGAAGACTTGGGAGAAGCGGGGATAGTGCGTACGCATGAGGCCGTATAATATAAGTCGTTATTCTTTATTCGTTTAGAGTGCGCATGTAACCCCGCGTGCGGCTAGACCAGAACAAGTAACTAAAAAATAAATCCGGGACATAGGTTTTCACAAGCCAGTGGGTCACCCAGCGGATGGGGTAGTGAATCGGCGACAACAAGGCGAGCTGGAGCGCGAGCCGCCGAGGCGAAAGTGCAGAGGCCCTGATAAAGTCCAGTCGGAGTACAGCGTCCAGTTCGGGATGCTTTTTTAAAAGGATCGGAATTGACATGCTGCCGTAGGTCTGCATCAGACGGCAAAGCGGCCCCAAGGAACGCAAGTGATTGTGGTGCGACAAGGCTTCAGGGGCATAGTAAAGCGGAATACCTGCCAAGTGGAGGCGGTATCCTAATTCTAGATCTTCGCCGCCATAAGCCGTGAGGTCCTCGTCGAAAAAGCCCACGCGCAACAGGGATGACCGGCGAACCGAAGAGTTGCCGGTGACGAAGCACTTGAACGGTATGGTCTTATCCGCATCGACCCTATGGACCCCCCTCCCTTCGAGATAGCGAGTCAGGGATGTAGCGGGAATTTCACTGGCAAAGCGGATGTTGCCGACAAAAACGGCTTCCGCGTGGTTTTGATGCCGTTGGGCATGAGCTCGGAGAAAATTGGTGCCGACGGTCATGTCGCTGTCGAGAAAGACGACGATATCACCACTGGCGACCCGCAGGGCTGCGTTGCGCGCCCGGGCGCGCCCCTGATTCTGTTCGTTGCGGAGTAGCTGCAACTCTAACGGCGCGCCCGCCGCATGTAGCCGCTCGGCATCCAAATGGGGGGAGGCATCGTCCACCACGATGATTTGGGTCGCTTCGTGGGGGTAATTTTGCTGCGACAGGCTTTTAAGTGCTGCTTCGAGGCGCTCAGGCTCGTCATATGTCGGTATTACGACGCTAAGCGTCAGCGGGGCGCTCATGCTAAGGTTTCGTAAAGCTGGGTGAGTTGAGCGGCTTCTCGTTCCCAGTTATAACGCCGTGCTGCCTGCAAACTCGCCTCCGCACATGACTCTCGCATCTCTGCATTGTTCAAAAAAGCGGCGATCTGCTCTCGAATGGCTGCTATATTGGTTGGGTCGACCGTAGTTCCGGTACGCGTTTCGCGGACGATACGCTCCATTTCAGGAAAGTTGCTGGCTAAGACCGGTAGCCCGGCCATCATATACTCGAACAGCTTGTTGGGCAGAGAGTAGTAGAAGCTCTTGCCCGTGCCTTTGATCAGACACAGCCCCAAGTCGGCCGAGCAAGTATAATTGTGAAGTTGGTAAAAGGGGACCCGGGGAATAAAATAGACCCGGTCCTCTAGGCCCGCAGCGCGAACTTGGTTCCGCAGGGCCTGTTCACTCGGCCCATCCCCAATTAGAACTAGGGCGGCGGCAAGCCTTGCGGCGGCCTCAATTTGCTCGCGCAAGCCATTTTCGGTGAGAAATCCTCCTTGGTAGAGAACAACGGGGCGATCACCGGGCAAATCCAGTGCTTCGCGAATCAGGTTGCTTTGGACCTTATGGCGGAACAGCGGCAAATTGCGCAGAACGACGACCTCGTCAAGGCGGTAACGCTCCCTGAGCGATTGGGCGATAGACTCGCTGACGGTTATGACGCGATCTACCCGTCTTATCAGCCGCTGCTCCAGCAAACGCCAGCAAGACCGCATCAGCGGCCGGTTGACCAGTGAGGACTGCTCGGTCCAAAATTCGTGTGCGTCATAGACGATGGGCAGGTCTAGTCGCTTTGCCGCTCGCACTGCTGGCCACAGCGAATCTAAGTCGTGGGCGTGATAGGCATCCGGCTGGGTCTCGACGAGCAGAGGATAGGCTCGTTGCCAAAACAAAGGATAGAGGCGGCGCAGCGAGCGGCTCCGGTCTAGAGGAATCGGGTAGATTTCAAAATCGCCCCATCCCTTGAGAGGGGCTGAGTTGAAAGAGGAGGCGACAATGACGACTTGGTGACCAGCGCGGCGCAGCGAGGTAGCCTCTCGGTAGATGCGGTAGTCGAAATTCAGGTCGGTGAAGGCGACCATACAGATACGCATGGTGTATAAAGGAATCGGCGTAAAGGCTAAAAATAAAAAAACAGCCCATCTAAAAATGGGCTGCTTATAAAATAAAGAGTGTGGCGGCCGGAAGGTGTGATCTTGAAACGCAAATGAGATCCTCAAACGAGGCGGTGTGGGGAGGTAGTTTTGAAGATCTCAACGACCCGAAAAGGGAAATCCGAGCTTCGCGTATCAAGACGTTAGCCACGCTAGCGGACCACCACACTCTATTTAGAAACAAAAATACACACGCTAGATTGTGTTGTCAAGCGGAAAAATGGACCGAAAGAAAATGACAACGGAGCCTTGCACACTTACAAGTGTGTGCGTATCTTTGACAGAGATGGTGGTTAAAAATAATTCAGAGGGATCGCAAATGCAGTTTGCAGAAATGGTCAAGGAGGCCCGGCTACAAGCCCACCTGAGCCAGCAGGGATTGGCCGAACAACTCGTGACGGCGCGAAGGCCCAAGGGCGTATGGGCAACCTATATAGGACAAATTGAGAAGGGGGAGAAGGTCCCTTCCGACGAAGTGTGTCTCAAGTTGGCCGAGGTTTTGGAACTCGACTCTAATAGAGTGTTGATTGCTGCTTACGAGGCCAAGGCGAGTTCGGAGGAAGGACGTGCGCTCTATAGCAAGATGATGCGCTCGTTGTCGGACCCGGTCGTCAATAAGCTCCTGTCTAGCGAAGAGCCGTTGGACCCAGCCCTCTTGGGGATACTATCGAAGCCAGAAATTTTGGCTCTGCTCGGGGACCAACCATGGTTAGAGGCCGTTGCTCGGGCGCGCAAGAAACAGAAGGAGCGCGATGTGTTACGCCTGCTCGCTCTGGTAGAGGCGATGGACGACAAGCAGTGGGATATGATAATGGGCATTATAGGGACTTGGAACTTAGAACCGCCTAGATGAGAAAAGAGTTAATGGGAAGGAAGAGTTAGAAGTCGGGCAGTTTGTACTCGCCGCGCTCAATGGCTTGCTCTAACTCTTGGTGGAAGGTGCTGTCTAGATGGGAGGTAATTTTCCAACCACTGGAATCGCGAAGAAAATAAAAGAATGGCGATGCGCGCTCATCGCCTAGCGTAGAGGAATCGAAGAGTAAGTAACCAATGCGCTCGTTGATGATGCGCTCTTCGGCGATTTCTCGCCGCAGTTGAGCCTTGATCTCGGCCGGCGTCTTTTGCCGCCACCGTTCGACAAAGCTCTGACGATCCTCCCCCTCCACTTGCGAAGAACTGAAACATTCCCAAAGCAGGTCAAAGTCGCTGTTTTCTAGCGCGCGCTTATAGGTCTGGAAGGTCTGGGCCGGGTGGGCGAAGCGTTGATCTGTGTCTTCGCTAGCACAGCCGTAAAGAAGGGCGAGGCAAACAAATAGTTGTAGGGCTATAGTGTGCAGCACGCAGATCGGTATTTTGAGCAATTTCAGCTACTTGGTGGGGGTTGCTGTCTTGCGTCCACCCAGGTTGGGCTTCAGCGCTTAGCTTTACTAACGAGTAATTCGATGGCGTCGCGCAGACGAGCAGCTTCTTCGTATTCTTCGCATATGACGGCCTGCTGTAGCCGATGCTGAAGTAGGCTGAGTTCGTCTTTCTCTTCCTTCGGCGGGCGTTGAGCGCTGGCCGCTTCGGCGCTCCGCTTCGGTGAGCGGATCTTGGCCGAGTCAGCTTTTGCATTGAGCGACGTGGAAATCTGCGCTTCAAACTCGTAGAAGCGGTTCAGGGTGTGTTCAACATCCAAGTCGGTTTCCAAAGGCTCCAAGCCCACCTCGTCGAGCAACGCAGGAGCAACGTAGATTGGCGAACCCGTGCGCAAGGCCAAGGCGATGGCATCGCTGGGACGTGCGTCAATGTCTTTTATCGTGTGATTCTTTTCAATAACGACTCTCGCGTAGTAAATGGAGCGGCGCACGTTGTGGATGACAACTTGGTGCACGCGTATCGCAAGGGAATTGACCATAGAAGCGAGCAAGTCGTAAGAAATTGGGCGTATGGATCCATCGTTTTCCAGCCGCATCCTAATGGCGGCCGCTTCAAATTCGCCGATGGGAATGGGTAGGAGCCGCGGGAGGTTACCGTTCTTCTCGCTCAACCATACCAAGGGCCTGTCCTCGCGCAAGTAGGGGCTAACCTTGACCACAGTCATCTCGACTAAAGAGGTAGTACTCATTAGTCATCCCCATTGAGGCGACTAATCTCGTCGCGAAGCCGCGCCGCCTCCTCGTAGATTTCTTCGGCAACCGCTTGGTGCAGGCGTCTTTTGAGTTGTTCTAGCTGATTGACGGCTGATGTGGCGATGGTCGGGTGCTCTTCCCGCGGTGCGACCACGGATTTGGTGATGGCATCAACTTCAGCCGTAACCCATTCATCGTCGTCAGAACGAACGCATCCCACGTCTTTGAGCACCTTGACGGCAGCGTAGATCGGTGCGCCAAAGCGCAAGGCTAGGGCAATAGCATCACTGGGACGTGCATCGAATGTATGAATCTTGCCCTCGTCGTCAACGAGGTGAATCTCAGCGTAGTACGTTTTTTCGCGTGAGTTAAAGTCCGTAATTTCGATCCGGACTATCCGGGCGTCAACGTGGGCGAGAATCTGATGGGCTAGATCGTAGCTTATGGGGCGCGCAAGTTGACGCTTGCTGTGGGCTGTGGAAATGGATGCTGCCTCAAAGCGGCCGATGACAATGCGTAGATAATAGTTGCCTTCGACTTCTTTGAGTACTACTTCAGGGTATAAAGATAGAGATTTGCTGCTTAAGACCCCCTTGACTTCCATCAGAACCATAGCGGTATACTACAATTTAATAGGCGTCTGCCAATAGATGTGTGAAATATAATACGACGTAAAAGCGGGTGTCAACTAGCTCGCGCCTCTTACTCATCCGGTAAATCTCCCTCTTTGTTTTTCAGCTTCAACTCAAGCTCCGCGAGCTGGCGACCTAGTTCCCCAGTGCGCCGATTTAGGCGAGCCAAATAGGCAAAAAGCACGATCCATACGGCCGCGAAGGCAGCAAATAAGTAGTGGAGATTGTCCATAGATAGTCTCTTACGTTTCGTCGATTAGTTTTTGCCGCAGGAGCGCCACGGCTTTTTCAATGCGGGCTAGCTCCATGCGTTGCGCTATGAGGCGAAAGAGCAGCAGGAAGAAAGCCGCGTAGCAGATCCACTTGGTATATTGCATCGTCGGCTCAAGTTCTACGTTGCGCGGCGGGTGTAGCTGTTGGTCGGCGGCCCACAGATCGACAGCATAGTACACCAAAGGAACGTTGGCGAAGGCGAGAATGCCCAGCACAGCACTGATGCGCTGTACCGGAGTGGAGTTAGCCCCATATCCCCGCACCATTAGGTAGGCCACGTAGATGGTGAAAGTAATCAGCATGGAGGTCAGGCGCGGCTCCCATCGCCAGTAAACTCCCCAGATGGGCTTGGCCCACAAAGGCCCAGTGATCAGCACGATCAACGCAAAGATCACGCCCAATTCGGCGGAGCATAGCGCTAGGCGATCCCACTTGTCCTCGCGAGTGCGCAGATACTGCACACTGCCGACGAATACCAAAAAAAAGGCCAGAAACGAAGAAAACGCCGCCGGCACGTGGAAGTAGAAGATTCGCTGGACGATTCCCATTTCTTTTTCCGTGGGGACCCACAGAAAAATCGCGCCCAAGGCGACCATCATGACCACGAAAATCAAACAGGAGAGTGGGACCGAACGCATCATTCCTCGATCGCGTATTCAAAAAGCATTAGCGAGAGCACCGTGAAAACCACCGCGTACACCCCCAACATTTGCAGGTGCGGGAAGAGCTTTTCGCAACAGTCATTGTCCAGCACTAGCCCCGTCGCCTCCACGCAGGAAATCAATGCCGGCAAGATCATGGGCAAGAGCAAAAGGGGCAGCATTAGTTCGCGCAAACGCATATTGTTCGACAATGCCGCAAAGAGCGTGCCCGCTGACGCCATACAAGCTGATCCCAAGACGAAGACAGCCAACAAGGGGAGCAAAAAAAAGCCTAGAGACAGATTAAAAAAGAGCGCAAAAAAGGGCAAACTTAGAAGTTCGATTGCCAAAAGAAAAACAAAATTACCCAGCATTTTACCCAGATAGATGGCTCCGCGGTCCCCTGGCGCTAACAGCAGCACGTCGAGCGCGTCATTGTCGCGTTCATCAGCAAAAGAGCGGCCCAGACTCAGCAGGCTGGCGAAGACATAGGACGACCACAAGGTCCCAGGCCCAATCTCGCGTAGAGCGGCCCCACCTAAATCGAAGGAAAAGTTGAATACCAGCAACATCAATAGTATAAAGAACACCATCGGGCTGAGACGCGCCTTCGTGCGCCACTCGGCCTTCAAATCCTTGCGCAGTATCGCTAGCGCCCGCCCGAAAAAGCTCATGAGTTGGCGTCGAGATAAGGCGCGCAGAGCGTGCCCAGTTGGTTAGAATTTTCCGTCAGGACTTGATCCAAGCGCCATTGACCGCGTTCGATTACCAGCAGGCGATCCACTAGGCCATCGGCCTCGTCGAGGCGATGCGTTACCAAGATGCAGGTGCGCCCTTCTTGCCGAAAGCGGCGTAAGAGGCCGTATAATGCAGTGCTCGCCCTGGTGTCGAGGCCGGTAAACGGCTCGTCAAGCAAGAGAATAGAAGGGCCATGCAGGATGGCACGGGCAATGGCCAGACGCTGCTTCATACCGCGGGAAAACGAACCCACGCGCTGGTTGAGCCGATCGTGCGTCGCCAATACTGGCGACGGAAAGCACAGACCAACAGCCGCTAAGGCCGCAGCGAGCCGTTCGTCTGGATTGTCCAAGCCATAGAGTTGGGCGAAGAAGCGCAAGTTCTCTCTCGCCGTCAGTTCGTCGTAGAGCAAGGTCTGATGCGAGAGCAGGCCGATCTCTGCCCGTACCTCGGGGGTGCGTTGGGGATCGCGACCGTTGATTTTCACGCTTCCCGCCGAAGGTCGGCAGAGGCCGGCCACCAGCCGCAATAGGGTGCTCTTGCCCGCGCCATTGGCACCAACGAGCAGCGCCGCTTGCCCGCGCGGGATGACCAGATCGGTGGGATGCAGGGCTGTGTGGGTACCGAAGCGTTTAGCAGCGCCCGCTAGGACGATGGCGTCGTCTCCACTCATCACACATCAAGCGCTTGAGTCAGAGCAACCGCTTCGCGCATCAGCAGCGCCCGCTGATCCATGTAATGCGGATCTTCGGGCCGACCGGCAAAAGAGTCGTCGAGCCGAGCGAGTTCCTCAATGAGATGCTGCCGCCGTTCCAGTGCGCGGGCGCGGTCTGTGCTTGGGTGTTGGAGGCTCAATGCCAGCGCGACACCACCAGTGAGGAATGCGCCAGCCAGTGCGACCCATTTGAGCGACCAACGCAGCGAGGGGGCGAGAGGTAAGGGGATCGCCACCTGCTGACTTGGCTGTAGGTTTTCCATAGCCACTTTCCGGTACTGGCGTCCGTGCTGTTCAACGATACCTAGATCGATAAAAGGCGGTTTGATCTCTGTGGAAGGTGGGTCGAGAAAAACCTCCAAGCGGTCGGTCGGATATATCACCTGATGCACATAGGGGCTGGTGAAGTTGCGCGCGTCGAGATTGAAAGAAAAACTCCGTTGCGAGCGGCCCGGAGGCAGGGGCTGGTTGTCGAAGAAGCGGCCTTCTCCGGCTTGGTGGAGCAGCCCCGAGTGGCTTTGAAGGTTAAAGATGCCCGTTGGCAAGACAAGTTCAGTCACTTGCCGCTCGCGTCCGTCACCACGGCCTGCGTACGTGCGCTCGCGGGTGTTGTGAATTTGCAGGAGCTGGATACACTCAATCGCGTCCTCGCGCAGCGCGAAAAAGAGGTGATGAGTACCGATGCGGATTCCAGAGGGGTCATCGGTTTTTTCGTACACTTCGAGAATGACCTGTTGTTGCGCACCGGCCTCAAGAGTCGAAGAAAAGTAGGGGATGTCGTCGTAGAAAGCCGCTAGCCCGAAGAGGAGTCCGCTCTGTAGAAAAGGGCCAGCAAAAGAAAAGCGCCCCTCGACGTCGGTCTCCTTGCGCAGCATTTCGAGAATCTCTCCGTCTTGGCGGACGTAGAAGGCCACGGGGATGCCCGGAATTCGCGCTTGGGTGAAAGGGTTGAGTACATAACCGTTGATTGCCGCGCCCCACAGGTCAGAAGCGCAAAGGACGATTGCAACACAAAGCGAGCGCAGAACCATGGCTCAGCCAGGTTCCACTAGCGAAGCGCCGCATTGCGGACAGAACCGATCGCCCTCGCGCCGCAAGGCCCCGCAGCCGTGGCAATGAGGAACGGCGGTCTTTTGGCGCAAGGCCGCGATCTCCTCTTCTATGCGTCGTTCGAATTGATCGCTGCTCGCGCCGTTGAGCCGATCCAACTCGCCGATAACCACCAGCGTCTCGGCCTCCAACTCGGCGAAGAGGCGCTGAAAATCCTCTGCGGACACTTTCCCAAGCTCGCGGTCAAGCTCCAGTTCGACGATCTCGCCCAAAAGCTGCTCCTTGCGCTCAAAAAGCTGTCGCGTCGATCCATTCGCCGCGCCGGCTCGCCCGCTCGTTAGGAGGGGATGGGCCAGATAGAGCAGTAGCCCCAACAGCAGCGCGATAGAACACAATATGGGTAGGAGGTCTATCGCGTTCATTTATATAAGGTTCTCATAGGCCCGCGTCAGTTCGGCCAAACTAGCCATCGTCGTAGTGATCCAACTCGCGTCTCAAGCGATCCGCGTCTTGGCTGCGGTTGGTCGGCTGGGGCTTGGATTGCAGGGGCGCTTGGCCTTGGTCCTTCCAGCGAACTAGCAGGGTGCGTACTAGGGCAACGCCAAACAAAAGAGCCAAAAAGGGTGCCACCCAAGCGAGCAAGTTAAAGCCCTCGTGCGGCGGAATGGCTAAGACCTTCGGGCCAAAACGCGCTACATAGCCGTCGATGATCTGCTGCCGAGTCTGACTTTGGTCTAAGGCGGAGCCAATCGCCTCGCGCTCGGGGACCGCGAAGTCAGTACAAAGACAAGTGGCTAAGGATTCCCGAGGACAATTACCGCAGAGACAGACCAACTCCTCAGCCACGGCCTTGATTTCCGCCGTTGTTGCTGCCCCTACCGGCGAGAAGCCCAGCGCCAACGCAGCGATCACGGGCACGTACATACGAGGTTTCCGTGCGATGGCCGAATCTATTGCGGTCTCGCGATCGATCCGCGCTAGCCGCCGGTCTCGCGGCGTGGGCCACATTGCCCACAGTGCGCCGATCACTAGGACGACCGCACCGAGCCACACAAAGTTGATGAGCGGGTTGATATAGATTTGGAATTTGGCGCTCTGGTCTTCGGCGGAGCCCACCAAAATTACATAGAAGTCCTCGCGCCAAGTCGAGTAAATGGAGACTTCCGTAGTACCTTGGTCAAAGGCCGGATAGTAGCGTCGCTCCGGCAGCAGCGTGCCGAGGAATTGATCGCCGCGGTGCAGAGCCAAGGCCGCAGCGGTAGTGCTGTGATTGGCGTTTTCGGCAAAGGCCAGCGACGCAAACGTAAGCCGGTATTCGCCGACTTGACTCGAAGCCCCTTGGTCGAGGACGATTTCGGCTTCTTGGGTAAAGGCTTTGCCAGTAAAGCCAGCAAAGAGCAATACCAGCCCTAGATGGGTCAAGTACCCGCCATAACGCCGTCGGTTTTTGGCGCAGAGGCGATACAATGCCACCGGATAGGACTCGCCCGTACTGTGCCTCCGCGCCCGCGCCCCGACGTGGAACTCGGAACCAAGCGCGACGAGTACGAAGACGCAAAGCCCGAATGACAGCAACACATAGGGATCGCGTATGCCGGCAAGAAAAAACCCCCCGCAAGAAAGTGCGCCTGCCGTCACCGGGCGAATGAAGTTTTTGCGCAGGCTTTCGCTGGAAGTGCGACGCCAAGCAAAGAGCGGACCAGCACCAGTCAACAACAGAAGCACTAGGCCGATGGGAATCGTGACTTGATTGAAAAAAGGAGGCCCGACCGTGATTTGCTCGTCGGTCAGTGCCTCGGAAACCAGCGGGAAGACCGTGCCCCAGAACACGGCGAAGAGAATCCCCAAGAGAACCCAGTTGTTGAGCAAGAAAGCCGTCTCGCGCGAGGCAAAAGATTCCAAGCGGTTTTCGGCTTTGAGCAAGGGCAGCCGCAGCCACAAAAGCCCAAAAGAAAAAACCAGCGTCAGGATTAGAAATGTGCCAAAAAAAGGGCCAATGTTGGATTGGGCAAAGGCGTGAACCGAGGAGATGATGCCACTGCGGGTCATAAAGGTGCCGAACAGGCACAGCGCGTACGTGAGGATCGCCAGTGCCACATTCCACACCTTGAGCATGCCCTTGCGCTCTTGAATCATAATCGAGTGCAGAAAAGCGGTGGCGATCAGCCAAGGCATCAGCGAGGAGTTCTCCACCGGATCCCACGCCCAATAACCACCCCACCCCAGTTCGACATAAGCCCATTTGCCGCCTAGCAGGAGGCCGAAGCCGAGAAAGGTCCAAGGAATGAGCATCCAGCGGCGCGAAGCGCGGAGCCAAGTAGCGTCCAACTTGCCGGTCAGGAGCGCGGCTATGGCAAAGGCAAAGGGCACGACCATGCCCACCATGCCCAAGTAAAGCATCGGCGGATGGATGGCCATGACGGGGTGTTGTAGAATCGGGTTGAGTCCGCGCCCGTCTTCTGGCGTGAAGGGCAGGCGCTGGAACGGGTCTGCGGCAAAAAGATGCACAATGCAAAAGAAGAAGCTGGTAAGAGATAGGGTCGCTATCGCGTAGGGCATCAATTCGCGGTAGCGCTGGCGGTAGAGTGCCGCCAATCCCGCCGAGTAGATGGATAAGATCCAGCCCCAAAACAACAGCGATCCGTTCTGCCCGCCCCACAGCGCCGTTATTAAATAGAACAAAGGCATGGCGCGGTTGCTGTTTTCGGCCACGTACTCGACTTGAAAGTCGTGGGAGAGGAGCGCGTGCCACAGCGCGAGAATTGCCAGCGTCAGCAGGCCACAGGTCGCCAAGACCCCGTTTTCGCCCGAGCGCACCAGACCCAAGTGGCCACGCCTCGCCCCGAGGGCCGACGCCAGAGCTCCATAGCCGGACGCTAGGAGCGCGAGGCACAAGGCAAAATAGCCGATATCAACCATAAAGAGTCGGGAAAAGCCAAAAGGTGTGCGGGCTAGCCGTTCGGGCTATTCATTGCCTGCACGTGGCCTTCATAGCTTTGTCCCTCGTATTTGGAGGGGCATTTGGCAAAGACGATCTCAGCGGCAAAGACTTGGTCGGCTGCATCGTATTCGCCTTCGAGAACTACCAGTGCTTCGTCTTTGAAGGTATCGGGTAGCACGGCGTGGCCGATGTAGCGCACCCGCAGTGTGTGTTGCCCGTCGGTAATCACAAATTCGGGGCGCGAGCGATACCGGTCCCATTCAATCGAACCGGGCACCACGGTGCTGCCGCCTAGTTGGATGCGCTGGCTGTCGTCTGTAGCTCCCTCCATTAGAGTTTGCAGGGTCATGTGAGTCGCCGTTGATTGCTGAACGCCAGCGACAAAAAGGTAGATTAGACCCGCAGCAATGACTAGGGAGCCGAGGGTGAATTTGTGCCGTCTCATAGAAATAAATCTGCTCAATTTCCCCTTTTTGTCAACGAGTACACCCGTTGGCGCAAAGGGCCGCATTCACACTTCGAGCACCTTGGGCAGGCTGCATAAGTTCTCGTAGCCGCTGGCGCAAACGACGACCGTATCTTCGATCCGCACGCCCCCCAGGCCTCGGTAGTAGAGCCCCGGCTCCATCGTCACGACATGCCCCGACTCAAGCACATCGCCGCGCGGACCGATCCTCGGCCCCTCGTGGATATCCAGCCCTAGTCCGTGTCCCGTGCCGTGGAAGTAGCCCTGCATGTAGCCGTCCTTCTCGCCCGTCTCGTAACCCGCGTCGTTGAAAAATCGTTGGATTGCTTCGTGAATAAGGTGGCCTTCGGCACCCGGACGGATGTGGTCCAAGCCCAATTGTTGAGCCTTTAGCACGGTTTCGTATAGGTGCTGCATCGGCTTGGAGGCCTGTCCCTTGCAGACGGTCCGCGTCAGATCTCCGTAGTATCCACTCGCCTCGTCGCGCGGAAAAATGTCGATAATGATGGTCTCACTGGCGCGCAAAGGCCCAAAGCCCACTTGGTGTGGATCGCAGCCTTGGTCGCCGCCGGCGATGATGGTGTGTTCACCAATACTGTCGCAATCCATTAGCGTCTGATGCACCATGCGCCGCAATCGCTCGGAAGTGAGTACGTCGCCGTTGAGGAAGAGTACGCCGTCGCGCACATCGGCTGCGCGCAGCCCTTCAATCGCCGTTTCCATGCCCGCCTCGGCGGCTCGCATTGCCCGGCGCACATTCTCGATCTCTGTGGCGTCCTTGATGTTGCGCTGGGGAAAGAGCGGCTCGGTAGCAATGGCCAGTTCGATGCCTTCCCCCCGCAGAAAATCGGCCGTACCAAGGGGAAAATCAGCGGGAACTTGCAGCTTCGCCAAGCCGAGGTCGCGCAAAAGTTCCAACAAGACGTCTTTGCTATTGGGATGTTCTTGGCCCCTTTCCTTGGCCTGCTTCTCATACTGGGTATAAGACAATACCCGATCGACGCTAGCTTGGTCGCGCGCCCGGTCGATCTCGAGGTTGTTGGCGAGCATGACTTTTTCGCTGGGGGTCCACAAAAAGACGAAGGAATCGGGAGCGCGGAAACGGGTGGCGTAGAACAGATTGGCGCAGCGTTCGCTGCTGCCGATCATCAGCAGGGCATCGGCACCGTTTAGGTCGGGCGTCATGGTTTTACTCCGGAATCCTCAGTGCCCGAACCTCAATTCCGGTATCGGGCCGCCAAAACCAGAAGAACGCAGACTGCCCCTCCTCCAGTTCGGAAACAAAGCGCACAAATTGCTCCAACGAAGTAACGCGTACCTGATCCACCTCGGTAATCACATCTCGCACTTGAATCCCTTTATCCGCGGCCAGCCCCTCTGGATCTACTTCAACTACCACCACCGGCTCCTCGCCTTGTGCAAAACCCAGTTCAGCCGCCAACTCGCCGATAAAGCCCAACTCGGCAGCCAACTCGGCGGGCAAGGTTTCAACTGAAATCCCTAGCTTTGCTAGCCGCTGATGGCCTTGGGAAAGGAGCCGGTCCTCTTCGCGCTCGCCGAGCACCACGGCGACGTGGTGGATTTGATTCTGGCGCATGATTTGCAGGCTGACCGTTTCGCCTGGGTCGCGGCCGTAGATCAGCGTCTGCAGGTGGTTGAAGTGATTCACCTCGGTGCCATCGAGCGACAGGACGACGTCCCCGTCGAGCAAACCACCGCGCGCGGCCGGGCTGTTGGGCTGCACATCTCTGAGGTAAACGCCCTGTGGCCGTTCCATGTCGAGGCTGTGTTCGCGGATTAGCTCTGGGGTCATCTCAGATTCCATGGACACGCCTAAGTAGCCGCGTACGATCCGTCCGTGGACCAACAGATCATCCACTACCTCGCGCGCTAGGTTGATCGGCACGGCTAGCCCATAGCCGATGTAGTAACCAGTGCGCGTTGAAATAGCCGTGTTGATTCCTACGACTCGGCCCTGTAGATCAAGTAGGGGACCGCCGGAGTTGCCGGGGTTAATCACGGCATTGGTCTGGATGAAACTCTCGATGGCGTAGCGATTTTCTTCGTCGCTTCTGGGGTTGAAAATGCCTGCTTGGCGCCCTAGGGCACTGACGATGCCGTGGGTCAGCGTTGACCCCATGCCCAAGGGATGGCCAATGGCCAGTACCCAATCGCCGATTTGCAAGCGGTCTGAATCGGCCAACTGCACAGTAGGTAACCCCTGCGCCTCAATCTTGAGCAGGGCGATGTCAATCAGCGAATCAAAGCCGATGACCTTCGCCCGATAGGTGCGTCGGTCCGAGAGGGTAACTTGGATGGAGTCGGCCTCGGCGACGACGTGGTAATTGCTCAGAATGTAGCCATCGGCGCTGACGATAGTGCCGGAGCCTATGCCGCGAAAGTCTTCGGGAATTTCCGGGTGGAAGGGGGGCAATGTGCGCTTTTGCCGCGATTGAGTCGTCGCCGAGATTAAAACCACGGCTGGCTTCGCTTGTTCGTAGGCGTGGCGGAAAGCCCTACTGAGATCCGCGATTGGCTGAGTGCTCTCCTCCGGCATTTGCGCCCCTGCCGGGTATGCACCCGCGAGCAACGCGGCAATAAGCGCGCTGCCCACCCAACTCAGGATGGAGGGATTGTCGCGCCTGACGGAGCGGAGAAGGTGTTTCATTGAAGGTCGTATTCGTTCAGCTTGCGGTAGAGCGTGCGAGTGCTGATGCCGAGGATGTCGGCGGCCTTCCGACGATTGCCGCCGACGCGGTCGAGAGCCTGTTCGATGGCTTCCCGCTCGCGGTCTTTAAGCGAGGGCAAAGGCTCAATAGCTGCATTTTCGGGGATGCGTATTGCCGCAGGTTCCTGGGAGTCTGGGGGATGATAAGGGGTGTCCTCAACCGGATAGATCGGTTCCTCGGGCCCAACCGGTCGAACGGCCCTTGGTGCTACGGGGGGCGCAGAGGACGGCATCACGGAGGCATTGCGCTCGACCGCGGCTCTTAGCTCGGCGACCTCGCGCTTGAGATCTAAGAGCGCAAAGTAGATCAACTCGCGCTCGGATTGGTCTGGCGTCTTGTTGGTTGGCACGGGCAAATGGCGCGTGGGCTGGATCCCGAGATGGGGCACTAGGTCTTCGGGTTCGACGAGGGCACGCGGAGCGAGGAACACTAAGTGCTCAATTAGGTTGCGCAACTCGCGCACATTGCCAGGCCAGGCATAGTTTTGCAAAAGGTCCAGCGCCGCCGCTGAGAACCCTTCTAGACGGCTCTTGTTGTCTTGGGTCAACTCGCTGATGAAGTGTTCGATTAAGAGGGGAATGTCTTCGGCTCGACGGCGCAGCGGCGGAATGTCGAGCTCGACGACCTTGAGTCGGTGGTATAGGTCGAGGCGGAACTCGCGCTGGTCAACCGCCTTTTGTAGATCGCGGTTGGTCGCGGCGATGACGCGAAGGTCCACCGAGACTGGTGCGCTGCCGCCGATGCGGACTACCTCGCGCTGCTCGAGGACCCGCAAGAGGCGCACTTGCGCCGCCAGCGACATCTCGCCGATTTCGTCTAGAAAGACTGTTCCGCCGTCCGCTTGTTCAAAGATGCCTTGGTACTGGGCACGGGCGTCAGTGAAGGCTCCCTTCTCGTGACCGAAGAGTTCGTTTTCCAGCAGATTCTCCGGAATGGCACCGCAGTTGAGCGGACGAAAAGGACGTCCGCGGCGGCGGCTGTAGCGATGTAGAGCTTCGGCAACTAAGTCCTTGCCCGCGCCACTTTCGCCCGTTAGGAGGATAGAGGAAACAGGCGTCGGTGCCACGATTAAGATGCGTTCGCGCAGTTGGCGCATTAAGGGCGACTGACCTACCAGTTCGGCCCCGTGCAAAAAGTCCCTGCGCTCTAGTAGCTGGTCCAGATGTTGACGCAGGACTGCGGCCTCAAAGGGCACGGCAATTTGGTCTTTGAGAGGCGAACCCCACAAAAGTCGATCCCAATTTTCATCGGCATTGCCCAAGCCTAGCATGGGCACATCGCGGTACTGGTCGAGCGCGGCGACGCCCTCTGCGAGGATGGCGGGCGGAAGTTCCAGATCAAAGGCGACCAGATCCACTCCGCGCCGCAGTAGCCGCCCAAGCGCATCGCCGTTAGCCGCGCTGAGTACGCGCAGCCGCACGTCGTGGACTGCGGACTTGAACTCCGCTTCCAACTCTGCTCGCTGGGTTAGGAGCAGAATGTGACGTTGAGTCGGGGCCATGATATGCTCTGCTGGCGTCGCTTCAGTTGAGGGTTTCTAGCTGGCGGCGCAGGGCATTGATCCGCTCGCGGGCTATCTGTCCCTGCGGACTCTGGCCCCCTTCGCGCCGTGTGATGCGCTCGTAGATGGTCATGGCTGTGGCGTGTTCGCCCAGCGATTCGTGGCAGCGGGCGCGCTGGAAATCCGCCGAGGTGATCCACATGCTGAGTCCTTGGCTACCGTGGTAACTGACTTTGTAATAGGCTTGGATCGCCTTGCGGTACTCGCCCATGTTCTGATAGGATTCGCCGATGTAAAACCGGGCTTCAGAAGCGCCGTTGCCATCGAGTAACTGTTGGGAGAGTAGTTCGTCTAGCTGTTCAATGGCTTGAGCGTATTGGCCCTTGTTTTTGAGGATGATACCCAGTTCGAGCTGGACCTCGATGGCTTTGGGGTGCTCGGGGTACTGGCTCAGTAGCTGATCGGCCACTTGGTGCGCGGCCTCGTACTCATGGGCACTCTGGTAGCTTTTGATCAGTTTCCACATTGCATCTTGGGCCTGATCACTACTGACTTCTGGCGCGTCCAAGGCGTGTTTGTAGGCTCCTGCCGCTTGCAGGAAGTTGCGCAGCGAAAAGTGGTAGTCCCCGAGGCGCAAGTAGGCATCGGCCACCTGAGGACTCGTCGGATATTCCCGGACAAAGCGCGATATGGCTTCCAACGCGAACGCCGCCCCCTCCTCGCTGGGCGTCGCCTTGTTTCGCCTCCACAGCGTTATGGCCATCCAATAGGCCCCGTCGTCGGCCCACATGCCTCCTTGCTTTTCCACCTCTTGAAACAGCTCGTAAGCCTTTTTGTAGTTGCCAGCCTGCAAATAGTAATTCCCTTCTTCAACCCGGAAGTGTTGACGCCACTCCGTCTCCTCCTTGAACTGCTTGGCAAACTGCTTGGCTGCCTTGCGTCCCTCCTCTAGGCGCTTGAGTCGGAACAAGGCGAGAACGGCTTGCCCGTGGATCAGGGAGTCTTCGCTTTGCTTCAGCAAGGGCTGATAGAGTTGGTAGGCCTGTTTGTATTGCTGGCGGGCAAAGGCGATGTGGCCGGCCCGCGTCGAGGCTTCGGTTGCCAATCCACTGGAGGCAAATTCTTGGCTGACCTTGCGGAAGAGCCGAAAGGCGTCGTCTTCCTGACCTAGCCTCAGTTGCAGTACCGCTTGGGCGAAGTAAATGCTATCTAATCCCGCCGGATTTGGCTCTTCGGCGAGTATTTGCCGATAGGTCTCCATGGCCTCGCCATAGCGGTTGAGATGGTGGTAAGCCCGGCCAATTCGTCGAAGAATCGGCCCCCTGTCGGCGGAAATGGTCGAGTTGGAAACCAACGGTAGATACAGCTCGATGGCGGCGGCGTATTGGCCGAGCTGAAAATAGGTGTCGCCCAACAGTTTCTGGGCGGCGCGGCGCTGGGGAAAGGCCGGGTAGCCCCAGCGCAACTCTTGCAGTCGGGCAATGGCTTCTTGGGTCCGCTCCTGCGCTAAGCGGATATGGCCTAGTTCAAAGAGCACCGGTGCCGTCAGTGGACTATTGGGATAATCTCGCAGAACGCGCTCGAGCAAATCGGCCGCTGCTTTGTGTTGGCCCTTTTGCACTAGGCAAAGACTCTTGCCGTATAGAGCGTGGGGGACGAGTGGACTGTCAGAAGAGAGTCGGCGGAGTTGGTCGTAGGCCGCAATGGCCCCGTCGAACCAAGTGGTATCGGTCGCTCCGAGTTGGCGGCGGGCATCGCCTAGCTGCAAAAGGGCTTGGTCTAGATGGTCCCCTTGCCCCTCGGAAAACTCGGCGACGAAAGAGGCAAACCCCTCTTCAAGCGTTAGTAACCGCAGTGAGTCGGGGCGGTCCTCGGCTTCGAGTTTAATGAGGCTAAGTCGTGCGCGCCGGGTCCATGTGTTGTCGGTGGGGGTTTGTTCGACGAAAGTAGTACTGTCGGTAAGGGCTTGCTCGGTGAGAATGCTGTCGGTGGGGACTTGCTCGACGAGAACGCGGTATTCCCGTAGGGCTAGATCTCGTAGCGAGTCTGCGCTGGCAGGCTGCGCCTCTAGCTGGCGTTGACGGGCGAGTCGAAGCAGACTTTCGGCCAGAAAGTACTGCGCCTCGTCGTTGTAGGGGTCGTCTGGATAGGCCGTGGCATAGTGTTTGAAAAATTGGGCAGCAGTTACAAAATCGCGATGCGAGAACAGCACTCGGGCGACCGCTAGTTGCACTAGCTGACGCGACTTGCCGCTCAACTCATCGAGCCCAGCTTTTTGCAAGGCCCGGTTGAGGCCGGCCGGATCCAAGACGGTAAATTCGCGCAGATATTCGATTCGCTGGCGAACCTCCTCGCTCTGGCGGTCAGCGGGGAAGAGTTCGAGGAAGGCCACGTACTCGCGCAGCGCCGCACGCGGTTGTCCGCTTTGCTCAAAGGTTCGGGCGAGGGCAAATTGCGCTTTGGTTGCTACCTCGTCCTGGCCCGCAGCTAGCTGGCGATAGAGAGAAATGGCTTCTTGGTAGTAGCCGATTGAGGCATAGAGTGCGGCGAGTTCAAAGCGCACGGCGTTGGCATCGGCGGCCCCGTCGGCTTCCTGTAGATACCGGTGGTACCAAGTTATCGCGCGGCTGTGGAAAGCGGCGGTTCCTTCTCCGAAAGTCAATAACCGCAGCGAATCGGGGCGGTCCTCCGCTTCGCTGTCGCCGCGCCGCTTGTAGAGGGTGCCTAGTTCCCTCAGCGCACTAATGGCTTCGGGGCTGTCGCCGGTCTGGATCAATCCTTGAAGCAGGCCTACTGCGCGGGCGAATTGTCCAGCTTGGCCTAGGACGATGGCTCGGCCTAGCTGCGCCTTGAGGTAAGCGGGGTGGTCGGGCTGGAGCATGGTGCTCAGCTTGTCGTAATGGGCGATGGCTTCGCGCGTCTGATGACTTTGGCGGCGAGCGTCGGCTAGCCCGAGGAGTGCGCTTTCTTTGAGAGCGCGGTCGCCGATTTTGTTAAAGGCCCGCTGATAGGCGTCCCCAGCTTGGCTAAAAAGGCGCGAGTTATAGAGATAGTCTGCGCGATCTAGATAGGCGCTGTCGGTCTGCGCCGCCTTGGGAAAGCGCCGCTCCAGCGACTTGAACTGCTTCTCCGCAGTTTCCCTGTTGCCCATAAAGAGAGCGATGCGCCCTCCGAGGAGCAGGGCGCTAGGAGCGAGGGAAGGCGGTGGTTTAGTGGCGGCGATTTGCCCGAGGAGCTGTTGGGCTTCTGCGGCCCGACCAGTGGCAAAGCACAACTGGGCCAGCCGATAGCGCGCCAAATGCGCTTGGTCAGACCTCGCGTAATCGGCCAGCAGACGTCCATAAACAGCTTCGGCTTGCCGCAAATTTTCGGCGCGGGTATAATTAGCCGCTGCCTCAATCAAGGCACTGGCGGCGAATTCGCTGGCGCTGAAACGACGCTGCAACTCTTCGTATGATCGGGCCGCCAGCAGGAATTGACCTTGCTCGGCCAAACAAGCCGCTCGCTCGCGCCGTGCGTTGGCGGCGTTCAACAAGTGATCGGGATGTTCGAGATAAAACGTCTCGTAGGCCGGCACCGCTAGGTCGCAACGGCCGCTTTGGCGGTACGCACGCGCCAGCATCAGTCGGGCCTCGGCTAGCTGTGGACTATCGGGATAATTGCGAACAAACTCGGCGAATAGCCCGGCGGCCGTGGCATAGTCGCCGGCATCCCGGAAGAGATTGCGGGCCAGTTTAAAATCGTCCTCTGCGCTCGTTTGCGCCCAGCTCTGGGTGCTTAAGCAGAAGAGAAGCACTAATATCAATTTTGGAAACATATCAACTCTCAAGAGTATGCCAATCTGACACGTAAGTAACAGGCTAGAGTGTAGAATATAGTAAAATGCGGTCAAGGTGTGCAGCGATGGAGAGTCTGCTAGTCGAAAAAGCATACGCAAAAATAAACTTGGGGATTAAAATTGTCGGTCGCCGTCCCGATGGCTACCACGATATCCTCAGTGTGGCTCAATGCGTGGACTTAGCGGACGTCTTGTACTTTGAATTAGCTTCCTCCGATCAATTGACCTGTAGCCTCGATAGCCTATCGACGGGGCCAGACAACTTGGTGTGCCGCGCAGTTGATGCCTTTCATGCTCAGCTCGACCGCCCGGCCCAGTCGTTCCGCATCCACCTAAAAAAGAACATACCCATAGGAGCGGGCCTAGGCGGGGGCAGCGCCGACGCGGCCGCAGCCCTGAGAGCACTCAATCGCTTCTATGACCAGCCATTCTCGAACGCAGACCTCCGCCGGATCGCCGCCACCCTTGGTTCGGACATTCCCTTTCTAGTGGAAGGCGGCACCGCTCTAATGAGGGGCCGGGGCGAGATCCTCAACAAGCTGAGCTGGGCAGGCGCAGTCTTTTACGTGTTGGCGTACCCCGAGGTCGAGATCAGCACGGCGTGGGCTTATGGCCAACTCGGCTCCATCTTGACAGAAAATTCTCCCTATTTTAACTTTGTTGTTTCCCTGAGCGGCGGGTGCGTTGACCACGACAGGTTATTTGAAGTGCTGGAGAACGACTTCACGCCCGCGGTAGAACGCACCTATCCCATCGTCGCAGAACTTCGTTCTCAACTGGACCGAGTTGGCGCCCGCGCCACGTTGATGTCGGGCAGCGGCTCCACTGTTTACGGTATCTTCGACGACCGGAAGACCGCCTCTCAGGCGCAGAGCGCACTGCAAAGGCAAGGTTGCCGGTCTTTTTTATGTCAGCCGGTCTAGCTCGGGGAAGTGCGAGGCATAGAAATAGGTAGCCCGGTCGTTCAATTGGTAGGACAACGGATTTTGGTTCCGTTTATCGAGGTTCGAGTCCTCGCCGGGCTGCCATTATGCCATTGATATTTTGATCAAGTCTTTTGAGGAGATGTTTCGATGCCGCAAGTTCCACTACAGATCCAAGCGCGCGAGCAGGTCGCGCTCAAAGTCCAGGCCCGCCAAGAGCAGGGCAAGGGCCCCGTGGGCCAAATGCGCCGCCTGCAGGGCCAGTTGCCCGGGGTGATCTACGGTCACAATCAGCCCGCTGAATCTTTCAAGACAGATGCCCACAGTTTGGAGCTCATCCTGAGCAAAGGCGGGCAAAACGCCATCATCTTGATTGAGCACGAAGAGCCTGATAGAGCTCCTGAGCAGGCCCTGATTCGCGACGTCCAATACCACAAGGTCCGCGGCCATGTGCTGCACTTAGACCTTTTGCGCATCGATCCGAGCGAGACGCTGCGCGCCAATGTTCCGATCCTGACTGAGGGGGAGCCCGAAGGGGTCCGCAACGAGGGCGGGGCTTTGCAGCAGGCGCTGACTGCAATCGAAATGGAATGCGTCGTCTCGGAAATGCCCTCCGCGATGGTGATTGACATCTCTTCGCTGGTCATCGGCGATAGCCTGCACGTGAGCGATCTCATCGACCAAGAGCCGCGCATTACTACCGACCCGGATCGCACGATTGTCAATATCTTGGCTCCGCGCTTGATCACTGAGGAGGAAGAAGCCGAGGAGGTCGAAGGAGAAGAGGTCGAAGGAGAGGAAGGCGAAGGAGAGGAAGGTGGCGAAGGTGGCGAGGGCGGCGAAGGCGACGGGGGTGGCGAAGAGTAGGTTTGCAAGTAGCCTTGGGTTTGGGAAATCCCGGTGCGCGCTACGCGTCAACGCGACACAACATAGGCTTTATGGTGGTAGATCACTTAGCGGCCCGCTGTGGTGTTGACTGGCAGCATCAAGCAGACATACAGGGCCAAGTCGTCCGAGTCGTGCTAGGCGGTCGGGAAGTGCTCTTGGCCAAGCCCCAAGCCTATATGAACCGCAGCGGTTCGACCGCGGCGGCCCTTTGCGCCCAATGGGAGGTACCTCCCGAAGACGTATTGGTCATCTTCGACGACTTCCTGCTCGACTTCGGGCGCCTGCGCTTTCGCCGTGGCGGCAGTGATGGTGGGCACAACGGTTTGGCTTCGGTTCTCGAAGCGCTCAACACGGAGTCCGTACCGCGCCTGCGCCTAGGGATCGGCATCCCACCCGCAGACGCGGACATCGTCGACTACGTACTGGATCCGTTTTCCCCAGAAGACGAGGTAGAAGACTTGATTGAGCGCGGAAATGCGGCGCTCGAAGTGTACTACGCCGAAGGCATTGAGGCGGCCATGAACAAGTTCAACGGTTAAAAAGCAACGTAGCCGAGGGAGGGTTACAAACGCATATGGAAATTTGGACAAGCGCAGCGCCATTCATTGGTCTGGGCGGTTTGCTTTGCTCGCTCCTGCTGTACTTTTACATCAAAAAGTCTCCGGCGGGCACTCCAGAGATGGTGGAAATCTCAGAGGCTATCCACGAGGGCGCTATGACCTTTCTCAAGCGCGAGTACACCATCCTCGCCGGATTTATCGTCATCGTTTTCGCCCTCCTTTTTGCCTTCGTCGGAGCCCATACCGCGTACGCTTTCTTGGCGGGAGCCGTTTGCTCCATTTTGGCCGGTTATACTGGCATGAAGGCGGCCTGTCACGCCAATGTGCGCACCGCCCAAGCGGCCAACCAACACGGCCAAGGACCGGCGCTGAACATCGCTTTTTCAGGGGGTGCCGTGATGGGACTTGCCGTGGCTGGCTTGGGACTCTTCGGTGTTGGAGCACTGGCCAGCGCTATTGGTATCTGGGACGATATAAGCCAAGCATCTACGATCAACGGCTTCGCTATGGGGGCCTCTTCAATTGCTCTTTTCGCGCGCGTTGGCGGTGGCATCTTCACCAAGACCGCGGATGTGGGTGCCGACTTGGTGGGTAAAGTAGAGGCGGGGATTCCCGAGGACGATCCCCGCAATCCGGCCGTTATCGCCGACAACGTCGGCGACAATGTCGGCGATGTCGCTGGCATGGGTGCCGACATCTTTGAATCGTACGTCGGATCGGTCATTGCTACCATTGCCATCGCCGCCACCGCGTCCGCGTCACTGCTGGCCACGCTCGCTCCAAGTATTTCCGATCCGACCGAGGCGAAACTTGTGGCAATGAGCTTCCCGCTGATCGTCATCACGATCGGTATAGTCGCGTCGCTTTTAGGCGTGTTGATGGTGCGGATACTGCAGAATTTCGACCCCGGTGCCGCATTGCGCTACTCGACTTGGGTTGCAGCCGCACTAATGATTTTGGGTGCTTGGTGGGTCGCCGGGACAATCGGCCTATCCAATCAGCCGGTGTGGGCACTGTGCGCGGGCTGTTTGGCCGGGATCGCGATTGGCCTTTTTACCGAGTACTACACTGGCGGCAAACCCATCCGCACCATCGCTGAAACCTCTAAGACTGGCGTGGCGACCAATATTATTTCCGGTCTGGCCATAGGCATGGAAAGCGTCGTCTTGCCGACCTTGGGGATCGTCGTCGCCATTGGCTTGGCCTTCCACTTTGCCGGGCTTTTTGGGATTGGCATCGCCGCCGTGGGCATGCTGGCCACAGTGGGTATCACCATGTCGGTTGACGCCTATGGTCCCATCGCCGACAACGCCGGCGGGATTACCGAAATGGCGGGCTTGGGCGAAGACACGCGCAAGATCACCGATGGCCTCGACTCTCTCGGCAACACGACCGCAGCCATGGGCAAAGGATTTGCCATTGGTTCGGCAGCGTTGACGGCCTTGGCGCTTTTTTCGGCCTATTCCTCCGCTATTGAGAACGCAACCGGTAAGCCGATCGTCATTGACGTGACTACGCCGATTGTCGTCGGCGGGCTTTTTATCGGCGCGATGATTCCCTACCTAGCGGCCTCCATTACCATGACCTCGGTCGGCAAGGCCGCCTTCAAGATGGTCGAGGAAGTCCGGCGTCAGTTCCGCGAGATCGAGGGCCTGATGGAAGGCAAAGCCAAGCCCGATACCCGGCGCTGCGTGGAGATCAGCACGACCGCGGCCCTGCGCGAGATGATTCTACCGGGCCTGTTGGCGGTGTTGGCTCCGGTCGCGGTTGGTTTCGGCCTCGGCCCCATCGCCTTGGGCGGCATGCTCGCTGGGGCGACTGTCAGCGGTGTCTTGTTGGCGCTGATGATGGCCAACAGCGGGGGGGCTTGGGACAACGCCAAAAAGTGGATCGAAGAGGGCCACTTGGGGGGCAAAGGATCTGATCCCCACAAAGCCGCCGTCGTCGGCGATACGGTCGGCGACCCGTTCAAGGACACTTCGGGGCCGTCGCTAAACATACTCATCAAGCTGATGTCGGTGATATCTCTCGTCCTGGCACCGCTTTTCGTCTGAGGGATGTGCCCCAGACCAGAACCAAGAAAGCGCAATACAATGAGAAATTACGAACTCGTATGTATCTTGGACCCCCAAGCCGGCGAGGGCCAATACGATCAACTCGTCGAAAAATACGAGGCTCTGCTCGAGGAAAATGGCGGACAAGTCGTCCGGATCGACAATTGGGGTCTGCGGCGTCTGGCCTATACCTCGTCTAGCCTGAAGAATCGGCATCAAGGCTACTACGTGCTCTATCAGTTTTCCGCCGAGCCGACGGCGATCGAAGGGCTAGAACAGACGCTCAAGCTTGACGAAGCGGTGCTGCGCTATCTCATCACCGCGGTCGAAGGCGAGTTTATCCACGTGCCCCAGCTAGCCGCCGACAATTTCCTCGAAGAAGCTTTTGCCCGACCGACCCGCGGCCCGAGGGACCGAGGTGGCCCCCATCGGGACTCCCGCGGCCCAACAAGGGACCGCGACGACAGCCGCCGCGATGCTGCCCCTGAGAATAATGAGCCTAGTGAGGTGGCAGAGGAGACACCCGAAGAGGCCGTAGTCCAAGAGTCCGACGACTCTTAGCGTCGGCAGCCGATGCTGATTCTGCTGGGCATAGCGCTGGCGGTCATTTCGCTTTTGGCCAGTTTGCGCTACGGCTCGCGCGGTGCCCTGCCCTTGATCGGCCTGCTTTGCTTGGGCTCCGTCATGCTGCTAGGTGCCATGCTAGGGCTAGTGCCCATTATGGGGTTGCTCGCTGTTTTGCAAATAGAGCGTCAGCAGACCTATGGTCGCGTCATGGCCATGGCCTGCACGCCGCCGGCCGGCTTGTGTTTCTGGCAGTTAATTCAGGCGCGCGATGGCGCACATCGCCAAGAGCAAGCCGCCGCCATCTTGGAGCAGTTTCAAGCCTTGGGGATGGCTGTAGAAGGAAGCGGCCAGACGCTAAGCGCGATGATCGACGCGGTCCTGCGAGTGCAGCCGGCCATCGAGATGGCGACCCTGCTTTTGGTTTTTGTCGTGGCGTATCGGTTGAGCGAGGGCTTGGCTTTGCGGCTGGGGCTATCGCTGCCTGCTCCCCTGCCGCTGACTTTGTGGCGGCCTTGGGAAGAGTTGATCTGGGTATTGATCGCGGCCTTGGGTCTAAGTCTTTTGAGCGACGGATTGCTGGCCGATTTGGGCCTCAATCTGATCGTGTTGATGGGAATTATCTACGCAGTGCAAGGATTGGCCGTCTTGCGCTTTTTCGCCCAGCGCCAACGGGTGCCGCCTTTGGTCGAGTTGTTGTTTTACGTAGGGCTTTTCTTTGTCGCGGGCTTGGCGTTTCTGCTCTTGGCGGGCTTGGGGCTTTTGGATACGTGGTTCGATTGGCGGCGTCTGCGCCCAGCCCCCACAGAGGAAGAAGCGTAAGGCCCAAACAACATCGCCGTTTTCTACGAAGTGGAGGACAAGTCGTGAAAGTAATTCTATTAAAGGACATTGAATCCTTGGGTTCGGCTGGTGAGGTCGTGGAGGTAAAGAACGGGTATGGTCGCAACTTCCTGATTCCTCGCAACGAGGCCCTAATCGCCAGCGCCGCCAACATGGCTCAATTTGAGTCTAGGCGCAAACAGCAAGAGACCTTAGCCGAGCGCGACCGCCGCGCCGCTGAGATCCTCGCCAAGAAGCTGGAAGCGGAGTCGCTCACCGCGCAGGTCAAGGTCGGCGAGGAGGATCGCCTCTTCGGTTCGGTAACCGCCCAGCATATCGCCGAATTGCTCGATGAAAAGGGCTACGAGATAGATCGCCGCGCCATCCACCTCGAAGACCCCATCCGCGAATTGGGTGTTTACAATGTCGAAGTGCGCCTCCATCCAGAGGTAGCAACAGCGGTCAAGCTCTGGGTCGTCAAGGAATAGCGCGACGCTGGGCATCCTCCCTCCTCGACGGAGGTAATTCATGCCAAGCAGGGTCTTGCTCCTTTGCTGGATATGTGCGGCGGGCACGGGCTGCGCCCTAGAACTTTCGGAAGGCCCCTTCGCGCGCGTCGGGCAGGAAGTATGGCGCACCGTAAACAGAAGCCATCGGGGTGCCGACGGCGTCTTGGTGCAGGCAGCCTTGCATACCTTCGCCTACGAAATTGCCCACGCCTATGCGCGGGCTGAGCGCGAGGACTTGGGGCAGGAGCAGCTCGAATTTCGCATCAAACAACTACTCTACTCCTACGTCGATGGCACCTATCCGGCCGAAGACGGCACGGACATAAACAGCCTTTACTTTCAGTATCTTATCTACGTAAATCCGTCCTTTGATGCGCGCAATCCCCTGCAAAAACGCGCCTTCGACATCTGGAGAGCCGAATACATACGCCGGGTCGTTGATGCCATCTACGACCCCAAGTTTCCCATCCTGCGCGACCAGTATGACGACCGTTGGGGCTTGACGCTCTACAGTCGTTTGGTCTTTACCGTTTATCTGTCGAGCGGAGAGTCTCAGCTCAAGCCCTATATTGCCGATATTGGTGCGCGCACGTTCTTGGTCAATCAGCAAGGTGTGCGCTTCCAGCCCAGCGGGACGTTTAATTTCTATCCGTACGAGAGCGACCGGCCCGAAGGAGAGGTGCTCGACGGCAAGACCTACTACCGGGTCTTCTTCCCCAATCGCAAAAGCGACGACAAGAAGCCTATTGTCGGGCTCGACGATGAATATCTAGAGTTGCAGATTGAAAACTTGGGCGACGTTCCCTTGCGAACCCTGCGCTGGGAGTTGCCGCTTGAGTATCCAGAAATGCCCGCGCGACGCTTGCCGACAGAAGCCGAGGTGGCCGAGCGCAAAGCGGCCGAGCGGGCCGAGCGCAAGGCGCGGGCCGAAGCAGCGCAGACCAAGTAGCACCGTAGGTCCGTTGGTGCTATTGGGATCTCATTCTATATTTTTGCGTATCCAAACGAAAACTTTGCGGGAGCGGATGTGTGCCTGGTGGCTGCCGCGGACTTCAAATCCGTTGCGGCGTAGCGAGAGTTGCGCTGGGTGGGTTCGATTCCCACACGTTCCCGCCATTCGCCCCTATTGCAACCAAGTCTGAGGGTCCAGCCCAAGGCTCCGTGCGGCCTCGCCGATGTGGCCCCAAGTCGTGTCGTCGATGGGAATACCCTCTTCACGGCGCTGGCGTCCCGTGCGGTATTCGGGATCGCCGGGTAGCTGTATCTCGCCGATGTGCGGATCGACGCGGCTGGTGGATACGTGGCGGATTAGGCTTTCGAGTTCGTCGAAGTAGAAGTCCATTTCGACGAAGTGATCGATGTTGTACACCGTCAGGTGCAGTCCGTTGCTCTGCATGACGGTCTCGCCGTTGGCACAGCCCTGACCGCTGAGAGCCCCGCCTAGAATCTCAACTATCATACTCAGGCAGTACCCCTTATAGGCCACCGGCCCGCCGAAAGGCAGGATCGCGCCGGGCGGATCGCCGACAAATGCCTCTGGATCGGTAGAAGGGTTGCCATCGTGGTCGATGATTCGCCCCTCGGGTAGCTGTTCTCCGCGATTATAGGCGACGCGGACCTTGCCCTCGGCGCAGACCGAAGTGGTCATATCGACCAAGAGTGGATCGGCGTTGCGCCGAGGCGCGGCACAGGATATGGGGTTGGTGCTGAGCTTGCCGTCGATCCCGCCGTAAGGAGCGATCTGGCGCCCGAGGTGACCGGCGTTGCAAAAGGCTAACCCAATCATGCCTTGACGGGCGACCTGTAGCGGATAGGCCCCCACCCGGCCAACATGCCCGCAGTTGCGCAGCGTGGCGGTAGCAACCCCGTACTGAGCGGCCTTGTCGATGGCTAGCTGGGTAGCGAACGTCCCGCCGATCTGGCCCATGGTTCCGCCGCCATCGACGACCACGGTGCAGGGTTTTTCGCTGACGATAGAAGGCTGGCCTTGGGGATCAAAGGTGCCGTCTTGGATTTGTTCGATGTATTCGTAAAGGCGCAGACTGCCGTGCGAGTCGTGCCCGTAGAGAGACGACTCGACTAAGTGGTCGGTCACGGCGCGGGCGCTGGCAGGAGGGCAGCCAGCCGTCTCGAAAAGCTGGTAGCCGATCTGGCGCAGGTCGTCGGGTTTGATGTGCGGCATTAGTTGGCTGCTCCCTCGAGGACGCGCTCGATTTCTCGTTCCCAAGTCCCAGCGACGCGCACGCCGTATTCGGCTTGGCCACCCGTGGCTTCCGGCCCCACCAAGATGGGCTGACCGCGTCGTTCGCCGATGAGTCTGGCGCGCTCGACGCAGGCGGTGTGCAGAAAGTGGAAGGCAAGTCCGGCGCGCTCGCGATCGGTGGTATTGGCTTTAGTCGAGTGGGCCGTGCCGTAGCAGAAGAAGGCGACGCCACCGGCCTTTAGCTCAATGGGCACGGCGCGCTCCTCGGGTACTTGGCAGTGGATGTGGTGATCGGAGTAAGGATCGCGGTCGTGCGGGTACTCCTCCTTGAAGGAGTCATGCACGACGTGAATGGTGCCATTTTCGATGGTTGCGTCGTGAACGGCAACCCACATGGCAGTGCCTTTTAAGGGATCGTCTATTTTGAAATAGGCGTTGTCTTGGTGCCAGTCCGTGCCAATGCCGTGGCCGGCTGGCTTGAGAAACATCTGATCTAGGTGCAGGATGAAGGGCGTGCCGATGAGCCGTGAGACGGCAATGGTGATTTTTTCGTCAAAGGGCAGGGCGCGGATGAGATCGCTTTTGTCGTACAAGGGAATCAGTTGCAAGTTGACCTTGGTAGTGGAGGGGGTCTCGCCATCGCCCTCAGTGGCGACATTGCGGACCAAGCCTTCGCGTTTGAAGCGTTCGACTTCGGCTTGTATGGCTCGGACTTCGCGGGAGTCAAAAAAATCGGGAACCACAGTGTAGCCGTGATTTTTGAAATGGGTTACTTGGGAGTGGGAGAGAGACACAGATGGCTCCTTGCCTTGTGCAGAATGGCGGGACTATGTTGCGCGCTGAGATGCTCGCGCCAACTCGCATAAGAGCGCAGCCGAAGTACGGATGCCGCGGTGAAAGTCGCGCATGGAAAAGCGCTCGTTGGGGCCGTGCCAATTGTCGGTGATTTGCCCTAGGCCGATGAGCAGGACTGGTGCCCCTGTCGCAGCGGCAAAATCGACGACGATGGGAATGGAGCCGCCCTCGCGGGTAAACACCGGCTCGATCTCGAATCCCTTGCGCATGGCCTCAAGTGTCGGCTCGACTAGTGGGTGATCTAGGTCCAAATAATAAGCCGGTGAGCAATGCTGATTTTTGAACTCGATGCGGGTACCTGCGGGCAGCTGAGCGCGGATGTGCCCTTCGAGGGCCGCTTGGATGTGTTCGGGATTTTGGTCGGGCACTAATCGGCAGGAGATGGCAGCTCGGGCGACAGCCGGTATGACGGTGCGCGGACTGCCGCCGCTGAGGAGGTTGATGTCGAGCGTGGGACGAGTCCAGCGCCTTTCGAGGAGGGAGTACTCCTGCCCTCCCACCAGCGAGGGCACGCCCAAGGTGCGGCAATAGGCATCCTCGTCCACCGCGAGGGCGGCGTAGAGGCTTTTTTCGCGGGCCGAAAGCGGCTGGACTTCGTCGTAGAAACCGGGCACGGTGATATGCCCTTCGGCGTCGATGAGGCCGGACAAGGCGTTGACGAGGAGTTGGTTGGGGTTGTGGACAATGCCGCCGAAAAGGCCGGAATGCACGTCCTGCACCGGTCCAAAAACCTCGACCTCGGTATAGACAATGCCGCGCAGACCCACAGTCAGCGAGGGCTGGTCCGGCCCGTACATGCTGGTGTCGGAAATCACCGTACAAAGCACCGGGGCAAATTCGTCAAGCCCACCCTCGGCCACAAACTGGCTCAACGCCGCGCTGCCGCATTCCTCCTCGCCTTCGATCAGGAAGACCAAGTTGAACGGAAGCTGATTCCCATTGGCGAAGACGACTTCGGCCGCCTTCAGATGCGCGAAGCAGGGACCCTTATTGTCGCTGGCCCCCCGGGCGATGAGGAAGCCGTCCCGCTCCTCGGCGGCAAAGGGATCCACCTCCCAAGCCGAGCGCGGATTGTCCACTCCTTGTACATCGTAATGACCATAGATCAAGACAGTAGGTCGATCCGACGAGAACGCGGGACTACGGGCGACGACTAGGGGATTGGTAGCGGCCCTTACTTGGATCTTCTCGACCTCAAACCCCATTTGGTCGAATTGGCCGACGAGGAAATCGGCCGCTTGGACGAGGCCGTCGCTGGTGTCCTCATCGGCACCAGTGCTGACGCTGGGGATGCGGATAAAGGATTTCAGTTGTTCGATATAGGTCGGCTGCCGCTCATCGATACACAGCAGCGTTTTCTCCAAGGCTATGCCTTCCTCGCGCATCGCTTCTCTGTTCTTTGATCGTCCGTTCCGCCCTTCAGTCTAGCCCACCATTGCCCATCTCGGCCAGTGGTAGTGCTCTTGCTGAGGTCGGGTTTATTCGTTAGCTTTTTGCAACGCAAAAAACGCAAAAGTTGAGAATCAAGTCCGATTGCCCGCCTTGCACGCTTCCCGCAACTGTGCAATATAAGTTTTTACATCGGGCTGTAAAGTTCCGTTCATCCGTTTGCTACCATATTCATTTGGATCGTCGCATGGCCCGCAGGGATGAGCGGCTGACTTTTCTCAGACCCCCAAATCTACTGCTATTTACAGGAAGGAATACACTGGAAAATGGGAGAGCTACCTGTTGCTATTAATGGCTTTGGTCGAATCGGTCGTTTGGTGTTCAGGGCGGCTGTCGAGCAAGGTGGCATCGAGATCAAAGCCATCAACGATCTAACCGACGCCCAAACACTTGCCCACCTACTCAAATACGACTCCACCCACGGCCGCTTCGCCGGCGACATAGAGGTTGCTGGCGACGACTTGGTCGTCAATGGCCAAGCGATTCGCATCTTGGCCGAGCGCGACCCGGCCAACCTGCCTTGGAGCGATTTAGGGGTCGAAGTGGTGCTGGAGTCAACGGGATTTTTCACCGAGGCCGACAAAGCTCGCGCTCACATCGACGCTGGGGCCAAAAAGGTCGTCATTTCTGCTCCGGCCAAAGGCGAAGACGTAACCGTGGTAATGGGCGTCAACGACGACGTCATCCAAGCCGACCACGCGATTATTTCCAATGCTTCGTGTACGACCAACTGTTTAGCCCCCATGGTCAAAGTCCTACACGAAAAATTCGGCATCGTCAAAGGCATGATGAATACGATTCACTCGTACACCGGAGACCAACGCCTGCTCGATGCCCCGCACAGCGACATGCGGCGGGCGCGCTCGGCCGCGGCCTCGATGGTGCCCACAACTACGGGGGCGGCGGCCGCAGTAGGTAAGGTGCTACCCGAGCTCGACGGCAAGCTCGATGGCTTGGCCATCCGCGTACCAACCCCCGACGGTTCATTGACCGACCTCACCGCCGAACTCAAAAGCGCAGCGGATGCCGAAGCAATCAACGCGGCGTTCAAAGCCGCGGCGGCCAACTCGCTGGCTGGCATTCTCGAGTACTCCGAGGAGCCTTTGGTCTTGGCCGATATCGTAGGCAACCCGCACTCGTGCGTCTTCGACGCGCTATCGACGAATGTTCTCGAAGGAAATATGGTCAAGCTCCTCGGATGGTACGACAACGAATGGGGCTATTCCAATCGCTGCGTGGATTTGCTGCGCAAGCTCGGCCAATGACTCAGTACAAGACCTTGCGACTTAGGTGGAGGCAGAAAGGCGAAACGCATGTTTGAGGAAGTCTGGAGAGCCTACGAAGAAAACGAACTAAGTCACAGCGCCGCGCACCACCTGATGGCGATCCACGAGCTGCGCGAGGCGCACGGCTACGCCCGCGTCTCGGATGTCGCCAAGCACCTGAGCATCACCAAAGGCAGCGTCTCGACGGCCATGAAGCACCTCAAGGAGCGCGGCTACGTGCAAGAGGATCCCAATCGCTTCCTCGAACTTACCGAACAGGGCCTGAAGGTTGTACAGGAAACCGAGGCCACACGCCTAGTCGTGCAGCGTTTCCTCGGAGACGCCCTCGGCATGGATGAGGACGACGCAATGATCGACGCCTGCAAGGTTGAGCACCTAATCAGCAATGAGGCGCGGCAGCGGTTGGTTTGCTTTTTGCGCGTGTTGTTTTCAGAAAAACCTTCGGCCAACGAGTTTCTCCAGACGTTCCGCGATGGTGCCCTAGAGTGTCGCGATGGCGATGTGGAGTCGTGTACCGTCTGTGAAGACATCTGTTACGGCTACCGCACCGTTGCCTTAGCGGAGAGCGAGTAGATTCCAAGAAGACACAGTGTTATCGGTCTGGCCGGGCGGTGTCCGGCCTTTTTTGTGAGCGGACCATGCTAGATTTTCTACAGCGGCAATTTCTGCCCGTTGGTCTGTTGGTCGTGGCCGTGGTGGGTTTCTTCTTCCCCCGTCCGGGCCTCTACATGGCCGAACTGCCCACGCAGTACGTCGCGGTTAGCCTCATCTTTTTCCTTTCGGGGCTGATGTTGAAGACCGACGAAGTCCACGCCGCCCTCGCCGCGTGGAAGGCGACGTCGTGGGGGTGTGTTTCGATTCTCTTCGCCACGCCCTTTATCGGTGCGGCGATCGCGTTCCAGCTTCCGATGGAACCCGCCTTCCAGTTCGGTCTGGCCCTGTTCTGCTGCATGCCGACGACCCTGACCTCGGGCGTGGCGCTGACGGCGCAGGCCCGAGGCAACGTAGCCTTGGCCTTGCTTTTGACGGTGCTGACCAATGTCGCCGGCATATTCACGGTGCCCTTCGTGTTGGCGCATCTGCTGAGTTCCCTAGGCCAGGTCGAGCTTTCGGCTAGCGATCTGTTCGCCAAACTCTGTCTTTCGATATTGCTGCCCTTGGGCGTCGGCAAGTACCTGCGGCGCTTCGCCGTCGATTGGATCGACGCCCAGCGCTCGCGATTGACTTTGGCCAGCAACGCGGCGCTGATCTCGATTCCGTGGATGAAATTCAGCGAGTCCTCCGGGCGGCTAGCCCAGATAGAACCTGCGAGCTTGTTGATTATGGTGGTGTCTGGATTGGCAATCCATGCGCTCTACCTGCTGCTCAACGGCGGCGCTTGCGTGCTTTTGCAGCTCGAAGCGGCGGCGCGCAAGACCGTTGTGCTGATGGCGAGCCAGAAGACCTTGCCGGTGGCGATGACGGTGCTGGCGTTTTTGCCGGATTCGGCGGTATCGCCCGAGCAGAAGGGGTTGCTAGCAATACCTTGTATTGTATTTCACCTAGGGCAGATTTTCATGGATGCAGTTATCGCGACGCGGTGGGGGAACCGTGCAGCAGGTTAGGTGTTCTCACAGTGCAGGCTATGGCTCTCTTTTAACGGAGAGGAAGACTATGCGATACTTGATTGCGGCGGCATGGATCGCCGTTTCCCTCGTTGCTTGCGGCGACTCGGATCCCGTTGGAGACAACAATGGCGACCAGCGGACCGAGGAAGGCGACCGTGCACAGCTAGCGGAGATGCGACGGGAAATCGACGCGCTCGTCGGCGACGCTGCGGGCGCGTCGATTGAGGACTGTCGCTACGCGGGCTTGGGCTCCAAGCCCTGCGGCGGTCCTTGGGAGTTTATAGTTTACTCTGCTTCGTCCACCGATACGACGGCACTAGCCGAGCGGCTAACAGCGTATAACGCCTTTGAAGCCGAGATGAACGAACTCTATGGGTATGCTTCGGACTGCTCACTGCCCAACGCGCCGGTGTTGACGTATGGGGATGGGCGGTGCGTCGCTGAGTGACGCCTTGCCTGCAAGAGCGTCGATCAACTCGGACCTCGCTGCTCAAATCTGCGAACGGTAGATCGCATCGACCAATTCCATGGTCTTGGTCGCGTCGTCGAAATTCGTTTCGGGATCTTTTCCCTTTAACATGCAATCCACAAAATGGCGGTTGATATCGTAGGGGCCGAAGGCTCGATAGTCCTCTGCGCTGCCTGCTAAGACGGAGGGGTCTAACTCGTCGATAGGCTCGGTTTTGTTGTCGGCGTAGAGCTGACCGCCTTCTTCGGGATCGCCGAAGAAGGAGATGCCAGGGGCATGGATCTCGACGCTGAATATCCGCCGACCGGCCATGAAGTTGTTGAGCAAGAGTCCGGTGGCCCCGCTGCTGAAACGGACTAGGGCTAAATGGACATTCCAGTGGTCGGCGTCGAGGCGGCGCGAGTCGCTGGCGACGGATTCGACTTCGCCGCCGCACAGGTAGCGCAGGGTATCCACGGCGTGAATGCCATCGCAGGTAAGCATGTCCAACGCTCCGCGATAGTAGGGAGCACCGCCGACCCAGTTTTTGTAGAAGCTGGCGTGGGCAGTGTGCACAGTGCCTCGTTTTTCGCACAGGGTTTTGCCACGGCGAATGACGGGGGCAAAACGCCGTTGGAAGGCGACGCCAGTCAGGACGTTGTGGCGACGGGCCAAAACGGCGAGTTGGCGGATTTGCTCAGTGGTAACGGCGGGAGGTTTTTCGATGATGAGATGGCAGCCGTGTTCGATTACGGTGGCGCAGATGTCGAAAAGGTGGTGCGGCGGCATGATGGCGTAAACCGCGTCGGGTTTTTCGCGTTCGAGCATTTGGCGATAGGCGCTGTAGCGGCCTTTGATGTCGTAGAGGTCACAGGTTTTGTGCAGGCGCTGTTCGTCGAGTTCGGCGACGGCGACTAGTTCGGCCTCGGGGATGTCGCGCAATGAGGGGTAGTGGGCCATCAGGGCGCGGCCACCAGCGCCGATGAAGGCGACGCGGAGTTTCTTGCTGGCGCGACTTTTGTACTTGGGCCGCGTTTTGGCTTTGGCCATGTCTATTCTCCGAGCGAAGCTATGCGTGAAGGTCCGCAGATGGACGCAGATAAACGCAGAATAGTAGAAACAAGACGATCTACCGCTCGAATCGTTCAAATTATGGAAGATTCGCGATGGCGTTGCCTGTCTGAATGGCTGCGGAGGTTACGCCTCTTGCTCCTTGAAATTCCCCGCCCGACGCAGCGCTTCGACGCCGGATTCGGCGAGTGAGATGGGGAAGTGAACGGGGCGGTTGCCCTCTAGCTGCGACTGGTAGATGGCCATGACCATTTCCAACGAGCGGCGACCTACGGCTCCGTCGCTGCGCAAGGTGCCGCGTCCTTCCAAAGCGTCAATCAACTCAGACAGTGCTGCGACGTACGTAGAGACCGGGGCCGGCCGTTCGACTTCGACTTCTTCGAGGCTGCTCCACTCAAAGCCGCTGTCAGGCTCAGACAGCGCGACCTTGGACTGAAAGAGGCGGACCTGCTCGAGGTCCATGCGGATCAGGCCGGTTGAGCCGCGCAGCTCGAAGGCGTTGTCGTTATACTGCGTCAGCTCGGCACCGCAGATCAGCCCGGTGGCTCCCCCTTTGAACTTGAGCATAGCAGCCGAAAAATCCTCGACAGCCCAGGGACGCATGCGCTGCTCAGCCATGCCGCACAGCCAATCCACCTCGCCGGCGTAGAGATCCATCAGGTCAAAATAATGGGTGAAGTCGTGCAGTAAGGGGCCTTCGTTCTCGCTGCGCCACCAAGGGGCCGGTTTGCCGCCATCCATATAGCAATAGATGTGGTTGAACTCGCCGATAGCTCCCGCGTCGAGGAGTGTTTTGGCGAGAACCCACTCGGAGTGCCAGCGGCGGTTGTGGTTGACCTGCAAGAGCACGTCCTCCCCTTGGCAGGCCGCGATCATCTGGTCGCATTCCTCCAGCGAAAGGGCCATTGGCTTTTCGCAGATGATGGCTCGGGTCGAGGCGGCTTGGGCGCAGTTGGTGACCATTTCGGCGTGGAGTTCGGGGTGGGTGGCAACGATGCAGATGTCGGGCTGGACTTCGGCGAGCATTTGCCGATAGTCGTGGTAGAGTGCCTCGACGTCGAAGCGCTCGCCAAAGGCGTCGAGCTTTTCGCGTCCCCGGTTGACGCCAGCGACCAACTCGCAGGAAGGGTGTTGAGCGACAGCAGCGGCGTGGTTGTCGGGCAGGTCGGAGAAACTGAACTGATAGCCGACGCGACCCGTGCCGATGATAGCAATGCGATACGTGGACATGAGACCTCCAGCCTTAGAAGAGATCGAGTTGAGGGGCAAGCGCGCCTTCGAGGGCGAGCAGCGCTCTTTTGATAGACAGCCCTCCGGCGTAGCCGACTAGCGCGCCGTTGCTGCCGATCACTCGGTGACAAGGCACGACGATCGGCAGGGGGTTCCTGCCGTTGGCCAAGCCGACGGCGCGGACCGAGCTTGGGTTGCCGATGCGGCGAGCTAGCTCCAAATAAGAGATCGTCTCGCCATAGGGAATTTCCAAGAGTGCGGCCCAGACTTTGCGCTGAAACGCCGTTCCTTGGGGATTGAGCGGCAGGTCGAAGCTGTGCAGGTGTCCGGCGAAGTAGGAATCGAGTTGGTCGGCGACCGGGTAGGGTAGAGCAGCTACGGCCTGCCAATCTGACGGTGGAGTAAAGTCGCCGCTCTCAAAATAGATGTGCCGCAAGCCCGTGGAGTCGCCGGCTAGGAGTAGCTCGCCGATGGAGCTGGACATGGTGGTGTAGAGCAGGTTCTCAGTGGACATAGCGATATCCTTTAATTTCTGACGGCAACATCGCAGTAGGGGACGGTTTTAAACAGTCCCCTACTGCGATTCCCCCAGCGCCTGAAAGTCCGTCCCGGTCGGCTCCTGAAAGACTCGCAGATCAAAGGCGGGCACAATGGCGAAGATGTGGTCGAAAATGTCGGCCTGAATCGCCTCGTAGTTGGCCCAGACTATATCCTTGCAAAAGACGTAAATTTCGAGGGGTAGTCCCTTGGAGGTCGGCGCTAGCTGACGCACCAGAAAGGTCATCTCTTGGTTGATCTGCGGATGGTTTTTCAGATACGCATGTACATAGGCGCGGAAGGTGCCGATATTGGTCATGCGCCGGCCATTTACCAGATGTGAGAGATCCACTTGGTTGAGTTTGTTGTATTCGGCTAGCTCCTGCTTCTTGCGCTCAATGTGAGCGGTGATGTACTGGATTTTGGCAAAGCGGGTGAGCATTTCCTCGTCGCAAAACTTGATGGTACTGACGTCGAGATGGATCGCCCGCTTGATCCGCCGCCCGCCCGACTCCTGCATCCCGCGCCAGTTTTTGAACGATTCGCTGATCAGCGCGTACGTGGGAATGGTGGTGATGGTCTTGTCCCAGTTTTGCACCTTGACCGTCGTCAGCGTGATGTCAATCACGTCGCCGTCGGCTCCGTACTGGGGCATTTCAATCCAGTCGCCGTAGGCGACCATGCGGTTTACCGAGGTCTGGATGCCGGCGACCAACCCGAGAATCGAGTCGCGGAAGACTAAAAGCAAAACCGCGGTCATCGCCGTCAGGCCACCGAGCAAGTAGAGCGGCGATTGGCCGATTAGGGTTGCGACGACGACGATACTGCCGAGCAAAAAGAGGATGATCTTGAGGAACTGCACCGGCCCCTTGATGGAGACTTCGTGCGAGGTCCTAGTGCTGTTGTAGATGCTGACGCCCGCGCTTATCAACGCCTCAACGGCTAGTAAGCCGGCGAGCACCAGATAAATATGCGCCGCGGTCTGGATGATTTTGACGGAAACGGGGTGGCCCTCTAAGGCCATTGGCCCTAGGTGGTAGAAGATGAGGCCGGGGACTAGATGGGCCAGCCGGTGCAGGACCCGGCACTCGATCAGGGCGTCGTCCCAGGGGATATCGGTGCGGCGAATGATGGCGTCGAAGCCGCGGAGTAAAGGCCCTCTGGCTAGAAGGTGGGCGAGCAAGGCGATAAAGGCCACCACAGCCAAGGCGACCAGTGCGGCGAGGTCTTCGCCGAGGTCTTTGCCGAGGCCCCATTCGAGAAATTGGCTGCGCAGTAAGTTGAGCATCTGTTGTTTACCCATCCAAGGGCGGCGTCATCGATGTTCTACGCGACGATCTGTGTCCGGCGGTACCTCATGCGGCCACATCAAGTGTGGCCGGATTACTCGGGGCAAGTGGCGATGCCGTATAGGGCTTCGCCAATGAAATCGCGCCGCCACCCGCGCAGGAGGCGATGATCCTCGGGCGTGGCCGCGACCGCGGCGATGACTAGGTTGTGCACTTCGGCGCGGGTGGCGACAAAGGGCGCATCAATCCGCGCCGCGTCGCTTTGGCGGCGCAAGTGATCCATGGACTGGGCGAGTTTGCGTTCGATGACCTCCTTGTCGAGTTGCGGTCGGCGCAGCCGGGGCGGGCACTCCGCGTCGGGGACGGCCAAGCCACAGCGAATCTGTTGGAGAAGGTAGCGGTCGTAGCGGTGATTGCCGAGCGCGCGGATCCGGCCCAGTTCCTCCAGCGACTGAGGCTTGCGCCGGGCTAGTAACACGAGGACTTCGTCCGTCAACACGTGATTGCGCGGCCGGTCGCATCGCTGGGCTTCCTTTTCGCGCCAAGCGGTCAACTCGCGGAGGATGGCCAACTCGCGCGGGGAAGCTCGGCCCGTGCCCTTGATCCGCGTGAATTGCTCGCGTGGGTCTCGCTCCTCGTATAGACTCGGATCGTCGTATGCGGCCATTTCCTCGGTCAGCCATGTGCTGCGACCAATTTCTTCGACGCGAGCTTGTAACACCTTGCGCGCGTCGTGCAGATAGCGCACGTCCTCAATGGCGTACGCTAGCTGGTCCTCCGATAGAGGACGACGGACCCAGTTGGTGAGCGTCTCAGTTTTGTCGAGGACCACGCCGAGGGTTTGCTCCAAGAGTTCGGCTAGCGAAGTGGTAGAACTCATATTGGCAAGCCCGGCCGCGCAGCGGGTGTCGAAGACGTTGCGCGGAAAAGTACCCGTGGCCCGGCGCAGGATAGCCAAATCCTGTTGGGCGTCGTGGAGAATCAGTTCGACCTCTGGGTGTTCTAACAGGGCACCAAGGGGCGAGAGATCCGCAATCGCCACCGGATCGATCAGGTGGCAGTCGCCGTCGGTGAGGGCCAATTGGATTACGCCTAGCTTGGGATAGTAGGTACGGTTCCAAACGAATTCAGTGTCTAGGGCAACGCGCTCATAGGCTAGAGCGCGCTCGACGAGTTCGGCAAGGGCCTTTGCAGTGTGAATCATGCGTCCGTGGGCATCTTGAAGTGAAGATTAAGCAACATACGACGGAGGCTCTAAGATGACAAGCGCAAGAAGCGGCGCACGGGGGTTTGCTCCCGGTAACCGGCCAGCCGAGTACTGAGTAGCCAAGCCGCAACAAACGCGAACTGGACTGCACACAAATAAAAGAGCGGCCCCCGCGGACCTGCCAGCGCAGCAGACCATTGGAAACAGGCCCCACCCGCGATGCCGCCGACAATACCGCCCAGTGCCGAAGCGTACATCGCAAGGGAGAACCCCTCGGCTTGGTACTCTTTGGAAACGGCGTCGATCATCGCCCGCGACTGCCCCATTTGGTGGCCGCCGTCCAGCGCACCCCAGAGCAGATAGACGCCCCCCGCCCAAAGTGCGATCCACGGGAGTCCCGTAGGCAGGAAGAGCCAAGCGGGTGCCATGGCCGCCTGCAGCAACAGCGTGATGGTCAGCGGTCCCCGACTGCCGTGCCGGTCCACCATCCGCCCCCAGCCATGCAGCCCAGCCACATAGCCGAGGGCTTGTACTGGCGTCATCCAGACGAAGTAGCTAACGGGCAGCCCCCCACCCGTGAGTGCTACGACCCACAGCGGGAAGGTTGCCGCTAGCACGGCTGTACGGGCCATAATGAAGAGGGTGTACGTGCGGATCTGGGGCGCGGCGAAGGCTTGGCGCAAGCGGCGAGTTAGACCGTCTTCGGGCGAGGACAGCGGTTGCTCAGCTACTGCGCGCACCAAGAAGGCCCCGCCGCAGGTGGAAAAAACCGCCAGAGCGAAGAGCGGACCGAAGTCGTCGGCTATGGGCTGAGAGCCGAGGTACCAGCCGATCAGGATGGGCAAGACGAGTTCGAGCAGGCGCTGCTGAAGGCGCATGCGCGTGAGAAAGGCACCGATTCCACTGCTAGCGGTGTTGTCTTGGACTAGGGGCCACCAAGCGGTGTTGCCTGCTTGTTGTATGAGACCTCGGGCGCTAAACAGGGCTAGTCCGATCCAAGCAGCCCAAACCCCGTTCGCGCCGTAGAACGCCAACAGCGCCAGGGCTAGCCCCGCTGGCAACGAGCAGAGCCTTCCCCAAAAGAAGAGTCCGGCCTTCCCGGTGCGGTGCATGAGTTGCAACCCGACGACGCGCCCCATCTTCTGGAGATACTCGCTGGTGGCGACTAAGCCGATGAGAAAGGGCGAGGCATTGAGCGAGAGGAGAAAGAGGGGGACGATGGAAGTGAGGAGGGCGTTGTTGATCGAGCCGCTAACGGCGACGCCGATCAACCGCGACTGGCTGCGGAGACGAGCTGCGGGGGAAAGTCTGTGTGTGGGGTTTGCCGGGTTGCTTGGGGTGTCGGGCATAAAAAAGAAGAAAAGGCCGACAGCATGTCTGGGCAAATTGCGCTCAGCGCTTGTGTATCAGCACGCTAAACGGGTGCTGCTCAGCGTCACTTGTGCGATCTAAACGCGGCCTTTTCCCCGGGCGTCGGCGAGTGATCGAAGGCTCCGCGTTGAATCACCGCAGCAGTCCCGCCCGCCGCTTCGATGGTTGCCCGCTGGCTGGCATGGGCCTGCTCGTCAACCTCTTCTGGGTCGAGTAAGACGCGCAATTCTCTTTCGCAGTCTCGCAATAGATCTTGGTACTCTGGGATGCCGGACAAATCGTTTAGCTCGTCGGGATCCTCCGCCAAGTCGAAAAGCTGCGGCGGTGCGCCGACGTAGTAATTGTACTTGTAGCGATTGCGGCGCAGCATATAGGTGCTGTGCTCGGTACCCAGCGCGTGATACTCGCTGAAAACAGTGCGCTCTTGATCGTCTTCTTGCGCGATCTGCCATAGCGAGCGGCCGGGTAGGTTTTCGTCGATCAATGCGGTTCCGACGCATTCGAGCGCGGTTGGAAAGCAATCCACCAAAGAAACTGGCGTCTGCACCACCTTTCCCGCTGGCACGTCTGGCCCAGCCATAATCATCGGTACGGCCGCCGCTTCGTCGTAGAGCGTGAACTTGCCGAAGATGCCTCGGGCTCCCAAGCACTCGCCGTGGTCGGAGGTATAGAGCACGCGGGTGGAGTCCGTCAGGCCGAACTCGTCGAGCGCGCCGAGTACGCGACCGATCTGCTGGTCGAGATAGGTCGTGGTACCGTAGTACGCGGCTGTAACGCGCCGCACCGTCTCTTCGCTGTGCCCTTGGTCGAAGTGGAAGAAGCGGCGGAAGTAGTCTAGCGCCGGATGGTCGGGCCACGTATCGGGCGTCCACTGCGGCGGCAGCGGCACGTCTGCGAGCGGGTATTGAGCGTAGATTTCCGGCGGGGAGATATAGGGTGGATGCGGGCAGACGAAATTGAGGAAGACCACCCAAGGCTTATCATCGTCGCGGTGCTCGGCGAGCCAGTACAAGGCGTGTTCGGTACAGCGGGCGTCGTACTGCAAATAAGTAGAATCGCCCGCGCCCGCGCGTCCAAGCTCTCCGTGCTTGTCGCGCAAAGGCGGCTGATCGCGGATGCAGCCGAGGACATCGCCGACGCCATCCACTACGTGCAACGGCTCGATTTCCTCGCTAAATCCGTGGTCTGCACCTTGCCCCTTGAAGTGCAACTTGCCGATCGAGTCGCAGCAGAAGCCTTGGTCGCGCAGGCGCTGGTGCCAAGAGACAGGCGTGCCATCGTAGGGATGCCCATTGTCCCAGTAGCCGATCTGATGCACGTAGCGACCGGTGGCCAGCGAGGCGCGGGCCGGAACGCAGATCGGGCAATTGGTATAGGCGTTTTGAAAGCGAGTGCCGCGCGCAGCTAAGGCGTCCAGATGGGGCGTCTGCACCAGCGGATGGCCGTAGCAGCCGCTGACGAGCCGATGGTGCTGGTCGGACAGGATGAAGAGGAAGTTGCGAGGTTTCACGGCGCACCCACGACTTTGTCGGCATTGATCTGGGGCGGCACGGGATAGTGCTGGCCGCGTTGACCAGAGAGGCTGCGGTTGGGACCGGGTGCCCATTGCTGGCCGGGTAGGCCGACGAGTTGATCGTCTTGGACCCAGGCTTCGTCGCTGCCGTAGAGTTCGCCGACGAGGCGCTCGCTGAGCTGGGCCTGGATTGCGGCGTGGTCGGGTGATCCAGCTAGGTCGTTCAGCTCGTTGGGATCGCTTTCGAGGTCGAAGAGTTGGACGCGGTTGCCGACGGGATAGTAGATCAGCTTGTGTTGTCCCGCGTGGATCATGCGGGAGGCGTTCGATCCTTCGCCGCACTCGCCGTAGAGATAACTGCGCTCTTCCTCGCCGACCATGGATAGGCCCTCGACGGTGTCGGGGATGTCGATGCCCGCTAGGTCGAGCAAGGTCGGCATGACGTCCTGCCAGCCGACGAGGCGGTCATCGACTGTGTGGTGCGGCACTCGTCCGTCCCGGCCTCCGAGCAAGATCATCGGCACGTTGGCCGACTGCTCGTAGTAGAGGCGCTTGGCCCAGAGGCCGTGGTTGCCGAGCATATCGCCGTGGTCAGCCGTGAAGCAAATAATGGTATTGTCGAGCAGCCCCTCCTCGCGCAGGGTGCCGATGACCACGCGGAGTTGGTGGTCAATCTGGGTGCAGAGCGCGTAGAAGGCGCGGCGAATGCGCAGGACTTCCGGCCCCTTGAGGTGGGCTTTGGCACCCTGATTGACTTTGAGCGAATAGGGCAAATTATCGAAGTCTCGTGCCCAAGTGCCGTGGTGCGGCGCGTCGATCTCAATGTCGCGGTAGAGGTCGAGATAGCTCTGCAAGGGTACCAGCGGCGGATGCGGATGGCGGAAGGACAGGTACCAGAAGCCGGGCTTGGCCGGGTTGCGCCGCTTAATCATCCGGCTCATCTGGCGCGCCGCCCAAGTGGTGGGGTGGCAGTCCTCGGGCAAGTGCCAAGGACGGAAGGAGTATTCGTTGTTGCTCATGCCGTGGGCAAACCCCATGCCCGCATGGCCTTGGTCCGCGAGGAAGAGATCGTAGTCGTCAACAGCACCCAAGTGCGGTCGGCCCTCTTCGTCGAGGAGCACGTCGTCGAAACCAATGCGGTCGCGCTGGGGATAGACGTGGAGCTTGCCAACGGCATACGCTTGGTAGCCGGCGTCGCGGAAGGTCTGCGCCACGGTCGGCAGTTCGGGCATGGGGGCGGTCGTTTTGAAGACTCGGTCGCCGTGGGTGCGCGGCGAAGTGCCGGTCATCAGGGTGCGACGAGCGGGAATGCAGACCGGGCATTCGCTATAGGCGTTGGAGAAGCGGGTGCCGCTACGGGCGAGTTCATCGAGGGTAGGAGTGAGAATGGCGGAATGGTTGGCTTCGCCCAAGAGGGAAGCGGACCAATGGTCAGTGGAAATCAAGAGGACGTGCGGTTTGTCGTTTGCCATGGGCATCTCTATATGTAGCAAAGACCAGACCCATGCGGGTCTAGTCTGCGGTTGATTTCACTCCTGAAGGCGCGTTGAAGCTCGTAGATCCGCGCTAGGTAGCTCAGGCCACCTCGTAGTCGCGCTCGGGTCGGGTCGGGTTGCCCCAATGGCCAGCCGGGTCGGCGGCGTTGATCAGCACGCCTTCCTTCTCCCAAGAGTAGCCGGGGATAGCGCGCACGTCGGGGGTGCAGTAGCGCAGCGTTAGCCCGCAGCGCCGGCGATCCGATTCGTTGTAGTGCGAGCTATGCAAAAGCAGGTCGGAGTGGATCGAAACTTCGCCGGCCTTGAGCTCGACATCGACGATCTCGCCGTAGTGCTCGACATCGTCCACCGTCTGATCGAGGACGTTGTTTTCCGAGGCGTCGCTCGGGCGGAATTCGAGTTGGCCGTGGAGATGCGAGCCCGCGACGAAGCGCATACAGCCATTGTCGATGTCAGCGTCGTCAATCGCTAGCCAGACGGTCGCCGTCTTTGAGGGAGTCAATGGCCAATAGCTGGCGTCCTGGTGCCAGGAAATGGTGGTGCCGTCCTTGGGCATCTTGCAGAAGTAGTGCGAAGCTAGGCCGATCAATTCGGGACCGAGGAGATCGTGGACGCAGGCGAGGATCCTGGGATGGTGCATGAGGTCATAGACCTTGGCGAATTTGAGATGCGCCGAACTGAGGGTGAAGCTGCCATAGCCGGCGGCCATGACCTTTCTCAGTTGATCGTCGAAAAAGGCTCGGTGCTCGGCAATCTCAGCGTCGTCGAAAATGCGGAAGCCCTTGAGGTAGCCGTCGCGGTTGAAGGCCGAGACTTGTTCGGTGGTGAGGGTGGTGGGGTCATCGACTGTGCTGGGGTAGAAGCGCAAGTCGCGGTCCATTTCGCGCAGTTCGTCGTGGGTTGGTACAGCCTTGAAGGTATGATCAATTTGATTTGTCATGGCGTCATTCTCCTAGCAGACAGGTTCGCAAATAAAACGCAATTTACTCTTTGTCTCAAGGGTGGTGGGCTAGTCGGTGTAGAAGACTTCGCTGGCGATCTCGACGAGGTTTGTCGATCTGTTGTCCTGCCGACTGTCTCGCCTTTAGGCGTGACAAGGCAGAGTGAATCATCGGCCCATCAGTTCCTCATAGACCCCGCCTGTCTTGGCTTGGATATTTTCGCCGCCAAAAGGATAGAGAAACCCCCAGAACAGAGCGCCGACCAACATCAATCCGAGGTAGAACAGCAAGATGCGGCGGCCCCAGACCGCCCCAAGCATAGTCAGAGTGGAGAATTTGGTGGCCGGCCCAGCAATGAAAAAACCCAAAGCCGCTCCTGGACTCATCCCCATCTGCATCATGCTTTCGACAATGGGAATGCTGCCGCCGCCGCAAGCGTAGAGCGGCACTCCCAGAGCCACAGCCACGGGTACGGCCCAGACGCTACCGGGGCCGACTAGCGCCAGTACCAACTCTTGGGACAGGAAGGTCTTTACTAAGGCGGCGATGAAGATCCCTAGGCCGAAGAATTTGACAATGAAGAGCAGGTCGCCACGGAAGCGCTGTGCCAGTATTCTGGCTTCAGGCTGACCGTCTGCTGTGGCCGGAGTGTGCTCCGCAGGGACTGCTGTGCGGGTGGCGAACGTTAGACGACGCAGAGCGGACTGGGCTGCGAAACCGGCCAAGAGTCCGACGCTGGCCGCTGTGATCAGCCGGGCTACGGCCATTTCCATGCTGATGGTGCCAGCGGTGTACACGAACAGGGCGGGGTTCATCAGCGGCGAGGCCACGACAAAGGCCACCAAGGGTGCGGCCGGTACACCCATGTTAATTAGGCGGCCGGCCACGGGAATGGCGGCAAAGGTGCACAGGGGCGAGATCAAGGCCAGCAGGGTGGATGCCACAATGGAGCCGTTGGCCCGCTGCTGGAGCGTGCGACGGATCCGAGTCTTAGGCAAATAGCGCCAAGCTAGGGTGCTGAACAAGGCACCGAGCACCACAAAGTACCAGAGTTGGGCCGCCAAGTCCCAAAAATTTGCCAAGACGCGCAACGTGTAGGTATCCCGCAGGTAGTGCTCTGCAATGCTGGTGGCCTGCCAGAGCGGATGCGTCAGGTCGTGGTAAAGGGTTTGAATCATTTTCACGCCTAAAGGCGCGGTGAAGCCTCGCTCAACGGACCAGGGTCATGGGTCGGGCCTTGCGCAGACCCCCGGCCTTGAGGACGGCGAAGTAGGCTCCGCTAGCCACATTGAAGCCCGAGGCATTGCGTGCGTCCCACATTACCTCGTGATAGCCCGAGGCGACTTCTCCTTCCACCAAGGTGCAAATCCACTGGCCCGCCGCATTGTAGATATCCAGCTTAGCAAGTCCTGCTTGGGGCAGGGCAAAGCGGATGCGGGTGATGGGATTGAATGGGTTCGGGTAGTTCTCCAGCAGCGCCGGTGATTCTGGTAGGAGCTGGCTGGCCGTTGACTCTTCCACGGCCGTGGGAATCTCGCCCGGCAGCAGGAATTCGATACCGGGCAGGCGGTCGCCGTCTTGGTCAACTACGTGTGCGGCTAGCACGGTGTTCCCGGCTGAGTTGCCGATCTTGAAGAGTAGTCTGTTTTCTCCCTGTACTAGACGGATCGGAACCTTCTGGTCGGCCAGTTGAAAATTGCGCCGGGCGATGTTCTCATAGACCACGTCGCCGTTCAGCCAGACCTTGGCGTAGTCGCCGTAGCCGAGCCATAGAAAACCTTCCTGCGCCTGTGGTGCCTGCACCAAAGTGAAGGCGTAGTTGGCGATGTCCTGATCCTTTCCATTGAGGTCGCCCAGCGGTAAGACTTCAGCGGTGTAACCGAGGTGTTCGACTTGTGTCCACACTACATCGCCGGCCGGCTCGCCCTCTAAGGGGTATAGCTGGGATTCGTTGGGCAGAGGCTCGGAGCCGATATCGCCGCTGTTGGGAAACGGACCGGCGACGAGCCAGCGCCGGATACCGCGCCCGTAGAACGCGCCACTGCGACCGCCACCACGAGATTTGACGAAGTTGCGCTGTACGCTGTCGGGCGCGCGTCCCTCCACTTGGATTCGGTTTAGATCAAAAGTGCCAAAGCCCTTGGTCGCTGCTAGGTAGAGATGCTCTAAATCGAGTGGATTGAAGCCCATGACCACGTTGGCCACGGCTTCGGTGGCGAGGGGATCGCCGCCGGCTACCACCACGTTGTGCTGGACGTTCTGCCCCCACTGCGGCCCGTCGCCTTCGGTGCCCCAGAATCCCTCGATGACGGTATAGGCCGCTGGGTTGTAAGAGAACAGGTCCACGTACCCGTGCTCGGGGTTGTTTTGGTAGTGCTGGCGCTTGGAGGTGCCATCGCCGTAGGCTCCCGAGGCTAGGGTGCCGACGTAATTCTTGATGCCTAGAGTGGTGCCGTAGATGGTGGTCTTCATGGCGGCGATGGAAATTATTTTATCGGCGTCTAGGATCGGTTCGGGCATGAAGTAACCGTCCTTGCGGAAGCTACCGGTGCCCTCTATGTGGAAGCCGAACTGGGCACCTGGATACCGCAGGCGCGTCACGCCTAAGCGCTGAATGGCTCCACCCGGAACCGGCTCACGGCGGAAGGGGGCGTAGTTGAGGTCGGAGGTGTCCACCACGGTGGAGACTCCCATGGCGGTGAACTCCTCTAGAATTTTGATGTACGAGAGATCGCCGAATTCGGGATAGGTTGCGGACCAGCCGTCTTCTTCTGCATTGGTGGGAAAGCCAGGCTCGCCTTTGCGGGGAGATTCGGCCCCGCCCTCGGCAATGGTGATGCGCCGCGGTCCCACCTGCTCAATGAGGTAGTTAATCACGCTCTTCACCACCCGCAAATCCGTGATCTGGCCCGGATGTTCGATGCCATTGTGGTAGTATGCCGAGGAGGGATTTCCTCTGTTGGTCACAATGTTGACTTTGACGACGACCCAGTCGCTTGGCTCGACGACGGCGCGGATGGAGCGCTCCGATTGGTCTAGGTCTAGGGCGCGGCGGACGATGGCATCCACCTGCGCGAAGCTCAAGGAGGCGTTTAGGGCTGCCGACGAAGCCAACTCCGGGTCGCTCGAAGTGGCGACCGCTACGGTCGGATGGCCTTCGCCCAAGGTGAGAGTACCGGGGCGCAGGAGGGGCAAGCCTTCTACCTGCAAAGGCTCTTGGGCTTGCTGAACCGACCTTGCCGTCCCGACGAAAAAGGTCTGCGCTTGGTGGGAGTAGATGTCCCAGGCGATCAGAGCGCCGATCAGCAGGAGGAGAGCTAAATTTGCAAGTTTGCGTTTTGTTATTTGGGGCATGATCGACTCTCCCGCGTTTGAGGTCGGTGCTGCGCGCAATCGGCGGATGTCCGCGCGGTTACGAGGTTTATTATAGTTACGGTATTTCGCGTAGAACTGAAAGTGATCCTTGGCCTGTCTTGATTTTTCCCCAACTCAACCTCTCGACTGCGGTAGCGTCCAGGTTACGCACGTAGATCTCCACCTCGTAGAAGACGGTAGGTCCCAGCGTCCATAGTTCGAGGTTGTCGGCCATAGTGTCGGGGGGGAAATAAATCTCGATCCACTGGTTCACGGCCCGCGCATTCTCTTCGATCAGGGCGGTTTGCACCCCTTCGGGTTCACGCAGGGTGCCGGTCTCGTCTAAGCGTCCACCTAGATAGGCGCGAACTTGGTAGTTGTTGCCGATGACACCGACGTAGATCCGCAACTTTTCCAGTTGCAGCGGTTCCTCCCAGGCAAATACCAAAATCCCCTTGGTCTTCCAAGAGAAGGGCAGGGCATCGGCGTCTTGGGGAACCTTGCCGTCCCCCAAGACATCGGGGTCGCCCTCGTGGGAATTCCAGGTCGTAGCCCGGGTCATCGCATCGGGTGCGATGTTGCGGCTGGCGGCACCTAAGAAAAAGAAGAGCGCAACGATTGCTGGTATGAATATTCTCATGAGGATAGCCCATTTCAAGGCGACCATTAGGATTCGACGCTCTCCGATTCTGCGCCTCTGATGAAGATGGTGTGGGACGGCATGTAGTGAAAGCCCTCTTCTTTGTAGTGGCGACCTTGGCAAGCGCAGGTGGGGTTGTGAGCGGGTAACTCTAAATATATCTTGGGCGCAAAAGGAAGGGGATTATGGAAGCAAACAAAACCATTTCGCCAGAAGTTGGGACGCAGTTGCTCTTTGAGAATGAGCGGGTGCGGGTTTGGGATCTGCGGTTGGCACCAGGCGAGAGCACGGGCCTGCATCGGCACGAGCACGACTATCTATACGTAGTTATTGGCGACGGCCGGTTGCAGGCGGCCGATGCAGAAGGAAACCGCGGGGAGGCTAGGGATATGCAGGATGGAGACGTGCGGTTCAGCGCGATCGAAGGGGAGGCGGTACACGAGGCGTTTAACGTCGGCGACGGGCCGTGGCGGAATATTATCGTCGAATTGAAAGACTGAAGCAGACTGACCTAAGGAGAGAATATGATCCTAAGAAGACTGTTGTTCGGCCCGCCGCCCTCGGGCGGCATTGGCTATTCACTGGGGCTATTGCTATTGAGAGTGTCCGTCGGCGGCATGATGTTGCTCGCCCACGGTTGGGGGAAATTGACCAGCTTTGCGGAGCGTTCCTCTTCATTTCCCGACCCCTTGGGCGTTGGCTCGTCGCTGAGCATGGCCTTGGCCACCGGTGCCGAAGCGTTTTGCGCCCTAGCGGTGATTTTGGGGTTCGCCACCCGCTGGGCTGCCGTGCCGCTCATGGTCACCATGCTAGTGGCCGCGCTTATCATACACGGGGACGACCCGTGGGCGAAAAAGGAGTTCGCCCTATTGTACTTTTTCCCTTTTGCTACGTTGTTTCTAACGGGCGGGGGGCGCTACTCGCTCGACGCCTTCTTCCGGCGCGGCGCACACTAAGTCCTACAGAATGTCGGGCGACTGCGGATCGATGCTGGCACCGCTGGGCCGCGTCCCCTGTGGCCGCTGCGGCATCTGGTCGTAAGACTGGTAGGCGATGTCTAGGTAAGGCGTCTCGACGCGGCGGTGCCCTTCGTGGCGCGAAATCATCGCCGCGTCGATAACCCCGGTCGTCAGCAAGGTGCGCTCGGGCGGGTACGGGGCCTGACCCGTTTTGAAAAACTCTTGGATGTTGCGGCACAGATAGCCGAAATGGGCAAACGGCCCCTCGTTCTGCAAGTAGAACTCCGTAGCCTGCACCTGCCCTCCTGCCCGCGCGGCATAGGCGAAGTCGCTGACATAGCCGCTGAGCATCAACGTCGCCGTGCGCAAGTCGTCGCCGTGTTCCATGAGGAAAACGGCCGGCTCTTTGGCATGTTCCTCCATAGGTCCATCCGGCTTTTTGGCGATGGCACCGCAAGCGGCTTCGGCCAGTTCCCCAGACCACAGCCCCTCGTCGCGGGCGCGCCACACGTCGTCTCCTTCGAGGCACTGCACCCATGCCACCCCCTGCTCGCCGCCGCTGCGCCGCTCGACCATACACTGCAACGTCTCCAAGGCGTGGTATCCGTATGCCTCGATGCCGCCGTAGCCGATAGACAGGGCTTCTTCAATGGGCGTCTCCTTGGGGTGTTCCAGCCAAGGGGAGCGCCAAGCCAAGGGCAGCGACGACCCTGCCATCAGCGGGATGGCCAGTTCTTCGGCCCGATCCCACATCCACTGGGCGTCTCTAAAGTCATACGCAAAATGCTTATCTGAAAACACGGGCACCGAGCGGCCGCTCTCGGCAAAGACGCCAGCGATTTGCTCGAAGAAATAGCGGCGCGGGTACATGTGGCGGCCCCGCTCGTTCCAAGGGTAATCGCCGTGCTCACCGATGAGCAGCACCGCATCTACATCGAGCTTGGCGGCCCCGGCGTGCAGGGCGCGGCGGATGCTGGGATAGATGGGTACCCCGTAATCTTGAGCCAATCCCACGCCGATATCGTTTTCCAGCACGTGGTCGATATACAGGGATACTAGGTCCACTTCTGGGGGCATCAGTCCCTCGTCTGTGGACATGCCCTTCATAAACTTGGTGGCAATGACGTCGGCATGGGACTTGGGATGGTAGATGGTGGCGATGGCGGCTACTCTCATGGACAAACTCCTATAGCGAAGACGCACATACTCCTGTGCGCCGCAGACAGTGGACGGTGGTATTGTAATGTTTTGAGTCGGGTGTTGCCATGCCGAAAGGAAAAGCGCTCAGGCCGCCCAACATCCCTCTGTATAAGGCTCGCGGAGAAAGAGTTTTTTGCGTTGGGGACTGGCGCGTGCAATCCATTCGGGCGGAATCTCCTGAGTGTAGCGATGCGGTGGTCCGGCTTCTTTGAAGATGTCGATGTTGAAGATGCGATAGGGCTGGGGAGAGTCGGTAGGTTTGGCCTCGACGGCGTGGAAGATCCGAGCGTTGATATAGACCATACTACCCGGAGGCACTGCGAGCCGCACCTCTTTTAGTTCGCGTCCAGCCTCTGCGTCGTATGCCCCGGCTAGCATGCGCTCAGGCGTGGCCTCGGCGGTCGGGGCCACGAGGTGGCTGCCGGGAATGACCTTGAGATTGCGGTCGCCGAGTGTGAAGCCATTGGGATAGTAGAGAATTTGGATGTAGTAGTTGTCGCGCTCGGCGAGGTTGACGGGGTTTTCGTGCTTCCAGTGGTGGTGGTCTTGGTGAAAGGGAATGGGGCCTATGCCGCGCGGGGCGAGGTTGAGGGCGGAGTGGCAGAAGTGGTAGTTTGGGCCGATGGTGGCTTGCAGCAGCGCAATGACAAAGGGATCGTCGATGAGGTGGTCGCCGCACGGGCCGCGGTCGTTCCAAGGGCGGACGAAATAGGACTGGGGCGCGGCGGATTTTTCGTCCAAGGCGTCGAGGTAGCCGCGCACCGAGTCGAGGCCGAGGATTTCATTGGTCAGGCTGTGTCGTGCCTCGTCTTTGAGTACGTCCGGGTAGAAGATGTAGCCGTCTTGGTGGAAGGAGTCCAAGTCGGCTGCGGAGGGAGCTTGGAGGCGGAATAGTGAGTTCATGGCGATTCCTTTGAGGGTGTCGTCGGCTTTTCCGCTTGCCCAAAAGAGGGCGGCGCGAAGACGGCCCGCCAGCCCAGTCGGTTTAGACGCAAGTAATAAGAGGCCGTCAGTATTCCCCACAACGCATACGCGAGCGAAGTAGATAAGGCGGCACCGCGCAGCCCGAGCTTGGGGATCAACCATAGATTCAGGGCCACATTGACCGCCAAAGCGATACTGGGTGCCCACAGGGTCATGGAGGGGTAGCCCTCGCCCATTAGCTTGGCGTTGAACACGGCCCCGAAACCCAAAAACAACATGCCGGGCAGCAGCCAAACAAGAGGCTCGTAGGCATCTGGATACAAGGGAAAGAAAACGCTCAGCAGTAAGCGTCCGCCGAAGATCAAGACAACTGCCGAGAGTAGGGAAAAGACAAAGATGCCTTGGCCCACGCCCAAAGAGAGCCGCGTGTCGTCTTGCCCGCGCACTATTTTGGCGAGCAGGATGACCGAGGCAATGTTGGCGACGCGCTGCACCATGTCCGTAAAATTCGTCGCTACCCCGTACACGCCCACCTCCTTCTCGCCCAAAAAGCGCTCGATCAAAAAGAGGTCGCTCTTGAGCAGCAAAAACATGAGCACCAAGCAGACCTCGCCACGCGAACCAATGCGCAGCATTTGCCCGAGCGCGCGTCGCCCTCCCCACCGAAAGCGAAATCCCCGATACAAGAATAGGGGAAAAATAGCCAAGCCCGTTATTCCTACTGCTCCTACCCACACCCCCATCACCCGTTCCAATTCGAGATACCCTAGCTGGGAAAGGACTAGATTGCCGCCGAGATAGATGGCGATGAAGACTACGGGCAGCAGTGCGTAGGGCTTGAGCCGATCTTCGCCTAAAAAGACGGACAAACCCGCCCTTTGTAGCACGGTGAACGCAATTACGCAAACGCCCAAGACCCATTGGACCAAGGTAATACTGGGCACGAATACCTTTGCAAGTGCCAAGCTAAAAGGGGCCGTCAGCAACAGGAGGGCACCCAAGACGAGGCAATACAACAAGGTGTGGTTGATCGCGGCCTCTCGTTCTCGCTCTCGCCCCACGACATAAATATTCCCCTTGCTGAGCCACTCTCCTAAGAACAGGACGCCCAGCATGACGAGCGCGGTCCATAGCCTTAGGGTGCCATAGTGCTCCGGCCCTAGCTGATCGGCCAGCAGGACCGAGTTCACAAAGCCCAAAGAAAAGACCAGAAAGGAGCAGGTTGTGTTGAGCGAGAAGCCGCGAAAAAAGTTCATTGAGATGGCCGGTGGGAACTAAAGCGGCGACGGAGACGGTCAGTGCTTATCAAGAGAAAACCTAGGGCATGGCGGCGCATCCGTCTTGGCGGAAAAATCCTAGGTCGGCCAGAGAGAGGCATCAAGGCGGAATAGCAAATTCATGCGCTCTCTCCTTCCGTTATCAAGGCAGACTCAGCGCCACCAATTCGGCCGGCTGGTCGGCCCCGCCGGTGGGGATGGCAATGTATTGCTTGCCACCAGCCATATAGGTGATGGGCTGGCCCGAGGCGTTGCGCGGCAGCTCGACTTTGCCCATCAGCGCGCCGTCGTCCGGGTCGAAGGCCCAGAGATAGGGCGCATTGGGATTGATTTTGACCTCGACGGCGTTGCCTCGGGGCGAGTTGTTGACCACGTCCCACTGCGCCTGAGTCGCGGCGAATAGCAAGCTCTCGGTGATGATGGGGAAGTTGCGCTGTGCCCAGCCCAAGGGCGGCAAATCGAGATGGGCAAGGCTGGGGTGATCGCGTGGCCCGTCGCCCACGGGGACTTGCCAGCGGTGCTCGCCCGTGTTGAGGTCAATGGCCGTGAGCCGACCGTAGGGCGGCTTGAGCAAGGGGAGGCCGCGCGGCCCGTCGGGACCGAATTCTACTCCGCCGGTATAGCGGAAAGGGGCGTTAGGGTCGGTGGCTTTAGTTAAGGTCAGCACGGCCGGGAACGTATAAGAGGGGATGTAGATTATGCCTTGGTGGGGATCGACGGCAGCACCAGCCCAGCTAGCTCCGCCGATAATGCCGGGAACGAGGATCGTGCCCTTCTTATCCATGCTCTCCATGGTCTGCGCTATGTAGAGCGGGCCGTAGCTGTAGTCGTCGGCGATGGTCTTGGCCATCTGGTGTAGGGTTGGGGTAAAGTCGATCAGATCGTCCTCAGTCAGACCTTGGCGCTCGAAGGCGGCTGGCTTGCTGGGAATGGGTTGGGTGGGCGAGGACTTTTCGCCGGGGATGTCGGATTGCGGTACGGGTTTTTCCTCGATGGGCCAGATTGGCTCGCCTGTTTGGCGGTCGAAGACGAAGCAAAAGCCTTGTTTGGTGACTTGGGCCACGGCCTTGATTTCTTGGCCTCCGACTTTGATATCGACGAGGTTGGGGGCCGCCGGCAGATCGTAATCCCACATTCCGTGGTGAGCGATCTGGAAGTGCCAGACGCGTTCGCCTGTAGCGGCGTTGAGGCAGACGAGGCTCTCGGCGAAGAGGTTGTCGCCGGGACGATGCCCGCCATAGTAGTCGTTAGTCGGGGTGCTCACCGGCAAATAGACGTAGCCCAATTCGGGATCGGCGCTCATCAAGGTCCAGACGTTGGTGTTGCCGGTGTTTTTCCACGAGCCGTCTTCCCAAGTCTCGTTGCCGAAGGCCCCTTCTTGGGGGATAGTTTCAAAGACCCACTTTTGGGCGCCGGTGCGCACGTCGAAGCCGCGCACATCGCCCGGGGGCATGGTTTTGTCGGGTGGGCGACCAACGGCAAAGGCGTCGAGGACCACCGCGCCGACGATGGCGATGTCGCCGCAGATGACCGGCGGTGAGGTGACCGCGTAGAGTTCGCGTTCGATTGGCCGGCGCAGGCCCTTGGTCAAATCGACGCGACCACCGGTGCCAAAGCTCTGGATGGGTTGGCCGGTATCGGCGTTGAGGGCGATGAGATAGGCGTCGCCGGTGCCAAAGATAATGCGCCGGTCGTCGCCGTCCTCCCAGTAGGAGACGCCCCGGTGGACTAGGCCGACGTTAGCTGGTGTGCCTGACCTCCATGTACCTGGGTCGTAGGTCCAGATTGTTTTACCGCTCGTAGCGTCGAGGGCGACAACTAGGTTGAGCGAGGTGCTGACGTAGAGGTTGTCGCCGACTTGGAGCGGCGTGCCCTCAAAGACCATGGTCCAGATTTCTGGATGGGCGTCGAGGATAGGCTGGTCGGCCGAGGCCCAGGTCCAGGCGATTTCTAGCTGGGCAAAGTTGGTGGCGTCGATTTGGTCGAAAGGGGCGTACTTGGTGCTGGCCGCGGTCGCGCCGTACGAGCGCCACTCGCCGGTGGAATCGGCCAGCAACGGCGAAGCGAACAGCGCGAGTATAAGAAGCAGAGTCATGGCGTATCTCCTCGTGGATGCGATATAGCGATAGTATAGAACTTTATAGGCGAGGGCCGCCAGCGGTTTTCAAAACCGCTTCTTAGATCGAAGGTAGAGGTCGTCCTCTAAGCTAAAGGATCGTCTCCCTCGAATATCCGGCGCATTGCAGGGGAAAGTCGGCCCGTCGTCTCCACGCGCTCGGCCCAGTGGATGGGCGTCCCTTCGTTCCACTTGGCCGGGCTAGCTTTGGGGTCGGGCGTCCGGTAGGCCATCAGCAATCCCCAGCGCGTGGGCGCATCCAAGTCGCGGTGGCCGACGTGATGCGGCATGTGATGGACGAAGGAGACCATGCTGCCGGGCGTCAGCGACAAGCGCTCAATCCGCAGTGGTTCGCCGGTAAAGGCGTGGATTTTTCCCGCTACCCAGTTGGTCTGCATTTCGTCGTCGTATTCGGTCCGCGTAGAATTCCACCGATAGGGAATGCGGTAGAGGTGGGAACCGGGGATAACGGCCAACTCGCCGCCCCCATCGCCGATCCCCATTCCTTCGGGATAGCACAGGGTGCGGACGCATTGCTGCGCTAGGAATTGAGTAGTTAGCGCGTGGCCGTCGCCGATTTCGCTTTCGATTTCGTACTGCCCTTGGCGATACGGGTGCGCGTGCCAGCGCCGCCCCCTCGATCCGGCCGGCCGGTTGAGCATCAGACAGTGGTCAATCAGGAAGCGCTCGCCGAGGAGCGAACCGAAGAGTTCCATCATCTGCGGGTGGCGGGTGGTGACGTCGAGGATAAAATCGTCGTACGCGAGCGGGAAGTATTCCGGCATCATCCCCTGCCATTCAAAGTCCGCGGAGACCGACGCGAGAACAGTTCCGAAAAGCCCGTGTTCGTACATATAGGCGCGGAGTTCCGGCGACATAAAGCGCATCTGTTCCGATCCGCCGCAACAGGATGCTAGGAACTCAGGAGTCGTCTGCTCTGGTGTCGGTTCGGGCAGCCCACGGCTCGCGTAGTCGATGGCGGCCCAGTCGGTACCGACTACAACGGCGTCGTTCATCCGTTGTAGCTTTTGCAGGCTGGCCGTCCAGCGCTGTTGCCCGGCGTCGGTCAGGATGCCCTCCCAGACCCAGTAGCCTTCCCGTTCAAAAAAGGTACGGTCAAAGGCGGCTAGGGCTTCGGGGCACAAAAGGTCGTGCAGGCGACCGGCTGGAGTGGAGTCTTTCGATGCGTTCATAGGGGGTTTTGGGCAGTTAAGAACCCCGCGCCGTTTCGACGCGGGGTTCTTCATTTCCAGTTCAGCGGATGGCGATCGGCCGTCCCGGCGATCCAGTGCCGCCTTTGAAGCGGGTCGGCGTGAATATAAAGAGGAACTCGTACACTTCGTCGGCCAACACTGCTTCAAAGACCATGTTCTCCAAGTTGAAGATGCCGTTCTTGGTGATGAGTTCCTGGTGGACCGGGAAGACCAATTTGGGGTCGGGCCCGGGCACGACCTCAGTGGTCCACTGGTCCGAGCCGATCATCGAGGGTTTCATGGAGATGATCCACTCGCTCGCCTCCATACCGATGCCGGGCGGGTTGGTGTTGTAGGTATCAGGATCCGTCCACAGCTTAGACCAGCCGTAGTTGAAGAGCAGGGCATCGCCCTCCTCGATGCTGCTCTCGGCCATCCCCTGCCTTGCGAGCGCGCCGCGGATATCGGCGACGGTGACCTCGTAGCTGTGGTCGAGGTGCTCGACGCCCTTGTAGCCGGCAATGTCGATGAGCACGCCGCGGGTGATGAAGGGGCGCACGTGTTCGATGCCCAGTTTGGTCACCCCATAAGGAGTGGCCATCTCGTCGGCGGTAAAGCCATTGTAGAACACGTCTTGGATCGAGCCGTCGGCCATCTCCATGCGCGTGCCAATGTGGGCTAGCCCGTCGAACTGGGTGCCAACTTGGCCGATCTCGGCGCAGAGGAACTCGTCGAAATACATGAGCATGTTGTTCTCGCCGAAGGGGCCGCCAGTGGGCGCGCCGGGAATGATCATCGCATACGTGCGCTCGCCAAACAGCGGCATGCCGCGCTCGTATATCTGGCCCAGCTCGTACATCTTGCCGGTCTTGACTAGCTGGAGGGCCTTGAGGATGATTTCGGCGGTAATGCGGTTGGACGCGCCGGCTTGGTCGTCGGCCCCCCACTCCGAGGGCCACCAAGGCCCTTGTTCGCGGGTCTGGGAAAAGCACGGCAGGGACAAGGCGAGCACGAGGATCGCCGAAGTGAGCGATTTCATGAGTTTCTCCTTGGTAAATGGGTCGCGGAAATGCACCGCGATGGTATAAGGAAATTGCGGCCCTGAATCAAGCTCAGACGAACTTGACTACTACCAAGAGCACGATGATGACCACCAGCACGGTGGGCACTTCGTTGAGGCAGCGGAAAAACCGCTCGCTCTTTTGGTTCTCACCGCGTGCAAAAGCCTTGCGGTAGGAGGAGAGCATGCCGTGGAGGGCCGCCATCGCGAGCACTAGCACCAACTTGATGTGTATCCAGTAGCCGGTACCGGGCGCGCCGGCCCCCGTGGCGAGGATGAGCAGAATGCCGGTAATGAAAGAAACGATCATCGCTGGATTCATAATTACCCTCAGCAACTTGCGCTCCATGACCTTGAAGGTCTCGTCGGCTTCAGAGTTAGGGGTAACTTGGCAGTGATAGACATAGAGGCGCGGCAGATAGAACATGCCGACCATCCAGGCGATGACGAAGATGACGTGGATGGCTTTGAGCCACAGGTAGTACTCGCTTGCAAATGCACTCATAGGAAGGAACTCCTCTACGCGGAGACGGGCTAGGTGCGCGCCGTTGCCAACGCAGCTTCGTGGAGGGCGTTGACTGTTTCGGCGTCTAGGTCAATGTCGATGTTGGGAATGGACTTGGAGCGACCGATAAAGAGCGTCGCATAAAATGTGCAAGCCGCTAGGTAGGACCCGGCAAAGTTGGGATGGCTTTGGTCCTTATCGTGGAGGACGATATTGGGATGCGCCGCTAGACAGTGCTGCCACGCTAGGCCCACGGGCACGACGGTCGCGCCGATTTCGCGCCCCACTTCGGTGTAGGTCTCGCTCAAGGCGGCTTGAGTCTCGGGAGCGTTTTGCCGCGCCCAAGTCATGTAGAGCACCGTCTGCGCCTGTGCCGCTTTAATTACAGCGTCGAATTCGCGGATGTTTTCTCCGGTGCGCTTGGGATTTTTCACCGGCAGGGTGCTTTGCTCTTGCAATACGACGTAGTCCCAGCCGGATGCTTGCAAGCGCTCTTGCGCCTCGCCTTTGTTCAAGTGCATCCTGAGCGAGGCTCCGCCGGCGCTGATGAGTTCGCATTCCAACTCGCCCTTGCCGCCAGCGTGGACGAGTTGGGCGAGGAGGCCGGGCAGATCGTTGCGCGCGGTGAAGCTGTTGCCTATGAAAAGGACGCGGGTGATATTGGCCATGGTCAGTCTTCTGTTTGGGTTGAGGTGCGTCCTGCTCAACATAAACACCGTTTTGCCTCGCGCCAAGTTGCTAGCCCAATGGTCTGGTATTCGACGCGCAGGACTCCGATGGCGGGGATTTTTATACAATCTAATACTTGGAGAACTTCAGATGGGACAAACTGTCGAGCAGTACGAGCGAGACGGGTATTATATCGCAGATGAACAGATCGCGCCGGACGATGTGTTGTCAAAGGCGTTGCAGGGGATGGTGGCCGTGCGCGATGGGAAGTTTGATATGGGGATGCCGCCGACTGAACATCCTGGGTACGATCCAGAGGTGTTGTGCAAGATCAACAATCCGCATCGGTCGGATACGGGACTCTATGGGTTGGTGACCTGTCCACAAGTGGGACGCAAGGTCGCCGGGATAACGGGTGCCCAGCGAGTGCAGGTGTGGGCGAGTCAGTTGCTGATCAAGCCGCCGGGGTCCGCGACCGCAGGGCACGTCGGCTGGCATCAAGACCGACAGTACTGGGGCATGTGGCAGCAAGACGAAGGGCTTTTTACGGCGTGGATCGCGCTGTGCGATATAGGGGAGAAATTGGGCCCGATGCGCTTTGTGCGCGGGTCGCATCGTTGGGGCTTCTTGGACCAAGGCAACTTTTTCGACAAGGACCAACACAAGCTGCGCGAGGACATCGCGGTGCCGGTGGGTGAGACTTGGGAGGAAGTGTCGGCGCTGATGCCCTTAGGCGGACTTAGCGTCCACCACTGCCTGACCTACCACGGCTCCAACGCCAATGTCTCGGATGCGGCGCGCTGGAGCTTGGCCGTGCATTTGCGCGACGAACGAGCCGTGCCGGTGCCCGGCGACCAAGGCTACTACACCGCGCATTTGGACGATCCCCAGATTTGCCCGGTGATGTACGAAGCCTAGCGTCGTTACTCAGGTGCAGAAGCGCCGAAGGCTGCGGCAAAAGCCCGCGACTTGGGATTGAGCACTGAGTAGAAGGCGCGAACCTCTGGATCGGGATGGTCGCGCCAGAGCCGAGCAGGCAGGGTCGTGTAGTTGCTCAAATGGGGTTGGTCGCGGCGTCCGTAGTAGATCTGGACGGTTTTGCGTTCCTGTTGCGTCGGGCGGATAGTCGCCGCGTGCAGCACTGAGAGGTTGAAGAGTGCGACGGTGCCGGCCGGGCCGTGCAGGTCGACGATCCCGCCGCAGGCGAGCTGAGCTTCCTGATCCAATATGGGCGCGTCGGCAGCTTCGGGCGAGAGGGAGAAGCAGTGGGTGGTCTCGTCGACGTCGGCCAAATAGACGAGGGCGTGGATGTACTGGGTGCGCAGGGGGTGCTGTTGCCAGTGCGGGCGGTCGCGGTGCCAGCGTCGCCAGCCTTCCCCTTCGTAGGGTTCCATGTGGCGCAGGCAGGCTTCAGAGAGACAGATGGGGGCACCGAGCAGCGCTTCCACTGCGTCGAGGATTGGCGGGTGGTGGATGATTTCTTCGACTGCAGGCCAAGTGATCAGAGGATCGCAGTTGACGGTCTGGTAGGCACTCTCCAAAGGACGCCAAAAGGCGCGGCCCCAAGTTGCGCGATCCTCGTCAAAGCCCTGGCGCAGACGGGCGGCGTCTTGGTCGGAGAAGAGTTGACCTAGAGCAATGTAGCCATTGCGGCGAAAGAATTCGTAGTCTGCTGTATTCATCGGCGTTCTTCGGGCTAATCGGCTAACCGGCGGATCAGCGCGCGAACCAGCGAATCGGGTGGCGTCGCGTTCCATCGGCAAAGACGAGCGAATAGGGATCGCACTGCCGATAGACGACCGCCCCGTCGGTGCGCAGTACCAGCCAGCCAAAGTCCCAGCCCTTGCTCTGATAGCGCATGGGGATACTTGGCCGGACGCGAATGACCGGATGCGACCCGGCGATGAAGAGCTGCTGCTCGACATAGTAATAGCCCGAGCCGGTTTCGACGAATACCTCGTGGGCTAGATCGTCCCCTTCTCCGGGTAGGTCCGCGCACAAATCGCCAATGCCGACCTTGATGGCCGCGCCGTCGCCAAAGGCGGTGGCGAGGGCGTCGATGGAGCCGGAGAGGACGCGACCGTGGGCGTCGTGGTGCAATACTTCCTCCCACGTGTCGGCGACGTAAAACTTATAAATGTCAAAGTCGTAAATGAAGTTGTGGCTCGGGGCGTTGGTCGCTGGATCATGGCTGTCGAGCAAGTGGTACTTCGGCATGGGGTGTGGTCCCCCCTCGGGGGCGGGCTCAGTCTTCTGCCCGTCGAGGTGGGGCCGGCCAATAGCTTGATGGCCATCCTGATTGTAGAGGAAAAACGACATCGAGGGCCGCGGCCCAAATCCGTCGGGCAAGGACACGGGCTGGCGCAGGCTCATCAGGCCGGCGGCCCAGCGGTCTTCGATGAGATACGTCACGGCAAACTCGGCCACCTCGCGCACCTTCTCGTCGCTGGGGGAGCGCACGTCGATGTGCTCGTTGTGGCGAAATTCAGTGTAGATGCGCAAGTCCGCGCCACGGCGGATGGCACGGACTAAGGCGTCTTGGCTGCCGGCGACGACCTTGCGCGACGAATCTAGCACTAAGGGGCAGGTCCAGGAGTGCATAGCGCTATCCTTTGCCGTCGCCGCTGAAGTTGTTGCCAATGAAAAGGGCGCGGGTGATATTGGCCATAGTCAGTCCTCAAGGTGGGTTGCAGTGCATCTTGCTCAACATATACACCGCCTCGCCCCGCGCCAAGTTGGAAATTGGCCTTGCACGCCGTACCTGCTCAGGGCATTTTCTCGCTAAAGGCTCCTGTAACCAATCTTCCAACCATCCATCATAGGGAGAGCAGCCATGATTGAACACGCCAACACCTCGCGCTCAATCACCGCAGAAACGGTGGAAATGTCCGCCGATGAGAAGTACCTCTTCGACCTGCTCGGATTTTTGATCGTGCGGGACGTGCTGAGCGAGGAACACCTGAAGCTGGCCAACGACGCCATCGACTCAATGGAACTCACACCAAGCCCGGAGTACTTTGGCGATTCCGTTGCTTTGAAGGGTGAGAACACCTCGACGCGCCTCGGCAACAGCGAGGGCCTGTTGGAATTGCCGCGGCCGTTGTGCGAGCCCTTCAGAGAAATGCTGGCGCATCCCAAAACCATCCCGCACCTCAACACGATCCTCGGGGAAGGCTGGCGGCTCGACCACGGTCCGGGTCTAATCGCGATGGACAAGGGATGTTCCGGCGGCATGCTGCACGGCAACTTTGACAACGCGCCCTATTTCTACCGCGAGGGTAAGATTTTCACCGGCCTCTGCGTCATCGAATACCTGCTCGCCGACGAAGGACCCGGCGACGGCGGCATCAGCGTCATTGCCGGCAGCCACAAGGCTAACGTGACCTGCCCGGCCAAGATGCTCAGATGGGAACAGTACCAGGAATACGTGACCGAGATAAACGCCAAAGCTGGGGACGCCATCATCTTCAGCGAGGCGTGTACCCACGGCACCCTCCCGTGGAATGCCGACCACCAGCGCCGCGCCATCCTCTACAAGTACAACACCGGTCACATGGCATGGGGCGGAGGCGGAGTGCGCGGCCGGCGTCCGTCCTACTGGGACGAGCTCACCGCTCCGCAGCAGGCAGCCCTGCTCTTGCCTTCACACCATTCCCGCAGACCCAAGCCGAGCAACGGCTACGCAGGACTCGCCGAGGTGGTTGATTCGGTGTGAGGTGACTTATTCTAAGGCAGAGCCTCGAAGAGGCGATCGATGTCCTCGTGGTTGTTGTACACCGAGGGTGAGAGACGCATCTTGTTGCCGAAGCGCATCGCTATATGAACATCGGCACTTCTGCAACTGGCCAGGGCGGCTTCGGGGTGTGGTGCTACGAAGGAGAGTATGGGGCTTTCGTTTTCCTGCGGCGTGATCGATTGGTACCCCCGCTTCGGCAGCTCCTCCTGCAGGCGATCGGTCAGGTCTCTCGCGTGGTTGCGGATTCTGTCGACTCCAAGGCGCAGGATGTATTGCAAGCTCTCTTGGGCGCACACGACTCCTTCGTACGAGGGGTAACTGACCTCGTAGGCACCGACGCTAGTCGGGGATGAAAACGAAATCTCCTCACTAGCCGAATCGGGCTCTTCCACCCAAGGGGGATAGTTTAGTCTCACACCACCCGTGGGTTGAGACGGTTTGAGCACGTCGAGCTGCAAATCAGAGCGAACGTATAGAAACCCGAATCCCTTGACGCCCATCAGCCACTTGAATGTCGAACAAGCTGCAAAGTCGATGCCCATCGCCTTGACGTCGATCGGAACGCCGCCCGCGGCCTGCATGATATCGACATACAGATACGCGCCGTTGTCGTGAGCCAGTTTGCTCAGCGCCGCGACATCTGCGACATACCCATTGACGTTTGACACCAATGCCACCGAAATCAGCCGGGTATTGCCATCGACCGCGTCTGCCATGGCGTCCATGTCGATTTGCCAGTTGCGGTTCTTGACGATCCGCACATCGAGACCTTGCTGCTCGCGAAACTTGTAGTTGGATATGCAGGGGCTGAAGTTCAAATCCGACATCACCACATTGCCGCCCGCCAGATGATCCCGCAAGCCGTTGAGAATATTGCTCTCCGATTCCACCGTGCTGCGCGCAAAGGCGATTTCTCCAGGATCGGCGTTGATGAGCTGGGCAAATAGGGCCTTGGCTTGGTCGCGCGGCGGTGCCCAAGCCGGCCACCACGGCTCCCCCACCTCGTGTGCGACCCAATCTACGTACCGGTGCAGAGCCGCGGCCGAGTGCACGCTGATCGGATGCGACGAGGCGTTGTCGAAGTACGCCATGGTCCGCGCTCGCGGGAAGTCTTCGCGCACTCTCTCGAAAAGATCTGTCATACTGGGCTCTCCTCGTATAAAACCTGTGTTGTTTTTGACCGCCAGCGTCTGCGACGGCTACAGATCCTTGTACCAAATCAGTTGCACCTCGTCTAGCCCCTCGGTACGGTAGGCGTAGAGATGGACGTGACCGAGTTTGGCACCCATGCGGGCGTAGAAGCGGCAAGCGGGGACGTTGATGTTTTGGGTTTCGATCTTGAGTTGGGTGCAGCCCTGCTGCTTGGCGCAGGTCTCGGCGCGTTGAAAGAGCGCCCTGCCCACGCCTCGTCCTTGATATTCGGACCGCACGCGAATGTCCCAGAGGCCGGCTAGGTCTTCGCGCCCTTCGCAGTAGTCTAAGCCCTCGCCGTGAAAGGCGACAATAGCTCCGCCGATGCGCTCTTGTTCCCTGTATGCAGCGAGGACAATCCACCGCGAGAGGTCCCACGTTCTCCGGGTCCAGCGCTCGGGGCCGCCGGAGTGATCGTAATTTTTGAGGTAGGGCGGATCGACGGGTTCTTCGACCAGCCGAATTCCTCCCAAGCCATTGTCGACCCGTTCGACGCGAAAGCGGCTTTTTACTTCAAGCGCGATGGGCACTTGGCCGTATTCGGACAGGACGTCGATGCTTTGTTCTTCGATGCGAAAGTCCATTAGCGTTCCTCACCATTAAGACGCGCTCTTGCCTAGGGTGCTGCACATCGATCCGATGACCACCAGTATGGTTCCTCCGATGGCGGGTTTGTTGAGGGGTTCCATCGGGACTAGATTGGGGTCGAAGAGAGCGAGTAGGCCCATCACGGCCATAGTGACCAGAGGTGTTAGCGAGACTAGCGCGCCCATGCGCGAAGCCTCCATCCGCTTGAGCGATTCGGCGAAGCTGAGATAGGAGACGAGGGTGAAGACGACCGAGCAAGCCAAGAGCAAGCAGGGAATAGTCGGCAGATCGAATATGCGGCTCGGCTGGGCCAAAGGCAGAAAGAGCATCGTGCCAAACCAATAGACCAAGGCCATGATCGAGGTCGAAGGCAGGTGCCGCAGCAGGGGTTTTTGCGCCAGCATGAAAACTCCCCAGAGAATGGCCGAGGTAAAGACGAGCCAAACGCCGATGCCGTAGTTTTCCAACACGAAGAGCAGTTCGGTAAAGCGCTGATTGAAAAAGAGCCCCATCCCCACGATCAGCACACCGAGGCCAATCCACTGCAGACGGCTAAAGGCTTCTTTGAAAAAGACCAGTCCACCCAAGAGCACAATTATTGGCGAAAACTGCATCACGATCTGAGCCGAGCCAGGTGAGATGCGGCTCAAACCCATCAGATACGTCAGGTAGTTGCCGCCGAGGCCGAGGACGCAAACCACTGCTAGAACCAAGGCTGCGCCGCGAATCCGAAAAGGAGAACCAAGGCCGTAGCGAAAGTGGATGACGGGGATCAGCATGGCCCCCGCGAGCAAGAAGCGGTACCAGGTAACCGTAAAGGGGTCCAGCGATTGCAACAGCAGTTTGAGCACCACGGGCAGGGCACCCCACAACAGTAGGGTGATAGCGGCGAGAGTCAGCCCCAGTGATCGACGCTCAATCCGGTTGCTCACAGTCGCTAAGACGCCCTCAGCCTCTCGACCACCTCTTCATCCACCTCAATCCCCAACCCCGGTCCGGTCGGCACGCGCACAAAGCTGTCCTCTTGGTCAAACGGCACCGCGCATAGCTCTTGGCGGATGGCGCTCGGCGTGCGGTCGAATTCCATCACCGGCTCCTGCATATAGGGCTGGGCGTTGCGCGCTGGCGGGCAGGGCGGCAACGTGGCGGCAAGGTGCAATGTGGCGGCGATCATAACGGGCGATCCCCAGACGTGGGGGTTGACCTGAATGCCGCAGGCGTTGGCCATGGCGCAGATGCGCTGCATTTCGGTGATGCCGCCGCAGTGCATGATGTCGGGTTGGACAATGTCGTACGCGCGGCGCGTTAGATAGGGCTTGAATTCGTAGCGGGTGCGCAGGTTTTCGCCGCCGGCGATGGCCATGGGCAACGCGGCTTTGACTTCCAAATAGGCGTCCAGATCTTGGGCGTTGACCGGCTCTTCAAACCACACCAGATCCAAGTCGGCTAGCTGCTGGCCAATGCGAATTGCCGTGGTGGCGTTGTAGGCTTCGTTGGCATCGACCATGAGGTGAATGTCCGGGCCGATGGCATCGCGCAGTGCCTTGACGCGCGCGACATCCTCGGCGATGGACAGCCCTCCGACTTTGGTCTTTATCCCTTTGAAGCCTGCGGCTACATAGCCCCGCGCCTCGTCGAGCAGGCGGTCGGGAAACTCGCCTTCGGTGTAGTAGAGGCCGGTGGCATAGACGGCGATTTTGTCGCGGATCTTGCCACCGAGGAGAGTACAGACCGGGAGGCCGGTGGCTTTGCCCGCGAGATCCCAAAGGGCGATGTCGAGCGCGGAAAGGGCGCTGCCAGCTAGGCCGACAGCGTTGTTGCCGTTGTAGAGCGCGTGGAACATGCGCTCCCACAGCCCCGCGCGGTCCATGGGGTCTTGGCCGATGAGCAGCGGGGCGAGCAAGCCGTCGATGAGACCGGCGGCCGCGCCTTCGCCCCAGCCGACGAGGCCGTCGTCCGTGGTGACTTTGACGAGCGTGGTGCTGCGCTGGTCGAGCCAGCCTTGGGACCAGCCAAAGGGACGCTCAAGGGGGCAGGTAAGGTCGAAAGTTTCGATGGCGACGATTTTCATATAATTCCCTGAGGTTGACAGTTGTGGGGGGTGAATATAGGGTATGCAAGTTTGTGGATAAAGGAGGCGCGCATGAAAATCACCGAGGTGAAATTGCTGGTGTTGGAAGACCCAAGCAGCAAGGGGCGCGGCGGTCACAGTATCGCGCGGGTAGAGGGGTTGCGGAGGATACAATACACGCACCAAGGAAGGCCAAACCAAGAATTGCGCCCGGCGCGGCAGAGCTTTTTGGAAGTCCATACGGACGAGGGGATCGTGGGGCGCAGCGACACGTCGACGACGCCCTATCAGGCCGACATCGTGCGGTATCACGCGGTGGGGCGGAGCCCGTGGGAGCGCGAGGGGTTGTTTCAGCAGTTTTGGAAGGGAACCCGGTGGGTGTACCAGCCTCCGGGATGGTTTGGGGCGTTTGACAACTGTCTGTGGGACATTTTGGGCAAGGCCGCGGGCTTGCCGGTCTATGCGTTAGTGGGGCGCGTGCGGCCGCGCCTGCCCGCGTATCTGACCGGCGGCGATACAGACATAGAGGGGTATCTCAAGGCCATAGAACTCGGCAAGGAGATGGGTATTGGAGCGTACAAGTTCCACACGTATAAAGGAGGAAAGGCCGATATACCCATTTACAGAGCCGTGCGCGACGCCGTGGGGCCGGATTATGAGTTGATCACCGATCCAGTGTGCTCCTACGACTTGCGCGAGGCCATTGAAGTGGGGCGCGTGCTGGAGGAACTGGATTTTGTGTGGTTAGAAGAGCCAATGCACGAGCAGAAGATGAACCAATATCAGGAGTTGTGCCGCGCGTTGGCCATTCCGGTGATGGGGACCGAGATGCTGATGCACGACATCGACTTGACGGCGCAATGGCTGATCCAAGGAGCGACCGATCGCCTGCGGGGCAATGCCCGGCACGGGACGACGCAGGTGCTGAAACTGGCGCATCTGGCCGAGCTGCACGGCGCGAATATCGAACTGAATGCCGACGGGGCATTGGATGGGCTGGTACACGCGCACTTGGGCTGCTGTATCGACAACACGGATTTCTACGAGTTTTTCGGGGCCACGGCCGATAGCTTGCGGCAGACCGGGGCGCAGTGGGGTTTGCTCAACGCGCCCTTGATTGAAGAAGGGCACATCGCGCCCCCGGATGGGCCGGGTTGGGGCGCGGAGTGGGACGAGGAGAAGTTCAGCTCGCTGGTAGTTGAAGAGCACTGAGAAGGAGGACGCATGAAAAGCTGGCAACCCATCCAAGACCAAGTCCGCTCCTGGGAGGAAAAGGGCTATTTCACAGTGCCTGGGGTCGCAACGGCCGACCAAGCGGCGGAGATGCGCGGAGTGATCAAGAACGTCCTGTACACGCCCGAGCCCGAGAACGTGCGCACGGACGCCGACCCCATGGACCCGATGGGCGATACGCCCGAGGCGCGGGCGCAACGCTTTCGCAAGTTCAACCGCTGGTGCCACACTGCGCCGTTAGTCTGGCACACAGTACACGCCGGGGCGATGGCACCGCTGGGGCGGTATTACTTGGGTGACGATATCCTGCTCAAGTTCAGCAGCGTCTTCGTCAAGCCAGCCAAGACCGGCGCGGCCACGCCTTGGCACCAAGACAACGGGCTGTGGCGCGATGGCGAGACCGAGCCGTTCAACTTCTGGATGGCCCTCGACCCGGCCAAACGAGAAAACGGCTGCCTGCAATTCATTCCGGGAAGCCACAAGACCGAAATCGTAGAGCACGTGCTCTACGCCGACAGCATCCACGGAGAACTGCCGAGGGAGCGGGTCGCGGCCTTAAAAGCTGAGCGCGGCGTCGAGCACATTGAGTTGGCACCAGGCGATGTAGTATGCTGGCACAGTAGCATGTGGCACTACAGTCCGGTCAACGAGAGTCCGCAGAGCCGGATTGGCATCGCTGGCGTCTATACTACGCCGGTCCTGGCCGACCGCTCGCCACGCACTTGGGGCAATTTCCATTGGGTGATGCGCAAAGGCGCATTGTGCCGGAATTTCCCACCGGACGAGTACGAAGTAGATGGAGAAGACAAGTCGCCGCTCCCGCCATTTCCGCGAGCCGACTAACGTTCACAATCAAAAGGGATTGCACAAGATGAGCGAAGCATACGTAGTGGATAAGAATCTGGGGCAGCCGTTGCTTTTAGAGGAAGGCGACCTGCCGCAAAAAAACGCCGATGGCAAGCCAGTCGTCGAGCCGACCGACGAGCAGAAATACCTCTTCGACGTGCGCGGGTGGCTGCTGGTGCCCGGGGTCTTGGACAACGACGAGATTGAGGCCATGCACGAGTACGCCTTGCGCGTGCAGCGCCACCCAGAGTCGCTGTCGGAACACGAGCGTTCCTTTGTCGCCGGGCCGCTGGAGAAGCTGACCGATCATCCGGTTGTAGTGGGCTTCCTCAACGAATTCTTGGCGTTCCCAGGGCTGTCGAGCGCCGAGTGCTATGGGTTTCGGATGGAGGGCAGCGGCTTGCGCAACCCAGCGGCGACTCCCGAGCGCGAGGGCGTTTTCAACCCGCACAACGGCAGCGGCTTCTTTCGCTTTGCCGTGGATTCGCACCACTACCAGAGCATTCCCGGCAAGTCCTTTAGCGGATTGACGCGGGTGGTGTGGGAGCTGGCACCGGTCAAAATGCGGCAGGGCGGCACGCTCTTAGCCACGGGGAGCCACAAGGCCGCATACCCCTCGCCCGAATCGATTCAGGACCCGCATTCAGCGGTGTGGGAAACATACGAGTGCCCGGCTGGGTCCGTGCTGTTTTTCACAGAGGCCCTAGCGCACAGCACCTCGCCGTGGACCAATGCCGACAACGAGCGGGTGGGCATCTTCAACCTCTATAATAGCGTTGGCTCGCGCTGGAGTTCGTGGTCGCCGCCGGCTGAACTCATTGAGCAGATGCCGCCGATGCGGCAGACTCTCTTTCGCGGCACGTACTGCGCCGACAACGTGCCGGGATTCCGCTACGGCGGACAGAATCAGCGGGATCGGCCGGTCGCCGGATGATGAACTCGCGCTAGGCGAGGTGTTGACGCAAAGGGTTGCGATTTAAAAGGAAAGCGACGGATGTATATCCAAGACCAAATTTCTATCGGCGAACTCGACGACGAGCATCTGAGCTTCTTTCGCGCGATCGGGGTGGACTCGATCCATCTGGAGCTGCGCGGGGGAGCGCCCGTAGCCGGGCGGCGGGGCGGTACCGGTTCGGCGAATACGTCGCTGGCGCAGGATTTAAAGGCCGGCAAGGACTGCACTGACGCGTTGGCGCAGGCGCGGGAAAAGGTCGAGGCGCACGGCATGAAGCTGAACAATATCTTCATGCCCGCTTGGGAGGAGATCACCTTGGCCGAAGAGGACATGGACGAGAAGATCGGCCACTGGTGCAAGATGTTGGAGAGCGTGGGCCGAGCCGGCATTCCCTGCGTGGGCTGGAACTTCAAGCCCATGGGCAACTTTCGCACCCCTGCGGATACGGGTAGGGGCGGCGTGCAATACAGTACGTTCGACTACGCAGTTTTTGCTAAAAATCGGCCCGAACCGCACGATCCTCCGGTAGATGAAGCGCAGATGTGGGCGCGGATGGAGCGATTTTTAGCAGCGGCGATCCCCGCAGCCGAAAAGGCGGGCGTGCGGATGGCCCTGCACCCGGACGACCCGCCAATTCCCGAGCCGCTAGCGGGCGTGGCGCAGATTTGTTCGACCTTGGAACAGTTCCGCAAGATCTTCTTCGAGATCGCGCCGAGCGACAGCAATTGCATGCTCTTTTGCCAAGGGTGCATGACTGAGTTGCTAGGGCCGGAAAAGATCTACGACGCAATCGCCGAAATGGCTGCAAAGGACAAGATCGCGTGGGTGCATTTCCGCAATGTACGCGGGCAGTTGCCGCGATTTACCGAGGTGTTTTTGGACGAGGGAGAGGTAGATATGCGGCGAGCGATGGAGGTGTATCGCGATAATGGATTCAATGGGCCGTATATGATGGACCACACGCCGTCTTTTCCACATGGGTACGGGTCGTTGTACGGGAAGGCGTATGCGATTGGGTATATTCGGGCGTTGATACAGACGGTGTACGGATAAGCTGACTTGGAGGAGAGACCATGCCAGTATTGAGCAAAGAAGATCGAGCTTTCTGGGAAGAGAACGGCTATGTGATCGTCCACAACGCCGTGCCCCAAGAAAACTTAGACGCGATGGTAGCGACGATCTGGGAATTTCTAGAGATGGACCCAGAATGCGAAGAGGATTGGTACAAGTACCAGCCCTATACCCGCGACAATCTGTGCTCGCCGATATCAGCGGCCGGGATGGTCGAGATCTACCAGCACCAAGCCCTATGGGACAATCGGCAGTACCCCAAGGTGCATCAGGCTTTTGCTGAGATTTGGGGCGACGAGAAGTTGTGGGTCTCGCTGGACCGGGCCAATATGAAACCACCGGCGCGCGAGGACCGGCCCGAGTGGTGCAACAAGGGGATGATTCACTGGGATGTCGATACGACACAGCAGCCGGTGGCCTTTGGGGTGCAAGGGGTGTTGTATTTGACGGATACGGCAGAAGACCAAGGCGGCTTCCAGTGCGTACCCGGCTTTCACCGGATGTTCGACGAATGGGTTAAGACCCAGCCGGCGGATCGCAATACGCGCAAACCCGCTCTGGCGGGGCTGACGGTCGAGTCGATTGCGGGCCAAGCCGGGGACTTGCTGATCTGGCATCGGTTGTTGGCCCACGGCAACGGCCACAATCGGTCTGACCGGCCGCGCTTGGCGCAGTATATCACCATGTCGCCAGCACCCGCGAACGGAGAAGCCGCACGTCAGGATCGGATCGCGGCCTGGCAGGAGCGGCGACCGACGCCGCGCTGGCCCGGCGATGCGCGGGATTGGGAACATCAGCATCAGCAGCCAGCCGAGTTGACCTCCCTAGGGCGGAAGCTCTTGGGGGTGGATTCGTGGAGTTAAAACTTTTTAAGGAGCTATTCAATGAGTAAGAAAATCAACCGCGCCGTCGAACTTCTCGCCGAGGATCAGCCCATCTACTACACAGGTGCCCACGCCGGACACGTGCTGACCTACGAGCAGGGAAAAGAGGACGCTGGAACTTGGGCCGACTACATCAACGTCGGCATGGAACACGGTTCGTTCGACATGACGGGGCTGGACGAGTACTTGCGCGGCTTGATTGCCGGCGGGCCGACCCGCAGCGGGCATCGGACTCCGGCGATCATCGTCGAGGCCCCGGTCGAGGGCCGATCCGAGGAGATCGTGCGCTACAATGCTTGGCAGTTTCGGCAGATCTTGGGCCGGGGTGCGCACGGAATTCTGCTTTGCCAAGCTGAATCGGCCAGGGCTGTCCGGGCCTTTGTCGAGTCGTGCCGCTATCCGGTCAATACGATCGGCGTTGGTGCCGATTTAGGCCGAGGCACGCGCGGCGTCGGCTCAGAGGGGGTGTGTGCGGGTGTTTGGGGTGCAAGCCGCGACGAGTATCTGGCCAAAGCCGATCCTTGGCCGCTGAACCCGGAAGGCGAGTTGCTGTTAGGGCTGAAGATCGAGTCGGTGGCCGCCCTGCCCCACATTGAGGAAATCCTGTCCGTACCCGGGATCGGCTTTGCCGAAATGGGCCCGGGCGATTTGAGCCTTTCGCTGGGGTATCGGACGATGCCGCAGCCGTGGCCCGAGCAGATGCAAGAGACGCACGAGCGGGTCAAGGCGGCGTGCCAGCAAAACGGCGTGGCCTTTTTGGATGGGTCCGCGCCCGAAACGGTCACAGCAAAAATTGACGCTGGGGCGCGAGTGTTCTCAGGGGGAAATGAGGAAACAGCCCGAGTGGGGCGAGCGCACACGCGGCGGGAGATGCCGGTGTAGCGCAGCCATCCAATCCAACCTGCCGACAAGGGGTGAACGGTTGCGTTCGCCCCTTGTCAATTTTGCGAGACAGATTCCAAGGATATGCAAATGTACATTGGAATAGTACCATGAGCGGGGACAAAAAAATGTTGCGCAGTGCGGGGTGGTTTGGCGACGAGTGGCATCAGGGTTTCGTGTCCCGAGGCTGGACCAAAAACCAGGGCCATCCCGAGCAGATGTTCGACGGCCGACCCGTAATCGGGATCTGCAACACGTGGTCGGACTTGAATCCTTGCAACGCCCATCTGCGGATCTTGGCCGAGCAGGTCAAGCGCGGGGTGTACGAGGCCGGGGGCTTTCCACTCGAATTTCCAGTTACCTCGCTCGGCGAGACAATGATGAAGCCAACTACCATGCTCTACCGCAACTTGGCGAGCATGGACGTGGAGGAAAGCATCCGCGCCAATCCGCTCGACGGGGTGGTGCTGCTGACCGGCTGCGACAAAACGACGCCAGCCTGTCTGATGGGAGCGGCGAGCGTGGACTTGCCGACCATCGCGGTAACGGGCGGGCCGATGCTCAATGGCAAGTTCCGCAATGAGAATATCGGCTCCGGCACGGATGTCTATCGCTTTACGACCGAGCTGCGAGCCGGGAGCATCTCGCGCTTGGATTACCTGGAGGCCGAGGCCGGGATTTCGCGCTCGGACGGCCACTGCATGACCATGGGCACGGCCTCGACGATGGCCTGCATGGTCGAGACTGTCGGGCTGACGCTGCCGAGCGGCGCGGCGATTCCTGGGCCGGATGCGCGGCGCAAGCGCTTGGGGCATCTAGCGGGCAATCGCATCGTCGAGATGGTGCGAGAAGACTTGCGCATGTCGCGCATTTTGACGCGGCCAGCCATAGAAAACGCCATCAAGGTCAACGCAGCGCTGGGCGGCTCGACCAACTTCGTGGTGCATCTGTTGGCCATCGCCGGGCGGCTCGACGTCGAATTGGAACTGGACGACTTCGACCGCTTGGGCAGCCGCATGCCGCACTTGGTCAATCTAATGCCCTCGGGCGAATATCTGATGGAGGACTTCTTCTACGCCGGGGGCCTGCCTGCCGTGATCCAAGAGCTGAAGGAACATCTGCACATGGATACCTTGACGGTGACGGGCAAGACGCTCGGCGAGAACAACGCCGGTGCCCAGTGCTACAACCGAGCGGTCATCGCCGCGATCGACAAGCCGCTCAAGGAAGCGGCTGGGATCGCCGTGCTCCGGGGCAACCTCTGTCCGGATGGGGCGATTATCAAGCCGTCGGCCGCCTCGCCCGAGCTAATGCAGCATTGCGGACGAGCCGTGGTATTTGAAAGTATAGAAGACTATAGGGCGCGGATTGACGATCCCAATCTCGACGTGGACAGAGACTGCGTGCTGGTCTTGAAAGGCATCGGCCCCAAGGGCTTCCCCGGTATGCCCGAAGCCGGGAAGTTCGGATTGCCCAAGAAGCTGTTACAGCAGGGCGTGCGCGACATGGTTTGCATATCGGACGGACGGATGAGCGGCACGGCCTACGGCACGGTGATTCTGCACGTCGCGCCCGAAGCCGCGGTGGGCGGCCCGCTGGCCTTGGTGCAGGATGGCGATCTGATCGAGTTGGACGTGGAGAAACGGTCGTTGAATATGGCCGTGCCTGACGAGGAGCTACAAAGCAGGCGGCAAACATGGACGCCGCCCGCGCCGGTTGTCACACGGGGATATGCCGGCCTGTATGTCAAGCATGTGCTCCAAGCCGACAAGGGCGTTGACTTGGATATCTTGGTCGGCGGGTCCGGGTCGGATGTCTATCGGGAGCCGAGGTAGTTAGCTATCGCTGCCGAGCACGGCTATAGCCTCGACCTCGACCAGCATACCGGGTATTACTAGGTCGGCGACCGTCACGGTAGAGCTAGCGGGGATGTGGTTGGGAAAGGCTTCGGCGCGAGCGGCCGTGTATTCAGCGTAGCGACCCGTGTCAGTGATAAACGAGGTGATCTTGACCACGTCGTCCATGGTCGCATCGGCCTCGGCGAGCACGGCGCGGATATTGGCAAAGACTTGGCGCGACTGCGCGGCCATGTCATCTTCGCCGACGAGTTGCCCCTCCGAGTCGAGTGGTCCTTGGCCGGAGACGTAGATCGTATCGCCTACTTGTACAGCCTGTGAGATGCGGAAATTCTCGGTCCAGGGCCAAGCGGGGTTGTGTGCTTTGCGTTGGGTCATAGTGGGATTCCTATTATAGCGGTTTCAGAATTTATTCTTACTGCCAGAGCGGCTCCCCGTCCTCCATCATACTCTGCAAAAACGCCTCGTTCAGCTCCACTCCTAGCCCTGGCTTCTCGCTCAGCACCACGTGCCCTTCCTGAATCACCGGCTCGTCAGCGAGTACCACGTCGTTCCACGTCGGGTCGTCGTAGCGATGGAACTCCAAGGCGAGAAAATTGGGCACGCTGGCGCAGACGTGGGCGTCTCCCACGGTGCTCAAGGCGCTGGAATTGTTGTGCGGGGCAAAGGGGATGTAGTAGGTCTCGGCCATGTTGGCGATCTTGCGGCACTCGGATAGGCCGCCGCACTTGGAAATGTCGGGCATGATGATATCGACCGCCTGCTGTTCGAGCATGTCGCGGAAACCGTAGCGCAGGTAGGCGTTTTCACCGGCGCAGATCGGGGTGCGGGTCGAGTCGGTGATGCGCTTGAGGGCGTCGATATTCTCGGGCGGCACCGGCTCTTCGAGCCACATCAGATTCAGGCCCTCGAGCGCGTGGGCGAACTTCATCCCAGCGGTGGCGTCGTAGCGGCCGTGCAGGTCAATGGCCAGGTCCATGTGGGGGCCGACGGCCTCGCGGATCTGGTGCGCTTGGTCGACTAGATCCTCCAACTCGGCAGGGGCCACCGACCAGTTCCAAGGATCGAGTTTTTCCGGGTGGCCCGCGTCGTCGAGGTCGAACTTTATCGCGGTAAAGCCTTTTGCGCGCGCGTCCTCGGCGCGCTCTTTGTAGTCCTCATGGGCGCTATCGACGTACAGGCGCACCCGGTCGCGGAACTTGCCGCCCAAGAGCCGGTAAACGGGTACGCCTTGGGCTTTGCCAGCCAAGTCCCACAGCGCGACCTCAAGGCCAGTCAGCGCCGAAATCGCCAAGCCCGACATGCCGCCGCGGAAGATGTAGCTGCGGCGGATGCCTTCAAAGAGCGCATCGACATCGCGCGGATCCTTGCCGATAAGCTGGGCAGCCATGGTCTGGGTGGAGCCGCGCCAGCCACCATCGACGTGGCTGGCCTCGCCAGTGCCGTAGATGCCCTCGTCGGTGTGGATGCGGACGTAGTGGTAGAGATAGCGGTTTACGCGCACTTCAGCGGTTTTGACCTCTGTGATCTTCAATGGAATCCCTTTCTTCCTATATGTGTAGTTGGCCGATTGCACGCGTGGCCGCGTCGCAGTACCAGAGCACGCCCTCGTGGATGGTCAGCCCGTGGACTTCGGTGGGGGCCTCGACGCGGATGACCTCCCAGATGCGCCCGTCTTCGGGATCGAGGCGGTTGATGGTGCCGGCCGAGGTGTCGGCGACCCAGAGGGTGCCGTCGTCAGCCCAAGCTAGGCCGTGGACCCGGAGGCCGGGGACGCGAAAGGAATGGACTTCTTCCCAAGTGCTGGCATCCATCACGTGAACGAATTGCGAGGGCGGCGAGGCCACGTACACCTTGCCGTCCTTCCACTCTAAACCGTGGGCTCCTGTGACGCGGCCATTCTGCTGGTCGGCGACCCAGGCGACGACGCCATTGCCAGGCGAATCGAGCTTGGCGATGGTCTGGCCCGTAGCCGGGTCGAGGCGGGCGATCTTAAGCTCAAAGGTCGAGGCGATCCACAGCGATCCGTCGCCGAGCGTAATGCCGCTGGAGTGTGCGGTGTCGGTCTGGGCTTCAAAGAGAACTTCGCCGCTCTCGTAGTCGAATTTATAGATTTTGAGGTCCACTTGGTCGATGCACCAGAGGCCGTCGGGCGCGGCTTGCAGGCCGTTGGGCTGGGGTCCGGGGCATTTGAAACGCTCTTCAACGCGGGCGATCTGAATGGTCATGGAATGCTTTCTTTGCTAGAGGTTGAGATTAGGCCGACAGGCCCATGAGATAGTTCCAGTTCTGGCGGCGGATGGCGCGCTCCTTGTAGTGGTCGCTCTGGGAAACGCCCAACGGATTAGTGAAGTTGAGGATATTGGTCACGTCCTCGGCCCGGTCGCGCTCGTTCCAGTCGGCGGGCTTGTTGGCCGCCTCTGGGTCGTGATTCCAAGTGGGTGCTGTGTTGTCCTGCGTGCGGCGGAAGAGGAACTTGATCATGTGGCGCTTGTGCGGCGAGCGGTTGGCCGCGGTGCCGTGCCAGAGGTCGTAGTGGGTGAAGGCCACGGTCCCGGCCTTGACCACGAGCGGCACTTGGCCGCGGATGTTGGTGTACGTGGCCATGCGGTCCGTCGGCGCGTTGCGGAACTGGGTGCCGGGGACGATGATCGTCGGCCCCATGTCGGGCGTGACGTCGGTCGGGTAGTACAGCCCTAAGAAGCGGTTGAGCAGCACGTCGCGGTTGTTGAGCCCGTCTTGGTGCCAGTTCATGTGCGGCGAGTTCGGCTGCTTGCAGTGCCAGTGGCGATGCGACTGCACCTCGTAATCCGGGCCGAGCAGGCTGACGAGCGCGCCTTTGACGGTCGGGTGGTCTAGCACTTGCCAGAGCTCGGGCACGGCTTCGGTGATGGCGTCGCCGGGGTTGTAGTCCAAAACGTCGAGTTGGGCGGCGATGGACTCGTTGAGCCCGGCGGGCAATTCCGGCTCGACGAGGTGGTAGCCGGTGACGAGGAAACGGGCCACTTCGGCGTCGCTGAGTAGATGCTCATTCATCGGCGATAACCTCCATTTTCTGTAGGATGAATTCATAGCCAATCACGTCCAACTCCCTGTCGTCGAACGGGGCTTGTAGGTGGGGGAATTGGACGATTTGCCAGCCGTCAACTACGGCGTCGTGTACGGTTGCGTAGGGCCAATCGGGTGCTGATTCGGCGTGGATTTCGGGCGCGAAGCCCGCGACCGGCTCGATGAGCGTTAGGCCGATGATGTTGGACATGACGCTCGGGGTGCGCGCCTGCAAGTAGAGCAGGCGTTGGCGGGGTGCGTCCATTGGGGTTAAATCACTCCTGTTATGCGTAAGTCGCTTAATATAGGACGGTCAGGCGGTGCGGCCAATGACGCCACTTGATAATAGCTACCCTCTTCCTTAGCTTGCCCTGCCGCACGGAATTCCACTAAAGGAGAATCGAAAGATGCAGTACAAAATTCTGGGCCGCACGGGCGTCAAAGTGTCTTCCCTGTGCTACGGTACCATGGCCTTTGGCGGCGATGCGGACGAGGCGACCTCGGGGCAGATGTACCGCTACTGCCGCGAGTTGGGGATCAACTTCTTCGACTCGGCCAATGTCTATTCCAACGGGCTTTCCGAGGAGATCTTGGGCCGCTTAATCCAAGGCGAGCGCGACGAGTTGGTAATCACCTCAAAAGTCTGTGGCTCAATGGGCGACGGCCCCAACGACCGAGGCTTGTCGCGACGGCATATCGTGCAGGCTGTAGAGGCCAGTCTCAGGCGGTTGCAGACGGACCGCCTCGACCTGTACTTCGTCCACAACTTCGACGAAGATACGCCGATGGAAGAGACCCTCGCCGCGCTCGACGACTTGGTGCGCGGCGGCAAAATCCTCTACCCGGCTGTGAGCAACTGGGCCGCTTGGCAAATTGCCAAAGCCCTCGGCCACTGCGCCCGCGAAGGACTGTCACCCTTTGCCTGCATTCAGCCCATGTATAGCTTGGCCAAGCGGCAAGTAGAGGTAGAAATCCTGCCGTTGGCCCGCTCAGAGGGTTTGGGCGTGATTCCCTACAGTCCCTTAGGAGGCGGCTTGCTGACCGGCAAGTACGGGATCGACAAGCGGCCCGAACGGGGTCGTCTCTTGCAGCAGGACAACTACATCAAGCGCTACGCCAACCCCGTGTTCTACGAAGTCGCCGAGCGCTTCGTGCGCTATGCCAGCGACAAGGGCGTGCATCCGGTGACCTTGGCCGTCGCTTGGGTCATGGGACATCGAGACGTGACCGCGCCGATCGTCGGCGGTCGCGACCTAGACCAGCTAAAGCCATCGCTCGCCGCACTCGACTTTGCCATGTCGGATGAGATGCGCACCGAGGTGTCGGCGCTGTCGATCACACCGCCGCCAGCCACCGACCGCGACGAAGAACTGTTTTAAAGGAGAAAAACGATGAGACCCAACAAGCTGCGCGAAAAACTCAACGCCGGCGAACCTACGCTAGGCACCCACATCCACACCACCTGGCCTTCGATCGTCGAAGCCATAGGGCATACGGGCGAGTACGACTACGTGGAATTTGTCGCCGAGTATGGCCCCTTTGACCTGCACGACTTGGACAACCTCGCCCGCGCCGCCGAGCTATGGGACTTGGGAACGATGATCAAGGTCGATGCCGAAAACCGCGCTTACGTGGCCCAACGGGCCATCGGGTCGGGCTTTGGCAGCGTGCTCTTTGCCGATGTGCGCGACCCGGACGACGCACGGGCCTGCGTGCGCTGCGTGCGCGCCGACGCGCCCGAAGACGAAGGCACCTATGGGGTGGCCATGCGGCGCTTTGCCTATATGAGCTATGGCGGCACCTCGGAGTACGTCCAAGCGCTGCGCGACGTGGTCGTGGTGTTGATGATCGAAAAGGAAAGTGCCGTCGCCGACCTAGAGGCCATGCTCTCGGTAGAAGGAGTCGAGATGGTCCAATGGGGAGGGGCGGATTACTCCATGAGCGTCGGCAAGGCCGGCCAGCGCGGCGACCCGGAAATTGCCGCAGCCGAAGAAAAGGTCTTTAAGACGGCCTTGGAAATGGGCGTCCATCCACGCGCCGAGATCAACACAGCCGACGATGCCAAGCGCTTTCTCGACATGGGGGTGCGGCACTTCTGCGTGGGTACGGATATAGCGGTGCTGTACGGGTATTGGCGCGACCAGGGCGAGGCAATGCGGCGGGCGCTGGAGGGTGAATAGGCCAGCGATGCTGTTAGTGGACTAATGATGGGGCCCGCCCTTGCCCGGTGGGCCTTTTTATTTTACCGCCGCCATGCGCTCGTCCGCAGCCCTTCGATGCCTTCGGACAAGGCGCGGCGATAGAGCCACAAGTCGCCGCCGTACGCTATGCAGCGAAAGCCTCGGCGCAGCATCTCCGTTCCTTCCTCGATGGTATTGACCAAGTAGCCAGCAGCTTTGCCTTGGCGCTCGCAGGCATCGACGACGCGGTCGAGGGCGGCGGTGAATTCGGGATGATCAAACTGCGCGGGAATCCCCAAGAAGTTGCTCAGGTCAAAACCTCCAATCCACAGTATATCAATCCCATCTACGGCGGCGATGCGATCGACGTTTTCGAGGCCGGGGCGATTTTCGATCTGAGCGATCAGCAGACCCTCGGTGTTGGCGTGGTCGATCTTGCCGACAATGGAGCCTTCGGCGAAGTGGTCGTGGGCAATTTGAAAGGCTGCGCCGCGCTGGCCAATGGGCGGGTACTTGCCCGACTGCACGATGACCTCGGTTTGCTGTGCATCGCTAATCATCGGCACCATGACGCCTCGGGCCCCGACGTCGAGGACACGAGCGATGAAGTGGTATTGGGTCGCTGGCACCCGCACAAACGGCTCGATGTGGTCGGCGTTGGTGGTGGCGATCAGGTCGCGCACCGTCTCGACGCTCCAGCCGGTGTGCTCCATGTCGTACATAATGAATTCAGCGCCAGCCTCGGCAGAGAGACGGGCAATGCCCGGAGTGCAAAACTCGAAGGTCATGGTGCCGATGACGGTGCCGCCCTCTTTGAGGGTGCGTTTGACTTTGTTGGGTTTCATCCGATAGCTCGATAGCGGTTCAGTTTTTCTTGGAGACGGGGGTGTTCGGCCGCTTGGGGATTGACGAGGTGCTGGGGCAAGCGACCGGAGGCTACTTCGATGAGACTGCGGCAGGCGCTGCGGCCGTTAAGACGGAAGCACTCGTCGGTCCAGCATAGCCCGTGCGGGGCGACGATGGTCTGGTCGGTGAGCGCCAACACTGGCTCGTCTTGGGGTACAGGTTCTGCTTCAAAGACGTCGAGGCCAGCACCAGCGATTTGCCCCCGTTGGAGGGCGTGGGTGAGGGCCTGTTGATCGACGATGGGGCCGCGGGCCGTGTTGATGAGATAGGCGCTTTCCTTCATCAGCGAGAGCTCGCGCTCGCCGATGAGATGATGGGTCTCCTCAGTGAGGGCGCAGCAGATACAGACGTAATCTGCGCTTTGCAGCAATTGGTCGAGTTCGACCAGTTCGGTACCAGCGGCACGAGCCTGTGCAGCATCAATAAAAGGGTCGGCGGCAATGCAGTGAATGCCAAAGGGCTTGGCCAAGATACAGATCTCGCGGCCGATATTGCCTAGGCCGACCAGCCCTAGCGTACGACCCGTGACGCCCATGCCCATGTAGTCGAGGCGCTCGTGCCAGCGGCCCTCGCGCACCAAGCGATCCTTAGCCAGCATTTTGTGGCTGAGGGCTAAGAGATACGTCAGGGCCATGACCGCCACTGGCCGGCGCACGCCGTCGGGGGTAATCGTCAAGAGCACACCCTGCTCGTTGCACTCTGCGACGTCAACGTTGTCATAGCCGACGCCGAAGCGGGCGACGATCGCCAGCTTGTCCGCTCCCTGCAAGGTCTCGGCGCTGACTATCGAAGCGAGAACTAGCAGGCCGTCGTAGCCGCGAATCTGGTCGGGACGCAGCTCGGTGGTGTTTTCCGCTAGAAACTCCCACTCAACCCTTGGGGACTCATCGAGCAGGTCGAGACCAATATCGCCGAAGCCGAGGGTGCCGTCGTCCTTGAGAAAGTCGCGGGTGACGCCGATGCGAAAGGTTGTAGTCATGGCGACAAACAAGATAGGGCCTGATGGGCAGCTATCAAGGGGAGAGGCAGGCTGTATCGGGTAGGGGGCACATTGTCTGCGATTAGATACAGAAAAACGACTGCACAACGGCGATCCCGTCAAAGAAAAAGGGTGGTTCGCTTTTTGCTTATCCGTTCCTGTTGTTTTACTTTTCACCCTAATCAAGGAACAGTCCCGTGATGACCTCGGAAACCTCTGAAATAACCACCCGCGACGTATTGCAGCAGATTGACCGCCGCTTAGAGCTAATTGAAGGCGACGTGCGAGTTGTCAGTGTGTCGGTGCAGGGTCTGAATGAGAAGTGGGATACGTCAATTCAGACGCTCCACGAGAAGATCGACGCGTCTGATGCGAAGCGGGAGGCATCGTTTCAGACGCTGAATGACAAGATCGACACGTCGGCTCAGACGCTGAATGATAAGATCGACACGTCGGCTCAGGGTCTGGATGCGAAGCGGGAGGCATCGGCCCAAACGCTAAATGATAAGATCGACACGTCAGTTCAGATGCTAAATGATAAGATCGACACGTCGGTTCAAAAGCTCCACGATAAGGTCGACACCTATTTCCGCTGGACCATCGGCATCGTCCTAGCTAGCTGGCTGTCCACCATGAGCGCGATCCTGTTCAAAGGATCCTTGTAGCCCACCCTTCCTCCCAACTCCTGCGACCACCTGCGCCTACTGCCTCGCTAGTCGTGCCGCAGGTCCTCGCGCTCCATCCACAGGCGCAAGATGCGCGGCGATTGCCGCAGATAGTAGAGATAGGGCCGGTCCTGCCAGTGCTTCTTGGCAGTGCGTTTGTTGTCGTGGGGGTGCATGTTGTACTTCCCCCGATAATCGACGACAGTCTTCTTGTGGTTGTCGAGGGCAATGGTCAGAATGCGCTGCGGCAGCTTGGCCGGGTAGGTTAGCTGCATCGACCACACTGACCGTTCTCCCTCTGAGCAGCGCCGGGCATACGAGGCAGCGCAGTGGTGCATGACACGCCCTTCGGCTAGTAGGTCGAGCGTGGTGCGCAGCTCGCGTATTGACCAACGCACGCGCTCGCCCGAGAAAGCGTCTTCTTCCTCCCACTCGAATCCGCGAAAGCCAGACGCCTCCCACGCATCTTCCTCGCCGAGGGCGTAGTCATCGGCGTTGAGGTCGCCGTGCCACTCGTCAACCAAGCGCAGCAGCTTGGTGATGCTACGGCCCTTCATCGAGAAACTCGGCTGAGCCGGCGGCCCCTCAATGAACTGGCCGTTGGGGCCGGGCAATTGCTGGGGCACGAATTTCTGGTAGTGGATATAATCGACAATTGGGCCGATGTAGGTGGGTTCCAGCATAGGTTGGTTGGCAAAAAAGAGCATCACGGTTTCCCAGAACGGCTCGTCTTGCTGGTAGTCCTTCAGCCGCGTGGATAAAACGGCCCAACTCGTGCCTCCACCCATGCCGGCGAATTGCGCCCAGCGCAGGGCGCGAGAAACCGGCCACTGCCGATTGGCGTTGGGAAAAAGGTGCGCCATGCGCTTGGTCAGCCGCAGCGGCAGATCGGCCTTGCGGATGTTCTGGCCGATGCCGATGTGCTTGAACCACTCCTGCTCGCGGTGCGCTGTCCGAAGGTCTCCTTGGAGGAAGGCGGTGTCCATAAAAGGCGGCACCTCGTAGCGGGCCAGCAGATGCCGGGTAAGGCTGCGGAACTGCGCCCGAGGGCTGAGGCGGTCGGTGCGCCACTCCTCGACGGGCCGGAGCCAGTCGCCGTAGTGGCGGGCGAGTTGACCGAGGGCGTCCTCGTAGTTGTTGCCCTCTTCGCGCGTCCGATTGAGGAATCCCGTTTTGAGGCCGAGGAGGTCGGCGCGGCGCTCTATGTGCTTGAGCAGGCGGTAGAGGGCTTGACGGCGCTTGGGGTCTTCGGCCGCAGCGAAGAGCGCGACGAGCTTCCGGCTGAGCGGATACATCTCATCTGGAGGGATTTCGCCGCGGAAGGCCCGGTCAATGAGGCGAGCGCGGCCTGGAGTGTGGCTGCGGCCGGGGTGCGGTGCGATCGGCCGCAAGGTGTCGGCGGCGAGTTGACGCTCGATTGCGAGCTGGCTCTCGGTTTTGTCGCGCTGGATCGCCAATCCGTTTTTGCGGCACCAGATGATATAGTTCGAAAGGGACGGGAAGCCGAGTGTTGCGGCGTGGTGCCGGAGGGCGTCGTCAAATGCTGGCCGGGCCGATGCAGTCGTCATGGGCACTTTCCTGAGAAGGGGTAAAAAGTAAAAGGCGCGGAAAGAGTGTAATTATGTCAACGAGAAAATCTCGGAGCAGCCTCGTCCGGTTTTGATTTTGCGGAAAGTAAGTGCTACCAGAGCGCTATGTGCCGATGCGCTCTAAAGCCACGGCCGCATTGGCGCGGGCGTAGCGGTCCTCGTCGTCGATGTTTTTGCGCAAATCGGGCACAGCTTCGGCGGCGGATGGGCCGATCTTGGCTAGCGAGAGTGCGGCGTTGTGGCGGATCCAGCTCTCGGAATCTTGCAGGCGACGGGTCAGGGCGGGCACGGCTTCGGCAGCGTCCGGACCGATATTGCCTAGTGCCTCAACTGCATTGCGCCGCACCCACTCGGCCTCGTCGTCGAGGGCGTGGGTGAGATGGGGTACGGCATCGGACGCTGTGGTGCCCAAGTCGCCGAGCACATCGGCGGCCGCGGCGCGGAGCCACCAGTCGTTTTCACTGAGCAGTTCTACCATGTGGGGCACAGCGGGGCGACCGACGGCGGAAAGGGCGAAGACCGCGTCGAGTTGGCTGGGGTTGGTGTGTTCGTTGGCTAGGTTGGCTTCAAGACGCGCTTTGGCCTCGCCGCGCAGTGCGTTTAAGAGGATGGGTACCGCATCCTCGCCGCGCGCAGCCAAGGTATATACGGCGTGCAGTCGCTCGGCTTCGGCTTCGGCGTCTAGGGTCTGACGCAATTCGTTGAGCGAAACCGCTGTAGGAGCTGCGGTGCCATCGGTGCCGCGCATCCAGTCCCAAGCGCGACGACACAGATCGGCGGGTGGGTCGGTGCCTTCGGCTTGCCAAGTGCCGTCGCGATAGTCCCACGAGGGTATCTGCGGCTCGCCCATGCGGGTGAAGAGGAACTTGACCATGAAGCGGTCGCGGTCGCTGGCGTTGGGCATGGCGCGGTGCCAGAGGTCGTAGTGGACGATGGTCACCGTTCCGGCCCGGCCGCAGAGGGATTGCTCTTCCCGCTCGTAGGCTTGTTTAGACGAATTGTAGTACTGAGTAGCCGGCAAGATCGCGGGCGGGCCCATGTCCAAGCTGACATCCTGCGGATAGTAGAAGGCCATGGTCCAGCGGGTGCGGTGGTGGCGGACGTTCTGGTCGTTTTCGTAGCTGTCTTGGTGCATACCTTGGCCTTGGGACCCGCTGGGATTGTGGTGGCAATGGCGGTGCGGGTGGATGAGGTAGGAGGGGCCGAGGAGGCTCTGGAGAGCACCGTCAACAGCGGGATCGCGGAGGATTTGATATAGGTCCGGGACTTTGGGGAGGATGTCGTTGCCGGGATTGCCTTCGGTGGCGAAGAGGGTTTCGATCTGGCGATGGATATTTTGGTGGGCCGCGGGCGGGTGAGCGGTTTGCACGGTGATATAGCCATTGGTCAAGTAGGCTTGGACTTGGGCGTCGGTCAGGAGGATGGGTGCGGGCATGAGGCTGGCCTTTTTGGTGTAGAGAAGGATCAAGGTGCTGCTCAACGAATATAAAGCAAATTGGCCATGCTGATTGCAAGCGACGCTATCCCGAGTCAGTTAGTACCACAACTTGACGCGGCGGTATTAATTCTGCATAGAGAGCGGCACAAAAACTAGCTGCTTCCCGAACAAAGGAGGGATTGTGTCGGGTCTGGATTACGCGCTGATGGCGCTCTACATGCTCTTTTTGGTGGGGATGGGATTGTACTATAGGAGGTTCGCCCAAGCGAGCATGGAAAATTACTTCTTGGGCGGGCGCAAGATGAAGGGGTGGATGAGCGGCACCAGCTATGCGGTCACCTGCATGAACGCCGACGTAGCGCCAGCGTACTGCGGCATGACGGTCATCACCGGGACCTTTATCTGCTGGTGGTATTTGAGCCGCTTCGGGCTGGCGCTGATGATCGGTGGGCTGCTCTTCGCCGTATGCTGGCGACGGTTGAAAATTTTTACCTCACCGGAATTTTACGAACTCCGCTTTGGCGGTGCGGCTGCGCCGACGATGCGCGCTTGGGTCTCGCTGCGCAGCGCCTTTGTCGCAGTGGTAGCCTGGACTGGGGCGGGGCTTTTGGGGCTGACGAAAGTGTCTGAGGCGCTCTTGGGCTGGTCGCGCTTTGAGACCTTCCTGCTGGTTATTCCGATCATCTTGGTCTATGTGGTGCTCTCCGGCTACATGGGCGTGGTGATGTCGGATTTGATTCAGACCGCGATCATGATCGGGTCCTCGCTGGTGCTGATGGGCCTAGTCTGGGCCGACTTTGGCGGGCCGACAGGGCTCTATCAGGCGCTGGTCACGCAGTTCGGGGAAGGGGTCGTTAGCTGGCATCCGCCGATGAGCCACGAACTCTTAGGGGTGGTGGGAATTATCGCGTGGACGATGGGAACCGCAATAGGCTATGGCGGCGACGTAGCCCCGATGGCCGGGGCGATGGAAGGCCAACGACTGCTCTCGTGTCGCAACAGCCGCGAGGCGACGCGGATGTACGTCTGGACCGAGATTGTGCTCTTCCTAATGCTGGCGGTGCTGACCCTGCCAGCTCTGGGGGCGATGGTCAAATGGCCGGGCCTGCACGACGGCAGCATGGACAAGGAACTGGCCTACGGCCTTTTGTTGGGCCACTACTTGCCTTCGGGTCTTTTGGGGCTGGCGCTGGTGGCGATGTTCGCGTCGATCATGTCCACGGTGGATTCCAACATGAACTTCGGGGCTCAGGTCTTCATCAATGACGTGTATCGGCGCTTTATCAAACGCGGCGCTGAGATGGCCCACTACATGGGCGTCGGTCGAGTGGTGATGCTAGCGATCATGGGCCTCTCACTGGCGGTCGCGCTACAAGCCGAGAACGTCATCGACATCGCGGTTTTTATGCTCGGGCTTTCCTCGGCTGAACTGACGGCCAATTGGGGCCAGTGGTGGTGGTGGCGCTTTAACGGCAAGGCGCGACTGGCCGCCTCGTTCGGCGGGCCGGTGGTCTTTCTCCTGAACAAGTACGTGGTTTTCGTCCATTTGATTGACGCGGGACAGGATGCGGCGTATGTGGTGGTGCTCTCGTCGATTGCCGCGACGTGCCTGCTCTGGATCGCGGTGGCGCTTTGCACCAAGCCGGAGCCAGAGGAAAAGCTCTTGGCTTTCTACAAAGAGGCGCGACCGATGGGATGGTGGGGGCCGATCGCGCAAAAGGCGGGTGTTGAGACCGGTGGCGGCGCACCGATCGCGCACGGCTTGAGTCTCGCCCTGCTCGGTGCGGTGGCCGTGGGAGGAGGCATTATCGGGTTTTCGGGGTTTTACGTGGGGCGTTGGACTGTGGCGTTGGTCGGGGGATTAGTGGCGCTGGTGCTGGGGGTAGCGTTGCGAGGGGCATACACTCGATATATGCGCCGAGTGGGCGCGGACGAGGGGTAAAGGTGCAAGCCAGCGTGGCATTGACGCGGTAGCTCTATGTATCTTAAGATAAAAGACCTGCGGAAATTGGTCAGGTAGATTCAAGGCGATAAAGCTCGCTCTATAAAGGAGCAAAAATGGCAGATTACTTATATATCGGACATGGCGTCTATAGCGTGGCGGAAGCGGCCCGGCTGACGGGTGTTCCCGCTAGCACTATTCGGCGTTGGACGCGGGGTTATAGCTACACCCGGAATGGACTTCGCTATGAGTTGCCGCCCGTGTTTGCTTCAACGGAGGCCGGGGAAGGCCCTATCCTGCGCTTTGTCGATCTTATCGAAGTCCGAGCCTTGCGGGGTTTTCGCGAGAAGGGGGTACCGTGGTCGATCTTGCGCATTGCCTCGCACAAAGCAGCTCAGATTACGGGACATTCTCATCCATTTTCGCAGCGCAGCTTTCGCACAGATGGCCGCCGCATCCTCCAGCAAGTGGAAGAGGCGGCACTGCACGATATCGTAACCGACGAGCAGTATTTTAAGGACTTTGTCAGGACTTTTCTGCCCGACAACGAGCTAGATTTTTCGGAAACAGGTGCCCCGGTGTGTTGGCATCCTATGGGCCGGGAGAGCACGGTCATCATCGAACCTACTCGTAGTTTCGGAGCACCGATATGCGATCCCAGCGGTGTCCGCACTCGTCTACTGAGTCGCACCTATCGAGCCGAGCAAGACATGGACCGGGTCGCTTGGTGGTACGATGCCACTCCTAAGGAAGTAAGCGATGCTGTCACATACGAGGCACAATTAGCAGCGTGAGGTTTTTCCTCGACAACAACATCTCTCACCGTCTAGCTGCGGCGTTGATTGCCCTAGATGACCGTGTAGAACGAGGGGACTGGACGGTAGAACACCTTAGAGTCCGTTTTAATCAGCAGACAGAGGATGTCACTTGGCTTGAAGCATTAGGCCGTGAGGGGGAATGGATCGTGATCTCGGGCGATATTCGGATTTCTCGGAATCGGGCCGAAAGGGCTGCTTGGCGTGAGTCGGGCTTGACGGCCTTTTTTTTCGCTAGCCAATATCCAGAAAAGAAAATCTGGACCCAAGTTATGCACTTCCTGCGTTGGTGGCCGGAGATCACGCGCGAGGCTCGGGAACACAGGGAAGCACCTGAAGGATCTGGATATGTGATTCCGATGCAGAAGAAGAAGTGGAAGATCATAACTCACGACTGACCCACTGCGCCGAGTGGCTGCGTCTGGAGTATAAAGGACACTTCCTTAGTGCCTGACAGCAAAGGCTGCGATGTCCACGCAGCTACGGCGCGTCCGGTGCTGGACGCGCCGCCGGCATCGCTGAGAATGCGTCCTCCCCCTCGCCCACGGTAATGGCGGAAAACTGCACGTATCCCCACATGTGGGGCTCGTGCATATTGATCACCCCCATTGGCGACCACACCCAGTTGTCGCAGGGAACGCCTTCCCTTTTCAAATAACCGCCCTTGTAGCGGTCGAACTCCCATTCGACGCGGGAGAAGTTGACCCGCCAGCGATCGCCGGGCTTGGGAAGGCAGGCGGTGCTGGCGTATTTTTCCATGCTGCTCCAAGGGATGGCCACCTCCACCGACCAGCCCCGATCTACATCATCCGAGCAGTTGAGGGTGCCGTCGATCTGCACGGCGTGCCTGATACCTTCAAAGTCGAAGCCCCAATCGGCCTCGCCGCCGCGATTGTATTGCTTGGGCAGATAGAGATCCCAAGCCACGTTGAGCGGGTTGATTTCAAATTCCATGTAGTGCTCGCCATCGTCGTCTGGATCAATGAAGATCTCGAAGTCGTTGTCATTGCAAATGACCGAGTCGCGCTTGGTCAGCGTGCCCCATACGTGCGGCTCTTCCATGTCGGCACCAAAGTAGAAATAGTCGTCGTCCCACAGCATGGCGACCCGAGTGGCAAAGCGGGGCAGGGGCTTTTTGTCTCCTTCGATATCGACGAATAAGGGGGTGCGGCACGCGCGCTTCCAAGACGCTTCGGTGAGGTGGCCGTCGATGGAGAGGGGTTCTTTGGCGCGGTAGCACATGTATTGTTCGGGAATGATCTGGCTCATTGATCGTTTCCTTGGTTTTTGAGAATGGGTCGGGTGAGGTCTGAAAGGCGCAATCGCTGATTGTCTTGGTCGTCAAAATTGTCTGGGGCTAACCAAGTCAGAAAGGCTTGCTCTAGCCCCGGCCACTCCGAATCAATGGCTGCGTACCATGCAGTGTCCCGATTGCGCCCGTTATAGACCGTTGCTTGACGAAAAATCCCCTCAAATGAAAATCCCAGCCGTTGGGCGGCTGCCCGCGATGCTTTGTTCAGGCTGTCGCACTTCCACGAGTAGCGTCGATAGCCCAATTCGAATGCCTTCTTCATCATGAGGTACATGGCCTCGGTGGCCAATGGCGTTCGCTGTAGCTGCGGGGAATAGTGGATGTGCCCCACCTCAATAGCGCCGCTTGCAGGTGAGATGTTGAGGTAGCTCGCGACGCCACATGCTGACCCAGCGCGTTTGTCCACGATGGCAAAGAACAGTGGATCGTCCCCTAAGCACGTCTCGTTCATCCAGTCCCGGTAGCTGTCTTTGTCGGAGAATGGGCCGTATGCCAAGTAAGTCCAATTCTCGCCTTCCGTATCAAAGGCGTTGGCCTGATACAGGTCGTCAAGATGGCTATCGACGTGCAGTGGTTCCAACCGACAAAGGCGACCCTCCATGCATTCTCGCGGCGGATTGGGTGGTGGCGTCCAATCCGGCAGTGCAAAGCTGATCGGCTGCCCAAGGCTATTGGTACGATTGCTCATGCGGTGGTTTTGAGGCGGTTCAATATACTGCATCGACAGACCCCGCTCGGGGTGCCAATCCGTTCCAGCCGTCCGCCACGGCGCTCGTCTGCTTAAAAAGCTGCAAAAGCGGTTCCCACATGGCCTCGCGTACGCGGCTGGCCGCTTCCATATCGCCAGCCATTAGGGCCTGCTTGAGTTCTTGTCCCCGCTCTTCTTGGATGCGCGCGCTCTCTTGTGCTTGGGCCGCTAGGGCGCGCACTGCATCGATGTGGCCATCGATCAACTCGGCCACCGGCGTGGTCGAATCCGTCGTGGTATCGTAGTCGCTCGACGGCCTGAAGTGGGGCGGCTGGCGCTCGCCCTTGTCGTCGTAAAATGTATGAGTCGGCTGGATGTGCGGCGTCACCGAGAGGTACATATAGACTGGCTCGTCGCCGATGACTCGCACCGAGTGCGGCTCGTCGGTTAGGGCGTAGCACATCTGTCCCGGTCCAACTTCTTTCACCTCGCCGTTGATTTTGAACTCCACCCGACCCGACAAAATGATGAAGATCTCGTCGCCCAAGTCGTGTGTGTGCCAAGCGTCGAGCGAGCCTGTGCCTGGCTCTAAGCGGCAGAAGCGGGCGCGGATCTGCGGCCGCACTAGAATGTTGCGAATATCCCGGCGACAATCGTAAACTTCAAATCCCATGGCGTTCTCCTTCCTTGAAAGGCAAGATCAGATTTACTACCTTGCGCCGGCACAATCTAACGCTCGCCATACGCTTAGCAAAGGCCCGCCGATGATGACCCCCGAACATCGCAGCTTCTTCGATTGGATCGGTTGTTTAGACCTTGAGAGCGCCGTGGGGAATGTCTGGTGAACGGACCCTTCGACATTACCAACGAACAGCTCGCCCACTTCGAGCGCAACGGGTTCTTCCTGATCCCCAACCCCGTTGGTGCCGAAGGTATGCGCCAGATTGACTTCCGGCAGCAGGAGGTCGAGCCGGAGTGGGAGCGCACCGAGTTTCCCGAGGGCTGCAATCGGCTGGCCTGCCAATTCCTGATGATCGGCGAGTTGCTGTTGCAGATGGTGGAGCGGCCCGAGTTGGTCGAGGCGGCGCGGCGGATTCTGGACGCCGAAGAGGTACACGTGGGTGCCTGTGGCATCGGCGATGCCTCGAAGATTGTCAGCGCCGACGGCCGACCGCAGCGGCAGGCTCACTGGCACGTGGACGGTGGGCCGGAAGTGAAGCAGGTCTCCTTCCGCACCGCCCTCGACCGCCACGATGCCAGCAATGCACCGCTGCGGGTGCTGCCCGGCAGCCAGTACCGCTCCCGCGAGGAGGTGGCGGCTGAATTGTTACAACTCGAACTGGCCACCGGCACCCACGACAAGGTGCCGACGCATTGCTTCGCCCACCATCCTAGCGAAGTCGAGGTTGTCCTCGACCCACGGTGGACTTTGGTGTGGACGCCCTCGTGTTGGCACGCCACTGGGGTGAAGACGGCTGCCGGTCCGCGACGCGCCATGGGCTGGAACTACTTCCCGCCGGGCGGCCGCAAGCGCGACTTGGCGGCGCTGAAGCATCTGCATTCCGACTGGCCGGACTGGCCCGAGGCGCGTCAGCGTCTCTGGGGTCTGGTCGATTGACTCAGGAACCCGTTGACGGTCGCTAGATAACGTCGTCTAAGACAAAGGAGAAAAGGATACTTCCATGTCCGAACACATTACCATTCTCGGCGGCGGCAATACGGCATTTGCCACGGCTGCAAATCTGACCCTGAAAGGTTTTGCTATTACGCTTTGCGAATTGCCAGAATTTGGGCACACGCTCGATCCGGTGCGCGCCCAAGGCGTGATTCATTTGGTGGGGGTCGAAGAGACGGGGGTCGCAAAAGTTCACTGCATGACCACGGATATTGAAGCGGCGCTGAATGCGTCCGACTTGATCCTGTTAATCGTGCCGGCGTATGCCCACAAACCATTTGCCATTGCCTGCGCCCCCTATCTCAGACCCGAACACATGGTCGTGCTGATGCCGGGCACATTGGGCGCATTGGAATGGGCGACACTATTGCGCGACCAAGGAGTAACAGACATCGCGCTGGCGGAGGTGGATACCGCGCCGTATGTGTGTCGGAAAACAGCACCGGATACCGCGACGATTTGGGGTACCGTGACGGGCTTGGGCTTGGGGGTGTTGCCAGCGACAGAAACAGATCGCGTGCGCGCTCGTCTGTCGCCGCTGTTCCCGGGCATTCAGACCTATCCCACCGCGATGGCCTGTGGTTTGTCCGCGATGAATCCGGTCGTGCATCCTGCGGGTGTGTTGATGAACGCAGGACGAATCGAATATTCGCACGGTGAGTTCTATTTCTACGAAGAAGGGGTATCCCCATCGGTGGCAAAGACGATCATGGCCGTGGATGCAGAGCGGAGGGCCATCGCAACAGCTTTGGGTTACGATCTCATAGCGGCCGATGAAGCGTTTTACCGCGCGGGTTTTGGCCCTCGGGGGGATTTGTGGGCAACGATTAATGGCAGCCGAATGCTCACGCAACTCAAAGCTCCTGGGTCGCTCGAGAGCCGTTGGCTCAGCGAGGATATTCCATACGGTCTTTCAACTTGGCACGATGTGGGCGCGCAATACGGTGTGGACGCGCCTTTGATGCGCGGGTTGGTGGATATCGGGTCCGTGGTGATGGGGGCTGATGGGTGGGCCACGGGGCGGAGTGTGCGCGAACTGGGCATTGAGGGCATGGATTTGGATACCTTAAATGCGTTTTTGCAAACGGGGTCTGCACCGTGAAAGCGGGCGATTGGCTGGTCGGACTGGCCCGAGGCGCGGCAGCGTCTCTGGGGTCTGATCGATTGACGGCGGGGCTAAGAACTATATTTGGTCAAAGACGTCTTCTAGAATGGCGGCGCTTTTTAGGCGCTTGAAGGGGAGGGTCGATAATTCCGTCACGGGAGGTATCCTATGTCATATCAATTCCCAATCCGTTTAATCGCCGGCTCCTTGGCCGTTCTCGCCGTCTGTGCTAGCTATGGGGCCGAGCAGCGCTACTCTCCCCAAGAACTGGAAGCGGCGAAGGCGAAGTTGAGGGCACACAATCGGCTGTGGTCGTTCCAGGCAGGAGCCATATTCGGCCAAGAATGGATGAGCCGCGCGCCTGAAGACGCCGAGTTGCGGGCGCTCTACGCGCGTCAGTTGCACGGACAGTTGTACGGATATCGAGAGATCCAAGAGCAAGCCGACGCGATCTTGGAACGGGAGCCGGATAACCCGTGGGGGCTCTACGCCCAAGCACTCGCGTTTCTGGCGGACCGGAGGCACTCCAAGGCAGCCGAGTCTAGCTTGCGCGCCTGGAGGCTGCTGCCCCAGCCGGAGTTCGCCGCGACGCACCTTCTGGCGCTTCGCCCCAAAAACGTAGAAGAGGGGGTGGCATTTCTGGACTCTCTGGATGCGGAGACACTCCAGCATCCCGAGGTCCTCCATGCCCGCGCGGAATTCGAGTACTGGGCACAGTACTCGCTGGAGGAACCCGCCTATGCGGACACGAGCCTCGCTACCTTGGCCACGCTGCGAGCGCGTTGGCCCGATCACGTCAGCGGCTACCTTCGGGCTGCGGAATATCTATACCGGGCCAATAAGCCGCAGGAGGCGCTCCCGCTGATCGAAGAGGCCATTCGCCTCTCACCGGGCTCTACCGAGGTGCGCGATTGGCACTGGCATATCCTCAACAAGACGGACCTGCTCCCCGCCGACGAGCGACGCCCCGCTATTGAGGCCAGCATCGCCGAGTACCGGAAGGCGGCCCCAGAGACCGTACGCGGCCTAGCCCTGCTCACCACGACCTATCGGAGCGTACTAGAGGACGAAGAAAAGGCGGCGGAGTTTGAGGCGAAGTTGATGGCGCTAGCTCCCGCGAGTCGCCATGCGTCGTGGATCTACCAAGAGAAGTTCCAACGGGAGACCCAACGATTACAGCCCGAGCTCGACCGCATCAAGCGCGAGCATGGCGAGGACTCGCAGGAGTACCAAGACCAGCTTCGTCTCGTCCGCGACGCAGCCTATCGGTTCTTAGACAAGCCCCTCTACGACGATAGTTTCCGTGGGCAGGCGTACATAGATCTCTTCTATGCCCTCAGCGCCATGAACCCGATTCCGGCCGAGGAACTCGCCGATGCGGTGCGCGGATTGGTCCGCTACGAGCGACTCAACCCGCACATAACGTACTCTACAGCTCCTATCTCGATGGCTGACCACACGCCTTACGCCGAGGAGGCGGCAGAACTCGCTCGGGGCGGCATACAAGCCATGATCGATAAGGCCGAAGAGAGGAGGTGGGAGGAGGATAGCCTGAACTACTACTTGAGCCTCGTCCACGACGCCATCGGGTGGGCTAGCTACAAAGCAGGTCGCGTCGAGGAGGGCCGCAACGAGCTTGAGCAGGCGCTGGAGCTCTCGGACAGCAACACTAGTGCCCTCTACCACCTAGGCCAGGTGTTCGAGCACATGGCAACCGAGGCTGAGGCGGCTCTGCAAGAGCGAGATTCCAAGACGATCGTTTTGAGGACTGAGGACGAGGCTCAGGACGCCGTTGAGGCGGTCCGCAACTGGCTCGACAAGGCGGAAGAGTCCTACATCGCCGGCCTCGAGGCCAGAAGCTGGGGGGAAAATTCCTGTCAGGAGGCGCTAGAAGCGCTGTACGAGCGCCGGCACGGCTCGCGTGAAGGGCTGGACGAGTATCTCGCTGCGTTTAGCGAGCGGGACAGGTCCCGAAGACGCGAGCGGATTTTGGAATCGCGGCTCGATACGGCTCGCACCTATGAACCGTTCTTCCTTGCCAAGCTCGACGGAGAACAGGTTGATTCCGCTGATCTCGAGGGCAAGATCGCCATTCTTCACTTCTGGGGAACTTGGTGTGGCCCCTGCGTCATAGAGCTACCCGAGTATCAGAAGTTCCACGCGCGCTATCTCGACGACCCCGCAGTGGAAGTGATCTCCATCAGCAACGACAAATCGCGCGACGTGCTCGACAGGTTCATGGTGGAGAATGAATACGATTTTACGGTCTTGGTGGACGATGGATACGTGCAAAAGGCCGGTGTCAATGGTTTCCCTACTACGTGGTTTGTCGATGGCGACGGCTATATCCAGTTTGTCCAAATGGGGGGGAGCAGCGACTCGCATCTGGAGGAAGAGTTCGCATGGATCGTCGAGGCGCTGCGCGGTGCCGACGGGAGCCGTTAGGGCCAGTTTTTGAACGCCTGATCTGACGGGATCTAGCCAGAATCAATCGGCTGTAAGCGCCAGGTGTATGCGCCGCATAGCCGGCTCCATTACCTGCAGGGGCAGGTCGGCCGTCACCTCGATCAGGCATGTAGTTTCCGATTCCACCGCGGCGGCCACCGCCGGACCCAATTCGGGGATCTCAGAGACCCTCCGCGCTGTAAACCCGAAGGCCTGAGCCAGCAGATCGAAATCGGGGTTCACCAAGTCGACGGCCAGGGTGCGGCCGTATCGGACCTGTTGCTGCGGTCTCATGACCCCGAAACCCCGGTTGTTGAACAACACCACAATCACGGGAAGCTGGAACTGAGCGGATACTGCCAGCTCCTGGCAGTTGAACATGAAGCCGCCGTCGCCGGTGAGCACGACCACCCCACTCCATGCGGTCACCGGCCGCACGCAGCCCAATTGATCTCGGCACTCGTGGATGTACCCCTTCTCCTTGCCAATGGCGTGGGACGGTATCTGACTGGCGATGCACAACACCGGCGAGGAGTCGCAGTAGGCGGTGCCCAGCGGCGTGGCGGCGTTGAGCAGGGCTGGACCGGAAGTGCAGAGGCAGACGCCGACGCGGCCGGTGGCGCGGGCGTACCCATCGGCCATGAAGGCTGCGCCCTGTTCGTGCCGCGCGACGATGTGCCGGATACTCGAATCCCGCAGGGCGTCGTATATGGCTAGATTGTGGACGCCCGGCATCCCGAAAACTGTGTCTACGCCCTGTGCTTCGAGAGTGCGGACGACTGCTTCACCGCCGGTCAATTGCATGTTCCTCCCAATTGGGGTTGACCAAGATTCAAATGCCCGTTTATACTTCCGATACCGCCAGCTATTTTACTAACAACACTGGAGAAACGGTCGAAAGACCTATTTCAAGAAAGTAGAAAAAAGCGTGTTGGAATCAAAAATACCTGCAAAAACAACCTCGACGAATCGCGGTCGAGCGCTACCGGGTATAGACCGACCATTGAAGGAGGATGAACGACCATGTGGAGCGAAAAACAACTGGCGACCTATCGCGAGCAGGGGTTTCTGGTACAGCGCGGACTGATCCCGCCGGATCAGATCGAGCGATTGCGCTCGGCGGCCGACGAGATGATGTCTGAGCAGGCCGACAACCCGCCGGAGGTGCACGTGGTGCGCGAAAAAAGCGGTCCGGTGCGCTCGGTGTTCTGCATGCACCGCAATGTGCAGCCGTTCCGGGAGCTGTGCCGGTCGGAGCCGGTCGCCGGGCCGGTCAAGCAAATCTTCGGAGATGACGCCTACATCTTCCACAGCAAGCTGAACTACAAGGAGTCATTCGAGGGCACCGTGTGGCTCTGGCACCAGGACTACGGCTACTGGCGCTATGACGGCGTCGATGATCGGTTGACCTCTGCGCTGGTCATGTTGGGTCCAAACACGCGCAACAACGGCAGCATCGCGCTGGTGAAGGGTTCACATCGCTGGGGCGTGCTGGATCACTACAGCGACGAAATCACCACCAGCTACAAGCAATGGTGCATCACGCCGGAGGCGCTGCGCGAGCACATCACCGATGAGTCGATGATCATTCCGATCGAGGGCGACGCTGGCGATGTCTGTTTCTTCGACTGCCGGATCGTACACGGCTCGAACCACAACTTTTCACCCGCGCAGCGCTACAGTCTGATCTACGCCTTCGCCGCCATCGACAATGTGCCGAGCGGAGTCGAGAATCCCCGTCCAGATTGGGTGGTGGCGCGCCAGTTCGAGCCGGTTACCGCTGAGCTGCCGGAGCCGGTGGGTTCATTCTAGGCGGGCAAAGAGGAGATAGCATGGCGGAATTCTGGTTTAACAGGATGGCCGAGCACTGGACGGTGCCGCAGCGGCTAGATCTGGTCGAGCACGTACGGCGGGGTCGGGTGCAGTTGGTGCAGATGGGGACGTACGGTCCCATGTTCTACGGCCTAGCAGACGATGCGGAGGTCGAGCGCAGTTGGGCGGGCATGCCCCTCATTGGCATCGAGGAGAATCTGGCCTTGGCCGGCGATCTCATCCCGCGCGTCCAAGAGGCTGGAGCCAAGGTGGTGGGGCAGTTGAGCATGGGCTGGATCTATGGCGACCACGAGACGGGCAAGGGGCTGTTTGGCAACTGGGCGCGGATCTGGACCGAGGATTTATTGGGACCGCCCCCCTGCGATGAGGTGGCCGCGGCCCTACAGCGCACAGTCGGCGGAAAACTGCGCTGCTGGCCCATAGAGGGTAGGCCGTACCGGACGTATAGCGGGTGTATGTGCAATCCCCATTGGCTGGCTCTGTTGAAGCCCATGGTCAAAAAGGCCATTGAACTGGGCATGGACGGCTTTAACGCGCACCACAATTTCGAGCAGTTCTGCCAGTGCGCCTATTGTCGCCACTATTTGCTGGAGCATTTGGCCCGGGAATTCAGCAACGACGAACTACAGCGCGGGCTCGACCCAGCCGGGCCGCCGGCCACGGCCGAATACAGCGCTCCCATAGCTGTGCGCGCTGCGGCACCGCGGGATTTGCGCCAGCGAATCGAGCGCTTGCTGGCTCGGTTGGTGTACCGGCGGCGCAAGGAATTCTTCGACGAGTTGTTCGTGGACTACGGCCGCGCGCTCAAGCCGGATTTGCTACTGGCCCAATGGTACCACAAATACGATCTGTCGGCTTGGGACGAGCGCTGCCTGTTGCCGGAGGAGGATTGGGCCCGGGGCGAGGATTATATATGGTACAGTCAGGGTGGCAACAAGAACTTCAGCAATGTGGACCAAGGGCACTTGGGCGATACGGGCTTGTCAGCGCGCTATGCGCACGCCATGAGCGGGGGCAAGCCCATGATTCTCAACAAGTACGACGGCCACCGTTTGCGCCTGTCCATTGCCGAGGCGGGAGCCAACCACAGCGCGGCACTGGCCTTTCACTGGGGCCAGGATGCCAATAGCGATTACGCCCTAGACGATTACATGGGGCCGGTGTGCCGCTATCAGCGTTTTTTGGCCGACCACGAGGAATTGATCCATCCGGCCCGTCCTTGGTCGCAAGTGGGCTTGGTGTACCCGCGCCGGGCCGAGCTGGAGCAGGAGGCGGACTGCGTGGAGCCGCTCAAGCAATTGGGGCGCTATATGGAGGATGGTCACGTGTTGTTCGACATGATCTTGGAGGACCAACTGGTAGCCAAGGGCGATGGGTACGCCGCGCTGGTGCTGCCCGGAATAGAGCGCCTGACAGCGGCCGAGGGTGCTTTTTTGCGGCGCTATGTGGCCGGCGGCGGCAAGGTAGTATTCGCCGGTGCGACCGGGGATTTGGATGTGGACGGGACGCCGCATGCAGCGGGCTTGTTGGCCGACTGGCGGAGCGAGGTGCCGGCAGGGGTGCAATACCTAGGCAAACGGACATGGGGGCCGGAAAAAGTGGCGCTGCGCCCCGAGCAGGAGGTGCCAGTCTATCCGGTGGCCCAGCGAGACGAGTTGGGACGGCAATTCCTCAAGGGCTTGAAGGACTTGCTCGGGGCGGCGTGGCTGGAGACGGATGCGCCGTGGTTCGTGCGGGTGCGAGCCTGGCAACCGGACGGCATTGAGGCAGTGGTCTTGCACTGGGTCAACTATCGCCAGGATGAGAGCAGCGATATCGAGGTGCCGCAGCCCGTCGGGCCGCTGCAGGTGAGGCTGGCGGTACCGGATGGGCAAAGGGTGGAGCGGGTTGAATGGCTCTATCCGGAGCGAGAGGAGGCCGTGGTTTTGCCGCACCACAGGCGCGCCGGCCGAGTGTATTTTGAGGTGCCGAGTTTGATCGTCTATGGGCTGAGCGTGGTGTATTTGGACTGACTAATCGGCCAATTGCGAATCGCGGAAACAGGCTGGTCGGCGTCTGAGCAAGCCCTGCTCCCAGTACCAATTGATCGTCCGCGTAAATCCTTCCTCTAGGTCCGTGTAGGTTAGACCCAACTCAGCGGTGGCACGGCTTCCATCGGCGCGGAAGCCGTGTGCGGTGAGGCGGTAGGTTTCCCACGACAGGACCGGCGGTCTGCGGGTCAGGCGCGAAAGGGCCTCGCCGCCGAGCGCGTAGGGCGCGGCCAGTGGAGCGGGAATGGTCGGCGGCGACCAGCGCCCGGCCAACTGACAGATCAGTCGGCCGAGTTCGGTCAATTTGCCGACTGTGCCTGCGAGTATATAGCGTTCCCCGATCCGGCCATTTTCAGCCGCTAGCACGTGCCCCCGAGTCGCGTCGTCAATGTACACCAAGCTCATCCAGCCGGGAAAGAGCGCGGGCACCCAACCGTTGAGCAGGTTAATGATAAAGCGCCCGGAGGGTTTGCGGTCGCCCGGACCGTAGATGGCCGCGGGCTGGACGCAAATGAGTGGCACTCCTTTTTCTACATACGCGAACGCCACCTGCTCGGCTGCGTGTTTGGCCTTTTCATAGCGCGAGAGAAAGTAGCCGCGATGGACCGTTGCCTCGGTGGCGACTTGACCTTTGGCCTCGCCAATGCAGGCGGCGGTACTGGTATAGACGACCTTGGAGACGCCGACTGTCAACGCCGCCTCCATGGCGTTGCGGGTCCCCTCGGTTTCAGTGGCCAAAAGTTCGGCCTCGTCCAAGCCCCACAAGTCGTAGAGCGCTGCGGCGTGGAAGAGAGTGTCGCAACCTGCAAGCGCGGCTTCGATGCTGGTGCGAATGAGGATGTCGCCGCGGGCGATTTCGACGCCTAGGTTCTCCAACGTCTCGGTCTGACTAGTGGGCCGCGCCAGCACTCGGACTTGCGCGCCGCTAGCGACGAGGGCGCGGACCAAGGCCCCGCCGACAAAGCCGGTGCCGCCGGTGACTAACGCCCGCATTAGGCGGCGGCTTCGGCCCCGAGATGTTGGCGCAGAAAGACGCGCAGTGGTACGTCCTCATCGGTGGGCGAGGTGTAGCCATAGCCGCCGCTAGGTGCGTACCCCAGTAGCTGGCGGCGGATCGGGTCCGAGCGCTCAAAAAGGTGCTCGACGGTTTGGTCGTCGCGGGGGCGGAGCCAGCGATACGAGTACCCGTAGAAGAGCACCTTGCGGGCAACAGCGGAGACGTTGGAACTGGCCGAGTGCCAGATCCGGCGATCGAAGAGCACCGCACCGCCCTGCGGCACTAGCACGGGGACGGCGTTGCGGGGCAAGGAGCCGTCGTCGGGGATGTCATACGCGTCCAGCAGATGGCTGCCGGGCACGACCCAGAAGTTGGCACGGCCTGCTTCTGAGCAGTCGCTGAGGAAATAAGCCATCTTGACCGAGATCCGCGGCCGGGGACTGGACTCGATCTCGTGGTTGACGCGGTCCGAGTCTTGGTGCCAGCCCTGCATCTTGACTTGCTGGTTGCCAAGCTCGGCGGCCGGGCTATAGGCGAGGACGGTGTGGTAAATCTGGATATTCCAGCCGAGTGTTCCCCAGATTTTGGGCAGTGCTTGGGGCCAATCGACCAAGTCTAGGTAGCGCTCGTCGCGCCAAACCATGTCGCGGACGGTCAGCCGGTCGTAGGGGCCGACGCCGCGCTTTTGGCGTTCCTCCGCATCAATCCGGTCGGAGACTTCCACGAGTGCGTCAACCACGTCGGGAGGCAGCATCTCGTCGAAGACGAGGTAGCCGCGCTGGGCAAACTCTAGGCGTTCAGCCTCGTTCAACGCGTACTGCAGGCAAGAAGCATCCATGGAAGCCCCATCCAAGCGGCGCGCCATTGAGCCGCGAACTACAGGTCGTACCCAACTTCGCCGTGCTCGCCCACGTCGAGCCCGCTGGTCTCGGTCTCTTCATCTACTCGCAGGCCGCTGACTAAGTCGATGACCTTGAGAATGATAAACGAGACGATAAAGGTGTAAATGGCTGCGCCGATACCGGCGAAGGCTTGGATGCCAAATTGCTTGCCCATGTTGAGGCCCTCGACGGTGCCGCCCAAGGAGGTCGAAGCGAAGAAGGACACCAGCAGAATCCCGACCAAGCCGCCGAAGCCGTGAACCCCTACTACGTCGAGCGCGTCGTCGTACCCGCAGGTGCGCTTGAGCCAAGTGGCGGCCCAATAGGCGACGACACCGGAGCACAGGCCGATGGCAAAAGCGCCGAGCGGCCCCACGGTACCCGAGGCCGGGGTAATGGCCGCTAGGCCGGCGATGGCGCCGGTGGCAAAACCGAGCGCACTGGGTTTGCCGTTTTTGATCCACTCGATAAAGATCCATGTCAGCGCCGCGACGCTGGGCGAGATTTGGGTGACCACGACCGCCATAGCTGCCTGCCCATTCGCTGCCAAGGCACTGCCGCCGTTGAAGCCGAACCACCCCACCCAGAGCATGGCCGTACCGACGAGGTTCATGGTCATGTTGTGCGGGGGCATGGGCTGCTCGGGATAGCCGGTGCGCTTGCCGACGAGGATCGCGGCTACTAACGCGGCTGCCCCAGCGGTGATGTGGACGACGATGCCGCCGGCAAAGTCAAAGACGCCCATTGCGCCGAAGTAGCCGCCTTCTCCCCAGACCATGTGCGTGATGGGCAGATAAACCAAAACGCACCACAGCCCACTAAACCACAGCACGGCCGAAAACTTCATGCGCTCGGCAAAGGCACCGACAAAAAGCCCAGGGGTAATAATGGCGAACGTCATCTGGAAGACGAAGAAGAGCAATTCCGGGATGGTGCCCGAGAGGCTATCTACGGTGACGCCGCTGAGAAAGGACTTGGACAGGTTGCCGATAAAGGGGTTGCTGGCCGTAAAGGCCAAGCTATAACCGAAAATGGTCCACAAGACAGTAATCAGGGCCGCAATTCCAAAGCAGTGCATAAAGACCGAGAGCACATTGCGAGTGCGGACCAGACCAGCGTAAAACATGGCCAAGCCGGGGATCATCATAAAGAGAACCAAGCCGGTGGAAATCAGAATCCAGGCCGTGTCACCGGTGTCGAGCGCATCTTGGGCGAAGGCGGCATTGGGAACTGCGAGAAAGATAAAAGCTAGCAGGGCGAGGAGGCCCCACTTTTTGCGAATCAGCATGTCGAACCCCCTTTTAGGTGGCAAAGGTGCGAACTAAGTGGAATGCGTACGAGAGCGAAGCGAGGTATATAAATAAGAAAATTTTGGCCCTCGCCCAAGCATTGATCGCAAAGTTGTCAGATTGGAACGACAAAAATGGCGGCAAAGGGATGTTGCAGCAGAGGGAGCATACGGGGTTTAGGCGGTATGGCCGTAAACGATTTGGTCCATGACCCGACTAGTGCGGGCGGCACTTGCGCCAGTGCTGGGGCATTCGCCTCGGCCCAACAGGGCATCGACTATCGTCTCGATCAAGGGATGCTGGACGTGTTGGGGTGGGTCGATGGCGAAGGTTTGGGTCCCGGCGTTGGTGGTCAGTTCGACCGGAGTGAAGGCGAACGTGGAAAAGGCGATTCGGCCCTTGTCTCCGACGATTTCGATCCGGTCGCAGCGCTGGTCGGCGGCGAAGTTCCAGACTCCCGCGCCGAGTGCGCCGGATTCGAAGGCGAAGCTGGCGGTAACGGCGTCTTCGGCACGGTAGAGCCCGGCTTGGTTGGTCGCGTGGCCCGAGGCGTGGGCGATGGGGCCGAGCAGAAAGTCGAGGAAGTCGAGTTGGTGCGAGGCTAGGTCAAAAAAATAGCCGCCGCCCGAGGTCTCTGGGACGACGCGCCAGGGCAGATCGTCGGGATCCTCTGACGCGGGTTGGCAGAGCGCGATGGAGGCGAAGCGCACCGCGCCGATGGCCCCTTCCTCGACCAGCGACTGGACTTTGAGGAAAGCGGGTAGGGCGCGGCGGTAGTAGGCGACGAAAAGAGGCACCCCGGCCTGACGGCAGGCGTTGATCATCTCCAGACACTCGCCGTGGTTGCGCGCCATTGGCTTTTCGACGTAAACAGGTTTGCCGGCTTGGGCGACTTGGGCCGTGTAGTGCGCGTGGGTGTCGGGGGGCGTTGCGATATAGACCGCATCGACATCCGGGTCGGCGATGAGTGCGTCGGCTTGGTCGTACCACTTGGGCACGCCGTGGCGCGCGGCATAGTCGCGGGCTTTGTCCGCGCTGCGGCGCATGACCGCCACTAGTTCGGAATCGCGCGTTTTGTACAGGGCTGGACCGCTCTTTACTTCGGTGACATCGCCGCAGCCAATGATACCCCAGCAAATTGTAGCCATGAGATGTTCTCCAGACGAGTGAGTTAGGCGGCCTGTTGGACGATAGCCAGCAGGCCGTCGCCGTATTTTTCGGCCTTGGCCGGACCGATGCCGTGCGCCAGCTTGAGCTCTTCGAGGTTGGCGGGCCGCAGCAGGACGATATCGCGGAGCGTGCGGTCGCTGGCGATGACGTAGGGCGGAACCTTTTCGTCGCGTGCCAGTGTCATGCGGTAATGGCGCAGAGCATCGAAGAGAGCTTGAGCTTTTTCGTCGAGTTCCTCACTGGGGTTGGGAGTGCGAGGACGGACGTGCGCGGTTCGGGCTGCTGGGACCGGAGCCGACTTCGGCGGCAGGAGCAGGCGTGCGGGCCGCTCGGCGTGAATGACTTGGCGTCCTTCCTCCGTGAGGATTACGACCGGCCGCTCGCCGCCGGAAAAATCGACCCAACCAGCCGTGACCAGCCGACGCAAAAGCTGCAAAAGCCAACGTTCAGAATGCTCCTTGAGGGTGCCAAAGGTCGGGGTCCGATCTAGGCCATCGCGTGCAAGGCGGGCGTCTGTGGTGCCGCGCAGGAGCTTGGCCGCCATTTGAATGCCGTAGCGTCCGTGCAGACGGGCAACCGCGCAAAGGGCTTTGCGCACGGTGGTGGTGACTTCTGTGGCGTCGCCTGACTCGGCATGGGAGAGATTACGGCAGACGTCGCAGCGGCCGCAGCCCGAGAGCGTTTCCTCCTCGTCGCCGAAGTAGCGCAGGATCGCGTCGTGGCGGCAGGATCCGCCCTCGCTCCAGCGCATCAGTTCCAAAAAGAGATTCCACTTGTGCTGGACTATCGCTTGGTCGGGAGCGCGGCCGTTGGCATCACTTTCGATTAGGTGGCGTCGCAGCGGCATGTCGCCGGGCGAGACCAGCAGCAGACAGTAGGCGTCTTGGCCGTCGCGCCCGGCGCGGCCTACTTCTTGGTAGTACGCTTCAATCGAGCTGGGTGGGGCTAGGTGGGCGATGGCGCGCACATCGGCGCGGTCGATGCCCATGCCAAAGGCATTAGTCGCCACTACGATTTGGATTTGGTCTTCGATGAAGGCGCGCTGAACGGCGTCGCGATCCGGCCCCGCCATGCCCGCGTGATAAGCGGCCACCCGCCAGCCAGTTTCTTGGAGCCGGGCGGCTTCTTCCTCGGTGCTCTTGCGGGTGGGCGCATAGACGATGGCGGTACCTAACCTTTGGTTGGGCTCACCAAGGGCTTCGGCTAGCAACGCATCAATCCGCTGGCGGCGCTCGGCCGCGCTGTTGATTTCGGCGACTCGCAACGCGAGGTTGGGCCGGGCAAAGCCGCGCACTAGCTGGGGGGTGTCGCTCGGCAGCCCGAGGCGTTCGAGGATTTCGTCGCGCACCACTGGCGTGGCCGTGGCGGTGCAGGCGAGGACCCGACAGTCGGGCAGCTCGCGGACCAGTTCGCCAATCTGCAAGTACTCGGGCCGGAAGTCGTGCCCCCACTCGCTGATGCAGTGGGCCTCGTCCACGGCAATGAGCGAGCACTTGATCTGGCTCAGGAGGGCGCGGAAGCCGGAAAAGGTCAGCCGCTCGGGCGCGGCATAGACTAGCTTGTACTGGCCTTGGGCCACTCCACTCATGCGGCGGCGCAACTCGTCGCCATCGAGGGTCGAGGATAGGTACGTGGCGGCGAGGCCGCGCCGCTGTAGCGCTTGGACTTGATCGTGCATCAGGGCAATGAGCGGTGAGACCACTAAGGCCGTGCCCGGCAGGAGGGCTGCGGGTAGCTGGTAGGTCAGGCTCTTACCGCCGCCGGTGGGGGCGACCAGAAGCAGGCGACCGGTGGCGAGTAGGGTTTCGATGGCTTCGCGTTGACCGGGCAGAAAGCGCTCAAAGCCGAGCCGGGCCAGCGCGGCGTCGAGAACGGCTGGGGGCGGCTTGAGGGAGTCGGCGTCGTTGAGAAAGAGGACGTTTTTATGTTCGGTCATTCGAGAGAATTGGATCGGCGTGGTAGCATCTGGCGGAGCAGAAAATATAAGTCGGTCTAAGACCCTTGCAATTGGCGTGCCAGCCCAATTTTCAGAGAAAATAAGTGCGTACCACAAAAAGCGCTGTGCAGAATACTACACAGCGCTGTATCGCCTACCGGACTCGAAGGCGGAGAATTCTTATAGACTTGAAGAGCTAGCCGTCAGACCGTCGCTGATCCCAAGGGCCGTAGATGGCTAGGGTGGTGCCGGGATGCTGGATATTGACGAAGAGCACTTGGCCGTCGGGCGAGAAGGTCGCGCCGGCGAATTCGGAATTGTTCATGCGGTTGTGCCCGAATCGGTAGATCTGGCCGTCGGGCGTTACGCCGACCAAGTTGTTTTCCCCGCTGCCGTCTTCGCAGACGATCAAGTCGCCAAAAGGCGAGACCGTGAGGTTGTCGGCGTTGTCGACTAGGTCGCCGTCGTTCGGCTCGACGAACAGTTCGAGCGTCCCCGGTGCCTTGCCTTCATCGGCCTTGCCCTCGTGCGGGCTGGGCTGGTAGCGGAAGATTTGGCCTTTCTTTTTATGGCCGCCGCTGGTGCAGGCAAAGTAAATCGCATCGCGGCCGTACCACATGCCCTCGCCGCGAGCAAAGCGGGCGCAGCCCTTGCCCTCAAAGCCCTGAATGCGCAAGTCGTCGTCCGGCGACTCGACGTTTTCTATATCGACCCAGCGCACGGCGAGCGGCTCGCCAGGGCGCACCAGCGCTTTTTCCCAGTTGCGGGTGTCCAAGCCGGGATGGTCGATTACGGCTAAGGCTTGCAGCCGCCCAGCTATTAGTTTGCCCGGTGCATCGGGGATGTAGCGGTAGATCAAGCTGTCGCCGGTATCTTCGGTTTGATAGACGATTCCCGAGCGGGGATCTACGGCGACGGCCTCGTGTACGAAGCGCCCCATGGCCTTGAGCGGCACGGGCGTGGCGCGGCGGATTTCTGTGGTAGCGGGGACTTCGAAGTTGTAGCCGTGGTCTTTTTCGATCGGCCCTTCGATCCGCTGGGTGGTCTCTTCGCAGCTAATCCAGCTATGCCACGGGGTCGGCCCGCCGGCGCAGTTGCGCACCGTGCCGGCCAAGCTGAGAAATTTCCGCTCCACTGCGCCGGTTTGCGCGTTGTACACGATGTTCGTGGTGCCTCCCAAGGACGGCATCTGGCCTTGGCCCCAGTCGTACAGATCTTCTTTGGGCAGTTTGCCCAAATTTTCGTTGTTGTCGCCGAAGGCACCGGCCTCCTTCGACCCAGGGCTCAGCTCTTGGTTGCACACCAAAACGACGCGGCCCTCTGGTCCGGGGAAGGCAGCCATCCCGTCGGCTGCGCCCGGCAATCGCAGGCCGTCATCCATGAGTTCGCCGGCGCGTGCGAGAACCCGATAGCTAAATCCCTCGGGCAGGTCGAGGATGCCTCCGGGGTCGGGCACGAGCGGTCCAAAGCTATTTTCGAGCGCTGGAGCGCCCCAAGCGAGGTGGCGATGGAGGCCGGCAAAGCCGATGGAAACGGCTGCGGCGCTTTTGAGGAATTGGCGTCTAGAAACGGGCATGGGATTGTCTCCGATGGCTAAGAGGCATGAGAGCAACTTGAAGGGGACTTTTATAAAAATACCAAGGTGTATCTCATGGTCAAATGCGAACTTTCCCGGCGCACGATCTTCGTCCGTATATTAAGACGATGCGATTCCAAAAACCCCAGTGGCACGACGAGTTACCCTCGACCAATACGACCTTGGTCGAGTGGCTGCGCGCGGGCCGGTACCTGCCTGACGGCTTCGTGCTGGCCGCTCGTTCTCAGACCGCTGGCCGGGGCCGCTACGAACGGCAGTGGCTCGCTCGGCCCGGCCGCAACTTGACCTTTTCCGCGCTATTGCAGACCGCTGCGTCGCCGTTGCAGTTCCTGTCGCTGCCGCAGGCCGCCGCCTTGGGTGTAGTCGCCTATTTGGAGGAAAATAGCTTGGCGGCGCAGACTAAGTGGCCCAACGACGTGCTAGTGGGCGGTCGCAAGATCTGCGGCATTTTGGCCGAGCGCTGCAATGGGGTCGTCCTCGGAATCGGCCTCAACGTCAACATGGATGCCGACGAGGCGGCGGCCATAGGCCAGCCCGCTACCTCGCTGCGGATTGAGACGGGCACCGAGCGCGATGTCGAAGGGACATTGGGCGAGCTACTGGCGCACTTGCAGGTGTGGATCGGGCGCTGGGAAAGAGGCGGCTTTGCTGCGCTGAGTACGGCGTGGGAATCGCACTGCGCCAACTTGGGCCAGTACGTCGCGGTCGGCGAGTACACGGGTGTGGTGCTGGGCTTTGGGGACGCCGGGCAACTGATGCTGCGCGAGGACGATGGGACGCGGCGCGAGGTGTGGACCGGGGATGTGGCTTAGGTTATGCGTGCCAACACCTGTCGGATGGACGGGATGGGTTGGTTACTGTCACGGAGCTTGGGCTGCCAGTGGTGCATGTTGCGGTCGCAGTAGTCAATCGCTGTACGTATCTGATGACGTGGAACTATCGCCACTTAGCCGGCGCAGGCGCGAGGGCGCGAATCGAGGCATTCTGTCGAGATAAAGGATATGAGCCGGCGATCATCTGTACACCGGAGGAACTTTTGGAGGATGAGCCATGAAAGAGGATCCCCTCGTCGCCGAAGTGCGGCGCATTAGACAGGAACATGCAGCGCGGTTCGATTACGACTTGGATTTGATCGTCGAGGATCTCAAAGCGCAAGAGCAAGCCAGCGGCCGACAGTATATCAGATTGCCCTCCCGTCGTTTGGCTGACCAGAAGATGGAGCCGCCGACTGTGACCGATTAGTCGACGCGCTCGATACATCGGCCAATCCGTCGGCAGCACGATTTTGAAATAATTCAACTTGCTTTGAATATTTGGCATTGAAAGACTGCAAGTACGCTAGATATCTGGCCGAATCGTGGTTGCATTCCTCTGACATTTGCCTTCGGCTCTCTCGGATGCTGTCAATCAATTCTCGATAGGTATCCATGACTATTCACCTCCCGTCTGCTGTGGGACAGTTGTCAGCTTATGCGCGCCAGCACCTGTCCGTCGGCCACCTGATCCCCGGCATGGACCAAAATATCGGCGACCGTGCCTCCGACGGGGGCCGTTACCGGCATTTCCATTTTCATGGCTTCGAGCACTATGATTCCCTCGCCCGCTTCTACGTGGTCGCCGACTTGGACGAGGTGGCGGATTACTTTCCCGGGCATCTGGGCTGGCACCGGCGTGCCATCGCCGGCTTTGGGTGTTGGTGAAGAAGGAGCCGCTACGTCTGTCGATTCTGTCGATTGTTCTAGGCTGACTTGGAAGCGGCGGCCATCCACGGTGGCCGTGTCGTCGTCAATGGCTACGGCGTAGCGGCGGCCATCGACGGTGATTGCATAGTGCGCTGGACCGTCGGTCGGGGCCTCTTCTTTTTGCTCTTTTTCGACCTTGCGTACGCCGATCTCGCCTTCTCCCTTGAGGAAGGCGAGGCCCTTGTCTTGGCAGGCGGCGACGATAAAAATGTTTTCGTCTGTCTCTTCAAGGCCAGCTTCCCGCAGTTGTTTGCGGGCCGGTTCGACGCCCTTGTTCGGGTCGGCGTCGTTGCGCTCGAGCGGCTTTTGGGTCGTTGGCTCTAGCTCGAGTTGTTGGGCGGCAATCTCGACGACCGAGGGGTCGGGTGCGACCGGCGTCTTGCCGAAGTAGCCCAAGACCATCTGGCCGTAGGGCGCAGCGATCCGCTCCCAAGGGCCGAACATGACGTTGTTGAAAGCCTGCTGAAAGTAAAACTGCGAGACCGGCGTCACCGAGGTGCCAAATCCGCCCTTTTCAACGACCTCGCGCATGGCCTTGATCATATCTGGGTACTTGTCCATGATGCCGTTGTCGCGCAGCATCTGGGTGTTGGCCGTCAGCGCGCCGCCGGGCATAGGGCTCCAAGGAATCATCGGCTCCACGGCCACGGCTTCGGGCGGCAGGAAATAGTCGGCCATGCACTCCTTAAAGACTTCCTCGGCGTCGCGGATTTTGTCGATGTCTATGCCGAGATCGTAGTCGGAACCGCGCAGCGCGTGCCACATGACGATGATGTCGGGCTGGCAGGTGCCGCCGGAGCAGGGAGCCATAGACAGGTCGATGGCGTCGGCACCGGCGTCGAGGGCGGCCATGTTGGCACTGACGCCAATGCCGGCTGTTTCGTGCGTGTGGAAGTGGATGAAGGTGTCCTCGGGCAGCATGAGGCGCGCCTCGGAGATGGTCTCATAGACCTTAGAGGGCACGGCCGTGCCCGAGGCATCCTTGAAGCAGACCGCGTCGTACGGGATGCCTGCGTCTAGTATCTGGCGCAAGGTCTTGGTGTAGAAGGCCGCGTCGTGGGCACCGGCGCAGCCCGGCGGCAGCTCCATCAGCGTGACACAGACTTGGTGTTTGAGCCCGGCATCCACAATGCACTGCCCCGAATAGATGAGGTTATCGACGTCGTTGAGCGCGTCGAAATTGCGGATGGTCGTGATGCCGTGCTTTTTGAAGAGTTCGGCGTGCAGCTTGATGATGTCGCTCGGCTGCGATTCGAGGCCAACCACGTTGACTCCTCGCGCCAAAGTCTGGAGGTTGGCGTCCGGGCCGACCGTTGCGCGAAAGGCGTCCATTGCGGCAAAGGCATCCTCGCCGCAGTAGAAGTAGAAGGATTGGAAGCAGGCCCCGCCGCCGGCCTCAAAGTAGTCGATGCCAGCTTCCTTGGCCGCGGCGACGGCCGGCAAAAAATCGGACGTGAAAACGCGCGCGCCATAGACCGACTGGAAGCCGTCGCGGAAGGCGGTACACATGAAGCGAACTTTTTTCTTGTTCACGGTCGCATCCTCGTTGTCTATCCCACCAACACCGACCACAAGACCCCGGCACCTACGGCCGAGCCAATGACCCCGGCGACATTGGGGGCCATCGCGTGCATCAGCAGGTAGTTATTGGGGTCTTCGCGCTGGCCCATCATCTGCACCACGCGGGCCGAGTCGGGCACAGCCGAGACCCCGGCAGCGCCGACGAGGGGGTTGATTTTGTCTTTGGTGAAGAGGTTCAAAAACTTGGCGAAGAGTACGCCGCTGGCCGTGGCGACTGCAAAGGACAGGGCACCGAGGCTGAAGATGAGTACCGACTGCGGCGTGAGAAAGGTCTGGGCTTGGGTTGAGCAGCCGACCGAGAACCCGAGGAGGATGGTGACGATATCGACCATTGAGGTGCGGGCGGTCTGAGCCAAGCGCTCGGTGACGCCGCTTTCCTTGAGCAGATTGCCGAAGAACAACATGCCGAGCAGCCCGATTGCACCTGGGGCGAGGAGTGCGCAGATGAGGAAGGCGACAATGGGAAAGATGATCTTTTCGCGCTGCGACACCTCGCGCGGGGGCTTCATGCGAATCAGCCGCTCTTTGCGGGTGGTTAAAAGTTTCATTACCGGCGGCTGAATTACTGGTACCAAGGCCATGTAAGAATACGCGGCGATGGCAATGGCCCCGAGCAGGTGAGGAGCTAACTTGGCTGCGAGAAAGATCGCCGTTGGTCCGTCGGCTCCGCCGATAATGCCGATGGCTCCGGACTCGGCCGGAGTGAAGCCTAGGTAGAGCGCGCCGATCAGGGTCAGGAAAATGCCCGTCTGCGCCGCGGCCCCCAGCAGGACCAGCCGGGGACTGGAGAGCATGATCGAGAAATCGGTCATCGCGCCGATGCCGAGAAAGATCAGCGGCGGGAAAATCCCTTGGCTGACGCCAAAGTAGATGTAGTAGAGCACGCTGCCTTGGTCGTACACGCCGATGGCCATGCTGGAGATAGACGGAAGATTGCCCACGATGCAGCCGAAGCCAATCGGCAACAGCAGCAGCGGCTCGTAGTCCTTGCGGATGGCTAGCGAGATGAAGATCGCGCCGATAGCGATCATCAGCAGATTGCCGCCCGACATGTTGGCCACGGCCGTGGTGCTGAGGAATTCGAGGAGAATTTCCATGGCCGATTAGTCGTTTTGGCGGCGTGCGTGCAGGGCGAAGCCGATGGCCGCGGCGATGGCGGGTGCGTCGTTTTCTCTGCTATGACTCTGCGTGTGGAGTTGGGCTGGGGGAATATAGGGGTGGATCACGGCGAGGATCCTCGGCAAGACAGCGATAAAAACGCTGACCAATACTAGGGCAGTGAAGACGATGCTCATGCCCACGAAGGCTAGGTCTAATCCCTGTGCGAGTGGGCTGTCGAGTGCGAGTTGTTTCATATCTAAGTGGCTGTGCGGAAAGTGAAATACATTAAGGTATGGCGGCGGGCCGATAAGTCAAAAGGCGTTAGAACGTCGGCCCGGACTGTTCGACGAGGTGCTTCAGATAGAGGCAGTACGCATTGTCTTGGGAATAATTGGCGATGCGGAGGAGCTGTTCCTCGCCAATGTAGCCCTTGCGGTACGCTATTTCCTCGACGCAGCCCACTTTGAGCCCCTGCCGGTGCTCGATGGTTTGGACGAAGTTGTTGGCCTCTAGGAGGCTCTCGTGCGTGCCGGTGTCGAACCAGGCAAAGCCCCGCCCTAGCACCTCGACCCTGAGCTGTTTGCGACGGAGATATTCGTTGTTGACATCGGTAATCTCTAATTCGCCGCGGGCCGAGGGTTTGAGACTGCGGACAATGTCGACGACCTCGCCGTCGTAAAAATAAAGGCCGATAACCGCGTAGTTGGACTTGGGGTTTTGCGGCTTCTCTTCAATGCTGATGGCATTGCCCTCGACGTCGAATTCGACGACTCCGTAGCTCGTGGGATCGCTCACGTAGTAAGCGAAGGCCAATCCCCCCTCCCGTAGTTGGCTGGCGCGGTGTAGGATCGCAGTCAGGCCATGCCCGTAGAGGAAGTTGTCGCCGAATATCAAGGCACAAGGGTCGCGGCCAGCGAAATCGGCCCCCACGACAAAGGCGTGGGCCACGCCCTCGGGCCGGTCTTGGACCGCGTATTCAATGCTCAGCCCCAGCCGCTCGCCGTCGCCGAAGAGCTGGCGGTAGAGATTGGTGTGCTCCGGGCTGGAGATAATGAGAATCTCGCGGATATCGGCCAGCATGAGTACCGAGAGCGGGTAGTAGATCATCGGCTTGTCAAAGATCGGCAGAATCTGCTTGGAGACCGATACGGTCAGGGGATAGAGGCGCGTGCCTTGGCCGCCGGCGAGGATGATGCCCTTCATGGAATTTACTCAATGCCCTTTTTTTGCGGTCCTTGGGGACGGGGCCTCTGCGGCCAGACGATCTGCCGCCGCTCGGGCGTCAGGCGCGCCAACAGCTCTTCCGAGGGATGGTAGCCGTGGCGGAAGTTGCCCCAGGAGGGTCCGTAGCGATAGACGAAAATCCGGCGCGTACCCTCTTTCTGCCGCCGGGCTGAGCCGTGCGAGAGGCCATCGACAAAGAGCAAGGCATCGCCCTTGGCCATGTGGCACTCGATTGCGCCGGTGATGCCCTCGACGGTGGCACCTTCGGGCTTCATGCGATGCCGGTCTAAGTCGGGATGCGTGAAGTTGGCTTTGTGGCTGCCGGGGATCAGCATGGTGCCGCCGTCGCCCGGACCGATGTCCGTGAGTGCCACGAGGATGTTGATTTGGCCGCACATGTAGCGTCCGCGGTGGTAGCGAAATTGGTTGCGCATGATGGGCGGGTAGCCGCCAGAGTGCAGGCCGATGGCCTCTCCGGGCTGGCGGAAGTTGGCAAAGTTTTCGTCGATGAAGAGCGGCCCGTGTGCGTAGTCGAACGTGTTCTCGCCGCCGACGAAGTGCTTTACTTTCTCGATCCAAACGGGATGGTCGATCATCCGCTCAAAAGGTTCGCCCGCCTCGTAGATTTGCTGCAAGTTGAGGCCGTCAATCGTGCCGTAGGTATGGGCGTGGACATGGCCGTACCAGTCGCCCGGCTCTAGCGGCGGGATGGCGTTGAGGCAATCGTTGAGGTCTTTGACCTCATCAGCGGTAAGCGCACCCTCTAAGTGCAGGTAGCCGCGCAGGTCGAAGAGATAATTTTCGAGGTCAGTGACCATGAGTTCTCAGCGCTGGACGGGATCGCCCCAAGAGCCTTCGATGTACGGGAAGCGCGCTTCGAGATCGTCGGCCAATTCGACGCCGAAGCCCGGGGCGTCGGGCAGGACCAAGTGGCCGTCTTCGATTAGCGGTTTCTCGCGCAGAATCTCCCACTGCAAAGGACCCTGCTTCATATTTAGCTCGACTAGGCGCGGGTCGGGCAGCGCCGCGACCATGTGGGCGTTGGCCATCGTCATTAGGCCGTTGTGCCAGTTGTGCGGGATCAGGGGTATTTCGCCGTACTCGAAATGGGCCTTGTGGCCGACCTCCATGCAGAGGTCGATGCCGCAGACGCCAGCGTCGGGTTGGACGATGCCGAAGCCTCCCACCGCCATAAAAGGCTCGAACTGCGCCCACGTGGTAAACGGCTCGCCGCCGGTGATGGGGATGGAGACGGCCTCGTTGAGCCGGGCGTAGTCCGCGGGCACGCGTTCGACCGGCTCCTCAAACCAAGCCCAGCCCATCTCGTCGAGGGCCTCGGCGATGGGCAGCGCCTCCTCCATTGAAAGGCGGCAATTGCCGTCGAGGGCTAGGTCCATGCGCGCACCCACGGCCTCGTGGACTTGGCGCGCTATGTTGAGAAAGCGATCGACGGTGACGCCCGACCAAGCCCAGTGGGTGCCTATGCGCATCTTGTAGGCGGTGAAACCCTCTTCGGCATAGCCGATGGCCTCTTCGACGACGGATTCGGGATGGTCGTCCCAGTCGTAGCGCACGCCCGAGGAAGCATAGAGGCGGAGGCGGCGCAGGGGTTCCTGTCCTGCCGCGCAGAGCAGGTCGGCGGTGGGTTTGCCAGCGATCTTGCCGCGCAAATCCCACAGCGCACAGTTGAGGCCGGCGTTGGCGATGTCGTTGGCGCGCTCCGCTTCGTTGTGCGGCGTCAGATCTTCGTCGCGGGGGTCGCGGCCGATGAGACTGGGCTTGAGTTCGTCGATGCGAGCGGCGATTGCGGGTGGCACGCCGTACGCGCAAGGCTCGGCGATGCCCTGCAAGCCTTCGTCGGTTTCTATGATGCAGATCGAGCAGTCGGCCTTGGGCACGTGGAAGGTGGCGCTGTACCACTGAAGTTCAGGTTCGTGGGCGTGCGAGAGTGAAAGCGTGCGGATGTCGGTGATTTTCATCGGGTTCCTATTCGATACACGTGGGCTTAAAGTTTATTTCTGCACGGGCCTGTATTAAACGGCCACTTACTTTTCGCGTCAACACTGCCTTCCCTTGTCGCCCGCAGAGTGCTCCCGTATTTTGAGGCCGCTTCCCGACCAAGGAGAAACCAATGATCGAACATCCCTATCAGAATTTGAGCGGAGGACGCTGGCTAGTCGGCAACCTGCACACGCACACGACCGCCAGCGACGGCGAGCGCGATCACCAGGCGGTAATCGACGATTACGCGGGCCGCGGCTACGGCTTCTTGGCGATCAGCGATCACGACATCTATACGTCCTTGGAAGACTACGAGCAATACGATGCACAAGGGATGATCCTAGTTCCGGGTAATGAGATTTCAGCCAATGGCCCGCACGTTTTGCACGTGGGGGACTCAGCGTGGGTCGCGCCTCATGCGGATCGGCAACGAGTAATTGACGAGGTCAACGAATTGGGTGGTGGTTTTGCCCTTTTCAACCACCCCAACTGGCACGGCAATTTTAACCACTGTCCGCAGGAGCTTTTGCAAGCCTGCAAAGGCTACGTGGGCTTGGAGATATACAACGGTGTGATCTGCCGCTTGGAGGGCAGTCCCTACGCGACGAATCGCTGGGACATGCTGCTGAGTGCGGAAAGACGCCTGTGGGGGTTTGCCAACGACGACAGCCACGCGGCGAAAGGCGATGTGGGGTTGGGGTGGAATGTGGCCTACGTGGAGGAGGAGACGGCTAGCGGCGTGGTGGAATCTCTGCGCGCCGGTCGCTTTTACGCCTCGACGGGCGTTGAGATCAGCCAGATCCAAGTCGAGGGGAACAGGATTTGGATTGAGACGGAGAATGCCGCGCGGATCGTAGCCTTGCGCGCCGGAGCGAAGCGGATAGCTGTGGCCGATGGACGGGAAATTGAGGTGGAAGTGCCGGAGCGGGCGGGATACGTGCGCTTTGAGTGTTGGGGCGCAGGAGAGGCGTTTGCTTGGACGCAGCCGTTTTTTTGCGAGGAGAGCGAATAACATGAGTGATCTGATCGTCGTTCATCCAGATTTTGACGGAGTTTGGCCCTTTGCCGCCGACCACTTCCGCACCTTATGGCCCGAAGTGGACTTTGTGCGCCTAGCGCACGGAGAGGAGCGGCCCTTGGGCGAGGTGGTCGAGGACCCGAGCCAAGTGACGCGGTTAGCCACGCTAGGGGTGCCAGTGAGTCTGGCGTGTCTGCGACTTTTTACGGCTTTGCAGGAGGCGACCTTTCAGGGGTCTTATGGCCGACGGCTAGGCGAGGGCTGTAACGAGTATCTGGCCGAGGCCGGCGTCGTTGTGTACGACCATCCGAGCGAGGGGTTTTGGTCGCAGACTGTAGCGGAATTTGGCTTGGCCTTGACGCTGTGCGGGCTGCGACGGATTCCGCAGTTGCACCGAGAGATCATCCAGAGCCAAGCGCCTTGGGACTACGAGCCGCCCGAGGGCCAGGGCCGGCCCGGCGCGCGCGGGCACCAGTTTGGCGACGACCCGGCCTTTGCCAGTGGCACGCTGTGCGGCAAGCGGGTGCGGATCGTCGGGGCCGGCAATATCGCCAGCCGCTACGCCAGCTTCGCGTCGATGCTGGGAGCTGATGTGGCGGCTTGGGATCCGTTTGCCACGGAGCCGTGCTTTCATCGGGCTGGGTCGCGCCGCGAGTACCATTTGGAGCAGCTAGTCGTCGATGCCGAAGTGTTTGCGCCCATGGTGCCGCTGACGGAATCGACGCGCGGCTTGGTCGAGGCTGGGCACATCGACGCACTGCCCAAGGGCTGTCTGGTGGTGTTGGTGACTAGAGCCAGAATCTGCGATACGGACGCGATCCGGCGGCGAGTGATGGCCGATGAACTGAGCTTGGCAGCGGATGTGTGGGACCAAGAGCCGCTGCCGTTAGACGATCCGCTGTTAGGGCGGCACAACGTGGTGCACACGCCGCACAACGCCGGGCGCACGATCGACGCGAACAAGGCGTGGGCGGAGAAATTGGCCGTGCAGTTCAAGCCGCGTTGATTGCTCGCATTCGGTGCTGGGTTTATACTTTTACGACTCTTCCATTCAATTAAAAATACCCACTTAGGGAGTTATACATGCGGGGGATCGAAGCGGCGCAAACGGGACAGCGGCAGCGCAACAAAGAGTTGTTGGGCGGAGTGCGCTATCTAGGCGAGAAGGTGCATTCCGAGGTCTTGCCGCTCACCGTGGATATCGGCAAACAACAAGCGCTGCAGCAGGAGCAAATCGACGCCTTAGAGGGCTTGCAGATCGAAGCAGCCGCGACCGCGATCCGCTCGCTGGCCTCGCTGGCCGAAATCGGCGAACTGGATCACCTTGGCGGTGGTCTGGAGTTGATTCCGTCGCTCTTGCTGACTTTGGCGATTACCGACTACGAACGCATCGAATACACCATCGAACACGCCCACACCTCCGTGGGCTACTACGCGGCATTGGCGGCGCTGGGCTTTATCGATGAGGAGATCGTCGTCGAGGGTTTTCGCCGCGGGCTCGACGCTCCCGGGCACGTGTCTTGGCTGCCGGGCGGCACCCAACTCAACGGCGGGCGCTTGGGGGTGATGATTCCGGTGGCCGTAGGCCAAGCGCTCGGCAAGCGGGCTAAGCGCTGTGAGGGTGGCTGGGTCATCTGCCACTGTGGCGACGCGGGCTACATCTCGGGCCAAGCGCTCAACGGCTTCAACGGCGCAGCCGTCCACGGAGCGCCGATCACCTTCGTCATGCACCGCAACGGCATCCAGCTTTCGGGCGCGACCGAGGGCATTATGGACAAGGATCCGCGTCCGATTGTCGCGGCGATGGGCGTGGAAGTCATCGAGATCGAGACCCTGCACGACGCTGCGGTGCTCTACGAAACCTATGTCGAAGGCTATAAACTGGCGCAGCAGGGCCGACCCGCGCTGATCTATCCCACGGGAACGCACGAGCAACTCGGCGACTTTGGCGAACGCATGGGCATTGATTCCGAGGTCGCAGCATTTGCCGCCGAGCACGGCGTCGATCTCAGCACTCGCATCTGGATCCCCGGTTCGCTGATGAGCTATCGCGACGTAGTGCCGATGCTCGAATGCCTTTTCTTGGTCAACAAGCTCCCCGGCGGCGAAGGGCATCACGACGGCCACATGAAAGGCCGCGACGCCGCGCAAGTGCTGAGCAACCCGATGTTCCAAAAGACAGCGGCTGCGAGCCAAGCTCTAGCGACGCTGCGCCAAGACGAGAAGCGCCAAGTTGAGACCCGGGCTAGACCTGCTCCTGGCAGCCGCAACTTGGTTCTGTCCCAAGATGCGCGGGAAAAGGTCAGCTTGCCCGCGGCGGGCGAGCGCGAAAGTCCGCGAGCTGGTTCCGAGGCTGCGTACGCAGCGGTGGCCGCGCATTTTTCCGACGACGTCTTCGTCGTTAGCTGTGACCTCGATCCTTCGACCAAGCTGGCGAAGGCGCGCGGGTTCTTGGCTGCCGACCACCAATTCGAGATGAGCATTGAGGAGCAAGCCGCTTGTCTGATTACCGATGGGTTGGCGATGAGTGCGCCGGGGCCGCAGTTCAATGTGGTATCGACGTTTGCCGCCTTTTACGAGGGTATTGCCCGCGAGGGCTTTGATGTCTGGCGTTATCAGCGCAATCTCACCGGCGTCAATGAGGGGCTCAACGTCGCCTTCCACGTCTCGCACGTGGGGGCCTGCACTGGGCGCGATCACTTTTCGGGTTGGGGCTTGGAGTGGATCAACGTCGGCTTGAGCTATTTGCCCTATCTGCACCGGTTCTACGGGCCAGCCGATGCGCGGGCGGCGTTTTTGGCGGTCTGCGATATGGCGGCGCACTACGGAGGACACATCATCGGCATCCCGCGCGACTCCCTGCCCATCCTCGAAAAGCAAGATGGCTCGGGGCCGCTGTGGGAAGCAGGCGACGCTTGGGAGCCGATGACAGTTTACCGCACTTACGCTGGAGCCGAGCGGTCGATCTTGGCTTTTGGCGCGCCGGCTTTTCTGGCTGGCGAGGCGGCCGAGCAGCTCGAAGGCGCGGTGGATGTGCATGTAATCAATGGTCTGCCGCTGCCTGATGCGGCCTTAGAAGAACTAGTGGGCCGCTATCCCAAGGGCGTGGTAACTATAGAAGATGGCCTAATCGGCGCGGCCAATGTCGGCGTGCGCGGTTTCGCCGGGTTGGTGGCGGGCGTCGCCGGCGACTTAGGCATTCCGGCGGCGCACATTGGCATTACCGACCCGACGACAGCTCCGTCAGAAGGCCATTTAGAGACGTGGGCGCACTTCGGCATTACGACCGAGGCGCTCATCGCAGCCGTGAGTGGGTTAGATCAATAAACACACCAAGCATAAAGGCATAAAATTATGAAGCGGAGCGCACTATTAATCATCGCACTTTGGGCTTTCGGCTGTGGAACCGGCGGTCAAGGTGGGGAAACAAGCAAGGAGATCTTAATGGATCCTACAGGTGAGGCCCTCAACGAGCAGGCCCCCGACGAATTCTCAGTGCGCTTGGAGACTAGCGCTGGCCCGGTGGTCATCCAAGTGACGCGCGATTGGGCACCGATCGGTGCCGACCGGTTCTACAACTTGGTCCGCAATGGTTTCTACGACGAGCAGCGCTTTTTTCGCGTGGTACCTAACTTTGTGGTTCAGTGGGGTCTGAGCGGCAATCCAGCGCTGAACCAGGTCTGGCATCGGGCTCATATCCTCGACGACTCCGTCGAGCAGAGCAATACGCGCGGACGGATCACGTACGCCAAAACTAATCAGCCCAATACGCGCACGACCCAGCTCTTTATCAATTTGGGAGATAACGCCAATCTCGACGGCATGGGGTTTGCGCCCTTTGGCGAAGTGGTAGAAGGCATGGAGGTGGTCGATGCAATCAACGCCGAGTACGGCCAGCAGCCTTCCCAAGGGCAGATCGCCATGAACGGCAACGCTTATCTCGAAGAAAACTTTCCCAACCTAGACTACATCGTCAAGGCCGAGATCATCGAGTAAATTGGCCGCCGAAATCCGCAATGAGGCCGTCGGGCTAAAGGCCGGTACCCTAGCCGTTTTGACCGCCGTGCTGTGGGGCGGCAATCCGGTGGCGATCAAGGTGGGTCTCGATGGGGTGCCGCCAGCGGCGATGGCGGGTTTGCGCTTCGCACTAGGTGCTCTGACCGTATGGGTCGGAGCACTTTTTGCTGGTATTCGGCTGCGCACACCCCGCAGCGAGTGGAAGGGGTTGGGCGGCTTGGCGCTGCTGTTCGCGCTGCAAATATGGCTTTTGAACGCAGGCACTCAATATACTACGGCTAGCCGCTCGGGGGTGGTGGTCAATATCTACCCCTTCTTCACGGCACTCTTCGCGCACTTACTCGTCGGCGACCGCTTGGGCTTGGGGCAGTGGTTTGGCTTGCTCATTTCGTTTGCCGGTGTGGTGCTGCTGTTTTGGGAGTCGCTGGCGCTGGCCGAAACGCAGTACTTGCTCGGTGACGCGATGGTGGCTGCCAGCGGTTTGTTGTTGGGCTTGCGGCAGGTGGTGATCAAGCGGTTGGTACAGGGGCTTAATCCCTATCAGGTTCTATTTTGGCAAGCCATGCTGAGCCTGCCGCTGTTCGCCGCTTGGAGCGCGTTCTTAGAATCCGAAGCTGAGTACGTCCTGACCGGCCCGGTCGTCGCCGGCGTGCTCTATCAAGGCATCGTCGTCGCTGGGCTGTGTTTTATCATCCTCGTCTTTCTGCTCCAACACCACTCGCCGGGGCGATTGGGGGGCTTCGGTTTTGCCACGCCAGTGGTGGGCGTGCTGTTGAGCGCCGCGCTTTTGGACGAGGCTATATCGCCCTATCTGCTGGCCAGCATGGGATTGGTGGCTGTAGGGATTGTAGTTGCAAACTGGGTCGAGCGGGATTAGGGCAACCCTACAAGTCAACGGGGATTCAATATGCAGTTCGTAATCGACGTGCATCTGCACTCGCGTTTTGCGCGGGCGACGAGTCGCGAGCTCAATCCTTCCAACTTGCACAAGTGGTCGGCGCTCAAGGGCGTTGACGTGGTCGGCACGGGCGACTATACGCATCCGGAGTGGTTCGCCGAAATATCTGAGCAACTCGAACCGGCTGAAGAGGGGCTGTACCAACTTGAACCTGGTCGCCGCGCCGCCGTGGAACAAGAGTTGCCCGAGCGCTGTCGCCGCGCCGTGCGCTTCATGCTTTCGGTGGAAATCAGCACCATCTATAAGAAGGGCGACAAGACCCGCAAGATCCACCACGTCGTCATCCTGCCCACCCTCGAATCCGCCGCCCGACTCAACCGCCGCCTCGGTGCCATTGGCAACTTGAAGTCCGACGGCCGGCCCATCTTAGGGCTGGACAGCCGCAACCTCTTAGAAATCTGTCTCGAAGCCGACAAAGATGTGCTCTTCATCCCGGCCCATATATGGACGCCGCATTTTGCCGCGTTGGGTGCCTCGTCGGGTTTTGACTCGTTGGAGGAGTGCTACGAGGATTTGCTGCCGCACATCTTCGCGGTGGAGACCGGCCTGTCCTCGGACCCGCCGATGAACTGGCGGCTGTCGGCCCTGGACCGCTATGCGATCGTATCCAATTCCGATGCCCACTCGCCGCAAAAACTGGCTCGCGAGGCCACGTGCTTTGACACGGAGTGCTCGTATCCGGGCATCTACGCTGCGCTCAAAGACCGCGACCCAGCGCGCTTTTTGGGCACCTTGGAGTTCTACCCCGAAGAAGGCAAATACCACTACGACGGCCACCGCAAGTGCGCGGTGTGCTACAAGCCAGCGCAAACGCTGGCCGCCGAGGGAATCTGCCCGGTGTGCGGACGCAAGCTGACGGTGGGGGTTTTGCACCGGGTGGAGAAGCTAGCCGATCGACCGGAGGGGTTCCGCCCGGAGGTTGCTCCGTCCTACGAGTACTTGATCCCGCTCGATGAAGTGATCGGCGCAGCGGTTGGTGTTGGCCCGAAGTCCAAGAAAGTCCGCGGCGTGTACGACCGGCTCTTGGCCGAAGTAGGAACAGAACTCGACGTGTTGCGCCACGCTGGACTTGAAGCGATTGAAAGTTGCGCCGGGCCGTTGGTGGCCGAGGGCGTGCGCCGGATGCGCTGCGGCGAGGTGGATATCTACCCCGGCCACGATGGGGAGTACGGCGTAATTAGCGTGTTCAGCGAGGAGGAGCGGGAGCGCTTGAAAGGGCAGGGTGCGTTGTTCGACTTGGGCCCGGCGGTCGCGAAGACGGCTGAGGAAGTCCACGTTTCAGCGGTACAGACGCCAAGGCCCGATAGTACCGCACAAGTGGAGCAGGACGCGGACGCGCTCGACGATGCACAGCGGCAAATTGAAGAAGCCGAAGGAGGGCCTTTAGTGGTCGTGGCTGGGCCAGGGTCGGGTAAGACCCGGGTACTGACGCGGCGCATTGCGCGGCTGGTCGCAAGCGGCGTGGACCCGGGGCAGATCATGGCCATTACCTTTACCCGGCGGGCGGCTGGACAAATGCGGCAGCGGCTGAGCGCTTTGTTGGGCGGTGGGCTGGGCGCGATGCAGGTGGGGACCTTTCACCGCTTGGCGTTGTCGCTGTTGCGGGAGTTGGGCTGCGAGCCAAAGCTGGTGCTCGACGAGGTGGAAGCGCGCCGGTTGCTGGAAGGGGCGCTGGCAGACGCTGGATTGTCGGGGTCAGTTACCGCCGCCAGCCAAGCCATCTCGCTGGCTAAGGCCGCGGCGCAGGGGCCGGATGAGGTGGCCGAGGAGTGGCGACCGCATTACGACGTCTATCAGAAATCCCTACACGCGTCTGGAGCCTGCGACTACGACGACATTCTCTTGGATTTGTTGCGCCTCTTAGAAGCGGATGCCGCCGTGCGGGAACAGGTGCGAGCGCGGTTTCCCTATCTGCTAATAGACGAATTCCAAGACCTCAACGCCGCTCAGTATAGACTGGTCCTGCAGTTGGCGGGTGAAGGCGCGGGCCTGATGGCCATCGGCGACCCGGATCAGGCGATCTACAGCTTTCGCGGAGCTTCGCCCGACCACTTCGTTCACTTGCGCGACCGTTTCTCGGATACGCGACTCTTTCATTTAGGCGCGAATTACCGCTCGCAGGGGCATATTGTCGAGGCCGCCGCTGCCGTCGTCGGCCACAATCCAGAGCGAGAGGCCATTGAACTCGCAGCCGTACGCCCGGGAAAAGAGCGGATCCGCCTAATCGAGGTGCAGAGCGAGACGGCCGAGGGTATTGCGGTGGTGCGGGAGATTGCCCGCATGGTCGGCGGCACCGATATGGTGCAGACCGATGCCGGTGCCGAGGGTACGCGCAGTTTCGCCGACTTTGCCGTGCTCTTCCGCACGGGCCGACAGGGCCAGGTGCTGGAGGAGTGCTTCCGCAAGGAGGGCCTGCCCTACCGGCTCGTTGGGCAGAAGGGCTTTCTACAAGCACCGGCCGTGCGGGCCGCGTTGGCATTTGCCCGCTACGCCGCAATCTCGCAAGAGGATGTACGCCGCTGGCAGGCACTAGAGGCTATGGGCGCGGAACCGGACATTTTGCGCCAAGTGCGGCGGGGGGAACTGTCAGCCTCGGCGCAGGACCGGGTTGAGGCGCTAGAGGCGCGGATAGCAGAGTACAGGCAATGGGCCGCGCAGGAGGGGGCAGGTGCTTGGGTGCGCCGCTGGCAGGCTGAGTTCGGCGACCCGGAGGACGAGGACTTGGAACACTTGGCCCGCGTAGCGGACGCGGCTGGAACGCTCGCGCAGCTACTGGAGACCGTGCTCTTAGGCGCGGAGGCCGACTACGAAGAGCGGGGCGGCCCCCAAGGCCCGGAAGCCGTCGCGCTGATGACCTTGCACGCGGCCAAGGGCTTGGAGTTTCCAGTGGTGTTTATCTGTGGGGTGGAGGACGGACTCATCCCCTTCCGCGAGCGGGACGCCGATCTCGCCGAGGAGCGGCGGCTCTTTTACGTGGGTATGACGCGAGCTGAGGAGGAGTTGGTGTTGCTGCGGGCGCGCAACCGCCAGCGCTATGGCGAGCGGGCGCAGTGTGCGCCATCGCCGTTTGTAGAAGAGATCCCCGCTCAGTTGCTCGCGCGCGAGGATGTGGCCATGCCGCGTCGGCGGGAGGCTGAGCAGCTATCGCTCTTTTAGATGTTTCAAGTCGCGGGATTGGGCCGCGAAAGCGGCTAGGGCAGCAGGTCGGCGACGGAGATGGCCGCGTCGGGACGGGTGAGTGGAGAAACCGTGTCGTCGTGGGTAAGTACTGTACAGGACTGATAGGCTTCCCGTTCTTGGTCTGGGTCTCTATAGACCTCTAGGCAGTAATCTACCAGATTGAGGATCCAGTACTCGGGAGTACCGCTGGCGGCGTACAATCCTTTCTTGTGTTCCCGATCGTATCTCAGCGAGGAATCCGAGATTTCGACGACTAGTGCGGCGACCGTGGGATGGTACGCGAGGTGATCGCGTGGTTGGCCGCGGACTACGGCGACATCGGGTTCAGGCTCGGACGACTCGCCCAAGGCCATGGGGACTTGGACGCGCACGGTAAAGCCTTGGACATATATTGCGCTCAAGACTTCATTCACTAGACAGACTGCTGTAGCGTGGGCACGGCTTTGTGGTGTCATTTCGAGGATTTCCCCGTTGATCAGCTCAAGTCGGTCTTCTGGATGAAAAACGCCGGCAGATACCATTTTCTCGTATTCTTCCCGCGTCCATAGATGGGGTTGTAGGGACATTGCATTCATAGACCGCTATCTCCGTCTTTTCAATTTAACATACCGCATTAAGCATTGCCACGATCTCATAGTCCTGATGGACGCCCTACGCTGGTTCAGGATTAAAAAGCCGTGCGATGTGTACGGCTTGGAAGAGGGTCGCTGGCTCTAGCTGTGTGCGCAGGGCGCGTTTGCGCGGTAGGAGCGTGGTTTCGCCGAGCATGGGCGGGCAAACCATTACTTCGACCCGGCCGCTGCCGATATTGAGATTGCCGCGCGGGCATTTGGGCCACAGCGAGTGCAGGCCGCGAAAAGTTAGCGGCACGATGATCACGTCGGGCGGCAGATAAGCAAAGAGCGCGTGCTGCATGGGCAGACACTGATGCTCAAAGGCCGCGGTGGTGCCTTCGCCATAGACGACGCCTGGTCGCTGTGCGAGGAGTTCGGCAAAGCGGCGCGTGGGATTTTTCGTGTCGGCCGAGCGGGTCATAATGACGTGCCCGTCAACGGCTTCCATGATGTGGTCAACTTCTTCGGTAGTAAAGCCAATCAGCGAAAAAGAGCGCCCGCCAATACGCAGGGATGCAGGTTCGGTGAGGCGAGCGCGGGCGAGGCTCACCGGCGCGGGGGGTTCGCGCCAGCCCATCAGTTCGAGGAAGCGGGGGTCGTGGATCAGGGTACTCATCACCGGATGATCGAAGAGGCTGCGGTGTGTGGGAAGGAAAAGGACCTTCTCCTGTTTGTTGGCTAGATCGAGGTCGCGGGCGGTGGCGGCGAAGAGCGGGTCGGCGCTTATGGTCAGTTCAATGCCGAAAATGTCCAGCGATTTCCGCCCCCATTCGCTGCTTTGGGCGCTGGCGGCTTTGAGGCGCTCCGCTTCTGGAAGCTGAGCCGCTAGCAGGCTCATTTTTTTCTTTCCAGTGCGGTAGTAGAGGTAAGCCCACTTAAAGAGGCGTGCCCGGCGGCTCCATGGACCGAGACTCTGGCGTCGCCCGACGTGCTGGTATTCGAGAAAGCGGCCCTTGGCCTTGCCATCAAGCAGTGGGGGCAGGACTACCAGATCGACTTCTCCGCGCGCTCGGCCTGCTAGGCGGTTGACGTAGCCGACTAAGCGGCGCGTCAGGTCGATCATGTCGCGGGTTAGGTAGCTGTACTCTTGGCCGTACCAAAATTCCCTCGGCTTGATTTGGGCGGGATCTTCGGAGTGGGCTTGGAGAAATTTGAGTAGCATGCCCTTACCCAGCAGGACCAGTTTGCACAGCTTTTGGTGCCATTGGGCGCGCACCCGCCCTTCGATGCGGGCCAAGAGTACGTCGGCGTCCGTGATGGCCTTCCACACCGAGATGCCGAGATAGATGAAGTTGCTATAGGTGTTGAAGCGGATGGCGAGGTGCTCGCCAGCGGCGAGGTAATCGACGACGCGCTCGGCAATCTCGCTAAGCAGGTCGCGCAGGGTCCCGGCGTGGCGCACTCCGTCGATTTCGCAGGCGTAGTGCTCGGCCAAGCGCAGATCGTCGGCCGACTCGGTTGCGGGTTCTTTTTGCGCCGTCCCGGATTGTATCTTCTCGGCGACGGCGTGGGCGTGGGACAGTGGCACGCGGGCGACCCGCAGCTTGACGAGGGCGGCCTCACCTTCGTCGAGGGTATAGGGGTTGTCGCGGCCTAGGGCGTGTAGATAGACCGATTGGTAGAGCGCGTGGAAATCGAGTGCGTCGCCGCGCCCGCGTTCGACGAAGAGCTGGCGCGTTGCTAGGTAGAGGCGGTTCGCTTGGTGGTAGGCGGGGCCGACGCGTTCGTAGTGGTCGTATGCCTCTTGCAGGCGTTTGTCGCGGAGCGAGGGAATGCCCTCGTGAATGGCGCCGATCAGTTCGGCGCGGCGCACGAGCGCGTCGAGGTCGCTGCCCACCGGCCAGATGATTTCGCTTGGATCGCGGTCGGTAAAGTGGCCGTCGCTGATGGCGACTTGCATCAGCTCTTCAGCCGCCTCGTCGTAGAGGCGCAGCATTTCGTCTAGATCCACGTCGCTCAGCAGTTTGTCTAGGTCCACTTTGCACCTGTCTTTCGGTTCGCGTTGGCAGCCTAGAGTGAGTTAATGCAAACCGCCTGCTTGGTCAAGCGTGTGATATATGACCTAAAATTTTAGTAGCCTTGCTCGTTACAATTCACCCGGTCCCAGATCTGCATCGATCAAACCCCGATGGTAATTCTTCCCCATCAAGTACTTGATTTCCAGCTCTACATCGCGCAATACGACAGCCGGTAGCGCCTGCCCGTCCCGTTTGAGCAGTTCGACCTCCAGCACATTCCACCCCTGTACCGGCCTAAACTTTTCGGGCAAACGAAAGACATACCAATAGCCAAAAACTCGATAGCGCGGCGCATCCATCACGTACATCTGATTGATTTTGCGCAGCAGCGACTGCGGTAATTCTTTGCCGTTAAAAGCAAAGCGCAAGCGATCCCGCTCCGTCGTCTCCTGCACTCGCACCCGCAAGATCACCTCGTGGACCCGATTGACCTTGTCCCATTTTTGCAGATCATCGCTTACCGCAAAACCCACCTGTAACGCCTGCCCCTTTGCCAACTCAATGGGTAGCGGATTAGCGACATTCGGCGCAATCGCCTCCGGCGCTGGCGCGCTGCCCTCGCTGGGGACTCGATAGATCTTGTCCTTGGCCGCCATCGTTTCGGGGAAGGGCACCTCGCGCAGCTTGTGGTAGAAATCGGCCTTATACGGCCAACAGCCAAACCAATGCGCGATATAGAGACCATCGACTCCCTGCGCCCAATAGTTGCAAGCCCCTGCCCGCACCATTTCGATCGTCCCCTCGCCGACCCGATCGCTGTCGATCCGACTCTGTAACGCCGGCAAGACTCGACACGCCGTCCCGTGTGCCGCTTTGACGAAGACGCTGAAATCCACCGACGGGTCCGCCGCCCCCGATGCCTCGGGCACGATCGCGTCGACAATGCCCCGGCGCATCCACTCCAATGGCTCTAGCCCCACCGCCCGGCATCCATCCAGATTCGCTGGTACGCGCAGGACCAATTCTCGTGCCGGATCGCTCTTTTTTATAGCCGCATAAACCCGCCCTATCCACTCGGTCATAATCCCCATCCCGGCCGCAATCTCATCGGGGTGAAAATAATAGGGGCAGTAATTGAGCTGGAGCTCAAAACCGTCAACGGGATAGCACGCGAGCACTTCCTCGACAATCGCCAAATTCCGCTCGCGCACTGCATCACAAGCGTAATCCCACGCGCGATACCCCGGCCACTCCGCGTCCACACCGCCCTTGCTGCCGATCTCCAACGGCTGCGGGTTGCGCTGCTCGGCGGCGAAGCGCGGATTTTCCCAGCTTTTCAACATCAACTCCCGCGGTCCCTGCTGCGGCAGTAGCATCGCGTAGAGCAGCAGGCCATTGGCATGGGCTTTGTCGCAGAGCACCTGGAGCGGATCGCATCCGGCTTTGATCAATTGGGTGAAATTCTGGTTGGCCCGCTTCCAGATCAGATGCGGCCACTTCTTTACATCCCGTCCCCACAACGCGCCCACCTGCGAATCGTAGAGTAGGCTCTGTGCATCGCCCAGGGTCAGAGACAGCGCCTCGACGGGCGTCCCCACCAACTCGTCAACCGCCGCCTCCAGCTCTTCTTTCTGCATCGGCGGCTCGTACATGTAGATCAGCGGGTGCCGACCGTCGTGGTCAAAAAAAATGCGTGGTTTGGCCATCGTCGTCTCCTTGCAATCGCTCAGCACAGCCAGCCATTCGCCAAGCTGCGATCAAAGAAGCTCTGGAAATTCCTAGCAAAGCCCCAAGCGCGAGCGAAAACGCACGGTTAGCGCCCTTCTATTCTCCGCGATGTGCGACAACGCCGCGAGGATTTTCAAAGGCGTCGATCCACAAGCGGCACCATTCCTCGTAGTCGGTCAGCTCGCTGGACGGATCGCGGCGGGAGCGCGCGACGAAGTCGGGGTGGCCAGTGCGGCCGGTGTGCTGGCCGGTGGGCTGGTAGCGCAGATCCAGCGACCAGCGGCATTGGTCGGAGTAATTGGGGGTGGAGCGATGGGGCGTAAAGCGGCTCATGAGCACCACGTCGCCGCGCTTGCACTCCAAGGGGAGGGGTTCGATGTGGGGCATGGCCTCGGGGGCGATGGTGGTGCCGCCGGCCGCTAAATGCCGGAGATAGCCGGTCTCGACGAGGCCGGGCAAGACCTCCATGCAGCCGGTCTCGACCGTGGCCTCGGCCAAAGGCAACCAGCAGGTGACGACGTCAGAGCCTTCGGCTTCTGGCATCATCACGCCGGCGTCTTGGTGCCAGGGCGCGTTGTGGAAAGAGGGGCCTTCGCGGTTTTCGTAGGCTTGCGGCGGCTTGGAACGCAGGTGCTGGATGGGGTTGCAGATCAGTTCGGGACCCAGCAGCGATTCGAGCAGGTCGAGCAAGTTTTCGTTGCGCAAAAATTCGAACATCGCCCGGCCGCGATAGCGCATGATGTCCATGCCGCGCCCGATCTCAGGGCACTGTTTGAAGAGCAAGCCGTAGCGCGTGGCAAATGGGGCGTCCTCTTGCAGGTCCGCTATTTCGCCCTCGTCGTGCAGCGTTCGCGCACGGGCGTCGATCCACGTCGACAGTTCGTCGATCAGTGGCTGCAAATCGTCGTGGGTGAGCGCCTCGCGGGCGATGATGACGCCGCGGGTGTTGAATTCTGCGATCTGTTCCGTCGAGAGTTTCATCGAAGTCCTTCCCCAATTCGTTATGCGGGCAAATTAAAGAATTTGGCAACTCAGCTCGGATTCTCGATAGCGATATGGCCACCGATAGCGACTTGGACATGCAGGTCATACCCAGCGAGTAAGGCCATTCCCACGAGGGGTGTCGTATCCACTGCGCCTGTCTCAATATACCTCGGCTGGCCGTCCCACAGCACGGTAACACCGTAGATATCGAAGATGTCCTCACTACCGTTAGCTAATATGGCTCGGCCACGCCTCCGGCGGGTCAGTCCGAGGGTCGTGACGAGACGTGGCGGCAATGTGAGAAAGCCATTGAAGCCCGTATCAACGACGGCGTTCACCTCGCGTTCTTGTCCTGTTGGACCTTGCACTTCGAGACGGATGATCGCTTCGTAGTCCGCGCTGACGACGCCCGTGATCACGGATTTTTCTTTACTGGACGGCCACCCATGTGGTACAGTGCCCGATGGCCGATACGGATGCACCAGATTTCAGCGTTAGGATGTTGGGTGAAGAGACGCTCGGATGCAGCGAGGGCATTGTCGTCAACGACATAGCTGCCGCTGTCAATGTCTATGGCGACGATTTTTCCATAGTGGGCCGTTTCCACTTGGCGGCGGATCTCTCGCTCGTATAGTTCATCGCCGCGCCGCGCCGTCTCTTCGGCAGAATAGCGGGATTGCTGGAGTGACATAGTCGTTATCCTAAAAGGCGATAGTCAGGAGCTTCCATAAATGGTCCCTGATCTAAGTTGCAATGCAGCTTAGAAAGCGTCAATCCGCCTCAGATGGCTTGGGCAGCCTGCTCTTCAGGCCCAAATCCTCGGCGTGTTCTTCGATGTAGCGCTCGATGTCCGCTGCGCTCATTGCGCCGGTAAAGGTTCCGCCGGGCGGCATATAGTAGAACGCCTCGGCGTAGTCCAAGCCATAGGGCTCGCCGATGCGTTGGTATTCTTGCAAGCCAAAGAGGCGGATGTACTGGCGGTCGGCCTCCTCCTCGTCGTTGCCCAAGGCGGGCAGGTACTTGCCCTGATCCGCTAACCGGTCCTTGAGGCGGCGGCCGTGAGCACCCGCTGGCCCTTGGGCCTTGTTGGCACTCATGGCGGCGACCTTTGCGTCGAGATGAGGCGCTATATCGACGACGGTGTTGTAGGGCTGCCCTGGGCGACAGGTCCAGTAGTAGAGGTCTTTGACCGAGTGAGGCTGCATACCGCAGGCTAGTTGTTCGGGATAATCCTTATTCATGCCGGCCATCCAGCGCGCCGCTTCGACGGCTTGGCCGGTGACGTAGTGATCGGGGTTTTCCTCCCAGTGGCCCCAAGGGCTGAACGTGGTGATGGTGTCGATTTTGAGGGCGCGGATTAGAAAGACCAGCCGAGCTCTCAGCTCGGTGGGGGCGGCTTCGTCGAGGAAGTGATTGCGGTAGCCGAGGTGGATGACCTGTTTGAAACCCAACTCCCCGGCCAGCACTTCGACTTCGCGCTCGTTCTGGAGGATGGTCTCGCCCATCGTGCCCGGGCCGCACTTCTCGTCGTTGGTGGTCTGGATCAAATAGGCTGTGTAGCCTTCGGCGATGAGCTTGGCGACGAGGCCGGCACAGAAGAGAGGAATATCGTCAGCGTGGGCTTGGACGGCGGCCAGCACCTTGCCTTGGTGGGGTTTGTCTGGGGTGAGCTTTTCGACGGCTATCTCGCCGACGGGGGTGTACCAGGGAATGCGCGGGTCGGGACTAGGGGACATGGTCGGTTCCTTTTTGTGATGAGTTCTCCCGCCTGCCACGCCCGCTAGCCAAACAGCTTTAAGGCTCCGATGAGACCCCACGTCGCCACTTGCAGGGCAATGATCCACCGTAAAAGGCTGTCGATTTTGGTTTCGACACGGCCCAGCCGGACATCGATTTGCTCGGTAATACCTTCCAATCGGGCGATGCGTCCCTCGTGGTCTAATGGATAGGGCCGCTCGGGCGTCGGTGGCTCACTCACGATGCTGCCTCCTATTTGTTGCCATTAAAATAGAGTTAAGAATCCGTTCATTCGTCAAGATTTTTTATTCAATCCTCGGCCCCCGTTAGCCGACCCCACTAGGGCTACTGAAGGCCGCTGCGATCGAGTGCTCGATACTGTATGGCCTCCGCTAGGTGCTGCGACTGGATTGGGGCGTCGGCCAAATCGGCTATGGTGCGGGCGACTTTGAGGATGCGGTCGTAGGCGCGGGCCGAAAGGCCGAGGCGGGCCATGGCTTTTTCGAGGAGAGCTTGCCCGGCGGCGTCGAGCGAGCAGTGGCGGCGGATGTGCCGCGTGTTCATCTGGGCGTTGCAGAACAGCTCCCCGGCAAAGCGGTCGAGTTGCCGCTGGCGAGCGGCGTTGACGCGCTGGAGGATTTGTGCTGAGTCTTCGCCGCTTTGCTTGTTGGCCAAGTCGTCGTAGGCGAGGGCTGGCACTTCGATGTGGATGTCGATGCGGTCGAGGAGTGGCCCGGAAACGCGCGCGCGATAGCGGCGGATTGCGGCCGGTGAGCAGGTGCAGGTGCGGCGGGCGTCCGAAAGATAGCCGCAAGGGCAGGGATTCATCGCCGCGACGAGGGTAAAGTCCGCTGGATAGGCGATTGCGATCTGCGCCCGCGTGATGGTGACGGCGTGGTCTTCGAGCGGCTGGCGCAGGGCCTCGACGACGTTGCGGCGAAATTCGGGCAGTTCGTCTAGGAAGAGCACGCCGTGGTGGGAGAGCGACACCTCGCCCGGACGGGGGTACGCGCCGCCGCCGATCAGGCCCGCGTCCGAGACGGTGTGGTGCGGGGCGCGGAAGGGCCGGGTGGCGACTATGGCTTGGCCTGGGGGCAAGACGCCGGCGACCGAATGGATCTTGGTGGTGGCGAGTGCTTCTTGCAGGGTTGATGCTGGGAGAATCGTGGGCAGGCGGCGGGCGAGCATGGTCTTGCCCGAGCCAGGCGGCCCGACCATGAGCAAATTGTGCCCCCCGCTGGCGGCGACTTCAAGGGCGCGCTTGGCGTGATCTTGGCCGCGCACGTCCGCAAAGTCAACCCCGTAGTTGGCGTTGCTGCGAAACACCTCCTCCACGTTCAATTCGTAGGGCCGTTGGCGCGCGTCGCCGGTCAAGATGGCCAAGGCTTCGCTCAGCGAACTGACGCCATAGACGAGCGGCCCATTGGCAATGGCGGCTTCGCGGGCGTTTTGCGTCGGCACGATCATGCCGTAGAGGCCCTGCTGGTGCAGGGATGTGGCCATGGAAAGCATGCCGTGCACCGGGCGCACGCTGCCGTTGAGCGAGAGCTCGCCCAAGAGCGCGAACTCGGCGAGACCCAAGGGTTTGATCTGCCGAGAGGCCGCCAAGACGCCGACGGCTATGGGCAGATCAAAAGCCGAGCCTTCCTTCTTGCGATCGGCCGGCGCGAGATTGATGGTGACCTTGCGCCGCGGCCACTGATAGCCGGCGTTTTTGATGGCCGCTAAGACGCGCTCCTTGCTTTCGCGGACTGCGGAGTCGGGCAGGCCGACGACTGTGAAGGTCGGCAAGCTGCGGTCAGTATCGACTTCGACGTGGACCGGGTATGCGTCGATTCCGAGCGTGGCGGCAGAGAGGACAGTGGAGGGCATGCGGTTCCTTTCCGTTGAGATAGGCAACAGGAAACAAGAACCGTGCCAGCGGGGATGTGCTCTGAGGCCGGTGGGGATGTTGGAAGGCAGGATGGGAGCTAGGCGATACGGCGTTGGTACCTAAAGGGTACAGCAGACGGAACCTATCCTACCTGCCTCGCCTGCTGCCAAGCCGCGTAAAATTCCTCCATAGAGCGGTAGCGCGCCGCGCGCTCCTGGCGACAGGCGCGACGCACGACCTCTCCCATCGCACTGCCGATGTCATCGCCGAGGCAGACGATTGCGGTGCGGCCCATGGTAAAGACGGTCGTGCGCTCGTCGATGAGTTCGCCGCGCTCGAATTCCTCTGGGGCCATAAAGCGCGTCGAGCCAAACATCCGTCCCATCTGGTTGGTGAACGCCCCCAAGTGATAGTTATCGAGATCCACGATGTGCATGGCTTGGCGCTCGAAGTCGTACATCAGACAGCCATCGTAGAAGTCCACGGCAATCCACCCGCGCTGGACGAGCTGGACGTGCAAATCGTAGATCGCGTCGAGCACGGCGAGAATGGCGTCGGCGGGCAGGCGGCGAAATCGCCAATGAGCCGATTGCGGATCGTCGCGTCCGCCATGTAAGCACTCGCCGTCAACCCAGTCGTACACGAGCGCCGGGCCGTGCGCGGTTTCGACGATGTGGTGCAGCGCTGGCAAGGTTGGATGATTGCAACTGCGCCTGAGTTGAGCCGCATTGTACAGGAGTGCCACGCGGGCGGCGTGGTCGCCGAATACCTCGGCCTCGGGGTCGGTGGTTTTGACGAAGAAGCGCTCGCCGCCGACCTGCACGCCATAGGAGACATTGCCCGAGTCTTGGGTGAGTGCGCCGAAGGTGGCGAAAACAGTGCCGATTGCTTCGAGATACGGGCCGGGTGGCCCGTTGATGCGCTCGATGTCGCGGAGTGGATGGGTGGTGTTCATGGGCTACCTAGCGCGATCGGCAAGAGGCCGCCAGTAGCCCCTTGCTGATCGCCATGCTGCGAAATGGGATCACGCGCTCGCCCCATTCTCGTCCATCACCGCTTGGATCATGGCTTGGATATAGCCAAACTCGTACGCCCAAGCTTGGCGCATACTGTGGGGATCCTTGTGCCCGGGCGCGTGATCTGGGACGCACATGTGCTGATAGCCCACTTCTTTGAGCGCCTGCATATTGCGGTGCATGTTCATCACCCCTTCGTCCGGCCAGACCTCTTGGAACTTGTTGCGCTTGCCGACGATGTTGCGGAAGTGGCAGAGGAAAATTTTGTTGCGCGAGCCTAAGTAGCGGATGATTTCGGGGACTTCGTTGAGCGGATCTTCGACGCTTTCGGCCATGCAGCCCAAGCAGAGATTGACGCCGTGGTAGGGGCTGGGACAGATCTCGATAAACTGCTTGAAGCCGTCAAAGCCGCCCATCACGCGATCGACGCCTCTATAGCCGGGCGGCAGCCAGGGGTCGCAGGGATGGCAGGCCATGCGAACCTTGCACTCGGTGGCGACCGGGATGACTCGCTCCAAGAAGTAGGTGATGCGACGCCAGTTTTCCTCTGCGGTGACTGGTTTGTCGTAGCGCGGCGTATCGGCGTCGGCCTTTTCGAGGTCCCAAGTGCTGTAGATGGAGCCGCCGCGGCCGGGGGGCGTGCTTTCGGTGCGCTGGTTTTCGAGGGCGCAGAGGTAGTACTTGATGGCTGGGATGCCGGCTTCGGCCGCCTGTCGCACCATGTTGATGACCAGATCGATTTCCTTATCTCCCTCTTCGTAGTTGCCCATCATAAAGTTGGGCACGCCGTCGCCGTTGACGTTGAACTGGGCCATGGGCAGGGCGACCATCTCCATGTTGATGCCGAAGCGAGCGCACTTCTCCTTCTTGGCGACCAACTCTTCGACGTCCCAACCGTATTCGCGGTGGAACGTGATGAAGTTTTCGTTCTTGTTGAAGACTCCGTGACGAGCCAGATATTCGAGGTCCTCGTCCGTTGTAGTGAACTGCTGGGTGCCGACGTGCATGAAGGGCTCCTTGGTGGGGTGGATAGGTTGGGTCGGGAACAGTACGCAAGCCGCGCTAGTTTGACAATTTCCCTATGGGGTGTGGGTGTCTATCCCGCGTCGAGAATCTGACTGCGGCGGAAGCAGTTGAGGACGTGATCGTTGACCATGCCGGTGGCCTGCATGTGGGCGTAGATGACGGTCGAGCCGATGAATTTGAAGCTGCGGCTTTTGAGGTCTTTGCTCAAGGCGTCGGATTCGCGGCTGGTGGCCGGTAAATCGGCGAGGGTGCGGAATTCGTTGACGATAGGCTCGCCATCGACAAAACGCCAGATATAGGCGCTGAAGCTGCCGAATTCGTCCTGTACGGCGAGGAAGTGCCGAGCGTTTTCCACGGCTGCGCTGATCTTGCGGCGATTGCGGATTAGCCCGGAGTCTTGGAGCATTTGTTCGATCTTGGCCGCGTTGAAGCGGGCGACTTTGGCAGGGTCGAATTCGGCGAAGGCTTTGCAGTAGTTGGCGCGCTTGCGGAGGACGGTGTACCAACTGAGGCCGGCTTGGGCGGATTCGAGGGTGAGAAACTCGAAGTGTTTGCGGTCATCGTGAACCGGGACTCCCCACTCGCGGTCGTGGTACGCGACGTAATCGGGTTTGTCGAGGTCGAGCCATGGGCAGCGTTGGAGGGGCATATAGAAATCCTAAGTCGTTTATAAAATTATCCGCAGATGGACGCAGATGGACGCAGAATAGGATGCACAAGACGATCCACCGCTCGAATCGTTCGAATATATCAGCGCGTGCCAGTGGGAAAATCAAACGCGGCCTTGCACTCCGGCCCGAGCTTTAACCGCGCGTCGAATTTGTTGCCCTTTTTGCTTTTGAAGCCCTTGATTACGTTGGTTTTGCCTTTGGCGATCAAGGTGTGGATTTGCTTCTCGGTCAGTTTCTTGCCCGCCATTTCCTTCCACACCACGAAGTCGCACCCCTCGCGATAGCGATTGCAGCCAAAGCCGCGCTGGCCCTCGATGATTTGGCCTTGCTGGCACTTGGGACAGGTGAGGGGGGCAGTTTCCGCTGGCGGCTTCTCTTGGGGCGTGGGGCGTCCCTTCGACTTTGAGGAGCCATTCCGCGGCCCGTCGTCAAACTCGAAGACGACCTTGAACTCATCGTCGAATTTGAGCCGCGCCGCAAATTTCTTGCCGGCCTTGGAAGTAAAGCCCTGCATCTTTTCGGTGCGGCTGTTGGCCATCAACAACTGCGCCTGTTTTTCGGTCAGCTTCTTGCGCGCCACTGTCTTCCAGATAGTAAAGCTGCATCCCTCTCGGTAGCGACTGCATCCGTACGCTTTGGCGTTTTCTACTACTTGGCCCTCTTTGCACTTGGGACAAGGCCCTAACACCTTGCCGCTGCTCTTACCGCTGCCCCTCTTCTTGCCCTGTGCCTGCGCCGCTTGCTCGGGCGAGAGTGCCGGTCCTTGCTGGACTTTGGGTACCAGCGTCCTCACCAAATCGGTGATTCCTTCGTAGAAGCCCGCCACCGGCCGCTGACCTTCCTCGATTTCCTTGAGCTGCTGCTCCCATTCGCCCGTCAGCTCTGGGCTGCGTAGCGATTCGGCCACCAAGCCCACGAGTGCCTTGCCCTTCTCCGTCGAGGTGATTGCCTTGCGGTCGCGGACTACATAGCCAGTGCGAATCAGCTTTTCGATGGTCTCGGCCCGCGTGGCTGGCGTGCCTAGCCCCGATTCCTTCATGGCCGCGGCCAACTCGTCGTCCTCGATTTCGCGGCCGGCGTTTTTCATTGCCGCTAGAAGCGTGGCGTCTGTGTAGGGGCGCGGCGGCTGGGTTTCCTTCTCGACCACATCCATGCTCGTTACGTGAACTTGCTGGCCTTGTTGCAGCGGCGGGAGCGCCCGCTGGTCGTCGTCTTCCTTCTCTTTACTCTTTGCAGCGTTTGGAGGCCGTATGGCGACGACCGTCCAGCCCGCCTCTAAGACGACAGATCCTTTTGCCACAAAATCGGCCCCACCGATGTCGAGCAAGACGGTCGTCTCCTCGACCTGTTGGTCGGGCAGGAAGATGCCGACAAAGCGCGCCACTACTAAGTCGTACACCTTCTGTAGGTCGGGTGCGAGATTGGGGGCGGGCTGTTGTCCGGTGGGAATAATGGCGTGGTGATCGGTTAGTTTGGTGCGATCGACATACGCCCTGCTGAGCCGGTGTCCGCCGCGCAGGCGCTCCAATGCGACTGATGCTTGCGGGTGTGCGAGCTTTTCCAAGATGCCGGGCAGCTTGGGCACCATGTCCTCGGAGATGTGGCGGCTCTCGGTGCGCGGGTACGTGATGAGCTTGTGGGTTTCGTACAGGGCTTGGGCGCGTTCGAGGGTTTGCGCTGCGGTAAAGCCAAAGCAGCGGTTGGCGTCGCGCTGGAGGTTGTTGAGGTCGTAGAGAGGGGGAGGCCGGTTTCTTTTGACTTTCTTCTCAATCTTGCGGACGGTGCCGACCTTGTTGGGGCTGAGCTGGCGATGGAGGCGCTCGGCCTCCTCCTTCTTGTCGATGCGGGTCTGGCCGTCCTTGCAGTACTTGGCGGCAAAGCCCTCTTCTAACTGCGCCACCAACTCGTAAAAATACGCCTTTACAAAGCTGGCAATTGCCGCATCGCGCTTGACCACCATAGACAGGGTCGGCGTCTGCACGCGGCCGATGGTGCAGAGCGCCTTGTTGTGGACGGTGTAGGCGCGGGTCAGGTTCATGCCCATCAGCCAGTCGGCTTGGCCGCGCGCCCGCGCGGCCGCAGCGAGATGATCGAAGGCCGTTCCTTCCTGCAAGGCGCGGAAGCCGCTCTGGATTGCCTCGTCGGTCAGGCTCGAAACCCACAGCCTGCTAAATGGTTTTTTGCAGCGGGCGTGCTCGTAGATCAGGCGAAAGATGTGTTCGCCCTCGCGGCCGGCGTCTGTGGCGCAGATGACGCGCTCCGTCTGGGGATTGTTGAGCAGTTTTTTGACGATTTGGTACTGGTCAGAGGTCGAGCTCGTTGTCTTGAGCTTCCACTGCTCGGGGATCATCGGTAGCTGGGCAAAGGACCAGCGGCTGTTCCAAGGCGGGCCGTAATCATCTGGCTCGGCAAATTGCACGAGGTGCCCTAGTGCCCAAGTGACGATATAGCCGTTGCCTTCGACGTAGCCTTGGCCGCGTTTGTTGGCTCCTAGGACTCGGGCAATGTCGCGCGCCACGCTGGGCTTTTCGGTGAGGACGACGGTGGCCATGAATGAATGCTACTAATCGACTAGCTCCGGCGCAATGATTGACAGTCAGTTTATAGACGTGTACACTATCATGTACACAAGGAGTTTTCTATGCGCTTTGTCTCAGTCCGCGAATTGCGCGGGAAATCGGCTGCTATTTGGAAGGAACTCGCGCATGAGCAAGAGATGGTAATCACTTCCAATGGCAAGCCAATCGCCTTGCTTTCAGCGACATCGGAAGCATTGCTGGAAGAATCGCTCGACACCCTGCGTAGCGCCCGCGCCCTAGCTGCTGTCAACGCCGTGCAGCAAACGTCCATAAAGGCGGGTACGGATCAACTCTCTGCTGCTGCTATTGAGGCTGCGGTCAAGGCTGTGCGCAAAGGGCTGTTGCTGTTGATGGGATCAGAGCCAGAGGAGTTTGAGCGGGAAGCCCGATTCCTACTCGCCTTGAAGCTCTTTGAACTTCGCCGCATATCTGCTGGCAAAGCGGCTGAAATGAGCGGGATGCAAAAGCCTGAATTTCTATTGAAAGCGAGCCAACTGAACGTTGCAGTAGTTGATCTGGACCAAGATCAACTGGACGCCGAATTCAAGAATGCGTGAACGGCTCCTGGTCGCAGACAGCGGTCCGTTAATCGCCCTCGCCGGTATATCTCATCTCCACCTGAGCGATGCAGTTATTCAATACGCCTGTCGGCAGGCGGAAGAAGCTGATCCAGTTTCTTGAATAAATCTCCAAAAATCGCATCGCGTCGCACCGTTCGTGCTGCCCGTATAAAGTGCCGCGACGGGTCGTGGCTCCAAGTCTTCTGATCGGTCAGCACCGGGCTGTGTACCACGTCGGTCGGCACCCACGATGCGTCAATCAGCCAAGCGACCGCTGACATGTCCCAAATTACCTTGGAAGCGGCGAAGTGGTTTTGGGCATAGGCGGCGAATATTTCGACCAGATAGTCGCCAATCATCCCCCGTCCCTTGACGTAGTGCTCCAGTTCTGTCAGCGTCGTCTGCAGGTGTGAGGCCACGGGGTGGCATGGAATCTGGACGAAGGGTACGCCGCAGTCGAAGACTACCTGCGCTGCTACGAGATCGCCTTGGAGGTTGAATTCGTTAGCGGTCGGCCAATAGAGCGCGTGGCCGCCGAGCCAGACCACGACGATTCGCTCGATGATGGAGGGATCTTTCAGGATAGCTGAGGCCACGTTGGTGAGTGCGCCGATAGCTACCACGTAGAGCGGGTCAGCGGCGTTGGCTTTGGCGATCAGGTCATCGACTGCCGCGCTTTCCTGGGGTGCGTCGTTTCGCAGTATGTCCGTCGCTCCCCGGAACGCCAAGCCCTCCGGCGCAATATCCAACCGCTCCAATAGCCGCAGGATTTCCTCGTAGCTTTTCTCCATGCCGTCGCCTGGGCCGGACGAACGAATGTTGTAGAAAGGTGCCGCGTAGATCGCCTCGACCGCGAGTTGGTCAGGCGAGAGCAGCGCCTGGACCACGGCGAACTGGTCGTCGATCTCGTTGTACGTATCGGTGTCGAGGACTATCCGCACCTTGTCTGTCGGCGGCGTCAGGCGCTCTAAGCGCAGGGCTTCGTCGAGTTTGGGGAAATTCATAGACATTGCGACGCTTCTCCTTTCAGCTATTCGCAAACGGACCATATCGCGCTATATTCAAGCGCAGATTGAATCCTTCAACCCACGGAGGAAAGCATATGCCATGCTTGACGGACGAACAACTCGCACACTTTGACGAAGAAGGCTACCTACTAGTGAGGGGGATGCTCGACGTGGACGAGATAATCCAGCCGATTATCGACGAATACCACGGCGTCCTCGACAAGCTCGCTTGCGAACTCTACCAAGCTGGCCAGATCGAATCCGCGTACGACGACTTGCCCTTTGGTAAGCGCCTAACGCAAATTGTCGTCGAGAGCGGCCAGATCCACGCCCAGTACTTCGACTTCTCCCTGCCGCAAACGGGCATCGATGCCAATACCCCCTTCTGGGCCGGGCCTGCCGTCTTTCGCTGTATTACCAACCCCAATCTCCTCGACATGGTCGAGTCCATCGTCGGCCCGGAGATTTGGTCCAATCCCGTCCAGCACGTGCGCCTCAAGCCGCCCGAGCGTCTAGTGCCCAAGAACCACAACGGCCAAGCCCTAGTCAGCGCCACCAACTGGCACCAAGACAATGGCGTGGTCCTGCCCGAAGCCGACGATTCGGAGGTCCTGACGGTGTGGTTTCCGCTCAATGAGGCGACGCTCGAAAACGGCTGTCTGCGGATTATGCCCCGCAGCCATCGGCGAGGGCTGCAAACTCACTGTCCGGGAGGACCGGGGGGGCTGTGGATACCTGAGCTGTTTATGGACATGGACGCGGCGATGCCGGTGCCCATGCAGCCCGGCGACGTGCTTTTCCTCACTCAACACACCATCCACGGCTCGCTGGCCAACAACAGCGACGACGTGCGCTGGAGTTTTGACTTGCGCTACAATCCAATTGGCAAGCCCACGGGCCGCGACCTCTTCCCCGGCTTTGTCGCCCGCAGCAGATCCAACCCAGAAAGCGTCTTACGCGATCCAGTGGCTTGGGAAAAGCTCTGGCGCGACACCCGCGACCGGCTGGCGCAAGAAGCGCACACTCCCTTCAACCGCTGGAATGCGGATGCGGCCGTCTGCGCCTAAAGTGGTCTCGAAGAGGGCGAAGAGACGACATTGGAAAATTCTAGGCGGACTATTCCACGCCCGTTTTCACGGTACCACAATAGAACTTGTAGTATCTATGCTGCCGCAATCCAAGCTCCTCGTAAAACGCGGCTGCCGGCGTTGCTTCATTGGCGATTAGGGACATGGATACATCCGATTCCCCGAGTTTGTCGAGCAGATGACGCACCAGTCTTCGCCCGTGGCCGGACCGTCTTCGATCAGACTCGATAAAAAGTTCCTGCATGTAATAGTTAATTCGGTCTTGCCAGGGATAGCAGTATCCGAACATCGCTCCGATCACGTCATCTTTGTCGAGGGCGACGAGGCAATGCTCGGGATCGAACTTCCAGAATCGACTGAGATAGTGGTGAGCTTGGGTGACGCTCCACGATTCCTCGTACGGCCATTCAGAGAAAACCTTCACGAATAGACGCGCACAATCTCTCAAGTCCTCTGATGTGATGGGCCGTATCATTATTCGTAATCCTCATATCGTTCCCAATCTGCCAGTAAGTCTCGGGGTCAGGTGACTTCGTTCAGTTTTCCGGTGGCGCAGTCATAGACGAACCCCCGCACGTCGTCCTTGTCCGGGATGAACGGGCTGGCCTGAATGCGGGCGATCGACTGCCGTACGTCCTCCGCGAGATCGCCGAACGCCTCTAGGGCGAAGGCCGGGCGGATGCCGGTATCGGCTGTGATCGCGTCCTTCACGTCGTCGTCGCGGAATGTCAGCATGCCGCAGTCCGTGTGGTGGATGAGCATGATCGAAGTCGTGCCCAACAGCCGCTGCGAGATCGTCAGCGAACGAATCGCGTCGTCGGTTATCACGCCGCCCGCATTCCGAATCACGTGCGCGTCCCCTTCCGCGATCCCCAGCAGACCGTGAACGTCGATACGCGCGTCCATACAGGCCACCACCGCTAGGTGCAGCCTTGGAGGCAAGGGGAGGTCGCCCTTATCGAAGTTGTCGGCATAGCGGGCGTTGTTTTCGAGAAGTTCATTGATAACGGCCATCAGAAATCTCCTTTCGCCGTTGTCTGCGTCAGCCCAGCGGGAGGACGCAGATCGTGATGATAGTTGTACGCGTCAACAGCACCAGCGCGGAGCACAACTAAATTAGGACGCCTTTTGGGGGCCACAAGGCGAAAAATAAAAAACGGTATAGAGAACTTTTGGGCTATGCTAAGCCCTACAGAAACGGCCCCCTAGCATCCTCGCTAGGGGGCCGTTTCTTATTGCACTTCGTTTAGCGTCGGCTACCTTATGGCTCGCTATACCCAATTCCATCAACCGCTTTACCATTAGGCTTTATATTCTCGTCATAATCGTAGGGGGTGTCGGGATCGACAGGATCGTCGGGGCCGTTGGAGCCGTCGGAGCCATCTGGATCATCTGATTGGCCTGAATCATCTATCCTGGTTGGTCTTTCCACAGTAGCGACGTATAATGCCGTCCGTCCTAACCTTTCGGCTATCTCGGCGCATTGTACTCCCCAATCTAGGGAATAGCTCCCCCCTGATTCAGCATAACGTTCTGCCTTTTTCGCTACTTTTACAGCTAGTCCGATGATAGTATTTACATTGTCGGTATCTGATACGTTTTCAGCGAACAAGTCAGCAGGAAGGGGCATAGCTGTAACTCCTGTTTTGTAGATGTAAGTTTGCAATGCTGTAAGCAAAACTTGGTGAACGGCTTAGAGAAAGTCAAGAGCCTAAAAGCATAGATGTAAGTCTCCAATATGGCCCAAAAGCCAACAGAGACTAGATTTTCATGGCCTTTGGGGCCCCCGATCACGACCACCTAGACTTCAGGTCCGCCTCGATTTCTTGCCAAGGGACTTGTAGTTTTGCGGCGGCGACCATCAACGCGTACACGACGCCGTTGAATTCTTCTGGAATCCCCGTTTCTTGCGTAAATGCCCTCACAAACTCGGCCGATTCCTCGCCGACCTTCTTGCAAATCGCATTGTTGTCGGCAAGGAGCTTTGACGTATTGGAGCCGGTGGGCTTTTGCGCGACTGTGGATATTCTCCGGTACTCCTCTTCCCATGGATTGACGATTTCCCGTCCGATCAATGAGATGTCGCTAAAGCGGACGACCTCGGCGACCTTGAGTCCGGTCTTGGACATCGCACTTGCGGGCGAGCGTTCCCCGCGATACACCACCTCAATGCACCAGTCGTGCGTGCCCTCCGCTACCGTGTTTTCAGTGTCTCCAGCATAAGCAGCGATACTGATCTGCAGTTTGCTGGCTTGGAAGCGCTGCGACAGATACTGGCGAGAAGACAGTTCGTATTTCTTGTTTACAGCAATGGACACCATTGCGGACGAATCTGGAATCCGTCCTTCGCGATTCAACAGACAAAGGGCTGGCCGATAGAACTGAGCGCTTGGATCGAACCAATCGTAGGTGTTGAGGACTCCAAGTGGAGAGTCCCCAGCGCCCAGCATGTACTCGTCGAACAGATCGTCTCCAGTGAGGCCGTACGCGACTTCTCCGCGTAGGAGGCAATCGTCAACTCGTTGGGGTACGTCCTCTCCCCGCGCCGAAATTATTTCGAGGGTTCCCAGGCTCTCGTCAGTTCGGGTGAACTCGCCTCCGTCGCTAACACCGATGTCACTCAGGAGGTTGTTCACATACTCATGCAGCCCACTGTTCTTGGGAATGTAGAGTTTGGCCTTTGGTTCAGGGACGAATAAACCGATTGCTTCGCGAAACATTTGTTACTCCTTTTGCACACGGTTAGGTCAATATCCGACCAATCAGACCAACTTGCAATGACAATTCTCCCTCCGGTCGGATAGAGGAATCAAGGGCTTGGAATTCGCCGAATCCACAGGCGAATTTGCGCTGGGGTGGGTCGTCGAACATTCTCGGGAAGCGCGGTGAGTCGGTCCTCTACTTGCGCGGCAGATGAGGCGGCCAAATCCGCCAGCGAACGAATGCCGACTTTGACCAGCAGATTGCCGTATTCCACGCCAATGCCTTGGTGCAAGTACAGTTCGATGCGGCTGCGGGTGAATTGAGTGCGTTCGCGGCCCAATTCCCCTTCCATTTGCCGCCAAATTTTCGCCGACTCTCCAGCTTTCAAATCGGTCAGATAGACGATGCCCTCGTCCTGCAAAAAAGCGCGGACAGCCGGATCCAGACTGTCCACTTTGGCCAAGCGCGGCTTCACCGAACCGACGTTCAAGTAGATGTAGTGATTGACCGTTAGGGCGAAAGCCGCGGCCAAAAGGACGATGACGAGCGCATTCCAGACCTTGGTCGGCTCGGGCCGCTGATCCCGGTGCGCTCCCAATGGGGGTGCCAATCTGTACCACACCAACAGGCGATAGACCAGAGCGCATTCCACGGCAAAGGGAGGAAAGCCCAAAAAGCCAGCGAGCGGCATTTCAAAGAGTTTCAATTCTTCAAAAAAGGGCACCGTGTAGATCCACTTAACTTGGGCCCAGTAGTTGAATAATTCCCACAGGCCACCGGCGATGAATCCGGCCAGTAGTTGGCGGGTTAGCGGTGCGTAGTCGCCGCGTGCCAATTGATGCAGCAAGCTGTCGGGCAGGCGACGGTATTCGACGGGAGCCAAGAGCAGGATAAAGGCGAGCCAAGTGAGCGGGAAGAAGAAGCGCGGCCACACAAGGACCAGCGCTAGCCCGATCAGGCCGGCTATTTGCAGGAGAGTTAGACGACGGGGAGTCAGCGACCAACAACGGCCCTGCCAACCGGCGGCCACGCCGCGCAGACCCAAGTAGTACTCCAACCACAGCAGACCGGGAAAAACAGTAGCAAAGGAGAAGACGGCGTTTAGCGTCTGCAAGACAGGGTGGTCGAGGACGAAGATGTAATACCAGTTTTGCAGACGAAAATTGATCAATTCAAAGGCGTACCACCCCACTGCGGACCAAAAAAGGATCAGCAAAAAAGCCGGACCGCAGCGGGCGATGAGCGAGCGTCCTTCCCGCCAGTGGATGAGACGGTCTAGGGTCCAAATGATGCCGTACCAGGCGCATAGGTAAAACAAAGTGGTCACAGGTTCCACCCGGCGCAGCATAAGGACAAAGGAAATCCCGATGAATAGGGGTCCTAATAAAAGCAGTAGCGCGGACTGGAAACGGCGCGAATCCAGCGGCGCGGAAGGGGTGGTCATTGGGAAGGGTCGAGTTCCAAAACCGCGGCCAAGCTGTCGCCTTGGTGGACGCGGTTGAAAACTCGCAGACACAGGATCAAACCCGCTTGGGTCGATACCACTTCCTCGCGCCGCTGCCCCAGAGGATCAACCACTGTGCCGATCACATCGCCCGGTTGCACCGGCGCTTTCAATGTAACCCGAGGCTCAAAATAACCGGCAAAGGGCGCTGGGTAATTGACTTGTATGTGGCCGGAGTTTTCGCGGTCGTCCTCTACGGTGTACTCGATGCGCAGGGGCGGTAGGGTGCGGTCGATCATGTCCAGTTCGGCCAAGACGTTCAAGCAGCCCTCGAAATAGGCATCCGCGCCCTGGGGGTCGCACGTGCCACCGCCCATCCACTCGGCGTAGATGGCCGGCACGTTGGCGTCGCGGGCCACTGAAAGCGTGCGTCCGTCGAGGCGAGCCGAGGTACCCCAGATGATGGGCATATTCAGTGCGCGGGCCATGCGCCGTTGCACGTCGAGGATAGCTTTATCGGGATGCAGGGTGTATCCCACGGTAGGGTAGAATTCCATGATTATCCCGCCGCTGTGCAGGTCGATGAGATAGTCGGCCCGGCGGATTTCCTCGCTGACGGCGTGGGCCGTGCGTTCGGTGATCGAACCGTCGGGCCGGCCCGGACAGGTGCGAGCCAAGTCTAGCTCGTCCTCAGCGGTGCGCTGGCCGCGCCAATAAGCGGCTTCGTTGACTACGGGGATGGCGGTGAGGCGGCCCCGCAAGTCCGTTGGGTCGAGGTGGTCCAGCAGGCGGCGGATGGCTGCCATAGACTCGAACTCGTCGCCGTGGACGCCGCCTAGGATCAGCAGGTTGGGACCTTTTTGGGTGCCTTTTATTACTTTTTTTTGCAGAGTGATTGTCGGAGTCATAAATGGGAGACGACCTTTCGATCCACAGTTGGCGATCTTTCAACGGTTATCGCGATAGGGGCCTGTATCAATACCGGGCAGGGTATGCTCCAAAAGGTCTAGCGTTTGGCTGGTGAAGTACGGGTGTCCGGGCTCGGGCCAGCCGAACAGGCCGCGCACTCGGGGCGTAGTGGCGGTAAAGAAAGGCAGCATGTACTCGCGTTCGCCGTAGATGAAAGGATTGGCGAATCGGGTCCAGCGATCGTTGTCGCGGCGACACATGGACAAAGTCCAAAAGGCGCGCTGCGTGCGCTTATTGGCAAAAGGTTGGGCTGCGTGTACTAGGTACGACGAGTAGAAAAGAGCCGTCCCTCGCCGGCCCGTGGCAGGGACCGGAGCGGCTAGTTCGGTAACTTGGCGCAGGTCTTTGAAGGACCCACCTGCGGCGTTGCCATTAGCAAGCGCCCGCACAAAAGCGGGACCAGCTACTTTGTGCGAGCCGGGGATGACCAGCATGGGAGCACCGTCGTCTTCGACATCGTGCAGGTACACCCCGGAATTGACGTAGTCGAAACGGCCTGTTTGGTCGTGGGGCGGCAGCAGGCAATTGGTGTAGTGGTCGATGTGGTATCCCTCATAGGGGTTGTCGGGATGGCGCTTGTCAGTAGGTCCTGATCGCATGAAGAGGTGGGCATTGCAGTAGCTAGCTTTTGAGTCTAGGCACTGCTCAAAGACATCGAGGTAGGTCTCGTTTTCTATTAGCCGATCCAAGGCGGGCGCACCCACGGGAAATTGCGAGCGGCCCTCGGAGTGGTCGTGCGTGGTGGTGAAGCCGTCCGAGACTCCGGAGGCGTCGCCTTGGTCGCAATCGGCCAACCATTGCTGGAAGGATTGGCCGTAGAAAATCTGTTCCATCGCCGCTAGGGCATCATCCATCTCGTCGGCGGTGAACAGGTCGGGGACGATGATGTAGCCGTCGCGGTGGAATTGGTCGAGTTGGGCTGGCGTTAGGCTCATGGGATCTCAATCTAGTATAGGTTGAGGTTGGTTTTCAGGCGGTTGGTGGTAAGATACCGCACTCGACTAGCGAGTCAACTCAAGGAAGAAATTGGCCTTCAATGAAATTTTCGGGCTTTTTCACCTTCGTCTTTGAACCTGTGCTTTCCGGGCGGCGTCTTTATTTGCAGAGAGCCTTGATGCAGATACCGGACCCACAACTCATAGCGCAAATAAAAGAACGCGATGAACGCGCATTCCAGCAGTTCTTTGAGCGCTATCGGGAGCAGATCCACGATCACGTGCGCCGCATCGTCCGCGACGATGCGAGTGCTAACGATGTAGTGCAGGAGGTTTTCTTGCGGGTCTGGAACCGGGCCGACCAATGGAGCGGTCGAGGCTCTGCGGCTAGCTGGCTGTTCCGCATTGCCACTCATCTTTCCCTGACTCACCTGCGCACCGTGCGAAGGCGGCGGGAACAGCGGCTGGAAATGCTGTCTGAAACCGTGGAGCAGGAGACGCAGCAAGTGCCCGAATGGATGATTGAGGCGGCGTCCGAGCGCCCCGATGCCCAAGCGGAACGGGCCGACCAGCAGCGCTGGCTGCGGCGACAAGTACAAGCGCTGTCCGAGGACAAGCGCGAGGTTTTCCGTCTGATCTACGACGCCCAAGTAGAAGTGCGGGACGCGGCCGAACGCTTGGGCATTCCCGAAGGCACCGTAAAGTCGCGCCTGCACCACGGTCGCCGCCAGCTCTCACGGGCCTGGCAGGCCATCCATAACCCGGAGGAACACGAATGACATTGGATCTCGACGTACCTTGGCATAGGGAGTCCTTTGACCTTTTCATCTACCAGCGACTGCCCCAGCTTTTGGGCGAGCGCTTGCCGCTGGCCGATTATCAAGTCGAACAACAGGACTCCTATACTTTTTCCATTAAGCTGAGCTTGGGACTCGGCGATGCCTCGGTCGAGGTTGAGTACCGAGATTTGCCTCGGCCCGACCGCGATGGTCTTTTCCACATTGAAGGCAACTATCGGGTCGTGGTCCCCTATCCCGACCGGCGCGAACTCGATCAAGCGCGCATTTTGTGCGTGGGCGAGCAGCTCTATGACTTTATTGACCAAAGATTGGAGGCGGCTCCCGAGCAATTGGCTTGGGACGACGACCTAGTGCGGAACTGGCTGTCGCTGGACGCTTGGATGCGCGACTTCCACTTGGAGGCAACTTCGCAGTACCTCCAGGCGACCAACTGGCTCGACCGCTATACTCATCTGCGGCGGCTGACTTTGATCCCCATCGTTGGCGAGCCGTTTGACGACCAAGACGTTTTCCCCTACAGCCAATACGGCCTAGTGTGCCCCTACTGCACTCCCGAGGGGCCCAATATCGGCCGAGTGTTGGAAGTGGCCCGCGGTGCCCGCATCCGCGACGGCAAGCTCGAACGGATCGACGAAGTGCCCGACAGCATCTTGGGTTTTTCGGCTTCCATGGTACCCTTTCTCGAACACGACGATACCAATCGCGCTCTGATGGGCATCAATATGATGCGCCAGTGGACGAGCGCCGCCGACACCGCGGCACCGATTCACGACACGGGTTGGTTCCGCCAGCAGTACGACCAGCGCTTGGCCTCCAAGGGCAACAAACCCGAGCCGGCCCTAGTACAGACGGGATACGAGCCCGAGGCCGCCGACTTTTGGGGCGGGTACAATCTGCTGACCGCCTTCGTCATGTGGGATGGGGACACGTTCGAGGATGGCTTAGTCATTAGCGAGTCGGCCGCGGTGCGGATGGACTTTCCCGCCGCAGTGGGGGTGGGCGACAAACTAAGCAACCGCCACGGTGCCAAAGGGGTGGTGACGCGCATCCTGCCCGACGCCGACATGCCGCAGTTGCCCGACGGTACGCCGATAGAGCTCATCTTGAGTCCGACCAGTATGGTTTCGCGGCTCAACTTCGGCCAGCAGCGCGAGGTGGTCATGGGTCGCATTGCCCAAGCCGAAGGGACTCCGGCGGTGGTGCCGCCTTTCCAAGCACCCAGCGAAGAGACGTTAAAAGCGCGTCTGGTCGAGGCGGGACTGCCCGAAGACGGCATGGAGCAACTGACCCTCAAAGGCGCAAAACTGCCCTATCGCAGTACCGTGGGTTGGGTGTACTGGGGCCGCTTGGCGGCCCACACTGCGGTCGAGCACTTGGAAACCGCGGTGACAGGAGCCGGCGGACCAGCGCTCGACATGATGGCCTACGGAGCTTTGTGCGAGGCTGGGGCCGTAGCCAATATCCACGCTTTGTTCAACACGGCCGCGGCTGAGCGGCCCGACGCCGATGCGCTAGGCCAGCGTTTAGCTTCTGATCCAATATCCCCGTCTCCGCCTCCGTCTCCACGCTTTGCTCTATTGCAGCAGTTGTTGGGTATGGCCGGGATACGGGCCGAGTTAGCAAACGGGGAGTTGCGATTTTCCTTTGCCGAGCCCGAGGGACTGACCTTGGCCCGGCCAGTGCCGCATCCGTGGGCACCGGGACGCCAAGTGGAGACGGTGGGAGATCCCGGCGCTTTGCCTGCGGGGATTGAGTTCGACCCGATCCGAGACTGCTACGAGGATTTGGTCGAGGCCAATACGCGCTTGCAACGCATCGTCGATAGCGAGGCACCCGAAGCCCTAGTCGGACCGGCAGTGGCGCAGGTGACCCAACGGGTGGAGGATTTTTTCACCGCGTTGTTGCGCCCGGAGCACCTCCACTTCCAAGCAAGACCGCTGTTTAGCGGCCGGGCCGCGCTCGCCTCGGAGTCTGAGTTGGATCTTGACCAAGTGGGCCTGCCCGAGGAAATGGCTTGGGCTTTGTTCGGGCCTCAGGTAGAGCGGGAGATAGGTCGCGCCGAGGAAGTGGCCCAGCGTTCGCCCCGAGCGGCTGAGGTTCTGGACGCGATCATGGAGCGCTCGTGGGTGCTGCTGTACAGCGCCCAGCGGGTGCTGGTTGACGATGGCCCGGCGTCCACCGCGATGGTGGCCTTTCGTCCGCAGCGTTTGGCCGGGGCCGCCGTGCGCGTCCATCCGCGCGTTTGCCGACTGATGGAGCTAGATTTCGACGGCGATCAGATCGAGGTGTTTTTGCCCCTCACTGAGGAAGCTCAGGCCGAAGCCGGAACCGCGCTGTCGGTGGCCGGGCACATACAGCGCGATGCGGATATATGGCGCTACGTGACCGACAATTATCACGGCACGATATGGGGCTTGGCGCAGCTATGCCGCACTGAGGAAGGCCGCGCTGAAGTGGAGGAATTGACCGGAGTGGCCGTGGATGGCAGTCGGCTATTTTCCAAGCACGATCTCAACCGCTTGCTAGCTCAGGTGCTGCAGCGCGAGGGCCTAGAGCGAGCGCTGGAGGTACTCGACCAGTTGACGCGGCGCGGCTTTGAGGTCTGCAAGCAGTCGGGGGCCTCCTTTAATCCCTTCCTCGGTTCGAGCAAGGAGTGGCCTGAGCAACCCAAAGAGGTCGATAGGGACGAGTGGCAAATGTACAGCGACGAGTTGGTGGCGGCTTTCTACCAGCAGGCCGATTTCGACGACAACGACTTGGGGCCCTTGGTCCTGTTGTCGCTGTCGGGGGCGCGGGGCAACCAACAGCAGTTGATCCAATACGTGGGCGGTGGGTTAATCTATCGGGAAGATGGCGGCCTATTCGCCCAGCGCGGTTGTTGGCGCGACGGCCTGTCGGTAGAGGAAACCAAGGTACGGGCCCCGCGTGCCTTATGGTGGGGTCTGGCCGCCGCCAACCAGCGCTGGATTGAGGCGCAGGAAGCGGCCCAACAGCCCGTCCGGGCCGATTACCACGTTTTGGGACGAGCCGCCAAGGCCGCGCAGCCGGGCGTGGTCTTGGCGAGGGCAGCCGAGCGCGGCGAGGTCGAGCCGCTGACCAGTCTATTCAGCAGGCTCTTTGTGGGACTGACGGCGGACTGAGTTTTACTGAACCACCGCTTCGTCGCCCAAATGCTCGCGAATCCACGCTTTCAGCGGCACGTCTTCTTCTTTTGGCGAAGTGTAGCCGTGCCCGCCGCTTGGGCCAGCACCTAGTAGCTGCTGGCGGATGGGGTCGCAGCGGTCCATCAGGTGATCTACCGTCATGTCGTCGCGCGGCCGCAACCAGCGGTAGCTATAGCCGTAAAACAGCGCCCTGCGCGCGTTGGGCGAGGAGTTGTGGCCGGCCGCGTGCCAGATGCGCCGGTCGAAAAATACCGCGTCGCCCGCCGCCACTTGGATTGGTGTTGCGCCTGCTGGGTCTAAGTCCTCGTCTTCGGGCATTTCCAGCTTGTTTTTTAGGTGCGAGCCGGGTACGGCGTGGAAGTTGCCGCGATTGGTCTCGGTGCAGTCCGTGAGAAAGTACGCCACCTTGAGCGAAACCCTCGGCCGAGGCTCAGTCTCCATGTCGATGTTGAGCCGCCCGCTGTCTTGATGCCAGCCTAGCCGCTTGCGCGCGGGCACGACGCCGTCTAAAGGCGGAGTGACGATCAAGTGCGTGTGGTAGAGCTGAATGTGCCAGCCCAAAATCCCAAATACCTTGGCGAACGTCTTGGGCCAGTCGAGCAACTCCAGAAAGAGCTCGTCTTTGCCGATAAAGTCGAAAAAGTTGTGCATTTGGTGCTTTTCCAACCCCTTTTGCAGCCGGGCCTCGGCGTCGAGGCGATCGACGATGGGGATGAGCTGTGCTACCAAATTTTGCGGCAGCACATCGCGGACGATGAAGAAGCCGTCCTCCTCAAACTGGCGACGCTCCTCCTCAGTCAACGCATATTGCAGGCAGGTTGCATCCATGGGAAACCTCCAAGTGGATAGCTGTCGCGCCCCCAGTGCTGAGGACGGACTGCAAACGTCAAAAATGTAGGCGACTCAATGGCCGGGCAATCGCCGCACCGTCCCCGGCACCACCGGCTCGCCACGGTGAGCGCTCGCCACGGCCGCAAAACACAGTGCCAAACTCGCGAGATTGGCGCGGGCGCTGTTACTAGGCTCGCGGCCCTCCTCGACGGCGCACAGCAGTTCGGCCATAGTCCCGTGAAACCCCTGCTCAAACCACGTTCCCACAAGCTGCGGCCGAGCCACGCCCGCTGCGGTGTACAAAGTGACTTCTTGCTCCGTCAGATCCACGCCGCTGGCCCCTATGGTGCCCTCCGTGCCGACGAGATACGTGCGGTCCTGTTGTCCTTGGCGAGTGTTGCCGTTAAAGAAGATCGTCGCCTGTGCGCCCGCGCACTCAATCGCCGCTTGGGCCAAAAGCGGCGGTTTGGCGTCCTGATCGGCTGCGTGTCGAGCTGAAGCGTGGATCCGTTGCGGCGTCTCGTCTCCTAAGAGCACCGCCGCCATATCGAACCAGTGCATCCCAAAGTCGTAGAGTATCAGATCTTCCACTGCGTCAAAGGCAGAGCCAGCGATCCAGTTGTGGTCCCAATGCACGGCAAACTCGACGCTCTGCACTTGGCCGACCAAGTTAGCGGCCACGGCGTGGCGCATGTAGCTAAAATGCGGTGCCCAGCGGCCATTCTGGTTGACAGCTAGTTGCACGCCGCGCCGCTCGGCCCGGGCAATGAGCGCCTCGCCCACGTCCAAGTCGAGCACAAAAGGCTTCTGGCTGAGGACGTGTTTGCCCGCGTCAATGGCCGCTCCGAGAATCGGTAGCCGCTCCTGCGGATGGGGCGTGACGTCCACCACTTCGATATCGTCGCGGGCGAGCAGATCCCGATAGTCGAGGTACGTATCGGCCTCGGGGTAGAACTCCCTCTGCCGCTGCTCGACGCGCCCCCGATCGCGGCTGCACAGAGCCGCGACCTCATAGCCAGCGTTTTTATAGGCCCGCAAGTGCATCTCGGAAATGCCGCCGCAGCCGATCAGGCCGATCTGCGGACGATAGGTCGCTGGATCGCGCGGCTGGTAGGGCAAGTCCGGGGCTGGTACTGCGGTCTCCGACCCGGTTTTGCCTCGGCCGTAGCCGCTGTCTTGGCTTTCTGCCATAGCTATTGAATCAGCGGTAACGTGCGCTTCTGCGCGGCGCTCTGGTAGGCCGTATCGACGATCTGTTGGCCGATGCGGCACAGTGCTGGCGAGAGCGGCCCCTCGATGGGTTGGTCCTGTTCGATGCAGTGAATCACGTACTGGACGGGATTCTGGAAAGGCGGTTCGAGCACATCTACTGGCCGTCCCTCGGTCGCTGGCTGTGCCCGCGTCTGCACGCGGATTACCTCCTCGTAGTCATAGGAACTGATCGTGCCCTCGCTGCCAACGATCGCGAAGCCGCACTTGGGCTGGGGTTGCAGAGTCCAGGGATCGGTAAAGGTGCCCCAGCGCGTCTCGAATTTCGACAGGCCCCGCTCGTAGCGCGCCACCGCAATGCAGTGTTCATCTACTTCAAGCCCTTGGGGCTGATCTACGGTGGCCGTCACCTCAATTGGTGCCCGGCCGTCCATGTACCAGGTGCCCAATGTGGTGCCGTAGCCTAGGTAGTCCAGCAGGGAGCCGCCGCCCGCGGCCTTTTTGTAAAACCAACTCGTGGGTTTTTCGCGCTCGACGTCGGCGGCGGTGCGCTCCACTTTGTCGGCGAGGTGCCACAGCGGCCCTCGGTTGCCGTCGTAGTAGTGGACTTCGATCACCTCGCCGATCTTGCCTTCGGCGATGAGCCGCTGCGCCGTGCGGTGCGGCGGATACCAAGCCAGCGGCCAGTTGATCGCCAACAGTTTGCCCGTCCCCTCCATGGCCCGCTGCATCTGGTCCGCCTCGGCAAGGGTGGCGGCGAAGGGTTTTTCCATGATGATGTGCACGCCGAAGGGCGCGACCTTTTCGGTCCACTCCCCGTGTTCAGCGGTAGCCGGGCACAAAAGAACAATGTCCGGCTGGGTTTTTTCCAGACATTCCCGGTAGTCGGTGAAAACTCTATCGGCTGGAATGGCGAAATCCGCGCACGCCTGCTGCATGCGCTCGGGCTGCTCATCGCAGATGCCGACGATTTCGACGTCTGCGTGCTCAAAGGCCATGCGCAAATTGTCGCCCATGTGCAGATGGTCGAAGTTGATCCCGGCGATTTTCCACTTGCTCATCGTTTAGCTCGCAAGCTGTGCCCAAGCGGTTACATGGGGCACTAGGCGGATTGGGCGTTTCGACGTCGCCACTTCTTGCCGAACCCGCTCGGCTAGGGTATCCACGTCAAGCTCTTCCGCTGTGGTGATCCCGTACTGTTCGAGGAGTGGGAGTACGCTGCGCAAGCTGTTGGCAGCATATGAGTATCCGGCCCAACCATCCGGTCCGCCGACTGGATACTCGCAATGCATGTACGGCTCGGGTAGGCCCGCCTCGACAAAAGCGCGGTACAGGCCGAAGCCCATGTCGATATGCGCTCCAGAACGCTCGAATACTTTGAGGACCCAACCGATCAGCTCGTTTGCGAGGGGCGTATCTGGAGAATGAGGCATTTGCTGATAGGGGGTAAAATCAGCCTCCTGAAAGGCCACGATCCCTCCTGGACGCAGACGGGTCGCTAGTTGTTTCAAGGCGTCGGCGGGGTCGGCCATATACATGAGGACCAGCCGACCAGTTACGGCGTCGAAATCGTTCCCCAACTCCAAGGTCCGGGCGTCCCCCGCGACGAATTCGACGTTGGTAAACCCAGCCGCCTGCGCCCGTGCCCGCGCCGTTTCGAGAATCTCCGGATTTACATCCACGCCCACGACGGCTCCTTCTGGCCCGACCAACTCGGCGGCTGTCAGGGCCACATCCCCGGGGCCGCTGCCAATGTCGAGCACCTTCATCCCGCTGCTGATGCCCGCCTCTCTAAAAAAGCGCCGCGTCACAGCGTCGTACAGTTGCGACTGCTGAATCAGACGCTCCTCCTCCCCTTGGGTGCGTCCCATCGTATATGTTGCATCGCTCTTCGATTCGCTCATGGGATTCAATCCTCCTTTTTTGAGCTGGCTTTTTGGTGCGACAGTTCCTAAGTGTTGGGCAACCATGCAGGCTACCCATTGTCCGCAGAGCATCTAGTGCGCTGAGGGCAATCGGGTATTCAAGATATTTTTGCGCAGAAAGTCAAACGCCGCGTTTCTTGGTCGTAGCCGCACTAGTAGCGAATAGACCGCTCTCTCCATCCAGCTTGTCTCCGGCGGCCAATCGCCCAATTTTAGGCCCGATTCCAACTATGTGCTTGGACGTAGATGTCCATTGCGGGAGCAGCCTCCGCTTTTTTGCGTGGGATTGGACATCAAAAACGAAAAGGATCGCGCCATGAACCAACCCAAAATCATGTACTACCACGACGGCCGGCATCCCCACATCTACCGCTACGAACCGCCCATGGCCCCCGAGGAATACATCGCCTTGGTCGATGAATTGGCCGGCACCACGGTCGAAGCTATCGCCTTCTGCTTGGGCGAGGGCCGCACTATGCTGCACGACACTCGGGCCAGCGAGTTGATGGGGCACAACGTCGAGGTCTGGGATCACTACGTCTTTCGCCGCGCTTGGCAAAACGCCAAGTCTCTCATCGACGCTGGCCACGACCCCTTGCGCTTGGTCTGCGACCGGGCCCACGAATTGGGCATCCAGGTTTATCCCCTCCTGATCGTACAGCGCGGCGGCGTTGATCACGCCTCGGTTCGCTGCTCCAATTTCCGCATTGAGAACCAGCACCTCGAAATTGGCGCGGCTGGCGATCTCGACCCAGACTACCCCGGCTTAGACGGCCTCGACTTCAAGCATCCGGAGGTCCGCGACGAGCGCTTTGCCATTGTCGAAGAAGTGATGGGCGAGTATCCATCCGATGGCTTTGAACTACAGCTCAACCAAATGCCCTATTTCTTCCACCCCGACGAAATCGACGCTGGCCGCGCCCTGATGACCGACTGGATCGGTCGGGTCCACGAAGCAGTCAAACAAAGCGGCACCGACAAAGAGTTGGTGGTGCATATTCCCGACCGCTTGGAAGATTGCGCCCGCGCCGGACTCGACCCAGAGGAATGGGTCAAACGGGGTCTGGTAGATGTTATCGTCGCGGAAAACTTCGGCGAGAACTACCGCCTGAAAATGCAAGCCGACTTCGCGGAATTCATTGGCCTCACCCAAGGGACACCCTGCCGCCTATTGGCCCCCCTAAACGGCATGGTTTTTTCCGACCGCTTGCTCGACGCGCCCCTGTCCATGCTGCGGGCCGCGGCCTGCAATTTTTGGGATCAAGGCGTTGACGGCCTCTATGTCTCCGAGTGGTTCCATTTGTGGCCGTACGAGGCGTCCTTTTACGAAAAGCTCAGAGAGTTGCCCTACCCCAGCATTATGGCGGCCAAGGACAAATACTACTTCCTGTGCACTGCCACCCAAGACGGCCCTGCGATCAGTCGGCCCAATCCACTACCGCGTCAATTGGACTTGGACCAACCCGTCGAATTGGAATTGACCATTGCCGACGATCTGCAAAAATGGGGGGAGGCCGACCGCGTCCACGAAGTTTTGCTGCGCTTCCGCATCCACGGCAATGTCGAGACTGATCGCATTCAATTTACGCTCAACGGCCAGATTTTGCCCGACGATCTGCGGCGCAAGATCAATTCGCTCTACAACATGGACGGCCCGCGCTACCGGGTGATGGGCGGGTACTGGCACATTTTCAAATTGGACGCGGCCCACTGGCCGGTGCGGGGCAAAAATCGCATTGAAGTGACGTTATTGGAGCGCGACGCGGATTTGGCCGATCCCTACTGTACGCTGACCGATGTGGAGCTGGAAACCAAATATCTCAAGGGCAGGAATTTCCACCGCGCGTATGTCGATCCTGACCTAGGACCCTACCAACACCGATCCTGACAACCGCTCATCGCTCCAACACCGTCCCCTCCTCCACCAACCGCGCCATCATCTGAGCGAATTCAGGCGTGCCGTCGTCATCCCAGTATTCGGTCTCAATGGGCGCGGCGTAACTGTGGGGCATCCCGCCCCGAGTCCAGTCGGGCCGAATCAGGAAATGGCGCGTCGTCAGGGGATCGTATCTATTGTACATCCGCGTCCCACTGGCGAATTGCGATTTGACGATCCACGGCTTGATCGGCGGCAATTCCCGGTTCGCTAGCCGCTCCAACTCGTCGCGGTCCAAGGTCAAACCCAAGCCCGGCTTTTCCGGCACTCGAATGAGACCATTGATCGGCTCTAGGCGCTCGCTCACCACCTCGTCCTTGAGAATTTCGCTGCTGTCGATAAAGTGAAAGGTGGCAGAGGGGAAGGTCGCCATCATGTGGCAAACCATGGCCCGGGTGATCGTGCCGCCCACGTTTTGCAGCATGAACGGTATATTGCCAGCGGCGAACAGCCCGGCGGCGCGGATCGCATCGCCAAATTTCTGATGGCCGCGCATGTACACATCTCCCGCCCCCATCAGCACCTCGTACGTGGCGTCCAGCGGCGCTTGATGGCGCACGATGGGCAGGGGAATGCGCCGGCGCAAGTCAATCGACGCCAAGGTGTCGCCGGCATTGATCGAGTCTTCAAAGCAGCCGGCAATGGGATATTGGGCCAACCTAGCCAGCAGGTCCGGCATAGAGTCATCGGTGCCGCCGCCGGTGAAATCGTAGTGGATCTTGAATCCGGGCGGGGCCACGGCCTGCATGGCCTCGGTCTGGTCGAAGACATTCTCAAAGGGCGATAGGTGGAACTTGAGCCAAGTGTAACCCTGGGCGGCGTAGCGCTCCACGGCCTCGGCCATGTGGCTGGGGGCGCTCGACACGGTCCAACTGCCCACCGGCACCCACGAGCGGTACTTCTGCCCGAAGAGCTTGTACACCGGCACGCCTGCGGCTTGGCCCATTAAATCGTACATGGCCGTGCCCAGCCCGATAGAGACTTCGTCGCCCATCCACTCGAAGGGGTTGCTGCCCACGTACTGGTCGATTACTTCCTGCGGCTCGGTGCGGCCGCTCTCGCCGAGGCCGATTAGACCGGTATCGGTGTGGGCCACGTACACCGTGCGCCGGGTCACGCCTTGGTAGTGGCTGACCGGATAGGCGATCCAGTCTTGGTACTCTAGGCTGATTTCGTGTACTTCTATCTCAGTGACTTTCACGACGCCTCCTATTGGTTGGTCGTTAAAAACTGTCGGTTAGTTTTCGACTGCAAAGAGAATTTTGTAGAGCACCGGCACGAACAGCAAAGTGATCACAGTGGCAAAAAGCAATCCCACCATGATGGCCACCGCCATCGGCTCCCACATCAATCCACCACCCAAATAGAGGGGAATAAGCCCCAACGTCGTCGTGCAGGTGGTCAGCAAGATGGGGCGAAAACGCTGCTGAGCCGCGGCGACGATCGCCTCAATAGACGCCCGCCCGGATTGGTTCAATTCAATTTGTATGCGGTCTATGAGTACGATCGCGTTGTTGATGACAATACCGGCCAGCGAGATCAATCCGAGAAAGGCGAAGAAACCAAAGAACGAGCGGAAGATAAGCAGTCCGGCGATAACCCCGATCAGGCCGAGAGGAATGGTGCTCAGCACGATAAAGGTCTTGCGGAAGGAGTTGAACTGAACAATCAACAGCGCCAGAATGATAAAGCCAGACAGCGGCAGCTTGGCGACAACCGCGCTCATGGCCTCGCTGCTCTGCTCGGACTCGCCGCCCAACTCGTAGCGATAGCCCTGCTGCCAAGATTTGCTGTCTTCTTCGAGCCAAGGAATGAACTCGTCGGTGATATCCTGCGCCGTAAAACCGCTTTTGGCGTCGCAGGTCACGGTCAAGGTGCGGTACAGGTCGCGCCGTTTGATCTTGGCGAGTTGCCACTGAGGCACGATCTGCGCCACTTGCCCTAGCGGCACGTTTTTGCCCGAGCCTTGGGCGTAGATATTGATGCTCTCCAGTTGGCGCACATCGACGTCCTGACTGTTTTCGTTGCGCAGGACAATGGGGAGACTCTGGTCGCCCTCGCGGAAAGCACCCGAATTGAACCCCGTGAGTGCGGTCTGCAACGAAAGGGCGATATCTTGGTTGGTCAAACCGGCGTTTTGCGTCCTAGACTGGTCGATGTCAACGACGACTTTTTTGATCTTGGGGCCCCAATCGTCGCCGATATTCTGCGCAGTGGATATTTCGTTGAGTTTTTGCTTGATGCGGTCGGCGAGGCCGAACAGTTCGTTGGGATCCGGCCCTGTTATCCGCACGGCCACGTCGCTGCCGCCACCGCCACCGGCCAACCGCGAAACTCGTATTTCGGCATCGGGAAAGGAGCGGAAGCAAAAGTTATCTAGGCGGTCAATTACCCACTGGTTATCGTCGCCCGAACTGGTATTGAGCAACATATGGGCGTACCCCGAGTTGGCTTCGCCCGACTGATAACCTTGGTCGTAGGAGGGCGGCCCCTCGCTGACGAAGGTCGCCCAGTCCGTTACCCCGCGCTGGCGGTGTGCATTCACTAGGAGGCTATCGGCGATATACGACTCAAGCCGTTCTACCCGGGCAGTCGTGGTCTCGATCTTGGTACCCAAGGGCAAATTCAGATTTACCGTCAATAGGTTGCGCTCGCTGTCGGGAAAAAAGATGAATGGCAAAAAACCAAAGCCGAAAAGCGACAATACGAACAAACCGGCGATGATCCCCATAAATGAATAGGGGCGCGCAAGGGCCTTGAGGAGCAACTCTTTGTACTGGCTGTTGAGGCGATCGATGAAAGTGCTTTTCTCGGACTGAGAGACCTGCCGCTTTACCCGAATGAAAAACACCGCCAACAACGTGACCATGGTTAGGGAGAGCAACCAAGAAGAGAGCAGGGCTATGGTAATTACACTGAAGAGCGGCCCCATCATCTCGCCCATGATGGACGCGGCCAGAAAGAAGGACAGGAACGCGGCTGAAGTGGTCAGCGAAGAGACCAAGAGCGGCACGGCCAGTTCCCGCGCTGATTCAATGGCGGCCTCTTTGGCGTCGGTGCCCTTTTCCATTTTGACCACGATCGCTTCGGATACTACGATGGCATTATCCACCAACATGCCCAACGCCATGATCAACGCCGCCAGCGACACCTGATTGAGACCGAGATCGAGCAGACCCATAATAAAAAGGGTAGCGACAATGGTCATGGGAATAAGGCTGGCCACCACTAGACCTGTGCGCAGTCCCAAAAAGATCAGCATGGACAACAGCACAATGGCGACGCTTTGCAAGAGATTATTGGTGAAGTTGGCGACCGATTTCTCTACCTCAAAGTCTTGGGAAGCCACTCTGTTGAGGGTTATTCCCAGAGGCAGCCGCGCTTGGTGGAGGGTTACGACTTGGTCGATTTCCTCACCCAGCTTGATGATGTTGGCCCCTTCGCCGAGCGCCACCGAGAGCGACAGCCCCGGCTGACCGTTGATTTTGACTAGGCGCTGCTGGGGCGTTTCATAGGCCCGCACGATGCGGGTTACATCGCCGAGGTACACGCTCCCGTCCTTGCCCACCGCAATCAACGTCCTCCCCAGATCTCCTAGGTCGGCGTAACTGCCGGTCGGTTCGAGCACTAGGCGTTCATCTTCTAGGCTGACCTCGCCGCCAGAAAAAACGATATTGGTACTGGCGATGCTGTTCTTGATCTTTTGCGCCGAAAGGCCCAACTCGGACAGCCGGGCGTCGTTGAATTGCAGGTATATCCGCTCCTCTTGGATGCCGCTTATTTTTACCTCAGCAGCATCGGGTAGCTTGATCAGGTCGTCGCGCAGGTCTTTGGCGTACGTCTCAAGTTCAGCAAAGGTGAAACCATCCCCTGTTAGGCCGATCACAATGCCGTACACCACTCCGATCCCATCGTCCTTGACCTCGGGACCGTAGATGCCTTCGGGCAGGTCCGAGCGGATGGTCTCAATTTTGCGGCGCAATCGGTCCCATACGGCTTGGAGCTCGTCCGGCGGTACTTCCTGTTTGAGTTCTACCGACACTACCGACAGCCCGGTCCGCGATTCACTCGCGACAGTTTTCAGCTCGGGCAATTCTTGCGCGACTTCTTCGATCTTGCTGGTAATCAGGGCTTCGACTCGCTCGGGACCGGCTCCGGGAAAGCTAGTCACCACTGAGGCGACGCGGATCGTGTACGGGGGCATACTGTCGCGCGGCATCGTCTGATAGCCGACTAAGCCCAACAGCGCAACGACGAGCAAGACCACGATGGTGACGCGGTTGTTCTCTAGGGCAATCTGGGTAAGGTTCATAGTATAGTTCTATTCAAACCGGGCGCGTCTCACTCTGCCAAAAGGCGCACCTTCATCCCGTTCAAGAGCGATCTGAGGCCCGCGGTCGCGACCAACTCCCGTTCGGCGAGTCCTTCTTCCACGACAAAACCGTCTGCCAACAGTTTGCCGATCCGAATTGCCCGGCGGTGGACCGTCCCCAAGCCCTTGTCAACCTCATCAATGACAAAGACATATTGGCCGTTGGCGTCCTCCCCCACCGCTTTGACCGGCACCACGAGCGGGTCCTCCGAAGGCCCGCCGCTGCCAAAGCGAAACTCTACCTCGCCGGCCATACCGGGCCGAATGGACGGGGAAGGGGCGTCGAGTTGCACAACGACCGGATACGTGCTGGAGGCGTCGAGCGCGTATGCTATCTCGCGCACTTGGGCTGCAAAATCTAGTCCGGTCAGAGCGGAAAAACGCACGCGCACCGGTTCGCCGGTTTGGATTTGGGCGATATAGCCCTCGGGCACCCCTACCTCCATTTCGATATCCTCTCCCGCGCTCAACTCCACTAAGGGCGCGCCAGCTTGGATCACTTCGTTGACCTCGTTGTGGACTGCGGTGACTATGCCGGCGACAGGGGCGTATATCTCATTGTAGCCTAGCTGGCGCTCCTGCAAATCCAAACTCTTCTGGGCCGATTCGTAACTGGATGTGGCCGAGGCAAAGCCGTTTTTAGCCTGTTCGTACTCGGCGAGGGAGACATTGTTGGCTTGGTAGAGCTGCCGCACGCGAATGAGCATAGACTGGGCATTGGCCTTTTGCACGCGGGCGTTTTCTAGCGCGGCCTTGGCCCGTTGATGCGCGAGGACTGCATCCCGGCTATCGAGCGTGGCAATGCGCTGACCCGCTTCAACGTGGTCGCCCACCTTTACGCCGATCGATTCAATAAGCCCACCCGTTCTAAAGCTGAGCTTGGCTTCGACGCCAGCTTTGGCCGTGCCGGCAAAACGCTGGCTCTGGACGGCGCTGGCGGGACGGACTTCGGCGTATTTTACCGGGCGAATGGGTTCGACAACCTGTGGTTCGTCGCCGCAGCCGACCCACAGGCCCATCGCCAAAATGTGGACCCCGACGACTTCGAAAGTTCGCTTCATGATACCTCGCTTCACGGTGCATTCTTTCTTTGGGAGAAGAAGGCCATCAAGCGCCCGACAAAGGCCTCCTGCTCCTCTGAAGTCATGAACATGGTGTAGCCTCCGATGCTGTTTTCCAACTGGAGATAGCTGACCAAGTATTCATAGACGGCCCCGGCCTCAGCCTGACGGGCGGAAAGGGCGGCGCGTTGGGCATCCACCAGTTGGGTGATTGCCAGTTGGCCCTTCTGGTAAGCGTCCTGCACTAGTTCAAAGTTCTTCTGCGCGCTTGCAGCCGCTACCTCGGCAAAGTGTATGTTGGTGCGCCTAGACACCAAGTTCGTCATCCGCACCTGGACGGCTTGGGAGAGTTGTTGACGCAAACTCTCCTCTTGGAGGCGGAGTTGCTGCTGCTGAATTGCGGTTTGGTCGATGGCTATCTTGCGCTGGTTGCCCTGAAAGAGGGGATAAGTGAAGTGGAGGGCCAAGTTCCAAGTGCTGTTGACAGGATCGGAGGAGGCCGGCGGCATTCCCTTGCCGGCGCGCCAGAAGGTGTAGTCGGCCTGTCCGCGCAAAGCCACTGTAGGCAGGTAGTACAGCCGGCGGTTCATCTGCTGTTGGCGTTCGGCTGCCTTCATATTGGCCGCTAGCTGCTTGAGCGAAGGCATGTTTTGCAGGGCCTCTGCGACGAGAAAGTCGGTGAGGATCTCCACATCTCCGGCCCGGTCGATCAGAGGACCGATGCGGGCCGGGTCAAAGCGGCCAAAGAGTTCGTCGGAGAGTCGGGCATCCTCCACCTCTAACTCCTCGCCGATATCCGTCCGGTTGAGCAATCGGTTGAGTTGCACTTTGGCTAGGTAGAGGTTGTTGAAAGCCTCAATCGAGGCTTGGGTGGCCCGAGCCACTTCGCTCTCCCAGCGGAATACGTCGGCGACGCCGGCATAGCCGACGGCGTTGCGGGTGCGGGCAATCTTCAGATTGCGACGCGAGACCTCGAGATTCTCGTCTTGGATGCGCGCTCCGGTCTTGGCCAACAGGATATTGAAATAGGCCGTCGCCAAGTTTAGCACCACGTCGAGCGCGACCAGATCGGTGCGATGGCGGGCGGCCTCGGCTAGGTACTGCTGGATTTTGACGTTGGCGAAGACCTGCTCGGAAAACAGCACCTGCTGCACGGTACCCGTGCCCGCGCCGGTGCGCTCGGGCTGTTGACCCAAAGCGCGCTCCGCGACATCCGGGTCGATCTGCAACAGGGTGGTCGAGGTTTCTACAGTGGGGAGGAGAGACGACTTGGCCCGGCGCATATCTTGGCTGGCCAAATCGACGTTGCGCTTTTCAATGCGGAGGTCGAGGTTGCTCTGCAAGCCTTCGGCGATAATCTCCTGTAAGCTCAAGCGTCGATCAGTAGTGGGTTCGTCGGCCTTGAGGAAGCGGGCGGAAAACAGCGCTTCAAACGAGAGATCGAAATCGATCCGGCGGATTGTTGCGGCATTCAGCACCCATTGCTCGTCGAGATTGTGCCGCACGGGCATTGCCGCCAGTTCCTCTCCCAGTGCGACCCCTTCGACGATCAGGGCTAGCTTGCGGAAAATCTGGTCGCGGCCGTTCTCGTCGCCGATACAAGCCATTATTCCCGCATCCACATAAGACCGGCTCATGGCAAAGGAAGGCAGCTTGCGCTCGGCGAGGGCTTCAGCCAGCAGGGCAACCTCCTCGGGCGAGCGCTCGAAGACCATCGCCAGATAGACCGCGTCGACTGCGTCGCTCAGCACCGGGAGGGACGCTTCCGCCTCCCAAAAAACCAACTCCACTTGTGACTCGTAAGGCGCTGCGAGGCGTTCGAAAAAACCCTCGAAATCCAGCGTGCCTTGCAGGTTTTCACTGATGATGACGGCCAGATGCGAAAAGGGATGGATGCGGTGGAACGCCGCCAGGTCCTTTTGGATTGGGTGGGTACTGAGGACGTAGGTAAAATTGCGCACTCCGGAGACGCCGGGTTCGACGAGGGGCATCTGCTGTAGTTCCACGTCCAGTATCCCCACGGCGATCGTCGGTTTGGGCAAGGCACCTTGGGTGGCCAACATCGCGGCACTGGCTGGCCCGGCGGCAATGATTAGATCGACCGCCGGGTCGTTGGCTAGGGACAGATAGTCTGCGTGCCCGGCGGAAAAACGCATATGCTCGGGGAGGAAATGGACCGACTTATCGACTCCTAGCACCTTGTGGATTTCCTCCTGCAAGAGGGACAACTCACCGCCGTCATCGGTTGCCTCGGCCCCAAAATCGAGTAATAGACCGATATAGAGGTCGCTCTTTTCAATTTGGGCATGTGTCGGCAGTACTAAGCCCATGAACAGAACGGCGGATATAGCTACTCCCAGCATCGAGTGGTCCAATCCAATGGGTTTGAGCAAAGTGAACTAACTGTCAAAGGACGTAAAATTCTACCGGCGGTACTGCAAATAGATCTCCACCTGTTCGACCCGCAAGGGCGCTCGCAACCGCGCATCCCGCTCTAGCAAACGCAGTCGGATCTGGTGGACACCGCGTTCCACCTGTGCTGCGGTTAAGTTCCAACAGAGCCAAGCGTTCTCCGACACATCGCTTGGATCGGCCGCATCTTCAGCCGCGGCATCGCGCACCTCTGGCGCTGTCAATGCGACTCCGTCCAACGCCACTTCGATCTGATCGGCGGGCGACCAGTGGGCCATTTCGATTTGCAACTCGGCGGCAGCTAACTGACCCTCGGTCTCGACCTCGTCGCCGACGCGGACATGGAAGATCGGCCCACAGTCCGTCAGCGTGGGATACAGCGTCACCGGCACCTCGCCGTACAAGCGGTCGTCGCGCTCGGCATCCACCCGGTTCCCGGTCTTGGGGCCAATGCTGCGGTGCAGGGCGGTGTACACTTTGTCTAAGCCGACTAGGGTTTCTGCCGATCCCATGGTAGTGAGCAGCGGTCGGTGCGTCTGGGCATGGCCGTGCCAGTTGAATACATACACGCCGTCCGCCCCGCGCGCTAGTTGATCCTGCGCCAAGCCGCGAAACCAATCCACCCGCCACGCCCCGTGAGGTCGCAAGCGCCGCGCTTGCTGTCGCCCATCCGAGTCGAAGCCAGCGTAGAAGCGCACGCCGTGGGGCTGGCATAGCTCGACAAACTGCTCGACCTCGGCTCCTGGATCAGTCCCCGAATTGCCGCCGCTGATAACTACATCGCACAAGCCATCCCGCACCCAAGTCTCGACATCGTAGCCAATGCGGCGGCAGGCTTCAAAGGTCGTGGCCACCCGCACGGCCACGTGAAAGGGCCGCCCCCGCTCCTCGGCGATCTGGTCGGTCTGCTTCCGAATGGCCTGCATGAGATCGGTCAAAGCGTAGCGCAGGCGGTACGCATCGTCGGCTGGCAAGTGAAAGGCGTGCCGCTGCCAATCCAATTCGACGCCGTCCCAATCGGCCAAGCGGCAGGCTTCGACGATGCGCTGCAAGATGTACGCTCGCACTTCGGGAATGGCCATATTCCACGAAGTCGAAGCCCAACCCGGCGCTTGCTCCTCGCCCAAAAGCCACTCGGGGTGCTGCTGCCGCATAGGCGTCAGTTCGGACCGTTGCAAGTTGCCCAGATCGCTTGGGCGCAGATCCCAGAAGTGGTTGTCGTTCATGCGCAGCGACGGCAGCACCGCCATGCCCAGCTCGCGGCCGCGCTGCACCAGCGCTCCGTATAGATCGTCCCCCCGCTCGAAAAAGGCGCGGATGTTTTCGGTGTGGCGCATAGTCTGCACTGAATCGTAGCGCCGCTCGGTCGATGCGCCTACCACATCCAATTGCTGCGATGGCCAAGGCACTTCGTGGACGCCCACGCACCAGCACAAAGCCCCCACTTGAGTATCGGCTAGGGGCGCGTACACCTTGTCGAGGAATTGGGCCAGCGATTGGGGGTACTCGCTGTACCCGTGCGGCGCACCGTCCCAGTTGTACATGATGCCGTAGTTAGGCGCGGCCGTTCGCTCTGCCATAGTTTCCTCCAGCGCGTTAAGTTGGTCCGGTGGGCTGCACTGCATAGTTTACCAAGGCAATGCACCGGAAACCTAACGAAGAGAGGGTTATCACACCATGAGCTACTACCTCACATATCCCAGGCCAAGCCATCCGCTGGCGGCCCGTGGACTAGGAAACGGATGCCATCGTGCTGTTCTACGACAACCTTGAAGAATTCATCGCCCAACAAAGCGCCCAACTGCAAAGCCTGAAACAGGCCAATATCCCCGAAGTCGGCGTCGTCCTTGAGGTCTTGGGCCCCAACCAGGACCAAGACCGCAAAAGCAATCCGGGCGGCCACTCAGTCACCCAATCGGTAGAGCGCTTGGCCATTGACTGCCACGGCATTGAAGGCGACCGCCATCGCGGCCTCACCCGGGCCTCTACTGGCCGCGAAGCTCCGCTCTACAAAAGGAGCCGCGCCCTCATCGTCAACCGGCGCCAGCTATTCGCCGTCTCGCCGCACGAGTGCGCCCTCCTCAGCCAGCGCCTAGGCGTAGAAGTTACGCCGCAATTGCTCGGTGCCAATATCGTCATTGGCCGCGAAGACGGTGCCCCTTTCTGCCTTTCGAGCACCCCGGTCAATACCTATTTCGTCCTAGCTCCGGCCACCGCGACCCAACCACCGACGCCGCCCTTGGCCACCCTGATCCACTACGTCCAGCAAAAGGGTTGCAGCCTCACTGGCAAGGCCCTGGCCAAAACCTATGGCGATCCCTCGCTGACTAAGCAGTTCGTCGCCCACGCCGAGCACCATCGTGGCATTCTCTGCAGCGTCGAATATCCGGTCAAAAGGCCGATCTTTCTCGAACGCGGTCAAAAGGTCTTTTTCCGCTTTCCCATGGGCTGCTGTTATTGACCAGAGCCAGTTTCACAAGTCCTTAATCTCCAGCAGTCGGGCAATTTCCTGTGGCGACGGCAATTGACCTTTGAGTTCTTTAGGCAGTTGCTTGCTGATGTGATAGGTTGCCACGCCCATGGGCTTGCCGGCGTCGTGCAGGGCGTATTCGACCACTGTCCGGTTCTTTTCTTTACAGAGGATGATACCGATGGATGGCTTTTCGCTCTCTTCGCGCACCTGCCGGTCGAGAGCGGTCAGGTAAAACTGCATTTTCCCTACGAACTCTGGCTGAAACTCGCCAACCTTCAGCTCAATCGCCACTAAGCAGCGCAGACGACGGTGGAATAACAGCAAGTCGACGAAGTACTCCTTACCGCCCACTTCCAGCCGGAACTGACTCCCAACGAAGGCGAACATCCCCCCCATAGCGCGCAGGAAGTCCTCGACGCGGGCAATGAGGGCTTTTTCCAGTTCCCGTTCGCCGTGCTCGTCGCCTAGTGCGAGAAAGTCGAACGTATATTCGTCGCGGACCGCTAGCTGAGCACGGGCGCGCAGTTCCGGCGTCAGGGCTTGGTCGAAGTTGGTTTGGCCCAAAAGGGACTTTTCATAACTCTGGTTTTCAATCTGGTGGATGAGGACATTTTTCGTCCAGCCGAACTTACGGGTCATGCGGATGTAGAATTCCCGCTCTAGCGGGTCTTTGCAGCGCCCCATAATAACCAAATTTTTGGCCCAACTGATTTCTCCAACCAGCGGTTGGAGTTTTACATCTTCATGGTATTCCAGAAAAAACTGCCGCATGTACCACAGGTTCTGGGCAGAATATCCCCGCACACCGGGAAATTCCGCCCGCAGATCCTTGGCCAGCTGTTCAACCACCGACTTGCCCCAGCCTTCGACCTTTTGCCGCTCCGCGATCATCCGGCCAATATCCCAGTACAGACCGACTAGTTCCTTATTCACCGCCTTGAGCGCTGCGTACTGGGCAGCGCGGACGCGCTCCTTCACGTCTGCGAGGAGGTGAGCGTAATCCTCAGGTAGGTTTGGTGTGTTCATAAAACTCCTCCTTCTTAGCTATGACTTGCCTGTCTAAAAATGAGCTTGTCCTTGCGTACTATAAAAAGAACTTAGTATCTTGAGCACCGATTTGTCGGCTGATCTCCTCAACCTCCACTCCGGGGGCCGCGATGAGTTCTTCCCGCTTTAAGTCTCCCGCTTCTGATTTCGAACTCTCCGAATTGGTCCGTCGCCTACGCCGCGGCCTTCTCCTGTCCTTGGCGCTAGCCGTCGGCCTCACGTTGGTTTTCGTTGCTCTCAACCCCTTTCGACAAGTCGAGATCAAAGCCCCTCGGCCTCTCTCCACCAAATTCATCAAGCGCGAACCCCGCTTGACCAAGCCCTTAGAACTGCGCAAAATCCCCAAGCCCAAGCGCCAACTAGCTCGCCGCCAAGTCCACTTGGCCGCCGCCCGCCTAGATCAAGTGCAGGCCACGACCAACTTCAATGTCCGCTCGTTGATTTCCAGCCACGTCGGCAACTCGGGCATTAGCTTGTTCAAGTCGATTACCGATAACAATGCGAACAGCCTTGCACTTGAGCCTAAGCTCGTCTCCACCTCGGTGACCAGTACGCGGATGCCGGAACACAAAATCGACATGGCCTTGGAGATGCTCGATGTCAACAGCATGGATACCGGCCGCTACCGGGCCATGGTAGTACAAGACGCCGGCGATCCCCAGGCGATCAAGGGCTTCGTCAAAATAGCCCATGTAATTTCGGCCCGCGCTGTCACCGATCAAATACAGGGCTACAGCAATTTGAATCTGCGCTCAATCGATGCTTTGTGCGATGTCATCAATGAGTACACCGGACTTGAAGCCAAGTTTATCGGCACGATTACTTACGACGACAGACGCCTGCTCGAACTGCCCATTCTCATCCCTCAAGGCTCTCTCAACGAGGGCGAAATGGAAAACTATGCCCGCTATATGCTGTCCGGGGGCTTCATTATGGGAGGTTACCACCGCGAAGCCTTGGTAAAGTACGGCGGCTTAGTAGATGGGTATGATTTTTGGAAAGAACGCCTGCCTTTGGACCATCCCATTTTCAACGCCTTTTTCGCGCTGAAAGGCGGTACTGGGGGCTTGGTTGACTGGCGGGACATCGTCAACGGATACTTCATCCGCGGCCGGATGGTCGGCATCGACAACGTAGGCTGGGGCAGCAACCCGCGCTACAATCAGATGGCGGTCAACGTGATCGTCTATGCTCTGACCCAGGAAGGCTCCATCACCCAACGCCTCATGCAGGGGGTCAACTGAGGTCGGCTGTCCCCAAAAATCCACCAGAAAAACACTCCTTGGAGATTTCCCATGGCCATGACCGAAGAAGAACGCTTTCGCTTTGACCTCACCGGCTTTTTGGTGCGCCCCGCCATCCTTGAGCCAGCCGAAGTCTCCGCCATTGTCGATCAGATCGACCGCATCAAACACGACCCCGAATCACTGCCGCCCGAACACCGCGACGTGCCCGGCGGCCCGGCCAGCGTGCTGATCGATCATCCCCAAGTAGTCGATGTGATTCGGGAGGTAATTGGTCCCGATATAAGATTGGAAGGCTGTAGCTGCGTCTGGCGCAAAAAAGGCGAGGAGCACGGCGGGCTGCACGGGGGCGGCCCTGGGCAAGCCGATCCCATTTTTGGCTATCGGGTAAAAAATGGGCGCATCCACGCCGGCATGGTGCGGGTTATTTTTGAATTGACCGATATCGCGCTAGAAGATCAGAGCACTCATTTCTTAATCGGCAGCCACAAGTCGGAATTCCCCATCCACGAAGACCATCTGTCGCTGGAAGAAGGCAAGCGCAGTCCCTTCCTCACCACGTATGCCTGCCCGGCCGGCAGCGCAGTCTTTTTTACCGAAAACTTGTGCCACGCCGGGCCAGTGTGGCGTCGCGACACCCCGCGCGTCACCGTATTAAACGCCTATTCTCATTTGGCCACCCACTGGCACCGGCTGAAGATCCCCCCGGTGGTGCTACACAGTCTGCCGCGCGAAAAGCAGGCTTATTTCCGCCAGCCTTGGATCGCCGATTTCCGCACTAGCCCGGCGACCCACAATACCACCGAGCGCTTCCTAGACAACGACGAAGCGCCCGTCGATACGGATCATAGGCCCTAGGGCGTCTAAACCAATCGAAGCTGGCAGACGCAATCGAGGGTTATGGATTTCCAACTAGAAACGCGCTGCCGAGAGCGGCCCGGGGTCGCGTCCGTCTAGGGCCAGTTCCACCATGCGCTCGGCGGCCAGCAGGCCAATGGAGTTGCCGTAGCCGCTAAAACCGAGGGCAAAGACCGCGTCGGGCAGGTCCGGGAGCGCGCCGACCGCTGCCCGGCGATCCGGGGTGAAGCCGTGGATGCCAGCCCAGTAGCGCTCGACTTCAAAGGAGATGCCCGGGAACCAGTGGCGCAAATAGGCCTCGAGGTGCTGTATCAGATTTGGGGTGACGGCGTCCTCGGCGGTGTACTCCTGCTCCTCAAAAAAAGCCCGGGCACCGCCAATCATCAAACGCCCATCTTCAAGCTGGCGGAAGTAATCGTACTCAGTGATGCCGGCGACTTGAATCAGAGGTTCCACCGGGGTAGTGATGAGGATCTGGCCGCGCACCGGGCGCACGATGCGGCGCAAGTGCGGGTGCATATCGCAGCCGTACCCATTGGTGGCGATGTACACCTTGCGGCAGCGGATATGGGCGCGGCGCCCGCGCACTATCAGGCCCTGGCCCTCCGGTTCGATGCGATAGACCTCGTTGTGGTCGTAAAAGGTGGCCCCAGAGGCGGCGGCAATGGCCTCGGTGAGGCGCGCTGGCTGCACCATGAAATCGCCCTCTACCTGTAGAGATGCCGCGTACCCAGCGCCATAGGGATCGCTGTGGGTAAACTCGACTTCAACGCCGTCGGCGGCAAAGGCGCGGGCCCACGCTTCCAGCTCGCGGGCGTCGGCTTGGGTTTCAGCGAGGTGGATGGCACCTTCTTCCCAGGGCACTTCGTACTGCTTGGCCAAGGCGCGCATGCGGGCGACGTTGTCGCACACCATGTCGAGGATTTGGCGGGCGGCCGGACGACCCACTTGGGCGATGAGAGTGGGGTACGTCTCGCGTTGCGAGGTCAGCACAAAGCCGGCGTTGCGGCCCGAGGCGCCGGAAGCTGCAAAACGGGTGTCAACTAAGGCGACGTCGCGGCCCCGCTGGTGCAACAGGGTGGCTGCGTACGAGCCGACAATGCCGGCACCAATCACTACATCGTCGTGTTCGGCCTGCAGCGGCTCGGATACTTCTTGCCATTTGGATACGGTCATAGGGCCTCCAAGGTAAGGTTGGCTACTCTGGAATCGCCGTCAGTTGCGCAGCTCCGTCGATGGATCGCCTTCACCTCTCCTGCTTCTCCATATCGCCGCCACTTGCCATCATGCGTTCGGGAGCGCCATTTGCATCGGCTGCCAACGCTGCGCACGGCGTGCCGAACTCGGGGCGGGCAAAGGGCAGATGGGTCCGACCCCGCGCCAGAATGTGCTTGTAATTAGCCGCCGGGCCCTCATAGGGTGCCCCGTGGTTCCACGGCACCCAAGAGCGGGCGTTGCAGTAGTGGCTGACAAAAGCCCGACGCCAGCGATCGGGCGACTGGTTGGGATGGGAGCGATGCAGGAGGTGCGGATGGAAGAACACGACATCGCCGGCCTCCACCACTACCGGCACTGCGTCACCGTAGCGCCGCGCCACTCTCGACAGTGTATTGACCTCGTCGTCAAGATGGCTAATGCCCGCTACAGTCTCAATCTCGTCAAAGGCTCCCTCGGCGTGGACTAGATGTCCCCGGCCTTCATCTGGATAAATGGGTTCGTGGTTTGAGCCGGGCGCGACCCACAGGCAGCCGTTCTCCTCGTCGGCCCGCTCCAAGGCCAACCAAGCGCCGATGAGGGTGTCTGGGTACGTGGTGATGTAATAGGAATCTTGGTGCCAACCCTGTCCGCCCATGCCCGGCGCGTTGAAAAACTGCATGGTCTGCAAGGCCAGCACATCCGGCCCAATGAGCGCCTCCAAAACGTCCAAGACGCGCGGATGTAGTAAAAAGCGTTCGCAGGTGGCGTCCCAGCGGTGCAGTTGATGCACCCGCGTGAAGCGCTGCACTAGCTCCTCTTCCGTCGCCTCTGGGGGTAGCGGCTCTTGACCCGGAACGTCGATTTGGCCCTTGAGCATGGCCATGACGTGCGCTTTGAGTTCTTCCACTTCGTCCAGACTGACCAAGCGTTCGACGACTAGGAAACCCTGTTTCTGATACTGGGCGTATTCGGCCGTGGAGACTTTGTAGCGATCGGGCCGCTGGTCGGCCACTGGTTTATAGCTCATTGCTTCCTCCGCGTTGGCAATCCTCTCACAGCTTCTCCCGCACGGCCCTCACCCCAGCCACCATGTTCTCCAGCTTCTGCTTCGCTGCCCAGCGCGCCGTTTGGCTCAGTCCGCAATCGGGCGCAAAGGAGAGCTTGTCGGCTGGAGCGTGGGCAAGACACGCCTCCACCCGCGCCGCGATGTCCTCTACGGTTTCAATGTAGTAGCTCTTCACATCGACGATTCCCACGGCCACGTCCATCTTCGCGGCGATCTGGCCGATGATCTCCAGTTCGGCGAACTCGCGGCTGGCCATCTCAACGTGCATCTCATCAACCTGCATGTCCAAGAAGGCCGGGAACATGGGCGCGTAGCGGCGCAACCCCACGGCGCGGCCCTTGTAGTTGCCAAAGCACAGGTGGGTCGAGAGCCGGCACTTGCCGGCGACGGATTCGACCGTGCGGTTGAAGATATCGACGAAGCGCGCTGGATTCTCGCGATGGGCATAGCAACTTATCGACGGCTCATCGACGGTCAGCTCCGCGCAACCCGCTGCACAGAGCGCCTCCAACTCGCTCCGCACAATCGGCAGCAGCGCCTCGGTTACGGCCCAGCGGTCCGGGTATTGGTCATTGGGCACCAGTCGGCCGCTCAAGGTATAAGGCCCCGGCACACTGGCCTTGAGCGTCGGCCCTGCTAGTGCCAACCGCTTGAGCCGCGCAAACTCCTCTACCGCGCCCAAGCCGTGCGGCGCTTGCAGCGGTCCAGTGATTGCGTGGCGACCGCGCTGGTCGTGGGCGGGAGGACCGAAGCGCCTAGGCGGTGCAGACTCTAGGTCAATGCCTTCGAGATAGCCGTAAAAGGAAAGGTTGAAGTCAAAGCGGGTCTGCTCGCCGTCGGTGACCACGTCCAACCCGGCGCGCACTTGGTCGCCGAGCGCGGCAACGACCGCGTCGTCCTGCATCTCGGCGATGTCGTCCGGCCCGAAGGCGTCGAGATGCTCAGCCGCGTGTTCGAGCCAGCTCGGGAAGGGGTAGGAGCCGATAACGGTGGTGCGCAGGGGCTGCTCTTTCACGGTTGGCCTCCAGCGATCTTTTCCCAAGCAATTGCTGCCATCCCCAAAACGCCGGCGTGGTTACGCAGCTTGGACAGCACGATGGGCACGCCTGAGCCCGCTGGATGGCGGAATAAGTGGTTGTCAACTTGCTTTTGCAGGGGTTCGAGAAAATACTCGGCTGCATTGGTCGCCCCGCCGCTGAGGATGATGCGCTGAGGAGCGTACACGTGTACTGCGCTTACCAGCAGCCAGCCCAAGTTGCGGGTCCAGTGTTCTAGTTCGTCGAGACAGAGTCGGTCTTGGCGCTTCACGCCGCGGATCGCGGCTTTGAAGTCGATAGAGTTGGGGTCCTCGAAGTACTGGTCGCTCAAGACCGAGGGAATGCCGCGTGCCAGCCCGTCCCGCACCTGCTGAATCAGTGCCGTGGCCGAGCACATCATCTCAGCGGTGCCCCGCGCATTGGTCAGGCACAGCCGCCCTCCCAGAGCCTGCATGACGATGTGGCTCATTTGCGTTCCGAATTGCAGATGCGGATCGCGCAGAATTTTGCCGTCGAGTAAGACGCCGGAGCCGACGCCGGTGCCAAGGGTGATCGTCACCGCCCATTCCACATCCCGCGCTAGACCGTAGTACCGCTCGGCGTAGATGGAGATGCGACCGTCATTGTCAGCGACGACTGGAATCCCCGTGGCCTTGGCCAGCCGTTTGACAATGGGATAGCCTTCCAGCCCCTTGATCTTTCCCGGCATGTACACCACGCCGACCTCGGGATCCACGGCCCCAGGAAAGCCCAAGCCAATGGCCTGCGGCTTGTCGCCCAGCTTCTGGGAAATCCGCGCGACTTCATCTTTGAGCGTCTTGAGCAAATTGCCCATGCCCAGCGCAAAGCCCGACGGATTGATGCCCGGTGCCAGCATCCGCCCGCCCCGCGTCACCGCGCCGCTTTTGGCTCGGGTGCCGCCCACGTCAAAGCCAATGACATAGTCTTTCATGCTTCCTCCTTGCGTCAACTCACGCACCAACCTGCATCCACGGTTACCACCGTTCCGGTAATCGCCCGCGCTCGATCCCCCAACAAAAAGACCGCCATCCCGGCCACATCCGTCGCGCTCATCATCGCCCCGAGCGGCTGCTTGTCGCGCATAAACGCCATGATCTCCGCGTTTTCTCCAGCCCGCTTGCTCATCGGCGTCTCCACCAGTGCCGGCGCAATGGCATTGACCCGAATCCCATGCGGCGCGTAGTAGCTGGCCATAGCCTTGCTCAGCGACACAATCGCCCCCTTGCTGGCCGCATAGGCGTGCGAGGCAAAAAACTTCCGCTCCGGCGCAAAGGCCAACACACTGGCCATGTTGAGAATCGCCCCGCGCGCTCCGTCTTCGCGCAGTTCCTGGGTCAACATCTGTTGCAACGTAGCGCGGCAGACCAAAAACATGCTCTTGGCGTTGGCGTCCAGCGTCGCGTCCCACCCTTCCTCTGTACACTCGTGCAGTGGCCCATCGCCAAAGCGCCGCCCGCTGATCCCCGCTACGTTGAATAATCCGTCGATCCGTCCCCACTGGTCCACGCAGGTCGCGATAGTCGCGGCGACTTGCTCCCTATTCGTCAAATCGGCTGCCTGGTACGCCCCCTGCTTTCCCAGCTTCTCGGCCAAGGCCCGACAGTTTGTTTCCGTCCGCGAAGTAACAAATACGCTGGCCCCCTCCTCGGCTGCGTGCAGAGCCGTGGCCTCGGCGATGCCGGTAGAGCCGGTAATTAGACAAACCTTGTTGTCGAGAGTGCCCACGATGTGGTTGGGTTGGAATTGGGTCGATAGGGACGGGTGCGGGCGACCCCAAGGGTCGCCCCTACTCGTACAAATGCTTGAGGCTCTTGCGGTAGCCTTCGTAAAACCGCTCTAGCTGCTCTTCCGCACTTACATTGCCGACAAACTGATGGCTCGGCAATAGCTCCGGCTTGATCCCCCGCGCCAACAACCGCTCGGCCACTTCGCAGCGCAGCATATTCATCATCATCGCGCCAGTCACCGTCGATACCGGCCCAGTCCGCCACTCCAACCCCTCTAGCTCGAGTACGCAGTCCCCCGGCGGACATTGGTTGTCGAGGACGACGTCGGCCACGTCCATCAGCTTCTGGCCCGACGAGTGCGCTGGCGGCGATTGGTCGCCGTGCGGTTTCGACAGCATGGCGATCACGGGCAAGCCCCGCGCCTTAGCGCCCATGGCCATCTCGACGATCAGGGGCCGAATGCCGCTGGTCGAAATCAAGATAAAGGCATCGTGCGGCCCGAACTCGAATCCTTGGAGAATCTCCTCGGCGTAGCCTTCGTACTTTTCTAAAAAGAGCGGCCCGCGCAACCCGTTGGTGCCGACGATTGACGCATGGTTCGATACCGCTAGCTCGACCAACGCAAAAAAGCCCACGAAACATCCCTGGCGCGGCGTCATTTCCTCGCACATCATCCGCGAGTGCCCAGCGCCAAAGAGAAAGACCAACCCGCCGTTGGCAATGCTCTCAGTGCAGATTGCGGCGGCCCGGTCGATAGCGTCCATTTGCGTATCGCGCAGACGTTGCAATAACTCCATCGTCTGCGCGTAATAATCTTCTGCAGCTCCCATGCCCCTCCTTTGATGGTAATCGAGTTATAGGGTCCGGCGGGCGGAAAGTACGGAACACCCCCAAGGGGCGTCAAACTTAGAGTCCCGCGGCGACAAAAGCGGCGATTGTTTCGTCGGCGACGACCGCCATAGCGGCCGCGACGTTCCGCTCTAGCTGCTCAATATTCAGCGAGCCGATGGGGTTGCCGTGAATGCGCTCCTCTCGCAGGCAAAATTGCAACGTCAGCTCTAGCATGTCGATGCCCTGCTCGCTGCACCACAAGCGCATGGTCTCGGCCCGATGCTGATCTTCGCCCCACTTGTCGCGCGGTATAAAGCGATCCACGGGCACGCCGGTCAGCCAGCCGCGCATGATTGACCAGCCGTTGAGAACTCCGAGGTCCGCGGCTGCGGCCGCTGGCAGGATGGCGTCGGTTGCGCTCTGCCGGAGCAAGTTGTAGTCGCTGAAGCACAGCATCGCGTCGGTGCGGCCCGACGCAATGTGCGCGAGGTGAAAGTCGTGGGGCCTCATGCCATAGCCGATGAAGTCCACGGCACCTTGCTGGCGCACCCGTTCTAGTCCTTCGAGCGCGCCGCCCGCCTCAAGGGTCGGTTCGATCTCGGGCGGATCGTGGAGGAAGAGCGCGTCGAATTTCTCGATTCCCAAAATTTCTAGCTGGTCTTCCGCATCGGCCAAGACCCGCGCCGCCGAGTAGTCAGGCCGCCCCTCGCCGTAGCCGCCCCACGCAGCGGCGCTGTGGCAGCAGACGCGGCCGCTGATGATGATCTCGCTGCGGGCGATGACGCCTTCCTTGATCGCGCGGCCCAGCTTGCGCAGCGAGTCGCCGTAGCAGCGGGCGCAGTCGAAGTGATTGACGCCCAAATCGACGGCTCGGCGCATTAGGGTCATGGCCTCTTCGTCGTCAACTGGCCCGAAGTGGCCGCCAAAGCCTTGCGTCCCGAATGGAATTACTGGTATGGAGAGTTCGGTCTTGCCCCAGCGGCGGCGGGGACAGCAGTTTTTTTGTAGGCCCATGACGCCTCCTTTACAAGGGCGTTTAATGGAAGCGCCTTTTTCGCGCTGTGGCAGAGGGTGAAAGCACTATGCACCGAGGGCAGAAAATGCAAAATCCGCCGAGCAGGCGGCCCTGCCCCAGCCTCCTCCCAGTCGGCAAGGTACGCGGCCGACAGCGCGACGGCTATATGTTTTTTCGTTGGAGACAGCAGCGAAGACAGGCCCACGGTAGATGGGCTGTCACTAGCGGCGGGCGATTCAGGCCTCGTCTGAGTCCGCATCCTCTTCCGACGCGAGGACGATGCGCCCCTCGGCAAAATCTAGCATGGCACTGGCCGACGAATTGGGCTGTTCGTCTTCGGGAATTGCGCCTTCGGCTTCTTTCATTTTGCGCTCTATGTTAATGTCTCGTGCGCGTTGCGACAGGCTGCGACAGGCCTGAAAGGCGTTGATTTCGCCTTCCAGCTTGAGGGCGACTTCCCGAGAAAACATCGACTTAGCCATTGTAGCTCCCGAGGATAAAAGGTGAATGGGGGCGGACATTGTTACAAAACCATAAAAATTAGACGATTTTGCCGAAACGGGCAACTCGCATGGGTGGCCGAACGGCTCGACAGCAGGGCGTTTTAGATCGCCCAATACTTCCACAGGTCTTCTGGCACCTCGTAGCGCATCGTCTCGCGCTCGGCGTAGTGCCAGCGGGCGAAAAGCCCCAGCCGCGGCTTGGAGCGGATGTTGACCGAGCCGGTGTGGCACAGAAAGCAGTGCCAGAAAATCACATCCCCGGCCCGCGCCACAAATTGCTCCGGCCCTTGGGGCGAGCGGTCTGAAAACAACCCCCATTGGCGCGGCTCCCAATCTGCGCGGTCGCGAAAACTGCCGTCGATGTGGGCGGGGTGCTCGCGGAAGTACGCGTGGGTCGGCAGATGGCTCTGCGGCCAGAAAACAAAGGCCCCACCGTTTGCTTCCACATCGTCTAAGTAAGCGGTCGCCCCCAGCATAAAACCGCCGCTCCAGCCCCCCGGCCCGTAGCCGTCGATATGCCCTTGGCCCGGCCAGTCCCAAGCCTCCCCCAAACGCGGCCACTGCACCAGCATAGACCCGCCGCCGCCGCTAAACTGCCCGCCACCCAGCGCCTCGACCACTTCCTGCATCCGCGGAAGCTGCCCAAAGGCCGGTTCAACCGCAAAACCGTCGATCACATAGCTAGCGGGCCAACTCGCCGGGTCTTGTGGGTCGGCCCCTACGTGATTCCAGAACTGCCCGCGCCACGCGGCTATCTGCTCCGGCGCGATGAAGTTTTCCAGAATCAAATATCCTTGCTGCTTAAAAAACGCGATCTGTTGCTCGCTCAGTGTCATACCGTCTCTCTCACAGTGATTTTCATCGCGCTCCTCCTCGCGCTTTTTGCACGGTTAGTTTTACCTTGTCTGGCTTGATGCTTTTGATCTCCAACCCGGTTGCATGGCGCACGGACTGGGCGGACACCTCGAAGGTCCTCCGCCCCAGTCTGACGAGATTGGCATCAATGACGACCTCGAAATCCGCATTGCTCGCCAAAAACATAGCTCGTCGCGGTCCGGCCACCGCGATCTCCACTTCTGGGGGGTTGACGTCCTTTAGCGCATATCCTTCGGGCATGTTCTCTACGGCTACGGGCACTTGGAGCACCGCTTCCTCGGCCGTCGCGCCCGGCACGAAGATCAGCCACGCGCCCAAGGCCAAGGCGAAGGACAAAAGACCTTCCACTAGACGCCGCCCCCACCGACGCCACTCAACCCGGCGTGCGTTCACCTGGGTCCCCGTACGCTGCAAGTAGCTTCTAATCCTGTTCGCCAGTTTGCCCGCGTCTGGATTGTCCAGAATCTCGAGTTGCCCCCGCGCGGCAATCCCGATGGTGCCGCGCTCCTCTGATACGACCAGACACAGGGCATCGCTGCGTTCGGCTAGGCCCAGTGCGGCCGCGTGCCGCGTACCGCCTCCCTTCAGTCCATCCCTATTCTCGGAAAGCGGCAAGTGCACTCCAAACTCCTTGATTCTATTATTCTGCATCACCAGCGCACCGTCGTGCCCAGCCGAACCGGGATCGAAAAGGCTGTCGAGGAGTTCTTCGCTGATCTCCGCGTCCAAAGGAACCCCATGCTGCAAAAAATGCCGCTCTATTGGCTCGCGCCCCGGCAGGACCACCAAGGCTCCGCGTCTTTTCGCAGCCAACTGATACAACCCCCTAGTCAGCGTTCCCAGGCTGGAGGGATCCGGGCGCGGAGCCTTGCGGCGCAGACTAAACGTGGCGATCTGCTCAAAGAGCCGGCGCAAATCATCTTGGAACACCACCACTACCACCACCACTAGCGCCGCGAAAAAACCTTGGAAGATCCAAGTTGTTAGCTGCAACTTGAATTGCTGCGCTATCAGGTGGTAGAAGACGCCCAAAAAAGCCAAGCCGAGCAGAGCCATCCGCGCTCGGCGGGTCCAAACGACTAGCCCCCAAAGCAGCAATGCGACGACTGCAATGTCCACCAGATCAGTGGGTGCGATGTCCAACAGGGGTGTGTGCAAAATAACCTTCTCCGCCCCAACGGAGGGAAATGGGTTAAGCTCCGGGGAAAGCCGCCAAATACACCTTGGTGCGCTCGTTCAAGACTCCGTAAAAAGCCCGCGTCTCGGCATCTTCACTATCCCGCCAAAACGCCGCCGGAATACTCGAATCGTTCGCCAGCGGTGCCCGGTTGCGATGCCCGTAGTAAATCTGCACGGTTCGCCGCTCTGCTTGCGTGGGCCGCGTCGTCGCCGTGTGCAGTACGGCCACGTTAAACAGCGCGCAGGTTCCGGCTGGCCCGTGCAAGTGGTACTCGCCGTCCCGCTTGAGCTGTGCTTCCTTATCTTCAAGCACTGGCTGGCTTACCGATTCCGGGGACAGCGAAAAACAATGCGTCCCCTCATCGACATCGGACAGATAGACCATGAGTTGGATGTAGTCCATGCGGAATGGATGGTCGTCCCAATGCGGCCTGTCGCGGTGCCAACCTTGGTGCAATGGGCCGTCGTAGGCCCGCATCATCCGCAGCCCGATCTCGCCAAAGCAGAGCGGCCCGCCCATCAGCTTCTCGATTGTCGGGTATATTTTCGGGTGGCGGATCAGTTCGTCGAACTGCGGCGAGGTGATCAACGCCTCGTAGTTGGCGTGTTGGTGGTGGCCGTAGCGGTGCCAGAAATAGGGATACTTTTCCATGTCCCCATCGAACATGGCGCGGAAGTATTGCACGTCGTCGTTGTCGAGCACTTGCCCTAGGTTGAGATAGCCATTTGCAGCAAAGAAATCGCGGTCGGCTTGGTCCATCGCCCGGTCTCCTAATTTTGTTAGCGATATGGAATCCGCTCGCCGTGCCAAGGCAGGCGAAAGCTGGGCTGCTGGCTGTAACGCCGCATGGCGAGCGACAATTCAATTTGGCTGGCCGGAGCCAATTCTACTTGGAAATAAGTGCCATCCACGTCGAGTCCCTCGTCGCCAACTCGCACCCGGCCAAAGCAGTGCTCGCCAAAGCTGCCAGCGCCGACGATAACCTGCCGCGTGCGGCTCGTGCACAAGTTGACCAACGTTAGTTCCGCACCCTCGTCGCTGAGGCTGGTTACTAAGGCTGCAACATCTTGGGGCAAACCCGGTCGCTGCTGCTCGCCGTCGAAATAGCGCACCCGCCCTTGCGCCAATCCGCCCCAGTAGATGGTCTGCGGCGCGCCGGTGGTTAGTTGTACTAAGGCTTCGGTGACCACTGGGTTGACCTGCTGCCACCAGTGTACGTCGAGTTGGGTCAGATCCTGCTTGTCGTCTATGACCTTGGCGATGCGGTCGCAGACCTCTCGGTAGTTGGCCTGCAAGATGCGCTCGGGGTAATCCGGGGACTCGCCAGCGAGAAAGCGGGTCCAGGCGCGGTCGTCGAGCGAACGCGGCCCGCGCTGCCCCACCTGCCTCCACTCGCCTTCGGCTCCCCGGCGCAAGGTCTCCAGCCGCTGCCAGTCTCGCTCCTCCATGGACGCGGCCCACAAGTGGATCGGCGCATTGGAATTGATGGGGTTGAAGTCGGTCCAACCTTCGTCCGTGTGCTTGTAGGGCACGAGCAGCCGCCCTGCTTCCTCGCGGCCGTGCGCGACTAGCGCATCCATGTGCATGCGGAGCAGGTCCAAGTAGCGGGTCTCGCCCGTGACCAACAGCGCGGCCTCCACCGCCGAGGTGATTGAGTGGGCCATCATGTTGTGTCCATAGCGCCCGGTCCAGCCATACAGTCCACCCCACCACTGCCCTCGGCGCATCTCGCCGACGATGCCGTTGGGGCCGATGTTGTCCGGGACGATACCGCCGTTGGCCTCGGTGCGCTCTATCCAGGCCCCCACGTATTCCTCGATCCACTCCCGGTACCGCGCCTCGCCGGTGTGGAGAAAGGCCGTTGCCACCAGCGCTACGACGCCTAAGTTGACGGTCACGTCGCCCTGCATGACCACTTGGTCGAATTGCTCCTCAACGCGGCGTTTGGTCTCGGGATCCTCCCACCAGTTGGCGGGCAGGTCAAAGTCCGGCCCCAACGTGGCGTGATCGTGGGTGAGGTCGTAGTGGATTTCGCCGCGCCGCATTTGGAAAAGCGGCCCCTTGCTGCCGCTGCAGGGCGAGCGCACGATGCGGTGCTCGGGGTCGTAGTTGGGCACGGCGGGGTCGTCGTTTAAGTAGAATCCGGCAAAGCGCTGCGCTCGGCGGCGCGTCTCGGCGTTGGTCGGATCGGCCATCCCCAAGTGATAGAAGTAGATGTAGTTTTCGGCGTTGTGGAACCAGTCGTCGTCGTTGATAAACTCGCGGGTGACGCGGCCGTAGTCGTGCTCTAGCTGCCGAGTAATGGCGTTCCACTCCTCTAGGGCTTTGACGCCTGTGTACTCGCTGCCGCCTAGGGCATAGTAGTGAGGCCAGTTGAAGAATGCCTCGTACAGGTCGTCGGCCCAGACCCCGTCGCCGGGGTATTCTTCCTTCCAAATCAGGCTGCCGCCGGGGCGGGTGTACTTTTCGAGGAAAATCGGTGCCGCCTCGTCAATCGCGTCGATCAGTCGTCGCTCCAAAACCGCCCATAGCGGCGGCGCAGTGCGGGTTTGGCCTTTTAGCGTTTGCACAGTCTCGTTCCGTTAGTCAGCGGGCGACCTCAGACGGCAGAAGATGTAAGCTGTCGGAACTGCAATCAGCAGAATGAGTCCCAAGCGACAGAAGATGTACGTCGGAACTACAATCAGCAGAACGAGTACCGAGACGATGTCGAAAAGGCGTCTTATTTCCGGAGATGTCACGGCGGTTATCTCCTTTCGGAACTTGGGGAGTGCGACAGATGGGGAGAAAATTAATTGAGCTTGCGACAGATGGGGAAAAAGAAGGCAAAATTGCGCAGCCCATTGGGAGATACAAAGGGAACTGATGAAGCTAGCGATACGAGTGGTTCCGCATCGCTAGCGTGCAACGGTTAGTAAAAATGGTGCCGGAGGTGGGACTCGAACCCACACACCCTTGCGGATACAGGATTTTGAATCCAGCGCGTCTACCAGTTCCGCCACTCCGGCTTATACCATTACCACTCCTCTCGTTCGCTCTTCGGCTTGCCGAGGATTTCCATATAGACGATCGCATCGCGCGCCGTCTGAGGAGTGAGGAACCAACGGCTCCGGGTGCGCCGAGGTCGCCGCACCTCGCCTGACTCTTGGGGCTTGGTCTCCTTTAGCCGCTCCATGGCCAGCTTCTCGGCCGCCACGGCGCGCCGCTCAGCCTCTAGAGCTTGCCGCTCGGCTTCTAGCGCCTCCCTCTCAGCCTCGGCCGGATCGACCTCGGCGAGAACCGGCTCCTCAAAGGGATCCCCGTCAAAAGGCCAGCCAAAGGACGGCTCTTCTTCCTTCTTCTCCTCGACGACAACGGGTGCAGCCGGCTTGACCTCGGCGTGCTGCTGTTCGATCTCGGCGTGCTGTTGTTGGGCCTCTTCAAGCCGTTTGCGGCGCTTGCGACGCTCCATCAGCGCCGAAAATATGCTGAACAGTATGGCGAGGGTAAAGAGTAGGAGTTCCATGTACTAGTTATTATCGCGTTCCTCGCCGCTTTCGGAAATCGAGTCGCGCATGTCCGTGTCGGCTTGGATATTGCGCATGCGGTAGTAGTCCATGATACCCAGGTTGCCCTCGCGGAAGGCCTCGGCCATTGCGCGCGGCACCTCGGCTTCGGCTTCCTTGACTCGCGATTCCATTTCCACGACTTGGGCGGTCATCTCCTGCTCGCGCGCCTGGGCCATGGCCCGGCGCTCCTCGGCCTTGGCTTGGGCGATTTTGAGATCGGCATCCGCCTGATCGGTCTGCAACTTAGCGCCGATATTCTCGCCCACATCGACATCGGCGATGTCAATCGAAAGAATCTCAAAGGCCGTCTCCGAGTCGAGGCCCTTTTCCAGCACGCGTCGGGAGATCAGATCGGGATTTTCGAGCACCTCTTTGTGCGTCGTAGCCGAACCGATGGTGGTGACGATCCCCTCGCCGACGCGGGCGATGATCGTCTCCTCACCAGCGCCGCCGACCAAGCGGTCGATATTGGCGCGCACGGTCACTCGGCAGGTGGCCTTGACCTGAATGCCGTCTTTGGCAATCGCCGCAATCAGGGGCGTGTTGATCACCTTGGGGTTGACGCTGACTTTGACCGCGTCGAGCACGTCGCGGCCCGCCAAGTCGATGCTGGCAGCCCGCTCAAAGCTCAGGTCGATGTTGGCCTTGTCGGCCGAGATTAGGGCCAAGATCACGGCGTTGACGTTGCCGCCGGCCAAGTAGTGAGCTTCCATGCTCTCCAAGCCGACATCCAACCCCGCCTTAGCGGCGCTGATTTTGGGACCGACGATCTGTCGCGGTGGCACTTTGCGCAGTCGCATACCCACCAAGTCCTTGAAGATCCCCACTCTAACTCCGGCGAAATAGGCCGAAATCCACAGCCCCACCGGAATGAAATAGGTGAAGAGCGACAAAAAGATGATGATGCCGAAAAGCACCAAGACTAAAAACAGGACTTCCATTATTAGCTCCTTGAAAGGAGTGAACTAAGACTCGGACTGGACGGACTGAACCACAACTCTGTTGCCAGCTACTTTTAATACCTCGACCTGCTCACCGCGTTCAATATAGGCACCTTCGCTGACTACGTCGACTACCCGTTCGCCAAATTGCGCCCGCCCCGCTGGCCGCAGCGTCGTAATTGCCTCGCCCGTCTGCCCGAGCAATGACTCGCGGCCCGGCTTGACCGAATCGTAGCCGGCCTTGCGCGTCATGCCATCGTTGAGTACCAAGCGGTTCCAAGCGCGGACCTTGAGCATCAGCCGCACCAAGATGGCGGTGCCCACAAGCCCCAAGCCCGCCACGATGCCAGCCGCCAAGCTGCCTATATTCATATAAGCATAGGCAATGCCGGCGACCGCGGTCAGCAAACCAACGATGCCGAAGATATTGAGCCCTGGGATGACAAAAATTTCCAAGAGCACCAACACAAAGCCGAGCACTAGCAAAGCCAGCGAATAAACCCATTCCAACACCTCCCCTCCCAGAAAGCTCATAGCGCCTTCACCACCACTCGACTGCCGCGCGCTTCTACTACTTTAATGGGCCGTTGTGCCTCGATGAACTCGCCCTCGGCGATCACGGTGAGCCGCTTGCCTCCCAACAGGGCGATACCCGAGGGCCGCAGGTAGCTGACTGTGACCCCTTCCTTGCCCAACAGCTCGTCGTCGGTCGTGCGCGAGGAGGAAGTGTACCCGTCGGCGGCTTTGATTTCGTTGTGGAGTACTAGGCGATTGAAGGCGGCGAATTTGGGCAAGGAGCGCAATACGATGAGCGAGAGTACAAACGCGCCGATCATCGAACCAGCGAGACGCCCGATCACCGAGACGATTTCCTCAAAACTCCACAATTGAAAATCGCCCAATTGGGTAATCACCACGCTCGCAATCATCGCGCCGATACCCAACGCACCCACAATGCCAAAGCCCGGAATGGCCACCAATTCGACGACCAAAAGCGTCGCGCCGACGGCAAAGAGCGCCAATTCCTGCCACTCGGCCAAGTGGACGATCAAGTGGCTGCCAAAGAAAAGGCCCAGCGCCACTAATGCGAGCGTGCCGCCCAAGCCCCAACCGGGGGTGCGCACCTCGGCGATTAAGCCGAACATGGCCACGGCCAGCAAAATCGAAGTGACGACCGGGTGGGTCAACATACGCAAGACGTGCTCGGTCCAATTGAGTTCGACATCCACGATTTCGGCCTCGCCCAGATCGTAGATGCGCAACAGTTCGATCAGCGTCTCGGCCGTCTCGTCGGCCATCTGATAGTTGAGCGCCTGCTCAGTGGTCAGAGTCGCCGGCCGGCCCGCTTCGGCGCTCAGGCCCGGCACATCGACGCGCTCATCGACCATGGCCTCGGCGATCTTGACGTTGCGGCCGGTGCGCTCGGCCGTGGCGCGCATCTCGGCGCGCATATAAGAGGTTATTTTGTCGCTAGCTTTGTCGCCCGTGGCATCGACCGGGGTGGTCGCGCCCATGGTCGAGGCTTGCGTCATGACGATCTTGTCGCAGGCCAGCGAGATGAGTGCTCCGGCCGAAATCGCCCGTTTATTGATAAAGGCAATGGTCAGGGTCTCGGCGTCGAGGATGGCGTCGCGGATCACAGTGGCCGCATCGACGCGCCCGCCAAAGGTGTCGATCTCAAAGACGATGGCGTCGGCCTCGGTTTCGTCGGCGTCGGCGATCACGCGCTCGACAAAGGCCGCCACGCCCGGGTCGATCATACCCTCTAGCTTGAGGTGGACGCGATAGACGGTCTGAGCGTGGGCGCTGCTGGCCGACAAAATTAGGAGTGTGTAGATAAGGTGTCGCATTTGCTATTGAATATACGCTATAATTCGATAATTGTACTCTAAGTATCTGACCATTGTCAACAATCTCATTTGCCCCTCCTTTTGCCCCAGCCTACTTTTTGATTCTCACTACAACATCCGAAACGAAAAAACCATGCATCGCAAGCTCGAAATGCTGCTCAAAGGTGGCCACGTAATTGACCCTGCCAACGGTATTGACGGCGTTGTCGACGTCGGCGTACTCGACGGCCGCATCGCTCGCGTTGAAGCGGACATTTCCCCGGCGGACGCCCATCGCGTTATCGATGTGGGCAATCTCGTCGTTGTGCCGGGCCTGCTCGACATCCACGTCCATACGTACCATACCCGCAGCCGCCAATCGGGCGGAATGGTGGGCAGCCTCAACGCCGACGCCCACTTCCTCAAAGAGGGCGTAACCACCTGCGTCGATACGGGCACGGCCGGTGCCGAGGAGTTCGAACACTTCCGCAAGACGGTGATCGACCATTCCAAGACCCGCATGTTCGCCTATGTCAACATTGCCGCCCCAGGCATGGGCCCTCCCGAACAAATCGTCGCCAACCTAGATCCACAGCGGGCGGCCGAGATGGCCGCAGCCCACGACGATGTGTGCGTCGGCATCAAGACCGCCCACTATTGGACCACCAAGCCCTTTGACGACGAGCATCCGCCTTGGGCCTCGGTTGACGCGGCCGTCGAGGCCGGCGAGCACTGTAAAATGCCGGTGATGGTTGACTTTTGGCCGCGCCCACCCGAGCGCTCCTACCCCGATCTTCTCCTCAAGCACCTGCGTCCCGGCGATATTCACACGCACGTCTTTGCCCGTCAGTTCCCCGTCGTCGATGAAGACGGCGAGGTGTACGACTACATGCGCGAGGCGCGCGAGCGGGGTATTCACTTCGACCTCGGGCACGGGGCGGCCAGCTTCTGGTATCGCGCCGCCATGCCAGCCATTGCCGACGGCTTCCCGCCCGATTCCATTAGCACCGACCTGCACATGGGCAATATCAACGGCCACGTCCACTCCATGCTCGACACTATGTCCAAATGCTTGGCCATGAACATGTCCTTACAGGAAGTGATCTACCGCTCCACTGTCACGCCCGCCAGCGCCATCCGCCGGCCCGAGTTAGGGACTTTGACGCCCGGCTCTGAGGCCGACGTCGCCGTGCTAGGCGTCTTGGAGGGCAACTTCTACTTTCGCGACTGCGGCTGGGCTTGCATCGAAGCTCAGCATCGCCTCGAATGCGCGCTGACCTTGCGTGCCGGCGAGGTGGTGTGGGACCGCCACGGCATGACCTGCCCGCACCTGCAAGAGGTCCCGCCCGAGGCCGAATACTGGCACTTGCCCGAGCAGCAAGCCACCAGCCCGATACCGCGCCTGTGGCGTACTGATGCCTGAATAGGCCGCGCTAGAGGTCATCTGAACATGTATCAACGGCGGTGATCATTCGTCGTCCCTGAGTTGGGCGACGAAAAAGTAATACCCGCCCACATAGTTGCCACTATCTGGCCCCTGCCGTACATTTTCCGTGTCAACAAAAACGCCGTAACTCCTTGTAAATTTTGAATCAATCGCCTACCAAACCCCACCCAATCACGGCGCTTAAAACCCTCCTGCCTCAGTGCATGCTCCAGGATCGGGTGCGCATCGAACGGCGTCTGAGGCGTCGTGGTCGCCTCGATCCGAAAGAAGTCGAACGCCTCTCAGGCCAAGCGCGCAGTTCTGCTCGTCTGCGCCAACGGCGGCGCACAAACCGCCCAGTCCCCACCTACCCAGCCGCCCTGCCCATCAGCGATCGCCGGGACGAAATCCTCGCGGCGATCAAGGCACACTCCGTCGTCGTCGTCGCTGGCGAGACCGGATCGGGCAAGAGTACGCAATTGCCCAAAATCTGCTTGGAGGCTGGCCGGGGCGAGGCCGGCCGCATCGCCGTCACCCAGCCGCGCCGCGTGGCCGCGCTCTCCATTGCTCAGCGCGTGGCCGAAGAGCTCAAAGTGACCTACGGCCGTGATGTGGGCTGCAAAATCCGCTTCCGCGATCAGACCGCGCCCGAGACCTGTATCAAGGTAATGACCGACGGCATACTGCTGGCCGAGACCCAAGGCGATCCCGACCTGCTCGAATACGACACCATTATCGTGGATGAGGCCCACGAGCGCAGCCTCAACATCGACTTCTTGCTCGGCTACCTACGGCTTCTGCGCCGCAAGCGGCCCGATCTCAAGATCATCATCACTTCGGCTACCATCGACACTGAAACCTTCTCTCGGGCCTTTGACGACGCCCCGGTCATCGAAGTCTCGGGGCGGATGTTCCCGGTCGAGGTCCGCTATTGGCCGCTCGACGAGATCCTGCAAGATCGCGGCGACTATACGTATTTGGATGCGGCCGCCAGCGCGGTGGAAGAAATTTTGCGCATGTCGCGGGAGGGCGACCTGTTGGTCTTTCTGCCGTCCGAGCGCGATATCCGCGAGACCCGCGAGCGGCTCGAAGGGCGCAAGCTGCGCGGCGTTGAAATCTTGCCGCTGTTTGGCCGCCTAACCGCTGGAGAGCAACAGCGCGTATTCGCCCCGGGGGACCATCGCCGCGTAGTATTGGCTACCAATATCGCCGAAACTTCGCTGACCATTCCCCGCATCCGCTACGTCGTAGATACGGGCTTGGCGCGCCTGTCGCGCTACAACCCCCGCACGCACACCCAGCGCCTGCCCATCGAACCGATTTCGCAGAGCAGTGCCCGCCAGCGAGAAGGGCGCTGTGGGCGGGTTGCGGACGGGGTGTGCATTCGCCTCTACTCGGAGCAGGACTTTCTCTCGCGGCCCGAATACACCCAGCCCGAGATCCAGCGCGCCAATCTCGCCGAAGTCATCCTGCGGATGATTAACCTCAAGCTAGGGGACATTGAGGCATTTCCCTTTATCGACCCTCCTGCAAAAGCCGCTATCGCCGGTGGATTCCAACTCCTGAGCCAGCTCAACGCCCTCGACGAAAACCGCGCACTCACTCCCATTGGCCGCGCCATGGCCCGCCTGCCCATCGACCCCACGGTCTCGCGGATGCTGCTCCAGGCCCGCGAGGAACAAGCCTTGTCCGAAGTGCTCGTCATCGCCGCGGCCATCAGCATCCAAGATCCGCGCGAGCGCCCTCTTGAAGAGCAGGATGCGGCCGACCAAATGCACCGCCAGTTCCACGACAAAAATTCCGATTTCCTAGCCTATCTCAACATCTGGAACGCCTATCACGACAAAGTGGAAACTGCCTCGCAGAACCAGTTGCGCAAATTCTGCAAGGCGCACTACCTCTCCTACATGCGGATGCGCGAATGGCGCGACATCCACGCGCAGATCCGCGAGACCCTGAATGAGATAAAAGGCTTTCGCTTCAACAGCGAACCCGCTAGGTACGACGCGATTCACCGCGCAGTGCTCACTGGCCTGCTTTCGAGTGTGGCGCGTCAAGAGGAGGGCAATATCTATCAGGCAGCGCGCAGCCGCGAGGTGATGGTTTTTCCCGGCTCGGGACTGTTCCGCCCCAACAAGGGCAAGCAGCCGGGCGAGGGCGGACCACCTGGGTGGCTGGTCGCGGCCGAGATCGTCGAGACCTCGCGCCTGTTCGCCCGCACTGTCGCCCGTATCCAGCCCGAATGGCTCGCTGAACTAGGCAGCCACCTGTGCCGCGCTTCGTACGACCAGCCCTATTTCAATGCGCGCTCGGGGCGGGTGCTGGTGCGGGAAAAACAGACCCTCTACGGCCTTGAAGTGCTCAGCCGCCGCATCCCGTACAGCCGCATCAACGCCCGCGAGGCCACCGAGATATTCATCCGCGAGGCGTTGGTGCCCGGGACGGTGCATACTCCGCACAAGTTTCTCGCGCACAACATTCGCCTGTGTCAGAAGATCGAAACTTGGCAGACTCGCGCCCGCGGCTTAGCCGATGTCCACGTCGAAGAGGCCGCCGCCCGCTTTTACTCCCGGTACCTCGACGATGTTTCCTCGCTGCCCGACCTGAACCGGTTCCTCAAAGACAAGGCCGGCGACTTCCTGATGATGGAGGAGGAAGATTTGCTTGGCACCACTCGCACCGACTTCGACCAGCAGACCTTCCCAGACGCACTCGATCTCGATGGCAATAAACTAGCCCTCAGCTACGCCTATCGCCCGGGGCAAGACGAGGACGGCATCACCGTCAAAGTACCCTACAAGCTAGCCCACGCCGTCGATCCAGAAATACTCGAATGGCTGGTGCCGGGCCTGCTCGAAGAGAAAATTACCGTCCTGCTGCGCTCGTTGCCCAAGTCCATCCGCAAGCAACTGGTGCCGATTCCGGCAAAGGCCAAGAGCATTGCGGCCGCGCTCAAGCCGACTCATCCCACCTTTTTGGAGTCGCTGCAAGATCACATCCGCCGGCACTACCATATCCAAATCCACGCGTCGGACTGGGACGCCGATGACTTGCCCGACCATCTCAAGATGCGCGTCGATATCCAAGGCACCAACGAGCAATCCGTCGCGGCCGGCCGCGATTTGCAGCAGTTGACCCAACGCCTTGAACAGCACGACACTCCGGTCGAACTCGACGCTTGGAAAAAGGTCGCCCGACAGTGGGAACGGGAAGGGATAACTACTTGGGATTTCGGCGACCCGCCCGAACGAATAGAGGTGACCCAAGCGGGCGGGGTGCCGCTCTATGGATGGCCTGGCCTCGACCGGGACGAAGGCGGCGTGTTGCTGCGGCTCTATAAAAATCGCGCCGAAGCCGAAGCTCGCTCGCGGGAGGGTTTCTTGGGCCTCTGCGCCTTGGCGTTGCGCGACGAGCTGGCGTGGCTCCAGCGCGAACTCCAAGAGTTGGCGCAGTTCAAGGTGCGCTATCAAGGCAGTTCGCTAGAACTGCGCACCCAAGCATTTGAACATCTCGAGCGCTATCTCTTCCACCGCGAGCAAATCCTACCCATGCGCCAAGAAGATTTCGACGCCGTGCTGGTGGAAGCCAAGCAGCGGCTGCGCGGCTTGGCCCCGCGCTTCATCTCCTTGGTCGATAGCCTGCTAGAAGCCCGGCGGGAAATTCGCCTTGGGGGCCGGTCCTATCGCGGGCTGGACGCGGACTTAGAGCGGCTGCTGCCAGACGACTTCCTCGCCCGCGTCCCCTTCCACCGTCTCAGTCACCTAATCCGCTACCTAAAAGCCGTTGAGGTGCGCGCCGAACGCGCTGCGACCGATCCGCGCAAGGACGCTCAGAAAGCCGAGTTGATCGAGGTGTACCAGAGCCAGTTGGAAAAGTTCGCCAAGGAGACCAATTCGCCCGAGCGAGAGACCCAAATCGAGGAATTGCGCTGGATGCTGGAAGAATATCGCGTCTCGGTCTTCGCCCAAGAGCTGGGCACTGCCCACCCGATCTCCCCCAAGCGGCTCGACAAGAAAATCGAGCAGATTCGCCAAATCCGGTGATCCGCGCCCAGATCTGCGATCTTTGCGACGCCGCACAAACCGCGCGTGAATTGGCCGAAATTTTGGCCAGTAAAAATCGCGCGTAGAACGACGATCAGACGTTCGCCACCAGCCACTGGTAGCACTTTTCGTATCCCACCTGTCCCTCGGTTTCTGGCCCCTCGTATTCAGCCGTCCAAGCTCCATCGTAGCCGGCCGCCTTGAGGCACTGGACCGCGTGGTCGAGATGGATTTCTCCCTCGCCCAATGCTGCCCCCTTGTAGTTTTGCCGCGAGCCGGTTCCGTCCTTCATGTGGGTGTGGAAGACGTGCGGAGCCAGTATTTCATAGAAGTGGTCGATTTGGTCCAACTCGTGACCGAACCAGCGGTAGTTCATGGTATCCAGATTGACGCCGAGCCGGTCCGAGCCTACCCGTTCGATCAGGCTTAACTGCCAGTCGCCGTCGTTGGTGGAAACTCCGTGGTTGTCTAGGGCGATCCGCACATCGTACTCTTCGAGAAAGTCGGCGCAGCGCTTGAAGGCTTCGAGCAGCATGGCGTCCCACTGGTCTTCTGGCACCGCGTCGTTGCGGTTCCAACCGCCGTCTGAGCGCACGATGTCCGTGCCGGTTATGGGGATGATCTGGCAGACGTAGCGGTAGCGCTCGATCTGCGCGTCCAAGTCGCGGCTGTCAGCTTGCAGGAAGTCGTTGCCAGCCGCTACCGCCGAGGCTTGCATCCCGTATTTGGCCAATAACTCGCGGGTGGCTGCGGCGGTCTGCTCGCCGTTTTTGGACTCGCCATCCCAGATATCGCGGATCTGCAACTCGCAGTACCGATAGCCGATTTCGCTGGCCCGCCGGGCGAAGCCCTCTAAGTCGCAGCCGGGCCAGTTGTAGTGGATTGCGCCGATTTTTGCCATGATGGGTCTCCTAGTTGAGGTTAAAAGCTGTAAAAATTAACGGTAAAGTCGCCACACCTGCGTCTGTAGTGGCATGAGGCTGACCTCCGAGATCTCGTCGCTGGCGGGTATAGCCTCAATCGCAAGGGCTTCGTACGTGTCGAAGCACTTTTGGCGCGATGTGGGCGACTGCGGTAAATAATCGAAATGGTAGGACGTCTTCCGTACGGTTAGTGGGTCAAAGTTATGCACCACTAAAAGCGCGCTCCGCTCGGTATAGCGCACGTATGCCAGAATGCGGTCGTCTGGATCGCCGCCTGCGAATTCGTTGCGGTGGAAGTAAATCTCTCCGTCGCAGAATTCCGGCCATTCCTTTTGCAGTGCGAAGAGACGCTCGTAGGCCCTCGCTAGACTGGCGTGCGGCTCGCGCGCGGCCCAGTCGAAGTGCAGGAAGGTTTCGTTTTCAAAGTCGGTGCGCGTTTCCTCGCCCCACTCGCTACCCAGTTCCAAGCCCCGCGTCAGATTGCACTTAGAGGCCGAACCGGCTGAGCAGTCTATCAGGGCGGCCTGCAAATTCTTGAGCAGGGCCATCAGCAGCGCCCGGTTTTCTGCATCCGGCTGGATGGAACAGGTGAGGCCCTGCCAGTAATCCCGCGCCTGCCCGTCGCAGCGCAAGAGCTCCCGGAACCGCTCGTGCCACACTTGGGTAGCGCGTGGGCTATCGTGGTTTTCAAAGTAGGCCATAGCCACGGTGCCGGGCGCGAAGGTGCGATTCATCTCCTCTAGGAAATCAATGAGGGGTTGGGCGTGCTCGACGTCGCGATGATAGTCAACTAAGAGCGCGTAGATCATATCTGCCGGGACGTCCACTGCTTCGGTCAGCGGGCACAGCGTCTCGCCCAGCACCAACGCCTCGGGCGCGGCAGCTTGAATGCGGTTCTTGAGCTTTTTGAGGAAAGGCCGGTCAATGGTCTGACTGGCGTCGATGCGCACCCCGTCGAATCCGCATTGCTCGATCCAATACGGGGCGACTTCTAGTAGGTACTCTTGCAACGGCTGATTGTAAACCAAGTCGAAGAGCGCCACGTCCGAATAGACCAGCCAAGCGATCTGGTGGATTTGCGGCATCCCGCGCTCGTCGCGCAGATACCACTCGGGATGCTCGGCGATCAGCGGACAGTCGCGGCTGCTCTGCATCAGCACCAAGTCGAAGATGACTTTCTTGCCGAGGGCGTGCGCTCGCTTGGTTAGTGCCCGCAACTCGGCGCGACCGATGAGCTGGACGAAGGCTTCGCGTCCGAGTGCTTTTTCCGTCTGGACCGCCGACAGTCCGGCGAGATCTTCCATCTCGTTTGGGAGGAGGAAACCTTCCGCCACCAGCGATCCCCAATCTACTTCCTCGATCGGCGAAACGAGTTCGGGGTCAACTTGGAAAAAGTCCTGGACCGCATAGACGCTGCCGAGGGTACCCTTGCGCACGTCCGCGCCGGTGTGCAGGTCTGCAAAACCTGGACGGAAGAAGGGCAATAGGTAGATGACGTCGGCCGGAATGGCGTCTAAGCGCCGCGTCAATTCGGCGAGTCGGCCCGAGCGGAAGTGGCCTCCCTCGACCTCGGCACCGACCTTGCGGGCGCACACCTCATAGATCGTCGGTCCTTGTCGTACCCACTCCGGGCTGACGACGATGACCCCGTCGCGGTTTTCGGCCAGATCGTTGAGGCTGATCCACTCCTTGCGCCCGGCCTCGGCGTAGCTGTCGGCGGAAAACTCCACCGCGTAGTTGAAGGTGCCAGTACGCCCAAGGGTGAAAGCCGCCGACTCAAAGACGAGGTTGTTGCCGGCGAGGATGGGAGTGCCCTGTTCATCGACAAGCAGCCGCATTTCCACGTAATCATTGGTCCCGTTAGCATCGGTCCACAGCCGCGCATCCACATCTCCCGGCTGGACTTCGCGTGGGTCAACGGCGGCGACGAAAAGCTCGCAACGCACTTGGGCGATGGCAGCCGTCTTGCCAGGTTCGATATAAGCCCTAGCGAGAGGCGGCTCGCAAACCCGACCGTCGATTGCAATGGTCGCGTTGCCGCCCCATACCTGCCAGTTGTCGAACTCGCGGCGCGGGTAGCGGCAGTGCAATTGTTCGTAGAAGGCGGCGCGTGAACTGAAGACGGCCGTAACGGTCAAAGAGTTCTCTCCACAAGAATTAGGAATTGGTCCATTGCTCAATTCTCAATTCCGACAACTATCTATGGTTCTGCCGGTAGTGTCGCCTGAGCAGATCCTCGCCGAAATCGTTGTTTAGGTCGCGCCAGACCGCGTGGATGTGGTTGGCGTCGTTTTGAGTGTTGTCGTACTCGGCGAGGAAACCCGGCCCCTGCACCCGGTAGTAGTGCGGTCCCCCGCGTTCCTCCGCGCCGGCCCAAGCAAAGTGCGCCGCCCGCAAATATGCGGCTCCGAGTCGTGCCCATTCGGCTTCGGCCACTGCTTCGGGCAAGCGTCGTACGTACACTTCGATTAAGGCGTCCAATATCTGACGTTGTGTTGCGCTCATGTCCGCACTGCCCAAGCCCTCCGGTTCGACTTCGCCGCGCACGTGGGGCACATTGGTCGTGAGGATATCCCTTGGTGCTTCGGCACTGACGATGGCCACTGCTTTTTGCTCGCCGTCCAACTCGTGCAAAAGCTGCCGCCCTAGATCCTCTTCCTCCCGCAGAGCACGCAGCCCGGTTTGCTCGCCGTGGCGCACTTCGGCGGGGTTAGAGCCAAAAAACAGCGGTGTTGTTCCCAGCCGACCTTGTACTACCGTGTGGTTGAGCGAGACGTGATGACCCTCAAAGCGCCAGCCCCAGGGCGCGTCGCCACCCGGCTCGCCGAAAATGCTCACGTGGTACAGCTCGGGATCGCGCTGGAAGCGCCGCCCGGCCCCTTCTAGCTCGGCCAGTATCGGCTCCAGCGAAATGATCGTCGAGACTTTTTCGTATCCCGACGCGCTGACTCCGGTCGCTACCAGCGCGTGCGCTAGCTCCCGCTGGCGTACGTCCATTTCCTTTAGCGGCAATCCGGCGCGCTCCCTCGGCACGTAGTGCCAGTTTTTGCGCTCCGTGCTGTCGGCAAAGTCGATCACCGCTTTCTGCCGTCCGGCCGCATCTAAGGACGCGAGGAAATTGCTGGCGGCCTCGGCCATGCGCTGTGCTGTATCAGTGTGGTCCATGATCTTCCTTTCTCAAGTCGGCCTGCGCGCCGACAAATTGTCGTGCAAGTCGATGGTAGTGTACTCCTCGTCTGCTTGCTTCACGGCGATGCGCACAAACTCCAGCTTTTCCGGGCCGGGATTGTAGATGCCGTGCCCCTGCCCAATCCCCTGCCAAGTAACCGATCCGCTTTCTACTGCAAAGGTCTCTTCGTCAATCGTCATCAGCCCCTGTCCCTTCAGCACCACAAAACTTTCTTCAAGAAAGTCGTGATAGTGATACCCCACCGACCCTCCTGGGCCGAGGATTGCATGGTCGAGAAAAGTCCAATCACTGCAGAAATCATCGGGCGAAAGCACGTGCCGGGTGGCGATCTGCCCGCAGCCGCCGTGAATTGCGTCGCGCCACTTTAGCGCTTGCTCGTCAAAGGTGCCGGTCTTGGGTTGCACACCTTGTTGCGTCTCTGAATCCACGTCCAGCGCGACGCGCACGCTCAGTGCGTTCACAGATGCATCGGTCAAATTTTTCAACTCGTGAGCGCATCCGGTAGGTTCGACGACAAAACAGGGCCCTTTTCCGCTTTCCACTCGCTGCTGCCTCACGGTCAACTCCACCGGCCCACCCGTAAACACATAGCCCTGTTCACAAGCTTTTCCTGTACCTGCCATCGGGAACGGTTCCCCCGGTGCCAATACCCAATAATCGAATGCCTCCCACGGCGTCTCTGGCCGCAATCCTGCAAAGACCGGGCAGCCTTCTTGGTCTAACTCATCGAGACGGACGTGTTTCATGCTTTTCTCTATCATCCTCTGCCATCCCGCTAAACTACGCATCCCACCCCCTCTTTACAAACCCTTGACACCCTTCCGCTCAACCCCCAACATAAACGCCCATCTCTAAACGGAGCCACTCAGATTGCCTACGCAAAAAGACCCCATCCGCGTCGCCGTTCTCGGCCAAGGCCGCTCCGGCCTCGACATCCACTGCCGCTACTTCAAAACCGCCCCGCACAAATACCAAATAGTCGCCGTCGCCGACCTCCTTGAGGACCGCCGCCAGCGCGCCGAAAGCGAAATGGGCTGCGACGCGTACGCCGACTATTGCGACATTCTCGCGCGCGGCGACATCGACTTGGTGGTCAACGCCCTGCCCAGCCACCTCCATCCTCAAGCTACTATTGATTCCCTTAACGCCGGCCACCACACCATCTGCGAAAAGCCCCTCGCCTGGAGCGTGGCCGAACTCGACACCATGATCGCCGCCGCCCGCGAGGCCGATCGTCTGCTCCTGCCCTTCCAGCAGTCGCGCAACGCGCCCCACTTTCAAAAGCTGCTCCAAGTCATTGACTCGGGCGTCCTCGGCCGCATCGTCCAAGTCTCGATCTCCTTCAGCGGTTTCGCCCGCCGCTGGGACTGGCAGACCGTGCAGGAATATCGGGGCGGCAATCTGCTCAACACCGGCCCGCACCCCATGGACCAAGCCATGCGTCTGCTCGACTTCAAAGAGCCGGACCAAATCCTCTGCGCCATGGATCGCGCCAACACCTGCGGCGACGCCGAGGACTACGTCAAAATTCTGCTGCGCACCAAAGACAAACCCGTCATCGACGTGGAAATCTCCTCCTGCACCGCCTTCCCGCAGCCCATGTACACCGTCCACGGCGAGCGCGGTGGACTCTCCGGCGGCCCTGCGGGGCTGGCTTGGCGCTACTACGATCCACAAAAGGCACCCGAGCAATCGCTCATCCGCAGCCCACTGCCTGGCCCGAGCTATTGTCGTGAAGAGCTGAAAATGATCGAGCGGTCTTGGGCTCCCAACGAAGACGAGCAAAACGCATTTACCTATATGTCCAACGCCTATTACGACGGCGTATTCGCCGCGTTGCGGGAAGCAGCCCAACCCGAGATCACGCCGCAACAGGTGCGCGTGCAGATCGCCGTCATCGAAGAGTGCCACCGCCAAAACCACCTCTCCCAACTGCCGCCCCAAGGTTGGCCCAAGGAATGCACCACATGAACTCCGCCAAAGCGAACGCCCTCACCGCAGCCATCGCCGAGCTATCCCGCGTCCAGCTAGCCTCAATCCGCCCTACCCCGCTAGAGCCGCTGCCGCGCCTGACCGCCCACCTCGACAGCCCGGCGCTCTACATCAAGCGCGACGACCTAACTGGTCTGGCCTTTGGCGGCAATAAGACGCGGATGTTCGAGTTTGCCTTGGCCGACGCCTTGGCCAAAGGGGCCGACACCATCGTCTCGGGTGCGGCGGTGCAGTCCAACTACTGCCGCCAACTCGCCGCGGCCTGCGCCAAGCTAGACTTGGAACTGCACCTGATCCTCCGGCCAGTACGCGCAATCGACCGCACCGAATCGCAAGGCAACAACCTGCTACAGCATCTGCTCGGCGCACAGATCACCGTCCTAGCGGAAAGTGATCAGCGCGGCCAGCAAGACGCTCTGCGAGCCAAGGTCGAGGAGCTTTCCGCACAGGGGAAAAGAGTGTACTGGCCGCGCCGCGACGATACTATTGACCTCGACGCCATCGCCTATGCCGAAGTGGGCGTAGAAATTGCCCGCCAATGCCAAGAACAAGGCATCAATCCGGCCTACCTTTACCTCTCCGCCCTCGACACCACCCAGGCTGGCGTAGCTTTGGGCCTAGCCTATATTGAATCGCCGATCCAAGTGCGCGGCTTTTGCCCCCTCACCAACGTCGAAAACCGCCACGAGGACATGGCCGCCATCGCCAACCAAGCCGCCCGCCGCCTCGGCCTCGACATTGCCATGAGTGCCGCCGACTTTGACAACGACGATACTTTCGTTGGCGAGAGGTACGGCATCCCCACCCCCGCTGGCTTGGACGCTCTGCGCACGTTAGCGCGCAAAGAGGGCATTCTCCTCGATCCCGTGTACACCAGCAAGGCCCTCGCCGGCCTTATTGCCCACGTGCGCGACGGCAGGCTTGACGGTGAGGCGATCTTCCTGCACACCGGCGGCAACCCGGCCCTGTTCGCCTATGCCCAAGAAATACTCGCCGACTAAATGGATCCCTTTTTCCTGATCGGCGTCTCCTTCCTGACCTCGACCTTTACCGCCATCATCGGCGTGGGCGGCGGTATCGCGCTGATCTCGGTCATGCCGGGCTTGCTGCCCGCCGCGGCCATCATTCCCGTCCACGGTGCCGTGCAGCTAGCCTCCAACGCCAGCCGCGTATTCTTTGGTCTGCGCCACATCGAGTGGCGCATCTTTTGGCCCTTCGCGGGCGGCTCAGTCGTCGGCGCTGTCTTGGGGGCGGAGGTCGTCGGTGACTTTAGCTTCGACGATCTCCCCCTGTACCTAGGCGTCTTCATCCTCCTCGTCATCTGGGTTCCCGTGCCCAGCCGCGCTTTTCGCCTCCCCGGCCACTTCGCCATTTTCGGTGCTCTCCAGACTTTCCTCGCTCTCTTCGTCGGCGTCGCTGGTCCCTTGACCGGTGCCTTCTTAGCCAGCGCGGGTTTGCCTAAGGACCGGTTGGTCATTACTCACGGCACGGTAATGACCGTTACCCACCTGTGCAAAATCCTAGTCTTCGGCTTTGTCGGCTTTGCCTTCGCGCCCTACTTGCCTCTTATCGCCGGGATGATTGGCGCGGCGGCACTCGGCTCGTGGTGTGGGACGCGTTTGCGCAACCGGGTTTCCGAAAGCCTGTTCCGCAAGGTCTTCAGGATAGTGATCACGCTCCTCTGTTTGCGCATGATCGCAAGTTCGCTCTATTAAGCGCAATTTTTTCACGGATACTCAATAGAAGCGGTCGTTTGCCGAAGCGAACTGTGCGGGTTTATTTTAATAGCTCTTGTAGGAGGACTTCCTTTATGAACGAACGCGAACAAGCTATCCAAGAAATCGAAATCTACGGCTTCACCTTACTCGAAAGCGTCCTCGATTCCGACACGGCCGCGGCCATGCGCCAAGCCCTGATCCGCTGCGAACAAGAGCACGGCACCGAACACACTCACCGCGGCGCGGCCCGCCACGTGGCCAATCTCCCGGTCATGGATCGCATTTTCCACCAGTGCATTGACCATCCCCGCGTCTTGCCCATCCTCGAACACTTTCTCGAGCCCTCACTGATTTTGGGCAGCCTCAATTCGCGTATCGTCCGCCCCGGCGACGGCTACCAAGACCTGCACAGCGACATCCCCGCCTATATGCTCAACATGGATACGCCGGTGATGATGAATACGGTGTGGATGCTCGACGACTTTACCCCTGAGATTGGCGGCACTCGCGTAGTGCCCGGCTCGCACAAGAGCCGCCTCGCCGCGCCCCCGGAGGGATTTATAGTCCAGCACGAGGTGCAGCCTACCGCCTCGGCCGGCTCGGTGATCGTCTTCAACGGCCAATGCTGGCACGGAGGCGGTGCCAACACCGGCGACCGCAACCGCCACGCCCTCTTCGGCCACTATAGAAAGCACATGCTGGTCTTCCAACTCGATCCGCACGACGGCTTCCCGTCCGAGTGGTGGGACAGCTTGAGCCCGCGTCAGCGCCAGCTAATGCGGATGCAAAACGGCCCGGGTGCTCTACATGCAGCCGATGTGCATTTTCGCTAGGAGACAGGACATGCTGAACACCCGCAGCTTTGCGCTCACCGTTGCTATCGCGCTTCTGGGTCCGACCGCCCTAAAAGCCGAGGTTACTACTTGGCAACTCGGCGGCAGCCAGCCCTGGGCCGGCCAAGACACGGTTAGCATTATGATTGACTTTGAGCGCGTCCCTGGTGCCATCCAGCCGGTGCGCGTCGAGCCGGGCGTCAACATCATTTCCCTGCTCGACAACTGGACCACCTTTCGCCAGCCCAAAGAATTGGGCTATATCGACGGCGAGCGTCCCCGCATCTGGAAGTGGAACGAGGGCAACGGCGACCCAACCGAAAACGGCGTCGCGCTTATCGATGCCGACAGCACCACGTACAATTCCTCCAAAGCCGAGGGCATTGGCAAGCAGTTTTTCACCATCGACTTGGCCGTGCCTATGCCGGCGCACACCTTTGGCTTCCACACTCCTTCGGGCGGTTTCCGCTCCGACGGCACGCCGCTGCGCACGGACTCGACCCCGGCCTTCCAAATCTCGATCCAAGAGGAAAACAGCGAGATTTTCGCCATCAAGGGCCCGCTGCCCCTCGCGAGGGTCGTCGCCGAGCCGACGCAAAATTTTGCGCATGACGTGCGCATTGGTTTCGACCAGCAATACGTGCGCTTCTTCCGCTGGGCCCGCAAATTCTCCATCATCGACGAGACGGCCTTGAGCCGGAACCGAGTTAGCGGCTCATCTGGCGGCCAAGGTAATCAAGCTCGCTCGCTCTTGGGTACCATCAGCGAGTTTGAGATCTATGGCGAGGGCTTTCCCAAGCGGGCTACGTACCGCTCCAAAATCATTGACCTCGGGGCCGAGCAAAACTTTGGCCGGCTGTTCTTTTCCGCCACGCCGATGCGCTTTGTCGCTGGCGAAGCCGTTGAGGTTCCCGATGCACGAGCCTTCGCCGAGATCGAGGTTCGCACGGGTCGGGACGACGACCCGAACATTTATCACGAGTACACAGTCACCGGCAAGGAAAAGGTCGTCTCTCGCGCCCGCTACGAGAACGATCTCCGCACTGGGTTTGGCCGCACGTGCGCCTCCTGTGACTTTGTCCAGCGCAGCCCCCGTCCTGGAATGCGAGCCGCAATTACCTACGACCGCGACAACTGGACCTTCTGGTCAACGCCTACGACCCAGTCGGGCCTGCCGCTCAACCTCGACAGCGGCTCCTTCATACAGGTGTTCATTACCTTGCACAGCACCCGTTTTGCGGATTTTGTGCGCTTGGATTCGCTGTGGGTCGAGCGGGCACCGCTGTTGGCGGCGCGCGTCCTCGGCGAAGTGGCTCCGCTCGCCGATCCGCGGCCCGCGCATGGGTTCGGCGAGGTGGCCTTGGGCGAAATGGTCGAGTTTGCGTACGACCTGTCGGCCTCCTTCTCAGGCGGGGATCAGCGCGGCTTCGATCAAGTGCGCATCCAAACGGGTGCCCGGCCTGCGTTCAAAGAGTTGCTCGTCGGCGGCCAAGCGACCGACCCAACCGCCGTCCGCGAAGAGGACGATGGACTGACAGTACTCCTGCCCGAGCGCGTTACCCGCGCCAACAACGCGCCGTTGCGCATCGTCTTTGCCGCGGAAGTGTTTGAACTGGCCACCACGTTCTTGGGTACCGTCACCGACTCAGAGGTCGAGACCTTGCCCCAACCTATCGTCTCTGGCGATGCCAGTGAATTGCTCTCCACCAATAGTCTGCGCGTCCTTAGCATTTCGGATCAACAACCTGCCTTGGTGCAAAACTTGCGCTTTTCAACACCCGTGTTGACGCCCAATGGCGACGGCGTTCACGACGAGCTTCGCATGGCCTATTCCCTCTATGGCCTGCCGGAAGAAGTGCCCGTCGAATTGGCGGTCTATGCGCTCGACGGACGCCCCGTGGCGACCGTGCCCCAAGGCCTGCAAACAGCCGGCCCGCAAACGGCCCGCTGGGACGGACGCGACGCACAGGGCCGTGCCCTGTCTCCGGGCGTGTACTTAATCTCCGTGGTCCTGCAATCCGAGCGCCGCGCTGCCGCCTTGCTCCGCCCCGTGGGCGTAGCGTACTGAGAGGGTGGGAACGATGCGATCGCTTTTGCCGCTCGTCTGCGTCGCGTTTGCCGCCTTGGCCGCTAGCAGCGAAACCCTGACTTTCCAAGGGCAAGATGCTTGGGCTACTTGGCAGGTGCCTCGCGGCCTAACTGAAGTGGGCGAGAACGGCCAGCTACAGCTCGTCAAGTTCCGCAAGGACATCAACGCAGTCGCCGATGCCCATCGCTTCTTCTACGAGAGCAAAAGCCGCGGACAAGTTGCGGGCGGCATCTGGGAGGCGACCTCCAATCCTGCTGATGCAGACTACATCATCGACGGAGATTCCCAGACCTTCTGGCGTCCAGACCCGGTGGATGTCGTCGAGGACTGGGCCATTGAGATAGACTTGGGCCGAGCCGTGTTGGCCCGGGAGATACGCCTCACTTTTCCCGACGAGGAGGGCGCGCGACCCTTCCGCCAGTTTACTGTGTACGGCAGCACGGGGACCCGCATCTCGGTGCAAGACGACATGGTGCTGCTGGAGCCTCTCTTCCGCACGACCCGACCCAACGCGGCCAGCGAGATCGTCATCCCCCTCGGATTCACCGCTCGCGACAGCGTATTTCAACTCGACGAGGGCTTGGGTATCGACCCGATGGCCAAGAACAACTATCGGGTGATCCAGCGCATTCGCATTGAGGCGGAAGAAAAGACTCCGGACGCAGCCTTGGCCGAGATCGAGGTCCGCGGCATTGGCGACAACATCAGCATTGGCACCATGCAGCGAGGTCGATTTGTCAACGGGGTCAACTCAGTCGATCCGCAAAATCTCTTCGACGCCGACATGAACACCAACAACCTAATCGGCTCTTCGTATGGCAGCCTCGGCTGGAAGGAGGGTGGGGTGTGGTTCGGGGTGGATTTGGGGGCGGTGTTCTTCGTCGATGAATTCTTCCTCTATTCCTTTCGGCCCGACGAGGGCTTGGTGGGCTTCTCGATCAACGGCACCGGCCCGGGCCATACCGTGCTCTATTCAGACGGCACCCGCAGTCTTAGTTCCAACCTGCCCGTGCCCGATGCATTTGACTATACAGAGCTCCTGACCCACATCAATCCCAACGCCGACCGCCTGCTCTACATTCGCTATATGTTCAAGCCGCGCAAGATGCGCTACTTCTTCTGGCACGGCATCAGAGACACCGGCTGGGGCATCGTCAAATGGGCCGAGTTCATGCTCTTCTCTCCAGGCTATCCCGCCGAAGTAGTATTGCACTCGGACTTCATCGACTTAGGACAAACCTCGGGCGATGGTCGTCCGAAAGTCATCAAAAATCTCTCTTGGGATGCCGAACTAGCTGCGGGCACCCGCCTGCAACTGCGCTCGCGCTCGGGCAACTCGCTAGAGCCGGTTTTCACGTTTTACAACAAGATCGGCGAACAGGTCACCGAGGATAAGTGGAATAGTTCGCCCAAGGTGCTGCGCGGCCCGGTCGATACGACGCTCGTGGTGGGCGAGGATTGGGGCGAATGGAGCAACGTCTATCAGTTCCCGGGGGAGGCATTTCAGTCGGAAAGCCCGCGCCGCTTTATCCTGCTGGAGATGATCCTCTCCACCGATGACCCCAGCGTGGCACCGGTGGTCCATTCGCTCTCGGTCGAGTTTGAGGACGCGCTGTTACAGGGCGCGGTGGGCCGCATTGAGCCGCGCCAAGCCATCCCCAACGAGGACACCCGTTTCACCTATACGCTGTGGCCGCAGATGGAGGCTGAGGACTCGGGTTTCGACCTATTGCGCTTTACCGTGCCGGGCCGGATTGACGCCGAGGACCTCGAACTACACATCGGCTCCGCGCCGGTCGAACCTGCCCGCGTCGAGCAGCAGGGCGACTCGCTGTTGGTCGCCTTGCCGCGCATTGTGACCGAGGACTCGATTCGGGTGGGTTTCACGACGCGGGTTTTGCACAATGCCACGGTTTTTCCCCTCGATCTCGGGTTGAGCGAGCGGCCCGGCCTCTGGCAGTCGGTCGAGCCAGCCGAGCGCCGCTCTCAGGTGGTGATGCTGCCCGAGCTAGCCGAGCACGGTCAACTCATCGACGCATTGGAACTGGCTTCGCCCGTGATCACGCCCAATGGCGACGGGATCAACGACGCGCTCGACATGCGCTTTGTGGTCTTCAAGCTAGACGCAACGACCCCCACGCTCGCGCTCTACGATCTAGCGGGCCGCCAAGTCGCTGCGGTCGAATCCACGCCGACCGCAACGGGCCATCGCTTCACTTGGACGGCTCGCGACGAGTCGGGAGCCTTAGTTGCGCCGGGCATTTATCTTTATCGCCTCGATTTGGGGGCCGAGTCGGGGCCGGGGACGCACGCGGGTTCGATTTCGGTTGTCTATTAGGAACCAAAATTAAGGAGACTAGCAAGATTTATGAGATTAGGTCTGTCGGTTGCGAAATTTCAACACTGTTTTGGTGGAACGATGCGGTTTGTAACGAATGCCTTGTTATCTATGCTTCTCTTCCTTCCTTCCATTGCCTTCACAACCCAAAGGAGTACCACTATGAGCGATTATCTCGTCTATATCGGCACTTATTCCAGCGGCGACGCCGACGGCATTTATGTATATCGCCTCGACATGGCTACCGGTGCCCTCGCCTATCAAAGCAGCATTGGCGGCATAGACAATCCTTCTTTCCTCGATATCGCGCCCAATCGCCGCTTCCTCTACGCCATCGGCGAGACCAGCGAGGTCGGCGACCGGCCCGGCGGCGCGATTGCGGCCTTTGCCATTGACCAACAGAGCGGAGCCCTCACCCACATCAACACCGAATCGACCGTTGGCCCCGGTCCTTGCCACATCAGCATCGACCGCGCTGGTAAGTACGCGCTAGCTGCCAACTACGGCGGTGGCAGCGTCGCCATCCTGCCGATTCGGGAAGATGGCTCGCTCGGCGCGGCCACGGATTTCGTCCAACACGAGGGTGCTTCGGTCAACCCAAGACGCCAAGAGGGACCGCACGCCCACTCGATTATGGTCGCCCCCAACAACAAACACGCCTTTGCCCCAGACTTGGGCATCGACAAGGTGCTCATCTATGCGATTGACCACGCGAATGGCAAACTCGTCGCGCAGACGCCCGCGGAAATCGCCCCCGGCAGCGGCCCACGCCACCTCGCCTTTCATCCCAACGGCCAACAGGCGTACGTCATCAACGAGCTGAGCAATACCATCACGGCGTTCGACTACGACGCCGACGCCGGCACGCTCGCCACCATCCAGACCATCTCGACGCTGCCCGACGGCTATGCGGAGGTCAGCCACACCGCCGACATCCACGTCCATCCCAACGGCCGCTTCCTCTACGGATCCAATCGCGGCCACGACTCCATTGCCGTCTATGCCATCGACCAAGACACCGGCCAGCTCGCACTCGTCGAGATCGTGCCGACCGGCGGTGCCAACCCGCGCAACTTTGGCCTCGACCCCACGGGTACCTACCTGATCGTCGGCAACCACAGCACTGACGATATCTTCACCTTCCGCGTCGATCCAGACACCGGCCAGCTCACACCCACCGGCCACAAGGCCGAGGTCGTCTCGCCCGTGTGCCACAAGTTTATTCCAGTTTTTTAGGGATAGGCGGCAGGGCGTACAACGTTGCTATTGGACCGCATTGTACGCCCTGCCGATCAAGAAGTAACAGGCGCATCGTACTACATTGAGAAAGGGATTCGCACGGCAAGCTATGGCTCGGGCGATCATTTTTGACTTTGACCTTACACTAGCAGATTCAACAAAAGGCATCATTGAGTGTGTTAATTTTGCGCTGGAAAGGTTGAATTTGCCCCGAGCCGATGACGAGCGAATCAAGCGAACTATCGGTATGTCTTTAGAGAACACATTTATACGTTTGACTGGGCAAACCGACAATCAGAGCGTCAGTTTGTTTATAAGCAACTTTGTCAAACGAGCCGATCAGGTTATGGTAGATTTAACGTCCATGTTTGCTAGCGTTCCCCCGACAACGGAGCGGTTGATTGAAATGGGTTTTGCATTGGGGATCGTGTCAACGAAGTTTCGCTATAGAATCGAGGATATTCTAGCAAGAGAAGGGCTATCTGATCGCTTTGGCGTCATCATCGGCGGAGAAGACGTTGCAGACCAAAAACCACATCCCCGTGGTTTAACAACGGCTATCGCTAGAATGCAAATGGATGCCAATGACGTGCTTTACGTTGGCGACAGTACGATTGATGCGTTAACGGCCGAACGGGCCAAGGTGCCCTTTATTGCGGTACTATCAGGCGCGACAAGCAAAAGTGAATTTGACGAAGTACCCAAAGTTGCGGTCATAGACGATATTTCAGCGTTACCTCGACTGCTTAGTGCTTAATTAGGAAGTTGTATCAAGGCTACCAGTTCGTATGCGATCCATCCCGCCGGCGCAAGTGCGGCGCTTCCCAAAACTTGAACTCCTGCTCCTGGGCCAGCTCTTCGTTGAACTCCACGCCCAGCCCCGGCCCCTCGGGCACCTTCAACATCGACCCTACCAATTCGCACTGCATCGGAAACAAATCTTCGTCCATGAACTTGCCCGCTTCCGTCGGCGTCACGCGGTGTTCGAGCCACGCAAAGTTGGGCACGGCCGCCGCTAGATGCACGGTCGCGGCGGTGCAGATCGGCCCCAGCGGGTTGTGGGGCATCAGGTCGATGTAGTGGGATTCGGCCAAGCTGGCCACTTTCATCGACTCGGTCAGCCCGCCGACATTGCACACGTCGATCCGCGCAAACTGCGTGATGCCCCGTTCGAGATAGGGCAAAAACTGCCACTTGCTGGCAAATTCCTCGCCGATGGCAAAGGGCACGTCGGTCATGGTGCGGAGCGATTCGTAGGCTTCGGGGCATTCGTCGCGGATAGGTTCTTCGAGAAAGTCGAGCGTCCCCGGTGGCATCTTCTGGCAGAACGACGCGCTCTCGGCGACCGTCAGCCGATGGTGATAGTCAATGCCCAAGATCGGGTCGGGACCAATTTCACGGCGCACCTCAGTCAGCCAAGCCGCGGTGATGCCGATGGACTCGCGCGGCTCGAACAGCAGCTCGTCGTCGTACTGTTTGCGCTGGGCCATCCCCGTGCGAATCACGTCCCACCCCTTGTCCAACAGCAGCTTGCAGTTTTTGACCAAGGTCTCTAGATCCGGTGCCCCAGTCGTCGCAAAGCAGGGCACCCACTCGCGCTGCTTGCCGCCCAAAAGCTGATAGACCGGCACGCCGAGAGCTTTGCCCACTAGGTCGTACAAGGCGATGTCGATGGCCGAAATCGCCGCGGTCAACACTCGCCCGCCTTCAAAGTACTGGCCGCGGTACATCTCCTGCCAGAGCCGCCCGATTTCGCGCGGATCGCGGCCGAGCAAAAACTCCCGGTAGTGCCGCACCGCGCCTACTACGGCCAGCTCGCGCCCCGATAGTCCCGACTCGCCCCAGCCGTGGATGCCTTCGTCGGTCTCGACCTTGACGATGAGCTGATTGCGGTGGCCAACCCAAGTTGGATAGGCTTTGATGTCGCTGATTTTCATGGGATCTCCTTGTTATTTAGCGCAACAGCGCGACCAGTTGTTCGTAGATTCCCGGCGCGGCGGCGACCAAATCGCGGCCGTCCAATTCTTCTGGCAATTCGCCCTCCACAAGTTGTAAGTGACCGACGCGAGCGCCCGCCTCCCGCGCAATCAGGGCCGCGGCCGCCAAGTCCCAGGGCTTAAGCGACTCGTAAAAGCCGTCGAGCCGCCCCATCGCCACCCAGCAGAGATCAATGGCGGCCGAGCCTACGCGGCGGATGTCGCGGCAGTGTCCGAGCACGCGGCGCAAGCGATCCACTAGCGCCACTCTGCCCTCGGCGGCGTAGGGGAAGCCCGTACCAATCAGGGCGCGGGATAGCTCGCTGCACTCGCTGGTTCGGATGGCGTGGCCGTTGAGCCAAGCACCTGCACCGCGCCGGGCGGTAAAGGTCTCTTCTACAAACGGGCAGTGTACCACCCCGACCTGCACTTGACCGCCTTCGGCAAAGGCAATGGACACGGCTACTTGCTGCTGGTTATAGGCGTAGTTGACGGTGCCGTCAATCGGGTCGATGACCCACAAGGGGCCGCGCAATTGCGCCGGGTCTGTAAGGTGAGGTGAAGACTCTTCGGAGAGGATGTAGTGGTCGGGGAAGGTCTTTTCGATCTCGTTGCGGATGAGCTGGTCGGCCTGTAGGTCGGCCGACGTCAACAGCTCGATCCCTTCCTTGTAGCTCAGATCCAGTGCCCGGTCCGCCCGCGCTTGGGCGATTAGCACACCAGCGCGTCGGGCGAGGTCTTCGGCAAATTCGAGCACCTCGCTCAACAGTGCGCCCCCAATTCCATTGGATACGGCGACAAGTTTTCCAAGCCGTCCTCGGTAATCAGGTACATATTTTCCAGCCGCACTCCCGCCCGCGCTTCAGGGATATAGGCCCCCGGCTCGACCGAGACCACATTGCCCACGCGCAAGGTGCCGCCGCGCTCCTTGTTGAGATCGGGCATCTCGTGTGCCCGCAGACCGATGTTGTGCCCGGCGTGGTGGATCAAGCCGACGTCAGCTAGCTTGGGATGCTCGCGGATATAGGCGTCCATGGCCACCGCGCATTCGCTGCCGTCCTTGCCCGGCCGCAGATACTCGCCGACGCGGTCGTGAAAGCCCTTGACGTGCTCAAATACGGAGTGCTGCACTTCAGTCGGCTCGCCCACGGCAAAGCTGCGGCACAAGTCGGCCCAGTACCCGCGGTACACCGACCAAGCGTCGATGACGTAGATCTCCCCGGCCTCGATCGGGCGATTGCGCGCAAAACCGCCCAATTCGCCGCATTGGTAGTCGCCGTCGTGAAAAACCTTCTCACCGGCGGCAAGATGCGCTGCCCGCTGCGCTGCCGCTAGCACTTCCAGCTCGTTGACGCCCGGAGCCATCGCCGCTTCTGCTGCGGCGTATGCTGCCAGATCGACCTGCACCACCTTGCGCAACAGCTCGATTTCGTCGGGGTCCTTGACCTCCTGCATGTCGGCGAGCAGATCATCAACTGCGACCCATGCAGGCGTTTTGCCCAGCCCTTCCTCGATCGCCTGTCCCAAGCGACGCGGCAAAAACTCGCTCTGCCAACCCAAGCGGCCAGCCGCTGGTTTTTTGGCCCGCAGCGTATCGACGATTAGCCCGCTTATCACCTCGCGCAGGTCGGGCGTGACCGTGCCGCCGACGCTGAGGGAAAAGGTGAAACACTCGTCGGCGCACGGCTCGCCTTCGTCGGTATGTGCGATCAGCAAGGACTGCCCATCGGCCCCCAGCCAAAAAATCGCCGGCGGGCCGGGAAATTCCTCGGGGATGATGATCCCGGTGAAGTAGTAGATTTCCTTAGGGTGATTGATCACGGCCGCGTCGATGTCGAGTTCGGCCAGCCGCGCACACAGGCGCTGCTGTCGCGAGCGGCATCCTTCTTTGGTTAGCATAGTGTTTTCCTTTTTGTTACTGCCGCCAGCACCCCTTCGCTGCGGGCGCTGTATGCGGCTTGGTTTCTGTCAATCGCAACTGCAATGGGACGGACATATTAACGAACCGCATCGCTCCTGAAAAGTAATCGCTACCGCTCCACGCCTTGAGCTACCGGCTAGCCGCTCCGTATATTCTCAGCCCATTTCCAACGAAAGTGCAGCTATGATTTTGAACCGACTCATTCTCGCCGCCTGTCTGTTCCTCGTCCCAGTCTCAGCATCGAGCGAAGGTTTCCACGGCTTCGACCCGACGACCTACGACGGGCTGATGCTTCCGCCGGCAGCGCTCCAAGCAATGGCCGCCGAAGCCGCGCAACACACGCCTCCTAAAAATGGCGAAACCCTAGTCTTTGGCTTCGCCAACCTGCAGCGCGACATCAGCTTTGGCATCAAGGTCGAAAAGAGCATCGAGCGCAACGCCGAGGCCGCTGGCATTGAGTTGCTGATCGCCGACAACCGGCTCGACGGGCCGACTGCTTTGGCCAACGCCGAGAGCTTTGCCCGGCGCCAAGTTGACTTTTGCATTGAGTTTCAAACCGACGTCAACTTTGGCCCGGCGATCATGCAGCACTTCAACCGCAAGCAGATCGGCGTGGTCGCCATCGACATTCCCATGCCGGGTGCCACCTACTTCGGTGCCAACAACCCCCGCTCGGGCTTTATGGGCGGCTCCTATCTGGCGCAAGCGGCCAAAGTGCGCTTCGGCGACCGGGCGCTCGCCGAGGGATACTTCGTCGTTGGCGAACTGCCGCAGTCGGGTGCGATTCCCGCCATGCGCACGGAGGGCCAGATCGCCGGCTTCCTCGCCTCGTTGCCCGGCTTCCCGCCCGAGCGCATCATCCGCATCGACACCAAGAATACGCTGCAGTACTCCTTCCAGCAGATGAGCAACGCGCTCGGCCGCATCCCTCAAGGTGCGCCGATCTTGATCACCGCGATCAACGACCAATCGGTTTCTGGCATGTTGCGCGCCGTGCAGCAGCAGGGTCGCGGCGCAGATGCGCTGGTCGTCGGCAAGGGTGCCGATGAGTTGGAGACGATGGTCGCCGAGGAGCACTTCATCGCTTCGGTCGCCTATTTCCCCGAGCGCTACGGCAACTATCTCATTCCGCTGAGTCTAATGCGCCTAGCGGGCCACGACGTGCCGCTAGCCGTTACCGTCAACCACGTGATGATCAGCCCGGCCAACATCTGCCAATTCTACCCCGAGTACGAATGCCAAGGCGAGCCGGGATTCGACTACGTCTTCCCACAGGAAGCCTTTGTCGCACACTTGGCGACTCTGAGGGACAAGCCCGAACTCGCCGGCTACGAGCAGTTGATCCCCGACCACTAGCATGAGCCATACCGCACCCTTGTTGCAGATGGCGGGCATCTGCAAATCCTTTGGCAGCGCCCAAGTCTTGCGCGAGGTCGATCTCCGCTTAGACGCTGGGGAGGTCTTAGCTCTGCTGGGTGCCAATGGGGCAGGTAAATCCACGCTAGTGAAAATCCTCTGCGGCGTGTACAGCCGCGACGCTGGCACCGTCCGCCTCGACGACCAAGCGGTGCGCTACGACCGGCCCGAAGAGGCCATTGCCCACGGCGTCCGCTTTTTGCCGCAGGAGGTATCGATCCTGCCCGACCTCACAGTCGCTGAAAACATCCTCATCGCCGACCTGCCACTCAAACGCTCGTGGTTTGGCAAGCAGGTAGATCGCCCGAAACTGCGCACCAAAGCGCGGGCACTGCTCGATCGGCTCGGCTGCGACCTCGATCCCGACTCACCGGTACACCAGCTCTCCGCACCGCACAAGCGCCTAGTAGAAATCGCCCGCGCGCTCGCCGGCCAAGCGCGGATCATCGTCATGGACGAGCCGACCGCCTCCCTCGCCGACCGCGAAGTCCAAGCGCTCTTCGCCGTGGTCGAGCGGCTCAAGGCCCAGCAGATCGGCATCATCTACATATCCCACTACCTCGACGAGGTCTTCGAGATCGCCGACCGCATCACCGTACTCCGCGACGGGCTAAACGCTGGCGACTTCGCCACTGCCATGGCTTCGCGGCGCGAGGTTCTCGACGCCATGCTCGGCACCACGGTTGACGAACTCTACCCGCCGCGAGGCTCCAGCATCGGCGAGGTTGCGCTAGAAGTTGAAAACCTGAGTCTGCCCGGCGCGCTCGACGGCGTGTCCTTTGCGCTCCACCGAGGCGAAATTCTCGGCGTCTTCGGTCTGCTCGGCTCCGGGATCGACCAACTTGGCCGGGCCATCTACGGGGCGCTGGGGCCGTTGCCCGGCGCACGCATTGCGCTTGAGGGTGCGCCTTATCTCCCCGCAGACCCGCGCCAAGGCCGCGACGCGGGCATCGGTTTCGTCGCCGCCGAACGCCAGCGCGAGGGCATCGTTCCCGACCTCGGCGTCCGTGCCAATATCACCTTGCCCTTTATCGACCGTTTTGTGCGCTTGTTTTCCGTGTCCAAGCCCCGCGAAGCAAGCCACGCGCAAAGCTGGATCGATCGCTTGGGGATTCGCGCCGCCCATCTCGACCAACCGCTGCGCTTGCTCTCGGGCGGCAATCAGCAAAAGGCCTGCTTGGCCCGCTGGCTGGTCGAGGGCCTCAAAGTGCTCATCCTCGAAGAACCGACCCGAGGTGTGGACGTGGGCGCTCGCCACGAACTCTACTTGGCGCTGCGGCAGTGGACCCGACAGGGGCTTGCCGTACTCTTGATTTCTTCCGACGCCGAAGAGGTCGCTGGAGTCTGCGACCGTTCCATCGTGCTGGACCGCGGTCGGGTTTCCAGCCGCTTTTCCGGCGGCGCAGAGCCGGCCGATCTGCTCCACACTCCGACTGCGAAAGACCAGCCATGAGCATTGCCACTTTATTGAACCGCCCCGGCGCGGGCGTCGTCTTATTATTGATATTCTACCTCTTGGTTGCCGTGCTCTTCAGCATACTCTCACCTTGGTTTTTGTCCTTCGACAATATGGTGAGCATTGGGGCCAATATGGCCTTTATCGGCTTGATGTGCGCATTGCAAACGCCGCTGATTATCGCCGGGGGCCTCGATCTGTCGGTGGCGGCAGTCGCCGGGCTGGCTGGGGTCGTCGTCGCGCTGCTCCACGCTGCGGGCGTCGGCATTGTCGCGGCCTGTCTCATCGCGCTGGCGCTGGGCGGGGGCATCGGGTTGCTCAATGGCTTGTTAGTCGTACGCCTCGGGCTCAACTCGCTGATCGCCACTCTGGGTACGATGAGCGTCATCGGCGGGCTGGCTCTAGTCCTGACCGGTGGGCTGACTAAGCCGCTGATGGAACCCGGTTTTAACTGGATCGGCAGCGGTCAGCTTTTGCGGCTGCCGGTGCCGCTGGTACTGATGCTGTTGGTTTATATCGCGCTTGGCTGGGTGCTCGCGCGGACTCGCTTTGGCCGTTTCGTCTATGCCGCAGGCAGCAATGCCGAAGCCAGCCGACTGGTCGGCGTCCCGGTCGCCCGTACCCTGATGATCCTCTACGTCCTCTCCGGCCTCAGCGGCGCGGTCAGCGGCCTCATTCTAGCGGCTATGCTCTACGCAGCAGCACCCGACGCGGCGGGGCAGCATTTGTTGACGGTGATCGCCGCGGTGATCTTGGGCGGCACGAGTCTCTTCGGGGGGCGCGGTACGGTGTGGGGCACCTTGTTGGCGGTGCTGTTGCTCGGCACCCTCAACAACGGGCTGACGCTGATGGATGTGTCTAGCTTCTGGCAGGATGTAACGCGCGGTGCAGTGCTCCTGTTGGCCGTCGGCCTCGACCAAGTTCGCACTCGCGCCGCAGGCGCTTAAGCAGGCTTACTCTATAATTTCGTTGGTTGACGGAAGGAATGACCGTACTCTCAATCAGAACCGCCGCCAAGTCTTGGAACTGCTGCTGGACGGCAACGTGAGGGTCGTGCGCGTCGAACCACTGGCCGCCGCCAAGGCCGTGGCCGCAACCTCTTTTTTAGGGATAAGCAGCGGGGCAACAGCTCGACCGGCTAGTTTTTCGGCTCAAATTGAGCTCGCTTTGCTCTCCAGGATCACCAAGCTCAAAATCTACGTTTCGTTGGTTGACAGAGGGAATCATCGTGATATTTTCTTGTAAATGTTTTCTGTAAACGTTTACTGAACAAGTGCCCGCCCCGTCGGGTTATCATTTAACACAAGAGCTCTATTGAGCTTGCCTTTCCGAGAAGGAGAACCCGCATGATGAAAGCCAGAACATTGCCCTCCCCCACATCGATGATTCTTGGTCTCGGCCTACTCGTGCTGGGCTGGGTCTTTTTTCAAGCACCCCCTGCCTTGTCGCAGACGCAGGATCCTTGTCCACTGCCTCCCGACACGACGCATCCTCCGGACCCGCCTGTGACGGCGCAACAGGTGGAAGACGGTAGCGCTAGCCTGATGGACTTCGCGCTAGTTGCCAGAGATGAGGCCAAGAAGGTATCCCTAGAAGGAGCAACGAATCGGGGGCCTGTGTTTCACCTTGGATGTCTCGTAAGGCAGGAAGGGGGGCCTTGGCGTTCCGGTTCGATCTACACTCTGAAACTGACGAGTTCCGGCAGGTTGCTCTCTCACGCGAAGGAGATGGCGTTATCGGGTGGACTCCTCGACCGCGTGATTTATGCAGAAATCCTTTCTGCGCTGGGAGCTTCCCCAACCGATGTGGCCGATCTGGCCTCGCCCGACTCCGCTACCGCCGCCCGTGCTCAAGAAGCCGTCTTAGCTACATTGTCGCAAGAACCGCATGCCGCGTTCGATGCTACCGAACCCGTAGCCGATGTGCGACCGGGCATACCAGGTGCCTCCGGCTACGCAGCCGTTTACCTCAGCGGCTTTGGTTCCCCGATAATTCTGGTCGCCGGGTTCGATATGAATTCATCTCACCTAGCTCAAGAAGTACTCGATTATGGCGATCCGGCCACTACTGCCAAGGACGTGGTGGATCGCGAGACCCTGAAGGCTTTCGTCACGGAAGCAGGAAATTATTGGGTCGCACTCCGAGGGACCAGCGACCCCGACGCCGTATCGAAAGGCAAGATTACCTTCCGGGATCCGAACGGGCCTTGGATACACGGTCCCGTGTACCTCTACGTCTTGGATACGACAACTAACATCGTCATGATCCATGCAGCGTTTCCGGACATATTCGAGCTGCGGCCTCTGGTAGGGATTGCCCGGGACGGCGTTACCGGAGAGCTCATTCTGCCGCAGGTCCTCGCTGCGGCGACCAGCAGCCCGGAAGGAGGCTTCGTGGAGTATTTCTACGACGATCCTGCCGACGACACCGACAGTGCCGAAGTCCCCAAGGTGGGCTACGCCCGCGAGTTCACCGCTCATGTCATTCAGGCAAACGGAACGACAGTCCCGATCAATTACATCGTTGGGTCGGGTTTTTACGGGAGCGCAACCGATGCTGTCTCGACCGTTACTCGTACGGAAGTGGAGGCAACGGTCCTAGGCGACGCCGTCGAGGGTTTGACCGTCGAGTTTTCTCGCGCCATCGCCGGCCGCCGGTCCAATTACGCTTGGAGCGCGATCACCGACGCTACTGGCCACGTGTCCCTGACCATCCTCAGCGCACGCCGGGTGGGCGGTTACTATCGTGCCCGCGCCCGCAACGCCGCTGGCGAGGTCGTCGGCCAGTGGCACAGCATTCCCCTCAATCGAGATCGACGCCAAGTTTTGGAATTGACGCTGGGCGGCGGCATGAGGGTCGTACACGTCGAACAACTAGCCGCAGCCAAAGCCGTGGCCGCAACCAGCGGTCTGGCATCTAATGTACCCAACCCTTTCAACAGCGCGACGCAGATTGCCTACCGCTTGTCCAGTCCCGGCCCGGTGCAGTTGGTGATCTACAATGTGCTAGGCCAGCCGGTACGCACGTTGGTGGATCAGTTCCAGACAGCGGGTTCCTACCAAGTCCAGTGGGATGCTCGCGACCAGCGAGGCACCTCGCTGTCGTCGGGGGTCTATATCACCCGTCTGAGCTATCCCGGCGGAGTGCAGACACAGCGGCTACTCTACCTCAAGTAGCGCCCGAACGGTTCGGTAGGAAGCGTTAGCTAAGAAGCCGTCTGGAGACACCGAATGCGCCTTGAATACGAGGCGTACAGGGTTTTCAGACGGCTTCTTTTTTCGAGGGGGGACGCCACGCACGTTTACTACACGCACGTTTACTATAGGTCCGCGATCGTATCGCCCTGCTGGTACGAGCCCAAGATGCGGACGAATTCGGCAGTGTCCTGAAGTTGTCCCACGGCTTCGGCACAAGCCGCCTGCTCCAAGTGGCCCTCCAAATCGAGATAGAAGACGTATTCCCAAGGCCGCTCGGGCATGGGCCGCGACTCGATTTTGAGCAGGTTGATGCCGCGCTCGGCAAAGGCCGCGAGGCTTCGACACAGCGCGCCCGGCACGTGCTTTAGCGCAAAGACGAGCGTGGTCTTGGCTGGCTCGACCAGTTCTGGCGCAGCGCATCGGTTCACCACCAAGAAGCGGGTAAAATTGTGCGGGGCGTCCTCGATGCCGGGGACGAGGATCTCCATCCCGTACGCCTCAGCCGCGCGTGCGCCAGCGATGGCCCCGCGATCGCTGGCGCCGCTTGCGGCCAGCTCTTTGACCGCGCCAGCCGTATCATCTGTCGCTATCGTCTGCGCGCCTGCCAACGAGTGAATGAAGCGGGTGCATTGGGCCAAGGCGGGCGGCTGCGACGCGATATAGCGGATGTCCGCTAGCTGCACGCCTCGATTGACGATGAGGTTGTGAACGATGCGCAGCTTGATTTCGCCCACGATGTGGACGTCGCTCTGCAGCAGCAGGTCGTAGTTCTCGTGGATGCTGCCCATTAGCGAGTTTTCGATGGGCACGACTCCGCAAGCACAAGACCCGTCTTCCACCGAGGCAAAAAGCGCCTTGAAATCGGGCTGTGGTGCCAATTGAATCGCTGGAGAAAAATAGGCTCGCGCCGCCGCTTCGCTGAACGACCCGGCGTGCCCTTGGATAGCCACGGGTCCGCATGTCTCTGCTCGCTTCATATACTCAATTCTTCTTTACGGTCCGGTTTGGACATTTGCTTGGTCGTACTCCTTTTTCCATTTCAAATAGCCAAAGACGATGATAACCAGATACGCGATAAACAACAAAGCGGTCAGGTAAAGCCCTCGGCTGTAGTACAGATAAACCGAGACGCTGTCGATGACAAACCAGTATCCCCAATTCTCCAAAATTTTCTTTGTCACCATATAGGTCGTCACCACCGCATACCAAGTGGTGAAGGCATCGACATAAGGCAATGCCGCCGCCGTGTTTTCGCTCAGAAGATACCCGGACGTCACCACAACGGCTCCCGTCGCAGCAATGACCACGACGTGCTTTTTGAGCGACCAAGTAGAAATAGGCAGTGTTGCGGATTGATCGGTGGGCTGCCGCCATTGGTACCAGCCATAAACCGCCATGCCCAAGTAGTAAATCTGTAGGGCCGATTCTAGGAACAGATTGACATCAAAGAAGACGTAGATGTAAATCGCAGTGCTGACGAAAGCCGCGCCCCAACACCAGATGTTTTCCTGCGCCGCCAAGACCAAGTAGAGAATGGCCAAGACGACGGCCGGCACCTCCCACCAAGAGGTCAGTTCCAGCGCTTGGAGTATGGCAGGGGTTTCCATTTTAGACTAGCGTTCGCTTGGGTCGTTGTATTGTTCGGCGAGCATGTTGTTTTCTTTGGCGCGGTTGCGCGTATAGTGGGTTCTGCCTATATATCGCCTCAGCTTACATCAAATTGCAATCGACGGGAGCGATTCATGCACCAGATCACTGACGCCCAAAAGCAGCAATTCAAGGAAGAGGGCTATTTCATCCTCGAAAACGCCATCCCCGCCCATCACCTCGATCTCCTGCGCGGCGAGTGCCAAGCCTTCATCGACAAAGCCAACGCCCGGATGGACGCCGAGGGTACGGATAGCTTGGGCCTGAATCACCGCAACAGCCGCTACTTTGTCTCCAACTGCTTCCGCGATCAGCCGCGCCTGCGCGAGTTCCTCTTCAGCCCCCTAATGGCCGCTATCTGCCAAGCCACCTTAGGCGACGACGCCTACTTGTTCTGGGAACAATACGTAGTCAAGGGCGCTGAGGCTGGCATGAAGTTCTCTTGGCACCAAGACTCGGGCTATGTCGGCTACCCGGATCACAAGCCGTATCTAACCTGTTGGTGCGCTCTCGACGACATGTCCGAAGCCAATGGCACCGTCCATTTGCTGCCCTTTTCGCGCTCGGGCATTCGCACGTGGGTCAAGCATGTCCGCGAGGAGGGCAGCAACGATTTGATCGGCTATTTTGGCAGCGATCCCGGAGTCTCGGTCGTCGCCCCGGCCGGCAGCATTGCCGTCTTCACCAGCGTCAATTTTCACTCCAGCGGCACCAACACCACCAACCAGATGCGCCGCGTGTACTTGGCCCAGTACTCCTGCGAGCCGCTGACCTCGGCCGACGGGAGCAAACTCTGGGGGAATGCCGAGCCTTTTCTTAAGGCGGGTAAATTGGTCGTCGGCCAGCCGACGCCCGAGCTTACCAAGTCCGCTCCTTGAGCAGCTCTTGGATGGCGGCGCGCGGCACGGGCAACTCGTCGATATGGCTCTCTAACCAGCGCGAGAAGTCTTCCTCAATGGGGTCGGACCAGCGGGTGTCGATCTGGCCGGGCGTGTATTTGCCCTCGGCTAGGCGCTGTTTGCCAAAGCGGTCGCGAAGCGAGATCAACTCGGAGGTTTTGACCACCTGTTCGGCTAGATGAGGCGGTATGAAGACGACGCCATCGTCGCGGCCGAGGACTACGTCGCCGGGCATGACCGTGGCACCGCCGATGCGCACTGGGCAGTTGACGCCAGTTAGCATGATGGTGGGTGAGGCAAAGGTGGGGTGATAGCCGCGCACGAAACTGGTGAAATCGGGCAGTTCTTGGATGCCGTCGATATCGCGGACCGACGCGTCGTGGACCACTCCGTTGCCCGAATTGGCGTAGATGGCGGTGGCGAGGTTGTCGCCAATGACCGCGCCTTGGTCGATTTTGCCGAATACGTCGGCCACGTACACGTCTCCGGGCACTAGCATATCAATCGGCCACGAGATCTGGTCGCCAATGCAGCCGGCCCGCTCCCCTTTTTCTTCCATGACCTGACGCATGACGGGCCGCCGCGGCATGTACATAGCCGTCAGGGCGCGGCCTACCAGCACTTGGCCGGGGTGCGTGCAAACCCAGCCGTCTTCGTACTGCCAGTTGTAGCCAGGGCCGCGTATGACGCCCCAGGCTTGGGTAATGCTGACGTTGCGCATGCGCTCGAGGATGTCGTCGAGCACCTTGGGGCGGCCGTCGGCAAAGCGCTCGCCCTCCCACTCTGGGGTGTACTCGATTAGCTCTTCTGGGGACATGTTCAAGGGAGCAAATTTTTCCATAGCAGTGCTTTCTCGTCGTTGAAGTTTAGTGGCCTATTCCGAAACTGTTCGGGGCTGTTGAGGGTGATCTTGGCGCTCGCAGCGGATGAACTCATAGTGGGCTATTGCTCAAGACGGCACTTCGACTAGGCTCCCCGATTCGGCGGCCTGCTTCAATGCCTGTAGCGCAGCCACATTCTTGAGGCCGTCTGTGGGGGGAAATTCGGGAGCTTTGCCTTGGAGAATGCAGTTAGAGAAGCGCTCTAGCTGCACCTGAAAGCGATCCGGCCCAGAGAAGGTCTCCACCCGCTCGTCGTTGCCGATGGCGATGTGGACCGCAGCCTGCTCGTCGAACATGTTGGGCACGTAGATCGCGCCGTGGCTACCGACGATCTCCAACACGCAGCGGAACGGCCCCTCCATGCCAGCCGCGATATAGGCGATGTGATCGCCGGGAAAGCGCAACAGCCCGGCCAAGCTCGCATCCACGCCGTTGCGCAGGTGCTGAAAAGCCTGCGCGGCCACCGGCTCGGCATTGAGCACAAAGCGCACGGCGCTGACGCAGTAGCACCCGGCGTCCAAAAGCGCGCCACCGCCCAATTTTTTTTGCGCCCGGACGTCGGTGGCCCAATCGCGGATGCCGAAGGTAAGCTCGGCTCGCGCTAGTTTTACCTCGCCGATCTCTCCTTGCTGCACTAGCCGGCGCGCGCACTGCAATTGCGGGTTGAGGCGGTGGGTGAAAGCCTCTACTAAGAGCACCACGTTGACTCGGGCTGCGTCGATCATTTGCCGCGCTTGCGCCACGGTCACGGCGAGCGGCTTTTCGCAGAGGATGTGCTTGCCCGCCTCCGCTGCCTTGATCGTCCACTCGCAGTGCATGCTGTTGGGCAAGGGGTTGATGATCGCGTCAATTTCGGGATCGTCTAGCACGGCTTGGTACGAGCCGTACGCCTTGGCAATGCCGTATTGGGCTGCACATGCTTCGGCCTTGGCTTGGTCTCTGCTCGATATGGCCGCGATCTCGGCGTGGCCGATGGCCTGCGCGGCCGGCAGGTGGCGGTTGAGGGCGATCTGGGCGGTGCTCAATAGTCCATAGCGCACAATGTCAGGCATGGGAGCTCCTGTGCAATCAGGGAATGACGTCCTGTGCGCGCAACGCGGCGATCTCGTCGTCCGCGTACCCAGCCTCGCGCAGCACAGCCTCGGTGTGTTCCCCGGCTAGGGGGGCGGGTGTCGGTGCCGGGGCTGGCGTCCCGGCTAGCCGCAGGGGCGTGCCGATGTGGCGCATGGTACCCACCTGCGGATGTTGGACTTCGACTAGCATCTCGTTGACCTCAAGCTGCGGGTCTGCTAGGGCCTCGGCGGTCGAACGCACCGGTGCGACGAGGATGTCCTTGGCCTCTAGCAGCGGAATCCACTCGGCGTTCGTTTTCTCCGCAAAGATCGGCGCGAGCCGCTCCCGCAGGGCCTTGCGGTTATCTACGGCCGCGGCGAGCGTGGCAAAGCGCGGATCCCCGACCAGCCCTTCAATGGCTAGGGCCTCCTGCAAATCGCGCAATAGTTGGTCAAAGGGACGGAAAAGCGCCGTGACCATCAAGAAGCCATCGGCCGTCTCGAACACCGCGCCGTCGAGCGGATTGCCGCGCGGATGCGTCGCCCCGCCCGAGCCATCGTCTTCGCCGTCGTCGCCCAAGTTCAAAATTTTGCTCGTCGCCCAAGCCTGCATACTCATCATGCCGTCGAGGAGCGAGGTTTCCACGTATTGCCCGGTGCCGGTGCGCTCGCGGGCCAACAGCGCGAGGAGAATGCCCTGCGCCAGCAACATGCCGCCGTTGAAGTCGGCGACCGTATAGGGCAGGCGCTGGGGCGTGCCGTGGGGGCCGACGAAGCGAGCCGCCACGCCGCTCAGTGCTTGGGCCATGGACTCGTGGCCGCCCTTGTTGCGCTCGCTGTACGGGCCTTGCGAGCCATAGCCCGAGCCAACGGCGTAGATGAGCCGTGGGTATGACTCCCGCAGTTCAGCGTAATCTAGCCCCAGCTTGGCCATGACGGAGCCGGAGCGGAAGTTGTGTACCAGCACGTCTGTGTTTTCTAGCAGGCGGTGGATAACGCTCAACCCTTCGGGCTTTTTGAGATCGAGGACCACGCTTTTCTTGGAGCGGTTGAAGCTGGCAAAAGGCAGGCTTTGCTCCTTTACCCAGGGGCCGAAGGCGCGGGCTAGGTCGCCGCCGGGTCGCTCTATCTTGATGACTTCGGCACCGTGCTCGGCCAGAACTTGGGTGGCGGCTGGGCCGAAAATTACTTGGGTAAAGTCGAGGACGCGGATGCCGTCGAGTGCGGGCATGGAATAGTGAATTTAGTTTTTAGACTCAGGTTGTCGCCGCTAATGCCTCTTGGGCTTTGCGAGGTAATTCGACGGGAATGAAATAAGCTGCGGGATATAAGTAGTCTTGCCTTGATTCATCTACGACTCTCAAATATCCCTCTTGGACCGCTTCTGCGTCAGGCAGAATCTGGTAGATTTTGCGCTTCTCCAAATCCTCGCACTCGCTGTTTTCGATACACAAAGCGAATTGAGATTCTAATGGTTTCCCTTTCATCTTCTCTTTGCGCATTGGATATTATATCCGTCCAAGCAGACAATCTCAAGTCTACCCGATGAGAGAACTCGGCTATACCGAGAGCTTGCCGTCCGTAGTAATTAGTATCTACATTGGGAGCCATGCACGCCATGACCCAACCCCTCGCCCAAGCCGTCCTCACTCCCGAAAATCAAGCATTTTTTGAACAGCAGGGCTATCTCCTCGTCGAAGATGCCCTACCTGCCGACGTGCTCGCCGAGCTCAACGCAGCCACCGACGCGCTTTATGCCGACGCCTGCCGACTTGAAAAAGGCGGCAAGCTCAACATGCGCAACTGCATCGTCGAGCACCCCGCCTTTCTCCAGCTCCTCGACTGGCCCGCCACGGTTCCGCTGGCGTGGCAGCTTCTCGGCTGGAATATCCAGATGCTGACCTCGCACTTGATCGTCCTGCCTTCGGGTGACGAGCCGGCTGAAGACGAGAAAAACAAACTCGGCTGGCACCGCGATGGCGGCACCTCGCCCCGAGATATGAGCGAGCCGCACCCGCGGATCCTGCTCAAAATAGCCTACGCCCTCAGCGACCAGACCGCCCCAGCCTCGGGGGCCACTTGGATCGTGCCTGGGTCCAATCGTCTGCTTGGACGCCCGGCCACGGACCCCACGACTGGACTGCCGTACGGCGCACAGGCGATGAATATCCGCGCTGGCTCGGCCTTCCTGTTTGAGCAGCGCACCTATCACTCCATTGGCCACAACTGGGCGGGCTTTCCGCGCAAGACCGTGTTCTTTGGCTACGGTTACCGCTGGGTCAAACCCATGGACTATATCGCCATGCCCGACGAACTCGTCGCCCGCTGCAATCCGATCCAAAAACAGCTCATTGGCGTCGTTGGAGATCCCCTGAGCTACTACTTACCCCAGGACGAAGACGTGCCGCTCAAGGCGCTCGTCGAAGCGGAAGCGAACGAATAATGGATATCACACGCGCATTGGACGCCTTGGGTGCCCGCGACGACTTGCTGACCGAGCAGAACAGAAACGACCTCGACGAGAAAGGCTACGCGGTACTCCCGGATGTTATCGACGATGAGTGGCTCGCAGGACTGCGCACCCGCTTCGAGGAACTATGCGAGAAAGAAGGAATCCACGCCGGTATTGAAGTTCATCAGGAGCAGGGTACGCGCCGCCTCTCCGACCTCTGCAACAAAGGACCGGTCTTTGACCGCGTCTATACCCATCCCAAAGTGCTGGCCGCTGTCCACCACGTCATTGACCGCCCCTTCAAGCTCTCCTCGCTCAACGCTCGCGACGCCCTGCCCGGCGAGGGGTTACAAGGGCTGCACGCCGACTGGGGAGCAGACTACGACGGCCAGTTTCACGTCTGCAATTCGATCTGGCTGCTGGACGACTTCAGCGAGGAAAATGGCTGCACTCGGTTGGTGCCCGGCTCGCACAAGGGCCAGCACCCGAGCAAAGTCCTAACAGATGCGCAAGCACCCCACCCCGACGAAGAGCTGCTCATCGCCCCAGCCGGCACAGTCGCCGTCTTCAACAGCCACACGTGGCACGGCGGCACCCTCAACCAGAGCAAGGATCTGCCGCGCCGCGCCATGCACTGCTACTTCACCGCCCGCGAGCACGGCCAGCAACTCAACCAGCGCGAATACCTGCGCTACGAGACCTGGAAGCGCATCTCGCCAGCGGCGCGCTATATCCTCGATGTGGATGTAGAGTAGTTGCGGCGGCCGACAACAGGCAGTTGACGCGACCTGCAAAGGCAGAGAAATCACCTAAGCACGTGGTGATAAGTCAGTAGCGACCCTTACGAAGAGCAGTACACGGGTATTGGCAAGGACCGCCTCGGTCGGATCAGCGCCGAGGACCGCGCCGAAATCGAAGCGATCCGGCAACTCGATCTACGCCATTAACCTCAAGATTCCCGGTGCAAGAATGGCCGTTCAGGATTCCATTTGGGGCTATATGAAAGTAGCGCGCTAATCGTGCGCTGACTTTTTTCTTGACTTTACTATGTCACAAGTGTTATAGTTGTATAAATGTCTATGACACTTGTGATATAGTAAACACACTATGAGTCTCGACCATATCATCCTCGGCCTGCTGCGCGAGCCGCTGAGCGGATACGAGCTAAAAACGCACTTCGACAAAATGATAAGCCACTTTTGGGCTGCTGAGCAGAGTCAGATATATCGCAGCCTGAAAAAGCTGGAACAGGAAGGCATGCTCAACTGCGCGGAAGCCTCCTCCAGCAAAGGGCCGACACGCAAAATTTATTCGCTTACTGCAAAGGGCCGCGCCTTTCTGCACCAATGGCTGCGCGACGAGCCACTCATCGACAAGGTACGCGTCAATTTTGTCGCCCAATTGTGCTTTATGGGCGACCTCGAAGATCCGCAACAGACCCTCTCCTTCCTTGAGCAGTTACAGTTAAAGCAGCGCCAATCGCTCGGAATGCTCAAATCGATCGACTACGTTTTCGGCCAAAGCAACCCCAATTATCCCGATAGCCTACCTTGGCGCGACTACCACTTTGCGCTAACGCTGGATATGGGGATTTCCGCATTGGAGTCGAGAATCGAGTGGTGTGAGCGAACCATCACACGCCTCAAACGACGAGTGGCCGAAGAAAACCCGTAAGCCATGCCTACGAACCTCTCTCCTTAACCGAGAAGACTCAGTCATGTTCGCACGCTTGATACTTGCCCTGATCCTCACCTTTTCGGGCTGCGGTCGGCGCACAGCACCATCAATCTCCACCTTTCCCTCGGACTTTGTTTTTGGTACGGCCACGGCGGCCTATCAGGTAGAAGGAGCATACCAAGCCGACGGCAAAGGAATGTCCATTTGGGACCTCTACACCAATCAGTTCGGCATAGCTGGTGGGGCCACCGGCAACGTGGCCATCGACCAATACCACCGCTACGCCGAGGATATCGTCCATCTCGAGCGACTCGGTGCCCAGACCTACCGATTCTCCCTGTCTTGGAGCCGCATCCTGCCCCAAGGCACAGGACCGGTGAACCAGACTGGCATCGACCACTATAACCGCGTCATCGATGCGCTGGTACAAGCCGGGATCGAGCCGACTATCACGCTCTACCACCAAGACCTGCCTCTGGCCCTAGCCGGGCAAGGAGGTTGGGCTAACCCAGAGTCTCCAGAATGGTTTGCCGCCTACGCTCGCATCGCCTTTGAGGCCTTCGGCGACCGCGTACCGACTTGGATCACAATTAACGAGCCCTATATGGAATCCATGTACATTGGTGCCATCGCCAAGGGCCTCTTCGCTCCATCCGCAGATCAGGCCAGCGTCACCGACGTGCCGGCCAATGTCCTGGTCCAGCAGGCGAGTGAAGCACACAATCTACTACTGGCTCACGCCCGTGCGGTGCAGGGGTTCCGTTCCATGAACTTGGTCGGTCAAATCGGTATCGCGCTCAACCTGTCTCCTGTATACGCGGCCACACCTGGGTCGGCCGATCGCGACGCGGCCCTCTTGGAAGATGGAATCCTTAACCAGTGGTTTATAGAGCCCGTAATGAAGGGTGAGTACCCGGCTGACGTGTTAGCCCGGTACGAAAGGGATGGGGCGACCGGGCTGCAACGCGGGTCGAGCATTCTGCGCGACGCAGCCCCGCCGGACTTCCTCGGGATCAATTACTACGCCCCGGTACGGGTTAAGGCCTCGGTTGCCTCGGCGCGATACGGCATTGAGGCGCTGCCTAACCCGGATTCCGTGCAGTCGCACTTGGGAGAGGTCTATCCCGAGGGGCTCAGCGACCTGCTTGGCCAGCTACACCGCGCCTACGACTCTCCGCGGCTCTTCGTCACCGAAAATGGTGCCGGTTTCGGAGCAATAGACGATGCACTGACCGCAGGTCGGGTGCAGGACATACGCCGACAAGCCTACCTTTGCCGACACCTAGCACAGGTGCGCAACGCCATCGAGGCGGGTGTGCGGGTAGAGCGCTACTACGTATGGGCGGCCTTCGATAATTTCGAGTGGACCTTTGGCTACTCGCGCCGTTATGGCTTGATATACGTAGACTTTGACACCCAAGAGCGAATCTGGAAGGACAGCGCCTACCTATATCGGGACATCATCGCAACGGGCAGGCTGGATGGCCGGTGTCACGACCCCGAACTTGTAAATTGGACCGCGCAATAAGGCGATGAATAGATATTGATGCTACAAGCCTGCACCTTGCCGTTGTTCAGCACCTGTCCGCGCAGTTGTGTATAAACTTGCCCTGACCCAAGGAGCCGTCCGATGTTCGCGCAATCTCCCCTGATCCTGTTCTTCGCCTTGGCCTTTGCCATCGCCTGGATCATCTGGGTAGCTATCGCCTTGTTGATTCCCGACCTGTCGCCCGGAGTGGGAACCTTCATAACCATTCCCGGCTCATGGGCCCCGACGCTGGCCGCCTTGCTAATCACGGGACGCCTTGAAGGCCGCGAAGGTGTACGCAGCTTAGCGCGAGGCTTAATTGTCTGGCGCGTCGGCGTGCAATGGTATTTCATAGCCATCTTTGGACCTATCCTCATCGCTGCTTTGGCCGTAGCCATCCACGTATTACTCGGCGGAATCCCGCCTGCCGTAGAGACCATCGCCGCTGGCCTCAACCTGCCGTCTGAAGAGGCCAACTTCCTCGTCCTCGTCCTCATGTTCCCTATCGTCTTTCTGATGCTTTGCTTTGGTGGCCCCTTGGCCGAAGAAATCGGTTGGCGCGGCTTCGCCCAACCGAGGCTACAGGCCCTTATCGGGCCTAGTCTTGCCGGTCTGACCATTGGTATCATCTGGAGCCTCTGGCATCTGCCGCTTCTCCTCTTGGTCCCGTCCGCCACCGGACAAATCCCGTTATGGGCATACCTACCCATAGTCACCGCGTTCGGAGTAATCTTCGCTTGGCTTTACAACCGCACCGGGCAAAGCGTACTCCTGTGCTTACTCCTGCACGCCGGTGCCAACACGCTCTGGGCCTTTGGCCTGATGACTCTCACCCAAGACACCCAGCTAATGGTCCTTTTTATCATCCTCGTCGGCTTGGCCACCATCTGGGCTTATGTCTCTCTTACCCGCGCCGAGAATTAACGACCTCCTGCATTGACATCCTGCGGCCCGGTATCAAGCAGCACAGAGGGTTGGTTTCCCGCTGGCCCGAATGTGCACTCCCGCTCGATGGCTGGGACGCATCGGTTGCTCCCAGTGGTGTTCACATCCCTCTCGATTCTGCGTACATTGCTTCCAATTCCTCACTCAGGAGATTGCTATGAAGCTCTCACATCCAGTCGTTGACCTGTGCATAGTATGCGGCAACTTTGAAGAATCGCTGACGTTCTACCGAGACAAACTGGGATTTGAGGTGGTGCTCGACATCGACATTCCCGAAGACCTAGCGACGGGGATCGGGCTGGCACCGCAAGGCTTCAGACAGGTGCGCCTGCAGGCCGGAGAGACGCTGATCAAGCTGATGGATATCGCCGTGCCGCCGCCGCAGCGAACTTCCCAATTTGCCGCTGGGGTGCGCTGGCTCACTTTCTTCGTCCCCGACGTGCAGGCGGAGTGCGCCGCATTGCAGGCGAAAGGCGTGGAATTCCTGTCCGAGCCTATGGCCGCTCCAGATACGCCGGGCGTCGTCTGTACCCTAGACCCCGACGGGATTCTCATCGAACTCGTGCAACGATGAAGATAGCAGACATTCGCACAATACCCTTGGTGGGAGCTACGCCCGACGGTGGATGGGAGCAGGGATACGACCCCGGCGACAACCTGCACACTCTCGTGGAGATCATCACCGACGAAGGGGTGACCGGTCTGGGCTCCGTCTTTACCTCCACCCGCTTAGTATCGGGTTCGCTCGCACTGCTGCGCCCCATGCTGATTGGCGAGTCCATTGAGCCGGCGCGGGTCGCCGAGAAACTGCATCAGGCCACCTTCTGGCAGGGGCGGGGCGGTGCCGTCACCCACGCCATTTCCGGCATCGACATCGCCTTGTGGGACCTCTTTGGCAAGATTACATCCCAGCCCATTTCGCGCCTGTTGGGCGGGCGCTACCGGGATCGCATCAAGCCGTATGGATCGCTCATCATGGCCGAGCCAGACGAATTGAAGCCGAGGCTCCAGGCCGCGATGGACCGGGGATTTCGCGCTATCAAAATGGGCTGGGGGCCCTTTGGTCGCGGGTCGAAAACGCTCGACGAAAGCATCGTCAGCACTGCCCGCGAGACCGTCGGCCCAGATATCGAGCTAATGGTCGATGCAGGCGGCTCTGACCGGGACTGGCCGCACGGCTACAAATGGGCGCTCGAAACTGCCCGCATGCTCGCCAACTACGATGTCACTTGGTTTGAGGAGGCCCTGCGCCCTGACGATATCGAAGGGTACATCAAACTCACCGAGCACGCGCCCCTGCCGATTACGGGCTGCGAGGTGCTGACGCGCCGGCAGTCCTTCCTGCCGTGGATCGAGCGCCGCGCGGTTGACTACATCCAACCCGATGTCACCAAGGTCGGCGGCCTCACCGAGGAGTTCCGTATTGCGATGTACGCCTATGACCACTCGATTCTCTTCGTCCCCCACGGCTGGAACACCGCCGTCGGACTGGCAGCCGACCTTCAGCTAGTGGCGGCTGTGCCGACTGCCCGCTGGGTAGAATACATCACCCCGTCCCCCTACATTGAGGATCTCGTCAGCGCGCCCTTTTCCCTCGACGAGGAAGGCTTCCTGACCATCTCCGACCAGCCTGGTTTGGGTATTGTTTGGAATGACGAGGGGATTGAAAAGCACTCGGGGATGAGGCTCACGCCGTCAGCTCTGTAGCAGCGCGCACGGATCGCTAAAAACAAATGGGCATCCTCGACCGCTTCTCCCTCCTCGACCGCAAGGCGCTGGTCACCGGCGGCGGCTCTGGCATTGGGCAGGCCCTCGCCGTCGCCCTTGCCGAGGCGGGTGCGGACGTGGCCATTGCCGACATTGACTCCGCTGGTACCGCTGATACCTGTACTCGGATTGAAAACCTCGGTCGCCGGACTCTGGCTATCCCTACAGATGTCACCGCCAAGGACCAAGTCGAAAACATGGTCGATACCGTCCTCGCCGCTTGGGGTTGGCTGGACATCGGCGTCAACAGCGCTGGCATTGCCTTGCGCGGCCCCATCGAGGATATCAGCGAGGCCGATTGGGACCGGGTGCTCGACCTAGACCTCAAAGCGGTTTTTCTCTGCTGTCAGGCCGAGGGTCGAATCATGCTAGAGCAAGGCTCCGGCTCGATCATCAACGTCGTCTCGATCTCGTCCCACGTCGTCAACCGCCCCCAACTGCACGGCCACTACAACGCGGCCAAGGCAGGTGCTTACCAGCTAACTAGAGTGTGCGCTGCTGAATGGGCCGCGCGCGGCGTCCGCGTCAATTCCATCAGCCCCGGCCACACGCTCACCCCCATGACCGCTCACGCCGAAGACGACATGAAAAACGCTTGGCTCGCCAACACGCCGATGGGCCGTCTAGGCGTCCCGGCCGACTATCAAGGGGCCGTCGTCTTCCTCGCTTCGGACGCCTCTGCTTACGCTACCGGCCACGACTTGGTCGTCGATGGCGGGTACTCGCTCTGGTGAGGATAATTCTCCGCCTTATCCGACGGGCTAGAAATTATACATCAGGCTCAGATCAACGAAGCTGTCGCGTCGGGTCTCGTAGTGGATATCCGCTTGGTCGATATTGAGGAGATAGATCGACTCTAGGTTCACAGACCACTGGTCAGCGATGCGCCGCTCCAATGCGACGGCCAGTGCGCGGGTAGAACGGTCCACATCCCCCAGCATACTAGCGATAATTTCACTGCTCTGAACATCGTTAAACGCAAGGCGAGCGGCGCAGAAGAGGTCGTTTTCGAGCGTATTGGGCGAGCGGCTTGGAGTCGCATTGCGACCGCGCCCATCGTAATTCCATTCGCCGAGCAAACTGAGATCGGCAGCTGAGCCAAATACGGAGTAGAAAGTGTACTCTCCGCCAAAAACGGCAGCAACGTAGTCCTCTTCCCTGCCGACAAGGTTGCGAGCACCGGTGCGCTGAATGGCCTCCAGCTTGAACAACCAAGAGCCGACCGTTAGTTGGGCATCCAGTCCAAACTGGCGGATCTGCGCGTAGTACTGACCTAAAGCTGGCGTGCCGCTACGGTCCAAGAGTAGCTTCAGAGCAGGCTCCCGGCTGGTGCCGTTGAATGCGCTCACACCCATATCGAGGAGTCCAAAACTGTAACTGTAGCGGGCGGCGAGATCCACGTGCCGCTCCTTGGCCTCGCTCTCGTACTCGATATGCTCAGCTTCTACCACGAGCGGCAGGCGTAGGCGGCCCGCTCGGCCTGGAAAGGTGCGGGCGCGGTGATAGGGCAGACCCAGTATTTCCATCACCCCCCAATCACTAGACCAAGTGAGCTGGACCATGGGTTGCCCCAACTTGGCCTCTCCGGCCGGATGTTCGACGAAATCGACTTGGTTGATGATATCGACCAGGTGCTGCGATTCGGTAACGCCCCAGAACACCTGATCGACGCCCACGCGCAGTTCCCATTCGCCATCGCCAATTTCGCCGAATAGCAGCAGATAGGCTTCGCGCAGGTCGGCATGGGTGCGGCGTGAGTCGGTGTTGTCGTAGCGAAAGAACGGTGCTAAAGTGAGGCTTCTACCCTCGGCGTCTTCAAGGTAGAGTTCGGGCACCGCAACAAAGCCGCTCGCATGGGAGCGTTGGCCGGAATGAGCGCCGGGTTCGGGAAACCATCGACTTTCGCCGTTCAAGCGTCCGGAGAACTCGTGGTCAATCTCGATTCCGGCCCGCGCCTTGACGGCAAAGACCAAGGCCAAAATCCAGACAGCGCCGAAAGCCGCACGGAACAGCATCAACGCGCCCGTTTCAGCCCGGTTCGCGTAAAATCGCGGTCGTCTAGATCTGTTTGGAATTGAAAATCCGACCAAGTCAAAACGGTACTTTTGCCGGTTAGATGATTTTCCATCGTCATCTCGCCAGCGCGCCAGTAGCTCTCCAGGTACTGCTGGTAATTCCCCAGCGTAAGCGTCTTCAAATGGGCATCCTTGCGGTCGTAGTACTCCACTTTCCACACGCGCAGTTCATCCTTGTCGCGCCAGACCACTTGGCGGCTATAGCCGGATTTTTTATCCACGGGAACGCGTTCGGAGACCGTGCAGGTCAAATCGCCACAAGGCTCGTCGCGCAGATAGCGGTAGGTGAATTTCTCCACGGCCTCGGCGGTCAGGTCTTCATAGGCAAATTCGCTCCCCATGAAAGAACCAGAGCGGTTCGACGAACTAATGCGCTTGACTCGCTTCAGAGCAGGTAGGTAGAGCCATTGGTCGTCCGCGCTTTCCCGATGCGCGTGAATGAGCAACGCCGTTCCCTGGACATCGCGCGGCTCATCGAACACAAACAGGCTTTTGTCGCCATCGTCGGAGACTTCGAGGACCTTTACCCGAAGCTGGCGTCGGCTCTCTTGTCCGTGTTTGTTGCGCAGAACCATGGTTTGTTGGGCCGTAAAGTTGCCAAAGCCTGCCTCGCGAGCGCGGGAATCTTGGGCGATTTTCAGTCCGATTTCCTCGGGAGTAGCACTCTCAGAGTGGGCAGGTGCCGCGCCAAGACAGAAAATGATGAGACAAAGCGCGAAAAACGGCAGCATGGATCGCGTGGAAATCATGAATTTCTCCGGTCGATGGCAATCAGCAGCGTTGGCAGGAGTAGAAAGTCGGCGACAAGCGCGAAGATAATCGTGATCGTGACCAAAAGTCCGAGCGCCCAACTCACCTCAAATCCCGATGTGGCGAACACCAGAAAGCCGACCGACAAAACCGCGGTCGTCGTCCATAAAGCGTGGCCCACCGTGTGGAAGGCCGAGCGCACGGCCTCGGGTGCTGGCAGACCTTCGCGCCGGGCCTTCAGATATTTGCTCAAAAAATGAACTGTATCATCCACGACAATGCCGAAGACAACGGCGATGACCACGGAGGACGCAATGCCCACGTGGCCGACGAGATAGCCCCACAGGCCGAAGCTCATAATGGCGGGGATGAAGTTGGGCAGCAGACTGAGAAGCCCGACTCGAACGCTCTTGAAAATCCAAATCAAGATGAACGAAATGAGCACCATGGCCGTGATCGTACCGCGCAACATGCTGTTGATGTTGCGCAGCGACAGGTGGGCAAACACGACGCTCAGGCCCGATGCTTCCTGGGCAAAAGCAGGGGCATTGGCGCGCAGCCAGACTTGGGCGCGCTCGTCGAGTTCGCGTATATCGCGCGACCACGCATTTTTGGTTGTCACGACTAGACGCGTAGCGGATTTGGCGACATCAATGCGGTCATTGAGGTCACTGCCGAACGGCAGCGAAAGCTCGTAGAGCAACAGGTACTGCGCCGCGAGGTCTGGGTCTTCGGGCAGGCGATAGAAGGCTGGATCATCGCCGTGCATGTTTTTGTTGAGACGCTTCATAATGTCCGAAAACGCTTGGACGTGAGTCACTTCGGGTTGCTGCCGGTACCATTCGACAAAAGCATCGACCTTGCGCAAATAGTCGGGATCAGTGATGCCGCCTTCGCGCCCTGCACTCAGCGAGTATTCCAGTTTGTCTAGACCGGTCAGGTTATCAATGACATAATCCGTATCGCGCCGGAACTCGTAGCGATCATCAAAGTACTGCGCCATGTTGTCGCTTAGCTCAATGCGGGGAATGCCGATTGCTAACACCACGATCACCAAGGAGACGGAGCCAAGCAGGAATGTTCTCCGCGCGATGACAAAGTCGGCGAAGCGGTCGAAGAACGCCGTTCCCTCGGACTGGATGCGGCGCGCGCGCAACGGCAGAATCGAGAGCAATGCCGGCAGGAGCGTCATGGTGTATATGAGAGCGCACAATACGCCAAACGCCACGTAGTTGCCCAAGACGTGAAACGGCGGCGAATCCGAGGCATTCAGGCTGAGGAATCCAATCGCCGTGGTGACCGAGGTGATAAATACCGGATAGGCATTGATGCGAATCGATTCGACAATCGCCGCGTTTTTATCCAGCCCGCGCCGCATACCCAGTAAAACACTCGTGACAATGTGGATTGAATCCGCGATGGCTATGACCATGACAATGATCGGCACGCCGGCGTTGGTGGGGCTGAACACCACGCCATTCCACCCGGCGAATCCCAAGGTCGTATTGACGACAAATACGAGCACGGCGACAATGGCCAAAGTACTGAGAATCGAACGCAGGAGAATAATGGAGGCACCTACGATGATGAGAAACACAATAGGTGTCAGGGTCTCCATGTCGCTCTTCGTAACATCGGAGAACGCTCGATGCATGATCACATCACCGGTCATGTAATAATCGATATCCGGATGGTTCGCGCGGGCCTCGGCTAGGACCGAATTGAGATAGTCGGTAATTTCGATCACGGCCTGATCTGGATTTTCGGGCAGGATAAAATTGATAGCCACCCCGGCCGTGTGTCCGTCATGTGCGACCAGACGCCCGGCAATCTCGATCGCGTCCAGCGCGATCTTTTCGATGCGCACCACATCGGTATCGCTCAGTGCAGATGCGTCATCAACGAGCGGAGCGACGACCAAATCATCCTCAAATGCTTCGCTGTGGGTATAGTTGGTAAGGGAGTTGACGCGACTGGAATAAGGCGCGCGCCACGCAGCTTCGGTCAATTCTTCAATTGCGACAAGCGCCTCGCGGGTGAACACCGAGCCATCGCGGGGTGCAATGGCAATCAGCGCCGCATTGGAGACGGAATACGTGTTTTCTAGGGCGTCGAACGCGGCGAGTTGTGGATTGTCTTCGCTGAACAGAACGCGGTAATCATTGGTAACAGTGATGAAGCGAGCACCAGCCGTGATGGCGAGCATGACCAGCGTTGCCAGCACGACGACCAGCCACCGACGGCGCAGAATGGCAGCGATATAGCGTTCCAATTGCATAGGCGTTTTCTAAAGCGTCGAATGCGACGAGTTGCGGATAACAGAATGCGATTTCACCAACGCGATGGGTCTCCGTGTAGCTCGTCGGGCAATCGGTAACTGATCCCCTCTTCATCGAGCACAGATATGTCGAGCATGGTCATAAAATTTTGGGTGCGCAGACCTTTGGCGCGTTGCCTAGGTCCTCTAAGGGCATCAATAACCTCTTGGATCCTGCGCCGCATCCGCAAATACACCAGCGTGCCGGTCGTCCGACTTTTGGGGAACATGAGTTGGTCGGCGAGCTCGTCGCCGAGCAATGCACGCGAAAGGCGGTATCCATAGCTAAGCAGGGCCTTGCGCTCGTCTTTGTCTTCAATGCCGATCACTAAGGGGGCCGAGTTAATCACCGAGTTTGCCATGGCGATGGCTTCCACGCCAAAGGGCGGCTCACACATGTAGCCCACGCGGAATATCTCGCGGGCCTCGGCCTCATCGCGGAATATGAGTGCGTCGGGCACTCCCATCAGCCAAGCGGTGTAGCGCCAGATTTGCATAAAACTGTCGCGCTCTTCGTCGTTCAGCCGCGCTCCAATCCTCCCGGCGGCCCACAGCATCATTCCAGAGAAGTTACAGGACGCGAGCGCGATATGGGCAACACTCAGCGGCATTCCGTGGGCTTCTTGGTCCCAGTCTTCAGAAACGAGCAACTGTTGCCTGACCCGCGCGTGTACCAGCCGCAGGCGGACGGACAGTTTCCAGCCCTCGCCATGCCGATCTAGGCCGCCTGGCATCATAATCTCTAAGAGATGCCGGATATTCTGCCGCAGCCGCCGTACCCCCCGATCAGTCAGCCGCCCCGTGATGAAAAACGATTGGCTGATTAGCGTCGTAAAACCCCGGACGATGATATCCGTGACAAATGCGGTGAGAAATAGGTCTGAGTAGGCGTGGAATTTGCGGCATCCAGCATACACTACCTGTGGGTCGAACCACTCAGGCGGCGTCCCAATCCGATCAAAGAACTCCCCCACTGCCGGCGGTGCCGAGCGCAATGTCTCCTCATCCTCATCCATCCCAGCCCTGATGAATTCGGCCTGCTGATCCTGGTCGGCGGCAGCTATTGCATTGACTAAGGAATCAGCTTCGGGATCGCCGATGAGCGTGTGCTTGATGTACTTATCAGCAAGCTCAGGGTTGGACGCGCGGGCCTTTTCGTATCCGGGCTCGTATGCAACAGGTATCCTCATGGGCTTATGAATCCGTGTCGAGGCTGCCGTTGGGCAACCTGAAAAGGCAAGATTTATTCAGGCCCGAATAGGAGAGCATTTGTCTCATGGCATCTTCTTAACCCGGCCTGGGTAAGATGAAGGTGATGCCTGTCCTTTTCTGTCTTCAGAAAACGATAAGTCCCTGCTCAAAAGAAATCAACGACGAAATCTATTTCCATTTGACCAGTAGCGATTTCCCAACTAGCGACCTCTGATGGGAGTGCCGCCTTCGACGCTGTATGGCAAAATGAGAAAGTTGGGTATTAAAGTTCCTAATACCGCCCAAGCACCTAGTCGTAGTACTCCTGACCCAAGTGGGTAATTAGATCTTCGCCCTGCAAGAAGCGCAGCGTGTTCTTGAGCTTCATGAGCTGGATGAAGAGGTCGTGCTCGGGGTAGAGGTCGGGTGCGGTCATCGGGCTTTTGAAGTAAAACGAGAGCCACTCTTGAATCCCCCCCATCTGCGCGCGCTGCGCCAAGTCGGCAAACAGCACCAAGTCCAAGACCAGCGGCGCGGCGAGAATCGAATCGCGGCAGAGGAAATCGACCTTGATCTGCATGGGCATTCCCATCCAGCCGAAGATGTCGATGTTGTCCCAACCCTCTTTCTCGTCGCCGCGCGGCGGATAGTAGTTGATCCGCACCTTATGGTAAATATCGCCGTAGAGTTCGGGATAGAGATTGGGCTGTAAGATGAACTCTAGCACGTCGAGCTTGCTGACTTCCTTGGTCTTGAACGAATCGGGGTCGTCGAGCACTTCGCCGTCGCGATTGCCCAAGATGTTGGTCGAAAACCAGCCCTGCACGCCGAGCATCCGCGCCTTGAGACCCGGGGCCAACAAGGTCTTCATCAGAGTCTGACCGGTCTTGAAGTCCTTGCCACCGATGGGCACGCCCTTTTGCCGCGCCAGTTCGACCATGGCCGGGACGTCCACGGTCAAATTCGGCGCGCCGTTTAGAAAGGGTACGCCTTCCTGGAGCGCGGCGTACGCGTAGATCATGCTCGGGGGTATGGCCGGGTGGTTTTCCTGGATGGCTTTTTCGAGACTTTCAATCTCGTTGTGTACTTCGTGGTGCTGCATGAAAACCTCGGTGCTGCCGCACCAGATCATCACCAGCCGCTCGACGCCGTTGTCGGCCTTGAAGCGCTGGATGTCTTCGCGCACTTCTAGCACGGCATCCCACTTGCTCTTGGCGCTTTTGACGTTGGAGCCTTCGAGGCGGCGCACGTAGTTGCGGTCGAAAACCGCGGGCATTGGCTTGACGGCCTTGAGCGGGTCCGCGATCTGGTCGAGTAGCCTCTGGTCCAAGACGCCAGCGTGGATGGCCGAGTCATAGGCGTCCTCTGGAAAGACGTCCCAGCCGCCGAAGACCAAGCTGTCGATATCGGCCAAAGGCACGAAGTCCTTGATGAGCGGCGAGCGTCCTTCGGTGCGCTTGCCCAGGCGGATGGTGCCCATCTGGGTCAGTGAGCCGATGGGCTGGCCAATGCCAGCTTTGATGGCTTCGACGCCGGCGATAACCGTGGTGGCCACAGCGCCCATGCCGGGAATTAGGACGCCGAGTTTGCCCGTGGCCGGAGCGATGGATTTGGGTTGGTTCACAGGAGTCTCCTTTTGTATGGAAGAGTTATGTCATTTGCCGGAAAATAAAGTAGAAGATTCTATTCATTGGGCAAATTAATTATTACTATGTAATTAATAGAAAAAATTTATGAATTGTACCCAGTTAAAACGGGACGGGAGCGAAAATAGCAGCGGGATGGGAATCAGGCGGCGAGGCGTTCTGGATCGGTGTCGCGCAGTTCGGCGAGGCGATCCAACAAGGGGGCTAGCTCTTTGTAGCTGGCCAACTCGGCTCTGAGCTGCGCCGCGCCGCGCAGACCACGAAAGTACCCGGCGTAGTGGCGTCTCGTGCCGACCAGCGCCCCTTGTGGGCCGTCGTGCTCAACGGCCAGTTGCAGGTGCTTGAGACACAGCTCGGCGCGCTCCTGACAGCTTGGTTCGGGCAAGAGCGCACCCGTTTTTAGGTAGTGCTGGGATTCGCGGAAAATCCACGGGTGGCGGATGGCACCGCGGCCGATCATCACCCCGTCGCACCCCGTGCTGTCGAAGGCGTATTTGACCATCTGCGGCGAGGTCACGTCGCCGTTGAGAATGATCGGTATGGAGACCGCGGCCTTGACCTTGGGTATCCACTCGTAGGCCACCGCGCCCTTGTGGCCTTGTGCGCGGGTGCGGCAGTGAATGGCCAACGCCTGCACGCCCAGATCTTCGAGCATCTGAGCTACCTCGACGATGCGGATGCTCTGCTGGTCCCAGCCGAGGCGCGTCTTCACGGTCACCGGCAGGTGCGTTGCGCCGATGACGCGCGCGACGACCTCCTTCATCTGCGGCAAGTCGCGCAATAGCCCGGCCCCGGCTCCGCGCAGCGCCACATTGCTCACCCAGCAGCCGCAGTTGATGTCGATGAAGTCTGGGTTCTGCGTGCTGGCGATCTCAGCGGCTTTCTCCATAGACAGCGAGGCCGCGCCGTAGAGCTGGATCGCCAAGGGCCGCTCGGCTTCTGCAAAGCGCAGTTTGCGAAAAGCGCGCCGCGGCCCGTTGGGATCTTCGCGCAGCAGTCCCTCGGCATTGACGAATTCGGTATAGACGATGTCGGCTCCCAGTTCCCGGCAAATCAGGCGGAAGGGTAGCTCGGAAACATCCTCCATAGGCGCTAGCAGGATGCCGGGATCAGCGGTTATAGGGCCGATGCGGAACATTATTTAGCCATCCTAAATCATTCGTAAAGTAATCCGCAGATGGACGCAGAATAGTATCACAAGACGATCCGAATCTCGAATATTCCAAGTCATTCAGGATTGCTATTTCAGCGTCGAATAAGGCAATGCCTTCATCACGCGCACTTCCCGCCGGCGGATTAGCGGCCGGATCTGATCGACGATCTTGGCCCATTCCGGGCTGCCGTAATAAGCTTCAATCGCCTTGTCGCGGGCCTTGGCGTTGGGGAAGGCGCGAATCCAGATGAACTCGTCGTCGCGGTCGGGATTTTCCCACGCGGCGACAAACGTCACGCCGTACTTGGACATAAAGCGGCGCGCTTTGGCAAAGCCGGCGCGGAATTTCTTCTTGTTGTCAGCTCCCTTGTGGAAGCGGTAAATGCGCAATTCGTAGATCATGCAGACTCTCCTTGGTGAATGGCGGTTTCGGCGACGACCAGGTCCACGGGCACATCGTGCGGCTCGCCGGGAATGCAGTCTAGGACTAGCTCGTCGTAGCACAGCCCTATTTTGACGGCTTGTACTTGCGCCAGAAAGCGGTCGTAGTAGCCGCCGCCCCAGCCGATGCGATGCCCGCGCCGGTCAAAGGCAAGGCCCGGTACTACGACCAAGTCGATCCGCGCTTCTGCGGGCAACCAAGTGGCCGCGGCCGGATCGGGTTGCGCCAGCCCCCACGGGCCGACGACGAGTTGGTCTAGGCCGTCGATCAGCGCGTGGGCCAGCGTCTTCGTTCCCGGCATCACCACTGGCACGGCCACGCGCCTGCCGTGCGCTAGGCAAGCACCGATCAACGTGCGGGTATCGACCTCGTTTTCCTTGCTGGAGACATAGGTGTGGACGAGTTTGGCCCGGCGGTACGCCTCCAAGCCCAACACCTGCTCTAGGATGGCCTGCCCGCTGACTTTCACTAGGTCTCGGTCCAAACCCATGCGCGCCGCCAAGACGCGCTTTCTGAGCCGTTCTTTGAGGGCGCGCGTTGCCTCCTTCTTCATACATTACATAATACTGGCACCTACAAAGAGCGTCAAGCGCATCTGGCACCTAGGCTTGCTTGACGAATATGAGCCTTTCCCCTAGATTGACCAAGATGGGCGCGGCCTTGTTTTCTCAAGGCAGGACGCGCCCAAATCTATGACAGTGGCCGTGGATGGCGGCCACAGAAACCCACCAAATCATCCTTACTACGTTATGAGTGCTCAGGCTCTGCCGCTGGAAATTTCTCCCCGCGAATACCACCCAGTAAAACCTCTCAATCCCAAAGAGGACTTCCGCATCCAGCAGCGCCTCAAGGACGAGGGGAACCTGCCGCAACACATCGCCATTATCATGGACGGCGATAGGCGTTGGGCCGTCGAGCGCAATCTGCCCAAGACCGAGGGGCATCGCTTTGGCCGCGAGTCGGTGCGCGACATTGTCCGCGCCTGCGGCCAACTGCAAATCGAGGCGCTGACCCTGTACACCTTCTCGACGGAGAACTGGTCCCGGCCCGAAGCGGAAGTAGAAGAGCTGATGCAGTGGCTGCACGAGTCGCTGCGCGACGAAGTGTCGGAACTGCACGAAAATAACGTATCGCTCAACGCCATCGGCCGCACCGACGCGTTGTCTCCGACTATACAATTGGCCCTAGAGCACGCCCTCGCGCAGACCAAAGACAACACCGGCCTCAAGCTCAACTTGGCGCTCAACTACGGGGGCCGCACTGAGCTAGTCGACGCCTTCCGCAAGCTAGCGGCCGCAGTGGCGGCTGGCCGGATTGACCCAGAGGATATAGACGAAGAACAAATCAGCAGTGCTCTCTATACAGCCGATTTGCCCGATCCGGATTTGTTGATCCGCACCAGCGGCGAAATGCGGCTGAGCAACTTCCTTCCTTGGCAAATGGTCTATACGGAGATTTGTTTTGTCGGCGACGTGCATTGGCCGGATTTTCGTCGCCAGCATCTCTACGAAGCCATTGCCGCCTACCAACAACGGCAGAGGCGCTTTGGCGGCTGACACTGCGGCAGAGTCCTCCGGCCTGCGGCAGCGCGTCCTCGCGGCTATCGTATTCGTGCCGGTGATCCTCCTGCTGGTCGAAGGGGCTAGCTGGGGAATCTTCTTATTGGTGTTGGCGGTGGCCGTGCGCTGCTCGTGGGAATACCACCATATTCTAGAGGAGGCCGGCTACCGACCCATCCGCCTGCCGGGCAGCTTGTTGGTCTTGGGGCTGTGCAGCTACTTCTGGCGCCAGGGCACGGGCGACGACCTCGCCGCGTTGCTGATGGCGGCCATCTTGCTGGTTGTGGTGTGGGCTCTGTTCCAGGGCACGGAGCGCTATGCGTCCAACGCCTTTCTGACATTGGGCGGCGTGCTCTTCTTCGGCGTCTTGGGCAGTGCGCCACTGCTGCTTTTTCAGGCGGCTGGTAGGGGCGAGGAGGCTCACCACTTGGTGGCCGTGCTCTTTCTCTGCATCTGGCTCACGGATTCTGGGGCGTACTTCAGCGGTCGGTTTTGGGGCCGGGCCAAGCTGGCACCGGTGATCAGCCCTAATAAGACGCGGATCGGGTGCATTGGCGGCGTGGTCGGCAGCGCTCTGCCTATACCCTTGGGCTTTTTGCTGCCCTCTTTTTCCACGGCGTCGCTGCTGGGGCTTTTGCTCGTCGCAGGCATTGGAGCGCAGGTGGGCGATTTGGTGGAATCGGCCTTTAAGCGCGACATGGGCATCAAGGACGCTCCGATGCTGATCCCAGGCCACGGCGGCCTGCTCGACCGCTTTGACTCTTATTTTTTGGCCTTTCCGCTGGCGTATCTCTACGTGGATGTGCTGGCCGTTTTTTCTTGAGATGGATTAGAGTATGCTCGATACCCTCACTACTATTGCCTCGTTTCTCATCGCCTTAGGCGTCTTGGTCTTTGTCCACGAGTTGGGCCACTTTCTGGTCGCCAAATGGGCGGGCATCCGCGTCGAGCGCTTCTCCTTGGGCTATCCGCCCAAAATGATCGGCTTTACCCGCGGCGAAACCGAGTACTGTATTTCTTGGATCCCCTTTGGCGGTTATGTCAAGGTAGCTGGCATGGCCGATGTGGGCAGCGAGGAAACCACCGGCGCGCACTGGGAATTTCCCTCTAGGTCGGTGGGAATCCGCATGGCGGTTATCGCCGCTGGCCCAGCCATGAACTTCCTCTTCGCCTTTGTAGCCCTGATCTTCCTCTTCAGCGTTTATGGAATCGATTCCTTCGATAGCACTCGCGTCAACCCCCAAGAGAATTCCCTCGCCGCCGAGGTTGGTCTGGTGCGCGGCGATCGCGTGCGCACCGTCGGAGATACGCCCGTCGGCAATGCCTACGAGTTGGCCAGCGCTTTGGACGAGATCGCAAGCAGCGGTGCTAGGCTCGAAGTCGAACGCGACGGTATCCTCTTGGACTTCGACCTACCGCCCGCGGGAGACGAGGGCTACGGCGTGCAGCTAATGCGTCCCACGACAGTGGGGCACGTTGAGCCTGGGACGCCAGCCGACAGCCTCGGCTTGCAAGCGGGCGACATCATCCGCGCCGTCGGCCAAGCTCCGGTTGTGAGCTGGGCTGAGATGAGCGAGGAAATCCGCCGCTATCCGGGCGAGACGGTTCCGTTGGTTTGGGAGCGCGACGGCCAGCGCATGGAGCAGTTCATTACCCCGGCGGCCCACCCCGAGGGCGAAGCGTTCGTGGGTCGCATTGGCATCGGTCCGGAGATCTCGCGCCACACCGTCGGGTTGGACCGAGCGGTGGTGCTGGGGGGGCTGGGCGTGTACAATTCCTCTTGGCTGATCCTCGACTTTTTGGGAGAGCTTTTCCAAGGCGATCGCTCGACCGAAGAATTGGGCGGCCCCTTGCGCATCGCCCAGCTAGCCGGACAGACCGCCGAGCAGGGCTTGGATTCCTTCGTCCGCTTTCTCGCCATACTCAGCGTCAACTTGGCGATTATCAACCTCCTCCCTATCCCCGTACTCGACGGCGGCCATCTGACCTTCCTCACGCTAGAGGGCATCATGCGCCGACCGCTCTCGCTGCGCCAGCGCGAGATCTTTCAGCAGATCGGCTTGGCCATCATGCTGTTCATCATGGTGTTTGTCACGTTCAACGACCTCAATCAGATGGTCTTCCGCCGCATCGCGGAGATGTTCTAGTACCTGCTTGCGCGGCCCAGCATGTCGCTGACCGAACAAATTCGCCACAAGGCCCGCGCCTTGGGCTTTACCTCGGTCGGTTTCGCCCCGGCCGATCCGTTAAAAGGGGCCGAGTTTTACGCTCGCTGGGTGGCCTTGGGCTACGCCGGTCAGATGGACTATCTCAAGCGCCACCTCGACAAGCGCGCGGACCCGCGCCAGATGGTCCCCGGTGCCCAGACCGCCATCTGCCTCGGCATGGATTACTACCAACCCACGCCTGCGGCACCCGATCCCCTGCGCGGCCAGATCGCTTGTTACGCCCGCGGCGATGACTACCACGACATCGTCAAAAAGCGCTTGGCAGCACTGTGGGAATTCGTGCTGGCCGAGGCCGGGGAGCAGACCAAAGGCCGCTATTTTGTGGATACGGCTCCGGTCCTAGAGCGCGAACTGGCCCAGCGAGCGGGTTTGGGCTGGTGGGGCAAGAACACTTGTCTGATCGACAAGCACCGCGGCTCCTATTTCTTCTTGGCCGAAATCATCACCGACCTCGTACTCGACTACGACGAACCCGCTATAGACCACTGCGGCACCTGCACGCGCTGTTTGGACGCTTGCCCCACCGACGCCTTCCCCGAGCCGTACGTACTCGACGCCCAGCGCTGCATCTCCTATCTCAACATTGAACTCAAGGGGCCGATTCCCCGCGACCTGCGCCAAGGCATGGGCCAGTGGATATTTGGCTGCGACATCTGTCAAGAGGTGTGCCCGTGGAACCGCAAGGCCGAGCCAGCCCCAGAACCGGCGTACAAGAGCCGCGCCGGTCTCGACAACCCGGCGCTCCTCGACCTGATCCAACTCGACCGCGAGGATTTCAACGCACTCTTTCGCCGCAATCCAGTCAAGCGCCCTAAGCGCCGAGGCTTTTTGCGCAACGTCGCCGTGGCCTTGGGCAATTCGGGTATGCAGGCCGCGGTGCCGGCCCTGATCAACGCGCTCGACGACGAAGAGCCGCTCGTGCGCGGTCACGTGGCTTGGGCACTGGGTCAACTCGGGGGCGATGAGGCAAAGGGGGCGCTCCAACGGCGCTTGGGAATAGAAGAAGATGCGGAAGTGCGAGGGGAGCTAGAAGACGCGCTGGCCGCGCTGTAACCCCTCACTCGGCGAACAATGCGCGGGCGAATGTTGCCGCGTCAAACGGCTGCAAATCGTCCACCCCCTCGCCCACTCCAATCAGCTTCACTGGCAGATCCATCTGACGCCGCAGCGCGACGACGATCCCGCCCTTGGCCGTCCCGTCCAGCTTGGTCAGCACGAGCCCGGTCAATTCGGTGGCTTGGTTGAACTCGGTCGCCTGCGATAGGGCATTCTGGCCGCTGGTGCCGTCGAGTACCAGCAGGGTTTCGTGTGGGGCCGTGGGGTCTTGCTTGGCCAGCGAGCGGCGGATCTTTTTGAGTTCCTCCATCAGATTGACCTTGTTGTGCAAGCGGCCGGCTGTGTCCACCAGCAGCACATCGGCCCCGCGCGACTTGGCCGCGGCGAGCGCGTCAAAGGCCACGGCCGCCGGATCCGCTCCTTGCTGCGTGCGTATCAGGTCGGCTCCGGCGCGCTCCGCCCAGATGGCTAGCTGGGGGATGGCTGCGGCCCGAAACGTGTCGCCGGCAGCGAGTACCACCTTCTTGCCGGCATCGGCGTATTGCTTGGCCAGCTTGCCGACCGTCGTCGTCTTGCCGGTGCCGTTGACGCCGACGATCAGCACGACAAACGGCTTGCCCGGCAGCTCGCCGGCTAGGGGCAAGGCCGCGCCATTGCCGAGGGTCATCATCGCGGCTACTTGCTCCTCTAGTACCTGCATCACCCCGTCCGGCCCATCCGCAATCTGGTCGCTCCTGAGCCGCTCGCGCAGCTCATCGACGAGTTCAGTGGCGGTCTCCAGCCCCATATCAGCGCCGATCAGCGCGGCCTCGATATCGTCGATGGCGTCGTCGTCCAAGCGGGGGTTGCCGGCGATCACATCGGTCATCGCCTGCCGCGTCTGCGCCAATCCCTGCTTTACTTTGTCGAAAAATTTGCCCAACATGAAAGGTTGTCTTTCGGTTTATTGCGCCCAAGACGCAGAATTGACTCAAAAACTCACTTCGACTACGGTATCGCCACAGCCTGAAATAAAAAAATTATACAATATGTAGTATTATATAGCTCAATATAGCTCAAATCTAAGAATAATTATGTATTGACCGAAGATAAATCATTGTATAACATATTTGTTGTTACGAGTAATAGATAATATACGTTCATATGTTCCACTCTTCTCCTGAAGGAGGCGATTCTATGAAAGAGCGCTTATCTATTTTTGCTCTGGCTTTTGGCCTTGCGGCCCTGCTCTCTGTGAGCTTGGCCTCTGAGGCCGTGGCCCAAGAAGAAGCGCAAGAAGACGAGGAAATGCTCGAAGGCGTTGTGGAGGTTGAAGAGCTGGTGGTGACCGGTTCGCGTGCTCAGTCGCGCACTGTAACCGACTCACCCGTGCCCATTGACGTCATTGGTGCCGACGAGTTTGCCAAGCAAGGCGGAGCGGACCTGGCAGACTTGGTGCGGAATGTCGTGCCCTCGTACAACGTCAACACCCAGCCGATCAGCGATGCGGGCACGGTCGTCCGACCGCCCAACATGCGAGGGTTGGCTCCCGACCACGCGCTGGTTCTGGTCAACGGCAAGCGCCGCCATCGCGCTGCGGTGATTCACTGGCTGGGCAACGGCGTCGCCGATGGCGCGCAGGGCCCTGATTTGGCACCCATCCCGGCGATCGCGCTCAATCGCGTGGAGGTCCTGCGCGACGGCGCGTCGGCTCAGTACGGCTCGGACGCCATTGCCGGCGTGTTGAACTTCCGCCTCAAGGACCGTTCCGATGGTCTGGCGATTGAGACCAAAGTCGGCAGCTTCCAAGACGGCGAAGGCATCCTCGGCGATGGCGAGTTGTTTTCCATCGCTGGCAATCTCGGCTTGGGTAACGATAATGCGTGGGCCAATCTCAGCTTGGAATACGGCAACTCGGGCGAAACCATCCGCTCGGTGCAGCGCAATGATGCCGCGGGCCTGATTGCCGCGGGCAACACGAATGTGGCCAATCCCGCCCAAATCTGGGGGCAGCCCTTCATCAGGGACGATCTGAAATTCTTCGCCAACTACGGGGCGACTCTGAGCGAGGATCTCGACTTCTATGGACACGCCAACTACGCCAGCAAAGAAACGGAAGGCGGGTTCTATTTCCGCAATCCCCATACCCGTAGCGGCGTGTTTAAGGGGCCGGAACTCGAGGACGGGACTCCATCCCTGCTGGTTGGCGATTTGGACGGTGTGGGTCAGGGCGGCGAATGCGCCCCGGTACCTATCATTGACAACAAGCCGGACCAGGATGCTTGGCTACAGATTCGCGACGATCCCAATTGCTTCTCGTTCCTGAAAATGTTTCCCGGTGGTTTCACGCCCCGCTTCGGCGGTTTCACCACGGATGAATCCATTCTTTTGGGCCTGAAGGGATTTGCAGCCGAGACGTTGGGTTGGAGCCTGAGCGCGTCTTATGGCCGCCACCACGCAGACTACTTCATCTTCAATACCGTGAATGCCTCAATGGGGCCTGATACGCCGACATCGTTCAACCCGGGAGACTACATCCAGACGGATGTCAATTTAAACTTCGACATCACGTACCCGGTCAGCGACCAGGTATTTTTGGCCGCAGGGGCCGAACGTCGCAATGAAGCATTCGAGATAGTGGAGGGACAGATCGAGTCCTACCTGATTGGTCAGCCGTTGGCCAGCCAAGGGTTCCAGCCCGCTACCAATGGTTTCTCAGGCTTTAGCAAGGTGGCAGCCGGCCGCTGGGATCGCACCAACACGGCCGTGTACGTGGAGGCGGATTTTGAGCCGGTTGATCCGTTGCTGCTTTCCGTGGCCCTGCGCTCGGAGGATTTTAGCGACTTTGGCAGCACCACCAACTACAAGGGAGCCGCCAATTTCGCCCTTACGGACGACTTAAAGTTGCGCGGTAGTTACAGCACCGGCTTCCGGGCACCTACGCCTGGCCAGCAAAATGCCTTCAACATAACGACCGAGTTCAACTTCGAGAAAAACGACTTGGTCAACAACGGCACCGTGCCTTCCACCAGCCGCGCAGTTGGACTGGTCCTTGGTTTAGATGGCGGCGGGCCGGCGCTCAAACCTGAAAACTCGATCAACCTCTCCGGGGGCGTCGTCGTCAATATGGGCGTCGTTAGCGCGACGATCGACTACTTCAACATCAAGGTGGAGGATCGCCTGACGGTCTCGCAAGACTTCGCGCTGAGCGATGAGCAGAAACAGCAGCTAATCAACGAGGGCCTAACCAGCGCGGCCGGCCTGCAGGAGTTCCGCTTCTTCACCAATGACTTCGACACGGCAACCAACGGGATCGACCTCGTCGTCTCGGCACCGGTGGGTTCGGGCCAGATGAGTTTGGCCTACAACTATACGAGCACCGAAGTCACCGACCACAATCCGGACATTCTCGACGATCTCCGGCTGCGGGAATTGGAGGAGAATCTGCCCAAGCAGCGCGGGAATTTGACGCTGACCCAAGCCCTGAGCGAGCGTTGGAGTGGCCTAGGTCGCGCCAGCTACTACGGCGAATGGTACGACTCTGAAGACGATCAGACCTATAGTGGCAAGGTGCTGTTTGACCTTGAAACCAGCATCTCGTTTGACGAGGCCCAATCCGCCATCGCCATTGGCGTGCAGAATATCCTCAACACCTATCCCGACGAACATGAACTAGCTAGGGATCGGACCGGCAACAAGTACAGCCAGTTCAGTCCCTTTGGTTTTGGCGGCGCGTTCTGGTACGTGAAATACAGCTACAGTCGCTAAGGAACGCCGAACGGCAATCCTAAGTTACAATAAAAGGCCGGGTACCTATTTGGGTACCCGGCCTTTTGCATCTTAACCTGAAGTGAGCAGCAAATGACCTCATCCTACCGCGACGCCTTAGAACACATCCGTCGCGCCTTTCCCCAACCGATATCCGACCCCATTCACGATTCGTATTTCGTGCATTCCATCATGCGCGCCCTAGACCAAGTCGATGACCTGAAAATGCAGTTGCCGACGCTTGGTCCGGTAGTTTCTGGCGACTTTGCCGAAGCGCAAAACGCCGAACTGCCCGCTGAGATGTCGTCGGTCGAGGCAGTTACCTCAGACCTCGTCAGCTACCTGCGCGGCATAACCATCTCCAGCCATCCCCACACCCAACAAAACGTCATCGCGCCCCCGACCATTCCCAGCCTCATCGGCGTTCTGCTCGCCTCGTTGCACAATCCCAACATTGCTTGGGATGAATACAGCCGCCTCGTCGCCTTGGCCGAAGTCGAATCAGTCGCCATCACCGCGCGGATGGTTGGCTACGACCCACAACAGGCCAGTGGCACATTCACCTTTGGCGGAACCGGCACCACGCTCTATGGGGTAAAGATCGGCCTGGAAAAGGCCTGTCCGCAGGCCATGCAAAAGGGCGTATCCGACGACGTGGTGGTACTCGTTTCCGACGCTGGGCACTACTGCGCCCACAACATCGTCGGCTGGCTCGGCATGGGCACCGACCAGTTGATCGTCATTCCGACGATAGCCGAGAACGAAATTGATCTCGCGCAGCTAGAAGATGCAGCGCGAACGGCCTTGGGCAGCGGAAAAAAAATTGCCGCCTTTATTGCGACTATGGGGACTACGGATGCGTTTGGCTTGGACGACTTGCAGGCGATTGTGGCCATGCGCGACTCGCTCGTCGAGGAATTCCAACTCTCCTACCGCCCGCACATCCACGCCGATTCGGTCATTGGCTGGGCGTGGTCGGTGTTCAACGACTACGATTTTCAGGACAACCCCTTGGAGTTTCGCCCGCGGACCCTGCGCGCCCTCGCTGGAGCGTGCCGGCGCATCCGCCATCTGGCGCTGGCCGATTCCATGGGCATCGACTTCCACAAGACCGGCTTTGCCCCGTACATCTCCAGCCTCGTCCTCGTCAAAGACCGGGCGGATTTGCAACTCCTGATGCGCGATCCGCAACAGATGCCGTACCTCTATCACTTTGGCGACCACCGCCCCGGCATGTACACCCTCGAAACATCCAGAGCCGGGACCGGGCCGCTAACTGCGCTGGCCAATTTTCGCTTTTTCGGCGAGCAGGGATTGCGCGTCGCACTCGGGCACATCGTCGAGATGACCCAGCTTTTGCGCGAGCACCTCGAAGGGCACGAAGCCATCACCGTGCTCAACCGCGACAATTTTGGCACGGTAACGCTCTTCCGGGTGTATCCACCCGACGTGGATACTTTTGCGATCAAGCGCCAAGAATTCGAAGACCCGGCCTATCGGGAAACGCTACTAGCCCACAACGACTACAACCGCAAAATTTTCGATTACGTACACGCGGAGGCCATGGCCGGACGCGGAGTCGTCATTTCCTCGACCGACTGCTACCGGCACACCCAATACCAAGAACCGATTGTCGCGCTGAAGTCCTTTATCGTGTCGCCGTTTGTGGATGAAAAGGATGTCGAAGTCGTAGTGGCAAAAGTATTGGAAGCGAGAGAAAAGTTCGTCTAAAGCCGCTAGCTCTCTTGCGCCTTTACGGCGTCCCGGATTTCGCGGATGGTGCCTTCCAGCCGGTCTAGCCGCTCGTTCACGTCTTTTACGTCTTCTTGAATTTTCGTCACGATCCCGACTTGCTCTTCTAGCTCCTCGACCTTCAAGGAATCCTCATCGCTTACGAGGATGCTCGTCAGCGTCGCTGTAAAGACACCCACCAGCACCATACCCGTAATTACCAGAAAAACGGTGAGGATTTTGCCCGAAGCCGTCTCGGGATTGTGGATGTCGGCGTACCCGCCAGTGACCAGCGTCGTAAAGCTCCACCAAAGACTCGCCCCAAATCCCGAACCAGACTCCATGCGCTCCAAGCCCATAAAAATGAAGGCCCCAAACACGAGCGATAATAATCCGTACAGCAAAGACCGCTTGAGCAGCCGCACGTCCAACGTGGTGCTCAAGTGATCCATGCCCCGCCAGAAAAACAGTGCGATGCGGAACAACCGCAGCGCCCGTAAAATGCGCACGGCTCTGAGCAGACGCCCCAAGCGAACGATACCTAGGTCGCCGACCTGTGATGCGGCGATGACCTGTACCGGGGGCAGCGGAATGGACGTTATGAAGTCTATCCAGTTGTTTTTCCAATACCACTTTTTGGAAGCGGCAAGCCGGTACTCAAAAAAGAAGTTGGCCATGAAAAGGGTGCAGCAGATCACGTCTATAATCCAGAATATCCACAACGTACCGACGGAAAAATGGGGCTCTATTTCCACAACGGGATTTTCGTAGTGCTCTCCGAGGTGGATGACGTCCGCTTGTGTTAGTTTGCCCTCAACTACCTGTCCAGAAACAAGGGCACCAGACCCAACCGCATCCGCTATGTGAATGTTCACCCGCTCATACCCTTGTCCTCCGTTCAAAACGTTTATTCGATGGATCCTGCCTTCTACTACTTCGGCTTTTGCAATGGCACCACTACCTGTGGCCCCTATGCCGAGGAAGTCGATGCCGAGCATTGTAATCAGAAAAAGTATGAGAAAAAAGATGATCAGGTCTTTGGCTCGCACCCGCGCGACGCTGCCCAGTACTCGGGCCTGCTCGTCCATCAGGTGTTTCTTTTGGCGCGCCTGTTCAATGATCCGGACCTTGTCCTGCAATTTTTCTTTTTCGGCGTTTAACCTGGCGATCTGCGCTTCAGCTTTATCCAGACTCAGTTCGTATTGGCCGTGTCGTTTACTCAAACTGACCGTTTCGACCTTTTCGATCATTTCGTCGAGTTCTTTTTCTTGCTCGACTAGCTGATGGTCAATTCTATCGATCTCCTGCACTATCACATCTTTCATCTTGGTAATGCGTTCGAGCGAGCACGATTCTAGGCGCTTTGATAATGACATGGTGCGTCGTCCTGTATAGTTTGCGGGCTCAGAACAATCCCTTGATCTGTCCTGCGTCGTCTAGGTCAATCGACTCGGCCGAGGGTTTCTTTGGCAAGCCGGGCATCGTCATAATGTCGCCCGTCAGCACTACCACAAACCCAGCCCCAGCCGAGACCTTGACGTCGCGGATCGGTACGTCAAAGCCGCGCGGCCGCCCCTTGAGGCCGGGATCGGTCGAGAGCGAGTACTGGGTTTTGGCTATGCAGACGGGCAGGTGGCCGTAGCCTTCGTCCTCCAGCCGCCTGAACTTGCCGCGCAGCAGCTTGTCCCCCATGATGTCGTCGGCGCCGTAGATCGCTTGGGCGACGGTGTGGACCTTGTCCCAAAGCCGCATGTCGTCGGGATAGAGCAGCCGGAAGTCGCTCTGCGTGTTTTCGGCCACCTGCACCACGGTGCGGGCGAGGTCTTCGGCACCCGCGCCGCCGTGGGCGTGGTGATGTGCGGGGACGATCTCAACGCCGAGGTGCGCGCACTTGTCGTGGATGCACTGGATCTCGGCGTCGGTATCCGTGGCAAAGGCATTGACCGCGACGACGACGGGCAGGCCGAAAAGGCGGATGTTTTCGATGTGTTTCTTGAGGTTTTCGACGCCCCTTTCAACCGCTCCGACATTGGGTTTGGCGATGCTTTTGAGCGAGGCCCCGCCGTGAAATTTGAGCGCGCGCACCGTGGCCACCAACACCACGAGGTCGGGCGCTAGGCCGCTCTGGCGGCACTTGATGTTGGCGAATTTCTCCGCGCCCAAGTCCGCGCCAAAGCCAGCCTCGGTGATGGTGTATTCAGACAGGCGCGTACTCAAGCGGGTGGCGGCGATGGAGTTGCAGCCGTGGGCGATATTGGCAAAAGGGCCGCCGTGAACTAACGCTGGGTTGCCCTCTAGGGTCTGCACCAAGTTGGGCTGGCAGGCGTCCTTGAGCAGCACCGCCATAGCGCCGTGGACCGCTAGGTCTGCAGCGCGAACGGTCTCGCGGGAGCGGGTCTGGGCCACGACGATCCGGCCAAGCCGTTCTTTGAGCTCGGCCCGCGATTCGGACAGGCAGAGGATGGCCATGACCTCCGAGGCGACGGCAATGTCAAATCCCGATTGGCGCGGAAAGGAGTTGGCCGTCCCCCCTAGCCCGACGACGATATCGCGCAGTGCCCGGTCATTTATGTCGAGGACGCGGTTCCAGACGATGCGGCGGTGATCAATGCGGCGCACATTGCCGTGGTGGATGTAGTTGTCGAGGGCCGCGGCGAGTAGGTTGTGGGCCGCGGAGACCGCGTGGATGTCGCCGGTGAAGTGCAGGTTGATGTCCTCCATCGGCGCTACCTGAGCGTAGCCGCCGCCTGCGCCGCCCCCCTTCATGCCGAAGCAAGGCCCCAGCGAAGGCTCGCGTAGGCAGACGGTGGTGCGTTTGCCAAGGCGGTTAAGCGCGTCCCCTAAGCCGATGGTGGTAGTGGTTTTGCCCTCGCCCGCCGGAGTCGGGTTGATGGCCGAGACGAGAATTAGCTTGCCGGTAGTAGGTGCGTCTTCGAGCTGCTGGCAGAACTCCTGCGATATCTTGGCCTTGACGCGGCCGTAGTGTTCGAGGTGTTCGGAGCCGATCCCGAGTTGGGCGGCCACGTCGTCGATGGGGCGGAGTGAGGTCTGGCGAGCGATTTCGATATCGGGTAGCAAAGTGAACTCCTGATTTGAATAGGTGGGTCTATACGCCGCAAAATGCGGAAAAACCGCCGTCGATGGGCACGATGGCACCGGTGACAAACGTGGCTGCGTCCGAAAAGAGCCACAGGGCCGCGCCTACTACTTCGTGCGGGTCGCCAAAGCGGGTCATGGGGACGTTTTTGAGAATGGTCTGGCCGCGATCAGTCAGCTCGCCGCTTGCTTCGTCGAGGAGCAGGAAGCGGTTTTGCGCAGTGATCATAAAGCCCGGGGCCACGGCATTGACGCGGATTTTGGGTGCGTAGGTCGTGGCCATGTGTACGGCTAGCCAGCGGGTGAAACTATCGGCCGCAGCCTTGCCATTGGAATACGCCAAGGCCCGCGACAGCGGCAGCCCTCCGCCGATTGAGGTGATATTGACAACGGCTCCATCGCCTTTAGCGGCGAAGACGCGGCCCACGGCCTGCGAGGGCAGGACGGCGCTTAGATAGTTGAGATCCATCACCATCCTGACCGCTTCTGGATCAATATCAAAGAATTCAAGCTCGGGAGAAGTGGTAGTATCCTTGTGGCTGCCACCGGCCCCGTTGAGCAGGAAGTCGATGGTGCCAAAGTGCTCGATGGTCTCCGCGAGCGCAGCCTCGACGCTGTCTTTGTTGACGACATTGCACTCGACGGGGAGGACCTTGTCGGGAAAGTCTTGGTTGATCTCGTCGGCTTTGGCGCGGGCCGCCTCTGGAGAAATGTCCCAGATCGCTACCTCAGCGCCAGCTCGGGCGAGGCCGCGGGCGATCTCGCCGCCAATGGCACCGCCAGCGCCCGTCGCCACGGCCTTTTTGCCGTGGAAGTCAAAAGTAGTCAAGGTGATGCCTCTCCTTCTGTTAAAATTCAGTCGCTGAGCCGTGGGGGATCGTCAATGCGGGCAATGTCGAGGAACGGGTGGGAGGTACTCATTGTCGCCGCGCTGGAGAGCAGCCCCTGCTCAGCGCCGGTGCCAACGCCGCGTAGCCGACCGCGCAGGATTCGTCGAAATCCATGGTGACAAACGTCTCTATCGCCAGGGCTGCAGCAAAACCGATGTCCCTAAGCCCCTGCACGATGCGCGGATAGTCGAGGCTCCCTTGACCGGGAATTTTGTGGTCCCAGTCGGGATAGGTGCCGATGTGGTCCTTGAGGTGGGCGTGCGCGATGCGCCCCTGCCACTGGTGGGCGACCGCGACCGGGTCCAAGCCGAGGAGCGTCAGATAGCACGGATCGAAATTGATGCCAAAGGACGCGCTGCCCACTTCATCGTGCAGCTTCAAGAAGCGCTCGGGGGTGTCGGTGAGCCAACCGGCCCACACGCCATCAACTGCCAACTGCACGTTGCGGGGATCCGCGTAGGCAAGCGCGTCTTGGAGATAGGCGACCACTCGCGGCCAAGCTTCGGCTCGCTGGGCGGCATCGTCTTTGGGACCGCCCATGTGGAAGACGACGAGCGGTGCGCCGACGTCTACGGCCAAATCGACCGACCCCTTGAGGTCGAGCGGTTCGTCGGTAAAGAGCGAATCGGCGAGATTGGCGTGGGTGATGACGGCTTCGATGGTGAGGCCCAGCCGCTCGGCAATGCTCCGCGTCTGCGCGCGCAACTCGGGCGTCACTGAGCGCGGGTCTGCCGACGGCCCGTGGGTCCCCGAAATGTCGATGCCGTCGTAGCCAGTAGCGGCGATTTTTTTCAGTGCCGGCTCGAGCGGCATTTCGAGCCGGTCGGTGTAGCTATAGGTGTAAAAAGCAAGGCGCATAGCTCAAATTAAATTACTGAATATCGACGTACATGGGAGGCTTCTTCCTTGGTCGGAGGAAGCAAAGTGCACATCTTAATTCTAGTTAATCAGACCCTTTTTAGCAATTTTACGCAGAGGAGATACGACATGGCACAACCGTTGAGCAAAGCCTATGAACAGATCGCGGCGACGCAGCCGCGCGGAACGTATCGCGGCGCAGTGGTCGGCTGTGGACGGATGGGCAGCACCATTGACGACGAGCACATTGGGATGCCGCACTATCCGTGGCCGTGGGCACACGCCCCGGCCATGATCGAAGCGCGGGGCATTGAGCTGATCGGCGCGGCTGACGTGGACCGAGCCAAGTTGGACGACTTTGCCCAGCGCTGGGGCGTAGAAGCCCTGTACGAAAACTACCGCGAGTTGGTCGCCCAAGAACGACCCGATGTGGTGGCGGTGACGACGCGGCCCGACGAGCGAGCCGAGGTGGTCATCGGCCTAGCTGAGGCCGGGGTGCGGGCGATCTTTGCCACCAAGCCGATGTGCCGCACCTTGGCCGAGGCCGACGCCATGATCGCGGCGTGCAAGGCAAGCGGAACCATTCTGGCCATCGCCTGCCATCTCAACTGGTACAATTGGTACACCAATGCGCGGCAGGCCATAGCCGACGGGTCGATCGGCCGGTTGCGCTCCATGGTCTGCCACAGCCCACACACCCTGTCGAATCTGCAAAGCCATACGCTGGCCCTGTTTCGGCTTTTTGCCGGAGCGCCGGCTGAGTGGGTAATGGGCGAGATGGACGACGATGCGCAGGCCGCAGCCGATCGGGATTTATCCGGCTCGGGCTACATTGCCTATGCCAATGGAGTGCGTGGCTTTTTGAACTCCCGCGCCGACCGCTCAGGGCATGGGTGGACCTTGGAGTTTATCGGCGAGAGCGGGATGATTGTCTCGCGCAACGCCCACGCGCAATTCGAGCTGTGGGGGGCGCATCCAGAGACCGGCGAGCCGATCCAGCGGCCGTTTCCCAGCCCGTGGCATCCGCGCTCGTCCATGGTCGATGCGATTGAGGGCGTCTGTCGGGCGATTGAGGAGGGGGGAGAGCGGATTTGCCCAGGGGAGTTTGGGCGCGAGTCGCTGGAGATCGCCATTGGCTTGCGCGAGTCGCATCGGCAGGGCAATGGGCGAGTGGATTTGCCGCTGGCGAATCGGGCGTTGCGGATGGGTTAGCAGGTGTCTTCACCGCATGAGATCGGCGATCCGCTCGCCAATGGCCATTGAGGTAATGTTGGTGTTGGCGCGCACGCAGTCGGGCATGATGGCTGCGTCGGCGACGCGCAGGTTTTCGAGGCCGTGTACCCGGCCGTGCTGATCGACGACGGCCATTGAGTCGCTCGCTGGT
>JAJEIO010000040.1 GCA_022827835.1 Candidatus Latescibacterota bacterium
GTCCACGCCGTAAACGATGGGCACTAGATGCCGGGTCTATAGACGGATTCGGTGTCGCAGCTAACGCATTAAGTGCCCCGCCTGGGGAGTACGGCCGCAAGGCTGAAACTCAAAGGAATTGACGGGGGCCCGCACAAGCGGTGGAGCATGTGGTTTAATTCGAAGCAACGCGAAGAACCTTACCTGGGCTTGACATCATGACGAAACCTCCTGGAAACAGGAGGCCTCCTTCGGGACGGCATGACAGGTGCTGCATGGCTGTCGTCAGCTCGTGTCGTGAGATGTTGGGTTAAGTCCCGCAACGAGCGCAACCCTTGCCCTATGTTGCCAGCGGTTCGGCCGGGGACTCATAGGGGACCGCCGGTGATAAACCGGAGGAAGGTGAGGATGACGTCAAGTCATCATGGCCCTTATGCCCAGGGCTACACACGTGCTACAATGGTCGGTACAAAGGGTCGCGATACCGCGAGGTGGAGCCAATCCCAAAAAACCAGTCTCAGTTCGGATTGGAGTCTGCAACTCGACTCCATGAAGTTGGAATTGCTAGTAATCGCGGATCAGCATGCCGCGGTGAATACGTTCCCGGGTCTTGTACACACCGCCCGTCAAGCTAGGAAAGACGGAAACACCTGAAGTCGCGATCCTAACCGTAAGGAGGGAAGTGCCGAAGGTGGAGCTGTCGATTCGAGCTAAGTCGTAACAAGGTAGCCGTACCGGAAGGTGCGGCTGGATCACCTCCTTTCTAAGGGGGATTATTGGGAGTTTTATACTCCTGACATTATCCGCCTAGGTCAATGTTTTTACTCTTTGATCTGCCCTCATGTGCGTTATTCGATTTTCGGGGGTATAGCTCAGGTGGTTAGAGCGCACGCCTGATAAGCGTGAGGTCGGTGGTTCAATTCCACCTACCCCCACCATTCAGGCTTTTGCTCTTTGACAATCGAATACAGGTTCACATCAGTAATAATCTAAGGTTTACCGAGTGGAAGAGCGTTATGTGCTTACCACTCGAGACACCGCGATGCATTACCTCTAGTAGTGTTGTGACAGTGATTTTTGGTCAAGCTACAAAGGGCGTACGGTGGATGCCTTGGCACGAGAAGGCGATGAAGGACGTGATAAGCTGCGATAAGCCTCGGGGAGGTGCAAATAACTTTTGATCCGGGGATTTCCGAATGGGGCAACCTAGTGCAGGTCACGCTGCACTACCCTCGGATGAACACATAGTCCGAGTGGGGCAAACGGGGGGAACTGAACCATCTAAGTACCCCTAGGAAGAGAAAGCAACCGCGATTCCCCCAGTAGTGGCGAACGAACGGGGAACAGCCCAAACTGTCTGTATGTTAAAGCCAGCACGCGTTGTACAGGCGGGGTTGTGGGGCGTCATTTGTCAAGAGTGCTGACTTGACGGGAAGTTACCAATCGGCACCATAGTCGAAGTGTTCTGGAAAGTTCTACCATAGAAGGTGATAGTCCTGTAGGCGAAATGGTAGTCGACTTCCCTATGACGTTCCCGAGTACCACGGGGCACGGGAAACCCTGTGGGAAGCTGGGGAGACCACTCTCCAAGGCTAAATACTCTCTCGTGACCGATAGCGCACTAGTACCGGTGAGGGAAAGGTGAAAAGTACTCCGAGAAGGAGAGTGAAATAGTACCTGAAACCGTACGCTTACAAGCAGTCGGAGGGGGCTTGTCCCCTGACGGCGTGCCTTTTGCATAATGAGCCGACGAGTTACTTGTATGCAGCGAGGTTAATTCATTCAGTGAAGGAGCCGTAGCGAAAGCGAGTCTGAATAGGGCGTTTAGTTGCATGCAGTAGACCCGAAGCCAGGTGATCTACCCATGGCCAGGATGAAACGGGAGTAAAATCTCGTGGAGGTCCGAACCGCCGAACGTTGAAAAGTTCTCGGATGAGCTGTGGGTAGGGGTGAAAGGCCAATCAAACCTGGAGATAGCTGGTTCTCCCCGAAATAGCTTTAGGGCTAGCCTCTTGTAAAAGAGTCGTGGAGGTAGAGCACTGGATCGGCTAGGGGGCTTACCCGCTTACCAAACCGAACCAAACTCCGAATGCCATTGACTTGTTGCAAGGGAGTCAGCGTGCGAGGGATAAACTCCGTACGCGAGAGGGAAACAACCCAGACCGCCAGCTAAGGTCCTTAAGTGTAAGCTAAGTGATCAAAAGGATGTGAGATTGCTGAGACAGCTAGGATGTTGGCTTAGAAACAGCCATCATTTAAAGAGTACGTAATAGTTCACTAGTCGAGTGATCTTGCGCCGACAATGTACCGGGGCTAAGCTTACCACCGAAGCTGCGGACTTCGCACTTCGTTCACGAAGTGCGGATTGGTAGGGGAGCGTTCCATAGTAGGCCGAAGGTGAATCGCAAGGTTCGCTGGACGAGATGGAAGTGATTATGTCGGCATGAGTAGCGATAAAGCGGGTGAGAATCCCGCTCACCGAAAATCTAAGGTTTCCTGGGCTAGGCTCGTCCTCCTGGGGTTAGTCGGGACCTAAGCTGAGGCCGAAAGGCGTAGGCGATGGAAAACAGGCTAAATATTCCTGTACCACTTACAGAGCGTTCGAGCTATGGGGTGACGCAGAAGTGAAAGGTCAGCCAGCGACTGGAAATGCTGGTCTAAGCTCGTAGGGGGGCCAACTAGGTAAATCCGGATGGCCGTTACCCCGAGAAGCGATGGGGAGCCGTCTAACGGCATAAACTGACCCTAATCATGCTGCCTAGAAAAACCTCTATGTGAGTTCTGTAGGTGCCCGTACCGCAAACCAACACAGGTAGATGAGGAGAGTATCCAAAGGTGCGCGAGTGAACCCTCGTTAAGGAATTCGGCAAAATGATCCCGTAACTTCGGAAGATGGGATGCCCTCAGTAGGTGAAGCCCCTCGCGGGTGGAGCCCAAAGGGGCCGCAGAGAAACGGGCTGGGCGACTGTTTACCAAAAACACAGGTCTCTGCTAAGCCGCAAGGCAATGTATAGGGACTGACACGTGCCCGGTGCTGGTAAGTTAAGAGGATTAGTTAGCTCCTTCGGGAGCGAAGCTTTGAATCGAAGCTCCAGTAAACGGCGGTCGTAACTATAACGATCCTAAGGTAGCGAAATTCCTCGTCGGCTAAAAACCGACCTGCACGAATCGTGTAACGACTTGGCCGCTGTCTCAACGAGGGACTCGGTGAAATTGTAGTTCCGGTGAAGATGCCGGATACCCGCGGCAGGACAGAAAGACCCCGTGAACCTTTACTACAGCTTGGTATTGGATTTTGACACTGCACGTGTAGGATAGGTGGGAGGCTATGAAGCGGGAACGCCAGTTTTCGTGGAGCCGACCTTGAAATACCACCCTTGCCTTGTTAAAGTTCTAACCTTGGTCCTTTGATCAGGATCGGAGACAGTGCCAAGTGGGTAGTTTAACTGGGGCGGTTGCCTCCTAAAGAGTAACGGAGGCGCCCAATGGTTCCCTCAGCGCGGTCGGTAATCGCGCGTAGAGTGTAAAGGCATACAGGGAGCTTAACTGCGAGACCTACAAGTCGAGCAGGTGCGAAAGCAGGGCTTAGTGATCCGACGGTTGCGCGTGGAAGCGCCGAAGCTCAACGGATAAAAGGTACTCCGGGGATAACAGGCTTATTGCCCCCAAGCGCCCATAGCGACGGGGCAGTTTGGCACCTCGATGTCGGCTCAGCGTATCCTGGGGCTGGAGAAGGTCCCAAGGGTTTGGCTGTTCGCCAATTAAAACGCTACGCGAGCTGGGTTCAGAACGTCGTGAGACAGTTCGGTCCCTATCCGCCGTGGGTGTAGGATATTTGAGGAGATCTGACCCTAGTACGAGAGGACCGGGTTGGACGGACCTCTGGTCTACCAGTTGTTCCGCCAGGAGCACCGCTGGGTAGCTACGTTCGGAAGGGATAAACGCTGAAAGCATCTAAGCGTCAAGCCCACTCCAAAACTAGATATCCCGTAGGGTTAACCTACCTAAAGGCCCCTCGTAGACTACGAGGTTGATAGGTTGCAGGTGGAAGCGCAGCAATGTGTGAAGCCGAACAATACTAATTGGCCGTGCGGCTTGACCAATTTATTGTCGCAGCAATACTGGAGTTTTGCATTGCTTGTGGTGTGGGCCTGTATTCGGTTGTTGAAGAGAATTTGAGTTTTCCGGTGGTTATAGCGGAGGGGAAACACCTCTTCCCATTCCGAACAGAGCCGTTAAGCCCTCTTGCGCCGATGGTACTGCTGGGGTCGCCTAGTGGGAGAGTAGGACGCTGCCGGATTTTTTTAAAAGCCCATCCCTTTGGGGGTGGGCTTTTTTGTGTCTGTGGAAAATACCTTGACAACGCCAAGGTAGGCCAATTAATTAAGCACTTCTCTTAATTCAGGAGGAGGCAAATTGAGCGAACAAACGAGGAATTTTTCTCTGTGTGGCCATAGCGGCGCAGGTAAAACAGCGCTGTCTGAGGCCATGTTATTCAACATGGGCGTCGTAAATCGCTTGGGACGCATTGATGACGGGACGACGACATCAGATTATGATTCGGCCGAGATTGAGCGTCAGATTTCGCTCAAGGTCTCCTTGCTGAATGGCCAGTGGCAGGATCATCACCTCAACATAATTGATACGCCGGGGTATGCAGATTTTATCTCTGAGGCCAAGTCGGCACTGCGCGTGTCCGACGCAATGGTCACTGTCGTCGATTCGGTTACCGGGATAGAGATCGGCACTGAGCGAACTTGGAATTTCGCTGCCGATTACAATTTGTCCCGGGTACTATTCATCAACAAGATGGACCGCACCGATGCCGACGCCGATCGGGTCTTAGAAATGCTTCAAGAGCGTTTCGGGCGCCAAGTCGTGCCTTTGCAAATGTCGGTAAATCCCGGCGAGGGATTCAACCAGATTGTCGATCTGGTTGCGATGAGAGCCTATGCGTACCAGGATGGTAAAGCCACAGAAGGAGACATACCTAACGAGGTCCAAAGCCGCGCCGAAGAGTTGCGCGAGCAATTGGTAGAATCCATCGCCGAGACCGACGAAGAACTGATGGAGAAGTATTTCAGCGAGGGCGAACTGACCACAGAGGATTTAGTTGCTGGTTTGCGTCAGGCTATGTTACGGCGCGAAATTTTTCCAGTCTTTTTTGGGGATGCTTACAACAATGTCGGCATTGATCGGCTGCTGGACGCCTTGGTGCAATACGGTCCGTCACCGGTCGAAGCGGCAGGACTCAGATTCCAAGATGGCGAAGAACAGGAGGCTGAGCTTGAAGGTACCGCTACTGCGCCCTTGGCTGCTCTGGTGTTCAAGACCTTGGCCGAGCAGCACGTAGGTGAGCTTTCCCTATTGCGCCTTTTCTCTGGAGCGATCAAGCCCGGCGACGAAGTGGCCAACTCAAGCAAGCGCGCCACCGAGCGCATTGGCCAGATCTATCACCTCAACGGCAACAAGCGGACCGAAGTCGCAAGTGCCGAGGCTGGCGATATCGTCGCCTTAGTCAAGCTCAAGGACACCCATACGACCGATACGCTTTGCGCCAAGGGCGCGTCGTTGAAACTTCCGGGCATTGCATTCCCAGAGCCGCTAATTCGCGTGGCTATTCACGCCAAGGAGCAGGGCGGCGAGGACCGCGTCGCTACCGGACTTTCCCAATTGCACGAGGAAGATCCGAGCTTCATCATGAAATACGACGGTGAGGTTCGCCAAACGATTCTGCTCACTCAAGGAGAGTTGCATTTGGAAATTATCGTTAGTCGCCTGAAAGAGCGATTTGGCGTGGAGATTGATATGGAGGTGCCGCGGATTCCCTATCGAGAAACGATCCGCGGCAATGCCGATGCGCAATACCGGCACAAGAAGCAGTCGGGCGGCCGCGGGCAGTTTGGCGAGGTGTTTATACGCATTGCCCCTAAAGGGCGCGGTGAAGGTTTTGAGTTTCTCAATGAGGTCGTCGGCGGCAATATCCCGAGCAACTTCATCCCCGCGGTGGAAAAGGGCGTCGTCGAGACGCTGAGCGAGGGGCCAGTGGCCGGTTACCAAGTCATTGATGTGGCTGTTACTGTGTACGATGGTAAGCACCATCCGGTAGATTCGGATGAAGTTTCTTTTAAATTGGCCGGTTCCCACGCCTTCAAGGACGCCTTCCTCAAAGCCAAGCCGATCTTGCTAGAGCCTATTTATCACTTGGAGATTACGGTGCCCGAGGAATTTATGGGCGACGTAATGGGTGACCTTTCGTCGCGGAGAGGTCGAATCAGCGGCATGGACGCAGACGGCCATTTCCAGGTCATCCACGCCGAGGCCCCCTTAGCCGAAATAGATCGTTACGCCACGTTGCTGCGCTCCATGACGCAGGGCAAGGGATTCCATGCCCAGCGATTCGACCGCTACGAGGAAGTTCCCGGGGATATCATGGCTAAAGTCGTCGAAAACTCGCAAAAAAATAAGGGCAAAGAAGCAGCCTGAGTGACTTGCTTTTACCCGTTGTGAAGGGCGGTCGGCCAAAGCGGTCGGCGGCCCTTTGCTTTTTGTATTGCGCGGGTTTTTTTATCTTAATACTGTCATAGAAAACAGTCGATTTTCTCCGAATGGTGCTTCTGCTTTGAGTAGTGAGAGCACAGGCGGGGATTGGTAAGGAGATACAGCCGATGTCTGGCCACTCCAAATGGAGTACAATCAAGCGCAAAAAAGGTGCCAACGATGCCAAGCGCGGCAAAATTTTTACGAAGTTGATCCGCGAGATTTCAGTGGCGGCCCGCAGTGGAGGTGATGAGGGGGCCAATCCAAGTCTGCGCACGGCAGTCCAGAATGCCAAAGCGGCCAATATGCCCGCGGCAACCATTGAGCGCGCCATACGCCGAGGCACTGGCGACGAGCCGGGGGCGATATACGAGGAAGGACTCTTTGAAGGCTATGGCCCCGGTGGGGTGGCCATCATCGTCGAAACCTTATCGGACAACCGCAACCGCACGGTTTCCGAAATTCGCCACGTATTTACTAAATACAACGGCAACCTCGCAGAGAGTGGGGCGGTAGCTTGGATGTTTGAACACAAGGGCGTCATTGAAGTAGAAAAGGCCAATGTTTCCGAAGACGACCTCCTATTGGCGATCGTAGATGCCGGAGGTGAGGATATCCAAGATGGCGACCAAGTCCACGAAGTAACGACTCCAGTTGCCGACTTGGAGCCGGTTAAAAAGGCATTAGAAGACAACGGCATTGCCTTCGCCCAAGCGACGTTGGCTTGGATGCCCAAACGCGAAACCATGCTCGAAGTACAAGGCGAAGAGGCCGAGAAAATTATCCGCCTCCTCGAGGCATTGGAGGATCTAGACGACGTACAGAAGGTCTTTTCCAATTTCGATCTCCGAGAAGACGAGCTCGAAAAACTCATGGCTCAGGCCTAGTAAGGCTTCGCTTTGCTTGTCCTTGGAGTAGATCCTAGCAGCACGAGCACGGGCTACGGCTTCGTCGAATACAGCAAGCGCAAGGCTCGCTATATTGACTGCGGCTGTATCCGTCCCAAGGAAGATGCGTTCGAGGATCGGCTGGTGTACATGTTCGACGAGATGACGCGGCTCATCGGCGAATACGCCCCAGACGAGGGCGCGATCGAAACCACGTTCTTTGGCAAGGACGCCACCGCGGCGGCCAAGCTGGGCCAAGCGCGAGGTTGCCTGATTATCGCCATGCGCAAAGCCGACTTGCCCATTGCCCACTATACGCCGACGATGATCAAAAGATCGGTGACCGGAAATGGCCAAGCGACCAAGCAACAGGTCCAGTTCATGGTAGCCCGCACCTTGGGTATGAAGGAACGGCCCAAATCCCTCGATGCATCAGACGCCTTGGCTATCGCGCTATGCCACACTCAGCAGTCCGGCCGGGTCTTATGCGAAGGCCGAGGGCAGCGCAAGCCCGAGATAGAGGCCTTGCTCAGCCGCATGGTCCGGCGTTAGGTATATCCGTGATAACACACCTGCGCGGAACACTCCTGTCCAAATCACCTACCCATGCCGTCGTCGACGTCGGGGGCGTGGGGTATGGCTTGGCCATATCCCTAATAACGTTCGACCAACTACCTCCAGCCTCCGAGGCGGTCCATTTGTCCACCTATCTCTATGTGCGCGAAGACCGCATGGAGCTTTTCGGCTTTGCCAATGAGGAAGAGCGGGAGATCTTCGAGTTGCTGATCGGCGTTTCGGGCATCGGCCCTCATTCGGCGTTGACCGTGCTGTCGGGCATGACCCTGCGCGATTTACAGGAGGCCATCTTACAGGAGCGCGTAGCCGAACTGACGGCGATCAAGGGCATTGGTCGCAAGACTGCAGAACGCTTGGTACTCGATCTAAAGGACAAAGTCCGCGCGAGTGCCCCGGCGACCGGCGAAGCGGCCTCGGAGGCCAAACCTGGCGCAACCGACGAAGCGGCAAAGGCTCTGATGACGTTGGGGTACGCAGCACCTGCCGCTCGCCAAGCGGTGCGCAAGGCCGTCGAAAAGCACGGCCCCGACCTGAGTGTGCAACAGCTAATCAAACTGGCTCTCAAGGAACGCTGAAGGCTCGGCTATGGACCATCGACCCATAGATCCTAGTGGCGGAGACGACGACCTTCAGTTCGACAATACGCTGCGTCCTCAGTCCCTTGCCGAGATGCTGGGCCAAGAGAAAACCAAGCAGCAACTCGGCATTGCCATTGAAGCTGCCCGGCAGCGCGGCGAAGCCATGGATCACGTGCTGCTGTACGGTCCGCCCGGTCTGGGCAAGACGACGCTTTCGTATGTGATCGCCAAAGAGCTCGGCGTTGAAATCTATCCCACGTCAGGGCCTTTGCTCGAGCGTCCGAGCGACTTGGCTGGTATGCTCACGACCATGGAGCCGCGTGACGTGCTTTTCATCGACGAGATTCACCGCGTTAACCGCGTGGTCGAGGAATACCTGTACTCGGCGATGGAGGACTTCAAAATCGATATCATCATTGACCAAGGTCCAGCGGCCCGCTCGGTCAGCGTACCATTGGAGCCTTTTACCTTAATCGGGGCCACTACACGCCAAGGCTTGTTGACTTCGCCGATGCGCGCTCGCTTTGGGCTCAATGCCCACCTCGACTACTACTCGGTCGCCGAACTCGCCGCGATCGTCAAGCGCGACGCTCGCCTGCTGAATTTATCGGTCTCAGAGTCAGGCGCGATGGAAATTGCCCGTCGCTCCCGCGGCACGGCGCGGATTGCCAAGCGCTGGCTGCGTCGCGCGCGCGATTTTGCCCAAGTGGAAGGCGAAGGCGAGATCAATGCCGAGGTGGTACAAAAAGCACTCGTCATCCAAGATGTCGACGAGATGGGGCTCGATAAGATGGACATCACATTGCTGCGGGCCATCATTGAAAAATTCAACGGCGGCCCAGTCGGCCTGAGCAATCTAGCGGCCACAATCGGCGAGGAGGCCGAGACAATCGAGGAAGTGGTCGAGCCTTATTTGATCAAGGAAGGCTTTATTAAGCGCACCCCCAAGGGCCGCATGGCCATGCCGCGAGCTTGGGAACGCCTCGGCTTCGAGCCACCACCAAGCCACGGCGAGCAATTGGAGTTGCTGTGAGCGCACACGACCGCGACGTGATTCTGGCGTTGGACACGGCCACCCCGGTCGGCAGCGTGGCACTCTGCGCGGCGGCAGGGATCGTCGTCAGCCGCTATTTCGACGTGGGATTGCAGCATTCACAGCGGCTCTTCGGCGAGGTGGAGGCAGCACTAGAGGCCGCAGACATGGATGTCGAGGGAGTGCGGGCCGTAGCCGTCGCGATTGGGCCAGGGTCGTTTACTGGCCTGCGGATCGGGCTGAGTGCAGCTAAGGGTTTGTGTTTGGCTGCGGGCAAGGATTTAGTGACGGTTTCAACGCTGGAAGCACTGGCTGCTCGTCTGCCCTTTGCCCACGTGCCTGTTTGCACTGTCCTCGACGCGCGCAAGCGCGAGGTCTATGCTGCGCTCTACGACACGGCGACGGGCGTTCCGGTCGAACTGGCACCGCCCCGGGCCATCGCGCCAGCGCAGTTGGTCCAAGAGCGAGCTAACGCGCCGACGATTTTCACTGGGGACGGAGCTACGGCCTATCGCGAACTATTGGCGGGCAACCCAGCCGCGCAATTTGCCCCCCTGTCCTGCGCTCGTCCCGACGCCGGAACTATTGGCTGGCTGGCGCTATCCAAGCTGGAGAAAGGCCAAACTGCGGACCTGGCCTCAGTGGAACCCGATTACTTGCGCTCGCCCGATGCTCGTCCCCTAGCGCGGGCATGAGCGGCGAGAGTCGCTTCGTTTCGTTAGGGCCGATCCACCTACATCGCGTGATGGAGATTGAGCGAGAATCTTTTGCCAATCCGTGGAGCGAGGCCGATTTTTATTACCTACTTGCCGATAGAGATGCCCTGTGTTTAGGGCTTTTGCACTACGGCGAGCTGATCGGCTATGCGATGGGTTATTTCGCCGACCGCGATTTTCACCTAGCCAATCTCGCGGTAGATTCGGCATATCGGAACCGGGGGTGGGGTGGGCAGTTGTTGGGGCAGATGTTGCGCGTGGCCGCAGAACAGGGCGCTAGCTGTTGTGCGCTCGAAGTGCGCTCGGCAAATCGGGCCGCGCGGGCGCTCTACTGCAAGGCGGGGTTCCGGGTCGTAGGGCGGCGGGTGGCGTACTACAGCGATCCCCCGGACGACGCCGTTTTAATGGAATACAACATAGAGATTTTGTAATTTATTTATTATACTTTAACTCTTTGGCGACAAATAACCGCCAGAGCTTATAACAGCAGAAGAGGGACGCGATGGCTGAAGTAATTCTGAAGAATGTTCGCAAAGTGTACGACAAAGAAGTGGTGGCGGTGGACGACGCCGATATCGAGATCAAGGACAAGGAATTCGTGGTGCTCGTCGGCCCCTCGGGCTGTGGCAAGTCCACGACGCTGCGAATGATCGCCGGGCTTGAGGAAATCACCGCCGGCGAGATTTCGATAGATGGGACGATCGTCAACGACGTGCCCCCCAAGGACCGCGACATCGCCATGGTATTTCAGAATTACGCACTCTATCCGCACATGAGCGTCTATCAAAACATGGCCTTTGGGCTTAAGCTGCGGAAATATCCCAAAGACGAGATTGAGGCGCGGGTGCAAGAAGCAGCCGATATACTCGGCATTCAAGAATTGCTAGAGCGCAAGCCCAAGGCGCTTTCGGGCGGTCAGCGCCAGCGCGTGGCGGTGGGGCGCGCCATCGTCCGCAAGCCCAAGGTATTTCTCTTTGACGAACCCCTCTCCAACCTCGATGCCAAGCTGAGGGTGCAGATGCGCACCGAGATCAGCAAGTTGCACACCCGCCTAGGGGCCACCATGGTGTACGTGACGCACGACCAAGTCGAGGCCATGACCATGGGAGACCGCATCGTGGTCATGCGCGATGGCCTCATTCAGCAGATCGACAAGCCCCTCCATCTCTACAATAAACCCGTCAACCAATTCGTCGCTGGCTTTATCGGCAGCCCCTCCATGAACTTCATCCGCGGCACGCTGACCTCCAACGGCAGCGGTCTAGTCTTCGACGAAGGCAATGTGCAACTCGCCCTGCCCGCCGGCCACGGCGACCAGCTAGGCAGCCACTTGGGTCAGGAAGTGACGCTGGGCATCCGCCCGGAAGACATCCACGATCCGGATACTATTGGCCGCAATGTCGAGACCGTCGAAATTGCAGCCAAGGTCGAAGTGGTCGAACCGATGGGCAATGAGGTCTTTCTCAATCTGACCACCGGCAAGACCGCTTTTGTCGCCCGCGTTGATCCGCTACACATGCCGCAAGTTGACCAAACAGTACGGTTGGCCGTCGAAATCGACAAAGCCCACTTTTTTGCTCTGGACAACCAAGCGAGCTTGTTGCAGAAATAGGGATTGGCTTGTACAGCACGGGCGGCACCTCGCACTCCGGGGAGTTTAGCGATCTGGCCCGTCGAGACCGGGCTGGGGCCGTGGCCGCAGCGTGGCTCGAATCGGGCCGCATCCCCCATGCGGTTCTCATCTGCGGGGCCGAGGGAACCGGCAAACGACGCTTTGCACTCGCGTGGGCGCAGGCCCTATTGTGCATAGACAGCGGCCCTTCCGCCTGCAATCGTTGCCCGAGTTGTCGCAAAGTCGCTTCGTTCATACATCCCGATCTCTACACCGCATTGCCACTACCTCCTCGCCGAGGCAAGCAGCGGCTGGCGCTGGCGGACTTGCGCGACTCCGTAGTGGAGTACGTTCACGACGCGGGCGCAGCTATCCCCGGCAATGCCAATATCGCGGTGGAGCACCTGCGCCAGTTGCAAAGGGAGTTGGCGTTTGCGCCAACGGAATCCCAGCGCAAAGTCGGCCTGATCTTCGCCGCCGAGCGAATGCACCCGGCGGGTGCCAATTCGCTGCTTAAGCTCTTGGAAGAACCACCGCCCCGGGCTGTCGTCGCGCTGGTTTCGGCCGCACCAGAGCGCCTTTTGCCCACCGTGCTCTCGCGCTGCCAGCGCATGATTTTGAGTCCCTTAGATGGAGCGACCTTGCGGGCGCAGCTCGAACAAGAGGGTGTGGCTGGGGAGCGTTTGGAACTGGCCGTGCGCATGGGGGCTGGCTCGTTGCAGCAGGCCAAAGAGGTGGCTGCCGGGGCATTTGACGGAACGCGGCAGCTAGTCGAGTCGTTTCTCAGTGGTGGCTCGGAGCAGCGGGACGAGGTCTATTGGAGCGTCCTCGCGGAGTTGGGGGGGGATCGAGGACAATTAGAGCGTTTTTTGCAAGTCTGCGGCCTGTATCTGCGGGATCTTTTCCTGTTGGCGCACGGCCAAGGCGCGTCCGTCGTCCAAGTAGATCGGCGTCTTTATTTGGAAAACCTGCTAGAGAAAATAGACGCGGCCCGAGTCGCCTTGGAAATCGACCGAGCGGCCGAGGCTCTAGGGCACAATGCCAATCCGCAATTGGTGCTGACCGACCTGTGGCGTGGCTTGCGCCGAGGGGGAACAGCACGGATACCCCCACCCGATCCCAGCTTGGTGAGGGCGCGACGTTGGTAAACGCCCACCGACCGCGGTTGCGCTTTGCCCAGCATTTCCTCGTCGCCCGAGGTGTCATAGAGGCCATTGCGGGGCTAGTGCGCCCGGCCGCTGGTGAGGTGGTAGTCGAGATTGGCCCAGGCCGGGGCGCGTTGACTGAAGTGCTGCTCGCTGCTGTGGATCGCCTAGTGGCCGTGGAAATTGATCGCGACTTGGTGGCCTTACTGCGCGCACGCCAAGATGCGCGTAGGTTGCGCTTGATCGAAGGAGATATTCTGCAAGTCGATCTCGGGAAAGTTCTGCGGGACGCGGGCGGGTGCCGCCTGCTGATCGTCGGCAATCTTCCCTACAACATCACCGCTCCGCTAATTTTTCACCTTCTTGCTCACGCCGATTGTATCAGTCGTGCCATCGTCATGGTCCAACGCGAAGTAGCTCGGCGCTTGGTCGCCAGCCCCGGTTCAAAGGATTACAGCCTGTTGTCGGTGTTAGTGGCTATGCATGCCGAAGTGGAGATGCGCTTGCAGGTGGAACGCGATTGCTTCCGGCCCGTGCCGGCCGTGGATTCGTCCGTAGTCGAGTTTCGCTTTGCCCCCAAGCCCCGCTACGCAGTACAGGACGCGGACTGTTTCGACCGCTTGGTGCGCCGAGCCTTTGGCCAGCGGCGCAAGATGCTGCGCAATTCGCTCCTCGGTCTCAATCCCGAGGGCGGACGGCCTTGGCTGGAAGCGCTGGGCCAGCAGGCGAGGATCGAACTAACGCGCCGCCCGGAGGAATTGTCGCTAGAGGAATTCATCCGGCTGAGCGACGCCTGCTCGCATTTGGGAGAGGATAGGCCGTGAAGCCGTTCTTGTGGCACGCGGGTTGGCTGGTGTTGGTCGCATGGACGGCGGCCGATGCGCAGTACTCGCTCAACTTCAGCCGCTCCAGTTCCCGAACCTCTTGGAACCATTCGTTTCCTAGCTGGAGTTACTCGACGCCCGTGCGGTTCTCGGCGGTGGGGGACTCGACCTCCAAGCTGACGATTAACGCAAACGCGAGAATGGGGTTTAGCCTCGACGATCGCAGTACCGGCAAGAGTTGGCAGGACAATGCCTCGGGTCGATCTTCGGTCAACTATCCCATTCTCGGTCCAAAGGCCACCATCAGCCTCGGTGCCAGCATGAGCACGCGCAACGTAACGCTACACAAGCAGAAGACGCGCAGTCAGTCCTTTAACTTCGGATTTAGGTCTAAGCCGTTGAGTAGCGGTCCATTTAGGAGCCTGAGTGCCAACCTGACTCCGAGCCTAATCACGGCCACCCGCGCTAGCCGCGCCAGCCTAGACAGTACCATCAAGGAGACCGGGATCCGCTACAATGCTTCGCTGCGGGTCTCGCCCGACATTGAAATTGCGGACAAGAAGCTGAATAACTCGATTTCGCTGAGCAAAACAGACGATACGCTCGAGCACAACAAGGATCGCAGCGAGCGGCTGAGCGGCAATGTGAGCTATACTTTTCCCGGCGACGTGCGCATCGGCCTGAGTATGTCTGAAAACCGCTCTCAGAGGGGTCTTTCTCGCCGAGCCATCAGCGAGGCTACAATCGGCGAGGCTGTGATGCGCGACACAGTGGTCAGCGCCGAGTTGGCGGAAACGCGCGGCACTAGTTTCTCCTCCAACGTAGAGTTTGATCTAGGGCGCTATAAAATAAAAAACCGCGCCTCGTATAGTCAGAACGAGCACACCAACACTGCCAACGCGGTCCAGGATTTAGACAACCGCTTCTTTGGCAAGGATCGCCTCGGCGAGAATTTTAGTTGGGACGCGTCCCTTTCGGGCAAGCTGGTCGAGAAGCTGGTTCTCAACACCAGCGTCCGCTTCAGAGGCAGCGACGTGCGCCGACTGGCGGTGCGGGTGCCCGATACCAGCCTTTGCGATAGCCACTTCACGCGCTCGGCGGACGGAACGTGCCGCGATCCAAGCTCCGACGAGATCAATCGCAATTTTTTTCTCAATGGCTCTCTCAACTGGCCCCTAGCCGATGGGCACTCGCTGCGGTTGGCGACCTTTGGCGAGATCAAACGCTCGGAAAATCCAGGGGATCGCAAGCAGGACCGCGACACCTTCAACAACAGCGTGAGCCTCAGCTATGACGGCACCCTGCGCTCGGGTGCCAAGCTCAGCGTTGACCTCAAAAATAGCTTTTTGCATCGCGTGAACTTGCACGCCACCCGCGCTGTAGATAACTCGCGCAACCGCGACATTTCGCTCAATATCGGCACCAATTACGAGCGTTTGGGCGCGTCCTTTTCGCACCGATTCAGCGTCTCCGCGCGGCGCATCATTTACGATTTTGATCGCCAAGTCAATCGCCGCGAGTCGTCGCGCAAAAGCAATATCCGCCGCGGCTGGAGCATGGCGCACTCGCTGCGGCGCAAGGTCCTCGACGACCTTGCGCTCAACGCGCGATACAACTATTCGGCCAACGATGACGGCACCTTGATTTTGGAAAACGGTGCCCAGATTGTCGAAGAAGAAAACGCCAGATACACTCTTCAATTCGGCATGACCTATTCGCCTAGCACCGACTACTCGGCCGGCGCAACCTACACCTACAAGCTCGACCGCCAGTGGGATTATGAATACTCCACGCTCGCTCAGTCGCGTTCCCTCAACCGCCGCAACAAACACCGGACTCTGGCGGCGAATTTTAACTACAATCCGGTCGGCAGCGACAACAAGCTCAGCTTGCGCGGCAGCCGCAGTCGCCAGCGCAGCGGCACGTTTAACAGCTTGAATGTCACCTATACGCGAACGTTGTAATCGCCTAACACTGGTAACGGTTTCGCTGTGGTGTTACCTTAATTACTCGCATACTTGCTCAAGGAGATTTTCTACATGCCCCTGCCTAAATGCGATAAAATCTGGTTCAATGGCCAATTGGTTGATTGGGACGATGCCAAAATCCACGTCCTCTCCCACGTAGTACACTACGGTTCGAGCGTCTTTGAAGGCATTCGCTGTTACGAGACCGCGAAAGGCTCAGCCGTATTCCGCCTCGACGAGCACGTCAATAGGTTGTTTGATTCCGCCAAAATCTACCGCATGGACATTCCCTATACGCGGGAGGAAATCAAAGAGGCCATCCTCGAGACGATCCGCGTCAATCGGCTCGCGGCCTGCTATATTCGCCCGGTCGTTTTCCGCGGCTATGAGAACTTGGGAGTTGATCCGATGGGATGCCCGGTTGACGTAGTGATTGCCGTTTGGGAATGGGGAGAGTACCTCGGAGAAGCGGCGCTCAAAAACGGCGTTTCGGTCTGCACCTCGTCGTGGAACCGCATGGCCCCGAATACGTTTCCCGCCTTGGCCAAGGCCGGCGGCAACTACCTCAACTCGCAACTCGTGCGGATCGAAGCCAATGCCAACGGCTATGACGAGGGCATTGTCTTGGGAACAGATGGGTTGGTGAGCGAGGGCAGCGGCGAGAATATCTTTGTCATTAAAAACGGCTCGATCTACACGCCCGAGTCGTGTTTTGCCATCCTGCCGGGCATCACTCGCCACACCGCCATTACTCTGATACGCGACCTGGGGATGCGAGTCGAGCAGCGCGGTATTCCGCGCGAGTTCCTCTACATCGCCGACGAGGTGTTCTTCACGGGTACGGCCGCCGAAATCACGCCGATCCGCGCCATTGACCAAGTGCAGATCGGCTGTGGGAAGTGCGGCCCGATCACCGCACAGATACAAGACGCCTTTTTCGCCGTGGTTCGCGTCGCAGTTGAGGATCGGCACGGGTGGTTGACCTTCGTGTAATGGATGTGGCTAGCTAGTTAGCACAAAGGGGAGAATATGCCGAAAGTTAGAATGTCCGTAGTAGTCGCTTGGTTGGGTGTCTGCATCGGCGGTCATGCCGTCGCTGAAGAGGAATCATGGGAAGTAGTGCAGGAAATTCTCATGAGTACCAAGGATATCGTCGTGCTCGACGGCATTGAGAAGGTGCCGCTGCGCTACGAGAGCGGAAAAGAGCCGACCTACGGCGACTGGATGGTGCGCCACATGCTGTCCGACCCAGAGAAACTCAACCCGTACACCTCCAGTGATGCCGGTGCTAGCACGGTCTTGAATTACATATTTGAGAGCCTGCTCGAAGCCGACTCGGACCCGCCCTACGCGTTGCGAGGGCTGGTCGCCAAAGGTTACCCGGAGATTTCCGCGGACAAACTCACCTATACGTTTGAGCTGCGCGATGGGGTTTACTTCTCAGACGGCAAGCCGCTCGGTGCTGCGGACGTCGTCTTCAGCATGAAGGTCATCCACAATCCCCAAGTGCTAGCGCCGCATCTGCGCAACTACTACGCCGCCGTCAAAGCGGTACAACAGATAGAGGCGAACAAGGTTAGCTTCCTGTGCGACAAACCCTATTTTCGCAACGATCTGATGTTGGGTGCATTCAGTATTCTACCTAAGCACTTTTACGATCCGGAGGGTTTGTTGGACCCAGTCGAGGTCAAGAGTTTGGTGGATGGTTCTTGGGAGGAGGGGCCGCACAAAGAGCGAGTCGAGCGCTTTGCCGAACAATTTAATCAAAATTTCAACCGCAAGGTACTAGGCTCGGGGCCGTACATAATCGAAGATCCAGAGCGCGACTTGGTCACCCAGCAGAAAGTTGTGCTGACGCGGAGTGAAAATTACTGGGGGCGGGATGTGGAAGGGCTGCTGCCGCCTGGCTTTGTCGATAAGATCGTCTTTAACATCATCAACAATACCGACGCGGCATTCATCGAGTTGACCAACGGCAACCTCGACTACCACGCTCTGCGCCCGTTGGAATTTAAGGAAAAGAGTTGGTCGGAAGACTTCAACCGCCGCTTCCTCAAAGGCGTTAGCTACGCTGGTGGATATATGTATATCGGCTGGAACAACAAACATCCAATTTTTGGCGACAAGCAGGTGCGCCAAGCCATGACCCATTTGACCGACCGCGAGGGTATGGTCGAAAACATCATGTTCGGCCTAGCCGAGACGGTGGAGGGGCCGATCCACAAGTTCCGCCCTGAATACAACCACGATCTCGCGTCGTACACCTATGATCCCGACCGCGCCCTCGATCTGCTGGCGGAAGCTGGCTGGGAGGACGCCGACGAGGACGGCATTCTCGACAAGACCATCGACGGAGAGCTAGTGCCATTCAGCTTTGAGATTTTGATCAATTCGGGCAACCAGACCCGCAAAGACATCGCCCTAACTTTGCAATACGAGTTGCAGGATATTGGCATTGACTGCCAAGTGCGCGAGTTAGACTGGTCGATTTTTTTGCAGAAGGTCCGCGGCAAGGATTTTGACGCCATGGTGCTGGGCTGGACCGGCAATGTGAGATTTCCGCCCGACGGTTACCAGATCTGGCATTCCTCCCAGACCGTAGAAAACGGCTCCAACGCGATAAGCTTCATCGACGCCGAGGTTGATCAAATTTTGGAGGACTATCGCCGCGAGTTCGATATGGAAAGGCGCATCGCACTCTACCAGCGCTTCCAAGAAATCCTGCACGAGGAACAGCCATACACCTTCCTGTGGAAGCCGCGCAATGCCCACGCCTACAGCCGGCGCTTCAGTGGCGTCACTTGGTACCCCCCCGGCGTCCGCCTGCAAGACTGGTGGGTTGCGCAGGAAGCGCAGATGTACTAATAGGGAGCGTCCGTGTCCTCCACAGACGCCCTTCGCTGGGAGAGCCATCCCCTGCGCCGGGAGAGGCCGGCCAAATCGACACTGCTAGTCGCGCTTATCCTTGCTTCCGCCACGGCTGCGGCTGTTGGTTTTGAGCATTGGTTTTACGGGGTATTTTCACTCGGAGCATTGACCGCCTCGCTGTCGCGCTATTTCTTTGCTACACGCTACGTGCTCGACGGCGCAGGGGTCAGCAGCGAACACCTCGGCTTTAAACAGCGCCGTTCTTGGGCGGAATTCCGTCGAGCAGATGAGCATCGGGACGGCATTTTTTTGCGTCCATCCGTCCGCCCAGGTCGGCTGGATTCCTTTCGCGGCGTTTTTTTGCGGTTCGCTCAAAACCGCGAAGACGTTGTGCGTTTCGTCCGATGCCATGTTCCAAGTCAATAGTTTAAAAGCGCGGTGGCGTCACGCTTTTGCCCTCGAAGACCCAGAGGCAGGTTGGTCTGAGGAAGAGCGTGCGCTCGCCGAGCGGCTGGCCGAGTTTATAGTGCGTCGCCGCATGGGAGCGGCTGCGTCTATGGCGTTGGAGGCTTGCCGTCCCCTCAACTTTTTGGGCAGCCAAGCCCTGACCTTTTTGGCCCCGTTTGCTACGCTGGTTTTTTCGCGCGACGAATACCAGCGCTTTACGCGCATGTTGGAACGACGCCAATCTATAGACCTACTCGCGGAAGCTATTGCCCAGCGCGAAAGCGAAAAGCATGGATGACCTCAACGTAGTTATCGCCACGGACTGCGGCAGTACGACGACTAAGGCGATCCTGATCGAGAAGAAGGACGAAGGGTATCGCCAGACCTTTCGCGGTGAGGCCCCAACTACGGTTGAAGCTCCTTTTGAGGACGTCACCCGGGGGGTGCTCAACGCCATTCAAGAGGTCGAGGAGCTCTCCGGACGGCAGATTCTCGATGGCGAGCGGATTATCACACCGGCTGACGGCGATGTGGGGGTCGATATCTACATCTCGACGAGCAGTGCGGGCGGTGGGTTGCAGATGATGGTGGCCGGCGTGGTGCTGGCGATGACCGGCGAGAGCGCGCAGCGCTGCGCCTTGGGTGCCGGGGCGATCGTCATGGACGCACTCGCTGCCAACGACGGGCGCTTGCCGCACGAAAAAATAGAGCGCATCCGCCAATTGCGCCCCGATATGGTGTTGCTGTCGGGAGGCACGGATGGCGGCACTGTCAGTCACGTGGTCGAACTGGCCGAATTCATCAGCGCGGCCGATCCCAAGCCGCGCTTTGGCGCAGGCTTTCAGTTGCCGGTTATCTTTGCGGGCAATGAGGACGCGCGCGAGGAAGTTGAAAAGGCGCTGGGAGGGAAGATGGCTCTGACGGTTACTGAGAATATCCGTCCCGTGCTCGAAGAGGAAAATCTGGACCCGGCGCGGCACGTCATCCACGACCTCTTCCTCGAACACGTCATGGCGCAGGCACCGGGCTACCGCAAGCTGATGGACTGGACCAGCGCGCCGATTATGCCGACGCCTGGGGCGGTGGGCGAGATCATGCAGACCATTGCCCGCCAGCAAGAGATCAACGTCGTCGGCGTGGATATTGGCGGGGCGACGACCGATGTGTTCAGCGTGTTCGACGGCGTGTTCAACCGCACGGTTAGTGCCAATTTAGGCATGTCCTATAGCGTCTCCAACGTGCTGGCCGAGGCCGGACTCGACCAAATCATGCGCTGGGTTCCTTTTGACATTGAGGAAGCCGACCTCCGCGACCGGATCAAGAACAAGATGATTCGCCCGACGACCATCCCGCAGCTCATGCAGGAACTGCAAGTCGAGCAAGCCATTGCCCGCGAGGCCCTGCGCTTGGCCTTTGACCAGCACCGGGCGTTGGCAGTGGGATTGAAGGGGGTGCAGAGCAAGCGCACGCTGGCCGATGTCTTTGAGCAGGGTGCTACCGGCGAGAGTTTGGTCGAAATGATGGCGCTGGACATGCTAGTCGGCAGCGGCGGAGTGCTCTCGCACGCGCCACGCCGCGAGCAGAGTTGCGCCATGCTCATAGATGCCTTCCAGCCCGAAGGCGTCACCCGCTTGGCCGTCGATAGCATCTTTATGATGCCCCACCTAGGGGTGCTCTCGACTGTGGACGAGCGGGCCGCCACCGAGGTTTTCGAGCGCGATTGCCTGATCTACTTGGGCACTTGTGTGGCTCCCGTCGGCGAGGGGAAGGACGGCGAGGTCTGTCTCCAGTACGAGATAGATTTGCCTAGCGGGGGTCAAACCGGCCAGTTGCAGGTCGGTCAGCTACAGTGGATGCCTTTGGCTGACGGCGAGGAGGTCGAAGTCTCGCTTCAGCCGGCGCGGCGTTGGGATGTGGGTGCTGGCCCGGGGCAAGCCCTAAATACGCGAGTGCGAGGCGGGGTCGTAGGACTAGTGCTGGACGGCCGCGGGCGGCCCATCCAGATGGCGTCAGACCAAGACCTCCGGCGTCAGATAAGCGACTGGCAGCAGGCGTTAAACCTATACGAGTAGCTCATGGCCCATGCTTATACCCCTGGATTGCGCGTGACGCAGCACGCAGTCATCCACAAAGAGCGACGGTTGCCCCTCAAAGGCGAAGTGGTCGTCGAGCGTGGCCAAGCGGTGCGGCGAGACCAAGTCGTGGCCCGCACCGAATTGCCGGGTGAGGTGGCGACTCTCAACTTGGTCAATCGCCTAGGCACCTCGCCGCAAGAGCTGGCCGGCTATATGATCAAAAAAGAGGGCGACCGGATCGAAGCCGGCGAACCGCTTGCCGAGACCAAGCCGTTTATCCGCTGGTTCAAGACCACAGTTGAATCCCCAGTCAGCGGCACCGTCGAGAGCATTTCGCCGGTGACTGGGCAGGTGATATTGCGGCAAGCCCCTAGGCCGGTCGAAGTGCTGGCCTATGTCGATGGGGTCGTAGAGGAAGTTTTTGCCGAAGAGGGCGTGCGCATTGCCGCTCGAGGTGCTTATATCCAGGGCATTTTCGGCGTGGGGGGCGAGTGTTGGGGTGCGCTGCACTTGGCGGTTGATACTCCGGACGCTACGGCAGAGTCGCTGGGTCCGGAAGTTGCGGGCAAAATTGTCGTGGTCGGTAGCCTGATTAGCGCGGAGACTGTGGAACAGGCCCGGCAGGTAGGTGCCGTGGGATTGATCGGCGGCGGCCTGCGCGACCGCGACTTGCGCGACTTGCTCGGCCGCGATTTGGGCGTGGCCATCACCGGGACCGAGCAAATCGGCTTGACCGTAGTAGCGACCGAGGGATTTGGCCGCGTCGCCATGGCCCGCAAGACCTTTGATATTCTACAAGCGTGCGCTGGCATGGATGCGTCTATGGCCGGCGCGACGCAGATTCGCGCTGGCGTGTTGCGGCCGGAGATTATCGTCCCCACGGCCGCTGACCAAGAAGAAGAAGAGGTGCGGCCAAGCGCGGAAGGATTGCAGATGGGCGATTTGTTACGGGTGATTCGGATGCCCTATTTTGGACGGATTGGGCGAGTCAGCGACTTGCCAACCGAGTTGTGCGTGGTGGAGTCTGGGGCGCGGGTGCGGGTATTGGCCGTGGAGTTTGAAGACGGAGAACAGGCGGTGGTGCCGCGGGCGAATGTAGAGCTGATTGAGGAATAAAGGCATGAGAGCAAAAAACTGGCTATCTGCATTCGTCTTGGCTTGGCCATTGGCGAGCGCGGCGGAGAATGCGGAACAGGGGATCGACACTTTGCTGATAAACCCAGGGATCGGCACGTTGCTGGCAGACCCTCTGTCGCCAATCGAAGAACAGGAGCTCGGTGAGTTGCTGGCACACCCTATGCCGCCGATCGAGGTCCAAGCCTTTGACACGCCCAACGACGACGGGGGCAGCATTACGCTGACTTGGCCGCGAGATCGTCAGATCAGCGAAAATGCGATGTATCAGGTCGCCATCGCCGATTCGCCCAGCGGGCCTTTTCGAGTCGTGGCCGAGGTTGCGGCAACGGGGAATTTGATGTCCGAGGCACCGGCGCTCTTTGGTCGTGGGGCCGATCTGAAGAATTACCACTATGCCAACGTCGAGGAATTCGCTGGTGCCGGCGGCAAGACGCCGCTAGAAGACGGCAAGACGTATTACTTTCACATTGATGTGCGGTCGGCCGGGGGCGCGATCCGCGGCAAAGTGATAGTCAACGCCGAGTCCAAAGGCAATTTTTTTAATAACTCCAAGATCAATAATCTGGTGTTGTGCCTCGTGTTCTCAGGACTTATCATGGGCTACATTGGCATTGCGCGGCGGCGCGAACTCAAGATTCGCCGCATCGCCGGATTAGAGGCACTCGACGAAGCGCTGGGGCGGGCGACCGAGATGGGCAAGCCGGTGCTTTTCATCCACGGGCTGCGCGGCATGGACGCGATTTCGACCATTGCCGCGGTCAATATCTTGGGACGGGTTGCGCGGCGCACGGCCGAGTACGACACCGCGCTGCGGGTGGTGGCCCCAGACCCGGTGGTTCTATCTGTGAGTCAGGAGACGATGAAAGCCTCGTATGTCGAGGCGGGACGGCCCGATGCCTTTAATCCCGACCACGTCTTCATCGCCGGTACCGATCAGTTTAGCTATGCGGCAGCGGTCGAGGGTATCATGATCCGCGACCGGCCGGCGGCTCACATTATGATGGGATATTTCTACGCCGAGTCGCTGCTGTTGGCCGAGACGGGTTCGACGACCGGGGCGATCCAGATCGCCGGTACGGACGCCTTTACCCAGCTTCCCTTTTTCGTTACCACCTGCGACTACACCTTGCTTGGCGAAGAGCTCTACGCAGCCAGCGCTTACCTATCGGGCGAGCCGCGGATGCTGGGCAGTCTTAAAGGTCAAGACGGGGGCAAAGCTATCCTGCTGGTCGCTTTAGTGCTAGGCACGATACTGGCGACCTTGGGATGGCCGCAGTTGACGCACTTTTTTAGCCCCTAGGAGGGCGCGATGATTTTTCTTAGTCGAACGCTACCGCTGGTCGTTGCCTTTGCCTTCGGTATGCTCGGCGTTATCGGCTACTACGTACCCCACGGCGATGCGCAGAGTTTAGAGCGGGAGATGGCGCTATGGATGCGGGTCGTCTTTGCGTTTTCCTATTTGCTCGGACTATACAGCCTGCTCAACCTGCACTGGCAGCGGATTCGCCAGCGCGTCGCTGGCTGGGCCTATAGCATGATCGCCATTTTGAGCTTCGCGGTGATGATGATCTTCGTCGTGTACAACGACGGTTTAGGTCCCTTCGCCGCGCAGGCCGAGGCCGGGGGTTATAAGTGGCTCTTCGACAATATTCACGTGTCTTGCGCCTCGACCATGTTTTCGATCTTAGCCTTCTTCATCGCCTCGGCGGCGTATAGGACCTTCCGCGCTCGTACGCCCGAAGCGGCGCTATTGCTGATTGCGGCGGTCATCGTCATGCTGGGCCGCGTGCCCATCGGAAGAGAGCTTTCCGATTTTTTTCCGATGGCAACGGATTGGCTATTGAACGTGCCCAACTTGGCGGCCAAGCGCGGCATCTTGCTCGGCGTGTCGTTGGGTGCTATTGCCACTTCGCTGCGGATCATTTTTGGGATTGAGCGCTCGTATTTGGGTGGAGGAGCCGAATGATGCACAAACTGCTCGCTATCGACCGTCGCATCATTTTCGCCCTAGTGTTTCTCAGCGTGGCGTGGCCGTTGCTGGCCGGAATCTCCCTGCCGATCACGCCGACGAACGAGGTAAAAGCTGCGTACGACCAGTTTGAGAAACTCGACGCAGGGGATATTGTGCTGGTCTCCTTTTCTTACGGTGCCAGCACGCAACCCGAAATGCTGCCGATGTCGCGCGCCATGTTGCGCCACGCCTTCCGCCGCGATCTCAAGGTGGTGGCCATTTGCCTGTGGCCCGAGGCACCGGGGCTGGCTCAACAGGTGCTGGAGGAGATGACGGCTGAATTCGATTTGGAGTACGGGGTGGATTACGCCTTTATGGGCTACAAGCCGGGTAATTTCAGCGTCATCCTCAATATGGGACAGGATTTCCACAGTGCCTTCCCGCAAGACCAATGGGGCGCGGAGACCGGCGACTTGGATTTGATGCGCGGTTTGCGCTCGCTGCGCGATTTTGACCTCGTCTTAGACTTGGCTGCCGGGGATTCGATTGAGTTTTGGTGGATCCCCTACGGGCAGGAGAAGTACGGCTTTACCTTTGTCGCTGGCTGCACCGCGGTGATGGCTCCCGATCTCTACCCCTTTCTCGACTCGGGACAGCTCGGCGGCCTGCTTGGCGGCCTAGCCGGCGCAGCCGAATACGAGACCCTGATTGACCGTCGCGGCAGTGCTAGCACGGGTATGAGCGCCCAGTCTATGGCCCATTTGGTCATCGTGATATTCGTGCTTATCGGCAATATCGCGTACTTCGCCGTTCGGCGAACTTCATCCGAGCAGAGGAGCTGATCGCCGCCATGCGCGATACGTATATCTTTTTGGGCGTACTCCTGTTGTTTGCCGCGGTCAACATCGGCTTAGTGGCCAACGGAACCTTGGCGGCGGACTGGACGGGTTTGGGCATTATTGTCGCGGCAGGCATGACTCTGGCGCTCTATAGCTTCCTCTACAAGGACAATCCGCTTTTCAAGTTTGCCGAGCACGTCTTCGTAGGTGTGGCAGCGGCGTATGTATTCGGCCAGACTTGGTACCCGACGCTTTATGGAGAACTCATCGCCGAATGGACCGATCCGGGCGAAGGGGAGACGCCTAATTGGTGGCTTTTGGCTCCGACGGTGCTCGGGCTGTTGATGTTGACGCGCTTTTCGCTGCGCTTCGGTTGGCTCAGCCGCTATGCTTTTGCATTCTTTGTCGGGCTCGCGGCCGGCTGGACGATTCCCCGCTATATTTCTTCCTTTATTTTGGCCCAAATAGAACCTACATTACAACCACTAACCTGGAGCTTGGAGGGGCTCAATTTGCTGATCGTCCTCGTGGGAGTCATCGGGGTGTTGGTTTATTTCTTTTTTTCCGTTGAGCACACCGGCACGGCGGGCCACGTCTCCAAAGTGGGGATATGGTTTTTGATGGTTTCGTTTGGGGCTTCTTTTGGTTACACCATTATGGCGAGGGTCTCGCTGTTGATCGGGCGTGTGACCTTTCTCTTAGACGACTGGTTGCACCTGATGTGATGGGGTATTGAGAACTACTCCACAAAGGAGGGACATATGACCAAATTTGCTAGCGTTTTTCGCGTCTTGACCGCACTGGGCGTTCTGCTCGCGCTGAGTTTGGCTCCGGCCGAGGCCAGTACGGGCGGCAAGATCGCCGGTGTCATCAAGGATGCCGCCACCGGGGATGGGCTACCCCATGCCAATATCGTGGTGGTGGATACCAAGCTAGGAGCTACAGCGGACGAAAAGGGCCGCTTTTTTATTCTCAACGTACCGGCGGGCACCTACACCCTCAAGGCCACGTATATAGGCTACGCGGATTATACCGTCGAGGATGTGCGGGTCTCCGCCGACTTGACTACGAATATCGTCGTTGAATTGACTTCTTCGGATATCCAAGTCGAGGAAGTGGTAATCCGGGCCGAGCGGCCGATCATCGACAAAACCGCCACCAATGCAGTGCGCATTATCGATGCCGAGGATCTCGAGATTCTGCCGCTCCGAGGCGTCAGCTCAGTCATAGCCCTGCAGACCGGCGTGGTTGAGGACGAGGGGTCGCTGCATATCCGCGGCTCGCGCAGCGACGAGATCGGCTACTACGTCGAGGGGGCCAGCGTCCGCAATGTGGTTACTGGCAGCAGCGCAGTGGGCTTGATCGACGAGGCGTTGGAGGAAATCCAACTCCAGGCCGGCGGCTTCAACGCCGAGTACGGCGGTGCCAACGCCGGCATCATCCTGCAAGAGTTGCGCACCGGCGGCAGCGAGTGGGACTTCGAGATCTTGTCTGAGTCGGACAATTTTACCTCCGACTACGAGCAGCGCTTCGGCACGTATTCCTACGGCTACTTCAATCAGGTGATGACCGCCGGTGGTCCGGTTGCGGGAAGCCAGAAGATTCGCGCCTTCTTGGCTGGCCAGCGCCGCGGCATCGGTTCCTGGCCGACCTACTGGTCGGGTTTTACCTTCGAGGATCTCGAAGACACCGGCCTCCGCGGTGGACGCCGGCACTGGAGCGAGGACGAAGAGGGCAATCTCGTGCCCGACCGGATCGAGCAGCTCGAAATCAAGCCCGGCAATATTCCGCACACGAGTAGTGAAGCGGTCATTTTCAACGGGACCTTGTTGCTCGACTACTACCCCGTCCAAGTCCGCCTCACGAATCTGTACACGGACACGAGTGGTGAAAGCAACGGAACGCCCATCCGCAATGTTTTTAACACCCGGCGTTTGGGCGAGTATGAAGCGTCCGCCAACTTAGTCAACGCCAAGATCACCCATCTGCTCGACAAGAGCATGTTCTACGAACTCAACGTGAGCCTCTACGAGCGGAATGCCGAGTCCTACGACCCGCTTTTCAAGGATCGGTGGTGGGTGTACAACGACAGCGTGGCCGTACAGCGCGCCCTCGAGGGCACGGGCGAGTACACGCCCTATACCCAGCAAGGTTCGGGACCCAGATCCTACGATCTGGCTGGTTTTCCCTTCAGCCGCCCGGGTTCGCGTACGACCTCCTACGGCACCACGTCGGATGGCTATTGGGGGCTGGCCGGTAGCTGGACCAAGCAGACCGACATGCATCAGCTCAAGGCCGGTTTCGACTATCAGAGTTGGACCTCGCGGCGCTATGGGATCTCGTTGCGTTCGATCCGCTCGGGGATAGCCAACACCTATCCCGAGCTGGACGCGGTGTACGACCGCTACTACAACGATGAGATCAGCGAAGACCAGATCCTCGACGAACTGCTCAAGAAGGCCGAGAGTCTTGAAGATGGCAAGGGTAGCACGCAGGATCTTGTTAGGTTGCTGCGCTCGACTAGTGCCAGCGACTTCTTTGGCTTCGACGAGTTCGGTCGCGAGACCGACCGCGAGGGGCTAGAGGCACCGCGCCACCCGACGGTCGCCGCTGCCTTTATTCAAGACAAGGTCGAGTATAACGACCTGATCATCAACGCCGGTCTGCGCATCGACTACTTCGACGCGGATAGCTGGCGCTTCAAGGATCCGGCCGCGCCGAAGCGCGACTCGCAAGAATACACCATTAAGCTCGAGTCAATGGAAAAGACTCCCACGTACACTGATATTAGCCCGCGTTTGGGGATGTCGTTCCCGGTGTCGGATTTGACGGTTTTTCACGTGCAATACGGTCGCTTCTCGCAAATGCCGGCGATGCGCTCCATGTATGCCGGCGGCGCGCGCCTTGCTCTAGAGTTGGGCGGCCAGAACTACATCCGCTATCCGACCGCCTACGACATTGAGCCGATGCGGACTACCCAGTACGAAATCGGCTTTGAGCGTCAGTTCTCCGAGTCCGCCTCCTTTGACGTCACGGGCTTCTACCGCGATATCAAAGGGCAGGTGCAGTTGCGCAAGCAGCAACTCACGGCCGGCGCGGAAGAAGCCAACGCGTACGTCTATCTGCAGAACGGCGACTTCGCCACGACCAAGGGAATCGAGTTCCAATTCAAGCTCAGGCGCGTCAATAACCTACGCACTGAACTGAACTACACCCTGTCCGATGCACGCGGCACGGGTTCATATACTGGCTCGGCCATTTCCGGGGTTGAGAACGAGACCAACCTGCCGACGATCATCTCGCCGCTCGACTTTAACGAGACGCATCGCGGCTCGATCTTCCTAGACTACCGCTACCCCGACAACGAGCCCAACCCAATTCTGCGAGGTCTGGGGGCCAACCTGCTGATGAGCTTCACGAGCGGGCACAACTTTACCTTGGTCACTGGTTCGATCGGTCAGCGCGGTCCAGAAAACGCCGGCGTACTCGACAGCTTCGACCCGCGCTCGCGCAAGCCGCTCGAGTCAATCAACCGCTCGACGACGCCGTGGACTTTCAATACCAACCTGCGCATCGACAAGGGCTTCTCGCTGTTTGGTCTCAATGCCAAGGTCTATAGCCGTATTCTCAACCTCTTCAATCGCAAGAACGTGCTCAACGTGTACAACCGCACCGGCTCCGACAAGGACGACGGTTTCTTGACCAATCCGGAACTGAGCCAACAGATCGTCGAGGCCAGCGGCGGGCAACAGTACGTGCAACTCTACGAGGCGATCAACTTGCTCAACCGCCAAGCCTACTGGTCCAACGAGGGCGGCGATATTTACGACGCGCCGCGCCAGATTCGCTTCGGTCTGCAGCTCGATTTCTAGGAAAGAGAGGAACGCATTATGAAAAAGCTTGTTGTCTTATTTTTAGCGGCGCTCTTCCTAGTTGGCAATGTCCAAGCACGCGAAGAGCGAGGTGCACCGGCCGCCAAATTGGCCCAAGACGATGTCGAGGTATCCACCGAACGGACCCAGCTCAACATCAACAATATGGCCATGTGGATCCAAAGCGATGGCTGGTCGGCCCGCGATCCGCTCACCGGCAATTCAGGCGTGACCTACCCGCGCTCAACCGCCCAAGTCATCTTCCAAGACGGCATGATCTGGGGCGGTCGGGTCAAGGATGGCAATCAGCAGGAACTGCGCGTAGGCGGCCAGACGTACGAGATCGGCACCGTGCCAGGGGTCATCGAGTCCAAGGGCGTAGCCCAAGACCGCGATACGGCCCGGCTCTACCGGATCCGCCGCGACTGGGCAACCGCGGATTTGCGGCTAGACGCCTCCGAGGTCCTCAACATGGGTTTGAGCGAGGTTACCGACGCCCACGAGGAGGCGGTGCGCGCCCAGTACGAGCGCGATTGGATGGAGTGGCCGGCCGAGTTGGGTGCGCCCTTTTACGACAACGACGGAGATGGGCAGTACGACCCCTCGGTTGACGAGCCGGGTTTGGCCAACGCGGACCAGGTAATCTGGTTTGCGATAAACGATTTGGACCAGGGGTCCACAACCAATCTCTACGGCTCGTTGCCCATCGGCTTGGAGGCTCAGGTCACGCTTTGGGGCTATGCGCGCACCGACGCCTTGGGCGACGTGATCTTCAAGAAGTTCAAGGTCATCTACAAGGGCACCGCAGAGGCCACGGACGATGCCGTGATTGAGGACATGTATTTCGCCCAGTGGTCCGATCCAGATCTGGGCGATTACGGCGACGACTTTGCCGGTGCCGATGTCGAGTTGAGCTTGGGTTATGTGTACAACTCGATTGACGACGATCATGGCTACGTCCCCTTCGGCTTGGCCCCGCCGGCTGTTGGGTACGACTTTTTGCAAGGCCCGATCGTGCCGGTTTATCAGCTAGACGAAGACGGCAATATCGCCGTTGACGAGGACGGCAACCAACTGCTCGACGAGAGTTCGGTGGCCATCTTCAACGACGGATTGCGCTCCGGCTATAAGAACTTGCCGATGACGGCCTTCGTGTACTTTGCCGCCGGCAGCGCGATATCCGATCCAGAACTGGGCGAATACGTGGGCACTCAGGAGTGGTACAATCTGCTGCGCGGCTTCCAGCCGCAGGACGATGTTGAAAACCCTGTGCCCTATACCAATCCGCTGACCAATGCCGACACCAAGTTCACGCTCGATGGCGACCCAACCAGAGCCACCGGCTGGAACGACGGCGTGCCACTGCCGGCCGGCGACCGGCGCATCGTGCTGGCCACCGGGCCTTTTGAGATGGCATTGGGCGACACCCAAGAAGTAGTGGTTGCGCTATTAGGCGGTCTTTCTACCGACCGCCTGCGCAGCGTCTCCAAGCTAAAATTTACCGACCAGTTTGTGCAGGACGCCTACAACAGCTTCTTCGAGGTGCCCAAGCCGCCGGTCCAGCCCAACGTCCGCATAGTCGAACTCGACGAGACGATCATCTTGGATTGGGGCTGGGATGACGAGTCGATTCAGGCCACTGAAGGCGAGGGTTCGCCCGGCTTCGATTTTGAAGGCTACAACCTCTACCAGTTGCCCTCGGCCGAAGCCACGCTTTCTCAGGGCGTCAAGGTGGCGACCTTCGATATCGAAAACGGCGTTACCACGATCCTTGGCATTGCTCTCGACGAAGAGTCCGGTGTGGTGCTCGATGTGCCCTTGCAGATCGGCACCGACTTCGGAGTCAAGCGCAATATCAAGATTACCCAAGACCACGTCCGCAGCGGTCCGCTGGTCAACGGCCAGCGGTACTACTTTGCGGTGACGGCTTACAACCGCGCTACGGCCGAGGGGGCCGCTACTACCACGCTGGAGAGCGCGCCGCAGAACTTGATCTGCGTGCCGCAGGAGCCGCCGCCGGGCACTCGCTATCTGAGCGAGCCTGGGGACGTGATTAGCGCCCAGCACACCGCTGGTGCCAGCGATGGAACAGTCTCGGTCTCTGTGGTCAATCCGACGATTACCACCGGGAACGACTACGCGGTTGAATACGCTGCCGACGCCGACGGCAACACGGTCTGGAATCTGGTTGACAAGACCAGCGGTCAGACGCTGTTGGAAAGCCAGGCCGACCAAGCTGGCACGGCCTTCTACGTCGGTTCCGCTGGCATTGAGGTCGCCGTCGCTGGTCCGCCCTCTGGCATGAAGAGTTGGGCTGGTCCGGCGATGCCATTTGAGGCTTGGAAGGCTTCGCCCGAGGCGGCCGACTTGACGGGCGATGGCCAGATCAACGCCGCCGACTTCGCCCAAGCCGTCGATCACGCCAGCGACACGCGCTGGTTCACGTGGGCCGGTGGTTCCTACGCCTGGGGTGCCGAAGGCTTCCAAGGCGCGATGACTGGCGATCCCAATCATCAGTGGTTCGCGCCGACGACGGTGCCGCCGGACCGGTTGCGCACGGTGGAGTTGCGCTTTACCGACGTCATCGAAGAGGACGGCGAAGACCAATACAAACCAGTGGATCCCAACAACGAGAACGTGTCGTGGGCCTATCGCTATCTGCGCGGTGCTGGAGGAGAGCCGCCAGCAGCCGGAGACCTGACGACGACGCAGAATCCTTGGGATTTCGGCAAGTACATTATCAATACCGAAGGCCCGGGCGTCTATGTCTATCAAGAGCGCAATCAGATCGCGCTTTCGGCTTGGGACATTGAGAGCGATCCGCCGCGCCGCTTGGAAGTGGCCTTCCTCGAAAACAACCAGCCCGGCGGCTTGGTCAACGGCGTATATGGCCCGCCTTGGTACACTGTGGCGAGCAATGTCGCAGGTTCAGGTCCACGCGAGTGGCTGTTCATCTTTGACTTGGATTACACAGACCCCAACCAAGGAGAGAACAGCGACATCTTGCTGAACAACGGTTTGATCTACGATGGGACAGAAGGAGAAGAACACCTGCCCTTCATGTGGATCATCTTTTCCGAGCGCCGCAACGAGGATGACTTCCCGTCGGACGGCGATTCGTTCCTACTGGTCGCCAACCACGTCAACACCCCCGCCGACCGCTTCTCATTTACGGTCCCGGGGTCGGAAAGCAACGACGGCTACCTAGCCGAGGACATCGAGAAGATCAACGTTTTTCCCAATCCCTATCTCGGCGTCAACGCGGCGGAGACCAGCCGTTACAGCCACTTCGTGACCTTCAGCCACCTGCCGTCCAAGGCGAATATTCGCATCTTCGACATGAGTGGCACGCTGGTGCGCATGATTGAGAAGGACGACCCATCGCAGTTCACGCGCTGGGATCTGCAAAACCACAATGCACTGCCAGTGGCTAGCGGCATGTATATCGCCCATATCGAGCTGCCGGATCACGGCAAGATTCGGATCCTCAAGCTGGCTATCATCCAAGAGCAGCAGTTCCTGGAGAACTTCTAGGTGCACGGGATATCAAAGAGAGAAATAGGAGGCCATTCCATGCTTCGACACAGCTTTCGCATCTCGACGATCCTGCTGGCGCTGGTTTTTGCCTCGGCTACGGCCTTTGCCGATGGCTATGATCGCGCTGGTACGGCCGCGGCCCCGGAACTGCTGATTCCGGTTGGCGCGCGCGACATGGCCTTGGGCGGGGCCTCAATCGCCACTAGTTCCGGTTTAGAGGCTCTGCACTGGAACCCGGCGGGTCTGTCCAAGTCCGAATCCAACGCGGGCATCATGTTCTCGACGATGTCCTATCTGGCGGATACTCGCATCAACTATCTGGCTACCGGTGCCAACTTCAAGAGCCTCGGCTCGCTGGCCTTCAACATCAAGGCGCTGGATTTTGGCCAGATTCCGGTGACGACCGAGGCCAATCCAGACGGCACCGGCGCGACCTTTTCGCCGACCTTCTTCACGGTGGGCCTGACCTTTGCGAAGGAACTGACTGATCGCATCGCCGTCGGGTTTACCAGCCATTATGTCGTCAACCGCATCCAGCGCGTCGAGGCCACTGCGGCCTCGTTTAGCGCTGGTCTGCAATACGCCAATCTGGGCGGGATTGCCGGCTTGGACTTGGGGGTGGCGCTCAAACACATCGGCACGCGGATGCAGTTTGGCGGTTCCGGCTTGTTGCGTCGCGGCCAGATTGACGGGTTGCGCCGCGGACCGTCCGATTACAATGTGGAGGCCAGTTCCGCAGACCTGCCCTCAACGTTTGAGCTCGGTCTGAGCTATCGCTATATGGACGCGCTCAATCTGTCCTCGGTTTTCCGGCATAACAATTTTGCCTACGATCAGTACCGATTGGGTGCTGAATATGTGTTGAGCAATTTCTTTGCCTTGCGCGCTGGTTTCGACTACGCGCCCAACTCGGATGACGACTATATCTACGGCACCAGCTTCGGCTTTGGACTGAATCTGGATGCCGGGACGATCAAAGATTTACGCGTTGATTACGCCTACACTACGGTCGAGTATTTCGACGCGCTCAATACCTTTACTTTTCAGTTCGGGTTCTAAATTCGACCGTGGCGCGGCGCACGTTCTGTGCGCCGCGCAATTTTTTATAGGGGATTGCCAATGAAGTGCGTGGGCTGGCTGGCGGTGCTCGTCGCCGTCGCCGAATTGGGGTGTCAGAGTTCGACCATGACTGCGGCCAAGCTCTATATCAAGCAGGAGCAGCCGCAAGAGGCCAAAAAACAACTCGCCCTAGTCTTGCAGACCGAGCCAGAAAATAGCGAGGCTCACCTACTCATGGGCAAGCTCTTAGGCGAAGAGGGCCGCTATGGCGAGATGGCCGGGCACCTAGCGCACGCCGAGCGCGATCCCAAGTTTCAAAGCGAGTCTGAACAAACGCGCCGCCATTTTTGGGCGCGAGAGTACAATGCCGGCGTCGTCCACGCCCAAGGCGAGGCTCCCAATTACGTCATGGCGCGGTACTCGTTTCACAACGCTACCATCATCGACGAAAGCGCGCTCGATGCTTGGCGCAACCTCGCGTACGTCTATTACCAGATCGACAGCACGGATGCGGCCATTGCCACCTACCAGAAGATCGCGTCCGCGGACCCAGAAGACGAGGGCACCTTTTTCAGCCTAGGGTCGCTCTACTTGGAAAATGGCCAGCTCGATGAGGCTATCCGCGCCTTGTCACAGGTGGTCAAGATCAATCCCGAAAACCTCAATGGCCTGACCAATCTCGCCATTGCCCAAGCCCAAGCCGAGGACTACGAGGGAGCGGAGGCCAATTATCGCAAGGTCATTGAGCTAAACCCCGATGATTTCAGGCCCCACTTCAACTTGGGTAACCTCTACTGGCAACAAGAAAAATACACTGCGGCTAAGCGAGCCTATGAGCAGGTTCTACAGCTCGAACCCGACGATGGGGATGCGCGCTACAATCTCGCCATGGTCCACTTAGCCACAGAGGACATGGATGGCGCGTTGCCGCTCTTGGAACGGCTCGCCGAACAGATGCCGGACAATGCGTTGGTGTGGTTGCACTTGGGGACGGTTTACGCCCATAAGGAATTGATTGAGAAGAGCGAGGCGGCGTTTGCGCGGGCCGAGGAACTAGAGGAGTAAAGCGTCCGCGCTCCCACCATGCTGCAGTACACCATCCAGCGCATTCTGCTGGCCATCCCAACCCTCCTCGGCATCACCCTACTGACCTTCCTGATTATGCGTTTGGCACCCGGCGACCCGGTTGATCTGTTCTTGGGCGGGGCCGCTGGTGGCGAGGGGATCTCCACCGATCAGCAGACGGACATGGAGAAGACGCGCCGAGATTTGCGCCGTCAACTTGGGCTGGACCAACCGCTACACATCCAGTATTTGCACTGGCTTTCCAGTTTGGTCTTGCGCGTGGAGGACTTGGGCGCATTTGACCGCGGGGCCTTGTTGGCCGACGCTGTAATCGACGAGCTAACAGACCCAGAGCGGGCCGAGTTGGCCGCGCTTGAGGGGGAGGAGCGCAAGGCGCGGTTCTTAACGCATTTTCGCCACCTGCGCCCCGAGCGCGTCAACGAGCTAGTCGAGTCGCCTTTCTGGCAGAGCCGCCTTTTCTCGCCAACCCAAAACTACGCGTATGGCGGGTCTGGCTTGGAACTGGTGCAGGTGGGTGGGTGGCGTTTGGTGACGCTGAATTTGGGGCGATCCTTCAAAGACCAGGAACCGGTCATTGACCACATTCTCGACCGGCTGCCCATCACGCTGGAAATCAACCTCATCAGCCTAGTCTTTGCCTATCTAGTCGGCGTGCCGCTGGGCATCGTGATCGCGGTCAAGCAAAATACCGCTATCGATCGCTTGGTTACCACCGGGACCTTCATGCTGTGGTCGATGCCTTCTTTTTGGGTCGGGATGCTGTTGATCTTGTTTTTCTGCAACAAGGAATTCTTCCACTGGTTTCCGGCTTCCGGGATCCAGTCCTTGGACGCGGGGGAAGACTGGGGATTCTGGCGGCTGCTGACCGACCACGCCCACCACATGGTTTTGCCGATATTAGCTTCGACCTACGCCAGCTTCGCTGGCATCTCGCGCTATATGCGCACTAGTATGCTGGAGAATTTGCGGCTGGACTACGTGCGCACCGCCCAAGCCAAGGGGTTGCGCTACCGAGTGGTAGTGCTGCGTCACGTGCTGCGCAATTCCCTGATTCCCATTGTAACGCTGCTGGCTGGGCTTTTGCCGGGGATGATCGCGGGTTCGGTGTTTATCGAGACGATTTTCACCATTCCGGGCATGGGTTTTTTGGCGTTCCAGTCGGTCATCGTGCGCGATTACCCTGTGGCTATGGCACTCTTTACCATTGGTTCGGCCCTATCGCTGGCGGGGATCTTGGTGGCGGATATTTTGCTCAAGGTCGCGGACCCGCGCATCGACTTTGCGAGTGTGTAGATGAGCGCGGAGGCCGTTGCACAAGGGCAGTCCTACGGACAGGTTGTCTGGAGGCAGTTTAAGAAAAACAGACCTGCACTGCTCAGTCTCTTGGGCATCGTCTTGCTGGGAATTGTGGCCTTAAGCGCCGACTTGCTGGCTGGCGATAAGCCGTACTACATGAAGTACAAGGGCGAGACCTACTTTCCGGCTTTTCGCCAATACGCAGTCTATTTGGGAGTAGCTGACTGGCCAGCGGAATTGAAGCGCCGACGCAACTTCAAAAAGCTCAAGCTAGAGGAAGCCATCTTCCCGCCGGTGCCTTATGCCCCAGGCGAAGTCCGCTTGCGGGAGAAGTACCAGTCCCCGGGGACCGAGCACTGGCTGGGCACGGATCGCTTGGGCCGCGACGTGCTCTCGGGGCTGATTCACGGCACGCGCTACGCTTTGACCATCGGCCTAGTGGCCGTGGGCATATCGCTGGCCATTGGCTTGGTCTTAGGGGCGTTGGCTGGTTACTTCGGAGGCTGGGTTGACCTAGCACTCTCGCGTCTTTTCGAGCTGTGGGCGGCGATCCCCAGCTTCTTTTTGATATTGACGGTTGCGGCGTTTTTTCCGCCGAGCCTGTTCTTCGTCATGGTCATTATCGGTCTTACGAGTTGGGTCGGTATCGCCCGGTTGACGCGCTCGCAATTCTTGCAGGTGCGCAGCTACGATTACGTGGCCGCCGCGCGCAGCCTCGGGTACTCAAACGGGCGGATCATGTTCCGCCACATCCTGCCCAACGCCATCGGCCCGATCCTGATCCCGGCGGCCTTCGGGGTCGCAGGTGCTATCCTCGCCGAGTCGGGATTGAGCTTTTTAGGGGTAGGGATCCCGGCAGAAGTGATCACTTGGGGTGCCCTGCTGGCTGGGGCGCGCAGCAATGCGGCAGCTTGGTGGCTGGTAGTCGTGCCGGGCTTGGCCATTTTTGCGACCGTAACCCTGTACAACCTGCTGGGCGACGGATTGCGCGATGCGCTGGATCCGAAGTTGCGCGGCTCAGGCGCTGAGGAAAGCGGGTAGGGACTCGTTGGCTAGGACTTGGTCGAAGGTTTGGCGCTGGCGCAGCAGATGGAAGTCGCCATCTGTGCCGAGCAGCACTTCGCCTGCTTCCGGGAAGGAATTGTAGTTTTTGGCGGCCATGCCAGCGCAATAGGCCCCGCTGCCGCCGATAAAAATCGCATCGCCGATGCGCGGCTCGGTGAGTACGCGAGGTGCCAGTTCTTCGGGGTTGCCGGATGCTGGCGTGAGAATATCTCCGCTTTCACAGCAATGCCCGGCGATTAGATACTCGCCTTGGCCGCGCCCCTCGGGTGTGGCTGGGACTACGACGATGGGGTGTTGCGCTCCGTACATACTGGGACGTAGCACTTCGGTCATCCCGCTATTGACCTTGATGAAGGAATAGCCCTGCTGGCCGGTATCTACTACGTCGATGACGCTACAGACGATAGCGCCGGCGTTGCCCACCAAGAAGGTCCCAGGTTCGATTTCCAGATGCAGTTTGCGGCCGTGCTTTTCGGCGAAGCGGTTGAATTCGTCGGCGACAGGTTGGCCGGCTTCGCTCAAGTCGGTCGATACTTCGTCGGCCATGCGTCCAATTTTGAAACCGCCGCCCATATTCACGCGCCTCACCTCGGGTAGCTTGGCAGCCACGCCAAGCGTCAGCCGGGCGCAGTGCTGCCAGACTTCTGGGTCGCTGCCCGAGCCGATATGGCTGTGCAATCCAGTGAGTTGCAGGTTGTGTTCGGCGGCTATTGCGAGTACTTGGTCGAGGTGCTCGTGCCAGATGCCGAAGCTCGACGAAGGGCCGCCCGTATTGGTGCGGTTGCTGTGTCCCGAGCCTAGGCCTGGATTGATGCGCACGGAGACTTCGCGGCCCGGAAAGAGCCGGCCGTAGGTTGCGAGTTGATGCAGGGAACAGGCGTTGAAGAGGACGCCTTGGCGCACTAGGTCTGCTAAATTGTCGGGTAGTTGCTGGGCCGTGAGCTGAATCTGGGCCGCGGGGACGCCAGCGCGCATGGCCCGCAGCGCTTCGTAGCCACTGCTCGCGTCGATGTGCAGGCCAGCGCGGTTGAGAATGCGAATCACGCCGGCTGCCGGGCAGGCTTTCACCGCGTAGCGAACCGTCAGGCCGTGTGCGTTGGGGAAGGCCAGTGCCTTTTGGGCTTGGGATTCCAGCGCCTTTTGATCATAGACAAAAGTGGGTGTGCCAAATTGGCGCTGGACGGCGCGAACTTGGTCTTCAGACAGGAGTGAAAGCCGTTCCATTAAATGACCCTAACTTGATATTTTTCAATAGAATCCGTAGGTTATGAAAACCTTTTAGTATCGCTGCTACACCCCATTTTGTCAAGCTCCTTATGGCCACTTACATCCTCGGCATTTCCGCGTTCTACCACGATAGCGCGGCCTGTTTGGTGCGCGACGGCGAGATCGTCGCCGCGGCGCAGGAGGAGCGATTCACGCGCGTTAAACACGATCCAGATTTTCCCGCTCGCGCCGTCTCCTACTGTCTGCAGGAAGGCGGTATTGAGGCCAAAGACCTGCACTGCGTGGGGTTTTACGACAAACCTCTGCTGACCTTTGAACGCCTGCTAGAGACTCATCTCGGCACGGCACCGCTGGGTCTCCGCCTCTACTGGAAGAGCATGAGGGTATGGCTGGAAAAGAAGCTGTGGATCCCGCACTTAATCCAAGAGCAACTCGGCTGCGAAGTACCCGTGCTGTTCAGCGACCACCACGAGTCGCACGCCGCGTCGGCCTTCTATCCGTCGCCGTATCGAGAAGCGGCGATCGCGACCTTAGACGGGGTCGGCGAGTGGACCACTACCAGCTATGGCTACGGCCGAGATGCGGAAATTCACACGCTGGCCGACATCAAGTTTCCCCACTCGCTGGGTTTGTTCTATTCGGCCTTTACCTACTTTACGGGCTTCAAGGTCAACTCTGGCGAGTACAAGCTGATGGGGCTGGCCCCTTATGGCGAGCCAAAATACGTCAAGCTAATGCTCGACGAGATAATCGACCTCAAGGACGACGGCTCCTTCAAGCTCAATACTCGGTATTTCAACTACCTATCCGGCCTGACGATGACTAGTCGGGCCATGGACAAGCTGTTCGGGGGACCGCCCCGGCGGCCAGAGACGCCGCTGACTCAGCGCGAGATGGATATTGCGCGCTCCTGTCAGGTAGTAACCGAGGAAGTCATGTTGCGCATTGCCCGCACGGTGTACCGAGAAACCAAGCTCAAAAATTTGTGCATGGCCGGTGGCGTGGCCCTCAATTGCGTCGGCAACGGCCGCATCTTGCGCGAGGGTCCCTTTGAAAATATCTGGATTCAGCCGGCGGCGGGCGATGCCGGCGGAGCTTTGGGCGTCGCGCTGGCGCTGTGGTATAACCACTTGGGGCACGAGCGGGTGGCAGACGGCGAAAACGATGCGATGCAGGGGGCGCTGTTAGGTCCTGAGTACGGGGATGAAGAAATCCATCAGTGCATTGTGCAGCAGGCGGGGGTGGCACACAAACTCGCCGAGGACGAGTTGCCAGTGCGCGTGGCCGAGTTGTTAGCCGCAGGCAAGATCGTCGGCTTTTTTCAGGGGCGGATGGAATTTGGGCCGCGCGCGCTCGGCGCCCGGTCGATCTTAGGCGACCCGCGCTCCACCCAGATGCAGTCGGTGATGAACCTCAAGATCAAGTTCCGCGAGAGCTTCCGCCCCTTCGCTCCGACGGTCCTGCGCGAATGCGTGCACGAGTTCTTTGAGTTGGATGCCGACTCGCCCTACATGCTGCAAGTGGCCCCGGTTAAAGCGGAACGGCAGATCCCCATGAGCGAGGACCAGCAGCGGCTATTCGGCATCGACAAGCTAAACGTGCCGCGCTCGGATATGCCGGCTGTCACCCACGTGGATTACTCGGCGCGGGTGCAGACGCTGCGCCGACAAGATCACCCGCGCTATTACGACGTGATTCGCGCCTTTCAGAGCCTGACCGGATATCCAGTGGTGGTCAACACGTCCTTCAACGTGCGCGGCGAACCTATCGTCCAAAGCCCAGAAGATGCTTATCGCTGCTTCATGCGGACGGAGATGGATTTTTTGGTCATAGGCTCTTATATCTTGGACAAGAAAGACCAGCCGCAGTGGCAGGAAGAACTGGATTGGCAAGAGGAGTTTGAGCTTGACTGAAGTCAAGAGCTACTGGGGGGTTGCGGTTCCCGCGCGCGGCGATTTGCGCCGATTCGGAATCGTGCTGGCGGCGTTGTTGGCCTTGCTCGGCGGCTATCTGTGGTACGTGGAAGCGGTTGGCATCGCCCAGCTTGTACACGCGGCCTCGCTGGTGTTGCTCGGGACCGGCTTGGCGCTGCCCGTGGTGCTGAAGCCGATCTACTTTCCCTACATGTGGCTGGCGAGAATCGTGGCCTTTGTCAATATCCATCTGCTTTTGGCACTGGTTTTCTACACGCTTTTTACGCTGATCGGGCTTGGTATGCGCCTTTTGGGCCGCGATCCGCTCGACCGCAAAATCGCTCCCGACGAGGAAAGTTACTGGCAGCATCGGTCCCCTTCTTTGTTTCCCCGCGACCATTATCTCAAGCGCTTTTGAAGCCTCACTAAGCCTTGCTCTTGTTTTGGGCAGCCGTTATATTTACACCTCTTGGGAGGCCCCTTAAAAACGGCCTCAAATGAATTCTACGGAAGAAGTTAGCTCATTCGCCGAAGACAGCCATTGGATGCGCGAGGCCCTGCGCGAGGCCGAGCGCGCCGGTCGTCGCGGCGAGGTGCCCGTCGGTGCTATCGTCGTCGGAGCCGGACGGGTTTTGGGCCGGGCCGGCAACGCCATTGAAGCAACTCAGGACCCCACGGCCCATGCGGAAATGTTGGCCTTGCGCCAAGCCGCCGCGGCACTGGGGACGCGGCGCTTGTTGGCAACGACGCTCTACGTCACTTTGGAACCTTGCGCCATGTGTGCCGGGGCCGCGGTTTTAGCCCGAGTGCCACGGTTGGTCTTCGGGGCCACCGATCCTAAATCCGGTGCTTGCGGCTCGTTGTGTAACATTGCGGCGGATCCTCGGCTCAATCATCGCTGTCAGGTCCGCGGCGGAGTGCTAGAGCGAGAATGTGCCGAGCTGCTCAAGGGTTTTTTTGCGGCCCTGCGAGCGGCCAAGTAGATTGAGGAGAGGTGCCGGAGTGGTCGAACGGGCCGGTCTCGAAAACCGGTGTGGCTGTATGGTCACCGTGGGTTCGAATCCCACCCTCTCCGCCATTTAAGGTACAATGCTTTTGCGGAGAGATGGCCGAGTGGTCGAAGGTGCACGACTGGAAATCGTGTGTAGGGTAACCCCCTACCGTGGGTTCGAATCCCACTCTCTCCGCCATAAATTGATCCGGATGGGGCAGTAGCTCAGCTGGGAGAGCGCCAGGTTCGCAATCTGGAGGTCGTGGGTTCGATCCCCATCTGCTCCACCATATTTTCCGGATACCCGCTGGTGAAATGCAGTGTTGTAGGTCGTGCTAGATGGGGAGATAGCGGTGCCCTGTACCCGCAATCCGCTATAGCGGGATTGAATTCCCATCCAGAGGTCTTCGCACCTCTTGTTCGACCGGAGCAAAGTGGCGCTGAAGACCGGATTCTGCGCAATCAAGAACTTCTGAACCCCGTCAGGACCGGAAGGTAGCAGCGGTAGGAATATCTCTTGATGTGCCGCAGAGTTGTCCGGTTGGAGCTAACTGGCTCTGGGCAGACCTGGGGGCGGGATCGAAGATGGGTGCACGGCCTTTTAATTTTTATTTGTTCCCTTCAGCTTGGCTGTGTCGAGCAACGCAAATGGCCTATCAGGTAACAGCGCGCAAGTGGCGTCCGCGCCAATTCGACGAAGTCGTTGGGCAGGAGCATATCACTGCGACCTTAAAAAGCGCCGTCCATTCCGGGCGCATCGCGCAGTGCTATCTTTTTTGCGGGCCTCGCGGCGTGGGCAAAACCACGACCGCGCGAATTCTCGCCAAGGTCCTCAACTGCGCCGACTCCCGCGACGGCAATCCCTGCGAGGCGTGCGATTCTTGCCGGAGCATCGCCACCTCTACCAGCATGAACGTGCTGGAGATCGACGGGGCTTCCAACAATAGCGTCGATGACGTCCGCGAGTTGCGCGAAGTCGTGCGCTACGCTGCGACCGAAGGCGTCTATAAGATATACATCATCGACGAAGTTCACATGCTCTCGACTGCGGCGTTCAATGCGCTGTTGAAGACGCTGGAGGAGCCGCCGGAGCACGTGGTTTTCATCTTCGCTACCACAGAGGTGCAGTCGGTTCCCGACACCATTCTCTCGCGCTGTCAGCGCTTCAATTTTCGCCGCATCTCCGCCGGGCAGATCGCCGCTCATCTCGGCACGATTGCCCAAGTAGAAGGTATCCAGGTCGAGGAGGGAGCGCTCCATCTGTTGGCTAGCCGCGCAGATGGTGCCTTGCGCGATGCTGAGGGCCTACTCGATCAGGTGGTCTCATTGGGTGCAGAGGTGTCGCAGCAAGCCGTGGTGCAGGTGTTGGGTCTCGTCGATCGCGGACTCTACTTTGAATTGCTCGACGCCATGCGCGAAGCAGCACCCGCTCAGGTGCTGGATATCGTCGCCCGAGCGGTTGACGAAGGGGTCGATATTGAGGAGTTCGTCTATGGCCTAGTCGAACTTTTGCGCCACCTGCTCTTCGCCAAGATACAGGGCGGGACCGACGAGTTGGATATGGCCGAGGACGCCCGCCAGCGCTGTGGCGAGCTTGCAGTTGCGATGGAGGTCGAGGATTTACTCCGCATGATGCAGTCGCTCCTGGATTTAGAAGCGGATATAAAGCGCTCGGTACAGCCGCGTTTCCGCGTGGAAATCGCCTTGGTGCATCTGGCGCTGATGGGCCGGTCTGTCGATGTGAGCGAGCTGCTGCGCCGCTTGCAGTCGCTCGAAAGTGATGCGCCGCGCCCGGCTGTATCTCCGCCTCCAAGGGGTCGCAGCGAACAGGCCGCGCCTCCGCCTCCAAGCAATCCCAATGAGCAAGCCGCGTCCCCACCTCCAAGTAGCTTCAATGAACAGGCTGCGCCTCCGCTCCCAAACGACTATAGCGAACAGGCCGCGCCTCCACCCCCGGCCCAACAGCAAGTCGCTGCCCCGGATGAGTCGAGCAATAACGCTGCCAGCCTGAACATTGATCAAGTGCGCACTACTTGGAACGAGCTAGTCAATGCCGTGCGCGCTATCAAGCCGTCGCTGGCCCATTTTCTCAATGGAGTGACTTTAATTGGGCTAGAGGGCCACGTACTCAAGCTGGGCTTTGGTGAGGACGACCGCTTTGCCATGAATCAGGTGCTCAACAACCGAGAAAGCGTAGAGGAGATAGCCGAGGCGAAATACGGACGGCGGTTGCGCTTGGAGGCCGTAGTAAAGAAGGACGATCAGCCGGCCTCGCAGGCGGCGAGCCAGCCCGAGTCTGATCCCACTCTCCGCTCGGTGCTCGACACTTTTGACGGCGAGTTAGTCTGAAAGATCTCATGGAACCTTTGGCCCTCGAAGACTTGATCGTCGCATTTGCCAAGCTGCCCGGTATTGGTCGCAAGACAGCGCAGCGCTTGGCGCTCTATGTGGTCAAGAGGCCGCGCGAGGAAGCCGAGTTGCTCGCCAAAGCGCTCATTGCCGCCAAAGACCAAATCGAACACTGCGCCACCTGCTACAATTTTACCCAAAAGGGCGAGCCCCTATGCGAAGTCTGCCGAGATACTCGGCGCGACCAGCAGTTCATCTGCGTGGTGGCCGAAGCCAGCGACGTGCTGGCCTTTGAGATGAGTCAGTTTTACTCTGGAGCGTATCACGTGCTCGGCGGGGTGCTCTCTCCCCAGGACGGAGTGCTGCCCGAGGATTTGCACATCGACACCTTGGTCGAGCGCGTGCGCCAGCAGGGCGTCCAGGAGGTAATGCTCGCGCTCAATGCCAATGCCGAGGGCGATGCCACCGCTCACTTCATCGCCCAGCAACTCATGCCGCTGACCAAGGTGTCGAGGCTGGCGCGCGGCCTGCCGGTGGGCGCGGACTTGGACTTGGCCGACAGCGTCACTCTTTCGCTGGCCTTTGCTGGTCGATCTTCGCTGTGAGGTAGAAATGAATCGGCGCGATATTTTTAATTTGCCCAATGGACTGACCGCGCTCAGGATCGGTTTGACGCCGCTGTTTTTGCTGCTGCTGTTCACCGATACTTGGTATTTGAAAAGTCTTGCCTTCGTAGTCTTCAGCGCAGCCTCGCTGACCGATTTCTACGATGGCAAACTAGCGCGCGCAGGCAACCAAGTAACGCCGTTGGGACGCTTCTTGGACCCATTGGCCGACAAGATATTGGTAACTTCGGCACTCATTGCCCTAGCGTTGAACAGAATGGTCAATTTTTGGCTGGTCTTGCCCATCGTCGGGCGCGACATCCTGATCACGGGCATGCGTCTCTACGGGATATACCGGGGCCGCCCGATGGTCACTTCTCGCTTGGCTAAGTGGAAGACCGCGGTTCAGCTTTTTACGGTTATCTTCATACTTTTTGTCATTGGCCTCGAGGAGGCGATGGGGCGCTTTGCCGCAGGTCATCTTTTCTTTCTCGACGACCAGCTAATCCAGCTTTTGGCCAATGCGCTGTTGGCGGGGGTGCTGTTGCTGACGCTGCTGTCGGGTTTTCACTACCTGTTCCGCGCGACCTCTTCCTACAAGGAACCCTGAGCGCGGCGTAGAGGAACGCGTTTCTTCTGAACCGACTGATCGCCACGCTCTTTTTTGTCGGCTATGCCCCGTGGGCATCCGGTACGGCTGGCACCGCGTTCGTCGCCCTGTTATACTGGCTGTTTGTCCCCGCTTTGGGAGTGCTGGAATGGATCGGAGTGCTTTTAGCTGCTTCGGCCATTGGGGTGTACAGCGCGGGTCGGGCGGCCCCGGAATGGGGCGATGACCCTAGGCAGGTCGTCATTGACGAGGGGGTGGGCTTTCTCTTTGCAGTGGCATTTTTGCCCCCAAGCGCTGGGACGATTATCGCGGGTTTCTTCGTCTTCCGCGCCTTCGATATTGTCAAGCCGCCTCCAGCGCGGCGGCTAGAAGCCTTGCCCGGTGGATGGGGCATTGTGGCCGACGACATAGTCGCCGGCCTGTACAGCAACGCGGTCATTCGCTCGTCATCCTATTTGGTCGAGTGGGCGGGATAGGACCGATATCACACTTTAATTGAGGGGATTTCCATGGCGAAAGCGAACGGACACAGCGCCGACGGCAACAAGGCCAGAGCGCTGGAACTAGCGATGTCGCAGATCGAAAAGCAGTACGGCAAAGGGGCGATTATGCGTCTCGGCGACGAGGGCGGAGTGCAAGAGGTGGAGGCGATTTCTACTGGATCGCTGGCTGTAGATGCGGCGCTGGGCATCGGCGGCTTGCCCAAGGGGCGGATCGTCGAAATATCCGGTCCAGAGGGAGCGGGCAAAACCATGCTCTCGCTGCATGCAGTCCGCGAGTCGCAGAAGCAAAACGGCACCGCGGCCTTTATCGACGCCGAACACGCCCTTGACGTCAGTTTTGCGCGGCGCATTGGTGTCGATGTGGAAAACCTAATCATATCGCAGCCGGATTCGGGCGAACAGGCCCTCGAAATCGTCGATACCTTGGTGCGTAGCGGTGCCTTCGATATCATCGTGGTCGATTCGGTGGCCGCGCTGGTGCCGCAGGCCGAGTTGGAAGGCGATATGGGCGACTCGCACATGGGGTTGCACGCGCGGCTGATGTCCCAAGCTCTGCGCAAGTTGGCTGGTTCCATCAACCGCTCGAAAACGTGTCTGATTTTTCTTAATCAACTGCGAATGAAGATCGGCGTGATGTTTGGCAACCCGGAAACTACTACTGGTGGGCGCGCGCTGCCCTTCTATTCCTCGGTGCGCATCGACATCCGCCGCATCGCCCGAGTCAAAGACGGCGACCTCGACATCGGCAATCGCACTCGGGTCAAGGTGGTCAAAAACAAAGTGGCCCCCCCCTTTCGCGAAGCTGAATTCGACCTGATCTTTCACGGCGACCAGATTGGCATTTCTTGGGAAGGCGACCTGATTGATATCGGCGTCGCCAAAGGGCTTGTTGACAAGAGTGGAGCGTGGTTTTCCTACAACGGCGAGCGCTTGGGGCAGGGCCGAGATAACGCCCGCACCTTTCTGCGCGAAAATGCAACAGTGGCCGCGGAAATAGAACACAAGCTACGCGTCGAGTTGGGTCTTGAAGTTGTGGTGGGACAAAACGAGGCCGGCGAGGCCGACGAATAAGTGGACGACCAACTGCAAAAGGCCAAGGACGCCGCCTATCGCTATCTCAGCTATCGGGCGCGGTCCGTAGCGGAGGTGCGCGACAAGCTAAGGGAGAAGGACTTTGCCGCCGAGGTCGTCGCTGAGGTCGTCGCCGACTTGCAGCGCCAGCAGCTTCTCGACGACCGCGAGTTTGCTCGGCGCTGGGTCGAGGCGCGGTTGCCGCGGGCTTATGGTGCGCGCAAACTAGCCCAGGATCTCAGGCACAAAGGCGTGGCCGCTGGCATCGTTGACGAGGTCCTCGCCGAGTACGCCTCAGTGTTCGATTCGAGTGAACGGGCGGTCGAATTGCTGAGCAAGCAGGCTTGGCGCTACCGGGGCTTGGCACCCGACAAGGCCAAGCGCCGGATGCTGGGCTTGTTGGCCCGGCGCGGTTGCGATGCGGAAATGGCCAGAGCAGCGGTCGAACAGGTATGGCAGGAGTTAGCTAATGAAGTCGAGGGAGATTAGGGAGGCGTTCCTCCGTTTTTTTGAGGGTAAGGGCCACGTGCGCGTTCCGAGTGCGCCGGTCGTGCCGCAAGACGATCCCACGCTCTATTTTACCAACGCCGGCATGAACCAGTTCAAGGATGTCTTCTTGGGCTTGGGCCGGCGCGACTACACCCGGGCGGTTGATACGCAAAAGGTCATGCGGGTCTCGGGCAAGCACAACGATCTCGACGAAGTCGGCTACAGCCCTTGGCACCACACCTTCTTTGAGATGCTGGGCAACTGGTCTTTTGGTGACTATTTCAAAGAAGAGGCGATCGAGTGGGGTTGGGAGTTAATTACCGAGCACTTTGGCTTGGAAAAGGAGCGGCTCTGGGCCACTGTTTTTGTCGGCGACGACGCGGTAGAAGCCGACGCAGAGGCCGAGGCGTTCTGGTATGAATGCACCGACCTGCTGCCGGGTCGCGTCGTGCGCCTGCCGGCCAAGGAAAATTTTTGGGAAATGGGCGCGACCGGCCCCTGCGGCCCTTGCTCTGAAATTCACTACTACTTGGGCGACGACCTGGACGCGCAAGACCCTCGTATGCTCATCAACGATACGGGCGAGCTGGTCGAGATCTGGAACTTGGTCTTTATCCAGTACAACCGCGACGAGACCGGGGCGCTGCAACCCCTGCCTGAAAAGCACGTGGATACCGGCATGGGATTTGAGCGGATGTGCAGCCTCTTACAGGGGGCCGAGAGCAACTACGAGACCGATGTCTTTCAGCCGCTCATCGACCGCATCGCCGAGCTAACGGACAAAGAGTACGGCGGCGAGCACCGCGTTCCCATGCAGGTCATTGCCGACCACGTGCGTGCGCTCAGCTTCACCTTGGCCGATGGCGCGATGCCCTCCAACGAGGGCCGTGGGTACGTCCTGCGCCGCATCCTGCGCCGCGCCGCGCGCTACGCTCGCCAGCTCGATCAGCACGATCCTGTTATTTATCAATTAGTTGGTACGTTGGGCGAAACTATGGGTCATGTCTTTCCGGAGGTAACGGCGAGGAAAGATCACATCGCCCGAGTCATTCGCTCCGAGGAGGAGAGTTTTGGGAAAACTCTCGACCGCGGCTTGGACATCTTCGCGCGGTTTGCCGCGAAGGGACAGATTACCGGCGGTGATGCTTTCCAGCTCTACGACACCTACGGTTTCCCGTTGGACTTGACGGAACTGATGGCTCGCGAACAGGGGATTCCGCTGGTCGAGCGGGAGGAGTTCGATCACGCGCTTGAAGCCCAGCGGACGCGGTCTCGCCATCGCCATATTGTTGCCGAGGCGAGGCCTATAATCGCGGCGGCCGGGATTCCGTCGCCGAGGAGGGCTTATGACTCTGGCGTGACCGACGATTCTGACGCGGGTTCTGATGCAGGCGCGAGTTTCGTAGGCTACGACGAATTAGAAATAGAGGCTCGGGTGGTGCAGGTGGATCGTCTCGGCGAGGGTGCAGACGACCGGGTACGGCTTGTGCTGGACCGGACCCCTTTCTACGCTGAGGCGGGGGGGCAGGTCGGCGACCGAGGACGGATCGAGGGTGAAGGCTTTGTCGTCGAAGTTGAGAGCACGAAGAAGGAGCACGGCGGCATCTTTCACATCGGTCGGTTGACGGAAGGCGAGGTCAAAGCGTTGACCGGTACCGTAGTCGCTCGCGTCAATCGCCAAGCCCGCATGGACGCCGAGCGCAACCACACGGCGACTCATCTGTTGCACGAGTCGCTGCGGCGGACCCTTGGCGACCACGTAGGGCAGATGGGTTCGCTGGTTGCGCCGGACCGCTTGCGCTTTGACTTTTCGCATTTTGCCGCGGTAGAACCTGAGCAGTTGCGCGAAATCGAGGAGCGGGTCAATGAGCAGATTCGCGCCGATCTGGAAGTGAGTGCCTTTCAAGAGGAGTTGGAAAAGGCCAAGACCATGGGGGCGCAGGCGCTCTTTGGCGAGAAATACGAGGATCAGGTCCGCGTGGTGCGGATTGGCGACTTCAGCTTAGAGCTGTGCGGTGGTACCCACGTGCGCTCGACCGGTGAGATCGGCGCATTCGATTTGCTCTCTGAAAGCGGCATTGCCGCTGGCGTCCGGCGCAGCGAGGCATTGACCGGCGAGGGTGCCGAGCGCATCGCACGTCAACGGCGACAAGTGTTGGCGGACTTGGGCTCCCGGCTCAATGCCGCGCCCGAAGAATTGGCGAACAAAATCGAGTCGCTCTTGGGGCGCAACCGCCAGTTGGAGCGGTCCCTCGACGAATTGCGGCGTCGGGTCGCGGCACTAGAGACAAGCGATAATTTGAACGAGGCGCAAGAAGTACAAGGGGTCAAGGTCGTGGCGCAACGCACCCAAGCCGAGGACGTGCCCAGTCTGCGGGCCATGGCCGACGGACTGCGCGAGAGCTTGGGGTCCGGGGTCGGCGTCTTGGGGGCGGATATCGGTGGCAAGGTTTCCTTTATCGCCGTTGTCACCGACGACTTGATCAAGGGCCGCGGGCTGAAGGCCGGCGATATTGTGCGCGGCGTGGCACAGCTAGCCGGTGGCTCGGGTGGTGGCAAGCCGCACTTGGCCCAGGCCGGTGGACGCGACCCGAGCAAACTCGACGAGGCGTTAGAGCAAGCGGCGCACATCGTCGAGCAGCAGCTAAAATAGGCTAACTGATTCGTGACTAGCAGTGTACTGCAACACCTACTAGACATCCGTCACCGCCGCGGCGCTGGCTACCTGCCCCTGCTAGATCCAGATCGGTTGGCTCCAGACGAGTTGGAGGCTCGTGCCCAGCTCTGCGTTGCGGCCGGGGCCGACGCGATCCTCATCGGCACGAGCCTGATGTTCTCGTCGCGCAACGCGGTTTGTTTCGAGCGCGTCCGAGCCAAGGTCGATGTGCCGGTGATCAGCTTCCCCGGGAGTTCGGGCCAAGTGGTGCCCACGGCCGATGCGATCCTCTTTCTGTCACTGGTCAGCGGGCGCAACCCCGAGCTCTTGATCGGCGAGCACGTCAAGGCCGCTCCCTTGATCCACGAGTACGGCATTGAGACCATCCCCACCGGGTATATGCTGGTCGAGTCGGGGACCTTGACATCCGTGGAATTTATGAGCGATACTCGGCCCATCCCGCGCGACAAGATCGACATCGCCATGGCCCACGCCTTGGCGGCCGAGTACTTGGGCATGAGGCTTATTTATCTAGAGACTGGCAGCGGCGCATGCGCTTCTGTGCCCGACGAAATGGTGAGCGCGGTAGCAGATTGCGTTTCGGTGCCGGTCATCGTCGGCGGCGGCATCCGCGAACCGGGGGTGGCGCGGGCCAAGGTGGAGGCCGGTGCGGGCTTCGTGGTCACGGGCAGCGTCGTCGAAGACGACCAACAGCGCCTGTGTGCCCTGAGCCGAGCAGTACACGTAAAAGAACGACAGGAGTAAGCAATAGGTAATGGTTGAAAAGACGGCCACGATCAACAATCCACTGGGAATTCACGCTCGTCCGGCCGCGCTCTTGGTACAGACGGCGGCGCAGTTCAAGGCCGAGATTTACCTTTCTAAAGGCGACGTCGATGGGGTCAACGGCAAGAGCATCATGGGCGTGATGATGCTGGCCGCCGAGCAAGGTGCCCAAGTCGCCGTCCGGGCTGAGGGCGAAGACGAGGACGCGGCCGTCGAGGCCATGGTATCACTGTTAGAGAGCACATTCGAGGGGCAAACTTGACCACCACCAGCGAACATAGGGTTTTCGATGGCATATGCGTTTCCCCCGGCATTGGCATTGGCCGGGCTTTCGCATACGACAAGCAGGCCCCGGTTATCACCCGCCAGCGCGTGGCGCAGCATCTGGTTAGGGAGGAGGTGGAGCGCTTTCGCAACATACTCCATCAGGCTGGGGACGAGATTCGGCGCATTCGCCGCTGGGTCGCCAGCGAGCAGGGCGAGGAACTGGCGCAGATATTCGACGCTCAGCTAGCCATGCTAGAGGATTCATCCATCCTAGCGCGCACTGAGGCATTGATTCGCGAAAAGCACTATTCGGCCGAGCGGGCATACGCCGAGGAGCTGGAGAAAGTCAAAGAAGCCTTCGGCAGCATTGAGAACGAATACCTGCGGGCGCGGATAAGCGACATCGCAGATATTGAAAATCAGGTGTTGATGCGCTTAGCGGGGGGCGAAGTTAAAGCGCTCGATTCGCTTCGCGCCAACACGATTGTCCTAGCCCACGACTTGCTGCCCTCGGAGATGGTGCGCCTAGAGCGCCGCCGGATCAAAGGCGTGGTGCTCGATGCCGGCGGCGCAGCTTCGCACGCGGCCATCATTGCCCGCTCGTTGCAGCTACCCACGGTAGTTGGCACTGGCGACTGTTCACAGCAAGTGGTCGATGGCGACTTGGTGGTCGTCGATGGCAACGAAGGCCAGGTCCACCTGCGGCCCGATGTCCGCGACGAGCGGCGCTATCGCTCGCGCCGCCAGCGTCAACTGCGGCGCGAGCGCAACCTAGAGCGTCGCCGCAACTTACCTGCTGTTACCCGAGATGGTCGGGAAATCGCATTGATGGCCAACGTCGATGTGCATACCGAAGTACAAGCGGCGCTCGACCACGGTGCCCGCGGCGTGGGCATGTACCGCACCGAGTTCTTGTATCTCAATTACCGCTTGCCTTCCGAGGAGGAACAGTTCAAGGTCTATTCCGCCCTCGTCGAATCGCTGGCCCCGTATCCCGTGGTGATTCGCACCATGGACTTGGGAGGCGACAAGCTGTCTCACGTCTTGGAAGTGCCGCCCGAGGCCAACCCTTTCTTGGGGTGGCGCGGCATCCGCATTTGCCTCGACACTCCAGATCTGTTCAAGACGCAGCTACGCGCCCTGCTCAGGGCCGGAGCAAGCGGCGAGGCGCAGATCTTGTTGCCGATGATTTCTAGCTTGAACGAACTGCGGCGCATCCGGGTACTAGTGGAGGAAGCCAAAGACGAGTTGCGGGCGGCGGGGCACCCCTTTGCCGAGCATTGCAAGCTGGGCATTATGGTCGAAGTGCCGTCTGTGGCCTTGATGGCCGATCACTTTGCTGGCGAAGCAGATTTTTTTAGCCTCGGCACCAACGACCTGACCCAGTATGCGTTGGCCGTGGATCGCGGCATGAGCAAGGTGGCTTGGCTCTACGACCCGTTTCACCCGGCGGTCTTGCGCTTGATCAAAATGGTCGCCGACAGCGGCCAGCGCACCAACACGCCCGTGAGCATCTGCGGCGAGATGGCCGGCGACCCCTTGGCCACGACGCTCTTGCTCGGGCTCGGACTGGATTGTCTGAGTCTAAGCCCCGGTCTGATCCCGGAGGTCAAGGAGGTCATTCGCGCCATTCACGCGGAAAAGGCGCGGGAGATCGCCGACGAATGCTTGGCCATGGACACTGGAACTGAGGTGCGCGAGCACTTGGGAGATGCCGTCGGCGAGTACGTACCCTTCTGGCGTCAGAGGTATCATTGAAGGAGATTGAGAATACACTATGTCCAAATACATGTTTACTTCCGAATCCGTATCCGAAGGGCACCCCGACAAAGTCGCCGACCAGATTTCCGACGCCGTGCTCGACGCTATGATTGCGGAGGATTCCAACGCACGAGTGGCCTGCGAGACGCTCGTTACCACTGACCAAGTAGTAGTAGCTGGCGAAGTTAAAAGTGAGGCCCGCCTAGACATTGAGGCCCTCGTCAGGCAGGTCATCGCTGACATTGGCTACTGCGACGCCGAGCAGGGGTTTGACTTTCGCTCGTGTGCTATTCTCGTGGCCTTGGACCAGCAATCGCCCGATATAGCCCAAGGCGTCAACGCAGGCGAGGGGCTACACAAGGAAGAGGGCGCTGGCGACCAAGGCATGATGTTTGGCTATGCCTGCCGCGAAACCCCCCAACTCATGCCGCTGCCCATTACCCTCGCGCACGAGCTGATGCAGCATCTAACGCGGCTACGAAAGGACGAGAAAATTCCCTATCTGCGCCCGGACGCCAAGTCTCAGGTCAGCGTCGAGTACGACGACGGCCAGCCCGTGCGGGTAGGGGCCGTGGTCCTCTCGACCCAACACGCTCCTGATGTCGGTCACGAGCAGATCGAAAAAGACATGATCGAACAGGTCATACAAGAAGTAATCCCCGCCGACCTGCTCGACGCAGGCACCCGATACCACGTCAACCCCACGGGCCGCTTTGTCATCGGGGGGCCGCACGGCGACTGCGGATTGACCGGCCGCAAGATCATCGTCGATACCTACGGAGGCGCATGCCCGCACGGCGGCGGAGCTTTTTCCGGCAAGGACCCCAGCAAGGTGGACCGCAGTGCCCACTACATGGCGCGCTACGTGGCCAAGAACGTGGTGGCCGCCCGCTTGGCCGCCCGCTGCCAAGTGCAACTGGCCTATGCCATTGGCGTGGCCGCGCCCGTATCAGTGCGGGTCGATACCTTTGGCACGGGCGTCGCGCTCGACGAGAAAATCGCTGCGGCTGTGGAAAAAGTCTTCAACCTAACCCCCAAGGGCATCATTGAGGTCCTACAACTGAGGCGGCCCATCTACCGAAAAACCACCAACTACGGCCACTTTGGACGCGAGGAGCCGGAGTTCGTCTGGGAACGGACCGACAAGGTCGAGTCGCTGCGCCAGGCCGTGGGGATCAAATAGAGCCTTGAGCGGCTGGCAGATGAATGTCGTGCCGTGCCGATGGTTGGGTGCGCTCCTAGGGGCTGGAGCGTTGACAGGCTGCGAGGTAAATCCCCCCCAAATTCCCAGCACCAATTTCCAGATCAGCATTCCGGTTGCCGACGACCGGACGACGGTTCAGGACTTGGCCGACGAGCGCCCCGGTTTCCTGAAGATAGACGACGAGGGCCTGCTCGCGGTAGATTTTACCGCGGACTTCAACCATCGCGAGGAAGTCGGCGACAGCCTTCGCGTCACGCCCGTCTCTGCGGCCTTGGCGGTGCCGATTGGGCCGGCTGACGATGCCATTGCCAAGACCGAGGTTCTCGCCTTTGCCGATGACCGCATCCAAATCGCGCACGCGATCATTGCCGAAGGCGACCTGACCCTCAAGGTGACCAACCAGACTGAAATCCCCTTACAGGTCGAGCTGGTTTTGGACGATGCCAAAAGGCCAGACGGCACGCCCCACGCCTTTCTCATCGACGCGCTCGCCTCTGGCGAGAGCAAGGTGGTGCCCTTTGACTTGGCCGGCAGTGAATTTATCCCGCAGAATCCTCTTGAATTGCGGTTCTCATACCGGGTGCAGGGCGAATTTGCAGAGACCGGTGCCACTGACAAGTTGCTACTAGAAGCCGAGACCGAAGATTTGCTACTCAGCCGTGTCGAAGGGGTGCTCGACGAGGTTATCCTGCCGGTCGCACCGGTCACTCGCGCAGTCGATTTTCCCGCAGGTTTAGATCAGATCGCCTTTAGTTCGGCTGCCTTAGAAGTCGGCTTGACGTCGGGCGTTGGTTTCCGCAGCCGCATTGACCTCCAGATCGATGGTACCAACGGCGACGGCGAGCACGGTTCCCTGATGATCTCCGAAATGTTTCAGCGTGGCGATATAGACTACCCGGTATCGCTCGCCTTGTCGCGGACCTCCGCAGAGCTAACTAAGTTTCTCAGCATGCTGCCGACCGAGGTCGCGGTCGCGCCGACCGTGCGCATCGGCGACGGCGAATCCGCGGAAGTGATCGACTCTAGTCATTGGGTGCAGATTGACCATGTGCGCTTTGCCTCACAAGGTCATTTTCAAATAGAAGAAGATACCCGCATTGAGTTCGATCCGATCTTTCGCCGCCTACAGGACGAAGATGCCCGTCGTCGCATCCAAGCCAGCCTCGATAGTGCCGTCGTAGTTACTGCGATTGAAAATCACCTGCCCACTGCCATCCGCGTCAGCCTGTGGGTCGCACCGAGAGCTGAGGATGTGTACGGCAGCGAAGACCTATTCGCCGACAACGAGGCCAACGGCTATCTGCGGATTCCCAAGGAGGGTTCCATTGCGGTGGATGCGGGCGAAGTCGGTCCTGAGGGGCAGGTTGTGGCCAGTGCATTCAGCCACCAACGGATCGCGCTCTCAGATGAAGACGTGGAGGTCTTTCTGCGGGAGGACGGCGTCTATACGGGCATACTGGTCGAGTTGGACAAGACGCCGAGCGAGGTGGTGATGCGGGCGAGTGATTTCGTCGCCGTGGAGGCTGGGGCGGTGATTTTCATGGAATTTAACGAGGACTTGGTCAAGTAGGGTATAAGTGCAAGGCAAGGGATTGATCGTTCTAGCGGCCCTGTTTGTCGTCGGGGCCTACGGGCAGGTGGCTGCCGTTCCCGGCGACGCTAGCCCGCGGGCGCTGGCGCTGGGCCAGGCTTATACGGCCTTGGCCCGAGGGCCGGAAGCCGTCTTTTGGAATCCAGCGAATTTAGCTCTGTCGGACAGCCGCAAGTTTTCTTGGGACTTGCTCGGCGCGGGCCTTTGCTTGGCTGTCGAAAACAACAGCTTTTCGGTCGCCACGTACAACGCCCACTTCACGACCGCCAATGAGAAAGTGTCTCCCAACGGCAGCCCGTACTACATCAGCCCAGTAGAGAAAAAAAAGCTGCTCGCCGACATCCCAGATGCGGGTCTGCGCATAAACGGGGATATAGAGCCGACGGTCGTTGCGGGCCTCCCGCTCAACGGAGGTGTGGCCTTTGCAGTCGAAGAAGTGCGCTCGGCTATTGCCGTGGGGTTTACCAGTGGGGTCGAGAGCGAGATTCCCAAGGACGTGTTAGAGCTTTTCTTTTTTGGCAATGAGTTTGCGGAGGACCGCTTGGTAGCCGGCAAGAGCGAAGGATACGACATCAGCGACTGGAATGGGTCGGGGTGGGCCGTGGGTACGCTCAATGTCGCCGTTGCGAAGCCGGCCCTGCCTGCTCGTCTCGCGCCCTATCTAAGCGAGTTCACAGTCGGCAGTACGCTCAAGCTCTCGATGGGTAGCTACGCAGAGATTATCGAATCCGGCGGCACCGGACTGGTGGCTCGAGTCGGCGGTGCTGAGGCGGACGCTTGGCTGATTGCCCAGCACGCCAAAATGGGCGTCGGCGTTGGCATCGACATTGGCATTGCTGGCCGAGCCAAAAATCGCAAGACGACCTTCAGCTTCAGTGTGCTCAACTTGCTCGACATGTTCTCTTGGAATGAGGGGGTGCGCCAAGATTCCATTTTCCTCGCGACCAACGAACTGCGCATCTCCCGCTTCTTGGACGCGGATTCGCGGTCCATTGAGGAAGTATTCGACAACCCGGATTTCGACGGCGACGGCGATCCAGACTTTACCAAGCAAATCAGCCAAGAGCCGTTCTCGCGCTCGCTACCGGCCATGCTGCGGTTCGGGGTGGCCTATCAGGCCATGCCCCAGCTAATGGTGGTTGGCAATTGGGACCAGGCGTTCAGTTCCAAGTTTGGGATGCGGACTCGGCCGCGGCTGGCTGGCGGAGTCGAGTACTGGCTGGCGGACTGGTTGCCGGCCCGCATTGGCCTGTCGCTGGGCGGGCGGAGCAGCAGTTCGGCGGTCGGTTTTGCCTTCGGCCCGTTTGTGCTGTCGTCCATGCAGGTTCGCTTGTTGGAGACCAGCCTCGCCATGCGCGGCGGCCTCTTACCGGGAATAGCTAAGGGCACTGCCATTTCCGTGATGTTCTTTCGCTTGAGTCTCGTCTGACGGTCTCCCTCGATCTTTTTTGTCCATTCCAACTCCTTGAGTGCCACAATGTCCTATTCGCTGGGCAAAATGTGTCAAAAGTGGAACATATCGGTGCTGGTACGGTATTTGCAATTATTGGGACAGGCAAAACCGACTTTTGAAAGGGAACCGACATGAATACTAGCTATGAGGCCCTTGAGCGCTACGGACTCGACTTGGTGGCGCAGGCGCGCGCTGGCCGACTCGACCCGGTTATTGGGCGCGACGAAGAGATCCGCCGCACCATCCGCATCCTCTCGCGCAAGACCAAGAACAACCCAGTGCTCATCGGCGAGCCAGGCGTGGGCAAGACCGCGATCGTCGAGGGTTTGGCGCAGCGCATCGTGCGCGGCGATGTGCCCGAGTGGATGCAGGAGCAGACGATCTTTGCGCTAGACATGGGGGCGCTGATGGCCGGGGCCAAGTACCGGGGCGAATTTGAGGAGCGGCTCAAGGCCGTGCTCGACGAAATCCGCGCCAGCGAGGGGCGCATCTTGCTCTTCATCGACGAGTTGCACACCATCGTCGGCGCGGGCAAAACCGAGGGATCGACCGACGCGGGCAATATGCTCAAGCCCATGCTGGCCCGTGGCGAACTGCACTGCATCGGCGCGACCACGCTCGACGAACACCGTCGGCACATCGAGAAGGACGCCGCGCTGGAGCGGCGCTTCCAGCCGGTGCTGATAGACGCCCCCACGGTAGAGGATTCGATCTCGATCCTGCGGGGCTTGCGCGAGCGGTTCGAGGTCCACCACGGCGTGCGCATCCAAGACAATGCCTTGGTGGATGCAGCCGTGCTCTCCAACCGCTATATATCGGACCGCTTCTTGCCAGACAAGGCCATCGACCTAATCGACGAGGCGTGCGCTACCATTCGCACGGAGATCGACTCGGTGCCGGCCGAGTTGGATCAAGTGGAGCGCCGGGTCATGCAGCTAGAGATTGAGGAAGCCGCCCTGAAAAAGGAGCAGGACAAAACCAGCGAGGAACGCCTCGAAAGCCTGCGCAAGGAGCTGGCCGATCTCAAGATGCAGGCCGGTGCTCTGCGCGCCCAATGGGAGGAGGAGCGAGCTTCCCTCGTGGACGAGTGCGCGTTGCGCGAGGAAATCGAGCAGGTCCGGCATCAAATCGAAGAAGCCGAGCGACAATACGACCTGAACCGCGCCGCTGAGCTAAAACACGGAAAATTACCGGAGCTAGAGCGACAGCTAGCAGCGGCGCAGCAAGCGACCGAGAGCGATGGCCCGAGGCTGCTGCGCGAGGAAGTCACCCAAGAGGAGGTGGCCGAGATTGTCGCGCGTTGGACCGGCATTCCGCTACAGAGACTGACCGAGGGCGAGCGCGAGAAGCTAGCGCGCCTCGACCAGACTTTACACCAGCGGGTCGTGGGCCAGGAAGAGGCCGTGAGATTGGTGGCCGACGCTGTGATGCGGGCGCGCGCTGGCATCAAAGACGAGCAAAAGCCGATCGGCTCCTTCGTGTTCTTAGGACCGACGGGCGTGGGCAAGACCGAGCTGGCCAAGGCTCTGGCGCAAGCTCTCTTCGACGCCGAGGAAAACATGGTGCGCCTAGACATGAGCGAGTACATGGAAAAGCACTCGGTGTCCAAGCTGTTGGGTGCTCCTCCTGGATACGTGGGCTACGAGGAGGGCGGCCAGCTAACCGAGGCCGTGCGCCGCAAGCCCTACTCGGTGGTGCTCTTCGACGAGATTGAGAAGGCCCACCCGGACGTTTTTAACGCACTGTTGCAGCTTTTGGACGACGGGCGGCTCACCGACGCGCAGGGCCGGGTGGTGGATTTTAAGAATGTCGTGGTGATTATGACTTCCAACATTGGCTCGCCGCACTTGGTCGAGGGCCTGACGCCGAAAGGGGAGATCGCCGAGTCCGTGCGCGAGCAGGTTATGGGCGAGTTGCGGGCGTACTTTCGCCCGGAGTTTCTCAATCGGATTGACGACGTGGTGCTCTTCAAGCCGCTGACCTTGGCGGAGATTGAGGAGATCGTCGAGCTGTTGATTGACGAGTTGCGCCAGCGGCTGGCTGCAAAGCGCATTGAGTTGGTGGTCGCTGCATCGGCGCGGCGGCACATTGCCCACGCAGGTTTCGACCCGGTCTATGGCGCTCGGCCGCTCAAGCGATTTTTGCAGCGCGAGCTCGAAACGCGGATCGCTCGCTTACTGGTGGCCGGCGACATGCCCGAGGGGTCGCAGGTTGAGGTGGTGCTCGAAGAAGGCCAATTGGCCGTGCGGCATCAGCCGCTGGAAGCGGGAACCGAGATTTAGCGATTGTCGTCTCTTTTTGTGGACATTGAGAAATATCCGTATTTTCACGCCCTTTTCAGAGAGGAAATACCATGCGGAAGTTTTGCATTTCCCTGTTCATTTTAAGCCTTGCGGTGGCTGGCAGTGCCCAAGCTAGCGAGAACTTGCAGTTTCTGCGCCAGATGAGCGACGGCTTTGCCGAAGTAGTAGCTCAGGTCAAGCCCGGCGTTGTAAAAATCACCACGGAGGGTACTGTCAATGTCGAGGGGCGCTCTCCCTTGCGCGGCACCCCTTGGGGGGACTTCTTCGAATTGCCTGACCAGCCACGCGAACGCGATGGCCAAGGCGCGGGAGTAATCATCAACTTCAACGGCGATCAGTACATTATCACCAACAATCACGTGATTAGCCACGCCGACAATATCCGCGTCGAGATGACGGATTCGCGCTTCTTTGAAGCCGAGATCATCGGCCGCGATTCTCTGAGCGACATCGCCGTGCTTAAGGTCGATACCGAAGATTTGCCTACGGTCGCGCTGGGCGATTCGGACCAGCTCCGGGAAGGCGAATGGGTGATGGCCATAGGAAGCCCTTTGGCATTTTCCCATTCGGTTTCTACCGGCATCGTTAGTGGGCTAGGACGGAAACGCTTCTTTGGCGAGTACGGCTCTTTTATCCAGACCGACGCGGCGATCAATCCGGGCAACAGTGGCGGGGCGCTGGTCAACCTGCACGGCGAGCTCGTGGGAATCAACACGGCCATCGTCAGCCGCAGCGGCGGCAATATAGGTCTTGGCTTTGCCATTCCGATCAACTTGGTCAAGGATGTGGTCGAGCAGTTGGTTGAGCACGGAGAGGTGCGCCGCGGCTTACTCGGCGTGCATATTGCCAACTTGGATCCGCTAGTGGCTGAGACTATGGGGCTGGACCGCAATCATGGCGTGGTGATCGATGAAGTGACTTCGGGGGGAGCAGCAGACAAAGCGGGTGTCAAGGTTGGCGATGTAGTACTTGCCATTGATGGCCAACCCATGCGCAACTCAACCGAACTGCGCGACCGGATTGGACGCACGGCACCGGGGACCGAAGTCGAGTTGCTGGTGTTGCGCGATGGCAAAGAGAAACGCATTAAAGTCGAGCTAGAGCTGCGGACTGAGGAAGCGCTGGCCTCTGGTCGCTCACGCGATGAGGCAGAAGCAGAACAAGAGGTGCTGGGCCTGAAGGTCCAGGAACTGACCGCTGAGCTAGCTCAGCGTCTAGGATACGAGGACGAGAACGGGGTTCTGATCGCACGAGTGAAACGGGGTAGTGAGGCGGCGCGAAGGGGTTTGAACCGAGGAATGCTCATTCAGGAGGTCGGCCGCAAACAGGAGGAAACTCAGGTGATCTACCGCAGACAGGTGGAAACTGTAGAAGACTTAGAGGATGCGTTGGCGGAGATTGAGCCGGGGGACGCGTTTATGATGCGGGTGCTGGGGCAACGAGGGACGCGACTGATAGGAATGCGGATGCCCGTAAATTGAGTATGCGTTCGCAAGCTATATGGCATCCGGCCGCTCTGGCCGTATATATCCGTCTCGAATTCTACATGAACAGCGCAGCAGCCAAAGGGTTGCTGCGCTGTGCTGCGAGTGGGCCGTACGAGGTGTACTTGAACGGCGAGCGAGTGGGCAGGGGATTGGGATCAGCGGTAGCCGAAGCGGCCATGTGGGAGCAGTTCGCGTTGGACGCTGCGCTGCGGGAGGGCGAAAATGTGCTGTTGGTCTTTGCCATCGGCTGCGGCGCAGCCGACTGGTTCCGCGCCGAGGGGAAAATTGAGCGCGGCGATGGTGCCGAGCAGATGCTGTACACTGGTGCGCCTTGGCAGGTGCAGTCGGCCGATGCCTGGGGCCCGGCTAGCTATGTGGCCGTGTTGGCACCGGCTGAGTGGACCAAAGGGCGATTTGCGGGGTGGCGGGAAGCCACGGTGGTAGCAGGAGCCGAGCCGAGGAATTGGTCGCCGTTGCCCGCGGTGGAAAGCATGGTGTGGGCGCGGGAGGTGGTGGTTTTTGGCGAGGTAGCTAGCGAGGGTGCGCTTGAATGGATCGCTTCCCCCGAGGCCATGCAGACTGCCAAATGCGTGCGGCGAGAAGCATTACTGACAGGTGGCAAAACCCACTCCTTGGTGCAGGCAACAGACGAAGCTCGGGCCGCGTACTTGGTTTTGGACTTCGGGCGGTTGCTCTGCGGATTTCTCCATCTGCGGCTGCGGGGCAAGGCCGGCGCAGTGATTGATCTAGGTTTTGCGCGAGCGTTGGGCACGGTGGAATCGCGCTTGCGCTACGTATGCCGCGACGGGTTGCAGGAGTGGACCGCGCCGCAATTGGCGACGTGTCGCTACTTAGTGGTGCGGGTCGGATCGTGTCCAGAAGACATGGAAATAGACAGTGTCGCGCTGGTGGAACGGCGCGTAGTTGTCGAGCCGCGCGGGCGCTTTACAACCGTGGGCGAAGACTGGGAGCGGCTGTGGCGGACTGGGGAGCAGACCTTGGCCGCTAACCGCCAAGAAGGATACGCCTTAGGTGAAGAACGGCTCAACTGGGATCGGCTCTACGTTTGGGCCATGAACGATTTGTATGTGACCGGCAGCGTAGATACGGCGCGCGCCGTGCTAGCCGGCAGCGAGACACCTATTGGCGGGGAACAGGCTTGTTTCCACGCGCTGTTCGTCGAACTGGCGCAGCGCTACGACGGCGAGCGATTGACTGCCGAGCGGCTAGCAAGCCTAGTGAACAGTTTGCAAACGGTCGAGGCTGAGGGTGCGTCGGTGACCGCTGCTGTCGCTTTGCAGGCCGGGGCTTGGCTGGCGGTGGCGGTCTTGTGCCGACGCACGGGAGACCGTCAACAAGCCGTCCAATGCGAGCGCGCTCATCACCGAGCGCGCAAAGCACTACAAGCCGCTTGGAGCGAAGAGGAAGGGCTTTTTGCCGATGCTGTCGGGGCTGATGACTGTAGCCGCTGGACGAATGCTTTGGTGCTCTACTTTGATTTAGCCAATCCTAGGCAGAAGGCACGGGTGGCGGAGCACCTATCTGGCGGCTCGGCGTCAGAAGGCGATTTATGGCAGGCGTTTTTTGTCGCCGGGGCGTTGTGGCAAGCGGGCGCAGATGCGGCGGCCTTGGCTTACGTACAGAGAAAATGGGGTCGCTTGCTGGCGCGTCCGGGTCGGACGTGGGGAGAGAAGGCAGGATCAGTGGCCGCGCAGCCTGGGCCGGAGAGTTTGCTGGCGGCGCACGTGCTAGGGGTTGCGCCTAAAGCCGAGGGGATCTTGGAGATTCGGCCGCAGTTGTCCGGGCTCGAACGCGCCGAGGGCGTCGTGCCCACGCCACACGGCGATGTCGAGATCGCTTGGGGGGCGTATGGCGGCGGCTTTTCCGCGCGTCTTTCCGTGCCGCACGACGGCGAGACGCACCTGTCCGTCCCCCGCTGCGACAAGCGCTTCCCCCAAATCGAAATCAACGGCGAGACGGTGTGGCGCAACGAGAAGGCCCACCCCAACTTCCACGTGCAGGAGCTAATCAGCCAAGAGGAGCGAGTGGTGATGGTGTTGCGGCGAGCCGGTCAGTACGAGGTCTCGGTAGCGTAGCGGCGATATAGCAATCCTGTATCACTCATAAGATAATCCGCAGATGGACGCAGGATAGCCATAGATATTCACGAGATGAATCCAACTCATTCAGCTATATGACCGCAGCGTCTCTCTACCACGTCATCCACAAGTCGCCCGATGCGCCCCCCGAAGGTGCGCCGCTGCTTCTGCTTTTGCACGGCTATGGTGCCAATGAGGAGGACCTGCTGGGCTTGACACCACACTTGGATGCGCGGCTGATTTGCGTTAGTGCCCGCGCGCCTTATGCGCTCGATTTCGGCGGCTTTGCATGGTTTAATGTAGAGATCGTCGCGGAGGGAGTGCGCTTTGCTTTTGCCGAGGCCGAAGAACCCTTAGTGCAGGTCTTGTCCTTGGTGGATGCGTTGCGGCAAGAACACCGGCCAACTCGCATCTTCATCGCGGGATTCAGCCAAGGGGCGAGCATGGCGCTGGCAGCCGCGCTGAAGCGGCCTCGGGACTTTGCCGGGGTTATCGCATTGAGCGGGCTGTGCTGTCCGGAGATGTTGCCGGAGAATGCGGCGTCGGTGCGGGGCCTGAAGGTTTTTATGTCACACGGGCGCTTTGATCCGATCATCCCCATTGCCCAAGCCCGCGACTCCAGAGACTTGCTTGCTCCCCTCGGGCTGGACTTGCAGTACAAAGAATACGACATGCCCCACGCAATTGCCGAGCCGTGCTTAGAGGATTTGGACGCTTGGCTGCGGGCGCGTCTGGACATCCCCTAGAAAAGATTCAGGAAAGTAGAGACTCAACCCGCCTTGGCGTGAGCCGGTGGCCGAAAAGCGGCTGCGAGCGGGTTTGGGTCGAGCGCTGCCAAGTGGCGAATAGCCCTCCGTCTGCTTCGGTCAGCACGGACACGTAGCGCGAGCAACCCGTGCCCTCCGGCGAGACGAAAAGTGGCTGGAGGTGGCTGAGGCGGTGGAGGCGCGGAAATTGGCGATCGAAGCCATACGCCAAGCCGCCCAGTTCCTCGCAGGAGTAACCGCGTGGTCGAGTGACTCCCTTTTCATGCGCTTTGAGTGGGTGCATGGACTCGGCCCCGTCGTAGAAATAGAGCGAGAGCGAGGGCAAACAAGCGAACGCGCCCACCTTGGGCACGGGCAAGCGGCAGGTGACGCGCAAGGCAGCCACGTCCCAGGTCGGGCCACGGGGAAAGAAGTCGTGGTCGTGGCTCTCGCACGAGTCAGCCGCGAGCGCGGCACGGCCCGAAGTGCTCGCAGACCAAGTGTACGGATGGCTGCAATAAAGTAGCAGAGGCTGTCGGCCCATTCTGGCTGAGAGGTTGGGGTCTTTTAGGTGCAGATAGGCTGGATCGTCGCTCGTTAGCAGCGGGGCAATCGAATCCTGTGGGTCGAGTTGGTCGATGGAGGGGGCAGAGAAGGCGTCGATGCTCCAGACGCCAGTGCCCGGTTTCTGAAAAGCGGCGATGGGCCGTGGGTAGAAGCGAACTTTCTCAGTGGAGACCAGCACTTGGACTCGGCGCTTGTTGAGACGCAGAGCGCTGCCCTCGATGCTGAGCACGGCCGAGCCGCAGTAGAGGTCGGATTTGTCCCAAGTGCGAACCTCGACAAAACTGCGTCCATTGTCCGTCGAGCGGAAAATGGCTAGGGCGCGGCCTCGGGGGCCAGCAGTCAGCCCAGTGCGGCTGTCGCCGGCGTCGCGGTAGCGGCCGATGAGATAGAGGCTACCGTCGCTGGGGTCGCGAACCGAGTTACCGCCGCCAAACCAGAAACCATCGCGGTCCTTGGTCGGCTCGACGAGGCGTCGGCCGCGCTTTTGATCGATGAGACGAGAGCCGAGTCGGATGAGCTTGCGTTCAAGCGCGGGGGATAGCTTGTCCATAACAGAGCCGCGCTAAGTATGACAAAAAAATAACAGAAGTGTCAAGCAAATGACACATACCCGTCAGGCATCCCAACCGGCCAGTTCTTGACGGGCGATGGCTGCCATGGCGTCGAGCCAGGCCGGGTGGTCGTTGAGGCAGGGCGCTAAGTGGAACTGCTGGCCGCCTCCGTGGGCAAATTGCTCGGCTCCTTCACGGCCAATCTCGTCGAGCGTTTCGAGGCAATCGGCGGTAAAGCCGGGGCAGATGGCGACTAAGCGGCGTACGCCCTGCCCCCCGAGGCGTTCTAGGACTTCCTCGGTATAAGGCTCTAGCCAAGGCTCTTTGCCGAAGCGCGACTGGAAGCCGCTGACCCACTCGTCGTCTGCGAGGCCAAGCGCTGTGGCTAGCTGGTGCGCGGTTTCCTCGCAGTGGCGGCGGTAGGGGTCGCCTTCATCGACGTAGCGCTGGGGAATGCCGTGGAAAGTGATTAGGTAGCGGTCGGGCGTCCAACTGAGGCGGGCGACTGCTTCGGCTACTGACTGTTTGAGCGCGTTGATGTACGCGGGATGGTCTGCGTAGGGAGGGACGAAGCGCAGCGCCGGCATCTGGCGTTTGCGGTCAAAGAACCAAGGGCAGCGCCGGCCCAAGGCCGCGCGGTTGACCGCGTCGTAGATCGAGCCGGTGGTGGCGCAGGAAAACTGCGGGAACATGGGAAAGACGAGGATGCGCTCTATGCCTTCACTTTCTAGGGACTGTACGGCGTGCTCGATGCTCGGCTCGCCGTAGCGCATGCCGAGCACGACTCGATACGAGGCGCCCAATCGCTCTTGCAAGCCTCGGGTCTGCGCTTGGGAATGGACCATGAGAGGCGAGCCTTCGTCGGTCCAGATATTGGCGTACAGGGCGGCCGAGCGCGCGGGTCGGCGGGTGAGGACAAAGAGATAGAGAATGGGATACCACCTGAGCGGGTGGAGGTCGATGACGCGCGGATCGGAGAGAAATTGGCGCAGATAGGGCCGCAGGGCGCGGGCGGTGGGTGCTTGCGGCGTGCCGAGCTGGGCGACGAGGACGCCGATTTTGGAGGAGCTAGCGGGCATAAGCAGGCGTTTGCTGGAGGATGTGAGGCGACTTACTTTTGAGAATATATCCGAGAACGCCGTCTTGAAAAGTCCAAAGGAGAGTAGAAATGCGCAGCATTTTTGCAGGTATTGAATACGCAGGGAAAAGCACGCTGGCCACCATGCTCGGGGAGTACTACCGGCACCGCCGAGTCCCCATCCACGGCGACGATCACTTCACCCTCCCCGACGCCTCGCTCAGCCCAGAGTCACGCAAGATCTTGGTCGGCCTGCCCAACGACATAAAGGAGCGCGGGCAGCGGATGCAGATCCACTACCACGTAGATATCATCAAAAAATACGCCTGTCCGCTGATCGTCGGCTGGCATTTAGAGGAAGCCGTGTACACTAGCTTTTACGGCGACGATCCGAACAGCTTTTACTACCCGAACTTCCACTACGGCTTTCAGCGGCTCTACGAATCGCTGGTGCTAGAGGCCCATCTGCCCGATGTGGTGCTATTCCACGTAACGGCCTCGGACGAGGAGATCGCGCGGCGGATGCAGGACAGCCCGCACGAGTATCCGGTCGTGCGCCAAGAACACATTGCCGAGGTCAAGGCGCGTTTTGAGGAAGAAATCGCCGCGTCGCTGTTTACCCACCAGAGGCGTACAGTTGTCTTAGACACCACCGATAAGACGCCCGAGGAGTCGTTCGACGAGCTGCTTTTGGCGTCCGAGCCACTGGTGACGATGGGCGAATTGGCCGTGCGGAATATGGATGTGCCGGAGGGCGAGTACGAAGTGGTGTACGAGCGCGGCGTGCGCAAGATGGTACCCAAGTAGCGGACTTTGTTGAAACTTTTTCGTGTCGTCGGTCGTCGATATGCGTACTTTTGGCTGTAGCCGAGCGATCCATCGATAATGAAAAGCCTTCGACCCATAACCACGTCTTTAGTCCTGCTGCTAGCTTTTGCCTGTAGCGGCTTGCAGGTTCTCTGTGCTCCTATTGCAGAGGCCGCCCCCATGCCCTGCCACGTCGCCAATGCCTGTGGCGAGGAGGGCATGCAAGCGGGTTGTTGCTGTCTGCGTGCAGAATCCAACAGCGCGTCTCCTCCGTTTGTCCCCCCAGCCGAGCAGCCATCCGTTTCAACGCCCGCGATTGGAATAGTGGCGACTACTTTGCTGCCACCTCGTTCGGCTGCGCTGCAGTCGCGGACCAACCGCATACCCCAACCGCATACCCCGCTTTTCCAGCTCTACTGTTCCTTCCTGATCTGATTCTCGCCGCACTGAGTTTGTCCTAAGAAGCTATCCGAGCTTAGGGCATACCCGGAAATTTCCAGACGCTTCTAAGTCTCACACTCCACTCAATTTGCGGAGGTCTGTACGCGAATCCCGGACCCCCGCGCGGCGAGGAGTAATTGCATGTACAAAAATAAAACGGCCCTGCTGCTAGCTGGTCTGTTGGCAGGCCCGGTTTGGTCACAGGAAGAAGCAGCGCTCGACCCCCGCGCCGAACTCGCGGAGTACGCGCGCTATGCCGAACAGCACAATCCCAAGCTCAAGCAGGCTTTGACGCGCTACCAAGCCGCCCTAGCAAAGGTGCCCTCGGCGAGCGCTTGGGTCGATCCGCGCCTGACCTACGGCTATTTCGCGCGTCCGGTGGAGACGCGCACCGGCCCGCAGGAAATGCGTTTTAGCGCGGCGCAAACCTTCCCGTGGAAGGGCAAATTGGATCTCAAGGGACGGATCGCCCAGCAAGAGGCCGTAGTCGAGGGACAGCGCTATGAGGCTACGCGGCGGTCGCTGATTTTTGAGGTCAAGGCCGCGTACTACGACTGCTACTTTTTGGAGCGAGCCATCGCCGTCACCGAGGAAAACTTGCGGCTGTTGGCTCACCTAGAAGAAGTGGGCCGCACCCGCTATCGCGGCGGCACTGGAGAGCACGCCCCGGTTCTCAAAGCGCAGGTGGAATTAGGTCGCTTAGAGGATCAACTGCGCAGCCTGCGTCAGCAACGGCGGCCGACCGCGGCTCGGTTAAATGCAGCGCTTGGCCGCGCGGCGACGGCTCCGATAGCTGTTCCCGATTCGCTGCCTATGGATGCGTTGGATTTAGACGAAGAGGTGCTAAAGGAGCGCTTGCAAACTGCGAACCCAATGCTGCAAATGCGGCATACGCAAGCGCGGGCGCGGTCCCTCGGCGTCGAGTTGGCCGGCAAGCAGTTCTACCCGGATCTGACCGTGAGCCTCGATTACATCCACATCGGCGACCGGGGCGCGAATCCGCTGATGGCTATGGCCTCGCTCAACCTGCCCTTGTGGCGCTCGTCCTACGAGGCCGGGCAACGAGCGGCCAAGCTGAGCCATCAGGCCGCCTTGCAGGGCGTTGCGGACGAGGAGAATAGGCTTGCTGCCGAGTTGGAACTGGCCTTGTACAAGCAGCGCGACGCCCAAAGCCGCAGCGCCCTCTACCGGGACAGCCTGCTGCCCAAGGCCGAACAGGCGCTCAACGTAACGCAGCGCGCCTTTGCCGCCGACCGCAGCGATTTTCTCGCGGTCATCGACGCCCAACGCACTCTGCTGGAGTTCCAGCTAGCATACGAACGGGCGCGCACCGACCAAGCCCTGCATTGGGCCGAGATTGAAAAGCTGGTCGGAGAACCCGCAATCACAGAGGACATCCAACCATGAAAGCAACGAAACAAATAATAGCTACTGGTATCGTGGCGGGGATCGTCGGCTTGGCCGTGGGCTGGGGTTTGGGTGGATCGGATGCACCCAGCGGACATGCACCTGCTGCAGTTGCCGAGCAGGGCGAAACGTGGACCTGCTCGATGCATCCGCAAATTCGCCAGCCTAGGCCGGGTCAGTGTCCAATATGCGGAATGGACCTAATCCCGGTGGCCGCGCCCGAGGCTGGCGACACTTTGGCCCCGCGCCAGTTGCGTCTCTCGCCCGCCGCGCAGGAGCTTGCCAGCATCCAGACCGCGCCGGTCGAGCGCCGCTTCGCGCCGGTCGAGACGCGGATGGTCGGCAAAATTGCGGTAGATGAGACGCAAGTTCGCTCCATCACCGCTTGGGTAGCGGGCCGGATTGATCGGTTGTACGTGGACTACACGGGCGTGCGGGTCGAAAAGGGCGACCACATAGCCTATCTCTACAGCCCCGAACTGTTGACCGCCCAAGAGGAGCTGATCCAGGCCCTGCGCGCCCGCGCGCGATTAGTTGACAGCGGCACGTCCGTTGGGCAGACGGCGCAGGCGACGGTCGAGGCCGCGCGCGAAAAGCTGCGCCTGCTCGGGCTGAAGGAGGAGCAAATCGAGCGCGTCGAGCGCGAGCGCCAAGCCTCCGACCACCTGACGATTTATGCGCCAACCGGCGGCGTGGTGATAGAAAAACACCTCAGCGAGGGCGCGTACGTGCAGACTGGGACGCCGATTTACACCATTGCGGATTTGTCGCGGCTGTGGCTGGAACTGCAAGCCTACGAATCGGATATGTCTTGGATTCACTACGGCCAGGCCGTTGAATTCTCGGCTGAAGCCTATCCGGGCGAGGTGTTCAGCGGCCAGATATCCTTTGTCGATCCAGTGTTGGACGAGCGCACGCGCACGGTGCGAGTGCGGGTCAACGTGGCAAACTAGCAAGGTCGGCTGAAGCCGGGGATGCTGGTGTGGGCCGTGGCTCAAGCCGAGGTGGGTGCCCACGGGCGCGCTATGTCGCCCGAACTTGAGGGCAAGTGGATCAGCCCGATGCACCCAGAGATCGTCCGCGACGCGCCCGGTGCATGTGACATTTGCGGCATGGCTCTAGTGCGCGCCGAAGAATTGTACGACACTGGCGACGAGGCGGAGCGCGAGATGCCGCTAGTGGTGCCGGCTTCGGCACCGCTGCTGACGGGCAAACGCGCCGTGGTGTACGTCGCGCTCGGCGAGGGCCTGTACGAGGGGCGCGAGGTCGTGCTCGGGCCGCGGGCAGGGGATTACTACCTGGTCCACGAGGGCCTGCGCGAGGGAGAGGAAGTGGTGGTCAACGGCGCGTTCAAAATTGACAGTGCCCTGCAGATTCGTGCTCAGCCGAGCATGATGAACGCGCCAGCGCGGGCCGACCACCGAGACGACGAGCCAAACGGCCACGCGCACAGCCCGCCGTCCGCGGTCTGGACGGCCTATTTCGCTATGCAGCAGGCGTTGAGCGAGGACGATTTGCCGGAGGCGCAGGCCGCCGCCACCGCGCTAGCGGCCGACCCGGTGTCGCAGGAGGTCGGGGACGCCATCAGCAAAGCCGTCGATCTCGCCGCGGCTCGCCAAGCCTTTGCCGAGCTCTCGATGGTGCTCATTCGGGTAGCGCGGCAGGGGGGCGTCCATGCCGGGCCAGTGTATCTTTTTCACTGTCCAATGGCCTTTGATAACGAGGGGGCGGCTTGGCTGCAACAGGCGATGCAGACCCAAAATCCCTACTTCGGCGGCCAGATGTACCGTTGCGGCAGCCTGCGCGAGACCTTCGCCGGCCACGAGTAGGAGGCTACAATGGACCGCTTAATCCGCTTTTTCCTAGTCCACAAAATCGTCGTCGTGCTGATGCTCGCCGTCACCGTTGGTTGGGGCCTCAGCGTCGCTCCTTTTGCGTGGAAGCTCGATTGGCTACCGCGCGACCCGGTGCCGGTGGATGCGATCCCGGACATAGGCGAAAACCAGCAAATCGTCTTTAGCCAATGGGCCGGACGCTCGCCGCAGGACGTGGAAGATCAGGTGACGTATCCGCTGACAGTAGCGCTGTTGGGCGTACCGGGCGTCGAGACGATCCGCAGCTCTTCGATGTTCGGCTTTTCGAGCATCTATGTGATTTTTGCCGAAGAAGTCGATTTCTACTGGTCGCGCTCCCGCATCCTCGAAAAGCTCAACAGTCTGCCAGCCGGCCTGCTGCCCGAAGGTGTACAGCCAGCCTTGGGGCCGGACGCAACGGCCTTGGGGCAGGTATTTTGGTACACGTTGGAAGGCCGCGACGAACAGGGTTCACCCACCGGCGGCTGGGACCTGCACGAGTTGCGTGGCATCCAGGACTGGCAGGTGCGCTATGCTCTGCTGGCTGCCGACGGCGTCAGCGAGGTGGCCTCCGTAGGCGGCTTTGTGCAGGAATACCAAATCGACGTCAACCCAGACGCGATGCGCGCCTATGGGGTGCGGCTCGACGAGGTCTTCCATGCGGTGCGCATGTCCAACCGGGACGTGGGTGCGCGCACCGTAGAGTTGAATCGAGCCGAGTACGTCATTCGCGGCATTGGTTTTGTCAAAGGCTTGGCCGATCTCGAAAACGCCGTGATTAAGGCGCGGGACAACGTCCCGATTTACGTCAAAAACGTCGCGCGGGTCGCGCTGGGGCCAGCGCTGCGGCGCGGTGCGTTGGACAAGGAAGGTGCGGAGGTGGTCGGCGGCGTGGTGGTGGCGCGCTACGGTGCCAATCCTTTGGCGGCTATCGAAAGCGTCAAGGCCAAAATCGCGGAAATCGCCCCGAGCCTGCCCAAGAAAACCTTGCCCGACGGGCGGGTCAGTCAGGTGCAGGTGATTCCGTTTTACGACCGATCCGGGTTGATCGAGGAGACGCTGGGGACGCTGGAGCGCGCCTTAAGCGAGGAGGTGCTGGTAACAGTGATCGTGGTGCTGGCGCTGGTGATGAATTTGCGCGGGGCCATGCTGGTCTCCGGGCTGTTGCCGCTAGCCGTGCTCGTCTGCTTTGCCGCGATGAAGGTCTTTGGCATTGACGCCAACATAGTCGCCCTCTCCGGCATTGCCATCGCCATCGGCACTATGGTCGATATGGGCATCGTCATCAGTGAGAACATCCTCAAGCATTTGGAGGATGCAGATGCAGAGGAAGACCGTTTGGAAGTGATCTTTCGCGCCACGCGCGAGGTCGGCGGAGCCGTGCTGACGGCCGTGCTCACCACGGTGGTGGGCTTTTTGCCGGTCTTTGCCATGCAAGGGGCCGAGGGCAAGCTCTTTGCGCCGCTGGCCTTTACTAAGACCTTCGCGCTGTTGGCTGCGGTGTGGCTGTCGCTGACAGCTTTGCCAGCCTTGGCGCACTGTGTGTTTGGCACGCGACTGGGACGTTGGGCACCTGGCCTTTGGGCGGTCTGTGGTCTTGGGGTGGGGCTCGCGCTGTCGTGGTGGGTTGGTCTGCTGCTGATAGCTATTGGAGCGTATCACCTATTCGCCGCTCGCGTACCTGAGCGGGTGCGCTTGTGGGTGGCGCGAGGTGTGATAGCCGCTGCGGCTATCGGAGTCGTCGTCGTGTTAGCGGAACACTGGTTGCCCCTTGGGCCGGAAAAGGGCGGCTGGCGCAATTTTTTCTTTGTCACTGGATTGATCGGCGGTCTGTTGGCGCTTTTTCGCGCCTTGCAACATGTATTCCCCCGCGTGCTCCGGTGGTGTCTGGATCACAAGGGGTTGGCCCTACTGTTCCCCTTGCTATTGCTGCTGGCTGGCGTGTCCGCGTGGCTGGGTTTTGCCCGCGTTTTTGGCTTTGTGCCGTCCGTCCTGCGCCATTCAGCGCCCTTTGCGGCCCTCGACGAGGCCCTGCCTGGATTGGGCAAGGAGTTTATGCCGCCCCTCGACGAAGGTTCGTTCCTGTGGATGCCGACGACCATGCCCCATGCCTCCATCGGCGAGGTGCTCGACGTCCTGCAGAAACAAAACGCGGCCATTTCGCAGATACCAGAGGTGGAGTCCGCAGTGGGGAAGTTGGGACGGGCGGAGTCGCCGCTGGATCCCGCGCCGATTTCCATGATTGAGACTGTGATCAATTATCGCGCGGAATACCTGACCGACGAGGCTGGCCGCCGCCGATTGTTCGCTTTTGACGAGCACGCCACGGACCTGTTCCGCGCGTCCGATGGCACGCCCGCGTTCGCTCCCGATGGCTCGCCCTACGAGGTGCCGGGTCGCTATGTTCGCGACGATACCGGTCGCCTCGTGCCCGACGCCGATGGGCGTCCTTTTCGCTTGTGGCGTCCGCCCTTGGATCCCGCGCTCAATCCGGGGCGCGCCGCTTGGCCGGGGATACAGAGCCCCGACGATATATGGGCGGAGATCGCCCAGGCTGGCCAGATCCCCGGCTCAACCTCGGCACCGAAGTTGCAGCCGATTGCCGCGCGGCTCGTCATGTTGCAGAGCGGGATGCGCGCGCCCATGGGCGTTGAGATCAAAGGCCCGAGTTTGGAGGCCATCGAACGCGCCGGCTTGGAGATAGAACGTTTGATCAAGGAAGTGCCCTCGGTCGAGCCAGCGACTGTCAACGCCGACCGCATCGTCGGCAAGCCCTACTTGGAGATCCACATCGACCGCGAGGCCATTGCCCGCCACGGCATCGCCCTGCAGAAGGTGCAGGACGTAATTGAGATCGCCATCGGGGGCAAGCTGGTTACGACTACGGTGGAAGGCCGGGAGCGCTATCCCGTGCGGGTGCGCTACATGCGCGAGTTGCGCGACAGCGTCGAGGAACTGGTGCGCATTCTGGTGCCAGCGCCGGACGGGGCGCAGATTCCTTTGGGCGAGTTGGCTGAGATCCGCTACATGCGCGGCCCCCAGGTCATTAAGAGCGAAGATACGTTTTTACTGGGCTACGTGCTCTTCGACAAGAAGCCGGGGTACGCGGAAGTCGATGTGGTGGAAGCGTGTCGAGATTACTTGGCCAGCAAGAGGGCCAGCGGAGATTTGGTGCTGGAGACCGGCGTCAGCTACACCTTCGCTGGTAGTTACGAGAACCAACTGCGGGCGCAGAAGAAGCTCAACGTGCTGCTGCCGCTCGCGCTGGCGATTATTTTCCTCATTCTCTATTTCCAGTTTGGCAACGCGGCCATGGCGCTGATGGTCTTTTCCGGGGTTGCGGTGGCTTGGGCTGGTGGCTTTGCCATGCTGTGGCTCTACGGGCAGGAATGGTTTTTGGATTTCTCCATCTTCGGCACACAGATGCGCGACCTCTTCCACGTCCGTCCGCTGAACTTGAGTGTGGCGGTGTGGGTGGGTTTTCTCGCGCTGTTTGGCATTGCCTCGGACAACGGCGTGATCGTGGCGACGTATTTGCGCCAACTCTTCCGCGAGCAAAAGCCAGCGACCGTCGAAGCGATGCGCCATGCTGCACTCGCCGCTGGGGTGCGGCGCATCCGCCCCTGCCTGATGACGGCGGCCACCACGATCTTGGCGCTGGTTCCCGTGCTGACGGCGAGTGGACGCGGCGCAGACCTCATGCTGCCGATGGCCATTCCCACCTTCGGCGGCATGATGGCGGTGGTGCTGACCGCGCCGGTGGTGCCGGTGCTCTACTGCGCGGTCGAGGAGTGGAAGCTGCGGGTGGCAGCTTGGCGATCAGCGGAGTAACGCACCTCAATCGTCGTCTTCGCGCTCGCTAAGTAGTTCGCCGCGTTGGAGCCGCTCGGCGTTTTCCGTGGCCCAGAGGATGTTCTTCATCACCTTTTGCGCGGTGATGTAGCGGGTCGCGGCCAACAGGTGGACGCGCTTTTCCTCGGGGTCGTCGCTCAAATCGTAGTGCCGGAACGCGGCTTCGAGCACTTGGAACATGTGCAGCTCGGCGTCTTCGCGGAGCATGATGTGGGCCAAAGTGTGGCGGAGCTTGGCGACGTCGCGCCCTTCTTCGAGATACTGGCTGACGAGGACTTCGGCCTCGAAGACCTTTTGGAAATCGGCTAGTTCGCCGAGGCGCTTGAGCATGTCTTCGCTGGAGGCGAAGTGCTCGTCGAGTTTTTGTCCGTGCCGTGGGACGCGGGCAGAGGGCATGTTGAGCCAGCGTAGGTAGGTGAGGAAGACCGCGCCGTGGAAAATGGCGCGCAACAGCTCTTTGCTGGCGGCGTAGTGGAAGGTGCAGTAGAGCGCGTGGGCGTAGGAATAAATGTTGGCCACGTCGTGCCAGTCGCCCTCGTTCTTGAGGTGGAAGCGCAGGGTGCGCAATGCGCTGGCATAGGTCATGGCGCGGCAGAGCTGGGTCGGCGGCACGCCAGCGCGCAGGGCCTCTTCGACGCGGGCGAGGATGGGTTCAAAGTCGTCGCCGAGCATGACTTGGGTAAACTCGGAGATGTCGAGGGTGGCTTCGTTGCGCTGATTGTCCTCCCAGATCTCGTCTAGGCGCGCGAAGATACTTTCCAAGACCGGCAGGCTGTCGGCCCAGCGCGAGGTCTCTTCGTGGCGGGTGCGGCTCACTAGATCGACGGCGATCGGGCGGAGGATCTCGTGCGCGCCGACCCATTCCACGTAGTCGAGGGCCTCGAACATCTTGTTGGCAAAGTCGAGGGCGTGCCCGTCGCCGGTGAAGTAGAAATCCGTGGCCGCGGTGAAGACGAAATCCGCGAGGGTTTCCTTGCCGCAGTCGCGGTCGTGCAGGGTGAGCAAGATGCGCTCGGCCGCGCCGTGGTGCCGCTGATCGACAAAAGTGCGAAACCAGCGCTTGAGGGTGGCTAGGTCTTGGTCGTCATTGGCGCGGGGAAAGGGGAAGCGCTGGCGGCGCGACGAGCCGGAGGTGCGTAGCGAAATCTGGGTCAAACCGTGGACGAGAAAGAGGTTTTGGTCGTCCTCGGCGATGTCGTCCCACATGTTCGCCGCAAGGGTCAGGATGGCGACGCCCGAGGACCAGCCTTCGCTGGTTTTGTGCGCGCCGTAGTAAAGCCCTTGTTGGATGATTTCCTGTGGAGTGGCACCCGTCTGGCGGAGTGCGGCGACCGCTTTGGCGATGAGGAAGGAACTGCGATCTTTGAGCCCTTGTTCGAGTGCGCGCTTGCCTCGGGCCACGAGCCGCAGACGGGCCTCTTCTTTCTCGCCGGGCGGGATGCCCACCCACGCGTAGCCGTCGTCGCGCACCTCCACGGGAAAGGCTTTTAGGTCGTCGCCCGAAGTCAGCAGGCAGCCGCCGGTCTTTAGGTCGAATTCCCAGTGGTGCCAGTGGCAGATCAGCACTCCGTCGCGGATGCTGCCTTTGGACATGGGATAGCCCATGTGCGGACAGCGATTGTCAACGGCGTGGAAGGACCCTTCGTAGAGAAAGACTGCGAGGTGGATGCCGTCAATGGTAAAGGGCCGGCCCTCGCCGTCGGCAAATTCGCTAGCCGGTGCGAGTTGGTGATAGACGCAGGTCGCTGGATCGACATCAATTTGCGGCCGCATTTCGCTGAGGTCGAGACGTTGGGCAGTGGACATGAGCGTTGCCTCCTGTGGAATGGACTTTAAGAATATGTGCAATTTGGCGATGTGGGGCGAGGGGTTTGTGTTGACTTGCAGGGCTGTGCGTGGACATGTTATGAGAAGAGCGCCATTTCGCGGCGCATGACAAGGAAAGGAGATTTTCCATGACTTTGCGAATTTTGCTGGTAGGCGCGCTCTTTTTGGGCGGCCTAGTGGCCGAAGAGGTGACCGCACGCGGCAAGCGCGTAAGCCAGATTCCCAATGGTGCTGCGTTTAGCTGTAACGCATGCCACACGGCTGGTGGCGGTACGCCGCGCAACGCGTTTGGCTTAGAGCTCGAAACCAACTTCCTCACCGCAGCCGGAGCAGCCGGTGACGTGATTTGGGGTCCAGAGCTAGCAGCCTTGGATTCCGATGGCGACGGAGTGTCCAATGGCGCAGAGCTGGGCGACCCCGACGGCACTTGGGTGGTGGGCGATCCCGCTCCAGAAGGAGACGACGATGGGGAGGATGATGGGGAAGAGGAAGACCATGGGGAACACGGCCACGAAGGCGATTCTAGCCTAGCAGGGAAGGTGTTCAACCCCGGCGACCCAACGAGCACTCCACCGACCGCATCGCACGATACGGCGGTCGAGGTATCGACGTGGGGGCAGATTAAGAAACTGATTGGCGGACTCGACTGAGGAGTAGGGGCGGTTCGCGAACCGCCCCTACAGACAGCGATGACAGAAAACACTAGAGAACAGCATTTTGCCATTGAAGGCATGCACTGCGCTGGCTGCGCGCATCAGGTCGAGCAGCAGGTGTCCGGCTTGGCCGGCGTTGAAAAGGCTGACGTGAACTTGGCGACCGAGCAGATGGCCGTGCGCTTTGATCCGGCAGCCGTGGATGAGGAAAGTATTGCAGCGGCCGTGGCAAAGGCGGGGTTCCAGGCGCGGGTGCAAGCACCCGAAGCTGAAGGCGCGGCTAGGCGACAAGAACGCAAGCGGGTCGAACTGGCTGAGCAAGCGGGTGCGTTTCGTTGGGCTGTTGTATTTTGGCTGCCGCTTTTTGCAGTGGAGATGGCCGAGCAGATGGCCGCGCCTGTTACTCCGGCGCTGTCATTGGCTCAGTATCCGCTGCGGGTGGGCGTTTTGCACCTGCTATTCGCGCTGCCGGTGATGTGGATTGGCCGCCAGATCTACGCCGAGGGCGGGCAGGCTCTGTGGCGAGGTCGTCCCAACATGTTTTCGCTCATTGCCATTGGCACGGCTGCGGCGTGGATCTACAGCGCTTGGGGCTTGGGGTCTGTCGCCGTGGGTGCGGCTGCGGCGTTTGACTCCTATTTCCCGACGGTTTCGACAATCCTCACCTTGATGCTGATGGGCCGCTATCTCGAAGCGCGTTCGCGGTTGCGGGCCGAGGAGGCCATAGGGGCGCTGCTGCGGCTCAAACCGGACAAGGCGGCGCTGGTGACTGACGATGGGGAGCGGGAAATTGAGGCCGATGCCATTGAAGTGGGCGACTGCCTGCGCGTGCGTCCGGGTGAGCGCATTCCAGCCGATGGCGAGGTCATAGAAGGAAATTCTACGGTGGATGAGTCGCTGCTGACCGGCGAGTCGCTGCCCGTGGTCAAGGCACCGGGCGATGCCGTCACCGGCGGCAGCCTCAATGGCGCGGGAGCACTCATGGTGCGCGCAACGCGCGTAGGTGGGGATGCGCTGCTGATGCAGATGGTGCGCTTAGTCGAGGCCGCACAGGCGGGCAAAGCGCCGATTGCCCGTTTGGCCGATGTCGTCGCCGGGTATTTCGTGCCGGCCGTGCTGGTCATAGGCGCAGTGGCCGCGGTGGGTTGGCTGTGGGCTGGAGAGGGTTTGAGTTTTGCGTTGCAGGTTTTCGTGGCCGTGTTGATCATCGCCTGCCCGTGCAGTTTGGGCTTGGCCACGCCAGCCGCCATCATGGTCGGCACGGGACGCGGCGCGCATTTAGGCATCCTATTCAAAAGCCCAGAAGTACTGGAGACGGCGCACAAAGTAGATGCTGTGGTGCTGGACAAGACCGGCACGATTACCGAGGGGCGGCCGCAGGTCGTGGCGGTAGAGCCGTTAAACGGACGCCGCGCTGACGAAGTGCTGAGCTTGGCCGCGGCCGTGGAGCGCGGCTCGGAGCATCCGCTGGCCGCGGCGATTGTGGCGGCCGCAACAGAGCAGGGCCTTGCCGTGCCGGAGGCTGCCGATGTTGTGGCGAGTCCGGGTAAAGGCGCGCAGGCCGCAGTGGAAGGCGAGAACGTGGTGGTGGGCAATCGCGCCATGATGGCTGCGGTGGGAGTTCGCGTAGATGGGGACAGCGACTCGGCGGACGGTGCTACTGTCGCGTGGGTCGCGGTGGCGGGCGCATTGGTTGGGCGCGTGTCTTTGGCCGACCGCCCTCGCCCGCAGAGCAAAGACGACGTGGCTCGGTTGCGCCAAGGCGGCTTGGAGGTGGTGATGCTCACGGGCGACAGCCGTCCGGCCGCGGAAGCCGTGGCGCGTCAAGTGGGGATTGAGACCGTGCGCGCCGAGGTCTTGCCCGCAGATAAGGCCGCGGCCGTGCAGGCATTGCAGGACGAGGGCCGCTGTGTGGCCATGGTCGGCGACGGGATCAACGACGCGCCAGCGCTAGCCACCGCCGATGTGGGCATGGCCTTTGCCACTGGGACGGATGTGGCGGCCGCGTCTGCTCCCGTGGTGCTCATGCACAGCCGGTTGGCGGATGTGGCGCGGGCCATTGAGTTGAGCCGAGCGGTTGTGCGGACCGTAAAGCAGAATTTGTTCTGGGCATTTTTTTACAACGCTGCAGGTATTCCGGTGGCCGCGGGTGCGCTTTACTTGTTCGGCGGACCGTTGCTCAATCCAATGCTGGCGAGCCTCGCGATGGCCTTTTCGTCGGTGTCGGTGGTGATGAACGCGCTCCGGTTGCGGCGCTTTAGCTGAAGCGGCCATATTACAAGCGGATGTTGCGCAGGGGGCATTTGGGTATGAGATGCTTCGCTACGCTCAGCATGACAGAAAACACCTAACGACGCCAGCTTGAGGAGGACGCATGGCTACAATTATGATGGTTGGGGCGTTTGATACGAAGGCCGTGGAATACGCCTTCTTGCGCGAGCAGATTTTGGCCCGCGGCCACGAAATCCTGTCGGTAAACACGGGTGTTATGGGCGAGTGCGAAGCCTTTGCCGTGGATGTGGATGCCAGCGAGGTGGCTGCGGCCGCTGGCTCATCGCTGGAGTCGCTGCGCGCGGCTGGCGATCGCGGTGCCGCTATGAAGGCTATGGGGGAGGGCGCGGCCAAGGTGGCGGAGCAAGGGTATGCCGAGGGCCGGTTTGACGGCATCGTCGGCATGGGCGGGTCCGGCGGCAGCAGCGTGGTGACCGCGGCCATGCGCGCCCTGCCGGTGGGCGTGCCCAAGGTGTGCGTTTCGACTGTGGCGGCCGGCGACACGGGAGCTTATGTGGGCAGCAAGGACGTGGTGCTCATTCCGTCGATTGTGGATGTGGCCGGAGTCAATCGGATTTCGCGGGTGATTTTTACGCGAGCCGCTGGTGCGATTTGCGGCATGGTCGAAGCAGAGCCAGCGCCGGCTGGTGACGATAAGCCGATCGTCGTCGCGTCGATGTTTGGCAACACCACGGAATGCGTAAACGCGTGCAGCGAGACCTTGTCGGCGAGCGGGTACGAGGTCTTGGTCTTTCACGCTACGGGCACTGGCGGCCGCACCATGGAGTCGCTCATCGACGAGGGCTTAGTGGATGCGGTGCTGGACATCACTACTACCGAGTGGGCCGACGAGGTGTGTGGTGGCGTCTTCAGCGCGGGGCCGGAGCGCCTGAGCGCGGCGGGTCGGGCGGGTTTGCCCCAGCTAGTGGTCCCCGGCTGCGTGGACATGGCCAATTTTGGCGGTATGGATACGGTGCCGCAACAGTACAAGGACGGCACGCGGCTCTTTTACGAGTGGAACCCAGAAGTGACCTTGATGCGCACCAATGCCGAGGAGAATGCGCAGATGGGCCGGATATTCGCTGAAAAGCTCAACGCCGCCAAAGGCCCGGTCGCCGTGCTCATTCCGCTCAGGGGCGTGTCGATCCTCGACGGCGACGGCGAGCTGTTTTGCGACCGCGAAGCCGACCGCGCCTTTAGCGACGCCCTCAAAGCCAACTTGGACGAGGGCATCCTCGTCCGCGAAGTAGATCACAATATCAACGATCCAGAATTTGCAGCCGCGGCGACCGCGCTGCTACTGGAGCTAATTGCCGAGAAAGCAGGAGAGTGATGAGCAAAAAAAAGACGTTCGTACAATGCGCCGATGTGGAGACCCAAGTCTTTGACTGGGGCCGGTTAAACTGGCTTTCCGAGCCGCTGGTGACCGCAGCCGAGCACTTTAGCTGCGGCGTGGTGGAGCTGGCACCGGGCAAGGGGCACGAGCGCCACAACCATCCGTATAGCGAGGAGATTCTCTACGTGATAGAGGGCACTGGGATTCAGACGGTGGAGTTAGAGTCGGGCATGTTGGAAAAGGAAATTGGTCCAGGGGAACTGGTCCACATTCCGACGGCTGTATATCACTCGACGGTCAATAGTGGGGACGGCCCAATGAAATTGATCGCCATATACGCGCCGTTTGGGCCGGAGGCCGAGTTGCGGAAGATGGAGGGGGTGCAGATAGAAAAGGCGTTAAACGGATAGGTGGTTATGGCTTTTACAAGAGAGGAAGTGCTCGCGAGACTACGGCAGAACATCAACGATGGGATTCCCATTATCGGTGCGGGGGCTGGCACTGGGATCAGCGCTAAGTTCGAGGAGGCCGGTGGGGTTGACTTGATTGTGATTTACAATTCTGGGCGATTTCGCATGGCGGGCCGAGGGTCGCTGGCCGGGACCATGCCGTATGGAGACGCCAATGCGATTGTGATGGATATGGCTGGGGAGGTGTTGACGGTGGTGGAAGATACGCCGGTGCTGGCCGGCGTGTGCGGGACGGATCCGTTCCGGCAGATGGATGTTTTTCTACGAGAGGTTGAGGCGATTGGGTTTTCCGGCGTGCAGAATTTTCCGACTGTGGGGCTGATTGACGGGTTGTATCGGCAGAACTTGGAGGAAACCGGAATGGGGTATGGGGAGGAGGTGGAGATGATTCGCACGGCGCACGAGATGGGGTTGTTGACGACGCCTTATGCGTTTAATCCCGAAGAGGGCGAGCAGATGGCGGCGGCCGGGGCAGACATTGTGGTGGCGCACGCTGGGCTTACTACCAAGGGCGCGATTGGCGCGACGACCGCGCTGACTTTGGAGGAATCAGTGGGGTTTGTGCAGGCGATATGCGACGCGGCGCGCGGGGTGTCCGAAGAGGTGATTGTGCTGTGCCACGGAGGGCCGATTTCAGAGCCAGAGGACGCTGAGTACGTGTTGCAAAACACGAAAGGCGTCGATGGCTTCTACGGCGCGTCGAGCATGGAGCGGTTGCCGGTGGAGGTGGCCATTACCGAGCACGTGAAGAAGTACAAGACCATCCGCTTTTGACGATGCGCCCCTTGCGCAAAGTTGAGGTGAAGCGGCTCTTTGCGGACGCGGCGAAAAGCTATCCGCCCAAGGCGGAGCTAGCCTTTCTGTTGCAGAGCGTCGAAGACCCGCTCAATGTCGGCTCGATGTTTCGCATTGCCGATGCGTGTGGGGCGCGGGAGTTGGTTTTTACGGGTGTGACGCCTGTGCCGCCGCACGAGGATATTGAGCGCACGGCGCGGGGCCATGAGCGGCGGGTGGCTTGGCGGCGGATCGGGCGCATGGACGAGGCGGCGAATGCACTGCGGGACGAGGGGTATCACTTGGTGGCGTTGGAAATGGTGCAGGGGGCCGTGTGCTATTTGGAATACGATTTCCCGAACAAAGTGTGTTTGGTGCTCGGCAACGAGTCCAAAGGCGTCTATCGACAGACCTTGGCGCTGTGCGATGGCGCGGTCTATATCCCCATGTACGGCAAGGGGCCGTCGATGAATGTGCATGTAGCCGGGGCGTTGGTGGCGTATCAGGCATTGCTTGGGAAAAGTAACTGACGGCGTTCTCATGCAGATTGATCCCAACACCATAGATACGCAACCCGAGCTAGTCTCGTCCGGCGAGGTGTTGGCTTCGGGTCGGCGGGTTTACTTCCGCCCTTTGCGCGACGATCAGGCCGCTGAGTTAGGCGCGTACTTCACCGGCTTGTCGCAAGCTACCCGCCGGGTGTATGGGCCGCACCCGTTTGACCAAGAGACGGCCGATGGTTTTTGCGCTGCGTTGGACAGCGCTCACACGCTACGGATGCTGGCTTGGGTTGAGGAGGAGGGAGTCGAGTTCATTGTGGCGTATTTTGTCGTCGAACTGGGCGTGCGGGACGGAGATCGTCGGCGCTACGATGCATTGGGGTTGGCCTTGCACGACGAGACCGATTGCACCTTGGCTCCTTCGGTGGCTGACGCGTACCAAAGCCAGGGGCTGGGCAGTTTGATGATGCAGCATCTGCTCGGGCTATTGCCACGGCTGGGACGGCAGCGCATGCTGCTGTGGGGCGGCGTGCGCGCGGACAATCCCCGCGCCGTCCACTTTTACACCAAGTTCGGTTTTCGGCGTGTGGGCGATTTCGAGGCCGGGGGCACCAACAATTACGACATGGTCGCGGACTTGTGATATAGTAATCCTATATCATTTACAAGGTGATCCGCAGATGGACGCAGATAGACGCAGAATAGAATGCACAAGACGATCCCTCGCTTGAATCGTTCAAATCATTTAGGACTGCTATAAGAGGAGAGGCCATGGCGACTTTGCAGTTGAAAGTGCAGTACTTCCAAGACAGCACACCTAAGGAAGTGCCCTGCCGCGAGGAAAATTTCGTCGTGCGAGAGTTGGAGTTCGCCCTGCCGGTCGAGCAGACGGCGCTGGTGCTGATCGACCTGTGGAACGTGCATCACATCGATAGCTGGATCGAGCGCGCCGAGGCAGTGACCAAGGAAGTGATTGCGCCGCTCATCGGGCGGGCGCGGGAAGGCGGCCTGACCATCGTGCAGGCCCCTAGTCCCGGAGTTTTGGCCAATTTCCCGGATAAGTACGAAGTGTACCAAGGCTGCACGCCCGCGCCTGAGCCGGGACCAGCCCCGAGTTGGCCGCCGGCTGAGTTCCGCAACCGGCAGGGGGCGTATGCCTGTTTCCGGGGGCCGCGCGACCAAGAGCCGGGCATTGATCCCTATTGGGAGAGCCTAACCGGGCAACTAGATCTTTCGCCCCATATCGCCGTGGAGAAAGGGGACTTTGTGGTGGGCACGGGCCAGCAACTGCACGATTTGTGCCAAGAGCGCGGCATTCTGCATTTGCTTTTCGCTGGATTTGCGACCAACTGGTGTATCTTGGGCCGCGACTACGGGATTCGCGCCATGCGCGGGCGGGGCTATAACACCATTTTGGTGCGGGACGCCACGGACGGAGTGGAATTCCCCGATACACTAGAGGCGCGGTGGGCCACGGAATTGGCCGTGCGCGAGGTCGAGCAGGTGCATGGTTTTTCTACTTCGACGGCCGATTTTTACGCTGCCTGCGTCGCCTTGGATTCACAGGAGAGTAACGCACTATGAGTGAACCTGTCGTCTATCTCAACGATGGCTTCGTCCCCGCTTCCCAGGCTCATATCAATATCTACGATTTGGGGATCGTACTGGGGGCCACCCTGACCGAAATGACTCGCACGTTTAGACACGAGCCGTTCCGCTTGGAGGAGCACGTGCGGCGGCTTTTGCGGTCGTGTAAATACGCCGGTATTGAGTTGGCACTGGATCGCGAAGGGCTGGTCGAATGTACGCGGACTTTGATTCAGACTAATAGCAAGCTGATAGGTCCCGAGCAGGATTTGGGAGTCGTCCACTTTGTAACGCCCGGGGAAAACCAGATCTACGCGGGTAGCGCGGGGAAATCGGCGCGCCTGACGCCCACGTTGTGCATCCACTCCTTTCCGCTGCCCTTTGCCGTGTGGCGGCCCTATTTTGAGCAGGGCGTCCACGCGGTTACGCCCTCCATCCGCCACGTGCCGCCCCAATGCGTTGACCCCAAGACCAAAAACCGCTCGCGCTTGCACTATTGGCTGGCCGACAAG
>JAJEIO010000043.1 GCA_022827835.1 Candidatus Latescibacterota bacterium
GACCCCACCCGCTTCAAGCGGCGCGGAGACCTCATCAGCCTCCTACTTGAGCACCTGCGCGCCGATCAGATTATTCATCGCCGCGAGGATGTAGTCGCCTATGAATGCGACGGCCTGTCGGCGTATCGCCAGCGGCCCATGCTGGTCGCCTTACCGGATAGCACCGAGCAGGTCGCGGCCGTACTCCGGTCGTGCTCTCAACTCGACATTCCCATCGTTCCTTGGGGTGCCGGCACTGGACTTTCGGGGGGTGCCCTGCCGAGGGAAGATGGAGTCGTGTTGAGCACGGCGCGAATGCGAGCGGTGCTTGACATTGACTTGGAAAACCGCACAGTGACCGTGCAGCCGGGTGTGACCAACCGTGCGGTGACCGAAGCGGTGGAGCGGAGCGGCTTCTACTACGCGCCCGACCCTTCGAGTCAAATAGCCTGCTCGATCGGCGGCAATATCGCCGAAAATTCAGGTGGGGTACACTGCCTCAAGTACGGCACGACGACCAACAACTTGCTCGGCTTGGAGGTAGTGTTGGCCGACGGCGAGATCGTGCGGGTTGGCGGCAAGGGCATGGACCAAGCAGGCTACGACTTGCTTGGGTTGCTGACGGGTTCGGAAGGGCTGTTGGCCATTACCACGGAGGCCACGCTGCGGATCTTGCCCAAGCCAGAAGTGGCGCAGGCTGTGATGGCCGTGTACGATTCGGTCGCCGCGGCTGGCCAAGCGGTGGCCGAGATCATCGCTGCGGGCATGGTGCCAGCCGGTATGGAAATCATGGATCAGTTATCTGTGGAAGCGGTTGAGGGTTTCGTCGGCGCGGGCTATCCGCTCGGGGTCGCGGCGCTCTTGCTGGTCGAATTGGACGGGCCGCAAAGCGAGGTCGAGTGCCAAAGCCGCGCGCTGGAATCGCTCTTGCGGCAGACTGGTGCGACCGAGCTTTCCCGCGCTACAACCGAGGCCGAGCGGCAAAAGTTGTGGGCTGGCCGCAAAGCGGCTTTCCCAGCGATGGGCCGGATTAGCCCCGACTACTACTGCATGGATGGGACCATCCCACGGGGTGCGCTGCCGCAGGTGCTAGAGAGAATCGGCGAGTTATCGGCCGCGTATGGCCTGCGGGTGGCCAACGTCTTCCACGCGGGCGATGGCAACCTGCACCCGCTCGTGCTGTACGACAGCAATGTCGAGGGCGATCTGGAGAGAGCCGAGTCGCTAGGGGCCGAGATCCTGAAGCTCTGCGTCGAGGTGGGGGGCGTATTGAGCGGGGAACACGGGGTTGGCATTGAGAAGCGGGATTTAATGCCGTGCATGTTCAAGGACGCAGATTTGGATGCCCAGGAACGAGTCAAGGCCGAGTTTGACTCGCAGCAGGTGTTGAATCCAGGCAAGGTATTTCCCACCTTGCGGCGGTGCGCTGAGGGCGGGGCTATGCACGTGCATAGCGGCGAGGAAAAGTTTCCAGAGTTGGAACGGTTCTAAGGCGGCGAGCCTGCCGCCAATTACAGGCACAAAAATCACGAAGGAGGCGATGCATGGCTACGGCCTTTGCCCTAGTAGGCGACCGCTATCACACGTCTGATTACATCCGCACGGCTTTGGGCCGCACTTTGGTCCAAGGCATGGGGTTGTCCATTGACTTTACCGACGAACTTACCCTGCTCAATGCTCAACATCTGTCGAGCTACCGGCTGCTGATCGTCTTCCGCGACGGCATGATCTGGCCCAATGGCTACGGTATAGAGGCTGCGTCCGTCAGCGAGCCGCCCGTCCAAGCTGAAGAGTCCCAGCCCGTGCAGTGGATTACCGAGGATCAGGGTCGCGCCGTGCGGAGCTTTGTGGAGGCGGGCGGGGCGGCTCTTTTCTACCACAATTCCACGTACATCGCTCCGGGGAGCAGCGACTTTCGCCACGTGCTAGGCGCTGCTACGCAAGGCCACCCACCAGTGCGTCCCTACCGCGTCCACATCACGCGCACAGATCACCCCATAACGCGCGGCGTGGAGGACTTTGTGGTCGATGACGAGCAGCACTTCATGCAGTACGACAAGGATTCAGCTCATGTCCTAGCGGTCAGCGTCAACGACGACGGGCACACTTGGCAGGATTTGGGCACCACGTGCGAGGCGGCTTGGGCGTACGACTACGGCGCAGGCCGCGTGTGTTATTTATCACCGGGACACACCATCCCCGCGCTGTGGAATCCGGCCTACGAGAAGTTGCAGCAAAACGCCGTGCGCTGGCTGCTGAGCGACGACTTGTAGAGGTGATTGGCAGTTAACGTATCCTGCCAACCTTTCCCCAAGACAGTGGCGATTGATGAGGAACGCGTCGGTTTGTGGAATCAATCGCTCGGCAGTGTCGATTCCAATGGGATGGCTTGTCCCGCTTCCATTACCTCGCCGACCTCGCCGCGCAGCCGCTCTTTGAGCGTAGTGTAGCGCTGGGCGACCTTGTCGTTGGCAATGGCCAGCTTGAGGGCCTTGGGGGTACCGACGATGACGATCATTTGCTTGGCGCGGGTAATCGCCGTGTAGAGCAGGTTGCGCTGGAGCATCACGTAGTGCTGCGTCGTCAGCGGTAGCACCACCACGGGAAATTCCGACCCCTGAGAGCGGTGGATGCTGATGGCGTAGGCGAGGGTGAGCTGGTCGAGATCGACTTGATCATATTCCAAGGTGTAGTCAAAGCGCACGTAGAGTATCTGTTTTTCCGCATCGAGCCGCTCGATTGTGCCGATGTCGCCGTTAAAAACGCCCTTGTCGTAGTTGTTTTTGACCTGCATGACCTTGTCGCCCACCCGGAACTCGGCCCCGCGATGGCTGTGCGCCTGCCCTTGTGGGTTGAGGCGCTGTTGCAGCCGCTGGTTGAGGTTGAGCGCGCCGGTCTCGCCGCGGTACATGGGCGAAAGCACTTGGATGTCGTTGCGCTGATCCCATCCCCGATAGCTGGGCAGCCGCGTGGCGCACAACTCCTCCACCAACTCGACCACCCGCTCTGGATTGCCTTCTTGGATGAAGTAGAAATCCGCGGCTGCATCGTTTTCGACGATGGGCATTTCGCCGCTGTTGATGCGGTGCGCGTTGCGGATGATGTGGCTTTTTTGGGCTTGGCGAAAAATCTGTGTCAGGCGCACCACCTGCACTCTTGGGTGTACCTCCGGCACTTCAGCGGAGTCGATGATATCTCGAAGCACGTTGCCTGGCCCCACCGAGGGCAACTGATCGATGTCGCCGACTAGCACTAGCCGAACGTGGTCGGGCAGGGCGCGCAGGAGCGCGTTCATCAGCACCACGTCGATCATGGAAGCCTCATCCACGATCAGCGAATCGACCTCGAGGCGGTCGTCATAGCCCTTTTTGAATTGCCGCTCGCCCGGCTGAAATCCGAGCAGCCGATGAATGGTCTTGGCCTCGCGCCCACTGGCCTCGCTCAGCCGCTTGGCAGCGCGGCCCGTAGGCGAGCACAGCGCGACCTTGAGGCCGCCTTCCTCCAACAGGTGTAAGATGCGCCGCGTGACCGTAGTCTTGCCGGTGCCCGGCCCGCCGGTCAGAACTAGCACCTTACTGGTGGCGACCAGCTCCACGGCCTCTTTTTGTGCCGGAGCTAATTCCAACTCGTCCTCAGCTTCTGCGGGCACAGCCAATTCTTCGATCGACGTGCCCAAAAGCCGCTTTAGCGACGATGCGGTGCCCACTTCGGCGCGGTGGAGTGGCGGCAAATAATAGCGCAGATCTTCGGTGACCACGCCGTCGGTAGCGCGCAGGGCCTCCAATGCCGGCGGCAGCAGTTCAGCGTTGATGTCCAAAATTTCGACGGCCCGTTCCATCATTTCCACGGCCGGCAAGTACACGTGCCCCTCGTCGGCTGCTTCGGAGAGCAGGTAGCGGATGCCAGCCTGTACGCGCTCGGGGGCGTCGCGGCCCAGGCCCAAGCGTTGGGCAATGCGATCGGCGATGCGGAAGCCAATCCCATCCACATCGCGCTCTAGGCGATAGGGATCGCTGCGCACCTTTTGAATGGCCTCTTGGCCGTAGGTCTTGAAAATTTTTACCGCGTAGCCAGTGGTAATCCCGTGCGACTGCAAAAAGACCATCACGTCCTTGATTTGCCGCTGCTCGTCCCAAGCTGCGGCAATCAGCTCGACTTTCTTCTTGCCCAACTTGGGCACTTCCGCTAGCTGTTGGGGATCCGCGTCGATGATGTCGAGCGTTTCCTCGCCAAAGTGCTCGACGATGCGCTTGGCCGACTTCGGCCCGATGCCCTTGATCAAACCGGACCCGAGGTACTTTTGCATGCCTTCGAGAGTCGAGGGATAGACGGCCTTATAGTGCTCTACTTTGAACTGTTTGCCGTATTTGGGGTGATTGGTCCACACGCCTGCGACTTCGACGCTCTCGCCCTCTTGGATGGAGGCAAGCGTCCCCACGATGGCGATCCGCTCGCGCTGGCCCTCGACGACTAAGCGCGCAATGGTATAGCCGTTTTCCGGGTTGTGGTAGGTCAGGCGATCTATAAAGCCCTTATACGACTGGTTCATGTGCCGTGTTTACCATATGAAAGCACTGTACAGCAGGGCCGTACTCCCCGCGCCCAGCGCGCCGCCCGCGCCGATCTGCATGGGAGTATGCGCCCGCAAGTAAAGCCGCGCCCAAGCGACGGCCGGCCAACTAAGCAAAAAGGGCCACGCCGCACTACCGACGCTGATCAACAATACACAGGTTGCCCCTCCTACACCAGCCGCGTGAATGCTGATCTTATAGGAGCGATTGATCCACCAGACCAAGAGCGTGTTGACGACACAGGACGCGGCCGTGACCAGCATCAGGGGCGGAGCACCGATTCCGTAGAGGGCCGCACTCCCCAAGGCATAGCAAAGAGCGCCCAGCAAGAGCAGGGTAGCGCGCTTGTCGCGGTCGTCTGTATAGGCTTTGTCGAGATAGCCCGAGCGCACTAAGTACCAGAGTAGCAACCCGGGTACCACAGCGAAGGTGACGATCGCCACCGATCCGGCCAGCCAGTTGCCCAGCATATGCGCTTGGACGCCGAAGACTAAGAGCGCCAACAGCGCGGGATTGAGCAAGTGGGAGAAGAAGTGTGCGGTTTGGTGCGGGTGCAGACGAAAACAGGGACGAGCTAATTGCTCGCCCCTGTTTGTTTCTTTTGCCATTTTTTTCCGCTGGCTGCGCCGCGGCCGGGCGGCTTCTCGTCGCTTTCTAACACAAAGCCGATAAAGCGCTTCTGCCCAAGGGTCTTCAAGTATTGGAGCAGGGAGACCTCGGCCTCCTTGCGATTGAGCTGGTATTTGTCGCTGAGCTCTTCGATCATCCTGCCGACCGAGTTGCGGCCATTGCACATCCGCCAAACCTCGCTGCCGACCTCGTCGAGGGTGATCTTGCGCTGCTTGGGGATGTAGAAAAACTTGGATAACAGCCGCACCCTCCAAGTCTCTTGGCGCGTTATGAAGACTTGGACCTCGCCGTTGTCGTTGTTTTCCCAGCGCAGAGACTCATTGCGCGTTGGCCGCGACGCCAGCATGGCGGCCCGGCTCAGCTTGGGTCCCTTGTTTTTTGATAAAATGCCCATCTACTACCTTGGCGACTAGATCGTCTGCTGCGTCTTTCTTGCGGTAGAGGTGCTCGACGATTGCGATTTTGTCGATGCTGGTATCGCGCCAGACGCGCCCCCGCATATATAGACGCGGCCTCGGGTTTATAAAGGGCAGGGGACGCAGTAACTGACGCCAGCGGCTGCGCGGTCGCCCCTCGACGCGGATGCCCTCGTGTTCTCGCACGGCTTCTGGAGTAATATCCACCACGAAGTCGCGCAATTGCTTCTTAAAAAAAACCGGATACCAGTCTTGGATGTGCGCATCTTTGATCATAATCCGGGCCATGCTCAACCGATGCACCTTTAAAACTTGTTTGCCGAGGGAAAACTCAAGCTCGATGTGGCCCGACTTGAGGGAATGGCTTTGTAGCTTGAGATCGCTGGGCGCAAAAAACCGCAAGCCGTACACGCTCCACAGATGTGCATCCTCGCCTTCTTGATCGACGAGCGAACTGAACACGGCCTCGGCTTGCTCGGGCAAAAACTCGTCTAGCTTGGCCAGTACTCGCAGGAGCACAACCCGCCCGGACTTCAAGGCGAGTGCTAAGTTGTAGGCGCGGAAGTCGGCCTCCCAGATGAAGACCTCGTATTCGCGGCCTTCGAGGAACTTCTTGTTTTTGAGGAAGCGGGCGCGGCGCTGAACCTCAAAGGGAGCATCGACCTTTTGGGCCTTCTTTTGCAGGTTGGCTAGGTAGCGATCTACCAACTCAGTCAGACGCAGGGCTTCGCCGCGGCCTTTGAGCCGCCGCCATTCGATTTCAGCACGCACGATTTCGGCGTCGTCGAGGCGGGCATAGCCCTTTTCAAAGTCCCCGTCAACTCGGCCGAGGTTCCAATCGTCGGGCACGGACATCCGCAGCCCTTGCCAAGCGAAATCCACCCAGTCGCTCATGCTAGAAGATCAACACGGAGACCGATTTCTGGATTAGGGCGATCCCCACCGACGCCATCCCCATCAGCGCCATGCCGCAGGCGAAGCCCACCGCCAGAACCGGGGCAAACTGCCGCCATTCCTGCCGCCCGTACTTGTTCCAAAAGTAGTAGCGAGCCAAGAGCGCGCCGATGATCTCGGTCACCACATAATGCGGCAGAATCGTCAGCGAGCGCACAAAGCCAAAGATCAACAGGATCGGCAGCCCGAGTATGGAGAGCAGAATGAAGCTCACCACCCCGAAGCCGGCACCAAAGGCGATGACTTCTGGTTTCAGCGCCCTAAAGAGCCAAGGCACGTCACTGGAGCGCTGGATCCAAGAACTGGTAAAGAGCGGATCGGTATCGACCTCAAAGTAGAAAGACCACCCCGCCGGTACGGCTCGCTCGGTCTGCACTTCGAGGGTTGGGCGGGGTTCGCGGATGATGGTGTCCATAGCTGGCCCCAGCGGCACAATCGCCGGCAGGCCCTCGACAACTTCCTCTTCGGCTAGCTGCTCGTCGCGCAGGTAGCGCTCGGCGACGATATCGGGTGCCCCCTGATCGAAGTACGAGTAGAAAACTTGGGTCGGCATCCACGGGCCGACTTGACCGCGCTTGCCGTTGGAGTCCAGCCACTCCTGATCCACTAGCCGCACTCGCCAGTACCACCACTCGTTTTCGATCAGGTTAGCCGGAGTCCAGCCAGCCCGATCTTTGTCGATGGCCAGTTCGCTACGCATGGTGCCGGTGATAAAGAGGCATTGCTGGTAGGCGCGCAGACGCCACATGAGTTGGGCATAGGGGTAGGAAGCCGACGGGATCGGGGCCAGTTTCCAGATATAGGAGCCGTAGAGAAAACTGGTAAAGAGCACGATGGGTACCATGAAAATCTCGGCGCGGATGATGCTGGTAAACTGGGTGCCGGTCAATTCGATTTCGCGGAACTTCTGGGTCTGGGCACCGTAGTTGCCCAAGGGAAACGGAATGAACCAGATGTCAACACCGCGATACCCAGAGAGAATAATCGTGGCCTCGCGCACAAAGGGAACGTCCACTGTCTGTCCTACCATCCCGACTAGGCGAGCGTTGACAAACGACTGAAAAGGCGTGAATACGAAACCAAAGAAGAGGAAGAACCATACAAATTGGGCAATGCCCGGCAGCAGCCAAGCGGCGATGCCGATCAGGCCGGCCGTGGCCAAGGCGTATAGTACCAACGCCACCCAGATGGGGAAATCGCCGCGGCCGGCAGGGGTGGCGAAGCCGCGCTTGGGACTGCCATCATTCCCGTTGCCGTTGTTCGCCCTAGCCTTGCGCACGCTCTGAACTATCTGATAGATGCCGATGGCGGCGATGGCGAAGGTAGTGCCGAGGCCGAAGCTCATCCAGAAATCGACGTAGTTGACGAAATAGGTCTCGATCGTGCCCATGCCTTGCTGCCACAAGTTCAGGTACGGCTCCTCGCGCCACGAAGGCGTCCAGGTATAGAGCAGCGGGTTGGCAATGGAGGCGACGAGCACGCCGATAAAGGTGCCAACCACGCCCCAGAACGGCACCACCAGCCCGGCAAAGATCGGTCCCAAGTGCGCGGTAAATCCCAGTGGAGTGGCCGGGATAAAGTTGCCAGTGACTTGGGTGAAATCGACAAAGGGAATGGGTATGAGTTGGATCGGCTCAGTCAACAGCGCGCCAGTAATCGCCGGCAAGGCCACGTAGATTGTGCCAAAGACCAAGCCGATCATCGCCCCGGCCGAAAATACCCGCCAGCGCCACGTCTCAACCCCTTGGGTGGTCTCGGCCAGTGCCGTAGCGCCTTGGGCGTTTACGGGCGCGAAGGGAAAGGGCAGGCGCTCGTAGTCAGAGGTGAGCCGGAAGAGCGCGTACGACATGGTGAACCAGTTGATGCGCCAGATGATCATCCCCAAGACTAGGAGTAAGATCGGCATCGCCCAATCCGAGTGCAGGAAGGTGCGTTCGATGATGGCGGAGGAGTCGGGCTGCGGTGCTACCCAGCCGGGGATCAGCTTGGCGATGCCAAACTGCTTGGCCGCCGGCGATTGCACTAAGTACTGGTTGTAGAGCAAGCCTTCAAAGGCACCAGTCTCAGCGGCAATCAGCGAGCCGGCCACGTAGAACAGCACATAGACTTCTTGGCGCCGGAGGGAGGAGAAGGAACGCTTGGTGATTTCGGCGAAGAGGATGATGGTCACCCACTCGGCCGCTGCTCCCAAAGAGCCGCCGATCATCAGGCTCAAGTACATGTTGCCCGGCACCATGATGAAGGCGACGAAGAGCACGCCGAGGATGGCCTTGATCGTAAAGCCGTTCTCGAAGCGGTCCGGGACCTGCATTAGGTCCCTATATTCTTCGATCTCTTGGTTCGGGTTTCTGTTTTTGCTTCCGAGCACTCGCTATCCTCCCTTACGCCGACACTTCGCTGCGCAGCCCTTGTAGAATTTCCACGCCCTGTTGGCGGTAGCCTTCTTTGGCCTCGGCATCTACCGTGCGCCAGATGAGGAACTGTTTGCGGATGACGTTCATAAAGCGCTGGTTGACCCTCCGCCACGAGGCATCCTCGCCGCTGAGTCGCTTGATTTGCAGGCTGATCGCGTAAATGTTGTGCTCGGCCTCTGGCATGGCCCGCACGGTGACGTGTTGGCTGACGCCCAAGTCGAACGGAGCCAGCCAGATATTCATGTCGATAATGTATCCTTCGCCGTTGGGCGTTTCTTCGCGGCTTAGCTGAGCACCGTCGGTATAGAAGGTGCCGATGGACTCTTCGCTGTAGGAGTCGAAGTAGCCGATGAGGAATACGCTCAAGCCCAAGACCTCGTGACCGCTGACTGTAAAGGGGAACTCGAAATCCCACTGGTCGCCGTCGGGCGGCGGCAGCTTCCACTTGCGGGTCACGTCCGGCACGGCCATTTGCGAAGCCTTGCGCGCCGGATAAATCGTCGAGAGCATGACCACGGCCATCACTAGCATACAGGAGAGCACCGCGGCCACCGAAGAGTAGTTGAGCGTGAAGCCACCCAAAAGGTCAAATTCTATGAGTACTTTGGCGATTACTTGGCCGCTGAGATAACCGGCGACCACGCCCAGTACCGAATAGACGCAACTCTCGGCGATAAAGAGCCAAGAGATGTGGCCGGGGGCTAGGCCCACCGAAGAGTAGATGCCGATTTCGCGGAAGCGCTCGTACACGCTACCCATCATGGTGTTGAGCACAATCAGCGAGGCGATCAGCATGGGGATGAACAAATTGCTCATCCCGGAAAAGGAGGTCATGCCGAGCGATGAGTAGATCGACACCTTGATGTATTCATCGCCGGCCTCCTTGACTCCGGCGAACAGCGTTACCGCGAGGCGCGAGAGGAACTCCTCGACCTCGCCGCGCACATCGCTACCCTCGGGGAAGCGCACGGCTACCGACTGTAGCGGGTTGCCGCTGCCGACGTTGCGCAGCGTGTGGTAGGGAATAATCAGGGTGTTAGCTGGCTCTATGTGGACGAAGGGTTTGATGACGACCTTGGCGTCCTCCAGCCCCTGCTTTTCGCGCTGTTCTTCTTCGGCTATTTCCTGCACCGCCTGACCGCCGGTGACGGCGAAGTCGGCTGGCGTCAGGATCTCATCGTCGAGGTCTTTGAGGTCCTTCATACGCTTAGAGTCGATGACGCCCACCACCGTAAACAAGTCGCCGAAGACCCTGACTTGCGCTTGACCAACGTCGGCCAAATCGACATTGAGATGGGCTTCCTTGACCATGTCGATGGGCAGGATGCAGGCCTTGTCCTCACCCGGCTCAAACCAGCGTCCGGCGACTAGGGCTTGGTTGAGCCGAGTAACTTGAGTCTCTTCGGGTGCTAAACCTAGGACGCCGAGCGCGTTATGGGCCTTTTCTCCGTGTTTTATTTTAATGTGCGCTTTGGCCTTATTGCTGTACCAACTGCGCGGCGCGACCGCAGCCCGATCGCCGAAATTGCTGCGGGCGTATTCGAGGACTGAATCCTCCATTGGATTCCACGCCTTGCTGCGGATGAGGATGCCCTCGTAGAGACCCTCGTTGTCGCGGCTGATTTGATTGAACCGCAAGCCCGTGCGGATGGAGGTGAAAGAGAGCACTGTGAACGTCAGCAGCAAGAGCGTGGTAAAGGTGAGCACCGTGCGCGTCTTGCGCCGCTTCATGTTGGAAATCCCGAGTTGGAAGGCCGTCAGCGAGGCCGAAGAGCGGCTGACATCCGTGTCGTGGATCACGGCTACCTCGGTGCGCAGCTTCTTCATCTGCTCGTTAAAGCGGCCGGAAATGATCGACATCACTAGCACTGCCAAGGCGATGATGATAAAGGCCAGCAGGATGACGAAGGGATTGGATAGCTGAAAGGCCGGATGCACCAGCCACAACACGATCCAGATCGCCAGAAAAACCCCGGCGAATCCGATTATCTGATTGCGGATCGTGGCGGCCGTAAAAATGAGCCGCTCAGTGAAAAAGGCGCAGGGGATGACGAGGGCCATGAAGAAGATAATGCCCTGAATGACGTCGTTTTGAGTGGATTTGACGTCTGGATAAGCGCGCGATTCCAGCCCGAAGGCCGCGCGCGTGTGGCGCACGAAATCGCCCCAGCGCTGATCGGTCTCAGCCGCGGCGGCGTGGGTTAGCTCGGCTTCGGCGCGATAGTGGAGGTCGTTGAGGCGCTGGTTTTCAATGGCAAAGCTCCGCAGCTCACGCATTCGCGACTCGTCGAGATTCCACATGTCTTGGGCGGCTTGAAAGGTCGTGCGGGCAAAGGAAGTACCGGGGCGAATCTCAAAACCCTCGCCCTCGGCCTTTTCCTTGTCGGTTACACTGGTGGCGTTGAGCAGGAGCGAGCGGAATCCCAGCAGGCCAGCACCGAACCCCATCTTGATGTGCGAACCGGGCCGCGCGAAGAGCACCCCGACCGGCTCGTTTTGGGCCGAGGGGCCTTCGCCGATGGTATAACCGTACTCCACAGGAGGGCCGTTCGTTTCGTCGAAGACCTGCACATTGGATAGTTTGGTCAAATAGCGCGGATCGACGATGTCGAAGAAGTTGTAGGGCACGCAGGGGAAGAGGATGACCATCCACTGCTTGTCGCGCCAATCCATGGCGACCCGCATGGGGTAGGTTTCGTCGCCTTGCACGCCGCGGTCGGGGGCGTAAGTGATGCGGCCGGTGATCGGGTCCATGTAGTAGCCCTCGATCTGCACGTTGTTGACCCGCACCCGATTTACGTAGAAGGCCCCCTTATCATCTACTACTTCGTAGTACTCGCCGCGCACGCCTTTATACGACTTTTTCTTGCCGTTGCGCACCACGGCTACGGCGTCTGCACGCGGCAAGTCGGGGATGATGCTGCGGCGTGGAAAGACCATGGTCCGGCCGCGCAGCGAGCGCAGCGTGTCGCGCAAGCGCATCTTGAAGTCCGGGAACAGCTCTGGGTCTGCAAAGGCCATCTCGAACATGCCGGAGAGTACCCGGATCTGTTTGGCGAGATTGGCGTAGTTGACGTGCTCAGCCCGGTCTAAGGGCGTATCGACGAGGAAGCGCGCGTCGTTGACAGTGACAAAGGCCAATGCCGGCGTACCAGTTGCCAATACCAATTCGCTGTTGACCGATATTTCGCCTGGTACAAAAGTCTGCCAACTCATCCCGCCTTCGGGGCTGATACCATTGACTAGCACGTCGCGCTGCTGATAATCCAACTCGCGGCTGATCTTGCGCGCATACCCCATGAAGTTCTTGCCGAAGGGCGCGAAGTAGCGCTTGTAGTAAAAACTGGTATTGCTATTCCACACTCCGAGTTCGTCGGTTTGCGACGAAAGGTCGAGGCTGATAAAGAGCTTGACCGCGAGCGAATCGACTTTGGGATCGACCCAAGTTTTGTAGAGCGCGAGGCGCAAGTCGTCGTCCGAGCGCAATTCGTCAACCAGTTCGCGGCGATCTTCGAATTGCTCGTCGGCGAGGTGTAATGCGCCTCCTTCTTGGCTCAGTAGCCCTTCGGCAAGGGCAGCGTCGGCAACGCGCGTGACCAAGTCGGTGCGCCCTTCGGCAACGCCCCGCACGAGGGCTTCCTTACTGGTGAACTCCTCCTCGCCGATGGCGTAGTGGATGCCGTCTTGGGCGATCATGTTCTGCGCGAGTGCAGCATCGACGACCCGCCTCACCAGCATGTGCTCGATAAAGGGATCCTCTTTGCGCAAATAGCGTTGGATGAAATCATCAATCCCGCGCAAGCCCAAGTGGTGGGCCGAAGTGGCGAGAAATACGACCGTGCGCGCCGGTGGATTTTCGCGGAAGTAGCGCGCCAGTTCCAACAGCGCAGTAATGCCGGAGGCTTGCTCGGCACCTGGGGCGAGGGCCGGCACGACTGACATGGCGTCGTAGTACGCTTCCAGCACGATCACGTCCTCTTTTAGCAAGGGATCGTATCCGGGGATCGTGCCGAGGATATTCCAAGCGGGACGCCGCTCCCAATCCATGCGGTACTGTAGGTGGAGCATCTGCTCGCCCTCAGTCGCCAATTGGCGGCGCAAGCGCTGACCGACTTGGCGATTGACCCAAAACCTCGGCAGGTCGAGCGGCATGGTGAGGAACTTCTTTTCGCCCTCCAAGTACACGGTGGAGTCCGGCTCGATAAAGATGATAGCTTGCGCCCCGAGGTAGGCGGCATTGAGCCAGGCATCGCCCGAATTGAAGTCCATCAGGGCCACGGACCCTTCGACTTGCTTGCCGTCCATGTCTGTGTACTCACCCGCGCCCGCGTCGATCAAGCGCTTGGTCACCCCGTCTTCGGGCAGCGTCGAGGTTTTGACGAGGTTGGGCCACAAGCCGTGGATTGGCACTTGCTCGTCGCTGCCAACGACTTGCAGAAATCCGCCCTTATCGACCGGAATAGAGACATCGTATTCGTGTACTGTGACGTCGTCGAGGCCGATGGCACGGAAGCGCTCCTGCACGATCTGGGCCGCTCGGTCGGCACCTCGATAACCGGCGACTCTAGACCCCAAGCCGGCAAAGGTGTCCATCGTTTGCTGCACGCGCTCGACCGGGGCCGTGCGCGCCAACTCGGCAAAATCGACTTCGGTCCAAGCCGGTGCTACGCCGACCAAAATCCAGCCGAAGGCTATCCATCGCATCGCGAACTTAGGCATAGTTAGTGCCTTTCTCAGATCCAGAAGACCACATTGTCGGTCATGCCCGTAAAAAAGTCGATAATCAACCAGAGCCCCGCGATGAAAAACTGGCCTATGATTAGGCCGAAAAAGAAAGGACGCGCCCGGCGAAAAAGACCAGGACCGCCGTATTTCATCGCCAACAACTTTAAGAGCCAAGCGATGGCAATGCTAAACCACAACTGGTCCATCAGCCATATGGCACCAATCGGGTAGCCGATGGGATGCAGAGGCCACCACAAGAGCCGCTGGCGCGCCCACATGAGCAGGGCCATGATGCCCCCGCCGACAAAAGTGTGAATCCAGCCATCGATATTCGGCTCGGTGGGTGCGCTTAACTTGGTGGTAATATAATCAAAAGGGGCACGAGTTCCACCTCCAAAAAACCACGCGTTGAGGTTGATGCCGCCGTATTCGTAGGCGAGGTACAAAATCGTCGCGACCGAGCCGACTATGCTAACAACAATCGCCAGCAGCATGTACCAAAAAAGCGGGCGCAGTCGCGACCCTAGTCCCTCGCCCAACTTGAGGCCGTGCGCGCAAGAGGCCATGACAAAGGTGCGGATATCCGCCGCCCACACGAATGTATATGCGAGGCCGACTATGCCGGCCGGGCCGATCGCCGAAGAGCCTACGGCCGAAACCAAGACCGTCGGAGAAATCATCGGTCCGACTGCCGCGGCCACGCCTCCTTCTACTACCACTCGAGTTAGGCCGACGAAGATAAGGATGGCCAGCATCAGGGTCAAAAAGGCCGCCCACAGCGGCAAGCCAGACTGCCACAGCCAGATGGTCATTACTGCCATGCCGGAGAGCCAAGTTAAGACCGCTACCCGATAGGAGAGCATCTCGCTGCTGTCGTCGATGCGGTTGTCGCCCCGGAATGCCTTGCGCAGCACGTCGCGCAGGTGCTCGCGGCCGACCCACAGGCCGAAGGCCACTAGGACGATCATCGCGCCCTGTCCCTGATGGGCGAGGATCGGCTCGCTAGCAGCGCCGTAAACGAGCTTTTCAGTGCTGCCAACCCCTAAAACTCCCAGCCCTCCTCGGATCAACTTGGCAATGGTGTTGAAAAACCACAGGCTGAAGGCGATGTCGAGGTTGATTAGATAGGCGAACCCGATCATGGGAAAGCTCAGGCGGAAGATCAGGCTGACGGTGTTGCGCAGGATCGGAATCGAAGAGACGAGCTGGATGGCGGGGATGAAGTTGAAATACGCGTGTAAGGCGTTGAGGCTACTGACGAGCACGGGCAGGGCAAAACCGACCCACATGATTGGATTTTTGAAGAAAGGACCTAGGGCTTCTCCGCGGCCTCCGCTCTGCACCATGGCTAGGGGCACTTGCACCAGCGGATAAACTAGCCGCTCCCGCTCTACCCACTGGCGGCGCATAATGACCATAGACGAGATCATCACCAAATACAGGGCTACAATGAGAACGACCCAATAACACAGCGGGCCGCTCCAGGCGGCCCAAGGCACCCCAGTGGTGCGCGGTGCTCCTTCGTAAAACCACTTGATCGCTTCGGGATCCTGCGGTGCGATCCACTCGGGAAGGTGCGGCAGGATGAGCAAGGCCCACTCGTTTTCCGGGGTGGCGAAGTACTGGGCACCGGTGATGATCGTCAGCCAGTACTCACTGAGGCCCATCGTGGGGATGGCCGAGGCCGTGAGCATCATAATGTACGCGACGATTAGCTCGCAGCGTCCAAGGGCCACAGGAGCGGCAAAGCGCGTCAGCAAGGCGTTGAATAAGCCTGTCAACAAAAAGAAAAGGAATAGGGCACCCGCGGCGCTGAAATCAATCGACATGTAGGAGCCGCGGATGACCATGTTGCCGTACGGTGCTCCCACGGCGATGCACAGCGACCCTAGGGTGCCCGCCACCAGCGCTTTGGCGCTGAAGACCGGCTTGGTTTGCAAAGTAGGCTTTGGGGGCAAGTCCATTGAAACGATCTAAAGTTCATACATTTATAACTGACCTTGGTCCAACCAGCCTATTTTCTCCAATTGTCCCAAGGTCCACCAAGCCAACAGGCCGATCGCCCCTCCGCTTACCAAAGCGCTGAACAAGGCCAGCGGCAAAAGCGCGAACAGACCACTGTGGCCGATATAGCCAGCGGCGAGAACGAGCTGGCTGAGCTGGTGCGCCAACGCGCCCCAGATGCTCAGACCCACGACGCTGAAAAGGCCTCCCATGCGGCGCACCGCAACCATTACCAGCCAACTCGCCAAGCCAGCCCCGCCGCCAATGACAAAGGCCGGACCGGCAAATCCCCCACTGAGCAAGCCGCCGACTACCAGCTTGATGGCACTAACGGCCAATGCCGGGCCGCCACCAAAGCTCACTAGCGCGACCAAAACCGGCAAATTGCCGAGTCCCAACTTCATCCAAGGCAAGGGTTTGGGCACCAGCGATTCAAAGGCGAAGAGCACAATTGCCGCACTGGCCATAAGCCCCAAACGAGCCACGTCTCTAGGGCGTACAAACATCAGTGAATCATCGCGTCTATGGGCGCGGCCCCAGCGATCCTCAGCACTAGGCCATTGGGCACGCACGCGGCTACATCGCCTGCTCGCTGCATCCAGCCCTGCCGCATACAAATTTTGTGGACGCAGGGCGCAGAAAGCACGCGCGCGCCCTTAGGGCCGATCTCGATCTGGCTCACGCCCAAAGGTCCTACAACCGGCAAGACTCCGTAGTTGGAGAGGGCATGCATGGCAGGCGTGTCTCCGGCCAACTCGACGATGAGTACGCCGCCAGCTTCGGCTGTATAGCGGCCGTAGAGTATCAGCCCGATCGCACTCAAGCCCACGACGAGTGCGAGAATTTTATCTGCTCGCGTCAGCGCCGGTGCGTTTTCGGTATTTAGCCACCACATCCTGCGTCCTTTTCTCTTCCCATTTAATTTAACTTCTACTACGCGTGCAAACGAGCGAGGAACTTCTGCTTGTATGTACTTGTTTTTTTTTCATATGCTTGTTTATATTGACGGGCAACTAGAAAATGCAGGATCCCATGGTCGAAACCACTCCCACACATCCTCCGGCTCCTACTTACTTGGACGAGCTCGTCAAGCAGGCAGGCGACGAAGAGCGGCTGGAAGCGCTGCTGATCGAGGTCGCCTCCTGCAACGACCAAGCCGATTTCGCGCTGATCAATCGCGCCTACCACTTTGCCAAGGAGCATCACAAGGACCAGGTCCGCAAGTCCGGCGAGCCATTCATAGCCCATTGCGTCGAAGTGGCCCGAATTTTAGCGCAACTCCGCATGGACCACACTACGGTCGCCGCCGGGCTCTTGCACGACGTCATCGAGGATACGCCAGCCACGTATGCAGAGGTCGCCGAACAGTTCGGCGAAGAAATCGCCGAACTGATCAACGGGGTTACCAAAATCGATCAGATAACCTGCGAAAGCCGCGAGGAGCGCCAAGCCGAGACCTATCGCAAGTTGCTGATCTCCATGTTCAAGGACATTCGCGTCATATTCATTAAGCTGGCTGATCGATTGCACAACATGCGCACGCTCCAATACCTAAGCCTCCAATCCCGCGAGCGCACGGCACGGGAAACGCTCGAAGTGTACGCGCCGCTGGCTCGCCGCTTTGGGTTTGCGCTGATCCGCTGGCAACTGGAGGACCAAAGCCTCAAGTTTCTCGAACCCGAAATGTACCAAGAGTTGCGCAACAAGGTGGCTATGACGCGCCAAGAGCGCGAAGACGATATAAAGGAATTTCAGATACCTCTTGAGGAACGCCTGCAAGCCGATGGCATTAAGGCCGAATTTACGAGCCGCGCCAAGAACTTCTACAGTATCTACAATAAGATGAAGGTACGCGGCAAGTCCTTTGAGGAAATCTACGACCTGCTAGCCGTGCGCATCATCACTGGCACCGTGGGCGAATGCTATCAAATCCTCGGTTTGGTCCACAACATTTACACCCCCAACAACAAGCGCTTCAAAGACTATATATCGACACCCAAGAGCAATATGTACCAGTCGCTGCACACGTCGGTGCTCGGCCCCAAAGGTCAATACGTCGAAGTGCAAATCCGCACCGCGCAGATGCACGACACGGCTGAAATCGGCATCGCCGCCCACTGGCGCTACAAATCCAACAACAAGATGCCCGGTGCCTTCAATTTGAGTTGGCTGAAACAATTTGGTGACTGGGAACAGGAGGCCCCCAACCCGCTCGAATTTATGGAAAACCTGAAGGCCGAGTTGGCGTCTCAGGACGAGATTTTCGTCTTTACCCCCAAAGGCGACCTACATCAGCTACCCAAGGGGGCCACGCCGATCGACTTCGCCTTTGCCATCCACACCGACATTGGGCTGCACTGCGAGAGGGCCAAGGTAAACGACCAAGTCGTGCCACTAAGTACGACGTTGAGCAGCGGCGAAATCGTGGAGATTGTCACGAAGCCGCAGCAAAAACCCACACTCGCTTGGCTAGATCAGGTCAAGACCGCCAAGGCTCGTCAAGCCATCCGCCACTGGCTGAGGGAGGAGCAATACGACCACAACGTACGTCTTGGCAAGGATGAGCTCGACAGAGGGTTGAAGTCCTATCGGGCCGCCGACCCACCTGATCTCGATGCCGTGGCTAAGGAGTTCGGGTTCAGCGACGCCGAGCACCTCTATGCTGCCCTCGGCAACGGGGACCTGTCAGTTGGCAAGGTCATCAGCAGAATAGCCCCGCTCAAGCCCATGCGGCGCGCAATCCGGCCCCAAGACCGCAGAGACATCCGCATCCAAGGCATGAAAAACCTGATGATCCAATTCGGCAAGTGCTGTGGTCCCATCACGGGCGACGAGATTGTCGGCCTAGTCACCCGAGGCCGCGGCGTCATGGTCCACCGCACCGACTGTTACAACATCGACCGGATTTCCGCTGAGCCAGACCGCCTGCTCAAGGTGGATTGGGAATTGGATGGCGAACCGGCTTTTACCGTTTATCTTCGCACTCGTAGCCGGGACCGCAAGTCCTTACTCGCGGACATCTCGGGGGCGATCAGCACCGTCGGCTGCAACATCCGCGAATCCAATACCCACACCGATGGCCACATCGCCGAACAGGATTTCTGGATCGACGTCGCCGACAACGAGCAACTGCGCCAAGCCATAGACCAAATCGAGCACATCGAGGGCGTTTTGGAAGTGCTGCGCGTAGATGAGCCGACAAACAGTTAGTCGTGTCGGATCTGTTCCGCCCCAATATCGCTCGCCTGCGCGGGTACGTCCCTGGGGAACAGCCCCGCGAAAAGGGCTACATCAAGCTCAATACTAACGAAAACCCCTATCCGCCTTCCCCCTTAGTGCTAGCGCGGCTGCGCGATGCCTGCTCCGCTGATCTGCGCCTCTATCCCGACCCAGACGCTTGGGCCTTGCGCCGCAAATTGGGCGAGGTATTCGCCATCGCCCCTCAGCAGATTATGGCCGGCAATGGCTCAGATGAGCTGCTCAACGTCATCATCCGCAGCTTCGCCGGCGAGGGCGACAAAATCGCCTATCCTCATCCCACGTACGGCTACTACAAGCCACTGATCGATATCCAAGGAGCGGAGGCGGTTCCGGTCGAGTTCGGCGAGGATTTTTCCCTGCCCGAGGGCCTAGCTGTGCCTGGGGCCCGCATCACTTTTCTCGCCAATCCCAATGCGCCCTCGGGCACCCTCGTGCCCTACGACCAAATCGCCGCGCTCTGTGCGCGGATTGACGGCGTTTTGGTCGTGGATGAAGCGTATGTCGATTTTTCGCAGGGTGGCTGCGTTCCGCTCATCGAAGAGCATCCCAATGCCATCGTCGTGCGCACCATGTCCAAGTCCTTTTCTCTCGCTGGTATGCGCATTGGTTTTGCCTTTGCCCCGGCCGCGCTAATCGAGGGGATGTGGAAGGTCAAGGACCACTACAATCTCAATCGGCTGAGCTTAGTGGCCGCCGAGGCTGCCCTAGAAGATATCGACGCGATGCGCGCAAACGCCGCCCGCGTCTGCGCGACGCGCGCACGCCTGTGTGCTGAGTTGCGAGAGTTGGGTTTTTACGTGTGGGGTTCGCAGGCGAACTTCGTGCTCGCTAGGCTCGGCGAGCGCTGGGCTAGCTGCGCCGCTGCCGAACTCTACGCGGAACTCAAGGAGCGCCGGATCTTGGTGCGCTACTTTGCCACACCGCCGCGCTTGGCAGACTGCCTGCGCATCTCGGTGGGTACGGATGCAGAGATAGACGCGTTGTTGGCGGCCCTAGAAGACCTATCACCCGTTTAGACGCTCGGCAATGCGCGGGGTTCGCCCGCCGCGCTGGTGCATGCTGGCGATCATGTCTCCTAAGAAGCCGATGGAGAAGCACTGAATGCCGACGATGATCAGCAGAATGCCCAGCATGAGCAGGGGATGGCGGTTTTGGATGTTGCCGTGCTCGTAGCGCAACAAGGCCACATAGGCGCAGATGACTGATCCGCACAGCGTGGAGATAAGTCCCAAGCTGCCGAAGACGTGCATGGGCATGGTCATAAAGCGCACGACGAAGGTCACGGTCAGCAGATCTAAAAACCCGTTTAGCAACCGCTTGGCCCCGAATTTGGAATGACCGAAGCGGCGGGGATGGTGTTGCACCGGGATCTCGCCGACTCGATAGCCCATCCAGTGGGCAACGGCGGGCAAAAACCGATACAATTCTCCGTAGAGATAAGGAAGCACATCTTCGGCCACCTCGCGCCGATACGCCTTGAGGCCGCAGTTGAAATCGCGCAGGCGAACTCCGGAGACCAGCGAGGTGATCCAGTTGAACAAGCGGGAGGGGAGGGTCTTGCTCAGAGGGTCGCGGCGCTTGGCCTTCCAGCCCGAGACCAAGTCGTAATCGCGGTTGAGTTCGTCCAACAGCCGAGGGATTTCGCGGGGATCGTCTTGCAGGTCAGCGTCCATGGTGACGATGACTTGGCCGCGCGCCTGCTTAAAACCAGCGGCGAGGGCTGCGGCCTTGCGGTAGTTGCGGCGGAAGCGCAAGGCGCACACCTGCGGATGCTGCTTGGCCAACTCGCCCAAGACGGCAAACGAGCCGTCCGTGCTCCCATCGTCCACGAAAATGGCCTCCCAGGACCATTCCGCAGTTGCCAGAGCACTCTCGATCTGGCCCCAGAGATGAGGCAGGCTTTCCTCTTCGTTGAAAACGGGAATGACGAGGGACAGAAAAATCTCCTCTGCCGCTTCTTTCTCTTGGCCCATAGTCTCCTCTCTTGCAAGCAAGTGCTTCCACAATAAAACAATCGCCGATTGCTGAACACAAACTAGCCGATTCCCTTGACACCTATATCTCCCCAACGGTATATACGGGCATGCAGCTTCCATTGGGTTCCCACATTCATCTGATCGCCGCTTGCGGCACAGCTATGGGGTCTTTGGCCGGCATGTTGCGCGAGCGAGGGTATCGCGTCACCGGGTCGGACAGCCACGTCTATCCTCCGATGAGCACCATGCTTGAGAGTTTGGGAATCGACGTGCGGACCGGCTTTTCGGCGGACCACCTAGTGCCAGCGCCGGATTTGGTCGTCATTGGCAACGCAATCTCGCGCGGCAATCCAGAGGCCGAGGCCGTACTCTCGCGCCGGATTCCGTATCTGTCGCTACCGGAAGTGCTGCGCGATTTCTTCATCCGCGGCAAGCGCTCAGTGGTGGTAACCGGAACCCACGGCAAGACCACTACTACTGCGCTCATCGCCCACCTCTTCACCGCTTGTGACCTGGACCCTTCCTTCCTCGTCGCCGGGGTGCCGCAAAACTTCGACCGCTCCTACCGGCTCGGTCAAGGTGCGCACTTTATCGTCGAAGGCGACGAATACGACAGCGCTTTTTTTGCCAAGTGGGCGAAATTTTTCTACTACCTACCTGAGGTGTTAATCGTCAACAACATTGAATTCGACCACGCCGACATCTACCAAGACCTTGCCGAAATCGTCAGGGCCTTCCTTCAGCTCGTCAACATGGTGCCGCAAAACGGTTTGATTCTAGCCAACGGCACCGACCCCAATATCGCTGAACTCCTCCCCGCCGCGCTGGCACCGGTGGAGACCTTTGGCCTCGAAGAGGGCGCATTTTGGCGCGCCACCAACCTTCAGGCCAGTGCCGAGAGGACGCGCTTCACCTTGTGCCGGTCGGGGCGAGAGGTGGGGGTTTTCGACTTGCCGCTGAGCGGCGATTACAACGTCTGCAATGCCTTGGCCAGCTTGGCCACTGGTTTCCACGCTGGCTTGACTGTCGGCGATCTGCGCGCGGCCCTAGCCAACTTTGCTGGCGTCAAACGCCGACAAGAGCAGATTGGCCTGATTGACGACGTTCTCCTCATCGACGATTTCGCCCACCATCCCACCGCAGTCTCCCACACCCTAGAGGGACTGCGTCGGTCCCATCCCGGACGCAGGCTCCTTGCGGTTTTCGAGCCGGCCAGCGCGACCAATGCCCGCGCTATCTTTGAGGATCGCTACGTCGAGGCATTTGCCTTGGCCGACGCGTTCTTCGCAACTGCGGTCCCCCGTCCCGAACGCGCCCGGGACGACGAACCCTTTTCGCCCGAGCGTTTAGTAGAGCGTCTCCGTGCCACCGGCAAGCTAGCGCACTATCTGCCCGATGTCGAATCAATGGCCGCTTTTTTAGCTGCGGAAGCCCGTCCAAGTGATTTGGTGGTTTTTATGAGCAATGGCGGTTTCGGCGGTCTGCAACAGAAGCTGTGCGCGGCGCTCACAGCCCGCGCGTCCTGTATCGACTAGGTGTCAGAACTGTTGCCGAATAGACGCACTGAGTACGGTTAATACGCGCAGTGTGAATTTTGTATTTGTATATTTTACAATATGTTATAAAAAATAGAAAACATAGGCACGCATATTGCATTAAGCGCATGGCAATTGCCATCTCACCTTAACCTGGAGGCTGCCATGCGTCCTTTTATTGCCTTTATCTTTTTCGCTTTCGCCGCACCTGTCGCGGCCCAACCCGGCCCGGTCGTCATATCCGAGTTGATGTGGTCGGGTAGTACGGCATCTACGGCCGACGAGTGGATCGAACTCTACAACGCCAGCAATGCGGCGATTGATTTGGTCGGCTGGACTTTGACCTACCGCAGCGGCGACGAGGACAAGGTGATGTTCGTCCTCGACGCTGCGGTGATCCCCGCCGGACAGACCTTTCTCATCGCTAACTACGCTGCCAATCACAAAAACTCCCTCCTCGCCGTCGAGCCTCAGCGCGTTGATGCCGCTGTTTCGCTGCCCAATACCAAGCTGCTCTTACAGCTATACGATGGCGACCCGCAAGCTGGGGGCCAGCTCATCGACGTAGCCGACGATGGCCGCGGGGCCCCTTTCGCCGGTGACTCAGCCAGCAAAAGCGCCATGGTGCGCATCGCCTTTGACCAGCCCGGCGACCAGCCCGAAAGCTGGGCGACGGCAACCGAACAAAGCGGCTGGGATGCGGGTGCCAGCGAGTTGGGCACGCCGGGATCCATTCCCGCGTACCTGCTCCCGGAAGGGGGTGAGCCCGAGCCCGTCATGGGAACGAACATTTTACCGATGTCTTGGGCTTCAGTAAAAGGGCATCTATATCCGTAGTGCGGATTGCAGAACAAAGGGCACCTGCTTGCGGTAGGTGCCCTTTTATCGCTAAAAAAAGGCCGTGGAAGCTGAGATGCGCTTCGCACGGCCTTTAACGATGGTGGGCAATCGCAGATTTGAACTGCGGACCTCCGGTATGTGAGACCGGCGCTCTAACCAACTGAGCTAATCGCCCAAGAGGGCTTTCTAAATTAGCCTCCAACGGCTACTGAGTCAATGTCCGTTGTGCCCGGTGGCAAAGTGGAATTTTGGCAAGGTCACTTCAGTCGCCGATGGGTCGCCCTCGCGCAGACGGTACGCGCGGTCGAGCTTCAGCCCTGCCCAGCGCTGCGCCTTATGGGTCGCAGGCCAGATGATTTCCACGAACTCCACTGCCACAGCGTCTCCCAGCCCGAGGTGGGGTGCGAGCGGATTGGCCCCAAAGCTGCCGCCCGAACCGATGAGGTGATGGATGTCGCGAGTGCTGCCGTCTGGTTGTCGCACGCGTACGCGTACGCGGCCGCCAATAGCACCTCGGTTCGACTGCACGCCTCGGGGAAACAGCCGCAGCCAGTGATTGCCGTGCCCGGGATTTTCGTAGAGTACGTTCTGGTAGAGATCGCCCTCAAAAGCGCCGCCCATGACCTCGAAGACGTCTTGGTCTCCATCGTTGTCGAAGTCGGCAAAGGACACGCCGTGCCCTTTCTGCACGTTGCCGAAGCCGCCTGTGGTGGTGACGTCCAAAAACCGCGCGCCACCGTCGTTGCGCAACATGCGGTTGGGCGTGAGGGAGCGCAGATCGGGAATCCCAGTGCCGACGTAGCAGTCGGGGAACCCATCATTGTCCAAGTCGCCGTAGTTGGCACCCATAGCTAGTATGACTTGGCCAAAGCTCCCCAGCGCTTCGGTGACCTCGTTGAAGGTACCGTCGCCGAGGTTGCGATACACGTGGGCGCGATCGGCGGCAAATTCCTCGCCGAGGTACGCGCGCGCCATGTCGCCGAGGTCGTTCATATTGTAGCCACCGGCGAACAAGTCGAGCCAGCCGTCGTTGTCGTAGTCCCAAAACCAAGTGGGAAAGCTCTCGTTCGGCCCCGGTGCGACGACCTCCGCCCCAAAGCGCCAGCCCTCTGATGTGTCGCCGAGGTTGCGGTAGAGGACGTTTTCTTGGTAAAACTGAGATACGTATAGGTCGATCAAACCGTCGTTGTCTATATCCCCCCAAGCAACGCCCTTCACAAAGCCCACGTGATTGACGCCGACTGCGGGGGCCACATCGACAAACGTGCCGTCCCCTTGGTTGCGAAACAACTGGCATGGATGGGGCTGTTTGCCGGACTCATTGCCGACGAACAGATCCAACCAGCCATCGTTGTCGAAGTCGGCAAAGGCCGCTGCGTGGGTTGGGTGCAAGGAGAACAAGCCGGTGCGCCGCGTCACGTCCACAAAGGTGCCGTCGCCGTTGTTGCGCAACAGAGAGTTTGGCATGCGGCCCTCTTCCCCCATCCAAGCACCGCGCAAAACGAGCAGATCGACATCGCCGTCATTGTCGTAGTCGGCCTGTTCGAGGTTGATCCCCCCGATTTGCCCGGTCAGCCCGGCCCCTGTCGTGGCCTCGGTAAACGTGCCGTCGCCCTCGTTGTGGAAGTAGCGCAGTGGATCGAGCAGTCCCCACGAGGAGACTGCAATATCCAGCAGACCGTCGCCGTCGAAGTCCTCGACCGCGCTGCCGCCCGCTAGGCCCACAGCCGCGACTCCGGCCACCGGAGCCACGTCGCGGAAACGCTGGATTCCGTCGCTGTGGCTGTCGAATACGCGCGGGGGAATGCGCCAAGGTTCTGGCACCCCTTCCGGATATTCGCCCAAGGTCATGTACGCCAAGTTCAACAGCCAGCGCGTTCCCAGATCGCTTGGGCGTTTGCTCAAGTTTATGGTGTAGTGCTCAATGGCGCGGCGGGATCCTTCCTGCAAGGTGTGGATGCCGTCGCCGCGGATCGGCAGCAAGCAGGAATTCGTGGTGTGGTTTTGCAGGCAGTTCTCCTGCTCTCCGAGGCGCAGATAGGCGATGGCGAGTTGGTCGTGCAGCATATAGACGAAGCCTTCGGTCGCCGGCACCTGCCCAGCCTCTATGGCCACCAGAACGCTTTGCATCTCTTCGATGCCCGCGCGCAAATCCCCGGCTCGCACCCGCTCTTGGGCAATCCGCAGACGCATGTTCAGCCGCTTGACCGCGCTCATCGGTTGCCCCAGCAGGGAACTGAGGCCCTCGACGCGGGCTTGGTTCAGATAGATGTTGGCAATGGGATCGGCCCGCTGGGCGAGGCGCGCCAGCACCGTCGCCATAAAACGCGAATCTGCGCGATCGACGCTGGCGTCCTCTTGCCCCAAGGCGACTGTGGCCCATAGAAGGACGGCTATAATGCTCTGCATTAGAAAGAAAAAACGGCTACAAAAATTGGCTGCCCAATCCTCGTAACCGCACATGTAAAAAAATAATGGTGGGCCCAGTAGGACTCGAACCTACGACCGACGGATTATGAGTCCGCTGCTCTAACCAACTGAGCTATAGGCCCCCGTGATGTAGTTAAAAACCTAGGATTTTTCCCAAGCAGGTCAAGAGCCTTGTTGGGCCGCGACCGCTTGGCGCTCTTGGTTGAGCGCGACGAGTTCGGCGCTGATGCGGGCAATTTCGCCGTCGTCGGATGCCGTTGCAAGGGCTTGCCGCGCATTGTCGATGCGCTTTTGCAGCGCATTTTTCTGAAAGTAAAGCAGATAGTCACGCCATTGCCGCTCGACTTGTTCTTCGTCGAAACCTTGGGCCGCGCATTGGGCGGCTAGGCGTGCGAGTGCGTCGTCCTCTAGCTCGCTGATGATCATGCTGAGGTCGATGGCTTTGCCGTGGGCATGGTGATCGAAGAGTGTGCGACACAGAGTCTGAGTGCGGGCGTCGGTTAGCGAGTCAGGGGCGAATTCGCGGACAGTTTCGGGTATGAGCTGAGGGAAGTTGAACAACAGTCCCACAAATTCGAGTTCGTGGCGCGGCGGATTAGGCACGGCCGTTGGAGGCGGCTCGGCAGCTATATTGCGCGGTTGTTGGGGACGGCGCATGGAGGCCTGTAGCTTATCACGCAGGAATTTTTCGTCAACCGGGAGGCGCTGGGCGACGTTTCTCAGCAGCAGATCGCGGAAGACCAAGTCTTCGGGTTTGTTCAGCTTAGCTATGAGCGGTTTGAACGTTTCTACGGCACTGCTCCTGCCTTCGAAGCTGGATAGGTCGTGCTGCTGGGCGAGCTGTTCGAGGTAGAAATCGAGAACGGACTGGGCATTTTCGGCTCGTTTGAGCAGCGCCTCCGGGCCGTGTTCTTGCACGAAGCTGTCGGGATCGTACTCAGGCGGTAGAGAAACGAAGCGGACGTCTAGTCCTTTACTCAAGAGTCCCGCTAGGCTAGGTAGACCGGTCCCCAAAAGTACTGTTAGGCCGCGCATGGCAGCCGTGGAACCGGCTGCGTCGCCGTCGAACAGCAGCACGACTTGACGAGCATAGCGAGCGAGCGTGCGGCACTGGTCTTCGGTCAGGGCCGTGCCGGAGGTAGCCGTTACGTGTTCGATGCCAGCCTGCACTAGGCTGAGCAAATCCATGTAGCCTTCGACGACCAAGACGGCGTCTCGGCGGCGAATGGCGTCTCGAGTGTCGGACAGGCCGTAGAGCACCCGCCCCTTGTGATAGATGGGCGTCTCGGGCGAGTTCAGGTATTTAGGCTCTTGGTCGGGCTGGAGCGCGCGTGCGCCGAAGGCGATGGTCCGATTGGAGAGATTGGCAATGGGAAAAGTGACCCGGTCGCGAAAGCGGTCGTAGTGTCCGCTGCCTGTGGAGCGCAGCAGAGCCAGCCCGGCCCGCTCCAATATCTGGGGATTCAAGCCTCGGCGACCGGCCACTTTGAGTAAGGCGTCCCACTCCGGCGGCGCGTAGCCCAAGCCGAAGCGCTCGATGGTTTCGCCTGTGAGTCCGCGGGTCTGTAGATACGTGCTGGCACTAGCGCCGACATCGTCGTTAAGCAGCAGATGGTGAAAGTACTTTTGCGCTAGGTCGTTGGCTCGGTAGAGTTCATCGGCGGCCTCGGCTTCCTCACGCGATGGCCCCGAACGCTCGGGCAGAGCGATGCTAGCGCGATCGGCGAGAAATTTGACTGCTTCGACGAAAGTGACGCGGTCGATCTCTTGGATGAATTTGAATACATTGCCCCCGACGCCACAGCCGAAGCAGTGGTAGAATTGGCGGTCGGGATCAACGCTGAAAGAGGGGGTTTTTTCGTCGTGAAAAGGGCAGAGGCCGGAGTAGTTGCGGCCCTTCTTGACGAGCTGGACATGTTCGGAGATCAAGTCGACGATGTCGGTGGCGTCGCGGATGCGTTGGAGGATGTCTTCGGGGATGCGCGGCATTGCTAGCAGGGGGCTTTTTTTCTATATTAACAGCGCCATTGAGCAAGATATGGCGGCCCATTAACCGGGTCAAGAAAGTCAATTAGTGCGTTAATTCCTTGAGTTTACAGCGAACTGTTGGTATTATTGATAAGTTAAACACTTATTCATGGCCTATGCTGGGGCTACATCAAAATTTGACCCATTGAGCATTCAGAGGAGGAGATCAGATATGTCGAAAGGCATAAAGGGAGCTATCGCGAGTTTGGCCTTGTTGGGACTCGGCGTTTTTCTGGGCGCGAGTTCGGCGGCAGCACAGGTGACGGTTTCTGAGTCGGCAGCGGATACTGACGACCTTGCACCTAGCCCGGTTGGCGGAGTACAGGCTGAGTTCAACGAAGGTGGAAGGAGCATCACGGTCTCTTGGAGTCTGTCAGTTGACGATGCTGTGCGCCAGGTCCCGACGAGTAGCGACTTTACAACGGGTGGCACCTTTAAAGAAGTCAACGAGGTGGAACAATACAATATATGGCGTCGTCTCGCCGATGGCTCCGGCACCTTGGCAATAGTCGGCACCGTCGGTGCCGGCGTGACGTCCTTGGTTGATGCCTCGATCAACGTGAGCCAAGGGAGTAGGCGGTACTTCTACATGGTCTCGGTCGTCGATGAAACTGGCAACGAGAGCGCTCCTATCGAGTCTGCCGAAGTCAGGAACATGTTGCTCCTCGGAGACTTTGACTATAATGGCAAGGTGAACCTTTTAGACTACGGCATTTTTCAAAGGAACTTCGGCCAAGCCGAATTCGATCCAGTCACAGATCTCGACGGCAATGGCATGGTTGATCTCGATGACTTTTTCCTTTGGGCCGATAACCTCGGTGCCAATTTGTACGAGTAGGTACCGGCCGCAATATGGCTTTGTATTTCATCTTTTCACAAGGAGTATAGTTCGATGAAAGGGTATATTCGCATCGTCGCACTAGCTGCTTTTTGCGCAGTTCCCGCGACCGCTCAGTTGACCACCTCTGAGCCCGTAGCTTCCGTCGATAATATTCCTCCTGCACCTGTGACTAACCTACAAGCCACAGCCAGTGATGCTTCATCCGTGTCGCTCTCTTGGACGCTATCAACAGATGACGCTCGTTCGTTTACGACCTTTGGTAGTCAGGTGGTGCCCAGGGGCGACGTACACGGCTATCGCGTGTATCGCACGGATTACTTCCCACCCGTGGACGATAGCGGCGAGATAGTACTTGGCTGGTTTACGCGCGAGGGAAATAAGGTTGACTTTGACGACTTCTTCCTCTTAGCTGATCGCTTCGGCTCTTCTGACGCCGGTGGGAATTTTGAGTTGTTCTTCGACATAGTGCCCAATGGCCAAATTGATGTCGATGATTTTCTGCGCTTCGCCGATGATTTCGGCAAGGCCGTAACTCAGGAACAGGGTAGCGAAAAGTTGGTTGCCACGCTGGGGGCAGGTGTCTCCGAATTCGTCGATAATGACGTCGTCAGTGGGGCCTCCTATATCTATGACGTGCGAGCCTTTGACAGCGACAACGAAACGGGCGTTGTCGCACCTTTTGCTTCCAATGAAGATATAGCTCGGATGGCGATGGCCGTTGGCGTCGATCAATAAGGGCACGAGAAGTTACGAGTTGCAGAGATAGGACGCCTGCTCAACCAGCGGGCGTCTTATTTTTTATTCTAGTACGCCTTGACAAACAAAGATATTATCTGTATCCTTTAATCTCTTTCGCATCTCTCCTTTTCCAATTAAATACCTCAGCGGTTTTATTCCGCTTGAAATTCCACTCTCCTTTTAGATATTCTTCGCGATAGACTTTCTGTAGCTATTAAAGAATTTTGCCAAGGTACGGCATACCTTAGGTAGGTTTTTAGTGTTTTTAGTAGTACTACCGCATGTACTCCAATCCTCGTAATAGCTCTAGGTGCTTACCGTGCCGTAGCGCACTCGAATATTCCCTTTGTATTCCTGCACTCTAACCGCAAGAAAGGTTGCAAGGAAGAGATGCCGCCTCTCAATAGAACGCAGAAAATGAATATTGTCGAACTCCAGCGCATGAACATCTTGGATCTCCAAGAGCTGGCCAAGAAGTTGGAGGTTGTAGATTGCACCTCTTTGCGCAAGCAGGAGTTGATCTTCTCCATCCTCAAGCACCAGACCGAGCGCAGTGGGCTGATCTTTGCTCAAGGTACTTTGGAGGTGCTGGACGAGGGGTTCGGCTTTCTCCGCTCGCCGAGCTATAACTACTTACCTGGTCCCGACGACATTTACGTTTCTCATTCGCAGATTAAGCGGTTTAGCCTGCGCACGGGCGATACGATCTCCGGTCAGATCCGCCCACCGAAAAACGACGAGAAGTACTTTGCGCTGCTGCGAGTCGAGGCAATTAACTTCGACGACCCAGAAGTCACCAAGAACAAGACGATCTTTGAAAATCTGACGGCCTTGCATCCCACGGATCGCTTCAAGTTAGAGCACAATCCCAAGGACATGACGACGCGGATTCTCGACTTGCTCTCGCCCATCGGCAAAGGGCAGCGCGGCCTAATCGTCGCGCCGCCCTTCACTGGTAAAACCATGCTGCTGCAAAAGGTCGCCAACGCCATTACCACCAATCATCCCGAAGCGATTCTCATCGTCTTGCTCATTGATGAGCGCCCCGAGGAAGTCACCGATATGCTGCGTTCGGTGCAGGGCGAAGTCGTCAGTTCGACCTTTGACGAGTCGGCTACGCGGCACGTGCAGGTGGCGGATATGGTGATCGAGAAGGCTCGGCGTCTAGTCGAGCACAAGCGGGATGTGATCATCCTGCTCGATAGCATCACGCGCTTGGCACGGGCCTATAATACAGTGACGCCGCACTCGGGGCGGATTCTTACCGGCGGTGTTGACTCGACGGCTTTGCAGTGGCCGCGCCGTTTTTTCGCCGCCGCCCGCAATCTCGAAGAAGGCGGCAGCCTGACGATTATCGCTACGGCCTTGGTAGAGACCGGAAGCCGCATGGACGAAGTGATCTTTGAAGAGTTCAAAGGCACGGGCAACATGCAGGTGCAGCTAGACCGCCGATTGAGTAACCGCCGCGTCTATCCGGCCATTGATGTGACGGCGACGAGCACCCGCAAAGAAGAGTTGCTGCTGACGGAGTTTGAGTTGAACCGCTCGTGGGTCCTGCGCCGCATACTCAATCAGATGGGAGTCGTTGAGGGCATGGAGTTTCTCCAAGAGCGCATGCAGGGTACGGAATCTAACGAGGAATTCCTCAAGGCCATGAATGACTAGCCTCCTTGTCTTTTGAGTTTCAAACCTCTATTTTTATTGACTCGACAGCCGAGTTTCAAGCCCCAGAAAGCAGAGGAGTGTAAAGGTGCAAAAAGACATACATCCCAAATATCAAACGGTTATCTTTCTCGATACTAGCTGTGACTACAAGATACTGTCGCGTTCGACGATGAAGTCCGAAGAGACGATGGAGTGGGAAGACGGGAATTCCTATCCGGTAATCCGGGTCGAAATCAGCTCGGCGTCACATCCTTTCTACACCGGCAAGCGCCAACAGATCATGGATCGCGGCGGTCGCATCGACCAGTTCAACCGCCGCTACGGCAAAAGCGAACAGCAAGCCTAGCGATCCATTCCGCGCAAAGAGGTGATAGGACGCCCTCTCGAGGGTGATCGTATCGCCTTTTTCGTGTACGCGAGTACATGGACAGAGAACAACTCACGCAAGATCTGCCAGTCGGCGGCCAAGCCGTCATCGAAGGGGTGATGATGCGCGTGCCCGGCAAAATCGTCACCGCGGTGCGGGCGGCTGACCACCAGATCGTGGTGCGCGAGGAAGCGTACGATCCTCTGGCGCAACGCTATCGCCTGTTGGGTCTGCCCATATTGCGCGGTGCCCTCTCTTTTTTTGAAATGATGCTCATTGGGCTGAAGGCCCTCAATTTTTCAGCCGATGTCGCCAGTCAGGAAGAGGGACAGGTCGAGCGGCGGGCGGAGGAGAGTTGGCGGGAGCAATTGGCCTTGTGGGCGACGATGATATTTTCCGTAGGACTGGGCGTGGGCCTGTTCTTCTTTTTGCCGCTGCTAGCTGCCCAACTCTTGGGCTTGCAGGAGAACGCCTTCGAATTCAACCTAGTGGCTGGTGCGGTGCGGGCGACGCTTTTGATCGTCTATCTTTGGGCGATAAGCCAGTGGCGCGAAATCCAGCGAGTTTTTCAATACCACGGTGCCGAGCACAAAAGCATCTTCACCTTAGAGGCCGGTGCCGAACTAACGGTGGCCGCGGCGCGGGGCTTTGGTCGGCTGCATCCGCGCTGCGGAACTAGCTTCATGCTGATCGTAGTGCTCTTTGCGATTTTGATCTTCGCCTGTGTAGACTCGCTGTTCCCGCTCGTCTTTGGGCACACGCAAAGCCTTTTTGAGCGCTTTGCCACTCATTTTGCAGTCCTGCCCTTTATCGCGGGGACGAGCTTTGAGTTGCTCAAATTCTCGGGTAAGAAGCGCAATGCCCCGCTGGTCCGGTTGCTGAGCACCCCAGGGCTGTGGTTGCAGCGCATTACGACCCGCGAGCCGGACGACGACCAGTTAGAGGTCGCCTTGTTCGCGTTGCGCCGCGCCCTAAATGAAGAAGTCGAGGCCAATCCATCGTGTTAGATAAATTGAACGAATACGAGCAGCGCTACGAGGAGCTAAGCGAGCTTATGGCCGATCAGGCCACCAGCCAAAACCCGGCTCAGTATCAGAAGCTGGCGCGGGAAATGGGCGACTTGCAGGAGGTGGTGGCTTTGGCAGGCCAGTACCGCGCCGCGCTGGAACAGCTTGCAGAGGCTGAGGAAATCATCGCCGATGACAGCGATGCAGAGCTAGTCGAATTGGCCGCGGCCGAGCGAGACCAACTAAAAGGAAAAGTAGCGCAACTAGAGGAAACGCTCAAAGTACTGCTGACTCCCAAAGACCCCAACGACAGCCGCAATGCCATCGTCGAGATCCGCGCCGGCACCGGCGGCGACGAGGCTGGGCTTTTTGCCAGCGACCTGTACCGCATGTACCACCGCTTCGCCGAGCGCAGGGGCTTAAAGACCGAGGAGCTTTCCTCCAGTCAGAATCCGGCCGGCGGCTTTAAGGAGGTGGTGTTCGTGGTCTCGGGTGCGGATGCCTTCGGCCAGCTCAAGTTCGAGAGCGGGGTACACCGCGTGCAACGGGTTCCCAAGACCGAGGCCTCGGGCCGGATTCACACATCGGCGGCTTCGGTGGCGGTTTTGCCCGAAGCCGAGGAAGTGGAGGTGGAGATCGCTCCCGACGATTTGAAAATCGAAGTGTACCGCTCCAGCGGGCCTGGCGGCCAGAGCGTCAACACCACGGATTCGGCCGTGAAAATCACCCATACCCCAACGGGCATTGTCGTCTCCTGTCAAGACGAGAAGTCGCAGCTAAAAAACAAGAACAAGGCATTGAAGGTCCTGCGCGCCCGGCTCTACGACAAATTGCAGGCCGAGCAAAAGGCCGAGCGCGACGCCGCCCGCGCCGGTCAGATCGGCTCCGGCGACCGCAGCGCGAAAATTCGCACCTACAACTTCCCGCAGGGCCGAGTTACCGATCACCGCATTGGCTTGTCCCTCTACCGCCTAGAGGAAATCCTCGATGGTGATTTTGAAAAATTCGTCGAGCAGTTGGCCCTCGCATCGCAGCAGGACGCGCTAGCGGCGGCCCAATGAGCAGACGCTCTTGGCGGCTGCTCGATATCCTCGAAAACACGAGCCGTTTCTTTGCGTCAAAAGGGTTGGAAAACGCCCGCCTACAAGCCGAGTTGCTGCTCGCTGCGGTGCTAGGTGTTAACCGCCTCGATCTCTACCTGCAATTTGAACGCCCCTTGCACCGCAGTGAAGTGGATCGCTACCGGGAATACGTGCGGCAGCGGTTGCAGCGCGTGCCCGTGCAGTACATCACGGGCGTGGCCGCCTTTCGCCATCTAGAGTTGACCGTGACGCCTGCGGTGTTGATCCCGCGCCCTGAGACCGAAGTACTCGTCGATGTGGCCTTGGATCTTTTGCCCGAGGGCGGTCGGGTTCTCGACCTGTGTTGCGGCTCTGGCGCGGTCGCCCTGTCGCTGGCCCAAGAGGCGGCAGCGGCCGAGGTGGTGGCGGCTGACGTATCGGCTGCTGCTTTAGAAGTGGCGAAGGCCAACGGCCAGCGCTGCGAGCTAGCCGGGCGTGTCGAGTGGCACTGCGGCGATTTGTTCGCACCTTTCCGCGGTACCGAGCCTTTTGACCTCATCGCGGCTAACCCACCGTATGTGCGCCGCAGCGACTTGGCGCAACTCGCGCCGGAAGTGCGCGACTACGAGCCGCATATCGCGTTGGATGGGGGCGAGGACGGCTTGGCGTACTATCGGCGCATCGCGCAGGAGGCTGCGGACTTTATTCGCCCCGGAGGTCATCTGCTGCTAGAGGCAGGAGACGGCCAAAGCGCGGCCGTGGAGGATCTACTTGCGCGGTCTGCACGCTTGACTGAGGTTCAGATAAGACTGGACTTAAACCAGATTCCCCGAGTCGTTGTCGCACGTGTAGCTACTCAGACGAGTTGACGCATGGCCAAGAAGAACCGTTCCGCTTACGTCTGTCAGTCCTGCGGCCACAGTGCCGCGCGCTGGTTTGGGCGCTGTGTGGCTTGCGGCGAGTGGAACACCTGCGTCGAAGAGCGGCCCCAAGCACCCGACAGCCGGCGCGAACATCTCACGGTATCGCCCCGCTCCCAATTGCAGCCGATTACCCAAGTCGATGACCAAGACCACGAGCGGCTGCAAATCGGTATCTCCGAATTCGACCGGGTCTTGGGCGGCGGCATCATGCCCGGTTCGGTCGTCCTAGTCGGCGGCGATCCCGGCATTGGCAAATCGACGCTCCTGTTGCAGATGGCCGGACAGCTAGCGGCCTCTGATTTTCGCATCGCGTACATTTCCGCCGAGGAGTCGGCCGCGCAGATCCGCCTGCGCGCCGGGCGCTTGGGAGCGTTGTGCGAGAGCTTGCACGTAATGGCCGAGACCAGCCTCACGGCCATTCTCGACCAGTTGCAATCCGCAGGCCCGCTAGCTATCATCATCGACTCGATTCAGACCATTTACATGCCTGAGTTGGAAAGCGCGCCCGGCAGCGTGACCCAGGTGCGCGAATGCGCTGCGCGGCTCGTCTATTTGGCCAAAGAGAGCGGCATTCCCACGTTTTTGGTGGGGCACGTGACCAAAGAGGGTACGGTCGCCGGGCCGCGAGTGCTGGAGCACTTAGTCGATACCGTACTCTATTTAGAGGGCGAGCGGCACCATCACTTCCGCATCCTCCGCGCCGCCAAAAACCGCTTTGGTTCGACCAATGAGATCGGGATTTTTGAAATGCGAGACCAAGGTATGATTGAAGTCGCCAACCCCTCCAAAATTCTGCTGGCCGAGCGCGCTGAGGGCGTATCGGGTTCGGCCATCGTCTGTAGTATGGAGGGCACGCGGCCGCTCTTGATCGAAATTCAAGCCCTCGTCTCGCGCTCTAGTTTTGGTTATCCGCAACGGGTTGCCACCGGCATCGATGCCAAGCGGCTCTCGATTATTATAGCAGTGCTCGAAAAGCGCTGCGGCCACGACCTGTCGAGCGAGGACATTTTCGTCAATGTCGTAGGGGGCATTCGCCTCGACGAGCCAGCGGTGGATATGGGAGTAGGGCTGGCGATTGTGTCGAGCTTCCGCAACAAGCCCATTGACGCGCAGACCGTGGCCATCGGCGAGATCGGGTTGGGGGGGGAGATCCGGCCGGTGAACCAGATTGACCGACGGGTGGCCGAGGCGCGGAGTTTGGGGTTTGAGCAGTGTTTGGTGGCGCGGAGCAACCTGCAAGGGTGGAAGCGACCGGAGGGGATGGAGGTGGTCGGGGTAGGGGGGATGGAGGCAGCCGAAGCGCTCGCCTTTGGCTCAAGCTAGCCCCTTTTCTTCACAGCGCTGTTTCGCGCAGTTGCCAACTTCTGCTTTTCGCATCTTTCTTCTCCTTTTCCTAACATATTATTAAACAATTAATTGCGCATTTTTCTGCCGCTTGGCACAGTATTTGTTATAAGTAGGTAGAGCAGTTTAATCTGCTTCAATGAAAAAATGCTTGACACCTGAACATTGATTCACTATTTTTTTGTTCAGGTTGTTCAGGTGGCGGTGTTAATGAACATCTCATAGAACGCGCGAGGAGGAAATCATGGTAGCGGGCAAAGGCAGGATCAGTGCCAACGGCAAACCCTTAGGCGAGGACAAGAACAAAGCCATCGACTTGGCGCTCTCCCAGATCGAACGGCAGTTTGGCAAAGGGGCCATCATGCGGTTGGGCGAGTCGGCGGCAATGGACGTCGATGTCATTTCCACAGGGGCCATTTCGCTAGATGCAGCCCTCGGGGTCGGCGGGGTGCCCAGAGGTCGGGTCATTGAGCTTTTCGGGCCTGAAGCTGCGGGTAAGACCATGCTGGCGTTGCACATCGTCTCTCAGGCGCAAAAGACCGGCACCGCGGCTTTCATCGACGCCGAGCACGCGCTCGACGTGAATTTTGCCCGTCGGCTAGGCGTCGATATCGACAACTTGCTCGTCTCGCAGCCGGATTCGGGCGAAGAAGCCCTAGAGATCACGGATACGCTGGTGCGCAGCGGTGCCCTCGATCTCGTCGTTATTGATTCGGTGGCAGCGCTGGTGCCCAAGGCCGAGCTCGAAGGCGATATGGGCGACTCCCACGTAGGCTTGCAAGCGCGGCTGATGTCCCAAGCCCTGCGCAAGCTCACCGGGTCGTCGCAGAAGTCGGGAACCACGGTGATCTTTATCAATCAGTTGCGGATGAAGATCGGCGTGATGTTCGGCAGCCCCGAGACCACCACCGGCGGTCGTGCCCTAAACTTCTATTCCTCGGTCCGTCTCGACATCCGCGGCATTGGCGCGATCAAGGACAGCGATGAGATCATCGGTCGTCGCACTCGAGTCAAAGTAGTAAAGAACAAGGTCGCCCCACCCTTCCGCGAGGCCGAGTTCGACATCATGTTCCGCGGCGACGACGTAGGCATATCGCGCGAGGCCGATCTACTCGACTTGGGTGTCAACGGCGGCTTTGTCGCCAAAAGCGGCACTTGGTTTTCCTATGGCGACGAGCGGCTGGGCCAAGGGCGCGAGAACGCGCGCATCTTCCTCCGCGACAACCACGAGATTCGCACGCGCCTAGAGACCGAAGTGCGCCAAGCCCTCAACATGAAGGTCGCAGAAGTGCCCGAACCAAAAGAAGCAGAGGCCGAACTAGCCTAGCTTCTGCGCTCTCGCGGGTCGAGGTGCCAAGGCGGCTTTGGTGACCCCACGCCAAGGCGGCCACAGCGCCTCGCACCCGCGCGTACTCCTTAACTCCCCCAAGGAGGTGAATCATGCAGACCCTAAGCCCCGCGGCCATCCCCTTGCAGGCCCGCATTGGGCAAGCCCGCTCTTGGGCCGACTTGGAGTTGTTGTGCGAGCACATCGACGCTGCCTATCAGCGCGGCGAGCTCGATCCGTCCAGTGCCGACGAACTGAGTGCCTTGGTTGCAGCTACCGCCCTGAAGGTGCCCGAGCAACCAAGCATCCCCGCTGAGGCGCTCTTAGGTCGGGAACCGGAAATCAACACCCGTCAAGCCGCCTGACCAAGCCGTGACACAACCCGCCTTTAGGGTGGGCCAACATGGCATCGGAGTTTTTGCTCCGGTGCCTTTTGTTTGCAAAAAACAGTCCATGCCGTATAATCAAAGGCATGCCTCGCAGTCCGTTGGAAACCCCTGCCTTAAAAGTGCTGATCGAGCGCCAGCAAATAGAACGGCGCATCGGCGAGTTGGCCCAGGAACTGGCCGCCGACTACGCTGGGTCGTCTCCCTTATTTATCGGCCTCCTCAACGGAGCAGTACAGTTTATGATGGCCCTGATAGACCGCTTGCCCGAGGAGTTGTTGGCGCGGTTGGACTACGACTTCATTGATATTTCGAGCTATCAGGGCACGGAGAGTACCGGGCAGATAAAGTTGACCAAAGACTTCGTTGTCGCAGCGGTCAGACGGGACGTCCTAATCGTCGATGGCATCGTCGATAGGGGCCGATCGCTAGATTTTGTGCTGGCCAAGATAAAGTCGCAACAACCCCTCTCACTCAGAGTATGTACGTTGCTGAACAAACCCGCCCGCAGGGAGTTTCCAGTGCCGATAGATTACTGCGGTTTTGAAATTGAGGACACGTTCGTCGTCGGCTACGGCATGGATTGCGACCAGCGCTACCGCGCCCTGCGCCACATCGCCGCCATTGGATGAGATAGAGGAGAAAAAAAGCCATGGCCCCCAAGAAAGTCTTAATTACCGGCGTCTGCGGATTGATCGCCGGAGCCGTGTATCAGCATTTGCGCACCCAACCCGACCGCTATGACCTGTATGGTCTAGCGCGGCGGTCCCAACTTTCGGAGCGGATGTCTAAAGACGCAGCGTTGGGAATTCCCGAGGAGAAATTCATCCTCGCAGACCTGACCGACTACAACGCGATAGCCAAGGCCGTCGCGGGCATGGATGTGGTCGTGCAACTGGCGGCCGACCCGCGGCCGGATGCTAGTTGGGAGAGCCTGCTTGGCAGCAATATCGTCGGGCCGCGCAATGTGCTGGAGGCCGCGCGACGAGCGGGCGTCGGGCGCGTGGTCTTCGCCAGTTCAATCATGGTGTCTTGGGGCTACCAGCAGGAGGACCCGTACAAGGCAATCTCCGAAGGTCGCTTCGACGCGATCGATACCGGTCAGGTACAGATCGTGACGCACGAGTGGCCGCATCGGCCCACTGGCCTCTATCCAGCGACTAAGATCTGGGGCGAAGCCCTAGCGCGTTACTACGCCGACGTACACAATATGTCGGTGCCCTGTCTGCGCATTGGATGGGTCAATGCTGAGGACCATCCGCGCGACGAGCGGGGCGGAGCCATCTGGTGCAGCCAGCGCGATGTGGTACAACTCGTGCAGCGCGCCATCGAAGCGCCTGCGGACTTGCGCTTTGATATTTTTTACGGAGTGTCCAACAACCGCTGGCGCTGGGTCGATATCGACCATCCGCGCCAAGTCTTGGGCTATATCCCCGTAGATAGCGCCGAAGAGAAATTAGGGCTAGCCTGAGCCAAAATGGGCCGAGAGCCTAAAGCCAAAACGGACCTATTGTCCGTCAAGCTGTTCTTCGTCGTCCTAGGAGCTATTGCCGCCTACAATGTCGTCAATTGGATGCGCGGCGAGCCGGCATGGGAGGAGCGGCTCTATGAGCCAGGGGCTTTCGCAGTGCAGACGGCCGGTCGGCCCAATCTGCGCAAATTGCGCGAGCCGTTGTCTTTTGGCGAGGTAGAGTTCCAATACCTGATGTTCGAGCGCGCCGACGTGCAATACGCCATTGCCTACGGAGATGTCCCCGAGGCCGTCCAAGCCGATAGCGCGACTGCTGCGCGCCGAGATGCCATCTTGCAGAAGGTGCAGGGGACGATCCTGTCGGAGGCCGCCGTTGAGATGGACGGTCATCCCGCTTGGCAAACGCAGATACAAGCTGCCGACGAAAGTCTCCTGCGATTGCAGAGCCTACAGGTGGGCCAGCGGCTTTACAGCTTGATGGCGGTCGGAGCACCCTACGCGTTTGACGATCCCTCGGATATCGAGCGATTTTTCGCGTCCTTCAGACTCGTCAAGCCCTGATGATCTCCGACAGAGGTACGGCAACCGACCTGCCGGTCCTTCCTGCCTCGTGAATCGCCTCGACCACTCTTAGAGCCTGTAGTCCGTCGCGGCTGTGCGGGTCCACACCAGGTGCGCTCTCGATGACTTTTTTCCCCTGGATCACATCGACGAAGTAACCCGTCAACGATCCTTGGTGAGAAGGGTTTTCGACAGGTTCCCATCCAGAGGTCCGCGCCATTGTGAAAAGCAGATCGCGTTCAAGGCGGAAGCTCTTTCGTGCGCTGTAAACCGTGACCTCATCCTCGTATTCGTCACAGTTTTTGATACACAGCAGGTGCGCGCACAATCCGCCAGAAAAATCCAGCCGCACGTCGACAAAATCCTCAACTCCACCTGCCTCTTCATAGTTGACGGTCCCAGCGACGGCCACGATACGCTGTCCGACGAGCCAAGGCAGTACATCAAGGATATGTACCGTCCGCGTATGCAACATACCGCCGTCTGCCAAGTTACCGCCGGCTCTGCGCTGAACCGCCGTCATGTACTGAATATCATCGGAACTAGAGGCTAACTGACTGCGCACATACTCTGTGCTCGCCATGAACCGCCGCGTGAAAGCCGTCATTAACAGACATTCTTGTGACTGGCTGAGAGCGGTCAATTCTTTGGCGTGTGCTACTGTGACTGTCGTCGGCTTGTCAACGAGAACGGGTATGCGCCGTTCTAGCGCGAGCTTGCATTGTTCATAGTGATATTGATTTGGGGTGCTGACGACGACACCGTCCACGAGATCGGGGTCAAGCAGGTCGCGGTAATCCCGACTGGTCTGGCTTGCGCACAGACCCTCCGGCAGGTTGTCCAGACGATCCTGCGAGATGTCACAGACTGCTGTGATCTCCACGTCCCTCCGCTGGATGAGATTCGGCATGTGATAATTAGGACAGAAACGTCCCACTCCGATCAGGCCGATTCTAGTCTGTTCCATGGCGTGTCAGCTCCAATCTTGGCACCAATTAGAGACATACTCTCGACTGTGCAATGTCTCAGGGAGATCAGATATAGGCGGGAACGGGGGTGCCGTGACTTCCGTAAGAATATCAAGTGCGTCCTCTTTGCCGATTCGCTCGAACACGATTTCCCTTTTGCTCAACTTCGCCGTTGACTCCCCCAGTAGGGGAAAGCCCAGAATGAGTGCTATGGCGATCTTGCGGAAGTGGATCTCTTTCAATTTTTCTCCTGAAGTTTGCTCAATAGGAGCCGTAGTTGTAAGATACGCGAACTTTGTTTAGTTTGCCGCCGTAGCGGTGTTCTCGGTAGCGTGAATGGGTTGAGTGGGATGGAGAGATGCCAGAAAACACTGTCCACCCTCCAGAAGCCATCGAGGTCTAACTATGGGCATCGACACCTATACCGTGAACCACTGGAACGAGGCGACGCACGAGCACGAGCCATCGATCCTTACCATAGAGCAGAACTTCACCTTCGACGCGCTCGGGTTCGTCGTGCTGCCGCAACTCCTCAGCCCAGCCGAGCTGTCCGCGTGCCGCGACAGCGGCGATGAGCTGGGCGACCTCTGCGGCGAGACCGGTGCCGTCGGACGCTACGTGCGCGAGCTGTGCGGCGATGGCTTTCGCCAGGACGGCCCTGCGAGGCACATCCCTGCCGCCGCAGGAGAGTACGACGAAGCCTCGCTGCCACTCGAAGGCGGGGCGCACACGCTGGACCGGGCGTACATCAACCTAGCGGGATGGAATGGCCGCAACGCCGACGGAACTATGCTCCAGCGGGCCGGCGGCGACTGGGAAGAGGTCCGCATCCGGCAGTGCCAGGGGCTGGTGGTGGCCATCGCCCTCACGGACTCCGCAGAAGGCAAGTGCCCGCTGGTGGTCGTGCCCGCCTCGCACAAGAGCGGGCTGCCGGCCCCACCGCTTCCATCCTCCAGCCGCTTCGCCGAGCGCCCGGCGCTGGCCGCGGGCGACGTGCTGCTGTGCGCCGCTAGCACGCTGCACGGGGTCTGCCCGCAGGGTGATGAGGGCGAGCTACTCGTGGTAAATTTCATTTCGCGCACGGCTCGGCCACAGGGGCCACCTGACCAGCAGGACCAGCAACCCCTGCCCGCATGGGCGGAAGGGCTGGGCGAGGCCGAGCAAACCGTGCTGGCGGGCGGCGACTCGCGTCGCCTGCTTCTATCGGACGGCACTACCACCTGGCTCACCTCCGCCGACGATGCCGACTCGGCGCAGAGGACCTCCTCCGCCCTCGAGTTCGAACGCCGAGATGATCATGCCGAGCGCTGGGCGTTTGACACCCAGGGCTTCCTGTTGGTCGAGGGCGTCATGGACGATGATTGGATCAATGCGGCCGTGGCGGGCATCGACGCCAACCTCGACCGCCTGGTGTACCGGGGCGTAGGCGACAACAAGCTCGACGGGGACGTGACGCTTGCCGACATCCCCGGAGCGCCGACGATCTCGGGCACGGGCCGGCCGGACCTGAAGGACTTGTTTCAGCTACCGGCACCGCACAATGCACCTTTCCTCAAAATGTTGGCGCATCCGGCCGTCATCCAGCGCCTGAACTGGATGATTGGACCAGGGTACAGGGTAACTCAGAACACAGCCCTGTGCCACGTCAAAGGCTCGAGCGGGCAGATGCTGCACTCGGGGAACGCCAACCCGACCTGCATCGGCAAGCACTACGAGCTAGTAAACGGGCGCGTGCACACGAGGTCGGGCATCAACGTCGCCTGGCAGCTCAACGAGGTCGGGCCCGGCGATGGCGGATTTGTCGTAGTGCCGGGCAGTCACAAATCGTGCTACCCCTTACCGCATTCGGTGCGGACCTGTAACGAGCGCGCGCCGATCCGCCACATTCCCATGCGTCGCGGGTCTGTTCTCTTCTTTCTGGGAGGGACGGTCTGTCACGGGGCGTACCGCTGGGAGGCCGAGTCACCGAGGCGGACACCGCTCTTCACGTACGGGCACGACGGCCGGCGCCCTTTTGCATGGCCCTCGAGCAGACTGTGAGCTCCCGGCGCCCAAGGAGGTATCCATGGCCCTGACCCAGGAACAGAAGACCCGCTTCTTCGAGGACGGTTACATCGCCGTCAAAGGGCTTCTCACCGCGCATGAGCTCGAGACGCTGCACAACCACTACGCCAACCTCGCACTCGGCCGCGTCCCCGGCTTTCCGGAAGGCAACATCTCTCACCACACTCCCGGAGCCGCTCAAGCGGCCGAGCCGTCCACACCTCACGGGAGTCGACATGACCGGCGGGGCACCCAGGTCTATCCAAGAGGGGAAGTGACCGGCGCCGAGAGACGCACACCGGTTGAGGACCCGTTGGATACGATACGCCATCTCAACCTGCCTTCGTACCACGATTCGGCTTTTGAAGCGTTTGTCCGAAGTCCCAAGATTGTCGACATCATCGAGTCCCTGATGGGGCCCGATATCAAGCTCTACTACGACCAGGTCTTTGCGAAGCCGCCTTACGCGGCAGCGAATCGCTATCATCAGGATTCCGTTTTCTGGGCATTCTTCGCGAGCAACTTCCAGGTCACATGCCAGATTCTGCTCGACGATGCGACTGCCGAGAACGGTTGTGTGCGTTTCATCCCGGGCAGCCACAACTTCGGCCTCGTCAACTGGGATCACCTCCCCTACATGCTGACTGAGGATGTGCTCGCGCAGGAGGTCGCTGTTCCACTGAAGGCGGGAGATGCGACCTTTCACCACAGCCTGGCGCTCCATTGCAGCGGCCCGAATACCACGCCGTACCGGCGGCGAGGCTGGTCGATTCACTACGTCTCCTCGGACACGCGTTACATCGGCACACCCGAAGAAACCGAGCGCCTGAAACAGCGCGGTTGCCTTGTCGGACCGGAGCCTGTCAACGGTTGGCCCCTGATCCGGGGACGGGAGTTCCCGGGGTGTGTATAGCCGGACGGAGCAACGGGCGACTACTGGCGAGCATGGGAGTGGCCGTGGCGTTGTCGGGCTGTTCGACTGACGAGGATCCCTATCTCTGGCTGGAGGATGTCGGCGGCGACGAGGCGCTGGCGTGGGTCGCGGAACGAAACGATGCGACCCGGGACGCCTTTGCCGAAGACCCGGCCTTCGATTCGCTGCAGCGGCGTCTGTTGGGGATCTTCGATGCCGACGATCGCATCCCCTACGTCTACAAGGCCGGCGACTGGTACTACAACCTCTGGAAGGATGAGGCCAACCCCCGCGGTCTGTGGCGGCGCACGACCCTTGAGGAATACAGAAAGCCGAACCCCACCTGGGAGGTCGTGCTCGACATCGATGCCCTGGGACGCGACGAGGGTGAGAACTGGGTCTACGCGGGGGCTCCCATCCTGGTCCCGACCCACGACCGCTGCCTGCTGCGCCTGTCCCGGGGCGGCGCCGACGCCTTCGTCGTCCGGGAGTTCGACCTCGTGGCCAGGGCCTTCGTGGAAGACGGCTTCTCCCTCCCCGAGTCCAAGGGATCCGTCGCCTGGGCCGGCCCCGACGAGATCTTCGTGGCCACGGACTTCGGCGCCGGCACGATGACCGACTCCGGCTATCCCCGGATCGTCAAACTGTGGCGACGCGGTCAGCCCCTCGAGGAAGCCGCCACCGTCTTTGAAGGCGAACCGTCGGATGTCTCGGTGGGCGCCTACGCCGAACTGTCCCCGGGTTTCGAGATGCAGTTCGTGTACCGCGGACGCGACTTCTACAACAGCGATCACTTCATTCGCCGCGGCGAGCAACTCATACCGCTCGAGATCCCTTCCGACGCGGGGTACGCGGTGCACCGCGGCCGGCTCTACGTGACGACGCGCAGCGACTGGGCCACCGAAGCGTCCACCTTTGCCACGGGGAGCCTGATCGCCCTCGAGCTGGATCGCTTCCTCGCCGGTGGACGCGGCTTCGCCGTCCTCTTCGAGCCGGGCGAAGGTACCGCGCTCTCAGGCTATTCCCTGACCCGCCACCACGTTCTCATCAACATCCTGGACAACGTGCGCAACCGCATCGAAGTGGCGACACCCGGCCCCGAAGGCTGGACCACCGCCCCGCTTCCGGGCGTCGACGCCGCCGGGTTCCAGACCCTCGACGCCGACGCCGTGGACCCCGACGGGGACGACCGTTTCTTCCTCACCACCACCGACTACCTGACCCCGTCCACCCTGGCCCTCGCGTCGGTGGGTGAGGACCCCGTCGTGCTGAAGCGCGCACCAGGCAAGTTCGACGCGGCCGGCCTGTCCGTGGCGCAGCATTGGACCGAGTCCGCCGACGGCACGCGGATTCCCTACTTCCAGGTCTCGCGAGACGACACGGGCGAACCGCGCCCGACACTGCTCTACGGCTACGGCGGCTTCCGGATTCCCCTGGTTCCCGGGTATTCGGCGGGGACTGGCGCGGCGTGGCTGGAGCGCGGCGGAGTCTACGTCGTGGCGAACATCCGAGGCGGCGGCGAGTTCGGACCCGAGTGGCACCAGGCCGCCCTCAAGGCGGATCGCCCGCGGGCCTACGAGGACTTCATCGCCGTCGCCGAGGACCTGATCCGCCGGGACGTCACCACCCCGGAGCTACTCGGCGCCATGGGCGGCAGCAACGGCGGGCTCCTGGTGGGCAATGTGCTCACCATGCGTCCCGACCTGTTCGGCGCCATCGTCGCGCAGGTACCGTTGTTCGACATGCGCCGCTACCACGAATTGCTGGCCGGGGCGAGCTGGATGGCGGAGTACGGCGATCCCGACGACCCCGGCGAGTGGGCCTTCATCGAAGGCTTCTCGCCCTACCACAACCTCTCCAGGGACGTGGACTACCCCGGGCTCCTCGTCACCACGTCCACCCGGGACGATCGCGTTCACCCGGGACACGCCCGGAAGATGGTTGCGAAGATGCGGGACATGGGCCACGACGTCCTCTACTACGAGAACGTGGAAGGCGGACACGCGGGCGCGGCGGACAACGCCCAGCGGGCCTACATGTGGACGCTGGCCTTTCGGTTTCTGTGGGGAACGCTCGGCCCCGACCGGTGACGGCGCCCCGAACCCTGGCCGTTTGCCGATACTGGGATCAAAGGAGGTCGTCTACCGTTACCTGCAACGCCTTGGCGAGAGCGGCCAATGTCCTGGCCGAGCCGGTGCGTTTGCCGGTCTCGATCTGGGAGAGATAGACCGTGTTGATGTCGGCGGCGGCGGCCAGTGCCTTCTGGGTCATACCCCGGTAGTTGCGATACACACTGATTGGATTCTGTCCGGCCAGGAGTTGATCAACCACCTCGATGGGAAAGGACTCGCCGTTGTCCGCGATGGCGCGGTCATAGTGTTCTTCATCGCTCAATATCGCCTCCGCGTCCTCGCTTGTGAGACGCTCGTAGTCGCGCCAGGGGATCACGACAAAGGCGGGCTGCCCGGTGTCGTCAAGAATTACCTGTGGCTTGTTCATGGGCTGCTCCTATCGCTTGTAGGCCTGCCCGCGCGGGGCGATCCAGCCCCGCCCGAACCACGGTGAGTCCGAGAGCCGGCGCCGTCACCCGCAGCTTCCCGTCCTCGCCCCGGACAGCGCTCCCCCGGGCGGGCGCGACCACCTCCGGCGCCTGCCACGAGTTGTGAGCCTTCGGGTCGTCCCCGCTCAGCACCTCCACTTCGACAGCAGTCCCGGCCGCCCGCCCGCCGAAGTCGATCTCCACATCCAGGTCATGCGAAGTCCCCCGGTTCACCAGGAAGAGGCTGACGGCGCCGGTCTCCTCGTCGTGGCTGGCCGAGACGTCCAGGACCGGGACCTCGCCGCGAGATCCCGCCGTGTACGTGGGACCGTCGACGATGGGCGCCAGGGAGACGCCCTTCGCGTGGCGCGAGAACATCCGCAGCGGGTGGTAGATGCTCTGGATGAGGATGCCGTCCGGCGACGTCAGCACGGGCGCGATGACGTTGACGATCTGGGCGAGGCAGGCGATGCGGACGATGTCGGCGTGGCGCAGGAAGCTGTTGAGGTACTGGGCGCAGACCAGGGCGTCCTCGAGGTTGTAGACCTCCTCCAGCAGGCTGGGCCCCTCGGTCCAGCGGCCGTCGGTCTCGTGGTTCTTGTACCACACGTTCCACTCGTCGAAGGCGACGAAGACGCGCCGGTCGCTCTTCTTCACGCCGCGCACGTAGGCCAGCAGTCCCGCGTAGTCGTCGAGGATGCGGTCGATCTCCACACCCTCGGCCAGGAACCACGCCGTGTCGTCCTCGCGGTTGCCGCTGTAGCGGTGGGCGGAGATGTACTCCACCTCGTCCCAGCAGTGCTCGAGGACGACGCGGTCCCACTCCAGGTAGGTGGCCATGCCGCGCCCCGACGATCCGCACAGGACCAGCTCGATGGAGGGGTCGAGGCCGCGCATGAGCCGGGCCGCCTGGCGCGCCTTCAGCGCGTACTCCGGCGCCGGGCAGTGGCCCGCCTGCCAGGGGCCGTCCATCTCGTTGCCCAGGCACCAGAGCTTCACCCCGTGGGGGTCGGCGCCGCCGTTGGCCCGCCTGGCGTCGGCCCAGTGGGTGCCGCCCGGCAGGTTGCAGTACTCCACGAGGTCCGCCGCCTCGCGGGGCCCCAGGGTCCCCAGATTCACCGCCATCATCGGCTCGGTGCCGACCACGCGGCACCAGGCGGCGAACTCGTCGACGCCGAAGGTGTTCGGCTCGATCGTCTTCCACGCGAAGTCGGGCCTCGAGGGACGGCTCTCCCGCGGCCCCACGCCGTCGCGCCAGTCGTAGTTGCTCACGAAGTTGCCGCCGGGATAGCGGACGCAGGGCATGTCCAGGGCCCGCAGCGCCCCGGCCACGTCGGTGCGGAAACCGCGGTCATCGCTCAGGGGATTCCCGGGATCGTAGACGCCGCCGTACACCGCCCGGCCGAGATGCTCCAGGAAACCGCCGAAGAGGCGGCGGTCGATGGGACCCGCGCGGCGATCGATGTCCAGCTTGACCGTGGCCTTCACCGGGATACCTCCTTCTCTGTCGGGGCGGGCTAAGCTGCTCGCCGCGGGAAGCAGTGGCAAGCCAGCGATGTCTCTCCATTGGACCGTCTCCCGAGCCGGGATAGATTCTCGCCCAAGACGGGAGGGAACCCATGACAAAAAACGTGAGACTCGGCTTCATCGGCGCCGGCTGGTGGGCCACCAGCAACCACTTGCCGATCCTGGCGGCCCGGGACGACGTGGATCTCGCCGGCGTCTGCCGCCTCGGGGCCCGGGAGCTGCGGCAGGTGCAGGACCGCTTCGGCTTCGCCTACGCCACCGAGGACTACCGCGATCTGCTGGCCAACTGCGAGCTGGACGGGGTCGTCGTCGCCTCGCCCCACCCCCTGCACCACGAGCACGCCCTGGCCGCCCTCGACGCCGGCCTGCACGTGATGTGCGAGAAGCCGATGACGAC
>JAJEIO010000011.1 GCA_022827835.1 Candidatus Latescibacterota bacterium
GCCGCTATCGCCAAGGCCGCGCGCTTGCGGTTGCGGCCCAAGCCGCGCCAAGCTAGTCGGAGCGTGCTGTTTGCGGCCATCTAGCGCCTGCGCTCCAACTGCGCCAAGCTAAAGAGGCTCTCGTCCAGCTCGACGTCGAATTCCACGTGCAAATAGGTCATCACCGTGCGCCGACCCTCCTCGCGCTCGGGCACAATCACAATCCGGGTGGGGATTCGCCGCTCCCCCATCTTTTTGATCTCTTCAAGCTGCATCGTGCGCGAGAGCCGCCCCTTGCGGTCGTAGTAGCGCACGAGCACGGGCAACTGTTCTGCGCGCCCAAAGACGACCTCCACCCGCTCCCACAAACCCGGCACCTCGGGCTTGGCCGCGAGATCCACCTGCCAGCCGGGCGGCTCCTCGCTCGGGCTGATCCCGGCGATCTCGTAGTCGTGGGCGTATGATGACTCGCGCACCAAGTCGTCGTTGGTCAGGTCGCTGCCCATCCACGCGCCCATCATCAGCGCGGGAGGCACGCGGATCGTGCGCGAGATCTTGGGCAGGTAGTTCCACAGATTGCTGCCGACCCGCAGCGTGGCCGTGCCAGCGTCGCGGGCGGGTGCGTCAATGACGACTAGCGCCTTGTCCTCGCCTTGGCTCCAAGAGCGCATCTGCATCGTCCGCACCTTTTTCGGGCGCTCGACCTTAATCTCAATCCGCGCCGCCGTGCCCGCAGAGCGGTATAGCTCATCGAACTGTTCCAATAGGGCCTGAGCCGCAGGCACGGTTTCTTGCGCTGCACTTGGTGCAGCGTAAAGCACCGGCAGCACGAGCAAGAGACCGAGCCGACCTCCTATGTTTTTACAGTTAGACACACAAAACTCCTTAGATCACGCCTCGGCTGTAAAAAGACAAATTTCATATGGCGTCGCAAACAAACCGTCATCTGACCAAAACGAAGCATAGGGGCGATGAGGCAAAATTATCTCTCGTTACAATTCGTTACAAAGCAGAAATTCTCGGTTAATAGCGGAATTGTAGCATTAATTAGGTGTCCATGTCCGTGGAACTGGCGGGCAGATCGGTTCAGGTTCCAGCGATAGACACCGTACTGATCGAAGATTAAGTTAGAAAGAATCAACGAAGTTCTGCCTTACCGCATCTCAGCATTTGCTACAGGAGGTTCCCATGCCCAAGCTCTTCGGCTGCGAATGGAGCCGCAAGCACGGGACCTTGCAGTACATTGAACCGGGCGAAGTGCGCGAGTTCAACATGGAAAGAGGAATGAAAAAAATGAAATCGCCTAGAATAAAGAAGATTGAAATAAAAAGAATTCAGTGGCAAATCAAAGATTGTGGACCTGGTACATATTCTTCGTGGATGACCTATAACCCAGGCGTGAATCTTTCAATGGGTAAATACATGACCAGTATTTATACTGATCGTGGAGTCGTCGGATCCTATCCGATTAGCCATGATATTTCTCGCATTGCTCACGACTTATTGGGACGGAATCCGCTTGCAAGGGAAGAAATATGGCAAGATTTCAATAAGTTTCATCTAAATGGGATGCACGCATCTGTTGACATCATATTATGGGATATCCTCGGAAAAATGACGGACCTCTCCGTATCTGAGTTACTGGGAGGATATAGAAAAAAATTGCCCGCTTATGCCAGTACGATGAACGGAGGAGAAGAAGGATTAAAAGGGGGCTTATCCACGCCAGAATCGTACGCCGATTTTGCCGAACAATGCTTAGAAATAGGTTATAAAGGGTTTAAGATCCATCCATTCCCTAGACCTAACATTCAAGATCATATAAACTTGATACACGCTGTGGCCGATCGAGTCGGAGGAAAGATGGATTTAATGCTGGATGCATTTAACTATTATTCAACATTTGCGGATGCTTTAAAAGTTGGAAGAGCCTGTGATGAAGCCGGTTTTTATTGGATAGAGGATCCTTATTTTGTTGGGGACGGCACGACTGAGAACGGACACCAGAGACTAAAAGAGTTTCTCGATACACCACTTCTTCAAGGGGAAAAAGTTACAGGAATCTCTGGAAAGATGAATATGCTGTTGTCCGGATCGACAGATTTTATCAGGGGCAATGTAAATGGAGATGGAATCACCGGAACGAAGAAACTGGCGTCAGCGGCTGAAACGATAGGCGCAGATATTGAAATTCACGGAGTTGGCCCAGCGCAAAGACATGTGATGTCTGCCATAGGTAATTCGAATTATTATGAAATGGTTTGGGTCCATCCCGATATAGAATGCCTGCAGCTGACTTCTGACATTTTTCTCGAAGGATATGAGGATGGTCTTGAAGCGGTGGATGCAGATGGTAATGTAGATGTACCAGATGGACCCGGGATGGGCGTAGAGTGGAATTGGGATGCAATTAATAAAATGACTGTAGAAACAAAGATTATCGACTAAAAAGCTCAAAAATCACACATGACGTATAAATAAGTAAGTGGTTACTTGATCCCATAATTCTATAGAAGCGTTTTTAAAACTCCCTTTGTTGTTCGGATTTGACGTTGGCGTATTCACCGAACACCTTCAGGTTTCGACCAAGAACCCTGAACGAAAGGTCTCCGATGAGTACGCCGTATCAATATCCGACCGATATAACAGACGCGCAATGGCAGCGGCTGCGTCCTTGCGGAGCATTTGCGCCCGACCGCAACGCGAATCATTATTTAATGGTTTGCCTTAATCTCAACCCAAGGAAATCTCATGATCATCCAACCTAAAGTTCGCGGCTTCATCTGCACTACGGCCCATCCCGACGGCTGCGCTCGCGCCGTCCAGGACCAAATCGACTGGGTCAAACGCCAACCCTCCTTCGACGGCCCCAAGAAAGTCCTCGTCGTCGGCGCTTCGACCGGCTACGGGCTGGCGTCGCGCATTGCCACCTGTTTTGGCTCAGGTGCGGCCACGCTCGGAGTCTTCTTCGAGCGGCCCGCATCCGGTAAACGCACGGCAACGGCTGGGTGGTACAATAGCGCGGCCTTTCACGAGGCCGCGTGCAACGCCGGCCATTACGCCCGCAGCATCAACGGCGATGCCTTCTCCGACGAGATCAAGGCCGAAACCATCGCCGCCATCCGCGAGGACCTGCAAGAAGTCGATTTGGTCGTTTACAGCTTAGCTTCGCCGCGGCGGATTCACCCGCGCACCGGCGAAAATTTCAGCTCCGTCCTCAAGCCCATCGGCGGCACCTACACCAACAAGACCGTCCACGTCCAGACCGGCGAGGTTTCCGACATCGCCATCGACCCGGCGAACGAAGAAGAGATCGCCCACACCATTGCGGTCATGGGCGGGGAAGACTGGCAGATGTGGATCGAAGCGCTCGACGCAGCGGGCGTGCTCGCCGACGGCGTTCGCACGGTCGCTTACACCTACATCGGCCCTGAAGTTACTCACCCGGTCTATCGCGACGGGACCATCGGCCAAGCCAAGAATCATCTGGAAAACACGGCCAAGGCCCTCGACGAATATCTGCAAGCCAAAAGCGGCAGTGCCCACATCTCCGTCAACAAGGCCATGGTAACCCAATCGAGCGCCGCCATCCCCGTCGTGCCGCTCTACATCTCGCTGCTGTACAAGGTGATGAAGGAAAAGGGTTGCCACGAAAGCTGCATCAAGCAGATGCACCGCCTCTTCGCCGACAGCCTCTATGCAGATGCCTCCACCGACGCCGAAGGGCGCATCCGCATCGACGACCGAGAAATGCGCGAAGACGTGCAGCGGGAAGTCGCCGCGCTGTGGGAGCAAGTCAATACTGACAACCTCGAATCGCTGTCCGATATCGAGAGCTACCGCGCGGAATTTCTGGGACTTTTCGGCTTTGGCCTTCCGGGCGTTGACTACGCGGCAGACGTCGATCCCGAGCGGGGGCTGTAACAGATGCGTCGTTGGCAATGAAGCTTTATTGGCTCTTACTAGCGGCCCTATTCTGGCTGGCGAATCCCCTGTGGGCGCAAGTCGATATCGAAAGCCTGCGCCGGGACGATCAAGCGGGCTTTTTCGGTTCCGTGGCGATTGACCTGACGTTGCGGGCCGGCAATGTCGAGTTGTTCGAATGCGGTCCCGAGCTTTCCCTCAGTTACAGCCGCGCCGAGGACACGTTCATTTTTATCGGCTCAGGCGACCTCGGCTGGGAGGGTAAGGAGCGTTTCTCCAATGAAGCGCTGGCGCATCTGCGCTACGTCCGCGCCTTGGGCTCGCGGCTGCACGGAGAAGCCTTTGGACAAGTTAATTACGACCGATCCCGGCGCTTGGATTTTCGCGGCCTTGTCGGCAGCGGCATCCGTTTGGCTCTCATCGCCCCGGGCGAGTCGTCTTTTTGGCTAGGCTCATCGTTGATGTTTGAGCACGAGCAAAATGAGGTCACCGCAGCAGACAGTCATGCGGCTCAAACCTCTCTTGTCCGCTGGAGCAACTACTTGTCAGCGGATATCGAGCTCGGTGAAGCAGCCCAGCTAGCGGGAACGGCTTACATGCAGCCCGCGGTGCGGCAATTCGACGACTATCGCGTTTTGTGGGACGTGGTCTTGAAAGTGTCGATCACCAAAGCGCTATCCTCGACTACGTCCGTGGCCTTCCAGCGCGATAGCGATCCGCTCCATGGAGTGGATGGAAGCGATTTTAGCCTAACAACGGGTTTAGCACTCGATTGGAATTGAGAGCACAACGATTCACACTTAACTGAGAGGATTGACATGCTCGTCGGATACGTCAGCAATGAACGCTATGTCGCCTTGGCCGATATGCTGTTTGAGTTTCGCCGCGCTGGCCGGGTTGCAACGGCGCGCTCAACCATCTCGGGTGCCGTGTACGCGGATATCGAACCTGGAGAGTACGAAGTCGTCTTAGGCGGGCCGGGCCACGGTTCAAAGATCGTCCACATGGAGGTGCGGCAAGACCAGCCATACCAGTTTCGCCTATTGTCGGACGGGCTGCTGGGCTATATGTGGCCCAAATGCGTGCGCGGTGGGGAACAAGCCGAATTCCGGGTGCACGGGGTGGTCGAGTACGAACTGGAACTGTGGCGCTACGGCAGTGAAAAGGAGTTCATCTGCCGCATCGGCACTTTTGACGAGCACGGGCCGCGGGCCAATATGCAGATCACGCCCGACGGCGATTACACCCAGACTGGCGTGCAGTGGAATAAGCACGGGTATCACAGCAAAGCCCTGAACCAATTCGTCGAGGCTCCCCAGCGCTCGGGGCTGTACTACCTGCACGCCCGCGACAAGGAAGGGCGCTTCTTTACCTTCCCCTGGGTCGTGGCACCGACCCAACCCACGGCACCAGTGGCCGTGCTGGCCTCGGATATCAACTGGAACGCGTACAATAGCTTTGGCGGCCGCAGTAACTACATCCACGCCGATTGCTTCCCCGCCACGCCGACCATCAACTCGCGCCTCGAACTAAAGCGCTACACCGAAAAAGAGCACCGCACGTACAATGCGGAGACGTACGCGCCATTGTCGCTGGAACGACCCGACCCGTACAACCACATCGACGAGGACGAGGGTCTGACCGATCCCATTGCCGGCCGCCAAGGCTGCCACATGGCCGCGGCCGAATGGCGTTTGTTCGGCTGGATGGAGCGCCAAGGCATTGACTACGACTTATACGGAGAGACGCAATTTCACTTTGACCAAGTGCCACTCGACCAGTACAAGGTGCTGGTGATCAGCACCCATCCCGAGTACTGGTCCCAAGAGATGTACTTCCGGCTCAAGAACTGGGTCTTCGAGTGCGGCGGGCGCTTGCTGTACTTGGGCGGCAACGGACTCAACTGCGAGGTCGAATTCCTCGACGACCACCGCATCGTGTACCACAATACCAACTGGAGCCATTCCGAGCCCCAATTCGCCGCAGATGGACGGGAGTACGAGAGCCGCTTTGACTGGCGGGTGGAATCAGAGGCCAACTTATTGGGCGTGGTCTTTTCCTTCAGCGGCATAATGACCGCCGCACCGTATCGGGTATTAGACGATACCCACTGGTGTTTTGCGGGAACGGGCCTGAAAAACGGCGATGTATTCGGCGAAAAAAGCCTGCATCAGCGCATACCGGGCGGGGCCTCGGGCCACGAAACTGATAAGATATCGCCGCAGTCGCCGACCAATACGCGGCTGTTGGCCAAGGGACTCAACCCAGACGACGGCGGTGCCGAGATCGTTGAACACGCGACCGCCAGCGGCGGTGCGGTCTTTTCAGTGGGTTCCATCTGCTGGCCGGCTTCCATTTTGGTCGATGAAGCGGTGTCCAAAATCACGGAAAACGCCATCCGCCGGTATCTGGCCGACTAGGGGAAAGACGACTCCACAACTCAATAGGTCGCCCGACCGCCGCTCACGTCAAAGCACTGGCCCGTGGCAAAAGTCGATTCGTCCGATACTAGGAACAGAATGGTCGCCGCCACTTCTTCGGGGCGGCCCAAGCGGCCGAGGGGAATTTTGGCGGTCAAGAAATCGACGCGGTCCTGGTCCATGCCCTGCAATATCGGCGTGTCAATCAGGGCCGGAGCCACGCAATTGACGCGGATGCCGCAGTCCAAAACCTCTTTGGCTAGGGTCTTGGTAAAGCAGATGACGCCCGCCTTGGACACGGAGTAGGGAGCCATATTGGCGTTGCCCTCTTTGCCAGAGATAGAAGCCAGCGAACAGATGACCCCGCTCTGTTGCGGCAGCATATAGTGCAAAGCCGCCCGCGAGCACAGAAAGGTTCCCTTGAGATTGATGTCGAGGACGCGGTCCCAGTCCTCTTCGGCTAAGTCTTTGACCGGCGTGTCCGTGCCGACAATGCCGGCGTTGTTGACCAAGATGTCGAGGCCACCCAACTGATCGGCCACTTGGGCAAAGGCCCGGTCAACCGAAGCGGCCTGGGCCACATCGGCGGCAAGGCCAATAGTCGAACCACCCATTTCAGCAGCCGTCCGTTGCGCGCCATCGCCGTCGATATCTAAGATGGCCACCTGGGCACCCTCGGCGGCGAGGCGCAGAGCAATGGCGCGGCCTATGCCGCGCGCGGCACCGGTGACGATGGCGTTTTTTCCCTTGAGGGGTTGTGGGTCCATTTGGTTTTCTATGCTCCCTAATTAGCGATAGATTAATCGACGCCAAAATTGGCGGACATCCTAGTGATTGAAGGTAGCCATCGCGGCGAAACCATTGCAGATTGACTTACGTGGTTTTTGATCGGCGCGCAATCGCAGTTTTACGGCAATATTGAGGAAAAAGCAATGCCCAATGATAGGCTTTCCACAGCCAGCAGAGCAAATGCGGTGGCGGTAGTTTTGCTGTTGGCCTCAATCCTCCCCAAAGCGGCGGCCGAGACTCGATTCGTCGAGGTGGCACGTCAGTCGGGGATTGACTTTAACAATATCTCAGGCACTCCCGAGAAAAAGTACATAATTGAGACCCAAGCCGCGGGTGTAACCACGTGGGACTACGATCTCGATGGGGATCCCGATTTGTACTTTACCATTGGTTCCCACCTCAAAGGGGAGGGGGCACCCACAAACGCCCTATTTCGCAACGAGGGCGGGCAGTTCGCCAACGCAACAGCAGGTAGCGGCGCGGGCTTGCAGGGATGGAGCATGGGGGCCACACCGGCCGACTACGACCTCGATGGGGACGACGACCTCTACGTCACGCGCTGGGGCCGCAACGCCTTGCTCCGCAACGAGGGCGGAGGGCGCTTCACCGAGGTCGCTGCGCTCGCCAACGTCGATGACGATCGCTGGGCAATAGGCGCGGCATTCGCCGACTACGACCTCGACGGCGACCTCGATCTCTACGTCGCAAACTACATCGAGTTCGAACTCAATGGTCCCCCGTTCTACGACAAGTGGTGTAATCACAGGGGAATAAAGGCCGCTTGCGGCCCAGCCGGCTTCAACGCAGAAAGAGATGTCCTGTTCCGCAACGACGGCAACGGCAGCTTTAGCGACGTGAGCGCGGCTGCGGGGATTGACAACCCACCCCGTTATGGCATGCAGGTCGCCTGGGGCGACCTCGACGCGGATGGAGATCTCGACGCGTACGTGGCCAACGATGGACACGCCAATTCCCTCTTGCGCAACGACGGTCGCGAGAAATTCGCTGATATCGGCATATCGTCGGGCGCGGCCTTCAGCGGCGATGGCCGATCTCAAGCTGGGATGGGGGTAGCGCTTGGCGACGGCGATGGCGATGGCTTGTGCGACATCTTCGTTACCAATTTCTCCCAGGACCACAACACGTACTACGAGAATACAAGCACCGGATTTTTCTCCGACATCAGTGGCCAAGCCGGGCTAGCCGGCAGTAGTCGCCCTTTTATGGGGTGGGCCACCTTTTTTTTCGACTACGACGGTGATACCGACCTAGATCTATTCGTCGCCAACGGCCACCTCATGCCTGCCATTGACCATGCCGGTAGCGGGCTACACTACGCGCAGACAAACCAGCTATACCGCAATGACGGAGGCAGCCGATTTACAGAGGTCAGCGGGCGCGCTGGCCCTGGGTTTGGCTTGGCAAGGGTGAGTCGCGGCGCAGTCCACGGCGACCTAGACGGCGACGGCGATTCCGATATCGTAGTGGCCAATCTCGACGCGCCGCCGAGTTTACTGCGCAACGACGGCGATCGCATCCATCACTGGCTCGGGCTAGACCTGCACGGTCCACCTGGAAATCCCCACGGGATTGGTGCCCATGTCCTAGTGCGCTCGGGGGGCCGCGAACAGCATCGCCAACTATTCAGCGGCGACGGGTTTATGGGACAAAACGACCCACGCCTCTTTATCGGGTTGGGAACAGCGCGCCTTGTGGACTACTTGGAAGTGCGCTGGCCTTCCGGGCTGGTGCAGCACTACCAGAACCTGACCGCCGATCGTCTCTACCTGATCCACCACCAAGACGGGCTTACAGTCCGAGGAGATGGGGAGAGGATGGGTCCTGAATGAAGCGACGGCTCCCGCTAGGCACCTTACTGTTACTCAAGGCGATTCTCGTCGAGGGCTGCGGCTACCAAGAAGAACAAGCCGCTCCTCAGACTGCGGAGGTTGAAACGCCCCCCCTTGCTGCGGCTGCCGCTATCGACAAGGCGCACAATCTGCTCAATGTGCGTCAGCCTGAGGAAGCGGAACGAATCCTCAGAGAAGCCTTGGAGGTCGCCCCAGATCACGCCCAACTCAACAATTTGCTCGGCGCAGCCCTAGTGGAACTCAGCCGCTTTGCAGAGGCCGAAGCCCGCTTCCGCAGAGCAGCAGAGCTAGATCCAACCCTAGCGGATCCCTTGGCCAGACTCGGCTGGCTTCTCTACGAAAAGCAGGGGAAGGCGACTGAGGCCAAGGAATTGTTGCGGCAGAGCCTAAAACTCGACCCCAACCACGAGAGGGGTCGCTATACACTGGGGCTCGTGTACCAGCGCGAGGGCGAACTGGACAGCGCCGCCACGGTGTACGCCAGCCTACTGGAACGAACACCATCGGCCGAAGCCCACCGCCAACTGGGCTTGACCTATCTGCAGCAAGGCAAACTGGAGCGCGCTCAGCGATCCCTCCAAGAAGTAGCGCGTTGGTCTCCGTACGACCCCCAGACCCTAGTAGGGTTAGGTCAAGCAATGGCCCGCCAAGGCAAGGCCGACAGCGCCCGGCTGATCCTCAAGGGGGCGGAGAGGATACGACAAGAAGAGGAGGAACTCCGCCCCCTGCGCGACGACGCCACCCGCCATCCGAATCGTCCCCAGTCGCACTTCAACTTGGGGGTGGCGTACGCCCGGATGGGACGGTTGAAGTTGGCGCAGCAGGCGTACGGACGCGCCTTGGAAACGGATCCTTCATACGGGCGCGCCTATAAAGGTCTCGGAACCCTTGCTATGTCCGCGGGGGAGTTGGAGCAAGCCGAGATTCTCTTTGTGGAGGCCCTCGCGCGCGACTCGACCTTGGCCACGGCGCACAACAACCTAGGGCTGATCTACCACGCCAGAGGCCGTCATGCAAAGGCCATTGCGCAATTTGAGGCCGCTGCTCGCGACGCTCCTAAGCAGGCTCCTCTCTGGGCCAACCTAGCACGAGCCTACCGCGATCTGGGACAGGCCGAACAGGCGCGCCGGGCGGCAGTAAAGGCTCTGGCGATCGACTCTACACTGCACGGTGCAAGGGAGATACTCGGAGACGCGTACTTCCTGGACGGGGCGCTGGAGAAGGCGCTAGCGAACTGGCGTCGCGTCGCGGAGACAACGCCTAGCGATACAGCGCTAGCCGCCAAAATTGAACGGGCCGAGCGAGCGCTAGAGAGCAGACCGCGATGACCCGAGTGTGGGAAAGGATCGGGCCGATCATCGCGCTCTACATCATCGCCAGTCCACTCGGCGCAACGGAGCCGACGCCTGTTCGCTTCGTGGATGTGGCCGAGGAGACGGGCTTGATATTTCGCCATGAGACCGGAGCTTGGGGAGGCCACTACCTGCCCGAAACGATGGGAGGGGGGGTCTGCGTTCTCGACTTCGACGGAGACGGTCAGCTCGATGTGTACGCCGTCAATGGCGCTCCCGTAGTCCCGCCGCCCGAAACCTCCGGCAAGGCTCCCGTCAACGCCCTCTTCCGCCAGACTGCCGCAGGTCGTTTTGCCGAAGTGGGTGCCGCTGCGGGAGTTGACCACGGCGGGATTGGCATGGGCTGTGCGGTCGGCGATTGCGACAACGACGGCGACCCGGATCTCCTCGTGACCAACTACGGCTTCGATGCCTTCTACCGCAACAACGGGAACGGCCAGTTCGACGAAGTCTCTAGCTCCACCGGACTCGCCGACAGCCTGTGGAGCACGGGCGCTGCTTTCGGAGACATCGATCTGGACGGCGACTTAGACCTGTATGTGGTCCACTACGTCGAATTTGATCCCGAGCGTCAGACCGGGGAGATGGCTCCCTACCTCGCCGATCTGTCACTGGCGCAAGTAGCGGGAGAAGAGTTGCCAGCAGCCTATCCGCGACCTTCCAGCTTTCCCGCAAGCCCAGATCGCCTGCTGCACAACGAAAACGGGCAGTTTGCCGACATCAGCGATCGGGCGGACACAGACGCTATGGCCGGCAGGGGGTTGGGGGTTGTCTTCGGCGACTACAACCTCGACGGTTGGCCCGACCTCTACGTCGCCAACGATGGAAATCCCAACTTCCTCTACCACAACCGAGGGGATGGGAGCTTTGAGGAAGTAGGAGCGGCCTCGGGGACGGCCTACGGACTGTCGGGGCAGGCCGAGGCCGGCATGGGAGTTGACTTCGGCGACTACGACAACAACGGCTTTCCAGACCTCGCAGTCACCAATTTCCAAGGAGAGCCAAACGATCTCTATCAAAACACAGGGATGGGTTTCTTTGCCAACGCCACGTATAGCTCGGGGAACGGGTGGGTGACGCTCCCCTTCCTCGGGTTTGGGATTGCCTTTTTGGACTTCGACAGCGATGGATGGCTCGACCTATTCGTCGCCAACGGGCACGTCTTGGATAACGTCGAACGTTTCGACCCCTCCACTTCCTATCCGCAGCGCAATCTGCTGTTCCACAACAACGGCGCAGCTAGTGTTGGAGAGAACCGGTTCGTCGAAGTGGGCTCTGAATCCGGACCGGGGATGGCCCAAGTTCGAGTGAGCCGGGGGAGTGCAGTCGCAGACTGGAATGCAGACGGCGCTGTCGATCTGCTAGTATCCAATATCGGAGAACGGCTTTCCCTTTTGCGCAACGAGGGGGGCAATGGGCATCATTGGCTCGGGGTGAAGCTGCAGGGACAATCGAGCAACCGGGATGGTGTTGGCGCACAGGTCTGCGTTCGGGCTGGAGAGCTGAGACAGTGCCGGGAAGTACGGGGGGCCGAAAGCTACCTAAGTCACAGCGAATTGCGGCTCCACTTCGGCCTAGGGCCGCGCGCCGCAGTGGATTCTGTCGCGGTGCGTTGGCCCGCCGGGGGCGTGCAACATCTGGTGAACGTCGAGGCGGACCAAACGCTGTTTGTGCTAGAGGCTATTACCGGCGGGCAACGCTAAGGTCATGCGATAAATTTGCCTGCCGAACAATAGAGCCTCGGAGGGCTTAAATTACTTGACGGACTTAGCTTGTAAACATTATCTTGACCAACACTTTAGATAATTTTTATAAGTTGTTGATAAATAAAGATTTATGGCGATAGGATTTTTACATTCACAAACTGCTAAAAAATAAATACTTACGAACTATATGAAGCCAAGAATCGTCCTCGTCCTAATAGCCATCTCAGTGGTCGCCTGCGGGCAGGAGGATCCGGTCGTTGCCCGAATCGGCGACGCCGAGATCTCGCTGTCGCAGGTAGAGCAGTTTGTAGAACGGCTGCCCCAAGGGCTGCGCAGCCAAGATACCGGCCGCGTCGCGACCGCGGATCACGTCTGGTCGCTCATCGATCACCACCTCACCCTTGAGGAAGCCCGCCGACGAGGGCTAGCTGGGGACGCCGAGATTCAGCGCGAGCTGGCCCACCAAGAACGCGGTTGGCTGGCGCGGCTGTACAGGGAGCGGAGCGGGATCGCGGATATCACAGTTTCCGCAGACGATGTAGAGCGGACCTTTCTCCGCCTAGGATTCGATAAGGAGCGCCTCCTCACTCGGCTCATCGTCGCCGACGAAAACCTGCTAGCGGAAGCCCTCGGGCGCGTTCGTTCTGGAGCGGAATTAGCTGAGGTGGCGCATTCGTACGGAGAGATGGATTCGCTCGCGCTAGGGGATGGGACCGTCGGCTGGATCGGCCGCGAAGCTCTAGCCCGCTACCGCATACCAGAGGAAGTGTTCTTCTCCATCCAAGATAGGCGTCTTGCTCCTGTCGCCGACTTGGGCGGGGCGTGGCAGATCTACCAGTTTGAGAACACGCGCTCGCGGTCCTTGGCGGATGTGTGGGAGCTGATGCACGAACGTACTCTTAGGGAACACCGGAGCCGACAAAGCCACCAAGAGTACGAGCAACTGGCCCACCAGTTAGCGCTTCGCGTGAAGCCGCAGGGGCTAGAAGCCGCACTCGCACTCGGCGGCACTGGCGTCGCTCCCCAGAGTCTAGAGGAGCCTTTGGGCACCCGGGTGCTATGCGACTTCGACGGAGACTCGCTGACCGTGCGCGACTTTTTGACCGCATTGCTGCGCATTGGCTTCCGCGGTGCCTTGAGGGACAGCGGCCACGTGATGCAGTTGGCAAGCTCCGAGGTGCTGCCAATCTATCTGTTCGCAGCGGCGGCCCGTAGCCAAGCGTGGGATAAAGAGCCCGAGTTCCAAGAATTTGCCGAAAAGAAAAAACAACAGTTGATGCTAAAAGCCCTTGAGGAGCAGGCCGCAGCAGAGAGCGGTCCCATTGCGGAAAAAGACATTCGCGCATATTACGACCGCAACAAGGGGCAGTTCCGGGTGCCAGAGTCTGTCGTCATCCGGCGTCTCTATGTGGAGACTTGGGAACAGGCACGGGACCTGCGCGAGGAGATCGATGCGGGAACAGAACTCGCCGCCCTCCTCAAACGCCCGTTGGTCGCCCGCCACGTCCACTCCCAGTTGCAGGGGGTACGGCGATTTTTCCGCATTCACGAGGCGCACTTTCCGGAGTTGGTCGCGGGGGCGTTCGGTGCCGAGACGGGCGATGTCGTAGGCCCGGTGCCGGTTGGAGACGGCTTCGCGGTCTTTGAGGTGCTAGGGCACCTAGAGCCGGAAGTGCAGCCGTATGACAAAGCCCGCCCGGAAGCACGCCGATTGCTACTCAAGGCAAGAACGGACGAAGCCATGGCGGCCCTTATTCGCAAGCTCAGGGAGCAACACCGCAACCAAATAACGCTCTACGACCTTCCCGTTGGTGAGACGGAGGCGGAGGAATTGTAGCGGATGAAGACTTCCCGTAAAGTTCTGGTCTGGTTCGTCGCAGCAGGTCCGATCTTGTGGTTTGGAGGAGGGCTGACTCTAAAACCGGCACAAGCTCAAACGGCAGAAGGGTTCGACCAGCGGGGCAATGAACTCGTCGTGGACCGCCTGGAGCACTGGCAGACGTGGAAAATGCCTAACCACTTGGTGCGACTGGACGACAGCGGGACGGTACAGGTCCGGGACTTTCGCTCCGTCTATAATCTCCTAGATGATCGCTCCTTCAGGCGGCAAGTGGACATTAGCTCAGACAAACCTCGAGTGATGAATCTGGACAGCACTCGATCCGTTGATGTGAAGGGCAACTTCAAGGAGGACACCGCCGGCAATCCTGTTTTCGATCACTTCCTCCGTCCCGGTCCCAGCAGGGCCGGCTCTAACTTGGAACTAGCGCCCAATCTCGTCGATGGAGATCCAACGACGTTCTGGGAGCCAGATCTCAACGATCCCATAGAAGACTGGTGGGTGGAAATTTCGCTGGGCCGGACGGTTCCGGTGGAGCGGCTTCGTTTGCAGTACGTCGATGCGGAATTGGGCGATCCTTTCCGGCGCTTGCTCGTGTTTTTTGAGGATGCCCAGTTTCCACTGGTGGAGGAAGATGCAAATTTTCAGTTCGAGGTACTAGAACCGCTTCCGGGCATCAACGAGGAGCAACGGGAGATCGTCATCGACGCGACGCAGACGAGCGGCCTATTGCCTCCGGCTGGGAGCGGCCTGGTGGAGAAACGGCTGGAGCAACCTAGAGCGAGTTTGAGTTGGAACGGAAAGCTCGTCGAGACGATTCGCTTTCAGGTGACTGACACCAAAGGAGGCAGGGCCGAAGAGATCTCGGAGAGCGAGTATTTGGCACTGCCCGTCGAGGCACGTGGCGACATCGAATACCTCTCAAAGAGCGAGACGGGTCGAGGAGAGCCGGTGGATTCGACGACCTATTTCGAACTACCAGCAGATCGCCGTGGCGAAAAGCGGTTCTTCCGCCGCGAACTGCCTCGCCTAGCAGAAGTAGATGTATGGGGCTGGGGCGACAATGTGGCCTTTAACATGATCGAGGGCGGAGGCAGGATCATCCAACAGCTTCCCAGCGGGGGAGGGGAGCAGGCCTTTGACGGAGTATTGGCCAGTTTCTACCAAAACAACTACTGGTTGGAAGAGACTCCGACTGAGAATATGATGATCGCCGACCTCGGCGGGACCGTGTGGGCCAAAGAGTTCCGGGTGATGTCTCAGGGCTACTTCCAGTCGCCTTCGATCCGGGGCTACCTGCTCCGGGGCAGCGCGGGTGAACGCGATTCGGAAGGGCAACTGAAGTTCACGCGGATCAGCTCTCAAGAGCGGGAGATCAATTCCAGCGTGGGATTCTTCCTCGAATTGGCTGACATCCTCGAACCGGCCCGGCAGGTGCGATTCTTCGAGTTTCGCGCCCTCGAGAACGATCCCGGCGGCACGGTCACGATCAGCCGGACTCCAGGGATCGGCGAGTTCATGGTCTTTTCAGCAGGCCCTCCCGCCGAAGTGATCCTTACCTCCGGCCCGCTAACAGTGCCCGAGCAGTCCAATCTCGTGTCGATAAACTGGGAGGCAGAAACGCCTCCGGGGACCAGTGTCGAGTTGAGAACCCGGACGGGCAGCGAGGTTGAGCGCCAGATCAAGTACTACAACTCGGGCGGCGGCGAAGTCACGGCGAAAAAGCACAAAACGCTCGCCTTCTTTCTCAGAGGACCGATCGACACCGTCTTTGTTCCCACGGCTGACTGGAGCGAATGGAGCGAAGCCTATGTCCAGCCGGGAGCCGAAATCACTTCCCCGAGTCTGCGCCGCTTCGTCCAGATTGAGGCGCGCCTAAAGGCCGAGGCAGGAGTCGATCCGCCAGCCATCAAGTCGGTGCGCATGGAGTACACCGATCCATCGGTCGTTGGACTGGCCGGGGAAATCTGGCCTCAGGAGGTCGTCCCGGGAAGGCGCGACACCTTTGCGGTGTTCGTCAGCGCCGCGGTCGTGGAGCGCCCCAATCCGAGTCCCGGGTTTGATGAACTGCGGCTGCGCTCGGAGCCCGCCTTAGACATGGAGTTAATAGACGCAGCCCTCGGCACGGAAGCAGAATTTGCCGCGGGAGCGCCCTACCGGTTGTACGCCAACCGCGTCGAGGACGGGCTGGCCTCGGCTGCAGGGGACCTACTGCGCGTTCTGAGCGGTCGGGGAGATTCCTTGCGAGTTCGGTTCCCCGAGGTCTTGTATCAGGCAATGGGCAACGGAAGCAACATATTCTATCGCCGCGTCGAGGAGGGCGAAGAAGTGCCGACGAGCGAAGGGGGGACTCTGCTGGACCAAGTAGCATACAGCAGGCTTCCCGAACAGCAACAGGGGGCGATCCGCTACTTCCAAAAGCTCGCGGGAGACGACGGAGAGAGTCTGGAGGAAGTAGATGAACAAACCTTCGCCGATCTCGCGCCGGAGGCGAGAGGGCCGGTGCGATTCTTCCGCAAGGCAACGTCGTTGACGGGAGAAACCGCTTTCGACCAGCGCGGCGACCCACTCACGGCCGAGGCGTACGACAGTCTGCCTAGGAGTCGGCAGGGCAAAGTGGTTGGCCAGACGCGCCTAGTGCGCCTGCGGTTCGCAGCCGAGGTCTTCCTCCACGGCACCCGTTTGAAGCTGGCGGGCCGGAACGCCACTATCGGACTGCCGTTCCAGTTGGGCGGGGGAGGGGAGGTGACGTCCCTGACGCCGGGCAGCGGGCTGGTAGTGAGCGCACTTGGAGCCGACGATCTAGTGCGAGATATGGAAATCCAGCCCAACCCATTTACCCCAAACGGCGACGGAATTAACGATGTGGCAACCATCGGCTTTTCGCTGTTCCGCGTGTTCGAACCCCGCCCGGTGACCGTGCGGATAGCGACGCTGGCCGGCCGAGAAGTGAAGCGCTTTGAGCAGAATCTGCTCGGCGGACGCCGATTGGTGCAATGGGATGGGCGAGATGCCGGAGGGACCCTCGTGCCTCCGGGTCTGTACATTGTCCAGGTGCATGGACGAGCCGATCAGCAAGGGCTTGCCAGCGCCCGGCGCAGCCGCGTCGTCGGCGTCGCCTACTGAACTCGAGCTTCAATGGCACTTGACGCCAGCAGGCAACTCCAGGGAGGGTACTCGTGAGAAGCGGATATCTAGCCGCTTGGGCCGTATTGAGCGCACTTGTTTTCCAGATTGGCAGCAGCGCCGCCCGGGACGACTACGGTGCGCGCATTGGGGAGTCGCTCGGAGCGCCTTTACCAGGGCGGACCCAAGGCCCGATCGTCTTAGTCAACGCCGTAGATCCCGCCCTCCGGCGCTGGTATGTCAACCAAGAGTTGTTCCGCGAGTACCAATGGCAGCAGTGGGAATATACCAACTACGCCAGATCCTTGTACCAGCGCTACGTAGATATCCGCCTCGAAGGAGACTCCTTTTACGACATCTACGGGAATTTCGTGACTCGTGGCTTTCTCATATACAACAATGCCCAAGACCGCCCAGCCCAGTTCGGGAATACGCTGTTCAAATCGACTCGCTTTGATAACTGGTTCTCAAATGTCGTCATCGCCCAAGACAAGAAAGGGCAGTACGGTTATGCGCTGACAGTGAGCAGCGAGCTGAACACGACCCTCACACCGCTGACTTTTCGCAAGCCGACCTTCGACGGGGTGCAGTTCGACATTGCCACGGATCGAGTCGAGGGCACGGTATTGTACTCGCGCATTAGCAACCCCGGTGGCGAATCAACCGCCGACCTAGAGCTGCAACGCACCAACAACACTATCTTGGTCGGCGGACGCCTACAGGGCCAACTGACGGACTTCGCCATACTGGGGCTGACCATGATCAACGCCCACCAGTCGAACACCTTGAGCGACGAGTTGGCGGGCAATCCATTCAAGGGCGGGCTGACGATTGATCAGAATCAGACGATTGACTTTGTCGAGGTGGTGCTGCGCGACGATTCCCCAGGGGATGGGATGGGCGGAGCCGCGTTCTTTGAATCTGGCTCTGACGTGGTCATCACCTATACGAACGGAACCGTAGATCGGGGGACGGACATCGGCTTTGGCCCGGCGATCTCTGGAGGATTTCAGCGCGCTGGGTTCCTCGCCGCGGATGGGACGGAGGAAATCAGACTGAAATACGATTTCGACAATCCCCGTTTTACGGCGAACGCGAGCGCCCCCAAGGACTCGATCATGCAGGTGGAATTCGAGTTGGTGGTGGGCAACGACTACCAGATTTGGGCTACTTCAAACAGACAGATCAATCGGCAAGGCCAGACCGTGCTGCTGCTGATAGAACGAGCCGCCGGGAACGTACAGGACGTGTCAAATATCCGCACTGTGGGCTTTGAATACGGCCTACCTACGGCCACCCATATCATGGGAGCAACCTTCGAATTGCTCGATGTGCACGGCTTCAACTTCTACGGCGAGGCCGACCTCAACTGGAACTACCGGAAATTCCCCAATCAGAACCTAGCGAGGCACAGCACGAGTTCGGGGACTGCTGGAGAGCCGTACCGGCCCGCTTGGTTCATCAACGCCTGGAAGCGGGCCGGGCCTGTCTCCTTGTTCGCGGAGGCCTTCGGGATGGACCCGCATTACAACACCACGACATTTGTGACCGCTGGCAATGGCCAAATTGACTACGAGAGTCCGCGCCGTGGTCTAGTGGAATTCGTCGATGACAACGACGATCACGACCGCTACCCCGACAACGTCCGCTTCGACTTCCTGCCCGGCGACGACCGCGTTTTCCCCGGTTGGGACCAGAACAACGACTTCATCCCCGATTTCAACCAGAATGACAACGCGGTCCGCGCCAATCGCCGACCCGATTACGACGAGCCATTCCTGCGCTTTGACGTCGATAGGCCGGAATTCCTGTTTGGTGTTGACATGAACAACAATTTCTGGGTGGACCAGTTCGAAAACGACGATCAGCCGGACTATCCGTACCGCAAGGACCACAGAGGGTTCAACGTATATGCCGCGTATGATTTGACGCCCGAAGTGCAGGTGGCAGGGGGCGCGATGCGCGAGCATCAGATGTCGTCGGACCAGAAGAATGAGCAATACTACGCGCTCGTGAAAATGGACGGCAGTTCGGCGCGCTGGGGTGATTTTAAACTGTTCGAGATGTCGAAGCGAGTCGAGGACGACATCCCAGATCGCCTGCTTCAATGGCTGCCCAGCCAGTCCATCGACGGGGGCACCTTGACGCAGGTGGAAGATCCCATGCTTGCGCGCGACACTTGGGTGAATCACCTCTTCGTCGGGCACAAGGTAAATATCGGCCGGACGAAAGTCGAGACACGGATGAATTACACGCTGTTTCACCAGCTCATGGACGAGCGCACGCGCGCAGAACTCGACCTGCGCAAAAGCGACTTCTTCTTTGGGGCGATCAACAAAGTCAAGCACCGCCGTCAAATAGGCGTTTTGACTATCGAGCCACGCTGGAAGAGCGAGTTCCTCAAACAGACGCGCGGCTTGTTTGGCGAAGAGAAGCGCGAACAGCTAAGAGAGTTGTTCAGCGTCATTGTAGAAATGGACTTCCTGACCGACAGTACGCTGCAAGGGGGTCTAGAGTACCTCTGGAACGAGGATTTCGCGGACGATGCCAACGACTTCAGGTCTGTGTCGCTGGGGCTGCAGTTGACCAACCGATCCACGTATTTGGGGTATAAAATCGTGGCCTTGGCCGGGATGCGGTTGCGGACTAGGGACTTCGAATTATCAGACGCCGTCACGACCAACACGACTTTCGTAAGCGTGTTCGCAGGTCTGAACTAGATGGGCCGTGGAAAGCAAAGAAATGCGTTTGGGCCGTGTAAGGATGAAGGGAGCGAATGCTTGGGAGTGGGCAGGGCTGTTGGCGGCCGGTATTGCCGTGCGGCTCGCGCACGTATGGCAGTGGGAGCAGAGCGCTTTTGGAGAAGTGGCAGTAGGAGCTGCGGCGCATTACGCGGGCGGGTTGGGAGATGGAGGGTGGTATTCTCGATTCTACGCGGCGCTGTGCGCAGTCGCGCTGCAGGAGGAGACGGGATTGTGGGTACTGCGCGTGATTCAGGTCGGGATAGGGGGGCTCGCCTGCGTGCTAGTGTGGTCAATCGGCAGACAGCTATTCTCGCCAGCGGTGGGCCGATGGGCGGGTATTGCGGCCGTGCTGTACGGTCCGGCGATCTACTACGGGGGCGAGATAACGCCGACCGTGTTGGCCGCTTTTTCGGGCCTGTTGCTCCTGTGGGGGTTGGTGGGATCGGCTGGTATGGGGCCGTTGAGGGCCGGGGTTATGGGGGCAGTGGGCGGCGTGACTGCACTAGTCGATTTCCGGGCGCTATTCGCCGTCGGCGTGGCATCTGTATGGGTGGCACAGGGAAGCGGGGGCCGGAGGGCGGCGTGGTGGTTTTTTGCGGGAGCAGCTCTGGTACTGGTTCTGGGAGGGGCGGTATGGGGCTGGGGGGGGCTAGTACCCTTGGTCAGTGGTTTAGGACTGAAGGAAATGGCAACGCGGGCGTATTTGTTTTGGCATGGTGCCGAGGTCTTGGGCGATATAGACCCCTATCGCGCCGCTGCGCCTTCGTGGATGTTGGCTCCGCTCATGTGGCGAGCCTTGTTGGGATTTCCCTTTGGGCTGGTAGGGCCGCTGGCGCTAGTGGGATTTCTCGTCGCAGTCCGCGGGGAGGGGATGGATCGGTATCGCGCGCTGCCACTGTTGTTTGCCGGCGCTTGGATGCTGGGATCGCTCTTGGAAGAGGCGTCCGGTCGCTCGCGGCTGAGTGCGGCCTTGTTCTTGCTTCCGGGGGCGCTGGCGGCGATTCCTCTGTTGCTGGAAAAAAGACAGCGCATTGGGGGCATCGCCTTGGCTCTGGTTCTATTGGCGGCAAATTTTCCTATCGCAGCCGCAGCCGGGGCTCAGAGTTCGCACGACACCTGGGCGGGTTACGCCTACCGAGAGTTGGACATGAAAGCCAATTCCATTGCTGCTTATGAGCGGGCCATCAAGGCCGAAGATGCTGGGATTCGACCGTACGCGGAACTGGCGAGAATCTACTTCGACACCGGCGCGTACGAACACGCCGCGGAAATCTACCACTCGCTGGTGCAGCGGTATGCCGTCAACAGGGACACCTGGACCGCGCTGGCAGAGTCGTATTTAAGGGCAGGGCGGGCGGAGGAAGCAACGGCGATCTACGCCGATCTGGCGGCACAAGAGAACGAGCCTTCTCTCGCGGGGAGATTGGGCGACGCCCGTGCGGCTCAAGGGGCGCTTGAGGACGCCATTGCAGCCTACCAAACGGTCGTGGCGGTCTGGCCCGATAGCCATCGCGTGCGCTTCCAGCTAGCCCGCACTTGGGAGCAGCAGTCCGCGCTGGACTCCGCAGCAGTCCACTATGGAATCATAGTCGGGCTAGCGGAGTGGGAGGGCCTTGTGGGGTGGCGGCTAGCTCAAGTATTGGGCCGCATGGAAAAAGATAACTTGGGGCGGATCGAGAAGCTGTTGCGCGACGTACTGGCAGATCACCCCGATTCGGCCCCGGCTCTATTGTGTATAGCAGGCTTACTGCACAGAACCGGCCGCAACGAAGAAGCCCTAATGCACTTGCAGAGGATCGCGGCAATGCATCCAGACGAGCACCGCGCCTACGGATTGATGGAAAGCGTTTACCGAGCTATGGGGCGACCCGAGGAAGCGGCCCAAGCCGCCGAGCTATACCGGGAGAAGCGGTTGCGCCAGCGGGCCGATCGCCGGGTCTTGGGAAATCTGGAAGCACTACTCCAAGGGGGCACCCCGTAGCCGGGAGAGAGAATATGACCCTGTTCGACTATGCCGCGCGAATTTCCCCAGCTATCCGTCACCAGCATTGGCGACGCACCGCCCAATTGGGGAGTTGTCCGGCGGCGCAAGGCACTAGAATGCGAGCGCTGGCACCGTGGATCTATTTAGCGCTTGTGGCGATGAGCCTAGTGCTGAGCGGACCGCAGGCGCTCCATGCGGTCGAGAGGCTGACGCTCGGCAAAGACGGAGAAATCGACTGGCTGGAGGGGGCGTCGAGCGGAGCAGACGTGGAGACGATCATCCCCGAGCACCGCACGTTTCTCGACCCCAATGTCACCGAGGTCGGGATCGCACCGTCGAACCTGATCGAATTTGAGAACGGGGATCACCCCGAGGCCATTCTGCCTCGGCAGGTCAGAGAGGGAACCAACGTCGCCAGCCAAGTCTTCGATTTCGGGGGTTCGATCACCGCGCCATCAATAGCAGACATTGAGGGCGAGGAAAAGAGGAAGGTCCTCGAGAGTCTCATCACTGAGGACCCGACCGGGCTGGCTTTGGCGCGCAAGGACAACAACGCCCTCGGAACCATCGTCAACATCGACCTCGGAACCCGCATAGGCGTCCGCAGCATCCGCTTCTTCCCCCGCAACACGGTGTTTCCCAACCCCACAGCGCCGTTCCAGTCGGACTTTCTCCGGAAATTCAGGATCCGGGTAAACGATGGTCTCGACCTAACCGACGCCGGCAATCCAATCTGGGAGGAATTTCTGGTCGAAAACGATAACATTGATCCAGTGACCACAATTCCACTAAATCCGCCCCGTCTGCTGAGGTTCGTGCGGCTAGAAGCGATTTCGGGTATATCCTTCGAGCTAGAGAAGATACAGATCTTCGGAGAGGGATTCCTTCCCACCGCCAGATATATCTCGCCCATCATCGACATGCAGGCCGGCACCAATTGGGGACAACTCCGCTGGGATCAGGTCGCAATCGGCAATGAGGAGGCTGCGAGGGTGGAGATTCGCACCCGGACCGGCAGCGACATCACGCCCTTTGCATACACCCGCAAACAGGTGGGCAGAAGGGACGCCGAGGAAATCGCGACCTCCCTTGCGAATTCCCCCGAACCGCTGACGCGGAAGGAATACATGGCCTTACCGGTCCGGGGCGTTGTGGGAAAAGACGAGTTTGAGCGCGGATCTGTGCGCGACGATGTAGAAAACTGGAGCCCGTGGTCGGCACCATACGACCCTGTGGTGGGCACCGGCGAGGAAGGTACGGACATCACCTCGCCAGGCCCACGACAGTACGTCCAAATCCGCGCGGACTTCATCAGCGAGGACCTGAACTCCGCGGTAGTGCTTGAGAACCTATCCTTCACCTTCACCTCACCTCCACTGGCTAGGGAGGTGGTGGGCGAGGTATTCCCCCGCGAGGTGGCGGGAGCAACGGACGTGCCTTTTGTCTTTGCGGTGCGCACGGAAATGGAAGCTGGACTACAAGGATTCGACGCAATTGAGGTACGGTCGGACCAGCCGATCAAGAGCGTTCAGGGAATCGAGATTCTTGACGGCGACCAGAACCGCATTCTCGAACGGAATTTCGCAGTCCAAGATGCGCCGACAGAGGAAGAGGATGCAGCTATCCAAGAGTTGGATGAGAGGCGCTTTGTGGTGCGCTTTCCCCAAGTGCGCGAGAGCGGCACCGTCGTCATGGTGCGATTCGTGGGCAGGATGCTCTCTTTCAGCAATACTTTCAAGGGACGAGTGCTGCTAGTTGAAGAGGAAGCGTTCCAGGACGTGCTTTCGGGCAACGCGGCCTATCTCGGCGACGACGACGCACCAGGGCGCTCCAGTGTCACTGTCCTGAGTCCACAGCTTACCACAGGGCGGCTGGTGCGCAATCTCGAGGTCAACCCCGTGGTTAGCCCCAACGGGGATGGAATTTGGGATCGGGCGTCAATCAGTTTTGAAGTAGTGACTATCGTGGGCCAAGCCGGGATCAATGCCGCCGTATTCGACCTGTCGGGTCGGCGCGTGAGACAGCTCCTAGCTCGCTTAGGAACGAATGGCCTGTACGATCCGCAGCGTTTCGGCGACCTAGCCTGGGATGGCCGGGACGAGTTGGGGCAGCTAGTAGCACCCGGCGTGTACGTGGTCCGAGTCGAAGTTCAGGCCGATGCGCGTCGCACTGGCGCGGCCCGAGCGATCGGAGTCGCATATTGACCATCTGGCGCAAGGAGCTGGGCATGTTTCTTTGGAGACCTAGCTGTCTGTTGAGCTGCGCCCTGCTGCTAGCGGGCAGCGATGGAGGATGGGCGCGGTCTGAATTCCAAGTGGGCGTCGGTGCGGACAATTCCTTCATCGACGTGGCCAGCGAAGGAGGGGGTGCATACTTGGTGTTCGACCAAGATGGGCAGCTTATCGACCAAGGGAGCGTTGTGCCGGTATCCTACGATCGGGTCGCGGACGAGGAAATCAGGGACTGGGGCACCATTGGCGCAGGGGCGCGAGCGAATGGCATGATGGATCTGAGGGACCTCTCGCTCCGCCCTGTGTGGATCAACCCAAGCGAGAATCTAGTGGAGACGGTCGAGGAACGGGGTGGCTTCGTAGCTAGCTCTGGAGGCGGCGTAGGGGGAAGAATCGAACAGGGCGTCCTGCAGAATATCGGCGACGGGGATTCCACCACGGCGATGGTCAGAGCAGTGGATCTATCGCCGACGGAAACAGGCGTCAACCACGGCTGGATCAAGAACGCCATCGTCAACCTCGGGTGGGAGTTGCCCATAAACCGAATTCGGTTCTTCCCCCGCCCCTCCTTTGAGGACAACTTCCTCCCCTGGTTCGAGTTGGGCGTGGCCTCGGGCAGCGCGCCGATCGTCGACCGACCTTCCATCGCCCGGCGGGGTCAGCGGTGGTTCTATCAAATCAGTCGGGGCTTGACGGCCAAGAACGACCCAATCATCGACATCATCGAAAGCACTACGGAAAACCTCGATGTCATAGTGGATCGACGGTTTCCCACTCGGCCGGTGAAGTGGGTCACCCTCCGGCCCATCAATCCCGAGCGCACCTGGGAGGTCGCCGAACTCCAAGTCTTTGGCGAGGGCTACGTGCAGCAGACTGTTTACCGTACGGACATTCTGGATTTCGGACGGCCCGTCGCCTGGAGCAAAATTCGTTGGGAGGGCGTAGAGCCAGAGGGGACGAGGGTGGAGGTGCGGACCCGCACGGGCAACACCGAGCAGCCGTTCCGCTACAGCAGAAAGCAGCGCACCGGGCAGTTCGCCGTGGTGGACCGGCGGGAATACAACGATGTCTTCAACGCGGTGACTGTGGCCGATCCCTTTTCTAGCGGCAGCACGCGGGGGTTTGAACTGGTCAAGAAGGAAATAGATACCGACAACTGGAGCTTTTGGTCTCCGGCCTACGATTTCGCCGCTGGCCTGCGGGATGCGACCGCGCCGCCCTCAGCGTGGACGGACGGCGCAACCTTCTTATCGAAGAGCCCTGCCCGCTACCTCCAGTTTGAGGTGCTGTTTTTTCCGACTGGTGAGATGGCTCCGCGCCTTGAGCGGATCGAACTGCTCTTTGGCGATTCCGTGGCCGACGCAGTGATCGGGGAAATCTCACCGACGGTGACCACGGATTTCCAACCCCACACCTTCACCTATGTTGTCCGGCCCATCCTGCGCGAGGGCAACAGCGGTTTCGACCGCTTGGAAATCGCCACCGCCACTCGCGTGGAGCGACTGCTTTCGGTAAAGGTGGATGATGCAGAGGTGGGAGAGGAGTTCCTCCGAGACATCCAAGACGACCGCATCGTCGTTGGATTCGACAAGCTCGTGGGCAGCGAGGATACTGAAAAGCGCATTGAGGTGGTCTTCGAGGTGCCGGTTTTGCGCTTCGGACAAAAGTTCACTGGCTTCGTTTTCTCCAGCGACGATCCCGACATCCGCCAACAAGTGGAAGAGGGCAATGCCACCTTGCGCTTCAGCACCAACTCCCTGTCCGTGAAAACCCCTAGGGGAGGCGAACTCATCGGCGAGCTGAAGGCCATTCCAGCGGTCTTCAGTCCCAACGGCGACGGCGTGAACGACCAAGTCCTAATCCAATACCAAGTTCGCGTTCTGGGCAACAGCGTGCCCCATGTGCTGACCTTGTACGATCTGGCGGGCAGGGTGGTTCGCCGGCTGGAGACCGCGCCCGGAGCAGCGGGGGTGTACGAGCGCGAGTGGAATGGGCGAGACGAAGCGGGAAAGCGCGTGCCGCCGGGCACGTATGTTTATACGGTAAAGGTGGAGGCGGACCTAGGGAAGCAATTGAACACGGGTACCGTATCCGTGGTGTATTGAGTCCGCTGGATGGCTAGCATCGTATTGAGGATCTAGTGTTGAGTTGTACAAACACAATGAGACGTAGTCTGAAGCTCCTCGTCGTGGCCGCGGTGTTGGGAACGGCCGGGGAGACGAGCGCCCAGTCGGGCAGTCGGCCCGACTATGGGAACCGACTGGGAACGCAATGGGGGCACGAGACGAGCTTTCTGCCCCAAGGAGTGCAAGTAGCGCTCAACTCGATTGATCCCGCGGTGCGAAAGTGGTACGTGCCCCAGGAATTGTTCGCCGAATACCGGTGGCGGCAGTGGCAGACGACCAACTACGCCCGCACCGATTTCGATCGCTACGTCGCCCCCGACATTGAGGGCGACTACCTCTACGACATGTTCGGCAATGCCGTATCCAAGGGATGGCTCATCTACAACACGGAGCAGAACACACCCGAAGAGTTCGGCAACCGGCTCTTCAAGGGGAATCGATTCGAACGGTGGTTCAGCCAAGTCGTGGTCGCCGCCGATGCAAAAGGGGGTACGTACTACGCGCTGACAACGTCCAACACGCTGCGGACGACCCTTACGCCGCTGGTTTTGAGCAAAGTCCAAATGGACGGAATCCAGTTCGACATGGCGACGGATAAGTACCAGCAGACGCTGATTTTCTCTAGAATTAGTGGCCCTCGGCTGACCTTTAACCGGGACGACCGGCGCACCAATACCACGACCTTTTTCGGCGGACGGTTTACGGGCGCTGTCGGCGATTTCGTGACGTTGGGCGTACACGGGGTTAACTCCCATCAGTCGAACTCGAAGATCGACGAGGCTCCAGTGGCGAGCTTGTTCAAAGGAAGGCTGACGGAAGATCAGAATGCCGTGCCCATCTCCGCGATTGAGATCGTACTCCGCGACGAATCACCCGCGGACGGCACCGGCGGAGCCGCATTCTTCCCCGGCTCCTCGGACATCATCATCACCTATGAAAGCGGCCTCGTCAACCGGGGCAAGGAGATTGGTTTCGAACCCGTATTGGAGGGCGGCATCCCAGCGGGGGGACGGTTGGAGGCCAACGGCAGTGAAGAAATCCGGCTCCTCTACTCCTTCGACGACCAGATTTTTGTCAACCGCGCAAGCGGTGCTAAGGACGAGATCACAAAGGTCGAATTCGAACTCACAGTGGCCAATGATTACGACATCTCAATGAGTTCCGACCGCCAGTTGAATTCCGCAGGAGCGAGAGTGCTGCTTCCGGTCACCCAAGCCGAGGGGAACATCCAGGATTTGAGCAATCTGCGGACCCTGCGGTTTGAGTACGGCTTGCCAACGGCCACCCAAATCCTCGGCGGCAGCCTCAGTGTCTCCGACGTGCTGGGCTTTCGGCTATACGGCGAGTTCGATCGAAACTGGAATATCCGGCAATATCCAAATGTCTCCCAGGAGATTCACAGGACCAGCTCCGGACTGACGGACGAGCCGCACAACGATGCTTGGCTGATCAACGCGTCCAACCACCGCGGACGCTGGTTTGGCTTTGCCGAAGCCTATAGAATTGATCCCCAGTACAACACGACGACATTTATCTCAAACGAAAACGGATTCATCGATTACGAGGCACCGCAGTACAAGGTCGATCTCGTAGAAGACAACGACGACCAAGATCGCGTCCCCGACGCCTTTCGGGGAGACTGGCTATTCCCGGATCTTCTGATCTTTCCGGGGTGGGACCAGAATGGGGACTTTCAACCGGATTTCAACCAAAACGACAACGAAGTTCGGCGCAATGCAATTCCCGACTGGAGGGAACCATTTATTCGGTTGTGGGTGGACCGCCCGGAAATGCTGTGGGGACGGGACATGAACAACAACTTCTGGCCCGATCTCTACGAAAACGACAAGGACCCCGACTATCCCTATGACAGAGATCACGACGGGTGGAACGTCTATACGGGATTCCGCCTGCGACCGGGTCTGAGAATTCTGGGCGGAATCCTGCGGGAGCAGCTAATCTCTTCGGATCAGAAGAATCACATGGTCTATGGCATGTTAGACTACGACGAGACTTGGCCGCGTTACGGCCGCGTGCGAATGTACGAGATGGTCAAATCCGTGCAGGACGACATTGAGGATCCGCTACTCCAGTATTCGCCCGATACGCTGATTGATCTAGCCGAACCCCAAGAAAGCAAGCGCGAGATGGAAGATCCCCTCTTGGGGCGCGACAGCTTCGTCAATCAATTCTTCATCGGTCATCAGCTCAAGACAGAAAGAATACTGGTCGAATCAAAACTGAACCACGTGCTTTTCCATCAGCGCCTAGACCGCGAGGAGCGTCGCCGAATGGGATTGGACGAAAACGAGTTCTTCTTTGGATTGATAAACAAGGCGATGTACCAGCGGGAATTAGGACGCGTGGGATTGCAGCCCTTTTGGAAGAGCGAATACAGAAAGCAGTCCCGTGGCCTGTTCGACGCAGACGACAAGGAGACGCTCACCGAGCTATTTGGCGCGTTCGCCGTGCTGGATGTTTTGCACTCCACGCAGCTACAGATGGGCAGCGAGTTTCTGTTCCAGCAAGACTTTGGCGACGAACAAGGGGACTTCCATTCTCAATCGATCGCCTTCCAAGCGACGAACTGGTCTTCGTACCTCGGCTATGTAATCACGATGCAATCGGGGATTCTGTTGGAGCGCAGAAATCCAGAGGGCGAGGAGAGCTTCACCAATACGCGTGCGTTCATTTCCGTCTTTGCTGGTCTGGAGAATCTGCGGTAAGGGTAGAAAACTTAGTCTAAAAAAGGCTTGATAGCGAGGAGGGATTTCCTTATGGTAGGCATTGCAAGAGGCATATTGTCGTGTAGCAGTCTATCGCAATTATCTCACTCCCAAAAGGAGGTTTGAATGATGCTAGGCAAGCGGATCATTTTAGGTGCAGCGATCCTAAGTATTGGTCTGTCGGCCCAAACGTGGGCCCACGATCCACCGGATCTACTCATCCCGGCGGCGCAGTTCCCACCGGGGGCAGAACCCGTCATCGATGGCAACCCCGTCGAATGGGGCCCCATTCCAGTGGAAACCTACGGTTCCGTAGGCGAACTGCTGTATCCGGTCGGTGCGGCAACGAGAGAAGGACGAGTGCTGGAGAACGCCTCTCAAGGAGACATCAACCCCGCGGACTTCCAGATCAAACACAAGTTAGGGTGGAGCCCAACGACGAACGGCTTTTACATCCTGACCGAGGTGTTTGACGACCTGCACTTCATCGGGCGTCCCGACCCCGCTCGCTTCTGGCTCGACGACAGCGTCGAGTACGGATTGAATTTCAAGCACCAAGCGTCGGAGGACATAACCTTCAACGATGGGGACATCGTGACCTTGCAGAAGTACAAATTCGCCTACCCTCCCTTAGAAGGGGAGTGGCAGTTCTATGAGCCGCAAGGGAACTTGCCTTGGCTGACCAGTGGGACCAAGTGGTTCGACATTGGGATCACTTTTGAAGGTGAGGAGTTTGGCGAGAGCACTTACTTCTACGAACTCAGGATCCGGCCAATCGCCGAAATGCCCAACAGCGAGAGCGCCACCGAAGACCAAGCGGTCGAGGGCATCCTGCAGGAGGGAATGATCATCCATTGGGGCAATATGATCAGCGACACCGACGAAGGGGGCACAGAGGACCAGAAGCGGGAAACGCAGTGGTCCACATCTCCTTCCGGCGCTGCGGCCAATGGGACGACCGACGTGCTGCTGTCGCCAGTTGATCCAGGCATCGAGTTCGTCGAGCAACAGACGGCCGTCGAAGCCACGAGCTGGGCGCGGGTCAAGGCGCAGTACCGATAGATCTGAAGGATCGCAACAGCGGTCTTTCTGAAGATAGGGTGCCGGCAGGTCTTGGACGCGATCGCGTCCGAGGCGGTCGGCACCCTTTATTTTTGGAGTGTAGGCGATGCAGATCACCAGAGTCAAGACGTACATCGTAGATGGCGGCTTCCGTCCCTGGACCTTCGTGAAAATCGAGACCAGCGACCCGGGCCTCGTGGGGTGGGGGGACTGCACCGATTGGGGCTCTCCCGGACCTGTGGCGGCGACGGTAGAACGGTACGCTGAGCGGATTATCGGCAAGGACCCCATGGCGAGCGAGGCGGTCTGGTGGGAACTATCCGCCTTTTCGGTTCGCCACACGGGAGGCATTGCCTACAAGGCGATGTCTGGCATTGACTCGGCCCTGTGGGACATCCGCGGCAAGGTTCTAAACGCACCCGTGTGGCAATTGCTCGGCGGCCGCATGCGGGACCGGCTCCGGCTGTACTGGTCTCACTGCGGTACGACCCGGACTGGACCGTGGACGCAGAAGTTGGGGTTGCGGCCAGTGCGGACGATTGCCGACTTGGAGGGATTGGCTAGAGAGGTGCTGGAGCGCGGCTTCACGGCGATTAAGACGAACCTGATGCCCTTGGAGGACGATCCCGATGGCACCGGTGTGCCGAGCGGCGTCGGCGATGCACCCTCCTCTGTCCTGCGCCATGCGGAGCGAATAATCGGCACCTTCCGGGAGACCCTCGGCCCGGATGTGGGCATCGCGCTGGATGTGGGATTCCACTTCAAGTTGGGCGGCGCAGCGCGACTCGCTAGGGCCTTGGAGCCGTACGACCTGATGTGGCTCGAGACGGAGACCCTAGACGCGACTGCACTGCGGACCATCCGCGACTCCACGACCACGACGATCTGCACCGGCGAGAGCCTCTTTGGCACCGCCGACTTCCGACCTTTCCTCGAACTCCACGCCCAAGACATCGTCATGCCCGACCTAGCCTGGAACGGGATCGCGATGGGCCGGCGGCTCGCCGACTTAGCTCACGCTTATGACGTGCTATTTGCCCCCCACAACTGCCACAGCCCGCTGACGACGCTGGTGTCGGCCAATGTCTGCGCCACCGTGCCCAATTTCTACATCCTTGAATTCGATGTGGACGATGCGCCGTGGCGAGACGACCTAATGAGTCACCCCTTTGAAGTACAGGACGGACACCTGATTCTACCGGAACGGCCCGGTCTAGGATCGGACTTGATCGAATCCGAACTCGAGAAGCACCCCCCCGACCACTACCCCGACGCGCGCTGATGCTATGACTACGCAGGGGCAGCCGGATTTGCCGGCTGGTGGAGGGCGCGTGTTTACCCTGCGCGCCTTTCTCTTGGGTTGTCTGCTGACGACGTTCCTTGGAACTGGCCCGCTCTATGTCCAGTTCGTCCATCACACGGCACCGCTCAACGCCGACTCCATCACGGCCGGTGCCGTGTTCCTGTTTTTCCTGCTCACCTTTGTAGTCAACACCGCACTGCGGAAAATCCATCCTCCCTGGGTGTTTACAACCGGCGAACTCGTCGTCATCTACACGATGATGATCGTGGCTTCCACGATTCCGACCAAGACGCTGATGGCGAATATGATCCCCGTTCTGCCAGGAGCTTCTTATTACGCCACGCCGGAGAATGAGTGGGCCGAACTGATCTTGCCCTTGATCCCGGACTGGATAGGACCTCACGACCCGCTCGCAATAAAGTATTTCTACGAAGGGGCTCCCTCCCATGTCTCGGTCCCGTGGGGGGCATGGCTAGTGCCCTTCGCGGCGTGGGGGATCTTTATCGCCTCCTTCTTTGCCGTGATGATCAGCAGCATGGTGATCGTCCGGCGTCAGTGGGTGGAGCACGAGCGGCTCGTCTTCCCCTTGACCCAAGTTCCGCTGGAGATGCTCCAGCCGCCCCAAACAGGGCGCATCCTAGGATCCCTTTTCCGGCAACCGCTGCTGTGGGTGGGAATCGCGCTGCCTTGGATCGTACTGAGCACGCATGGGCTACATGCCTATTTCAATTACATCCCTAGGATCGAGACGAACACTTACTTCGAGCTGTTCAGAGATACTACTCCGTTTCGCGTTCTCCTGAGCTTTTCCGTTATTGGGTTTACTTATCTAGTGAACCTGGAAATCGGATTTAGCCTCTGGTTCTTCCACCTGCTGATGAAGCTACAGTCGGGCCTGCTGAACATTATTGGCTACGACATCCCAGGGCGCGAAGAGGTCTTTGTCGGCGGAGGGGGAACGGTCGCGGTCGGCCACGAGGCGATGGGGGCTACCATCGCGCTGGTTTTGTTCGTCCTGTGGACCAGTCGTCGGCATCTAGCTTCGGTCTTCGGCAAAGCCTTCGGCACCGCCCCACACGTGGATGACAGGGACGAAATCATGTCCTACCGGGCAGCGGTGATTACGCTATTGGTCGGGCTGATCGGCATGGGTCTGTGGCTCAACGCTAGCGGGATGCCGCTGTGGCTTACGCCCTTCTTCGTGGGCACTGCCTTTGCCGCGTTTTTTGCCCTGACCCGGATCATCGCCGAAGGCGGAGTCGGCTTTTCCCGGACGCAACTCGTCCCGGCCGTGTTCACAGTTTACACCTTTGGGACTGGGCTCGTGGGGCCTACGGGACTGACTAGCCTCGGCTTCACCTACACCTGGAGTTCCGAGATCCGCTCCCCGCTGATGGCGTCGGTAATGCACGCGCTGAAAATGATGGATAGCATTGGCGTTCGCCGGCCGCGGCCCCTCCTAGGTGCCATTGTGCTGGCGGCGCTGATCGGCACAATCTGTTCGGGCCTGATGACCGTGTGGCTCGCCTATACATACGGGGGAATCAACCTGCAGCGCTGGGCTTTCTTAGGATTGCCCCAGACCATCTTCGGGTTCGTGGGAGACAAGCTGCAGAACCCCCTTGGCAGCGACATCACCCTGCCGCGGATCGTCTTTGCGGGGTTGGGCGGCACAGTCATGGCTGGACTGATGTACGCCCGGCACCGGTTTATCAACTGGCCACTTCACTACCTAGGGCTACCCATCGCCACGTCGTTGCCGATCAGCGTAGGTTGGTTCAGTATTATGCTCGGCTGGCTGTTTAAGCTGTTTATCGTGCGCTATGGGGGAGTGCGTCTATATCGCACCATACGGCCCTTCTTCATCGGCCTGATCGCCGGACAGATTAGCTGCGGCGCGAGTTGGATGGCTATAGACTACTTGACGGGCATGGTGGGCAATTGGGTGAGCGTGGGAGTACCCTGACTTTTGCCGCTGGCAAGCGGACGACCAAGGAAACTGCGAGGATATGAGAGTCTTTTGTCGCAACAAATGGCGACACAATCGTCAAAGGAGGATATATGAAAGTATGGATAGCCGTAGCGCTGATAGTCCCTGGCCTCTGGACAGGGGAAGCAGGAGGCGCTGAACGGCCTGTGATTACTCTGCGCGGCGAGCTAGCGCATTTGTCCATCGATCTAGCCGGTGGCGGTATCGTCGATTTTCACCTGCTGTCCAACGGCATCAATCCGCTCAAGTGGGAGGGCGAGGGCGGCGAGTTGGAGCCGCGCAATCGCGGACACTTTCTGTGTCTGGACCGCGTGGGCCGTCCATCGGCCGCAGAGCAGGCTAATGGCATGCCCTTTCACGGCGAGGCGGGGAGCAGTATGTGGGAACTCCTCGACGAGCCGGAGCAACAAGGCGATGCCGTCGTGGCGGAAATGAGCACCCATCTGCCATTGGCGGGGATGCACGTACGGCGCGTCGTGAGACTAGCAGGAACCCACTTCAGTGTTCGCGAGGAAGTGACTAATAACAACGCGCTAGGGCGCATATACAACATAGTGCAGCATCCCACAATCGGGCCGCCTTTCCTCGACGAGAGCACACTGGTGGACGCCAATGCTCGCAAGGGATTCATGCTCAGCAGTCCCATGCCGAACCCGGAGGAGCCATCCGTGTACTGGCCCCAAGCGCTCGACGCGGGGACGCCCGTCGACATGCGCCGGCTCGTGGACGACCAAGAACCGGCCGTGGTCGTTTACGTGATTGACGATGAATACGGCTGGACCACCGCCACCGCGCCGGGGCACGGCCTGCTCCTAGGCTACCTTTGGAAGACCTCTGAGTACCCTTGGTTCCGAGCGTGGCGGCACATCCGCAACGACCGTCCCTTCGCCCGGGGCCTCGAGTTTGGTACTACGGGTCCTGGTACACCCTTCGGCTTCCTCGTAGAAAAGGGACGCATCTTCGGCCGCACCCTCTTCGACTACATCGATGCTGGCGAGACGATTAGTCGGTCGTATGCCGCCTTTCTCGTCGAAGTGCCAAGCGACTTTGCCGGCGTTGAGCGGATTGACTACGACGGTGCGCAAGTGGAGCTAAAGGAGTGGGAGGGAACGCGACGTCTCACGCTTGAGGTTGGAGGCCTGTAGCAAATTATGGCGATCAGACCAAACTTCCTTTTCATCGCATCAAAGTCGGCGATCCGGCTGTTTCTCACTTGCATTATGGGATTGCTGGCCTGTGCGGAAGAGAGACCGGGCAAGACGGGACAAGAGGGGACCCGATCCATTCCGCGAGAACGCACGCTCGTCACCCACTGCTCGGACATAAATACCTGCGGCGGACAGATCGTCGATTACAATACCTTCAATCCTTTTCTCCTCGGTTCGTCCTCCCGCACCGGTGCGCACTTCCTGTACGAACCGCTGTATTTCTACAGCGCCTATGACGAGGACGACCAGCTCATCCCGTGGATCGCCACCGGACACGAGTACAACCAAGATTTCACCCAAGTCACGGTCCACATCCGGCAGGGCGTAACGTGGAGCGACGGCACTCCGTGGACCGCCGCGGATTTGGCCTATACGGTCGCAGCCCTCAAGGAGAACGCTCCCGAACTATTCCTGTCCACCGACATGGAGACCTGGGTCGAACGCGTGGAAGTAGAAGACGAGTTGACCGCGCGGTTCGTGCTCAAGCAGCCCAATCCGCGCTTTGTGTTCAACTATCTGACGAACTGCTTCTTCAACGGGATCGTAGTTGTTCCCAAGCACATCTGGGAAGGCGAAGACCCCAAAACCTTTGAGAATTGCTGTGGCGAGGGCCAGCCAGTCGTCAGCGGTCCCTATCGCCTCAGCCTATCGGTCCCGCAGCAGCGCATTCTCACTAGGAGAGATGACTGGTGGGCGGCCGCAATCGGCTTCCATGCCTTGCCCGAAGTCGAACAACTCATCTTTCTCCCCTACATGGACGAGGCCAAGCGCGTTCAGGCTCTAATCAGCAACGACATCGACATTTCTCTGGACCTGCGCCCTCCCAATATCAAGACGGCCCTCGATGAGAATGCCAATATCGTTTCCTGGACGGGCGGAGCGCCGCCCTACGGGTACGTTGACTGGTGGCCGGTCAACCTCGGGTTCAACAATTTAGAGGAGCCTTTCCGCGATTCGCAGATCCGCCACGCCATCAATCACGCCATCAACCGCGACGAACTGGTGGCAGTTGGCTGGCAGGGAGCTGGAAAAGCGAATTTTCTTCCCTTCCCCAATTTTCCGGCACTGCGGCCATACCTCAGCGAGGTCGCGCCGCTGGTAGAAAAGTACAGCGTGGCCACGTACGACACGGCTCGGACGGCCGCCATAATGAGGGCCAAGGGATGGAGGCGGGATGAGGAAGGGTTCTGGGCGCAAGACGGTGCTCGCTTCAAGATCCCCATTGACATTGGCACCGTGCATCAAGATTTGGCACCGGTACTGGTGGCACAACTTAGGCGGGCTGGGTTCAATGCGAGTCATCGCATGACAGCCGATGGCATAACGCGCATGGCACAGGGAACCGCAAGGGCCTTTATGATGGGAAGCGTCGGTTCAATTCGCGATCCCTACTTCACGCTCAACTTCTTCCACAGCCGCTACGTCCAACCCACCGGAACCCATTCCGAGCGCTATTGGCGCTGGCGCAATGCCGAGTTCGATCAGCTAGTGGACCGCATGGGACGCACACCGCCGGATGATCCAAAACTAGTGGAACTGTTTCACGCGGCCATGGACATCTGGTTGCGCGAGTTGCCCGCTATCCCTCTGGTCCAATGGTACCACCGAATTCCCCACAATCAGACCTACTGGACCAACTGGCCCTCGGAAGAAAACCCTTATATCAATAGCGCCTACTGGCACAAGACGTGGCTACTGGTGCTCCTAGGGATCAAAGCTGCGAGATGACCAAAAATATCTTGCTCCTGACGATGCTGGCGGGGTGGGCGCACGGGCAAACGGGCGAGTGGCTGCAATTGCGCGGCGACCGCCACATGAGCGGCCGGGCCTCGGGGGTCGGTCAAATGCGCCACGAACCGCCGCAAGAACGCTGGCGCTACGACATCGCCGCTTGGGAGGGCTATGTGGAAGTGGTCCAGCACGGGGGCGACGCCTCGGTCTCCTTGCCCTTTGCCGCTCCGGTCAATCCTGGGTACATCGGCACCCAAGGGCGAGCTTGGGGGGTCGGGCCGCAGATTTTCGACCTCGGCGGCAGCGAAATGGTCATGCCGGTGGACAATGTCTTCAAAGTGGCCCAGATCCTGCCTGGGGTAGAGGGCTTGCAGCGCTTTGAAATGGGAAACTCTTTCAGCGACGGCGGGGCCGATCCCAAGCAAGGCTGGCTGCTCGCGTACGACAGCGGCGAGCCTCGGGTAGTGTGGGAGACCGAATCCTTTACCAACACCTGGGACCCCAATGTTCTCGTAGTTGACGTCGATGTCGATGGCCAGCTCGATATCGTCGTGGCCACCCACTACCGCATCCTCGTCTTCGACGGAGCCACCGGGGAAACCAAGATGCAGTTGCAGTACCACGGGTACCGCAACTACGGCTGGTTCGGAGCCGCCAACATCGACGACGATCCGTATCCCGAATTCGGCGTGGTGGCCGATTTCAGCATGCACTCCGAGGTCATTGACAACGACGGTACAAAACTGACGCTGCGCTGGCTGCGCGACATTCAGCCCGACCCATCGCAATCGACCAAGGTGGTGCGGCCCAAGCCGCAGGCTTTGGTCGATGTGGACGGCGATGGGCGCTTCGAACTGGTGTACAGCATTTACAACGACCAAGGCGACGGCCAATGGCACATCGTCGGCGTCGATGCGCTCAGCGGCGAGACCAGCTTTGATTTCCCCCAGCACCATTTGCACGGTATGGCCGATGTGGACGGCGACGGGCGCTTGGAGCTGTTCGTCTCGGCCACTAGCGGCGAGGCCCTGCCGACCTATGCGCCGCTGGCGGTCTGGTCCTTGGAGGCAGGAGCGGCAACCGTGCGCTGGAGCCACGAGCGGGGGCGCTTCAGTACGGTATTGCTAAATCAACTGCCCTTGACGGTGAGCACTGGGGCTGCCGACGGGTTGCGCACGGTTTCGACCGGTGATGTGGATGGCGATGGACGGCGCGACTTCTTTGCGATCGCACCGGACGGGGCAGGTGAAGAATTGATCGCATTGGGCAGCGACGAGACCGGACGCATCGGACCGCGCTGGTCGGTGCGCGGTCCAGCCGGGATGGCCCTGGAAACGGCCGCGGTAGCGGATGACGGAGCAGCTTTGCTGTATCTAAAGGGGAGTGGGCTGCCTAATCAAGCGCTAATGCTGGAGCAGGCCTCGGGAGTGCTGCACCAGTGGAGTCGCCAAGCATTTACCCCGGCCGGCACGCCAGTAGTGGCCGATTTGGAGGGGGATGGTCGGGTGGAAGTGGTCGTGCAGACTGCGACTCGGGAAGTGCTGTGTCTGCAAGCTCCGGGGGAGGGCGGGGGCGAGCCCCGGCTGCGGTGGCAGGTGCCGGGCTACGGCCAGACCAACAACGCGCCCTACCACTGGGGACTGGTCGCCGCCGACGTGGATGGCGATGGCCGCCGGGAAGTGCTAGCGGCACGCGAGGCGGCCAGTGGCAACGCCAGCTTGGTGGCGCTCGCGGCCGATGGCTCCGTCCGCTGGCAGACCGAATTCGTCGGCTTTGACGGTAGTATGCCTATATGGAACTTCAGCGGTCTGTCCTACTGGAGCGTCGGATATTTCCGCAACAGCGAGTACCTGGACGTATTCGCAACCCTGCGGCGCGGCAAGTTGGGCAGCGAAGTGGGCTTTTTGCTCGACGGACGCAGTGGCGAAATCGTCTGGGAATCCAAGGGTTTCATCCTGCCCGAGAACGGCAGCGGCCGCAGTCTGGGCGGGCATCCCAGCGCCGCGGGGGATGTGGACGGCGACGACCTAGAAGAAATCGTGGTGATGTGGCCCGACCGGCTGCACATTGTCGATGGGGTCACGGGCACGGCGCAGGTGGTGCGTCAGGCCTATGGCGACGGACTCAACCCGCTGTTTGAGAGCGATTCCTTTGTCGGCTATGCGTTTCCCGCGGTAGTCGATTTGTTCGGCGACGGCCGACCGGAACTCCTCTGGGGGCACTGCAGCTATTTGAACGCCGTGCTAAGCGGCGATGGCCAGCGCATTTGGCAGACCCCGTATCGCAACAACACCGAGGTGCAATCGCTGATGGGAGTGGGCGACAGCGACGGCGATGGGACCGTGGAACTGCTGGCCTCGACTGCGGACGGGGTACGCCTGTTTCAAGCGGCGGACGGCGCTATTTTGCTGGAGTTCGACGATGGGGTGCGGGCCCATACGGACGTGGTCTCCGGCGATGTGGACGGCGATGGGCGCGACGAGTTCCTGTTTGGCAGTGGCACCAAGCTGATCTGCGTGGAACAGGAGGAAGACACTCTGCGCCGGGCCTGGACCCTCGAGGTTGAGGGTCGCAGCAGCGATATCGCCTTGGCCGATGCGGATAGAGACGGCTTTTTGGATGCGGTGGTGACGACCACGGACGGCTATGTAAAGGCGTATATGGGAGAAACCGCAGCCACCGCGGTACAGGCTGTGGAGAGCACGCCGCAAAAAACGCATCTACTGCCGCCTTACCCCAACCCATTCAACAGCCGGGTGCATATCGACTTCAGCGTGGGTCAGGCCGGCAAAGTGCGGCTAGAGGTTTTCGGCCAGACTGGACAGCGGGTGAAAACGTTGGTACAGGCGTGGCGCAAACCTGGGGCTTACCAAGTGCTCTGGGACGCGAGCGAGCTCGCCAGCGGAGTGTACCTCGTGCGCTTGCAAACGGGCGATATCGTGCAGGAGCGCAAGGTGTCGCTGGTCAAGTGAGCAGAGCCTAAACGGGGCTCGCAACTACTTCAAACAGCCCTGCACAACCGCCCGATAGCTCTCCAAGCCCGGCGTCTTCAGGTCCTTCTCCTTGGCCAAGTCGTCCCACTTGCGCAATTGCACGGCACTTTCCCAATGGGGATTCTGTTCAAAGGCCGCCTTTTCTTCCCCTGACATGAAGCCGCCCTGCAACTCAAAACTCCGCTTGGACGCCCGCGACAGGGTCTGGTAATAGGACCTATCCACCGTGCAGATATAGCGCTTGGCAGGCACGTGCAGCCCGACCGGCTCGGTCACGGCGTCAATGAAAAAGGGTTCCAGATACTCGGCTCCCACTTCTTCGTGCAGTAAATCCTCGGTGAGGTAATCGGCCTCTTCGCTGTGCTCATCGACGAGGAAATGACCCAAATCGTGCAGCAGGGCCGCAGCCACTTGCTCCGAATCAGCCCCGGCCTGTTGGGCTTGGTGGGCGCATTGCAGGGCGTGTTCGAGTTGGGTTACAACTTCGTCGTAAAAGGACTGGCCCCGCCGTTCCATGTATGCGAATAAAGCATCGACTTTCTGGGTCGGCGTGCCTTGGGCCAATTCTTCGGCTAGGGAGGGATCTACGAGATTATCCATGGCTCTGCGGTCTTTCCTTGAAAGTGGTCGCTTTTGCTAATCAAGTGTAACAGCCGATCCTTCACATTGTTACCAAAACTACTTTTATTTTTTAGTTCGCTCACGCCTAAGAAAACTAACCTCAAGCGGCATATTACCAACTACCTGGAGGAAATGTATGGCCCGGTATCTTCTGAGTCTATCCCTAATCGTCGCGCTGCTAGCCGCCGCTAGTGCCCAAACCCCATCCGCCGATGACCCCTTCGCCTTCGCCCTGATCGCGGATATGCCATACTCTCCGACCGACAGCCTTCGCTTTGGTCGGCTCGTTGAGGAAATCAACCGGGCCGAGGGCTTGGAATGGGTCATCCACGTGGGCGATATCAAAGGCGGCAGCAGTCCCTGCAGCGATGGCATACTACAGGGCCGTTTTGAGTGGTTCCAGCAATTTGAACGCCCTTTTATTCTGGCCCCAGGCGACAACGATTGGACCGATTGCCACCGGAGCGGATACCAGCCACTGGACCGGCTAGCGCGATTGCGGGCGCTCTTTTTTCCGCGTCCCGGTTGGACTATAGGCCAGCATCCCATGCGCGTCGGCACCCAGGGAGGCACCTTTCCCGAACACGTGCGCTGGACCCACGGGCGGACGAGCTTTGCCGTGCTACACATCGTCGGCAGTCACAACGCCACCGCCAAGTTTAAAGGCCGCACTCGGGCCAACGACGAGGAAGTCAAAAGCCGCACAGCCGCCGCCATTGCCTGGATGCGCGAAACATTCGCCCAAGCTGCGCAACAGGATCATCGCGCCGTTTTCCTCATCATCCACGCCAATCCGCGCTTTGAGAGCCGCGCAGACGAGTCAGACGGACCGTACGCGGCTTTTCTGCAGGCCCTAGAGCAAGAGGTCATCCGCTTTGGCCGGCCAGTGGCCCTAGCCCACGGCGACTCCCACTATTTCCGCGTGGACAAGCCCCTGCGCCAAGCG
>JAJEIO010000003.1 GCA_022827835.1 Candidatus Latescibacterota bacterium
GGGCGTCACCTCCACGGCGTGGGTCGGTAGCGTCCACGCCTGCCAGTGGGCGGCCGTTTCTACCACCAGCCGATCCGCACGGAGTTGATAGCCTGCTTGTGCGACGGCTGCCCGGTCGGTCCCAAGCAGGCTGAGAGCCCACAAAAAGAAACAGCCGCTACTCAAGCGGTAGCCCAAAACCATATCCCTCATGGTGGCCTCCTCGCGATTTCGTAGTCCGCGCTGCCTTCGGTCAGGCGGATGACGCGGTTAGCGGGAATATGCTCCCAACTCTGCCGCCGGCCGCTGGGCCAGCGGATCTCTAAGCGATCAACTATTTCGCCGTCTAGTCCCAGATGTAGTGCCGGGGCGTTGCTCGAACCAAAGCCGTAGCCGCTGGCGACTTCGGCATGTACCTGATGATCTCCGCTGTACAGGGACACGCGAGCCCCAATACCGTCTCGATTGCTCTCGGTTCCTCTGGTCATAACTGCTAGGAAATGGCCATTTTCGCCGTCGTTGCGATACAGGCTATTAGGCCATACGTCTCCGTCGTAATGGCCCCCCAATCCGGCGTATAAATCCATATCGCCATCGCCGTCAAAATCGGCGAATGTCGCACCGTGCCCTTTGCCTAGATTGCCCACCCCAGCTTCTGAAGTGATATCCGCAAAGGTTCCGTCCCTCTGATTGAGCAGGAGGGTGTTGGGTTCAAGGCGGTACATCTCCGGACCGCCATTGGCTAGATAGATATCGGCGAAACCATCATTGTCAATATCGCCTACACCGATACCCATTGTGCTAAAAGAACGGTCTAGACCAGCCGCGACCGTTACATCGGTGAAGGTTCCGTCGCCGTTATTGCGGTAGAGAAAGGGCCGGTTGAGCTGACTGTTCTGTCCCTCGACCCCACTGCTGAGCATTCCCTCAAGGCTGCTCATCGTCGCGACAAAAAGATCTAGAGCTCCGTCATTGTCGTAGTCGAAGAAGAACGTGACGTACCCCCCTTCAAGAGGAAAAAGCACGTCGGCTTTTGCCGCTTGATCGGTGAAGGTTCCGTCGCCACCATTGTGGTAGAGCCGATTGGGCTGGCCAATATTCACCGCATAGAGATCTGGATAACCATCGCCATCGTAGTCGCCAAAGGAGCAGCCGATAGTCTTACTCGGATCGGCGACTCCGGCATTTACTGCCACGTCAGCAAAGGAACCGTTTTGGCCATTGCGGTACAGGTTGTTCTTTCCGCCGTCCCCCAAAACCCCGTTGGCCACATAAATGTCGAGGTAGCCGTCTAAATCGTAGTCTCCCCAAGTCGCGGTAAAACTGCAAGCCGAATCGACCATTCCCGCCTGCAAGGCCACATCCGAAAACGCACCCGAGTCGTTGCGGTAGAGCGAATTGAGTGCTTTCCCCTCCCAGGCATCTCGCGTGACGAAGATATCCGCGTCTCCGTCATTGTCGAAATCGGCACGAGCAGCACCCCATCCTCCTCGCGCGTCAGCTAACCCCGCCGTCTTTGTCACTGCGTGGAACCGCCCGTTTCCGTCGTTGCGGTACAGCGCGTGTGAAGTTCGGATCCCTACCGAAAATAGGTCTGGATCCCCGTCGAGATCGCAATCGAGCCAAGCGCTACCTCGGCCTCGGTCGATTTTATCTACCCCGGCTGAAGGAGCAATATCGACGAAGCGGACCGACGTGGAAACGGGCATGGACTCGGGTGCCACAAGTCGATAACGGTCCGACAAATCCGCGGGATAACCTTCCCAATAGACCAGTCTAATCAGCCAGAGTGCCTTCAGGCGTTCCTCGTACTGGTCCAGCGACAGATCCACCGCTCGCTGCAGAAACGGCATCGCTGCTGTCCCATCACCCTTCCATAAGGCAGCAGTTCCTGCCAACAGAGCAAGCGTATAGCTTTCGGGGTACTGCTGTGTTAGCTGCTGGCCTAATTCTAGTGCTTGCTCGAACCGCCCCAACCTCAACTCGGCTTTGAGCAGCATCAGCGCGGCGCGTCTTTCTTGGGGCACCGCGTGCAAAATTTCTCGACACAACCTGCGAGTCTGCTCTAGGTCCATAGCAAAGTCGGCGCGCAAACCTAGCTGCGCTAACAACAGCTTGGCGTCAATGGAGCGAGGATGGCTTTTTAGAACCTCCTCGGCCAACGTCCGGGCCTCGGCAATTCGTCGATCTAAACTCAGCAACCGGGCCTGCAGAATCAGGGTTTCCGGACGCTCTAAGCCTGGTCCGGTTATTGTTTCCAGCATCTGCATGGTAGCTTCCCTCTGTCCCATTGCCAGATAGATCTCGCCCAATCTCACTTGGGCTGCGGTACTGTCGGGTGACAGACGCAAACAAAGCTGAAAATGCTCGGCGGCTTCTTTCCACTGCCCGGCCCGAAAAAATTCCATGCCCTCGCTATAGAGCTTATCCGTTTCTTTGGGGACGCTATTGCTGCAGCCGACCCCCAATACTGTCCAGAACACAACCCAAGGTATCACAGGCTCGGCTCCAATTGCTCTAGCATCTCGCGGGCCTTCAAGTGACTGGGATTGAGTTTGAGAACGGTCTCAAGGGCGATCTTGGCTTCCGCGTAGGCCTCCTCCTTCAGCAAGGCAAGCCCCAACGAGTAGTGGGCGCGCAAGAAGGAGGGGTCGATGGCTACGCTCTGGTCGAAACAGGCTCGGGCTTGGCGATACTTGCCTTGCTGCAGATAGATCGTTCCTAGATAAAAATAAGCTCTGCTGTGGTCTGGATCGCTATCCAGAACTTGGCGCAGTGCGACGATGGCCTCCGGCAGATTGCCGAGCACTAGATGGGAACGGCCCAACCCGTAAAGGGCTTGCGCCGAAGTGGGCATTAGACTCAAGGCTTCGATAAAAGTCAGGAGTGCGGCCTTGGGGTCATCAGCCATCAGCAACGCCTCGCCCAGCATGCAGTGTATATCCGGGTCCCCTGCGTCGAGACGTAGAGCTTGCTGCAATCTCGGGATGGCTTTTTCTGGCATTTTCTGCCGCATGAGGGTCTGCCCCATGCTTAAGTAGGCGTCGAGCAAGCTCGTATCGATTTCAACCGCCTGCGTCCAAGACGTTATGGCTTGCTCCCACTCACCCCGCTTGGCAAAAATTGCCCCCTGATCGAAGTGCTTTTGCGCGGTGCTCAAACGGCGAAACGCTGCCAACTCGACTTCGGCTTCCCGCTGCCGTCCCGTTTGCTGGTAGGCCTGTCCTAAGAGATAGTGGGTACTAGCGGATTTCGGGTCTAGATCAATTGCCCGTCGCAGGACATCGGCCGCGTCTTGATGGCGACCCAGTTGACCGTAAAGACGGCCTAGATCTAGATGAGCTGCAAGATGGTCGGGAGCCAATTTCAGCACGCGACGGTATCCCTCTTCCGCCTCGACTAGGCGGTTGCTACGCGCCAACATGTCGCTGAGATAGTAATAAGCTTCCACATGGCTGGAATCCAGCCGGACAACTTCCTCAAACGCCGCTAAAGCACCAGTGAAATCGGCACTGGCCCTGAGGGCTTCTCCCCTGAAGTAATGGTACTCGGGACGCTCGGGTGCCAGCTCGATAGCTCGGGCAAAAAGGTTTGCTGCTTCTCTATCGCGGCGCTGGGCTCGTAAAGAACTGCCTAAGGCTAAATAGAGTTCTGCGCTCGGCGGTCCCAGTTCGAGGGCGCGTTCAAAAGCTGCTATCGCTTCGGCATGTCGCCCCAAGCTCCCGTAGGCCAAACCCATATTGAAGTGGGGTTCGGCCATAGCAGGGATTTTCTCTACCGCCTCCTCGAGTGTGGACAGCGCGCGTTGCGGTCTTCCTTGTTGTAGAAAGAGCACACCTCGACCGGTCAATAGGAGACCTTGCCGTCGGAGCTTTTCCGTCGCTGCATCCGGGTTGGCCGCTGGTTCCCGCTGACTGCATCCTGTAATCAGCAGCAGCACTGCAATGGAAGTGGCTTTTTCCAAAAGAGAGCACATCCGTGTTCAACTCCCTACTAATTCATCCGGTAGGGCTTGTTGCAACAGCGATTCATCAATTGTTATTTGCGACGCGTATTTGGCTCTCAATTCTTTGACTAAAGCCTCCAGTCGCTGATTCTCCCATTGTCTGCGTACCAGCGCCCGGGCTCTGCGTTTTGAAAGGGAGAACGGCTCGACTTTGCTTTCTTCGCGGCGCAGGACCCGGAACAGGGAAAAGCCGTCCTTGACCTCCATTGGGCCGATCAGTTCTCCCGGTTCAGCGCCCATGATGGCTGGCACTAGCTTGGGATAGAGCACCTTTTCGCGCGGATGAAAGTGAAACTGAGCCGCGTTTTTGGCCGCGCTTTTGCGCTGGCTGCGTTCGGCCAGCTCGCCGAAGGAGGTTCCGGCCTCTAGTTCTAACCTCACCTGCCGGGCTTCAGCCTCCGTAGAGAGTAGCAGCTCTTCGACCCACGTCATTGCCTCGTGGTGGAAAAGCTCTGGATGGTTGTCGTAAAACTGGCGCGCTTCCTCTTCAGAAACGTCGATTTGCTGGGTTATGGCGACCTTTTTCAAGGTTTCCAGCAACGCGTCTTCTAGGCGCTCTTGCTCCAATTGGCGAATTTCCGGTTCGTCGTAGATTCCGGCTCGCTTGGCTGCTTCCGCCAGTAAGAAGGGACGCAGAATCGTCTTCCTCATCCCGACGATAGGACCGGCACTATCGGCCAAGGCCCGATAGAGAAGCATCCGCTGAGAACCTTGCAGCACCTCGCGTAGCGAGATTGCGCCCTTATCGTAGCGGTATAGTTCGCTTGGATCTGTGCTCAAACTTTCTAAAGTTTGTGCGCGAAAAGCCCCTACCAGTTTGTTCAGTACCTCCGCATCTAGGCGCACTTGAAAAACCCGTTCCAATTCCTCGAGGTGCTCCCCCTCGGCCTGCATTGCTCGCTCTCTGGTCAGGCGCGAGCGAATAAAATCGCCGAATTTTCCGAAATCTCCTGGTCGTTCCTCTGTAAAGCGGATTACGTGCCAACGACCGGACGCCTGTAGGGGTTCGGAAACTGCCCTCAGAGGCAGTGTACGAAAAACTTCAAGCGGTATATTGAGCCGTAGGGCCATGTCTGGACCGATAAAACCCAATTCACCGCCCCGCTCAGCCGAACGCTTGTCCAGTGACCGGGCCTGGGCTACTTCTTCAAAAGGTTTCCCGCGCCGTAACTCTTCTGCTATGGCAAGGATATCCTCGCGACTGTCCACCAGAATGGCGTAGAGTTTGCGCTCTACATCGTAGCCTTCTGATTTGAATCGCTGGCGCACTTCTTCTTCTGTCACTGAAATTTTGCCATCAATTTTCCGATGCCGATAGAGGTTCCGCGCCCGGGTGTCGATGGCGTCCCGGACCGCTGTGCGCACAGCCTCAGTGGTATCCAAACCGCGCGCTCGGGCTTCCATGAGCAATAGTCGGCTATCCACCAGATCCTGCAAGTAGCGTTTGCGGGCGGCTTGGCCCTGATCCTCTACGCGCAATCCTTCGGGCAGACCGGAGACAAAGGCATGCAGGGATGCGGTAGAGATGGAATGCGGTCCCACTTGGGCGACGATAGAATCTGATGCTTGATCGCATCCCGCCGTCATGGCAATTGCACCTATATACACAACCCACCAAAATTTCATTAAAAAGACTCTCTTTACCGGCAGGAATAGGATCGGACAAGAGCGGGCACGGTACGAGCCCCGGCTTCGAACAAGAGAAAAGAAAGCCCCTGTTTCGTTCCAGCGTGGGCTGCCAAACGAAACAGGGGCAAAACTATTGCTAGGAACAATATGTCCCCAGATTCACTTATTTCCCTAGCCCGGCTTTGAGCCGCCCCCAACTGACTTCTTCAACCGCCGTCGAGGCGTCGCCGATGGCTTCAATGAGCAACGGGTCCATTTCTGCCATAGCTAGGTCCGTGCTCGACTTACAGCAAGGAGCATCGGTGCTCAGCCCCCAGAAGCTCTGGTAGTTATCCTCACCGCCTGGTTCGTCGATATCACCGACGTTGGGGGTGAAATGGATAATAGTCCCCTCTTCGAGGTCCAAAAACTCCGAGCCCTCAAGGGAGGTGGCTTCGTCCCTAGACAGCGATAGTACTGGGATAATGGCCAGCTCGTAGAAATAAGTGCTCTCACCGAACATCTCGCCTTCGAAGCTCCAGCCGAAGTTGATGTAATCGGTGCCGTCTTGGAACCAAGTGTAGTTGCCAATAGGTTCGAGGTATTGGTACTGACCCTCGATCGGAGGCACAGACCACTTGTAGCTGATATTGACGGCGGGCTGGTCTGCTATTCGCTGTTCGTCGACTCCGACATGCGAAGCGTTGACCTCAATTTCCAGCGCGTCGTCGTCCCAGAACCGCGCCACATCCTCGCGGTCAACATTGTGGATATTGTCGAAAACCTCGCTCATGAAGTAGAGCTTATTCTGGCTCTCGTTCCAGCCGACCACGTGGTGCATATTCAGGTCGCTCGGGTCCTGCGAACCGCGCGGCGCAGTCAGAATGCTGGGATCGGGAGCCACCAAGCGATCGTTGCGAATGCGATAGGGGGTTTCCGGCACCACATCCCATTCCGAGATATCACCATCAATCTGGGGAATGTAATTGTCCGGGAACTGAACGGCGAAGAAGATTTCGCCTTCAGGGGTATGGGCGCTGGCTGTTGTAGCTATGCCCAAGGCGAATACGCAACAGACTAGACCTGCAATTACTTTCTTGCTCATTTTTGCCTCCTTGAAGGTCATGGGAGATATAATAGCGCGAAATAGAAATATTCTAAACACGAAATTCGATCATCACCTCCTTGAGCTAAAAAGCAATACTACATTACATTTTCACCTTATCGCGTATTTTTGATTTTTGGCAAGTAAGATCAGTAGATAATTTTGCAGAATTGTACGCAAGTGATAGGGAATTGTCAATTTTTATTTTCTTCGCTCTGCGATCTCCGACAATGTATTTAGTCGAGCCATAAGCAACTATACGGTCGGGAGCCGCTCGGTCGGCGTGGCCTTGAATTTTGCTTCCTAAATATGGACACCTTCGCGGCACTTTCGGTCGTCATGTACTCCGGGCTAGAAGGGGTTCACGCGCGGCTTTTTCTAGATGACGGTGCCGCTATTATGGTCAATCAATAATATCCTTGCTAGGATCATCCCAACGTTTAAACGCTCTCCGCAGGTGTGGCTAAGTCGCGCAGTTTGCGTTGCCAGCCGTATTTGTCTCCGCCCGTGAGTAAGGCGGCCCGTTCTTCAGGTAAGCCGGCGACGAATTCGGGATCGGGGTCGTAGCCGTTCCACGCTTGGAACATCGTCGGGGTGTAGCCGCCGAGAATTAAGACGCGATCCCGCTGCGAGCGGATGATGCCGGAAGAGTGCATCAGCGACTCGTAAAAGAGCAGCGTCGATCCCGCTGGTGCTTCGACTTGGTGGACGAGCGCGGGGTCGGCTAGGGCGGCGTCGATGATGGCTTGGCGGTCCACTTCTTGGGGGATTTTGTGGGTTCCGGGGATGACGGTGGTGCCGCCGTCGTCGGGGCCGAGGTCGGTGAGATTGGTGAGGGCCTTGACGAAGGAGAAGTGATAGAGGCCATTGCCGGTGTGAGAATAGGCGGGATTGATGCCTCGGTGGAAGCCATACTTTTGCTCTCCGCCCGGACGCCGGATGTGGGCGTCTGACTGCTCTAGGCGGACGGTGCCGCCGACTATTTCCTCGGCCATTCCCAGAATTCTAGGATGGGTTAGATATTCGTAGAAACACGGAGCTAGATGGGGAAGGTTGTCGATGCGGAAGAACTCTTGGGTTGAACTGGATAAATGGCAGTTTGCTCCGGGGAGTTGACCCGTGCGGTGAAAATCGGCTTCAATCTGGTAGATGACTTCTAGGAGCGCGGCGACTTCGGCCTCGGTCAGGAGTTTTTCGAGGACGACGTAGCCGTAGATTTCAAGGTGTAGGCGTTGGGATGGGGTCAACGCGGGGAAGGGCGTACTATCTGTGGGCATGGTGGATTCCTCGTTGGGAGCGGAGCGGACGAGCCGGGGGAAAGGTAGGAAAATTTGACACGGGGGAGAACATTGTCCATTTCTAGAGAAACGGAGGGAAATAGCTAATGCAATACAGCGACGAACACCACACCCACTTTGAGGAGCACGGGTACGTGCGGCTCGGCAAGGTACTCGACGACGCGGGATTGGCCGAACTACAGCAGCGCATCGACGCGATCATGCTTGGCGAGATCCCCTATCCGGAGATGGAGTTTCAGCTCGACGGGGAGGACGCCGACTACGCGAAGATGCCTACCGTCTCTGCTGGCCACAAGGGCACCACGCTCCAGTACCGCAAGATCATGGGCTTGGAGCAGGACCCCGTCTATCTCGCCTACATGCAGCATCCGCTCTTCCGCCAGATCACCCGGCGCTATATCGGCGAGGACGTGTCGATCTTCCGGGCGATGTTTATGAACAAGCCAGCGGAAAAGGGCACGATACTGCCTTGGCATCAAGACGTGGGCGTGGGTTGGGGCGTGGGTTACAATCCGACGACCACGGTGTGGACCGCGATCGATCCGGCGATGGTGGCAAATGGCTGTATGCAGGTGGTGCCCGGCAGCCACAAGCACGGGGTGATCACTGAAGGGCACTTTCCTTCAGAAGAGCAGCTAGCCGAGTACGCGCCGCCGGGCGCGGAAATCGACCTTGAAGCCGAGGCGGGCGAGGCGATTTTGCTCAACAACCTGTTGCTGCACCGCTCGGGAATCAATCCGACGGGTCAGTCGCGCCGCGCCTTTAGCATCGCCTATATGGACGGGGCCTCGCGCTCGGTGCGCACGGGCGAAGGCTATCCGATGATTTTTGGCGCAGAGGCGCTGGTCCCGGCCTAGCCGGACCTGTGCTACGCGGAGATGGCGTAGCGGGCGACGGCGGCCTCGTCCAATTCCACGCCCAAACCCGGGCCGGTGGGCACGATTGCGTAGCCGTTTTGGACCAGCGGCTCTCTGAGCAGGCTGTGCTCGTGCGCGAAGTTGCCGCAGAGGTCGGAGCCAAAGGTGCAGTTGGGCGCGGCGGCTGAGGCGTGGAGGCGGAAGGCGTCGAAAATTCCCAGATCGACATTGGAGGCTTGCCACACGGGGATGTCCGCGCTTGCGGCGATGCGCGCCATGTCGAGAAAATCCCAATCCGAGGGTGCGACGTTGAAGGCGTCAACCGCTTCGAGATGCACCGCGTCGATGATCTGGCGGGGGTTCTGGAAGTGCGGGGCGACGAGGACGCTGGTCTCTTCCTTGAGGCGACGATATTCGCTGAGATCGGTTTTGGGGAAGGGATCTTCGAAGACCACGTCGAGTCCGTCGAGGCGGCGGGCTAGGTCGAGGGCGTTTTTGAGGTTGTAGAAGCGCTCGTTGGGGTCTAAGACTACCCGTAGGTGCGGCGCGACTTCGAGAGTGGCGCGGACCCGGTCTTCCATGTTGGCATCTTCCCACTTGCACTTCATTTTGATACCGTGGAAACCTAGTTCGGCGGCGCGTTGGGCTGCGCGGGCGGAATCCGTGGCACTCATTCGACTGATCCAGTAGTCAACCAGCACCTTGTCCTGTAGTTTGCCGCCGAAGATGCGGCACAGCGGCCAGCCGATCATTTTGCCGATCAGGTCGAGGAGGGCGATGTTCCAGCCACCGCCGCGCAGAGCGCGTGGCTCGAAGGTGTTGGGATCTTTGCCGATCAGATCGGGCGGTTGCTCTGCGCGGTCGCCGTAGTACGGTCCGCTCATGCCGAGGCCGGTTAGTCCTTGGTCGGTGTGGATACTGAGGACGTCTTGACGCCGCGCCGAGAGGGGCTCGGGATAACTAGGATTAGGCTCGTCGTACTCGGGCGGGGGGAGGATGCCCGGGAGGAAGGGGACGCAACAGACGGTGCGTTCGAGGCGGGTAATCTGCATGGCGTTTAGTACAGGGCTTGGTAGAGTTTGCGCTGGTAGGAGGCCACCAGCGGATTGTCGCGGCCGAGTAGATGGAAGACGGCGACCATGGCGTCCTTGGCGGCTTGGTCGCCGTTTGATTTTTTCCCCACGATGTGTAGCCATTCCTGCAACGCGGTTTCGTAGTCGCCTTCGGAGGCGGCGCAACAGGCGAGTAGGTGGCGGGCCTCGTGGTCGTCTGGCTGGCTGAGCACGCGCTGGGCGCAGGCGGCGCGGCCCCCAGCCTGCTGGCACTGGTGGGCAAACTCGATCTGGGTGAGCAGCGCTTGGGCTTGCGGATATTCGGGGGTGTCGGCTTCGACGAGATTGACCAGTTCTTGTACGGTCTCGAAGCGGCCTTGCTGCAGGTGAATTTTTGCTAGGCCGAGGAGGGCGGGGCCGTCGGTGGGATTTTCCTCAAGCATCTGCTCGTACTGGCGCGCAGCCCCGTCGAGGTCGCCGGTAGCCGCTAAGTCGTCGGCTTGGTCAATCACTTGGGCTTCGGGGATGGGGGCATCGGCGACCAAAGGGCGGAGAATGGCTTCGATCTGCTCTCTGGGCAGTGCGCCGGTGAATTCTTGGGCTAGCTGGCCGTTTTTGACGATTTTGACCGCGGGGATGCCTTGGACCCGAAAGGCCATGGCGAGCTGCTGGTTTTCATCGACGTTGATCTTGGCTAGGGCCACGCCGGGGCCAAGCGCCGTGACGACGTCTTCGAGGATGGGTCCTAAAGTTTTGCAAGGGCCGCACCAAGGGGCCCAAAAATCGACGACGATGACGCGCTCCTGCGAGCCTTGGAGGACTAGCTCTTCAAAGTTTTGCTCATTGACGTCGAATATCTGCGGTTGGGGTTGGATTTCCATGGTGTCCTTTCGGGTACAGGTCTGTTTTCGTTGGGTGGCTGCTAAGGCGACGAGTGGGCAACCACGAGGGTTGCCCCTACTGGGCGCGGCCGCGGCCGGCGACTGCCCATTCTTCGACGACCTCGCCGTTGCGGAGGGCGAAGAGGCGGTCGTGGAGGTTGGTGGTCATTCCGCCGTGCAGGGGGATGAAAGAGAGGATATCGCCGACGTTGACGGGACGGTTTGCGGCGGTAGTATCGACGTGGCCGTGCTCGACGGACATGCCTTTGAGAAAAAGTTCGGGCTGTTCGAGGCAGTAGCCATAAGGGGTCGGCGGGTAGCTGGTGAAGGCCTTCTGACCGGCATCGACGATGGCTTGTCCTGGGCGGGAGGTGCTGACCACGGTGACGACTAAGCGCAGCGGACAGCGGGTGGGGTCGAGGTCTTCGCGCTTGCCCACGCGGGTCATGCCCTCATAGGCGTACGAGCCGATGCGGGTCTCGGTGCAGCCGAGGGATTTGGAGATGGCTTCGCTGCCGGTGCCGCCGCCGCTGATGATGTGCAGCGGCAGGCCGCTTTTGTGTGCTCCTTCGCGCACTTCGTCGAGGAAGGGGCGGGCGCGCTCGCTGCTGGGATAGGTCATAACGCCGGTAAAGTCCAGCCCCGGTAGCTGGTCGATGTGCTGGGCCAGCGCGAGGGTGTCGGCGGGCGATTGGGTCCCGACGCGGCCGCCGCCGGTGTCCATCTCGACGATCGCGCGGATGCGGCAACCGGCGGCTGTGGCGGCCTGCGAAAGCCCGTCAACGGTGGTCGCGGAGTCCGAAGCGACTGTTATGGTACTTTTGCCGCTGTGGATCAGGCGCGTCAGGCGGGCTAGCTTGGGCTGGCCGACGATGTTGTAGGGAATCAGGATGTCTTGGATGCCTCCGTCGGCCATGGCCTCGGCCTCGCCTAACTTCTGGCTGACGATGCCAATGGCTCCCGCGGCGATTTGCATGCGCGCAATGGCTGGCGTCTTGTGGGTCTTGGTGTGGACGCGCAGGCCGATTTCGAGTTGGTCGCAGGCGTTTTGCAAGTCGTGGATATTTTTTTCTAGTACGTCGAGATCGACGCAGAGGGCGGGGGTGTCGAGTTCGGTAAAGTGCATGGTGCTTAGACCTTTCCGATGAAAAGTTCCATGTATTGGGCGGCGATTTTTTTCTGGGCGTATTCGCGCTGGACGTAGGCGCGGCACTGGTGGCCTAGATCGGCGCGTTCCGTTGGACTGAGGGCGAAGAAGCGGTGGATCTGCGCGACGAAGGCTGGGTAGTCCTCTGGGTCAACGAGAAAGCCGCCCTCGCGCACGCTCTCGGTCAGGGCATCGACGGCAAAGGCCACGGCCGGGGTGCCGGCGTACATACATTCGAGTTGGGTCTGGCCGAAGCCTTCGACATCGCCGGGTATGTGAATGTTGGGCATGAGGAAAAGATCGCAACTGGTGCGCAGCATGGCCAGCACGTCGTCGGGGACTGGCCCGAGCAGGACGACGCGGTCTTTTAGGTCGTCCGATTGACAGTGCTCCTGCAAGCGCGCGGTTTCGCTGGCGAAGGGGCCGCAGATCACAAGGCGAATATCTGTGTTGAGCAGGGGCATTCCCTTTTGCAAGAATTCGGCCATACCTTTGCGGGGGACTTGGCGGCCAAAAAGCAGCAGGATGCGGTCTTGGCCGAAGCGCAGGCCGTGTTCTTCCTCAAAGCGCGCTTTGACCGATTCCAGCGCGTCTGGTGACAACTCCAGCGGCTCCACTCCTAAGTAGATGATCTCCAACTTGTCCTCGGAGACGCCGCTTTCAGAGGTAATGCGGCGGCTGTTTTCGCTGATGACGACGACCTTGTCGCAAGCGCGGACTCCCCAGTGCATCAGCGCGCGCGCGAGGGGATTTTTGTAGGTCATTTCGAGGCCATAGACGGTGGTGATGAAGCGCGCTGGACCTAAAGGGCGCAAGAGCGGAGCTAGCACCGCGGAGACCCCGTCGGCGAAGTACACGGCATCGACGCGGCGAAAGAGCACGGCCCACAAGGCGACCACAAAGCAATAGGGGAGGAACCAAGCTAGGTGCAAAAGCGACTGGTGGCCCAGCGCGACGAGGCGCACTTGGGCTTGGTTGACCAGCCGGGTATAGAGCGCGTGACAGTGGGTCTGGATGCCGCCGATGGTGGGTGGGTAGCGGCGGGCGAGGAAGAGGATGCGAGGATTTGGCACAGGTGCGGTTACGGCTCGACGAGGATGCGGCCGGGATTTTCTTCGGTTACCTCGCCGACGAGCGCGGCAGCGTCTAGTTGGAGAGCGTGGAGGAGGGCTTCTGCTTCGGATTCGACCACGGCGATGAGCAGGCCGCCGGAGGTCTGGGCGTCGAAGAGGAGATTGGCGCGGGCTGGATCGACGCCGTCGGCGACGGTGACTTTGGATTCCAAGAAAAGCTGGTTGTCGCGGGAGCCGCCTTCGAGGCCCTTGGCGGCTAGTACTAGGCTGTGTGCTAAAGCTGGAACTTGGGCTGCGTAAAAAATTATTCCCACTTGGCTGCCTTCGGCCATTTCCGCAGCGTGCCCCAAAAGGCCGAAGCCGGTGATGTCAGTGCAGGCGTGGACGGCGAAGTCCGGCAGGATTTCAGCGCCGGCCTTGTTGAGCGCGAGCATGGATTCTACGGCTTCGGCGAGGTCGGCTTCGGTGAGGTGACCGGCCTTGAAGGCGTTGGCGATCAGCCCGGTGCCCAGTTTTTTGGTGAGGATGAGGCGGTCGCCGGGCTGGGCACCGGCATTGGTGTAGATGCGGTCGGGGTGGACGAGGCCGGTGACGGCGAGGCCGTACTTGAGCTCTGGGTCTTGGACGGTGTGACCGCCGACGAGCGTGCAGCCGGCTTCGGCAGCCTTGGACTGACCGCCGAGGAGAATCTGGTTGAGGACCTCTGGATCGAGATCGTCGGTGGGAAAACCCGCGATGTTGAGCGCGGTGAGCGGCTTGCCGCCCATAGCGTACACGTCGCTGAGCGAGTTGGCCGCGGCGATGGCCCCGAAGGTATAGGGATCATCGACGATGGGGGTGAAGAAATCGACGGTTTGCACGAGGGCCTCGCGCTCGTTGAGGCGATAGACGCCGGCATCGTCGGCGAGGTTGAAGCCGACGAGCAGGTTGGGATCAGTGTTTGCTGGCAGACCTGCCAGGGCGCGCCGCAACTGGTCGGGGCGCAGCTTGGAAGCTCAGCCGCCGCAGGCGACCATTTGCGTCAGGCGCTTGGTCTTTTTATACGTGAATATCTTTTGCCAACGATTCATAAGCGTTTGGGAAAGATAGCATTATATTCCATGACAAGCGAGGCGGCAGAGCGATCTGTTCGCTAGAAAGGTGATATCGAATGCGCATTGCAACAGCAGGTTTTTCTCACGAGTCGAATTCGTTCTATTCGCAGCCGACGCAGGTGGAGGATTTCGGGGTCTGCGAAGGCGTGGATGTGATTAGCCAGTACGCGGGAACTTTCCACGAGATTGCCGGCTATGTCGCCGGGGCCGAGGAGTTCGGCTATGAACTCTATCCGCTCTTGGCGACGTCGGCGATGCCGGGTGGTCCGGTGACTGCGGACGCGTACGAGCACTTTGTCGGGCGCATCCTCAGCGGACTGGAAGCGGCCCCCAAGCTCGACGGGGTGCTGTTGGCTCTGCACGGAGCCATGGTCGCCGAGGGGTTTCCCCAAGCCGATGGAGAGACTGTGCGCCGGGTGCGCGCGCTGGTGGGCGACTTGCCCATCGCCGTGACCCACGATTACCACGCCAACGTGCCCCCGGAACTGGTGGACGCGGCCGATTGCTTGATCATCTACAAGACCAATCCCCATATCGACCAGCGAGAACGAGGCTTGCAGGCTGCGTCTATTTTGACGCGGCAGATTCGCGGCGAGATCCAGCCCAAGATGGCGCTGGTCAAACCAGAGGTGCTCTTCAACATCTACTTCCACAACACAAGCGTCGCGCCCATGCAGCCGCTGATGCAGGCGGCGATTGAGTTGGAGTCCCAGGCGGGGATCCTCGGGTGCAGTATTGCCGGAGGTTATCAATACGCGGACGTGCCCTATATGGGGCCGTCGGTGGTGGTGATTGCCGATGGCGACGAAGAAAAGGCGCGGCGCGAGGCCGAGCGGTTGGGCGAGCAGATGTGGGCCAGCCGCGACCAGTTAAAGCCTGCGGTGCCCGATCCGGCCGAGGCCGTGCGGTTGGCGTTGGCGAGTGAGGAAACGCCCGTGTGCCTGCTCGATATGGGCGACAACATCGGCGGCGGCTCGTCGGGCGACTCGACGTTTGTGTTGGAGCAATTGCTCGCGCAAGGGGCCGATGACTGGGTCGTGTCGGTCTGGGATGTCGAAAGCGCGCAGGCGTGTTTTGCGGCTGGCGTCGGCGGGCAGGTTCAGCTTCGCATGGGCGGTAAGACCGACGACATGCACGGGCCGACCTTGGAAATTGCCGGTAGGGTGCGGACGCTGCACGATGGCTCGTACGAAGAGCGCGAGCGCAGGCACGGTGGAGGGCGCTATTTCAATCAGGGGCCGACCGCGGTTGTGCAAGTCGAGCAAGCCGGGAGCAAAGGGCTGCTCTTGCTCAACAGCGAGCGGTCCTGTCCCAACAGCATTCACCAGATTACTTGTGCGGGGATCCAGCCCGAGCACCAGCGGATTTTGGTGGCTAAGGGTGCGGTAGCGCCTAGAGCGGCGTACGAGCCGGTGTGTGGTCGCCTAATCGAGGTAGCTTCGGGCGGGGCGACGGCGATTGACCGGCCCTCCGATGATTACCGGCTAGCGCGGAAGTCGCTTTATGAGTGGCGTTGACAGGGGCGAGGGGGGCGGCTAGCTTAGGCCACCTTTAGGATGCGACCTAGGACGACAAACACACAGGAGGAAAACTGTTATGACGCTTCGCATCGGTCTAATCGGCGCGGGGGCCAATACCCGCCTACAGCACATCCCCGGTTTCCAAGGCATCGACGGGGTTGAAATAACCTCGGTCTGCAACCGCTCGCGCGAATCGGGCCAGCGGATCGCCGACGAGTACGGCATCCCGCAGGTCTTTGAGGACTGGCGGGCGCTGATTGCAAGCGACGATGTCGATGCGATCTGCATCGGCACGTGGCCCTATATGCACTGTCCGATGACGCTGGCCGGGATCGAATCGGGCAAACACGTGCTGACTGAGGCGCGGATGTGCATGAATTTGGCCGAGGCGCGGCAGATGTACGCGGCCTCGCAGCAGACGGACAAGGTGGCAATGATCGTGCCCGCACCCTTCTACTTGTCGGCCGAGCCGCTTTTGCTCGACAAGCTGCACAGCGGTTTTTTCGGCGATTTGTTGGAAATTCACTTCACTGGCCTCTCCGGCGGCTACGCCCCGGACGCGCCTTTGCACTGGCGGCAGCGCCGCGATCTGTCGGGCAACAACATCATGGCGATGGGCATTGGCAACGAGACCGTGCGGCGCTATGCCGGGCACGAAAAGGCCGTGATAGCCTACGGCAAGACGTTTACGACCGAGCGGCTCGACGAAGAGACGGGGAAGAGAGCACCAGCCGATGTGCCGGAGAGCTTGGGCGTTGTCGCCGAGCTGGAAAGCGGCGCGACAGCCGTCTATCACTTAAGCAGCGTCGCGCGCTTAGGGCCTTCCTTTGGCTTTGCCTTTTACGGCACCAAAGGCTCGTTTAAGATGGACGAGAGTGGGATATGGATCGCCGGCGAGGGCGACGACGAGTTCCAGTCCTTCGACATCCCCGAGCATCCGCGCGACGGCTGGCAGGTAGAAGAGGACTTTGTCGATGCCATCCGCGACGACCGGCCCGTGACCCACACCAGCTTTGCCGACGGCGTCAAGTACATGGAGTTTACCGAGGCCGTGCAGATCAGCATGGCGGAAGGACGGCGGGTGGAACTGCCGCTCGATTGATGGTGCAAAAAATGAGTAAAGAGAAGCGGCCGGGGCTTTTGCCTCGGCCGCTTTTTTCATTCGTCGAGCAGTTCGCCGCAGTGCGGGCAACGGCGCTCTGGGTCTTCTGACCGATGAGCTGCTAGGGCGTCGACAAATCCCGCGCCGAGAAGGCCGGCTGGCAGTGCGAACATGCCGATCCCCAAGATGGCGATGACCGCGGCGATGGTCTGGCCGAGGGCGGTGATCGGATAGGTGTCGCCGTAGCCGACCGTGGTCAAGGTGACGATGCTCCACCACATGGTGGCCGGGATGCTGGTAAAGACCTCGGGCTGGTCCTCGTGCTCGACGAGGTACATCAGCGACGAGGAGAGGGCCAACAGGATCAGGAGCACTAAGAAGATGCTGACGAGCTCTTCTTTGCGATCGGCAATGACGTGGCCGAGCAAGCGCAGGGCGCGGAAGTAGCGCACCAGCTTGAGGACGCGGAAAATGCGGATCACGCGGATCACGCGGATAAAGCGCGCATCTACGGTCGGGGGCGGCAGGAACAAGGGGAGAATGGCGAGGAAGTCGATGATGGCCAAGGGGGTTAAGGCAAAGCGGATGCGCCCGGTCACGGGATGCGAAAATCGCGGATTGGCGGTAACGGCCCACAGGCGTATCAGGTATTCAATCGCGAACACGGTCAGCGAGAAATCCTCAAAAAGTTCAAAGGCGGTGCGATTGAGATTGTAGATCGGCTCGACGGTTTCGAGGATCAGGGCGACGATGTTGAGCAAAATCAGGATGATGATGGCTACATCGACGATGCGCCCTGGCTCATGATCTGGTTCGATAAAGTGATAGACGCGCTCTCGAATACTCATTTGCTCACTCCCACTCGGCGAAGACCTCCTCGGCCAGCCCGAAAGCAGTGGTCATGCCGTTGCCGCCGATGCCGTTGACGATGGTTACGCCGCGCGCCGGCTCGGCGATGAAGGTGGCTTGGTCCGGGTGTTTGGCGTAGATGCCGTGCCAGCGCTGGGCGATGTGCAGGGCTGGAGCGGCGAGGAAGGTCTGGAGATAGTCGAGAATTAGCCGGTCGATTGCGGGGTTGTCAAACGGATTGACGACCCAGTCGTACTCGTGCGAGTCGCCGATGGTGATCTCGCCGAGGCCGTTTTGCGAGGCCATGACGTGGATGCCCCAGCGGTCAAACTCGGGGCGCTCGGCGGCGATGCGCTGGGTGTAGGCGGCCAGTGTTTGGCAGCACTCGAAGGCTGGGTAGTGGCGCATCGTAAGCCCGGCGGCGAGCATCGGTCCGAGACGCCAATTGCCGGGCTGGGGCGTGGTGCGCATCATCTGCAGCTTGCAGCGGGTGAGTCCGCTGTTGGCGAATACTTGGGGGTAGAGCGATTCAAAGTCAGCACCGCTGCAGACGATGGCGCGGTTCACGGACCAAGTTTCCGCTGGCGTGTGGATTTGGGGTAGATCGATGTGGTGGACTGGGGTGGAGAAGCGGAGAGTGATGCCGTGCTCGCGCGCTAGGTAATCTGGCAGCGCGGCGATGGCTTCGCGGGGATCGACGCAGAGTTCGGTTGTGCTCCAGAGGCCGCCTTTGAGTCCAGCGGGCTGCACGGCGTGGCTGCGAGCGAGTACGGCGTCCCGGTCGAGCAACTCGACTGCGTAGCCGAGGGCCGGGGCGCGGTCGGCAAACTCCGATAGCACGGCATATTCGTCGTCGGCATAAGCTAGGTGCAAGGAGCCGGTCTGGGCGCACCAGATGCCCGCTTTAGGGGCGAGGTCGAGCCATAGCTGGCGCGTGCGGAGAGCGCGTTGGTGAATGAGACCGGGGGCTTGGCCGATGGGCCAGATCATGCCGAAGTTGCGGATAGAGGCCCCTTGGGCTTGGGGCGTGCGTTCGAAGAGGACGACGCGGTGGCCGCGCTTGGCCGCAGTAAGGGCGTGGGCCAACCCGACGATGCCGGCGCCGATTACGGCGATATCCGCTTTGAGGTCGGGCATATAGCAATCCTACATCAGCAAGATGATCCGCAGATGGACGCAGATGGACGCGGAATAGTAGGCATAAGACGATCTACCGCTAATTATTCCGCATTGCTAGAGCAGGGCTGGCGGTAGGTGTGCAAGGTGCGAAGAGAGTTCATCAGGCTAGGACTCCATTGCAAAGAAAATCGAAAAGATCCCAGTTGCGCGCTCGGCCCGAGGCCAATAGCTCGGCGTATTCGTCGGTTAGCGGCCTATTGCAGATCATGGGTACCACGCCTTCGTGCAGACCGCCGTGCGAGCGCAGGCCCTCGGCGACGTCGGCGAGTTCGTGCCAGTCGGGGGTGCGGCCGAGGACGGTATCACGGTCGGCGAGAACGACTAGTTCGCCGATGCGGTCGGGGGGGAGTTGATAGGTGGCGACCGCTTGCTCGCGGCTGAGTACCTGTTCGACGCCGGGGATGGCGCGGAGGACTGCGGTGGCCCGTGCGGTGTGCGCGTCGTCGAGATAGACGGTGGCGTAGGAGCCCAGCGCGCCGTGGTGGACGACATAGGGGTCGGTGATGGGCAGGATGACCCTCGCTTCGGCGATGCCGGCGGCGATGAGTTGGGTTTCGATAAATTGCACCTTGGGGGTGCCGTCGGCGTTGGTTTTGGCGTTCATGCCGTGGTCGGCGGTAATGCCCAAGATAATGTCCTGGGCGTCGAGCGCGCCGATAAAGCGGTCGAGGCGCGCGTAGAAGGCGTTGGCCTCCGGCTCGCCGGGTGCCCACTTGTGCTGGACGAAATCGGTAGTTGAAAGGTAGAGTAGGTCGAGATCGTAGCGTTCGAGCAGACGCGCGCCGGCCTCGATGCAATACACGCTGGCTTCGGGATCGTAGATGCCGGGGTTTTTCCGGCCGACTAGGTCGAGGATGTCGGCGATGCCGTGGGTGGATGGCGCGGCTTCGTACGCTTTTTCGACGGAGAAATTGATGCCCTGCCAACCGTGGGCCAAGAGCAGGCGCAACTTGTCTTTGGTGGTGATGGCGGCGACTTGTTGGCCGGCTTGATGGAAGGCGGCGAGGATCGTTGGGGCGCGCAGGAAGCAGGGATCGTTCATCATCACTTCCTCAGCGGCGTCTATATCGTAGTAGAAATTGCCGGGGATGCCGTTTATGGCCGGTGGCGCACCGGTGATGATGGCGACATTGTTGGGATTGGTGAAAGAGGGAATGACGGTGTGGACTTGGCCGTGGACGCCGCGCTCGATGATCGAACGGAGATTGGGCATCTGGGCGGCTGCTGCGTCGAGGTAGGCTTGGGAACAGCCGTCGAGGCAGATGCCGACAATGGCTTTTTCGCGCGGGCGATAGCCCCGGTCATTGACTTGAATCATGCGCTAGGAGCAACGGCGACTCGGATGTGCTGACGGGTTTCGGCCAAGGCGATGGCTTGCGCTAGCTCGGCGAGGGCAAAGGGGGCGCTGACTAGCGACGAGTACGGGTAGTGGTCGGCGGTGCGGGCGAGAAAGGCGAGTGCCTCGTCGAGATGGTGCGGGCTGTAGTTGTGGACGCCGCGGATCGTCAGGCATTTGCGGATGATCTGCTCACCGGTCAGCTCTAGCCGGGTGTTGGGGTGGACCATGCCGACGAAGACGTAGCTGCCGCCCGGGCGCAGGGCTGCGACCCCCGAGGGAATCAAGTCCGCGTTGCCGGCGACTTCAAAAACGGCGTCGAGTCCTGCCGGTGGTGGATCGGTCGCGGGTATAGCGCCGAATTCGCTGGACAGCGCTAGGCGGTCTGCGTCGATGTCGGTGCAGTAGATTTGCTCGATGCCGCGCTCGGCGAGCAGGGCGCACGTATAGAGGCCGAGCAGACCAGCGCCCTGGACCAAAACCCTGTGGCAAGGGGTGGGTAGCACCGCGATGGCATTGACCGCAGTGGCCAAGGCGCAGTTGGCTGGGGCGACTGCGGAGTCGGGCAAGCGGTCGTCCACCTTGGCGATGTGCGTGCCGGGTCTAATGATCAGATGCGTGGCGTAACAGCCGTTGAGTCCGCTGCCGTCGGTGAGCGCGGCGTGGCCGTATTTAAAGAGCGAGTCGCATTTTTCCGGCAGGCGATGTTCCGTACAGGGCAAACAGGTACCGCAACTGTCGGCGATGGTCCAGCTTACGCGGTCGCCTAGGGCCGAGGTAGGACGCTGCGAGGCGACGACGCGGCCGACGGCCTCGTGGCCGAGGATCAGGGGCGTGGGCTCCGTGCGCAGGCCGGACAGCGTATGGAGGTCGGAGCCGCAGATCGTGGCTAGATCGATCTCGACGAGTACTTCACCCGGCGCGAGGGAATCGGGCAGGGGCAGGCTTTCGCAGCGCAGCGGATGGTCTAGGCCGTCGAATATCTGTGCGGAGGCCGTGGGCATGGCTAGCCTTGCGGCTTGCGCCAGTAGCCTTCGAGCCGGTCTTGCGGCACCCACCCTAGCAGTCGGCGAGCTTTGGCGTTGCTGTAGCGGCCGTGGGGCGTGTCCGTGGTGATGTGGAAGATCTCGCAGCGCGACGGCAGGGACGCCAAATCCACTTCTAGGCACTTTTGCAGGGCGCGGGCGGCGTCGGGAAAAGTGACGGAAAAGGGATTGGTGCCGCGGCCGAGTTGCTCGGCGGACGGCTCGGCGTCGCGAAAGCTCAAAAAGAGGGTGGTGAGTACGTGGATGGGGTGGTTGGCGGCGAAGACGCGGCAAATCTCTTGGCCGAGCGATTTGCTGTGCGCGTAGAGGCCGACGCCTGAATGCAGGGGGACTTCTTCGTTGATGTCGAAATCGTAGTGCTCGTACGAGGGACCGGCTTGGGTGAAGTGGGGCCCGGTGTTGACGAAGCGGGTGTGGCCGTTCTCGACCGCGGCGCGGATGCCGTTGTACGTGCCGGTGGTACTGACGTCAAAGGCGATCTTGCGGTCGTGGCGCAGTACTGAGCAGTTGATGGTTACATCGGTGCCCTCGGTGGCGCGGCGCACTTGATCGAGGTCGGAGACATCGACCTGCATGGTCTCGTGCGGGCTGTCGATGGGTACGATGTCGGTGATGCGCAGTTCGTAGGTGTCCTGGAGCTGTTTGACCACGTGCGGGCCGAGAAAGCCGTTGCCACCGAGGAGCAAAACTTTCATGGGTTGGCCTCAAAGTTGTATTGGGGATCGAACGTTAGGTGGCTCTTGGCGCGCTCGACGGAGAAGCGGGCGCGCGTTGCCGCAGACTGGATGTGGATGGCGTTGTACTGGCCGGCTGGCCCCTTTTGCACAATCTGGGCTACGGCTTGGACGGCGTCGCGCTCGTCGAGCCACATGGAATCGTAGGGCTGGTCGGCGACTTCTTCGGCGCGGACGAGGTGGCCAAGGCGGGCAATGGTGATGTGGAGTTCGTGGCTGTGGGCAAATTCGCGGGCGGTAAACTCGGCTAGATGGGCACCGAGAACGGCCGGCGCGCAGGAGGGCAGCGGTTTCCAAGTCTCGTCAACGGTGAGGTCTTCTTCGTACGGGGCGAAAAGGTCGAGCGTGCTCACGAGGATGGCGTGTTTGACCTCCGCGGCGGCCGCGGCCAAAAGCAGGTTGTACGTGCCGCGCGTATTGCGGTCCAGCCAAGTGTTTTCGCCGTCGCCGTCGCGCGGGGCGTAGGCGAGGTGGACGATGATGTCGATGTCTTTGACGAGCTCGTCGGTCTCTGAGTCGTGCCCTAGATCGCACTGAATCCCGAACCTAGGCTCGGGATCGGTCAAGCGCAGTTGGTGTGCGTCGCTGAGGCCATCGGCTAGGGCTTGGCCGAGCGAGGTAGCGGCGTTGGTAATGAGTACGCGCATAGCCTTAGAGGACCTGCTGGTCGGTCGGGGTGGGGACGATGTCGTGGATCTGGCTGTCCATCAACGCGGTGGACGACTGCATTTCGAGCACGGCCTTTTCGTGCAACTCGTCGATGGTGCGGCAACCGGCCGTGGCCAAGGTGGCGCGCAGCATCTGGATGCGGATCGGCAATTTGTCGTGAATAGAGCCGATGTGGGGCACGTAGCCGGAGATGCCCTCCTCGAAGAAGTTTTCTTGCGTCTGCGCATAGCGCCGCATGTTGTGGGCGCGCAGCGAACCTTCCATCCAGTACTCTTTGACGATATCGCCAGCCGCGGTGCGCACGAGGTTGCCTTGGCTTTCGGTGTAGCCGGCGAAGAAGCTCCCCATCATCACGGCGTTGGCACCCAAGGCCATGGCCACGGCGATCTCGGCCGGACCCGAAATGCCGCCGTCGGCGATGATGGGCAAGTACGTGTTGCAATCCTGCTGCCACTGGTTGCGCGCCGCGTTGATTTCCATCAAGGCCGTGCCTTGGCCGCGGCCGGTGGCTTTGACTTCCTGAGTGATGCAGCCCGAGGCGATTCCCATGCCGACTTTGATGGCGTCGGCACCGGTCTCGGCCAAGAAGCGAAATCCCGCGGCCGTGACGACGTTGCCGCCAATGACCGGGGCGTCGGTGCGCTCCTTGAGGAATTGGATCATTTGCCGCTGGTATTCGGTGTGGCCGTCGGAGGCGTCGATGATGAGTACGTCCACTTCTTGCGCGATGAGGGCTTCGGCCCGCTCGCGGTCCTCCGGGTGGGTGGAGACGGCCGCGCCGACGAGCAGGCGCTTTTTTTCGTCGATGGATTCGTTGGGGTGCCGCAGGTGCTTGTCGAGGTCCTTTTTGAAGACCACCGCTTGTAGCACGCCTCCCTTGGACAGAATGGGCAGGAAGCCGCGGCCGTAGCGGATCATCAGTTCGTTGGCGGCCTTGAGGTCGCTTATTTCGCGGCCGGCCTGCACGTCGGTTTTCATGCGGGAGGCCACTTGGCAGTCGAGGTCGCGGCGCTCGTCGAAGTCCTTGTCGGTGAGGATGCCGAGGAGCTGGTCGTGGAACTGGCCGCTGGTGGTGACCGGGAAAGTCGTGTAGCCGGTGCGGTGGATGATCTCTACTACCTCGGCGATGGGCTGCTCGGGGGCTAGGGTGAGAATATCGGTCTGAAAGCCGGCCTTGAAGCGCTTGACTTGGCTGATCTTGGCGCACTGCTCGTCAATGGGCTGGCTAACGGGCAGGATGCCGATACCGCCTAGCTGGGCCAAGGCAATGGCCATTTCGCCGCCGGTCACGGCCTGCATGGCGGCGCTGAGAAAGGGAACGTGCAGGTAGAGAAAGTCGTCCCCCTTGCGGCAGAGCCGGGTCTTGAGCGACGTGTTGGGCGCGTTGCCGTCGGTTGGCGTGTACCCTGGCAGAATGCGAAATTCTTTGAGGCTGTGCGAAGGGGTACTCAGGACTTGGGCCATGGAAGTCCTCTCAGCGTTGGCGGGGGAAAAAGGAAGGATTTAGCCTTAGAGTATAAAAATAGCATTGGTTTTATTCAACACACTTTATTTTCTTTAATAAATAGCAATCACATCCATAAGCTAAAGGAGTTGTGTTATGTTTTACGAAAAAATCTATCCTAGGAACAACCATTCGACCGACGGCATAACGTGTCTCTTGGCCGGTTTTGTAGCTGGTGTCGCGGTCGGCGCAGCCGTGGGTGTGTTACTGGCCCCGAACAAGGGCGAGGACACCCGGCGCTTGATCAAGGACCAAGCCGAAGAAACGCGCGACCAAGTGGTGAAGGCTGTGAACGGGGTGACGGCGCGGTTCGAAAAGAA